>CAVUSB010000006.1:0-233343 GCA_963744045.1 uncultured Acidimicrobiaceae bacterium
CCCCGGGGGCGCAGAGGCCTCAGGCCGCCAGCGCCGCCAGCCGCACGAAGAGGGACTGCACCAGAAAGGTCTCGTTGGGATTGCGCGGCAGCGCCGCCGCCGTCTCGGTGATCAGGCCCACGGCCTCCGTGGCGCTGCGGACGTCCGGTCGCCCACCACCAGTCGCGCCGTGGCCGCCCGGACGACACGACCGCGGTAGGCCCGGGCCAACACGCCGAGCCCCGCCCGCAGGGCGTCGGTGCGGAAGCGCCGCTCCTCGCGTCGGTGCTGGTCGACGATCTCCTTGCGCCCGGGCAGGCCGCGCTCGCCCATCTCCTTGGCGGCCGCGGTCAACGACTCGATCTCGCGGGCGTGGGCTGCGCGCAATGGCTCCACCGCCCGGTCGGCCGACTCCAGCACGCGCCGGGTCATCCCGGCTGCCGTCATCCCCGCCGCGGTCAGCTCGTCCGGCACCGACGTCCACAGCGCGACCCGGGCCGCCACGTCGGGGTCGTCGACCATGACGCGGGCCCGTTCGGGATTGCCGCCGCTGCTGTCCGCCACGACGGCTGCCATGTCGGCCGGGACGCCCGAGTCGGTAGCCACTGCACCAGTCCTCCCGCGGCACCGGCGGGAAGGCGACCTCGACGCAGCGGCTGGCGATGGTCACCAGGTCCGGGGTGACGTCGTCGGCGAGCAGCACGAAGACCGTGTCCCCGGAGGCTCCTCCAGCGTCTTGAGCAGGACCGGCGCACGGTCGAGCACGAGATGCACGTCGAGGACGACGATCACCTGGCGCGCCGCGTGCAGCGGGCGCCGCTGCGCCAGCGTGACGACCTGGCGCAGGTCGCGATGGAGACCGAGCGCCGCTGCGGCGCACGACGTGCAGATCGGGTTCGGTGCCGGCCAGGGCCGCCCGGCAGGTCGCGCACTCCCCGCAACCCCCTCGGGGCACAGGAGGGCGGCGGCGAACCCGTATGCCGCGGCGAGCCCGCCGTTCCCGGGCGGGCCCCGGAAGAGGTAGGCGTGCACGGGGTTGGCCGCCGCGGCGCGCAGCGCCGCCACCGCCGCGTCCTGCGACACGACGCCGGCGAAGAGCTCGGGCGACGGGACGGTCCGCCGTCACCGGCGCCCGGCGGGCGCGTCACCGAGTCGTTCGCGCACGCAGGCCACGATATGCGCCGTCAGCGCGGCCGACCTCCAGCGTCCCGTCGACGACGAGCCAGGCGTCCGGGTCCAGCGCCGCCTGGGCCAGGAACCCCTCGCGCACCCGGCCGGCGAAGTCCGGCCCGAGGCGCTCCATCCGGTCGGCACCACCCGGCCCGACGCGGCCAGGCGGGCCGCCGCCACGTCGACGCTGACGTCGACCAGGATCGAGAGGTCCGCGGCCAGCCCGCCGGTGGCCCAGCGGACCAGCCCGTCGAGCGCGGACGGGTCGAGGCCCCGCCCGTAGCCCTGATAGGCGATGGTCGAGCCGGCGTAGCGGTCGCTCACCACCCACTCGCCCGCGGCCAGGGCGGGCCCAAGACCCGGGCCACGTGCTCGGCGCGGTCGGCCGCCATCAGCAGTGCCTCGGCCCGCGCGCGTCGGCGGTGCACCGTCGGGCGCCAGCAGGAGCTCGCGCAGCGGGCCCCGACCGGCGTCGCGCCGGGCTCGAAGGTCAGCCGGGCTCCGAGGGCCTCGGCGAGCGCGCGGGCCTGGGTGGACTTGCCGCAGCCGTCGATGCCCTCGAGCGCGATGAGGCGACCCCGGGCCGGCATCTCAGAACGGTTCGGTCGGCGCAGCCTTCTTGGTGCCGGCGGCCTTCTTGGTCGCCCCGCTCTTCTTGGCGGCCGCCTTCTTGGCTGCCGTCTTCTTGGCCGGGGCCTTCTTCGCCGCCGCCTTCTTCTTGGCCGGCGCGGCCTTCTTGGCCGCCTTCTTCTTCCGCGTCGAGGGGCCGGCGGCCCGGCGCTCGCCCAGCAACTCGGACGCCCGCTCAATGTCGATCGACTCCACGACGTCGCCCTTGCGCAGGCTGGCGTTGGTGGTGCCGTCGGTCACGTAGGGGCCGAAGCGGCCGTCCTTGACGACGACGGGCAGGTTGGTGGTCGGGTCGGTGCCCAGCTCGCGCAACGGCGCGGCCGACGGCCCGGCCCCGGCGCTGCTTGGGCTGCGCGAACAGCGCCTGCGCCTCGGGCAGCGTCACGGTCAGCAGCTGCTCCTCGCTGCCGAGGCTGCGCGTGTCGGCGCCGCGCTTGAGGTACGGGCCGAAGCGCCCGTTGTGGGCCACCACGTCCTCGTCGGTCTCGGGGTCCGTCCCGATGACGCGCGGGATCAGCAACAGCTGCAGCGCCTGCTCCAGCGTCAGCGTGCTCGGCTCCATGGAGGAGAAGAGCGACGCCGTGCGCGGCTTGTCGCCGCCCTCGACGACCTCGCCCACCTGCACGTAGGGCCCGAAGCGCCCGGCCTTGACCTGAACGTCGAGCCCGCTCTCGGGGTGGGTGCCGAGCACCCGGTCGTTGGAGGGCGCGGCCAGGATCTCCTCCGCCCGCTCGATGGTCAGCTCGTCGGGGGCCATGTCGTCGGGGATGGAGGCCCGGTCCTCCCCGTGCTGGAGGTAGGGGCCGTAGCGGCCGACCCGCGCCACGATCGGCTCGCCGTCGGTCCCGTTCCCGAGGGGGATGGAGTTGATCTCGCGGGCGTCGATCTCGCTGAGGTGCGTCGCCACCGAGGCCTTGAGGCCGACCGCCTCGACCTCCTCGCCGTGCCCGTTGCTGGCGCCGGGGACGTTCGTGCCGAAGTAGAAGCGCGTCAGCCAGGGCAGGGCCTCCTCGCGCCCGGCGGCGATCTCGTCGAGATCGTCCTCCATCGATGCGGTGAAGCCGTAGTCGACCAGGTCGCCGAAGTAGCGCTCGAGCAGCCCGACGACGGCGAAGGCGGTGAAGCTCGGCACGAGCGCCGTCCCCTTCTTCCACACGTAGCCGCGGTCGAGGATGGTGGCGATGACGCTGGCGTAGGTGGAGGGGCGCCCCACGCCGAGCTCCTCCATGGCCTTGACGAGCGAGGCCTCGGTGTAGCGGGCCGGCGGCTGCGTGGTGTGCGAGCCGGGCTCGAACGCGCTGCCCTCGACCACGTCGCCCACGGCCAGCGCCGGGAGCACGACCTCGCGGTCGGCCAGCTCGGCGTCAGGGTCGTCCTCCCCCTCGACGTAGGCGCGCAGGAACCCCGGGAAGGCGATGACGCGGCCGCTGGCGGAGAACTCGGCCTCCTGCCCCTGGGCGACGCCCTCGGGCACCTCGGCCGTCAAGCGGATCTGCGCGCTCGTCCCGGTGGCGTCGTTCATCTGGGAGGCCACCGTGCGCTTCCAGATCAACTCGTACAGGCGGAGCTCGTCGCCCGACAGGGCGCGGCCGGCCTGCTCGGGCGTCCGGAACGTCTCGCCGGAGGGACGGATGGCCTCGTGGGCCTCCTGCGCGTTCTTGACCTTGCGCTCGTAGCGCCGCGGCGCGTCGGGGACGTAGGCATCGCCGTACATCTCCCGGGCCTGGGTCCGGGCCGCCGTCAGCGCCTGGTCCGAGAGCGTCGTCGAGTCGGTGCGCATGTAGGTGATGAAGCCCTGCTCGTAGAGGCGCTGGGCCACCTGCATGGCCCGCTGCGCGCTGAAGCGGAGCTTGCGGCCCGCCTCCTGCTGCAGGGTCGAGGTCATGAACGGCGCCGCCGGCGAGCGGCGGAAGGGCCGCTCGGTCACCGCGCTGACGGTGAAGGAGCGGCCGACCAGCGCGGTGGCGACCGACGTCGCCTCCTCCTCGCCGAGCACCCGGACGTCGCTCTTGCCGGTGCGCTCCCCGTGCTCGTCGAAGTCCTTGCCGGTGGCGACGGTGGCCCCGCCCAAGCCGATCAGCGCGGCGCCGAAGCCCGACGTCGCGGCGTTGGTGAAGGTGCCGTCGACGCCCCACCAGGTGGCGGAGCGGAAGCGCATGCGGGCCCGCTCGCGCTCGACCACCATGCGGGTGGCCACGCTCTGCACCCGGCCGGCCGACAGGCGCGGCATGACCTTGCGCCACAGGACGGGAGACACCTCGTAGCCGTAGAGGCGGTCGAGGATGCGGCGCGCCTCCTGGGCGTCCACCAGGCGGCGGTCGAGATCGCGCCACTCCTCGACGGCGCGGGCGATGGCGGCCGGGGTGATCTCGTGGAACACCATGCGCTTGACCGGGACGGTCGGCGACAGCACTTCGGAGAGATGCCACGCGATCGACTCGCCCTCGCGGTCCTCGTCCGTGGCGAGATACAGCTCGTCGGCGCCCTTCAGCAGCTTCTTCAGGTTGGCCACGACGGACTTCTTGGGGGAGGACACCACGTAGAGCGGCTTGAAGCCGTTGTCCACGTCCACACCGAGCCGCGCCCACGACTCGCCCTTGTAGGCGGCCGGGACCTCGTCGGCTCCCCGCGGCAGGTCGCGGATGTGGCCGATGGACGACTCGACGATGAAGTCGGGCCCCAGCATGCCGCCGATGGTCCGCGCCTTGGCCGGCGACTCCACAATGACGAGCGCCTTACCCACGGCACACCCCGCGGCGCAGCAATCGGGTGGGGAAAAGGGTGGGCATGGTCACGTCAGAGTGGGGGTACGCCACCCCGCCTGTCAAGGGCAGGGCTCTACGACCAGGGCGTCGACAGAACGATTCGCTATGCGCCTGAGCAGGTCAATCGACCGGCGCGGCTGCTGCCACAGCGGGAGTCGAATCGGCCGAGTCGGCGTCCATCGCCTCGGACCCCCGCTTGGAGAAGGCGAGCGCGCCGAGCAGGATCACCAGGGCGACGCCGGCGATGGCGAGACGGGCTCCCGTGTGGTGCTGCAGCGAGATCACCGCAGGCAGGATGAGGAGCGAGACCAGGTTCATGACCTTGATCATCGGATTGAGCGCCGGGCCCGCCGTGTCCTTGAAGGGGTCACCCACGGTGTCGCCGATGACGGCAGCCTTGTGGGCTTCGGAGCCCTTGCCGCCCTCGTTGCCGTCTTCGATGTACTTCTTGGCGTTGTCCCACGCACCGCCCGAGTTCGACAGCGTGTTGGCCAGGAGCTGGCCCGTGAGGATGGTCCCGGCCAAGAAGGCGCCGAGGGCCAGGTAGTTGATGCCGAAGCCCACGATCACGGGGGCCAGGATGGCCAGGAGCGCCGGGGTGGCCAGCTCGCGCTGGGCCGCTGCGGTGCAGATGCTGATCACCCGCCCGTATTCGGGCTTCTCGGTGTAGTCCATGATGCCCGGGTGCTCGCGGAATTGGCGGCGCACCTCGAGCACGACCGTGCCGGCCGACCGACCGACGGCGCGGATGGCCAGGGACGAGAACAAGAAGGCGATGGAGCCACCGATGAGGAGCCCGATGAACGTCGTCGGGTTGGCCACGTTGATCTGAATGATCGAGAACAGCTTGGCGCCCGACGCGTGCAGGCTCGGGAGCTGATCGCCAATCGTCTCGATGAAGGAGGCGAAGAGTGCAACCGAAGCGATGACGGCAGATCCGATGGCCACGCCCTTGGTGATGGCCTTGGTGGTGTTGCCCACGGCGTCGAGGCTGACCATGACCCGCTCGGCCTCGCCGGTGAACTCGCCCGACATCTCGGCGATGCCCGCCGCGTTGTCCGACACCGGACCGAAGCTGTCCTCCGAGACGACCATGCCCGCGGTGGCCAGGAGGCCGATGCCGATCAGGGCCACCAGGTAGAAGGTGAGCTCAATGTTGCCGTCGCCCAGCCCGATGGCCACGCCGATGGCGATGGCGATGGCGATGATGGCCCAGACGGAGGACTCGAGACCGATGGAGATGCCCGCCAGCACAGTGGTGGCCGGGCCGGTCCGTGCCGATGCGGCGATCTCCTTGACCGGCCCGCGCTCGGTGGAGGTGAACTGCTCGGTGATCTGGCTGGCCACCAGCGACAGGACGACTCCGGTCAGCACGGCGTAGAAGACCTTGAGGTCGTGCACGTAGTACTGCGCCACGAAGAAGGCGCCGATCACCGTGAGCACGGCAGCGAGCCAGAAACCGCGGTTGATCGGGGCCAGCGCGTTGCGGTCGTTGGTACGGGCCCGCACCACCACGACACCGATGACGGAGGCGAAGATCCCGATGGCCGGCACGATGAGCGGGTAGAGCACCGCGGCCGTCGTGTGGTGGAAGCGGAAGGCGGAGTAGCCCAGGATCAGCGCAGCGATGATCGTGATCTCGTAGGACTCGAAGAGGTCGGCGGCCATGCCGGCGCAGTCACCGACGTTGTCGCCCACGTTGTCGGCGATGGTGGCCGCGTTGCGCGGGTCGTCCTCGGGGATGCCGGCTTCCACCTTGCCCACGAGGTCGGCCCCGACGTCGGCTGCCTTCGTGAAGATGCCGCCGCCGACTCGCATGAAGAGGGCGAGCAGGGAGGCGCCGAAGGCGAAGCCGATCAGGACGGCCGTCGCCGAGTTCTGGAAGATGAGGACGATTGCGGTGGCGCCAACCAGGCCGAGGCCCACGCAGAGCATGCCGGTGACGGCGCCCGTGCGGAAGGCGACCCGGAGCGCCTCCTTCATGCCGCCGCCCTGCGCGGCCGCTGCCGCGGTGCGCACGTTGCCCCTGCACGGCGATGCTCATGCCGATGAAACCCGTCAGGCCGGAGAAGGCCGCGCCGAACAGGAAGCAGATGACCCGGTAGATGCCGTCCTGCTGGAAGGTCAGGGCCACGCTGCCGTCGGGTCGCACCACCTTGGTGGCGGTGAAGAAGATCAGGATGGCCAGCGGGATGATGATCATCACGATCGCCCGGAACTGCCGCGCCAGGAACGCCTGGGCCCCCTCCTGGACCGCCAGCGCGATTTCCTTCATCTTCGCGGTGCCCTGGTCGAAGGAGAGGACGTTGCGCGCGAGCAGGAGGCCGGCGGCAATGCCGACGATGCCGGCGACCAGGCAGATGTACAGCCAGGTCTTGTCGACTCCACCGAGGTGGAAGGCCTGGTAGCCACCCTTGGCTGCGAGCAGTCTGATCATTCCCGGTGTGCCCTTTCTGTTCCTGTCCGTCTGGCGAGGAGGGGATGGAGGCGCCCTGCTCCGTGCGGTGCGGCAGCGCTCAGCACCATTGCTTCGATGTCGTCACCCCAGGCCGACGGCGCCGCGGTGGGGTCGCACCCGACGCCGGGCCGGGGGGGACGTTAGCGACTGGCGACCGGTCGGGCAATTTGGCCTTCGCCCGGGCGGCTCCGGCACGGGCGAAAGGCTCAGGCTTCTGCCGGGTCGCTCGGCGCCCCCTGCACCAGCTCGAAGGAGGGGTTGAGCATGGCGGGCCGGCGGCCCCAGGTCCCCACCATGCCCTCGGCCACCAGCCGGGCACCAGGCTCGATCCCGGCGATCTTCGGCCTCCCCTGGAAGACCAGGAGCAGGCCCCCGGTCCCGTCACTGAGCACGCACTCCAGGTTCGAGGTCCCGGCCCGGGGTTGGACCCTGACCGACTTCACCCGCCCGGCCACCCGGATGCGCTGGCGCGGCACGACGGAGGCGATGGGTGTCGTGGCGCCGGCCCGCTGCGCCAGCGTCTGGTCCGCCGCCAGGACGCTCGTCGGGCGCCTGGGCCCGTCCCGACGCCCCATCCGGTCGACGCCGGTGCGCCCCTGGTCGTCGACCGGCGCGGCGCCGCCACCCTGCGCGTCCGCCAGCCGGGCACGCTGGACCGAGCGGCCGTACGAGCGGACACGCTCACCGAACCGGCCGCCCACGGCGAACGGGACGATGGTGGCGCTCACGTGGGGGACCTGGCCCAGGACGGCGGCGATCTTGTCGGCCGTCCTGTCGTGCAGGAAGCGTTGCCAGACCCGGCCGTAGCTGCGCCGCGGCAGCAGGACCGTGCACTCGGTGTCGCCGTCCAAGGTCGCATCGGCGACGAGCTCAATCGCTGCCCGGCCCAGGCGGCGGTCCGGCACCTCGATGATGTCGAGCGGGAGCCGGCCCAGGCCGAACCGACCCCATTCGGCCTCGAGCTCCCGGGCCGCCTTGGTGTCGATGTCGAAGTGCACCGCACGGAGGTCGTCCGGTGTCAGCGTGCGCGGCGTACTGCAGGGCGCGCACCACCGCCATGTCGAGGCGGTCGACGAACACGACGACCACGTGGCGCCGCAGGATGGGCTCCTCGGAGGCTTCGGCCACCCCCGTCTCGAGCATCCCGGCCTCGGCCACGTACTGGCGGTGCAAGCGGATGAGCCCGATGTAGAGGAGCGGTCCGACGACGAAGATCAGCCAGGCACCCTCCTTGAACTTCGCGATGGCAAAGATCAGCACCACGGTGAAGGACAGGAAGGCGGAGAACCCGTTGACGGCGACGCCACGTCGCCAGTGGCCCGCGCGCGCCGTCAGATGGTGCTTCAGCATCCCCGAGCCCGCCATGGTGAAGCCGGTGAACACGCCGATGGCATAGAGCGCCACCAGCCCGTCGACCTGTGCCTTGTACACGAGCACGAGCGCCAGGGCCACGCCCGTCAGCACCAGGATCCCGTTGGAAAACGCGAGCCGATGGCCGCGCCGCGTCAGCTGGCGCGGCAAGAAGCGGTCGCCGGCCACGAAGCTGGCCAGGTACGGGAACCCGTTGAAGCTCGTGTTCCCACCCGTGTAGAGGATGAGCATGGTCGCCAGTTGCACGAGGTAGAAGGCGACGTGGCCGACCGCGCTCGTCCCGAAGACGGCCCGGACCTCCTGCGACACCACCGTCGGCGTCCCGTTTGCGTAGGGGACGGCGTGCGTCCACCGGGCGAGCAGGGTCACGCCCAGCACCAGGAAGGCCAGTGTCGAACTCATGGCCACGAGCGTCTGGCGGGCGTGCTTGGCCTCCGGCTTGCGGAAGCTGCTCACCCCGTTGGAGATGGCTTCGAGCCCCGTGAGCGACGACCCGCCGTTGGCGAAGGAGCGCAGGAGGAAGATGAAGGCGAGCCCCATCAGCCAGCCGTTGCCGGGCGTGCCGATCTTCCCGCCATAGAGCTCGTTGGCGGGCGGCAAGGGGATGTAGTGCAGCGTTCCCAGCGCCTCCTTGACGAACCCGATCACAATCACGCTCGCCAGCGAGAAGATGAAGAAGTAGGTCGGGATGGCGAAGTAGGTCCCCGCCTCGCGGATGCCGCGCAGGTTCCCGTAGAGGAGGATGAGGATGACGATCACCGTGATCTCGACGGTGAACCTCGCCAGGCTGGGAACCGCACTGGTGAGGGCGGCGGTCCCCGCCGACGTCTGCACGGCGACCGTGACCGTGTAGTCGATCAGCAGCGCGACGGCCGCGATCTGGGCGATGCGCGGCCCGAAGTTGTCGCGAGCCACGACGTAGGAGCCGCCGGCCTTCGTGTAGAGCTGAATCACCTCGAGGTAGGAGAGGGTGACGAAGAACAGGACGGCCAGGATGGCGATGGTGATGGGAACGACCAGGGCGAAGGCGGCCAGGCCGACGTAGGGCACCAGCTGGGTCAGCATCTCCTCGGTGCCGTAGGCCGAGGACGAGATGCAGTCGGGCGCCAGCACCCCCAGAGCGATGGGTCGAGCCAGGCGCTCCGAGGCGAGCTGCTCGGTGACCAGGGGCGGACCGAGCAGCTTGTTCTTCAGGCGGTAGCGGCGGGTCTCGGGGATGGATTCTGCCGTGAGCCCCGGGAGCGGCACCGGAGGTGCGGTCGCCTTTTCCGAGGCCGCCGTGATCGGGGTCGCCACGGGCACACAGTAGAAGCAATCACCTGGTTGCCCGTCCACGCCCCCGCCCCGCCTTTGCAAGACCCGACGCGGCGTGTTGCACTGTGGCGTGCACGTCATCGTCGTCGGGTGTGGCCGCGTGGGGTCGGGGCTCGCCCTTTCGCTCACCGCCGAAGGCCATTCGGTGGCCATTCTGGACAAGTCGGCCAAGGCCTTCCGGCGGCTGAAGGAGTGGGACGGCCCGTGCATCGTGGGCTCGGGATTCGACCGCGACGACCTCGAGAAGGCGGGCGCGCTCGAGGCGGACGCCCTGGCTGCGGTCACCAGCGGTGACAACACCAACATCCTCACCGTGCGCATCGCCCGGGAGAACTACAAGATCCCGAACGTCGTCGCCCGGATCTACGACCCGCGGCGCGCCGAGATCTACCAGCGACTCGGGATCCCCACCGTGGCCACCGTGACATGGACCATCGACCAGGTCCGCCGGCGCCTGCTGCCCGACAAGGACGTCAACGACTGGTCCGACGCCACCGGACGCCTCACCCTCGTCGACCGCTCCCTGCCCGAGGACTGGGCCGGCCGGCCCCTCTCCGAGATCGAGCAACCCGGGCACCTGAGCCTGGTCTCGGTCACCCGCGCCGGCGTGCCACGGCTCGACGGCCGCGAGCTGGTCGGCCAGGAAGGCGATGTCCTCCACATCGCAGTCCTCGACGACGCCCTGCACCAATTCGACGAGATGCTGGCCCGCACCGACGGGCGAGCCCAGGACGGCGGGAAGTGAAGGTCGCCATCGCGGGCGCAGGGAGCGTGGGCACCGCCATCGCGTCCGACCTGCACGCCAACGGCCACGAGGTGCTCCTCTTCGAGCAGGATCCCGAGCTGGTGGAGCGGCTGCGCCCCACCCTCGACATCACCTGGGTGGCGGCGGATGCCTGTGAGGTCTCCTCGCTCGACCGGGCCGGCCTCGCCACCGTCGACGTGGTGGTTGCCGCCACGGGCGACGACGAGGACAACCTCGTCATTTCGCTCCTGGCCAAGCAGGAGTTCGCCGTCCCCCGCGTCGTGGCCCGGGTCAACCACCCCAAGAACCAGTGGCTCTTCAACGAAAGCTGGGGGGTCGA
This sequence comes from uncultured Acidimicrobiaceae bacterium, assembly GCA_963744045.1. Lineage (GTDB taxonomy): Bacteria > Actinomycetota > Acidimicrobiia > Acidimicrobiales > RAAP-2 > Bog-473. Next base: position 10,773 of record CAVUSB010000006.1, read on the forward strand.
CGTCTCGGTCTCGACGCCGCAGCTCCTGACCGCCCTCGTCGAGGAGGCGGTCTCGGTCGGCTCGCTGGTCCGGCTGCTGCAGTTCAAGGGCGGCGTGGCCCACCTGGTCGAGATCACCCTGGCCGACGACTCGCCGGCCAACGACATCGCCATCGCCGATCTGGCCTTCCCGCGTGACGCCGTCGTCGTGGCCGTGGTCCGGGCCGACCGCCTCGTCGTCCCGCGGGGCGACACGACGCTCCAGTCCGGTGACGAGGTCCTCGTCTTGGTCACGGCGGATGCCGAGGACGCCGTGCACGCCCTGTTCATTGCCGAGCAGAGGCCGTAGCCGCAACCAGCCGGCAACCCCGCGACGCCCCAGTTCAGGGGCACCGAATGTTCACGGGCCCGCCCTCCGATTGTCACGGAGGCTCAAGGCGGGGGTCCGGTCACCCGTACCATTAAAGGTATGGAGGCGGCCTTCTTCGATCTCGACAAGACGGTCATCGACCGTGCGTCGATCGCCGCGTTCGGGCGGCCCTTCCTCAAGGGCGGCCTCATCAACCGGCGGATGGTGGCGCGGGCCGCCATCTCCCAGCTGATCTACCTCTACTTCGGGGCCGACGAGGAGCGGCTCGTCCGCGTCCGCGAATCGATGCTGGCGCTGACCAAGGGATGGGACCGGGCCCAGGTCCGCCAGATCGTGCGCGAGACCATGCTCCAGACGATGGAGCCGATCATGTACGCCGAGGCCCTCGAGCTCATGGAGCTGCACCGGGCCGCTGGTCACCGCGTCTACCTGGTGTCCGCGTCACCCGAGGAGATCGTGCTGCCCCTCGCCGATCTGCTGGGCGTCGACGGGGCCATCTGCTCGAGGGGCGAAGTCGACGAGCAGGGGTGCTACACGGGCCGCATGGCCTTCTACGCCTACGGCGACTCGAAAGCCACGGCCATGCGCGAGCTGGCCGAGCGCACCGGGCTCGACCTGGCGGCCAGCAGCGCCTACTCGGACTCGGGCACGGATCTGCCCATGCTCGAGGCAGTGGGCCGCCCGGTGGCGGTCAACCCCGACCGGGCCCTGGCCAAGGTGGCGCGAGAACGCGGCTGGGAGGTACGCAACTTCGTCAAGCCGATCCGCCTGCGCGACCGGGTCGGACGCACCACGCCTGTCGTGACGACAAGCCTGGCGGTCGCCGGCGCGGCACTCATCTTGTGGCGGCGAGGCCTGCGCGGCCGTCACGCCGCTGCTCGCTTGGCGGGGCGGCCCGCCTAGTGCGGGCGCTTGAGGGTTTCTACGCCTCGCGCAGGCGGCGGGCGGCGAGAACGCCCAGGGCGACCAGCACGGCGAGAATGAGGAGCTTCTTCATAATCGGAGAGCCTACGCGCAGCTAGACGGTGAGCAAATCACGCGCACCGGTGTCCGAGGACGGGTGGCGCAGCTTCGACATGGCCCGGGCCTCAATCTGTCGGATGCGCTCACGGGTCAGGTTGAAGTGCTCGCCGACCTCCTCGAGGGTGCGGGGCTCGCCCCGGTCCAGCCCGAAGCGCAGGCGCAGGATCTCGCGCTCGCGCTCGTCGAGCGGGGAGAGCAACCGGCCGATCTCGTCGGGGAGCAGGGACACCGCGGCCACCTCGAAGGGCGACTCGGCGGAGCGGTCCTCGACGACGTCGCCCAGCTCGGCGTCGCCGTCCTCGCGCAGAGGCTCCGACAGCGACAGGGGCTCGGCACGGAAGCGCAGCGCCTCGACGAGCTTGTCCTCGGGCATCTCGACCTCGATGCCCAGCTCGGCCAGCGTGGCCGGGCGGCCCAGCTTCAGCTCCAGGCGCGCCTGAGCCTTCTGCACGCGGGCCAGCGTGTCACCGGCATGCACGGGCAGGCGGATCGTCCGCCCGGTGTTGGCGATGCCGCGGGTGATGGCCTGGCGGATCCACCAGGTGGCATAGGTGGAGAACTTGAACCCCTTGCGCCAGTCGAACTTCTCGACGGCGTGCATCAGACCGAGGTTGCCCTCCTGAATCAGGTCCAGGAGCGGAAGCCCCGAGGCCTGATACTTCTTGGCGATCGAGACGACCAGGCGCAGGTTCGACTGCACGAAGGTCTGCTGGGCCTGCTCGCCCTCCATGACGGCCCGGCGAAGCTCCCGCTTCTTGGCGGTCGTCAACCCCTTGGGCGCCTTGGCGACGTCCGCCTCGGCCTCGCGTCCGGCCTCGATGGCCTGCGCGAGCCGGACCTCGTCGTCCTTTGTCAGCAGCGGGTACTGACCGATGTCTGTGAGGTAGAGCCGGACGAGGTCCTCGTCATCGCGCTCAATTCGTTCCTTGGCCAAAATCTTCGCCAAACCTTCCGTCCCATGACCTCGGCAGGGGAACCTGGCCGGGCTGTCGCGCTCGTGATAACGCAGCCGACGACCGTTTCGGGCGTACGAGGGCTGCCCAGACAGTGTAATGGCACTGTCAAGATGCGGGTACAGCAGGGAAAACGTCGGTTTCGTCAAACGCCCGTTCGATCCGGCGCCCGAGCGCCGCCTCCCTCCTCAGCCCTTCGGGAGATCCCTCCACGAGGGCTCGACCACCACCGATCTCGGCGGTCAGGTCCCGGTGGGCCCCTGCCAGGACTTCCAGCACCGAGGCCTCGCTGACCGGGCTCGCCGTCTGCCGGTGCACGCCGTAGATGCCCTGCAGGCGGGGGAGGATGACCTCGACCAGCGCCGCCACGCCGGCCCGCACGTCGGATGCGGCGGCCAGCGCATCGAACCCACCGGCCAACGGGCCGGCCGGTGCAGTCACAAGCGCGCCCCGGTCGACACCGGCGCGCACCGGGAGCCGCTCGGCCCAGCGGGCCGCCAGCAAGCCGTGACGCCGGGACACGCCCGCGCACCAGACCCGCTGCACGGGTTCGAGCCCGCCCCACGGGCCGTCGCCGACCCCCGTCGCCCATACCCCGGTCAGCTCGAAGATCCGGTTCTCCACCCAGCAGTAGGCGCCGATCAGCCGGGCCAGCTCGTCGATGCCGCGCCACCGCCTCGTGGCGAGGTCGACCTCAGGCACCGCCCGCCTCCTCGAACTCCCCCAGGGCCGAGGAGCGATAGCGGTTCGTGATGGGCATGCGCCGGTCCTTGCCGAAGGCCTTCGTCGTGATGCGCACGCCGGGCGGCATCTGACGTCGCTTGTACTCCGCTCCGTCGACCAGGCGGACGACCTGGTCGACCACCGCGGGGTCGAATCCCTCGGCCACGAGTTCGGCCGCGGTGCGGTCGCCTTCCACGTAGCCCTGGAGGACCGGATCGAGTTCCTCGTAGGGAGGGAGCGACTGGTCATCGCGCTGATCCGGGCGCAGTTCGGCCGAGGGTGCCTTGTCGAGCACGCTGTCGGGAATGGGTCCGGGCAACCCTTCGAGCACCGCTTGGGTGTTGCGGTAGCGGCACAGTTCGTACACGAGCGTCTTGGGCACGTCCTTGATCACCGCGAAGCCCCCGGCCGAGTCCCCGTACAGCGTGGAGTATCCCGTGGCCATCTCGCTCTTGTTGCCGGTGGTCAGCACGATCCATCCCTTGGCATTGGACATCGCCATGAGGAGCACGCCGCGCAGGCGCGACTGCAGGTTCTCGTCGGTCAACCCGAAGGGCTCGCGCCCGAGAAGGGGCGCCAGCATGGAGGCGAACGCAACGTGTGCCTCCTCGATGGCGACCGTCTTGAGGTCGATGCCCAGCCGTTCAGCGAGCGCACCCGCGTCGTCGCGGGATCCCTCGCTCGAATAGCGCGATGGCATGGAGATCCCGTGCACCCGCGACGCGCCGAGCGCATCGACGGCGATGGTGGCCACCAGGGACGAGTCGATCCCGCCCGACAGCCCGATGACGGCCTCGGAGAAGCCGTTCTTGCCGAGATAGTCGCGCGTGCCGAGAACGAGGGCGGCGTAGACCTCGGCGTGGTCGCTCAGAGCAGGCTGGGGCGGTGCCGGGTGCAACGGTGGCCGGTCCGCCCGGCGGGGCTCGGTCACGGCGATCCGCGGCAGAAGCTCGGTCACGGCACGGGACGGGTGGGATCCGACGGGCAGATCGACGACGACGAGATCCTCGGCGAACTGGACGCCCGATCCGATCAGTGTCCCGTCGGCCGCCATCACGAGTGAGTCCCCGTCGAAGACCAGTTCGTCCTGGCCACCGACCTGGTTCACGTAGGCGATGGCGCATCCCGCCTCGGCCACCCGCCCCGAGAGCATGGCGAGGCGCTCGGCCCGCCGGCCCCGGTTGTACGGGGACGCGTTCAGGTTCACCACGACGTCGGCGCCGCCATGGCCGGCCTGCGCGACAGGACCGTCGTCGAACCACACGTCCTCACAGATGGAGACGCCGACCCAGGCGCCGGCCACACCGAAGAGCGATGGCGGCTCGTTGCTCGGCACGAACCACCGCTGCTCGTCGAAGACGCCGTAATTCGGCAGGAAGCGCTTGCGGTAGACGCCCGCCACGCGGCCGCCCGCACACACTGCGGCCGCATTGGCCAACCCGACCCCTCCCGGCGCCGCGCCGACGAACCCGACCACCACGGCGCAGTCCCCGGTGGCGGCGGCCACCTTTTCGAGCGCCGTCACGTTGTCGGCGACGAACCCCGGCTTGAGGAGCAGATCCTCGGGCGGGTACCCCGGGATGGCCAATTCGGGCACCACACAGATGTCCGCCCCTGCCGCCTCGGCGGCAGCCAAAGCGCTCAGCACCCGGTCCACATTGCCCGAGAGGTCGCCCACGACGGTGTTGAGCTGCGCGGCGGCCAGGCGCAGATGCGGCATCTCCCCAGAGTACCGGCGCGCCCCACCCTGCCCGATGGGGGCGCCGGACGAGGTTCCTGAAAGGGCGCCGTCCCGGGCATGCAAAGCTTGTGCGGTGCAAAGTCAGCGGGATTACGTGCTCCGGACCGTGGAGGAGCGGGGCATCCGCTTCGTCCAGCTGTGGTTCACCGACGTGCTGGGGACCCCCAAGGGGTTCAACATCACCTCGACCGAGCTGGAGAACGCGCTCGACGAAGGGATGACCTTCGACGGCTCGGCCATCGACGGCTTCAGCCGGGTCCAAGAAGCCGACGTCCTGGCCCGTCCCGACCCCAAGACCTTTCAGCTGCTGCCGTGGCACCACGACGACGCACAGGTGGCGCGTGTCTTCTGCGACATCGCCAACCTCAACGGCACACCGTTCGAGGGTGATCCCCGGCACGCGCTGCGCCGCACGCTCGAGCGCGCCCGCGCTGCCGGCTTCACCTTCTTCGCCTCACCGGAGGTCGAGTTCTTCTACTTCGCTGACGCCGACCCGGAACGGGGCCCGGTCACCCTCGACTCCGGGTCCTACTTCGACCTGTCGGTGGCCGACCTGACGAGTGACCTCCGCCGGCGCTCGGTGCTCATGCTGGAAGAGATGGGCATTCCCGTGGAGCACACCCAGCACGAGGACGCGCGGAGCCAGCACGAAATCGACCTGCGCTACACCGACGCGCTCACCATGGCAGACACCGTCATGACCACCCGCATGGTGATCAAGGAGATGGCGCGCCAGGAAGGCGTCTTCGCCTCCTTCATGCCAAAACCGCTGGCCGGCGTGCAGGGCTCGGGGATGCACACGCACATTTCGCTGTGGGAAGGCGAGCGCAACGCGTTCGTCGACGAGAACGACGAATACGGGCTCTCCGACGTGGCGCGCCGTTTCATCGCCGGCCTCCTGTATCACGCCCGCGAGATCACCGCCGTGAGCAATCAGTGGGTGAACTCCTACAAGCGCCTCATCGGCGGCTACGAGGCGCCCGTGCACGTCAGCTGGGCCCGCAACAACCGATCGGCTCTGGTGCGCGTACCCGTCGTGAAGATGGGAAAGTCCGAGTCGACCCGGCTCGAATACCGGGCGCCCGACAGCGCCTGCAACCCCTACCTCACCTTCGCGGTCATTCTCGCCGCCGGGTTGCGCGGCCTGGCGGAGGACTACCCGCTGCCGCCCGAGGCCGACGACAACCTGTTCTCGCTCACCCCCAAGGAACTGGCGAAGAAGGGGATCGAACAGTTGCCCTCGAGCCTGCACGACGCCGTCAACGAGATGGAAGGCTCCGAACTGCTGGCGGACACGCTCGGCGACCACGTGTTCGAATGGTTCATCCGGAACAAGCGCGAGGAGTGGGACGCCTATCAGGCCCAGGTGACCCAATTCGAGCTGGATCGCTACCTGCCGCTTCTCTGATCGCCACGAACCGATGGACCCCCTCCTCTGTTTCCCAGCCGAACTCCCAGCCGAGGTGACCCTCGCGCTGCAGAACGCGGGGCTCGGCCACCAGAGCGTGACGGGGCCCGACGACATGGCGGCCACCGGCCCCGACGGCCGCACCACCGGGTATTCGGGTGCGCTGGTCGTCGCCGGCGACGACATGACCGCCGCCGTCGCCTTCTGCCGCCACCTCCGGCTGCGCGAGGTCCCCATGACCCCGCTGCTCCTGGCCATCGGCACCGACCAGGTCGGTGAGCTGTTGCTGCGCGACGACCTCTACGACGACTTCTGTGTCCTCCCCTCCCGGCCCGACGAGCTGGTGGCGCGCTTGCAACACCTCTTCTGGCGCACCGGCCAGAGCCTCCGGCCCGACATCATTGAGTACGGGCCCCTCATGCTCAACCTCGAGACGTACCAGGCCGCCGTGTCGGGCCGCGTCCTCGACCTCACCTACATGGAGTACGAGCTCCTGCGCTTCTTGGCGGGCCACCCGGCCAAGGTCTTCACCCGCGAGACGCTGCTGAGCCGGGTCTGGGGCTACGAGTACTACGGCGGCGCCCGCACGGTCGACGTCCACATCCGGCGCCTGCGGGCCAAGCTCGGCGAGGAGCACGCCCACCTGATCCAGACCGTCCGCTCTGTCGGCTACCGCTTCGGGCAGGTGGCCTGGCACCCCGGCATCGGGCAACGCAACGGCGCCTCGGGAGCGGCAGGGGCGCCGTCGGCGGCCCCGTCGGCTCAGACGACCGGCGCGTAGGCCCAGGCTTCGACTTCAATCCGGGCGCCGATCGGGAGCGCCGCCACCGCGACGGCCGAGCGCGTGGGCCGGTTCTCGCTGAAGTACTCCACCCAGACCTCGTTCACGGCGCTGAACTCCGACATGTCGAGGAGGAAGACCGTGGTCTTCACGACGTCGGACAGCGTCGCGCCCTCGACAGCGAGCACTTCCGCCACGTTCTGCAGTGCCTGTCGCAGCTGCGTCCACCGTCCCGCCCTCGACCAGACCGGCCGTGCCACTGCTGTCGGTGGCCACGCCCACCTGACCCGAGGTGATGACCCAGTCACCGACGCGGCGCACGGGGGAGTAGGGACCAACGGCAGGACTCATGCGTGCTCCTCTCAGCCCCCCGATGGTGCCACGTCATGCGATGGCGCACGCACGGCGTCGCGCCGTGTCGGCCAGCGACCGGGCAACCCTTCAGCCATCCATGCCGCGGCCAGGGTGGCGACGAACACCGCGTCAGATCCGTTGACGGGCCAGCGGTCCTCGTGGTGGAGCCGGACCGTGACCTCGGGCATGTCACGCGCGGCGAGGATGCCGAAGGAACGAATGGTCAGGTCGACGGGCTCGCCGGCGACGTCGACGGCGATCCCTTCGCTCCACACCATGCCGAGCGCCTGGTGCACCGCACCGAGCGCGTAGGAGCGCAGCGTCACGGGACAGAGGATCTCGCCGGCCCACACGTCGACCTCGACCCGGCCACGCGACCCGTCATCGCCGTGGAGTTCGACGCGGGCCGTGCCCGCACCGGGAACGTCGACGCGCGCCTCGCCGTGGCCCGCGGCGCGGTCCTGGTCGGCGGGGGCGTCGAGCACAGCCTGCGCCGCGAGCACTTCGGCCCAGCCCGCGCCGCGCAGGTCGGAGGACACGGGCGGCCCGACGACGTCGACCATTTCGACCTCCACGCCCGGGCAGCGTGTCCGCACTCGGGCGACCAGCGCTTCGAGAACGGCCGAATGCCCCGTGCGCCCGACCCGGACGAGGCCGGTCCCATCGGGACGGAGAGCGATGGCGAGGGGCGGGCGCTTGGGCCCGCGGCGCACCACGTCTTCACGCCGCCACAGCACACGGACAGCAGCACCGCTGGCGTCGGCCAGCTCCCGGGCGTCGGTCGGCACCGGGCTGCGGCGCTTGCCCCCGAACGCACCGCCGTTCGCCAGAGGGGAGGCGGGGGCGCGGCCGGGGCGGGACCAACTCGCGTCCGGCTCGACGTACGCGGGCTCGACCCAGGACGTCTGGAGAGTGAGGGCCCAGTCACCGTCGGGCACCTCGACGGGATGCGACAGCGGCACCGTGCTGTTCCTCCCCTGCACGCGGCCACTCCCGGCCCGGGCGGCGCGCAAGCCGGGGGCGAGGGCGCCACCGGCGCCCAGCTGGACGAGGGCATCGGCTGGCGCCGAGTCGTCCGCGAAGCCCCCGCCGCCGAGGACCACCTCGGGGCCCGAACTCTGAAACGCCGGCCCTTCGACCTGGGCCCGCCATGCCGCCAGCAGCGGGTTCCGAGGATCGCCCGCGGCCGGCCTCGCGGCACCGTCGACGCCCAGCGCGCTGCACGCGGCGTCGACGATGGACTGCCAGCCGGTGCACCGGCACAGGTGGGCGCGCAAGGCCGCCTCGATGTCGCGGCGCGACGGCGGCCTCCCCGGTCCCGCCCCTTCGAGCGCGGCGAGCCGGAGGACGATGCCGGGTGTGCAGAAGCCGCACTGGCTGGCCCCGTGCTGGACGAACGCGGCAGCCCAGCGCTGGCGCAGCTCCTCGGGCGCTCCCTCGAGCGTGGTGACCTGGCGCCCGGCGACGCGACGGACGGGCGTGACGCAGGCGACGCGGGGCGCCCCGTCGACCCACACCGTGCAACAGCCGCACTGACCCTGCGGGCTACAACCGTCCTTGACGGAGCGGCAGCCGAGTTCCTCTCGCAGCGCATCGAGAAGGCTGATCCCGTCCTCGACCGCCACCTCGTCCCCGTTGAGGACGAACGGGACGGACCCGGGCGCGGGCGCGCCAAAGCCGGGGGGTCGCTCGAAGGTGGAGCCGGATCCGCTCAGAGGGCGGGGTGCCCGAGGCTCAGCTGAAGGAGGAGCCACAACCGCAGGTGCGGGTGGCGTTGGGGTTGATGATGTTGAAGCCGGCGCCCTGCAGGCCGTCGCTGTACTCGAGGATGGAGCCGGTCAGCAGCTCGGCGCTGGCCGAGTCCACGACGACCTTCACGGCGCCGAATTCGCGCACCACGTCGTCGGCCATGACCTCGGTGTCGAAGAACATCTCGTAGCTGTAGCCGGAGCAGCCACCAGGCTTGACGGCAACCCGCAGCGCGAGCTCCTCGCCTTCCTCCTGGGCCAGCAGCTCGGCGACCTTGGCCGCGGCATCGTCGCTGAGCGTCACCGGTGCCGGCTTCTTCCCGATGTTGACGGAAGTGGACATCGTCGTCACTGGATCCTCCTCGTTGCGCCGTACGCCTGGCGACCGACAGCCCGAGGTGCACGGTGCGCCACGGACGTGCCTATGTTACCGGCGCCGGGCGGAGCCGAGCACCCAAGTCAGGAAGGGCCGGAATTCGCTGCCACGCAGGTACAATTCCTGACTATGACCACTCCCGCCGCGCCGAAGCCCCTCTCGGAGGAGGCCTCGCAGGCGATCCGTGTGGACGAGGTCCGCGACTGCCTGCGGTCGGTGGTGGACCCCGAGTTGGGCGACACCATCGTGGACCTCGGCATGGTCCGGGGGATCTCCGTCGATGGGGGCGACGTCATCGTCGACGTGGCCCTGACCATCGCTGCCTGCCCGTTGCGCAGCCAGATCGAGCGCGACGTGGTGAACCACGTCCGGTCACTCGACTGGGTCCGTTCCGTCGACGTGCAGGTGGCGGCCATGGATGCGGACGAGCGGGCCGCCGTCATGGCGCGGGCCCGGTGGAAGGCGCGCGAGGACGCGCCCGACACGGCCATCGCCACGTCGACCCGCGTGCTGGCCATCGCCTCGGGCAAAGGGGGCGTCGGCAAGTCGTCCGTCACGGTCAACCTGGCCGTGGCGCTGGCTTCCCGGGGCCTGGTCGTCGGCATCCTCGATGCCGACATCTGGGGCTTCTCCGTCCCCCGCCTCCTGGGCATGGAAGGGGACGTCGAGGCCCGGGCGGGGAAGATGATCCCCCTCGAGCGCTCCATCGGATCGGGCACGGTCCGCGTGCTGTCGATGGGCTTCCTGGCCGACGAGGAGCAGGCGATCATGTGGCGCGGGCTGGTCCTGACCCGCGCGGTGCAGCAGTTCCTCCAGGACGCCCACTGGGGCGATCTGGACTACCTGCTCATCGACCTGCCCCCGGGGACCGGTGACGTGCAGATGGGGCTGGCCCGCCTCCTGCCGCGGACCGAGCTCCTCGTCGTCACGACGCCACCGGTGGCGGCCCAGAAGGTGGCCGCCAGGGCGGCCGACATGGCCCGCCGCGGCTACCTGCGGGTGGCCGGGGTCATCGAGAACATGAGTGACTTCACCTGCGAACACGGCACCACCTACGCGCTGTTCGGATCGGGCGGGGGCGCCCGCCTGGCCCACGGCCTCGGGGTGCCGCTGCTCGGCTCCATCCCGCTGCACCCGGATCTGGCGGCCGGTGGGGACATCGGGGTGCCCGTCGCCATGGCGGGCGGCGACAGCGAGCTCGGCCTCGTCTTCAAGGAGATGGCCCGGCTGATCGCCGAGGACGTGGCGCCGGTCGTCGACGTGCAGGGCTGTTCGGCGCGCCTCATGGAGCGGGTCGAGGCGGCGGTGGCCCAAGGCGGCGGCGCAACCGACTGAGGCCGGATGCCGGCCCCTCGGAGGCGTCCTCAGCAGGTTGTCACACGGTGACCCAGCGGGTCTCGATGCTGTCCTCCGCCCCGCTGGCCGCATCGGCCGGCACCGCCCTGCCCTCCTGTCCCAATGCCCGCAGGTGCGCCCAGAGGGAGTACCGGGCGACCGGCAGCTGCCGCTCGGTGACGTCGCCGTAGACCCGGGCCAGCAGCTCGTCGACCGTGCCCTCGCCACGGCTCGTCAAGGCAGCCGCAATGGTCTCGTGGCGCCCCAGCCGATGCGCCACGAGCGCATCGACCACCTCGGGCACGTGGCCCATCAATCGCCCGTGCCCGGGCGCCAGCGTCTGAATGGCGGGCATGACGTCACGGACGCGGGCCAGGCTCGCCAGGTACTGGTGCAGATCGCCGTCCGGGGGACGGATCACGACCGTCGAGCCGTGCATCACATGATCGCCGGTCAGCAACAGGTCCTGCTCCTCGACGAGCCAGCACAGGTGGTCCGAGGCATGGCCCGGCGTGTGCAGGGCACGCAGCGTCAGATCGCCCTTGGCCGCGCGTGCCCGGACACGCCAGGGTCCATCCCTCCCCGGCGAGCTCGTCGGGTTCGAAGCCCTCGGCGGGCCCGAAGCCGACCACGCGGGCACCTGTGGCCGCGGCCAGGGCGGCGGCACCGGGCGCGTGGTCTGCGTGCGTATGCGTGACGAGGATGGCGCGGACCGTCCCCAGCGGGGCGGCGGCCGCCACGATGGCCGCAGTGTGCGCGGCATCGGCGGGGCCGGGGTCGATGACCACCGGTTCGGCACTGCCCACGAGGTACGTGTTCGTCCCCGGCCCGGTCATGAGACCCGGATTGGGGGCGGTCAGGCGCAGGACGCCAGGTCCCACCTCGTCCACGCGGCCCGGCGCGGGCGCGAGGCCGATGCCGAAGTCCGGCACCGCCGGGATCACGATCGATCGGTGGGTTTCTCGCCCGGCGGACGCGGTCCGGGCGCCGTGTCGGGGCCCTGCTCGTTGGCCCGCATGGACACCTCGCGCACCGCCTCGTTGAAGTCGCCCCGCGCGCCGCCGTCGCCCGGGTCGGGCACTGCACCGCGCTCGTAGCCGGGGTCGCCCGGAAGCACGATGCGCATGCCGTTGCCGTCCGGCACGACCCGTGGCTCGATGGCCGGGACGGCGCTCGAGGCCTCCTCCGCCGCCCGGAGCAGTGCGGCGCTGGTGGCGAAGCGCCCGATGGCCTGAAGGTTGCGGATGGTCGGGAAGATGATTTCGATCTCGCCGGCGCGGTGCCGGGCCAATGCGTCGTGCGGCGAGATCCAGACCTCGGCGATCGTCTCTCCGGCGTCGTGCGCCGCGATCTGGCCCGGGGGCGCCGCCGCCACGAAGAACCGAGTGTCGTAGCGCCGCGGGGCGCCCCGCGGCGTGATCCAGTGGGCGAAATAGTGGATGTCGCCGGCCGAGAGGCGCAGGCCTTCGGCCCGGCACACGTCGAGGAAGCGCCGGGTGCCCTCGTTGACGGCGGCCCGCTCGGCCGCGAAACGGGCCTCCTCCTCGGGATCGCCGGCCAGGAGATCGGGGCCGTCCTCGCGCCGGGCCAAAAGGATGCCGGCCTCCTCGAAGGTCTCGCGGACCACGGCCACCCAGTAGGCCAGCCCGCCCGACTCGAAGCCCAGCAGTGCGCTGGCGCCGGCATCGGTCCGACCGGCGCAGATGGCCTCCGCCTCGGGACCCCCGTCCAACGGGTCGACCGCACCGCCGGGGAACACGTAGGCCCCGCCGACGAAGTCCGAGCGCAGGTTGCGCCGCACCATCAGCACCTCGAGGGAGGTCCCCCCCGACGACGCGGGGGCGTCGCGCACCAGCATCACCGTGGCGGCCGGGCGGATCTCGACGGGGGCCGAGGCCGACCCGTCCGCAGAGGCCGGCGGTGGAGGGGAAGCCGAGGGAGGCACGCCGGAGAAGGGTACCGGCAGCAGGAGGCGGCGCCTCCGAAACGGGGGCACCCCTTGACTAACCTGACCCGGTCCCATGAGCCTGCCCGCGTCGCCGACCACGTTGCGCCACATCCCGCGTCGCTATCTCGCTCTCGGGCTCATCGTGGTCGCCATCATCCTGCTCGGCGCGCTCGTCCTGGTGCGGGACAACTCGGGGCCGAGCACGACGTCGACCGTGGAGACCTTCAACCCCGCGCCCCCGTCGCTCGTCTCGACCATGAACTCGGTGCCGGCATCGGTCTACGACGCCGTGGGGGTGACCTCGCCGGCGACCCCCGTGCAGGCGCCACAACCAACCGGGTCCGGCACCACTCCCCTGTGGCTGGCCAGCGCCCCCGACGGGTCGTCCAAGCCGGTGGTGTTCTTCTACGGGGCCGAGTTCGCCCCGTACGCGGCGGTCCAGCGCTGGCCCCTGATCCTCGCCCTGTCACGCTTCGGCACCTTCGACCAGCTCGGGCTCATGCAGTCGAGCGCGAGCACCGCGTTCGCCGACCTGTCCACCTTCACCTTCTGGAACGCGTCGTCAACACGGTCGTACACGAGCAAGTACGTCGTCTTCGAGTCCGTCGAGCGCTACAGCTCGCTGAACCCCACGGGCGGGCGCTACCTGGGCCTGCAACGGCCCGACGCCAAGCAGGCAGCGGCCATCGCCAGCTACGGGCAGACCGCCGACACGTTCGCGCTGACCGACGTGGCGAACCGCTACGTCCTCAACGGCGCCAGCTTCGCCCCCGGCGTCCTCGCCGGGCTCTCACAGAGCCAGATCGCCGGTGACCTCGGCACGCCCGCCAGCCCGCTCACCCAGGCCGTCGTGACGGCGGCCAACGAGATCACGGCGGCCATCTGCGCCGTCGACAACGACAAGCCGGCCGCCGTGTGCGACAGCCACGCCGTGTCGGCCGCCGACGAGGAACTGAAGATCACGCCCCCGCACTGAGGCGGCTCGGCGCTGTCGTGCGAGTGGTCCGGTCAGCTGGCCCGGCGGTCGAGCATGAGCTTGCGCTCCAGCTCGTTCATGCCACCCCATATCCCGTGCGGCTCGCGAATCCTGATGGCGTAGTCGAGGCAGTCGCCGCGGACGCGGCATTGGTCGCAGATGGTCTTGGCCCGCATCTCGCGCGAGGCCTTCTCCTCCTTGCGTTCCGCGTGCGACGGCGGGAAGAAGACCGCAGCCTGCGGTCCCCGGCACGCCGCCTTCAATTGCCACATGTCTTGTCCCTGGTGCATCAAAACCCCCCGATAAGGCACATCGGATCCCCCCGCTGGGGTCAAGCTACCGCCGGGGGTGTTCGCTTTCAAGGGGTGTGACCAGGATCTTTGGCCGACGATCGATCTGCGGCCGGGGCCCGGCCACTACGCTCGGCCCAGCATGGACGTGGGTACCTTCTGCGCACAGAGCCACGTCATCGTCGTTGCCGGCAAGGGCGGCGTGGGCAAGACGACGATGAGCGCGGCACTGGCGAAGATGGCTGCCCGAGCAGGCAAATCGGTGCTCATCGTGGAGCTCGAGGGCAAGTCGGGGATCACGGCCGCCTTCGGCCGCCCGGGAGACCTGGGCTACGAAGAAGTCCTGCTGGCACCGCCGCTCCCGGATGGTCCGGCCGGGCCCGCGGGCGCCGTCAAGGCCCGCCGGCTCACGCCAGACGACGCGCTCGTGGAGTATCTCGAGGACCACGGCCTGAAGCGCGTCTCGAAGCGGCTGGCGCACTCCGGGATCCTCGACGTCGTGTCGACCGCCATCCCCGGCATCCGCGACGTGCTGGTCCTCGGCAAGGTCAAACAGCTCGAGCGGGACCGCATCGCCGACCTGATCCTGGTGGACGCCCCGGCCACGGGCCACGCCATCACGTTCCTGACCTCGGCCAGCGGACTCGTCGGCGCGGCCCGGGGCGGTCCCCTGCGCACCCAGGCCCAGGACGTCGTCGAGCTCCTGAGCGACCCCGCCCGCTGCCGCGTGATCCTGGTCACCCTGCCCGAGGAGCTGCCGGTCTCCGAGACGATCGAATCCGCCTACACCCTCGAGGACACGGCGGGCGTCCAGCTGGGTCCGGTCATCGTCAATGCCTGTGACCCCGAGCCCGTCGGGCTCGAGCACCCCGTCGCCGAGGTGGCCGAGTCGGCCGGCCTCACCCTGGCGCCGGCGCACCAGGCCGCGTTGGAGGAAGCCCGGGACTTCCGATTGGCCCGCCATGCCGTCTCAGCCGAGCAGATCCAGCGCCTGCGCCGGGACCTGCCCCTGCCCCACCTCCTGGTGCCGGCGCTCGACGCGGACTCCATCGGCCCGGCACAGACACAAGTGCTGGCTGATGCCCTGGCCGATGCGGTGACCGCGCTCGTGCCCGAGGCGACGTCGTGAGCACTGCCGGGGCCAACGGGGCGGGCGCGGACACGAGCTCGGTGCCGACGACCCTGCCCCGGCTGGTCGCCGAGCGGTCCGTCGTCGTGTGCTGCGGTTCGGGTGGTGTCGGCAAGACGACGGTGTCGGCCACGTTCGCGCTGGCCGCGGCCCGGGCCGGGCGGCGCGCCTGTGTGGTGACCGTCGACCCGGCGCGGCGGCTGGCCGACGCGCTCGGCGTGGAGTCACTCCCCAACACGCCCTCGGAGGTGGAGGGCGACTGGCCCGGCCACCTGCACGCGCTGATGCTCGATTCGAAAGGCACCTTCGACGACCTCGTGCAGCGCTACGCGCGGACACCCGAGCAAGCCGAGGCCATCCTGGCCAACCGGCTGTACCAGAACCTGGCCGGCGCACTGTCGGGCACGCAGGAGTACATGGCCATGGAGAAGCTCTACGAGCTGGTCAACTCCGGCGAGTTCGACATCGTGGTCGTCGACACGCCGCCCACCCGCAACGCCCTCGATCTGCTCGACGCGCCGCGACGACTGACGCGCTTCTTGGAGAATCGCCTCTTCCGCGCCCTCCTGGTGCCCACCCGCATGTCGCTGCGCGCCGTGGGCGTGGCCACCCAGGCTCTCCTGCGCACGATCTCCAAGGTGGCCGGCGCCGAGATCGTCCAGGACGCGGTCGGCTTCTTCCAGGCCTTCGAGGGGATGGAGGACGGCTTCCGGAGCCGGGCCAGCGCCGTGCACGATCTCCTGGCCGACCCGGCGACGGCCTACGTCCTCGTCACCTCGGCCCGGCCCGACGCCGTGACCGAGGCCAGCTTCTTCGCCGAGAAGCTGGCCGAGCGCGAGGTCGCCGTGGCCGCCCTCGTGGTCAACCGCATCGCGCCCTCCTTCGGGAACGGCGGCGGGGCCGAGGCCGCCGGCAGCGCACCAGAGCTCCACGCTCTAGAGGCCAACCTTGCGGCGCTCAACGCGCTGGCGGCCCGGGAGGAACAGGCCTTCTCGGGGCTGGCCGCGCAGGTCTCCCCGGCCCCGGTCGGCCGGATCCCCCTCTTCGGTCACGACGTGCACGAGTTGCTCGCTCTGCAACGGGCAGCCGACCAACTCTTCTCCTGAGCCCCTCGTCGGGCGGCGGGCGGGACGCCGACGGGTTTTCTGCCGCGGCGGCGGGTCCGATAGTGTCCCCGCGGTGCAGACCATCCTGGTCGCCAGCGACGCACCCACCCTCCGCAAGGACGTGGAGGCGGTCATCAGCGGGCCCGACAGAGAAGTGCGCGCCGTGACCTCGGGTCCCGAGGTGGTTGCCTTCGTCGCGGAGGAGTCGCCCGACTTGCTCATCGTCGACATGCAGATGGGCAACATGGGCGGGATGGCGGTGTGCCTCGAGCTGCGCCTGCAGGAGTCCTACGACGCCCTGGACCACGTCGCCGTCCTCATGCTGGTGGATCGGCGACCCGACGTCTTCCTCGCCCGCCGGTCGGACGCAGAGGGCTGGCTGGTCAAGCCGCTCGACCCGCTCCGGCTGCGGCGCGCCGTCGCTGCACTGCTCGACGGCGGCACTTTCGCAGACGACTCGTTCACGCCCGTACCCGTGCTGGTGGGCGGCGGACCCCAGCTGCAGGCGGGACCCGAGTCGCGATCCTGACCCGGCGTCGCCGTGTCGCACCCATCACGACGATTGTGGCGACGGTCCGGCGGCGCCGAGGGGCCCGGCGCGGACCGGCAGAGCCCGTCGCTCGAAGCCGAGGCGTCCGAGCAGGAGCGCTTCATCACGGAGGCGCTCGCTGACCTGCGCAACATGGACGTCCGCGAGGTGATGACGCCGCGGGTCGACGTGACCTACCTCACCATCCCGGTCCAGGCCGAGGACATCGCCCAGGCCGTGCGGACGTCGGGACACAGCTGCTTCCCGGTCGTGCACGACGACCTCGACGACCTCATCGGCATTCTGTTCGTCAACGACATCTTCCGCACCAACCGCCCCGATGCGCGCGCCGGCGACGAGCCCGGAGGCGCCACCGACCCCAGCCCGCTGGAGATCTCGCGCAAGGTGCGCCAGCCCTACCTCCTGCCCGAGTCGCTCGGCGTCCTGGAGGCGCTGGCGGACATGCGCAAGCACCGACGGGCCGTGGCTGTCGTCGTCGACGAGTACGGGGGCGTGGCGGGCCTTCTCACCGTCAAGGACCTCCTGGAGCCGCTGGTCGGCGATCTGCACGACGAGTTCGACGAGGTCGAGGAGCCGCACATCGTCCGGGTCGACAACACGCGGTGGCTGATCGACGGGCAGACCAACGTCGACGACGTGCGCGATCGCATCGGCATCGACATCCCCGACGGGGAGTACGTCACCCTCGGCGGCCTCCTCTTTGAACGCTTCGGGCACATCCCCAGCGAGGGCGAGTCCGTCCGCGTGGGGGACTGGGACATGCGAGTGGTGGAGATGGACAAGCGTCGGGTGGCGCAGGTGGTGGCCACATTCGCCGGCGGTGAACCCGCGCCCGCACCGAGCGGCGCCGACCCCCGCAGTCCCACGTCGGACGACGGCACCGGGGAAGCGGCGGGCTGAGCCCGCGGTAGTGTTGCCCGTTGCTCCCCCCGGGGAGCGGACGGGCTGTGGCGCAGCTTGGTTAGCGCGCTGCGTTCGGGACGCAGAGGTCCCCGGTTCAAATCCGGGCAGCCCGACTCGAAGTCCCTGTTCAGGACATAGGTGCGGTCGAACACTCTTACGACCCAACTTTGTTTGGAGCGAAGGAAACGGGCCGAGTGCGGTTCGGAGTGCTCGTCGTTCGGTCGAGCTGCCAAAGAACGTGGCGCCGAGAACATCGGCTGCAGCCCGGTCGGCGGATGCCGGAGCTGACGCGTAGATCGCCAGCGTCATCCGCGGATCCGAGTGACCGAGTCGCACCTGCGCCGTCTTCACGTCGACACCTCCGACAACCAGCGAGGTGGCGTTGAGTCGCCGGAGGTCATGAAAGCCCGCTCCGTCGCATCCAGCGGCCTTGACGGCGGGCAGCCAGATCCGGCGGCGCCAATTCGAATACCGCAGGGGCCCACCGGCGTCGTCCGTGAAAAGCAACGCATTCGAATCGTCCTCGGTGAGCCCTGTGCTGACCCAATGGGCCCTGACTCTCTCAACGATGGCGTCGGGCACCGACATCGTCCGGCTCCCCGCCTTGGACTTCGGGCTGCCGAAGACATTGCGGCCGCCAACACCGCTAATGTCAGCTCCTCACGAGCAATGGTCGACTCGCGTTTCGTTGGGTCCGATGCAGCCCAGCTCGTTGCGAGGTCGCCGACTCGCATCCGGCCCGCCTCCGGATCGATCGAGGGGCCTTCACGATTTCCCCACGTCGAGATCGTCATCGGACTCCGACTCATCGAGCGAGTCCAGATGCTGATTGATCACCGTGCGCGCCGCCGACAAAGCGGAGAGGTGACCGGTGACGGACTCGAGGAAGGATTCCTTCTCAAGGAAATAGAGTAAGGATTCACTCATTGTGGTTACGGTGGCCTGGCGCGGAACGTCCCGGATCAGGGCGATTTCGCCGAAGCCGTCTCCGCGGGAGATGATGTGGCGGAGATTCCCATTCTGTGAGATGGACAGCTGGCCGTCCGCCACTGCATAGTAGCGATCGCCGCGATCACCCTCTCGAATCACCACAGTGTCGCTCGGCACGGCAACTGAAACAAGATTCCTCGCGACACCTTCGAGCGAAGGCGCAGGCAAGCTCGCAAAGATCGAGATCGAACGCAGAAGCTGGATCTCCACGTGAGGGATCGTTGCCGACACGTCAAATTCTGACGAGTCGTCGCCACAGAACGCCCAACAGGACACTCGCACAGAGCGCGGGTGCCACAAGTGCTGCCCGGATGCCGCCGATCTCAAGCGCAACCCGCACCACGATCGCACCAATCGCGAGACCGAAATCCATCAACGACTCGAGGATCGAGAAAACACCGGCAATCGCTTCAGACGGAGCGGATCTTTGGAGCAACGTCCGACCGGTGGTGTCGAAGACGGCGCCAGCCGTTCCTGCACAGGCAATCAAGCAAATGGCGGCGCCCACGTTAGGAATCAAGCCGATAAGGGCCAGCGCGGTCACCGCGATCGAAAGTGCGACTGTCAGCGTGCGAGAGAGGTGCCGCCGACCGACAAGAAAAATCGTGAAAAATGCAGCGAAGAGCGCGCCGGCGCCGAAGGCGGCGTTCAAGAACCCGGCCCCTCCGGGCCCCATATGCAGGTAGTCGGCGGCGAGGACCACGCACAGAAGATCAAATGACCCGATGACGACGAAATAGAACGTGTGGAGTGTCAGGAGAACCCTGATTTGCGGGTTGCGTGCGGCAACCCGCAGGTTGCGACCCGCCCCGATCCAGATATCGTTCAAACTCCCTCCGCTTGCATGCGGGGATATTGCAGGTGCTGGCCCGGCGAGACCAATGGTGAGTACGAGTGCGACAAAGCTCATCACAGAGGTCGCTGCCGTTGCTGCTGTCAGCCCGCTCACAGCGATCAGCACGCCGACAATTGCGGGTCCGACCAAGCTGGCTGTTCCATCGATCCAGCCGGTCATTGCGTTAGCTGCGGTGAGCTCCTCGGGCGTCCGGACGATTGATGGCAGGATCGCTGCCTGTGGTGATCGAGTCAGAGTCAGACTGATCGCAGTCAGCGGCGCCAGCACGAATACAACCCAACCCGGTGCACTGAGCCAGACGGCCACGGTAACTCCCGCCAACGTGACCGCTTGTGATCCGTACCCAAGGCGCAATACCGCGGCAGGACGCCGGCGGTCTGCCAAAGCACCGACGAGCGGGGCGAGCGCGATGCACGGGACCAACTGGACAAGGACGATGGCAGTTGCCGCGGTCGCGCCACCATGGCCATACGCGAATACCAAAAGCGCGATCCAGATTCCGAATTCGGCGGCACTAAACAGTGCGTAGGCGAAGCCGATCCTGCGCAACGATGGGTTGCCGAACGCCGCTCGGAACACTGAGAGCACTGCACCAATTCGGGGCGACAACATCGGTCTAAGGACCAGTCATCCGCTCGTGCCCGAACATCCGAAATGGTTCGTCGCCGTGGGCCATGGACCGCCATGCCGCGAGGCCCACAAAGGACTCTCCTCGCTCCGCGTCCGGAGCAGATTGGCACGTACTGCGCAACATCCTGGCTCACATATTCGCCGAACAGTGAACTCCCGCCGAGCCCGGAGAATGCTCATAGCCGTGTTCGGTCAGAACCGCCCCAGAGCTTCGGAGGCTCGTTGTTCTATAAAGGCGTAGCCATGTTTCTTGCTCATCGTCATCGCACGGCGCAGGTGCTCATCCCTTGACCCACGATCTTTGGCGTCGCCTCGTGTCAGGAGCAATCGCCCCCAGAGAAGCTCAGTGCTGGCTTCGGCGAACTTCATGTTCGCCCGGACGCTCAGGTCTCGCGCCTCTTGGAGGTAGCGGGCGGAGTCGTCGTAACGTCCGACCACAGTGGACAATCCACCGAGAAACATCGCCACAGGCTCGAGGCACAAGATACCGTCGTGATGAAGCTGTCCGTGATAGGGCGACAAGCGCTCGAGGAGGAGTCCAGCTTCCTCAACCATTCCGAGTTCGATCGGCACCCTCGAGAATGAGAGCATCGCGGTAAGCCACGCAGCGTCCTCCGACTTCGTAAAGCCCTCGTTTGCCGACTCCGTGACCCGCTGGCGAGCGGCCATCGTGTCGCCGGATTGCAGGAGTGCCGCTGCCAGCGCTGAGCGATAGGCGTCAACATCCGGGTTTTCTTCGGCGACCTGGCTGATCGTCGGGACGAATTCACCCATCATCCCTTGCTGGTGGCGCACGGCCATGAGTTGCGTACCGTAGAAGGTGAAGGCATCGGGTTGACCTGATTCCGTTCCGAGCTGAAGCGCAATCGTGGCTAACTCTTCTGCCCTTGCAGTGTCCCCGCGCATCATGGACTGGGCCGCGTGGGTGTAGGTCGTCGACCACTGCAGAGCCGGTTGGCACAACCTTTGGTCCATCTCGTCCATCGTTGATATGCATTGCTCTGCTAGACGGAAATCGGCGACCCGGGTCGCATCTATCAACCCGAGGCAGGCGGTCCAAAACCTTGCAACGGGATCTGCCAGACGTTCTGCCACTTCGAGCGCTTCCCGCGCGTCGACCAACGTCCGCTCGAGTTCGGCTGGGATGCGGAGGGGTACCGAGCAGTCGTTGATCACCGCCACCAGCGTCGCCGCGTCACCGAGGCGACGCGCCATGGCCTTTGCCTCTGTGGCCAAGAGCAAGCGGCGCTCCAGTGAGCCATAGGCGATTTCGGAACACAGCGCTCCAAGAACACGAGCGCGTTCGATGCTGTCGGCGTCACCGAGCTCATCGAGGGCAGCCTCAAGCACTTCGACTTTCTCGGTGTCGATCTTCCCGAGGGTCGCGAAGCCCCGGCTGTTGGCCAGGGCCGCTGCGACGAGACGGTCACTGTCGCCCACGTCTTTGGCAGCATGGGCCGCCTCGAGGAGCGTCTCTCGGAACGCCGCCACGCCGGTCTGGCGCAAAGCGGTGCCCAAGCCGATCAGCAGATCGATTCGCGTGACCGCCTCCACTCCCGGACTTCGATCAGTTAGATCGAGTGCCTGCTCGAAGTAGCGCACGGCTTCATCGGGAGCCAACGCCTCAAGTGCCGCCGATCCAGCTCTGTAGGCGTAGGCGATTGCCTTGTCAGTCTCGACCGGTCGCGTCGCGAGGAGAAAGTGCCGCGCAAGCTCGCCGAGCCTGTCGTCGAAACGCCCAACATTCAGACGCTCGAGGGCGTCGCCCACCTTGCCGTGCATTCGGGCAAGCCGAGTCGGGCCCAGGTCCTCATAGAGCGAATGCTGGATGAGGGCGTGCGAAAAGCCATAGCGCCCGGGCATTCCTCTGACTTCCCGAACCACGGCGACGTGTTCAGCCGCGTCGAGGAGATCGATCAGAACGTCGTCCTCGATGCCGGTGACTTCGGCGAGGACATCCAAATCGAACTCGCGGCCTATGACCGCAGCACTTGACAGCACTGTGACGGCCTGGTCTCCGAGTCGCGCTACGCGTGTACCGATGACAGACCGCACGCTATGCGGCAGAGGAAC
Organism: uncultured Acidimicrobiaceae bacterium; assembly: GCA_963744045.1. Lineage (GTDB taxonomy): Bacteria > Actinomycetota > Acidimicrobiia > Acidimicrobiales > RAAP-2 > Bog-473. The sequence goes on from CAVUSB010000006.1 coordinate 33,015, forward strand.
GCCGCCTTCGGAAGGCGCCGCCACCCAACGGCCGGTGGCGTCCTGGACGATGGCACCAGACTCAGTGAGGTGGCGCAGCATCTCGTAAACGAAGAAGGGGTTGCCGTCGGTCTCGTGGTACAGCTCGTGGGCCAGCACCACACCCGTGTCGTCAAGTTCGTGGCCGGCCGCAGACTCCATGAAAGTCACGACGTCAGAGTCGTCGAAACCTTTCAGTGCGATAGACGACACGCCGGCCGGCTCACGGTGGAGGGCCGCCAAGGCATCGGTGAGAGGGTGTCCGGCCGAAAGCTCTGCGTCGCGGTATGTCCCGATAATCAGGATCCGTGCCGCCGAGGTGTTAGCCACAATGTGGCGAAGGAGTTGGAGGCTCGGTTTGTCGGCCCAGTGGAGATCGTCGAGGACCACGGCGACGGGCGTTTGGGCACTTGCTTGTTCAAGAAGTCCGACGGTGGCAGCGAAGAGGAGATACCGCTCTGTGTCGGCATCCGTACTCTGTGGATCCGGCAGACCGCCCAACCGCTGCTCGAGGGCGGGAACGAGGCGGGCCAGCTCCCCTCCGTGCGCCGCGACATGGACACGGAGGATCGACTCGTCGGCATGGGCCACCAAGTGGGTAAGGGCTTCGTGGAAGGGGCGATAAGGGGCGCCCACTTCCTCGTCGCAGCGGCCGAGCAGCACCAATGCGCCGGATTCGTGCGTTCGGCGCGCCAACTCGGCCACCAGCGTGGTCTTGCCCTGTCCGGGCTCACCGGACACCAGTACGATTTCGCGTCCGGCTCCAAAGTAGGCACGCTTCGCCGAGTCTTCGAGGATCTGAAGCTCGTTTTCCCTCCCGATAACACCGACACCGGGCGGGCGGGCGAGTCGCGAGGGGAGCGGGACGACACCGATCGTTTCGCTCTCGGCCGCGATGGGTTCCCAGGCGACCTCGAGTGTCTCGAGTGGCTCCGGCAAACCCTTGAGCTCCAGAGCGCCAACGGCGCTGAAGGAATGAGAGCTCCGGCGACCAGCACTCGAGCGCACCAAATCGGAGACGAGTATCTGGCCGGACCCGGCCTTGGCGCACAAGCGTGCCGCCTCGATGACCGGGTCACCGAAGTAGTCGCCCCCTTCTTCCGTCGCCTCCCCGGCACTCAGGCCCACTCGCAGGCCGAGAGGTCGGTTCGCTGTTCCGTTGTCTTGCTCCACCGACTGCTGCATTCCGACGGCGCAGGCCAAAGCTGCAGAAGCGAGGGGAAACACCACCATGAGCCCGTCACCCAGGTTCTTGACTTCGGTTCCACCAGATGCAGCGATGGCCTGACGTAGAACCGAGAAGTGCCGACGGCGGACGTCGTCGGCGGCGTCGGGTGAAAGTGACGTGGCCAGTTCCGTAGACCCGACAAGATCGGTGAAAAGCACCGTGATGTTTTGCGTCGTCGTCGTAGCCGTATCCCTCCTTTTGAGCGGCGACCAAACCCTATGCGCAACCGGGGTTTTTTGTCCACGAAAACATGCCTCTTGCCGCAATTTGACCAAGGAGCACCTGGTTCGGCTTCCTGAATCGTGCCGAACCTGTCTCGGAAGAGCGGCCCCGGCCCAGCGCCTTGTTAGGCGAGAAGGGGGAGAAAATCGGAGAAGACCGGTGTCCGATGCTCTATCCGGTCTGACACGACAAGTGTCGACCAAGAGTGTCAGGAAGATGTAAGGAGTTAGCGATGGTTGGGCCGAGCCACAAAACCGCCGACGCATTGACTCCGAAGCTCCGTGCACGGAACCCTGTTGTCAACTTGGTTCTCGGGTTCCCACGGCCGTGCGGATCCCGGAGTCGCTTCACCGCCGGCTGCAGGTCACGGCGGCCGAACGCGAGGTTTCGGTAAACCTCTTAATTATCAAGGCGATCGAACGCCACCTCGATCTGCTCGCGCCCGTCGAAGACGAGCTCACCGAACAGTCGGCCTGACACCGAGGCGGTGGCCGAACTCCGGCCATTCGGGCAGCCCGACTCGGAAGTCCCTGTTCAAGAACGCGTGCGGTCGAATGCGCTGAGCAACACGACGTTGTTCGGAGCGAACGAGTGCGGTTCGGAGTGTTCTGGCTTCGGTTGGTTGCACGAAGTCCTCGGTCACGACACGCTCGCCGGCGGGGACGGTCAGTCGTACCCAATCGCTACGGCCGTCTCGATTGAGGCAACCGTCGTGGCCAAACCGGCGAGATCCTTTGCTCTTCCCCGCACAGTCAGTACCTTGGAGTCCGTTCCCTCCCGCGCGTCAACAGCGGCGCCCACCGCACCCGTCACGCAAGCACTTTCCACCTCGGGCAGCTCGTTGACAGTCGCCAGACCGTCGATCGAGGTGACGCGACGGGCGGCCCGTGGCGGCTGGAACATCAGCCAGAAGCCCACGCCGTTGCACTCCACCAGCCCGTGAAAGCAGACGGAATCTCTTGCGGCGAGGGTTGACGCGCAGAGGAATCGCCCATCCCATGGCTGTTGCACCACCGACGCCCCTGAGAAGAGGACCAAGCGAAGGTGGTGGGACCTCGGCCCCTCTACGAGCGTAGGGGGATCGAGATGGGCAAGGAGTTGCCAAACCGGGAGCGTCGGCTGCAGATTCCTAAAGCTGAGGTGAACCTTCAAGGTAGGGCTAGCGGGCGGTGGAAGCGGAGCATGGCGAGCCCTCGAACGACCATTCCGTTGTGACTCCGTTGTTGATACTGTCACCGCCGACGAGGCGACGGCATCGGTCCTACTTGGAGGTCCCTGAGTGGCAAGCCCAGAACGTGTCTGCGACATCAAGCCGGTTCAGCGCCGCTGGATCCGGTGGCGAAGTGAGACAAGGCGCCGTACCAGTTTTCTGCGCCGTGTGGTCAAGGGGGGACTCGCCTCGAGTGTGGCCGTCGTGGGACTGGTGGCATTCGCCACCCCGGCCTTCGGGCACGACAACATCGTCAGCGCCACCGCAAGCTGCACGAGCCCGGCTGGGAGCGGGTACACCATCGACTGGACCGTGCAGAATGACTACAACGCGACCGAAACCGGCGCTGTCACGTCCGTGACTGGTGGCATTTCCACCCTCAGCAGCACGACCTTCAGCATCGCCGCGTCGCCGGGGCAGCCCTACTCGTCGACCACGCTGACCCAGACGTTGCCACCATCTGCTTCGGGTTTGATCTCCATCGACATTTCCAGCACTTGGTCGGACTCCTACACGACGACCGACGTCGGGAGCTACGACCTCTCCCAATTGCACTGCGCAGCTCCTCACCAGACCATCGCGGGGCACATCTACCTGTGCAACAACACCAACCCGACCACCACCGAGGAATCGGGTGGGACCCTGGCCGCGAGCGGAGCGACACCCGTGTCGGCGACACCCAACCCGCTCGCACCGACCGAGGTGGGCGCCGGCGGCTACACCATGACGGCGACACCGCCGTCGGGGTACCAGCTCGTCGCCTGCGGTGGCTCCTCGACGCCGAATGCGTCGGGAAGCTCGGCCACCGAGTCGGTCACGGTGCCGAGCGGCGGTGCCGGCGAGGGCATCTTCTACGTGACTCCGGTAACTCCGGTGACCCAGACCATCGCGGGGCACATCTACCTGTGCAACAACACCAACCCGACCACCACCGAGGAATCGGGTGGGACCCTGGCCGCGAGCGGAGCGACGCCCGTGTCGGCGACACCCAACCCGCTCGCACCGACCGAGGTGGGCGCCGGCGGCTACACCATGACGGCGACACCGCCGTCGGGGTACCAGCTCGTCGCCTGCGGTGGCTCCTCGACGCCGAATGCGTCGGGAAGCTCGGCCACCGAGTCGGTCACGGTGCCGAGCGGCGGTGCCGGCGAGGGCATCTTCTACGTGACTCCGGTAACTCCGGTGACCCAGACCATCGCGGGGCACATCTACCTGTGCAACAACACCAACCCGACCACCACCGAGGAATCGGGTGGGACCCTGGCCGCGAGCGGAGCGACGCCCGTGTCGGCGACACCCAACCCGCTCGCACCGACCGAGGTGGGCGCCGGCGGCTACACCATGACGGCGACACCGCCGTCGGGGTACCAGCTCGTCGCCTGCGGTGGCTCCTCGACGCCGAATGCGTCGGGAAGCTCGGCCACCGAGTCGGTCACGGTGCCGAGCGGCGGTGCCGGCGAGGGCATCTTCTACGTCGTCGCAAACCCGGTCACGAGTCCCACCGCGACAACGACAGGCTCAGGCGGGCCGGGCAGCTCAGGTGGCTCCTCACCGACCACGCCAGCCACCACCCTCTCGACGACGCCCCCAGCCGCGACGACATCTGCCCCACCCGCCTCGACTTCGACGCTCGCGTTCACCGGAGCACCCTTGGCGTGGGAGTGGCTCCTCGGCTTGGCTCTGGTGCTGCTGGGCTCAGTGCTCTTGGCCCTCGGGCGTTGGCGGCGCGAGGTCAGCGGCGAAGGGTGGCTCGGACTCGTCGGGTTGCCGCGAACACGTTCCGATTTCGCGACACGGATGCCGGACTACCAAACAGAATCGCGAGAACTCCCTGCTTCAGCGCGCAGCACGGTTCGACGGAATAAAGGTCCGAACGTCGTGAGACGACCTCGCTGTTGAGCAACGTTCGGTAGCGCTGCTGCGGAACCTTCGGCATTTCAGAAAGAGCGCACAACGAGACCGATACCCGCCCAAAGACGGCCACGAGGCTTCGATCGCCTGAAGGCGCCGCCGGAAGCAACCTCAACGACGGGTGGAGAGAAGGGCGTCTGCCCAATGCGCCGGGCTGTAGACGCTGGCGAGCTTGCTGCTCTGACGACCCCATTCCTTCCGCTGATCGGTCCCCGCCTGCGACACCGCCGTCATCGCCTTGGCAAGACTGGCCGGATCGCCGGCGGTCACGGTGAAACCGTTGGCGGGGGTCGCGAGGTCGGCTGCCGCACCACACCCGTCGGAGATCACGACCGGGAGGCCCGCGCTGCACGCCTCCAACGCCACCACCCCCCATGAGTCCAGGCGGCTGGGAAGGAGCAGCGCTCCGGCCGCGGCGAAGATCTCGGGCAGGGCGTCGGGCTGGACGAAGTCGCTCATGATCACCCCCGGCGACCCGGCCAGGCCACCGTCGTAGGGGCCGTGCCCGACCACCTGGAGCGGCCACGGATCGGCGACGGCATCCCGGTAGATCCTGTAGGCCTCGGCCGTGACGTCCGGGGCCTTGTCCGGGACCAACCGACCGCAAAAGAGAAACCTCGGATCGCTCCACCGGCCGCTGCTCCCGGCGGCAACCGGGGCGAACAGTGCCTCGTCGACCGTCAACGACCCTCGGACCACGTCTTCGGGCGGGAAGCTCATCCGCTGGACGTAATCCGTTGTCCGCGCACCCGGCACGAAGGCGCGGTCGAAGGCGTACGGGCGAACAAACTTGAAGAGCAGCTGGACGGCATGCTGACGCGGGGTCCCGAGCCACAGGTTGTCGACGAACATCACCGTCGTGGTGCCGTGGCGGCGCCGAGCCTGATGCAGGACGCGCCACAATGCCGGCGTGTGCCCGATGCTGCACGTGATGTCCGGCCGGGTTCGCTCGATCAACTCGTCGAGCAACGAGTGCGACCACCGCCAAGGGGCGACCTGCAGCTCAGCCCCGTTCAACTCCAGGGTGGAGTAGTCGTAGGGGGCGAGCGGGTCGGGGGGGCGAACCAGGATCGTCACGTCGGCTCGCTCCGCCAGGGCGCGCACCGCCGCGGCCCAGTACCCCGAGAGGCTGTGCCACAGCATCACCACCCGTGGACGCGACGTCCCCGTCACGGCCCGAACTCCGTGTGAGCGGCGGTCAGCGGATACCTCCGACCTCGACGTGCCGCATCCCGGCGCGCACAACCTTGGGCGTTCGCCGGTGCTATAGATGCGCCACGTGTACCGCCGGGCAGTGCCGCGTTGCACTCGGTGTGCACGTGATGACGCGAGGCAAGGGAGGCACGACGGTGGCGAGCGGACCGCAGAAGGACAAGACGCCTTCTCAGCTGATCGACGAGAGGATCAAGGAGCTCGGCGACTGGCGGGGAACCATGCTCAGCAAGCTCCGCTCCTTGGTCAAGGAGGCCGATCCCGACGTGGTCGAGGAGTGGAAGTGGCGCGGCGTGCCGACCTGGTATCACGACGGGATGATCTGCACAGGCGAGACCTACAAGAGCGTGGTGAAGATCACCTTCGCCCGAGGTGCGGCCCTGAAGGATCCCTCGGGCCTCTTCAACTCGAGCCTCGAGGGGAACGTACGTCGTGCCATCGACTTCGACGAGGGGGCGAAGATCAACGAGAGAGCGTTCAAAACGCTGGTTCGCGCCGCCGTGGCCCTGAACACCGCCAAGGTCAAGAAGTAACGATCGACGCAACGGCTCGGCGCGACTCACGACACGCCGACCCGCTCGTAGCACGCCGTCACGGAGTGGCCGAACCCAGCAGGGAGCGCGGGATGCCGCACCCGGCCCCACGCCCCGGCCGCCTTGCTCACCAGGCGGTCAGTGGCATGGAAGCCTCGAGAGGCCCGGATCGGACGTTCGTCGGTCCGGCGGAGCCCAAGCGCGTCGAGAAACTTCTGATGCAAATAATTGGCCCGATGGTACGGGGCTATGTCGTCGTGATCCAGGGAGACCAACTTGAGGTCGAACTCCGACGCAACCGCGGCCATGCACCGGTCTGACCACTGCGTGATGTGGTGCGGTGGCAAGTCGAGGATGCTGTTGAGCTCCGAGCCGATGAAGCCATCGTGGGAGGGCACCGACACAATGAGCCTCCCGTCGGGCCGTAGGCACCGCAGGCACTCCTGGAGGAAACGGCCGACGGCTGGGACGTGCTCCAAGACTTGGAATGTCACGACCGCGTCGTACTGATCGGGATCCGAGGCGAGATGATCGACCAACGACTGTCGACGCACGTCGAGACCGGAGGTCACGGCCTGTTCGACCGCCGAAGAGTTGAGCTCCAGTCCGACGTAGGCGTCCCGTCCCGAGACCATCCGCCCGAACGCGCCCGCGCCCGAACCGATTTCGAGGATCCGCTCCGCGCCGTCGAGCTGGCGAACGGCGATGTCGAACTCCGGCTTGTGCTCCAGGTAGTACCAGGGGAGCTGCTCCAACTTCCGGTACATCTCCTCGGGACCCGCCAACGCGTCGTCGAAGTACCGCAAATCGCACACACGACACCGCTGGTAGTCGATCGTCGGCGTCGCGATCCATGCAGCCGGGTCGATCCCGAGGTTCTGAATCCACAGGGTCCTCAGGTCGCCTTGCGTCAACCGGCCGATCACGGTGACGGATTCCGACCCACAGAGGGGACACGCTTGCGACATCACGCATACCTTTCGGCATAGACAGGACAATTCTTTCGCACACTCCGGATGATGCCCAGATCTTCGTGGCCTTCCAACGGCGCGTGACGGTCCGGACGGTCGTCGGCGCCACTGGCCTCAGCCGCCGAGGCGGTCTCCAAGGTGATTCACGGCCAGAGCCGGTCCCGAGCCGCTGTGGGCCATTCTGCCGGGCTCATCCCATGCCTGCGCAGCAGTCCCAGGGTGATGCGGTCGAGGCCGAACCCGAAACAGCACGAATGGGCCACCTCGCCCTCGGCGGTCACGATCCCGAAAGGCTGGCCGAAGTGGTCGAGGTGGCAGTTCGCCGAGGCAATCGCCGTTGGGTGCTCCACAGAGTTGATCGGCGTGACGATCTCGTACTTGAGGGTCTCCGACCTCTGGTTCTCGGCCAGGATGCGGCCGACCCTTCCGAAGAAGGGGTCGTTCGCCACCACCGTCTCGACGACCAGACCGAGCGAGTCGAGGATTTCCGCGCCGAGTTGCAGCCATCGGTCCCGATGCTGCCTGGCTTGCTCGGCGTCGCCGACGTAGACCAGGTCGTGCTGCCTGAAGGACTGCATCCGGGCCGGGTCGACACTCGGCTCGCGCCGGAAACACCAGCCCGATACGTCGTAGCGGCGGCCGCCCTCGGGCAAGGTGCCACGCAACGTCGGATACAGGGGGTGACACACGGCCGGGCACAGGCTCACGTCGGCGGCTTCCAGGAACGACGTCCATTCGCCACCCGACTGCGCCACTTCCATCAGTCTTTTGTGGGCGGCGTTGTCGCCCCGAAACACCGAGACCGATCCGATCATGTCCGGAAACGAGGACAGGTAGCCGGACTGCTCCAGCACGCTGCGCGGCATCACGGGAGGAAATCGGTAGCCCGCCGATCCTTCGGACGCGGCCGTGGCGTTCACGAGGCCTTCGAGCCCGGCCACGATGTCCTCGTAGACCGCCGAGCGCCCGTAGATCCCGTCACTATCGGTCGGTACGAGGATGCCGGCAGCCACGAGCTCGTCGCGAAAGGTTGGTCCGTTACTCATCGCTGCCTACGATCATGCCGTCCACGTGAGGAACATTGGTGCCGCGTCCTTCCATTCGATCCTTGCCAACGACAACAGGGTCAGCTGGCCCTGGCCTGGATCAGTTCGTCGAGCGCCTTGCGGATGGCGGCGACGGACTCGAAGGTGCTTCGGCGAAGCATCGCCTCGGGGAATTCGATCTCGAATTCGTCTTCCAGCGCGAGCATGACGTTGACGCTGGCGTGCGAGGTCATGCCAACTTGGTAGAGATCGTCCTCGTCGCGGATCTTGTCCATGTCGACGGGGAGGTGGCCGTACTCGGCCAGGATCGTGCGAATCGTCTCTTCCATCAGTCTTCCCATCCAAGTTCTTCCGGAACCAACGGCATCCCGGATTGCCCAATCGATTCACCGTCGGAACGACACAGCGCGACCACCACGGCAGCGGCAATGTCGCCCTCGTGGGTCAGGCTGACGGCGAGATCGGTGATGCCCGCCTGCTCCGCCAGGGCCGCGGCCCGACCGCTGAGGACCATGGTGCACCAGCCGCCCGGGTCACGGCGCACCTCGACCGACCGCCAATCGGGTTGATGCCCCACGGGCCGGAGGACTTTGATCGTTGCCTCCTTGGCCGCGAAACGAGCAGCCAGGCTCGCAGCCTCCACCAGTGGCGCCCCGACACAGGAGCTGATTTCGTGCTCGGTGTAGATGCGCTCCAGATAACGAAGACCGAAACGATCGACGCTCTCTGCCACATCGTGAACCGCCGTCACGTCCGTGCCGACGCGAATCGCCGTTGCCGTACTCATGGAATTCGCCCTCCTCCGCGTCGGGATCCTGTTCAACCGCCATCGCCATCTCATCGCTGCCCGGACGCCGCCCCCCCGTGCCCACCAGGGCGATCGAACAAGGACGCGATGTCGACTTCAGGCTGGGCCAACGACCTTCAGGAAGCATTTCCCCTTTCTGTGAACGGGGAGCCTCCATCTAAACACCGGATTCGCCTGCACAAGGTATCGGCCACGCACTCAGGTGCCTTTAATCGAATCGCCCCTGGTCGTCGATGCCGGTCGAAACCTGCGACTACGCCCGGCGATCGATCGCCCGGGGGTGACGGGCGCGCTGGCGGCGTGCCACCTGTTTGCCCTCGTACATCGCCTCGTCGGCCTGCTGCCGGAGCCGGTCGACGTCACCGTTCCTGCCGCAGGAGGCGTACCCGACGCTGATCGACGTCCGGATGCCCTGCACCGTGACGCGCTGCACGGCTTCGGTCATGCGATCGGCCACGCGACGGGCGACCGACTCGTCCGCATCCGCGACGACGGCGAGGAACTCGTCGCCGCCCGTGCGGGCCAGGAGATCGCCGCCCCGCAGGACACCGGAGGCCGCACGTGCGACGGCGACGAGGACCTTGTCCCCGACTTCGTGTCCATGGGCGTCGTTGATCGCCTTGAGGTGATCGATGTCCAGAACGAGGACGCTCATGGCGTTCGTGGCGCCGCTCTCCGTCCAGGTAGAGCGACAGACCGCGCCGATTCGAGAGCCCGGTCAAGGGATCCGTGTTGGCCTGCATCTCGAGTTCCTGATGGGCAATCGCGTTGGCGAGTGCGAGCTCGACCACATTGGCCAGGGCGCGGCAGCGGACGAGCAGGTCCTCGGACACGACGGTGTCCTGGCTGTCGATCCGGAACATGCCATGCAACTGTTCGTTCACCGTGACGGGGATCAGGACGGCGTCGGTGATCTCCATTTCGTCGGTGACCGAGCGGAACGACGCACCCATTGCGGTCCGGTCCACACGGGTGATCAGGGCCTGACCGTTGTCGATCACGGTCCTCACATACGGGTCGTCCTTGAGCAGGTAGCTGGTCGGGATGGACCCCCGGTCGTCTGCCACTGCCTCCTGGGTGACGACCCCGTCGGAGACTCGCAGGTACGAGGCACCGCGGAACCCGCTCCCGGCGAGGTCCAGCATGGCCGTGGTGCCTTGGGTGATCACATCCTTCGGGTCCCGCAAGGCGGTCAGGGACTGGGTGGCGTGATGCATGAGCCGCCCCACGCGGGCGAGCTCGGCCGAGTCCCGTACCTTCCCCTCGAGGCTGTGCCGAAGATGATGTACCGTCACCGCGACCACCGCCGCCACTGCCGTCCACCCGAAGAGGCGGCGGAGGTCCGTTGCCGCGCTGCTCTGCACGGCCACACCGACTGCCGTCAGGCTGACCATGGAGGCACCGACGACGATCGCCGTGTAGGAGCTGGGGTAGTACAACGCCATGGCGAGGACCGGCAGGAGGATCAGAGCCGAAAGCCCGCCCGACGTGCTCTGAAGGCTCGGATCAGTGCCGCCCGAGATCAAAAGCAGGGTGACCGACACGAGATACCCGATCGTCGGAACGAGAATGGTCCAACGCGGAAACCGCTGCCAGGGGAGCAGGACCGTGAGTGCGCACGCCACGAAGACAGCGAGGCTCGCCCAGTACAGCGCCACGTTCTCCGGCCCCGGGGGGAGGGCTGCGCTGGCCTGTGCGACAGCGGCAAGCCCGATGAAGATGGACGCCCTCACGAAGAACCGGCGTCGGAGCCGGCGGGCTCGCCCGCTGCCGTCGTCCTCTCCCATGGCGTCTCCCGTCGGTCTTCGATCCCCCTGCCTCGTCTTAGAACGTCGGTCGATCACCAGATCCCCAGTTATAGAGCGAAAGGACTATTTGTGGAACGGGAGCTGGAGCTCCGACTTGCGATCGGCGGCCACACGTCACACGAGGGTGAAGATGTTCGGTCAGTCGGGGGCCGGCGTGGTGGATCCCTGCTCGGAAGGGTCGGAAGCGGACGCAAGGACTCCCAGCAACGCATCTATGAAGGGGGCTTGCCCCTTCACAAGCTTGCGCCTGGCCTGCTCGATCGAGACCCACTCCACCCGATCGACCTCGGGGAACTCCCGCATCGTCCCCGATCCCCTGGGCCATTCGATCGCGAACGTGTTGCTCGACGAGTGGGTGACGTCGAGGTCCCCCTCGAGCGCCCACACGCTGACCCGCTTCCCGCCCGGCTGTCGCCGCTCGCCGAGGAAGAGGGCGATGCCCTCCGGAGCCTCGAGACCAACTTCCTCTTCGAACTCCCGGTAGGCGGCGTCGAGTGGATCCTCGCCGGCGAGGTACTCACCCTTCGGGACGGACCAGGCGGCGTCGTCTCGCCGCGCCCAGAACGGGCCGCCCGGGTGAGCGATCAGGACTTCGACCGCACCCCCGGGGGAAATCCGGTACAGCAACAGTCCTGCACTGGTGGCGCCCATGGGTCACGGCAATCCTCTCACCCCGAGGGGGCGCCGGCCCTGCGTCGTGGTTCTTACCAACCCAAGTTGCACCACCCCGTCGGCCCGACCGCCCACGTGGAACCCATGACTGCCGGACAGGTGCAACCCTCGCTAGGCTGACGTCTCGTTCCGGCTGCCCAGGTCGGAGCCACCTCGGGGGCACGGGCGTCGACCGCAGCGTCAGGTCGCACGTCTTCAAGCTGAATACTGCGCGATGAGTCCTCCTAATCCCGAGAACGATCCCGTCCAAAAGGGCCTGCACCAGCTCGGTCAACAGATCGGCGGGGGGGCGGCACAGCCTGGAGCGCCGGAGGACCCGGCCGAGGACCCCGTCGAGAAGGGCCTCCACGAGCTCGGACGGCAGATCGACGAGGCCGCCCGCAACGGGGGACGGGGACGGCGAAAGGGCAAGATCGCCGAAGGAGACGATGCTCGACCCGGTCCGGCGCACGCTGCCCCGAAGGGTCGCTCCCGCAAGCGCACGGCGGCCTGGGTCGGGGGCACACTGGCCCTCGTCCTCGTACTGATCGCCGGAGCGGCCGCGGGGTACGCCTGGTACCTCAACCATGAGATCCACCGCATCGACCTGAAGAACCTGACCTCCGCTCCGGTGAAGGGTGACGACGCCGGCACCCAGAACATCCTGATGATCGGTTCGACGGATCGCTGCGCGCTCAAGGTCCAGAACCCCGCCTACGGCCTGTGCTCCCAAGGTGTCAATGGTGTGAACAGCGACGTGGTGATGATCCTCCATCTGAACCCGGTCGCCCACACGGTGTCGATCCTCTCCATTCCACGGGACCTCTTCGTCCCCAACGCCCGCTCCGACGGGGCCAACAAGATCGACGCCGCGTTGTACCAGGGACCGGACCAGCTGATCGCGGCGATCGAGGACGACTTCGGGATCCCGATCCAGCATTTCGTCGAGCTGAACTTCGACAGCTTCATCAACGTCGTCCAGGCTCTGGGGGGCATCAAGATGTACTTCCCGGAGCCGGTCTACGACGCCTATTCGGGCCTGAACGTCCAGACAACCGGCTGCATCGCGCTGAACGGGACCCAGGCGCTCCAGGTGGTGCGAGCGCGCCATGTCCAGTACAAGGGCCCCGGGGTCACCACGAGCAATCCCGCCGATTGGCCTCAGGAGGCGCAGAGCGACATTGCGCGTATCCGCCGGGACCACGAATTCCTGCGCGTGTTGGCGACAGCGGTCAAGGCGAAGGGCCTGAGCAACCCGATCACCGACCAACAGCTGATCGCCGGCGTCGCCGGCCAGCTCACCGTCGACTCGGGCTTCTCGGCCAGCGCCATGATCAACATGGTGCTCACGTATCACGACGTCGACGTCGGCAGCGCACCGCAACTCACCGTGCCGGTCGCCGTGGACCAGTTCGGGAGCTACGTCTACCAGGGTGGGAGCTACGGGGACGTCGAGTTCCCGTCCCAGCCGCAGGACCGGAACACGGTCGACCAGTTCCTCGGACTGAAGTCGGGCAACGACGACACCTATTCCGGCGGGGCGCTCCCGTCCCCGTCGACGGTGACGGTGTCGGTGCTCAACGGGTCCGGCGCCTACAACCAGGCAACCGATACGGCACAGAGCCTGCAGGCGCTGGGGTTCCACATCGGCACGATCGGAGACAGCCCGCCGGTGGGCCGGGAGGCCGAGACGGTCGTGTACTACGCCTCCAAGACACCCACCCAGCTCGCGGCGGCGCAGGCCGTGGCGAACTCCATGTCGGGAGCCGTGATCATGGGACTGGACCCCACACAGGTGAAGCCCGGGTCGGAAGTCACCGTCGTCACGGGCACCGACTTCACGGTCAATGCCCCGCCCGCGACCACGACCACTGCCCCGGCGGGCGTCGCGCCCAGCACGACGGCGACGACCGCGGGCACGACCGGCACCTCCGGGAACACGGGCAACTCCGGCGCGTTCCAGGCACCGACGCCGGCCGTCGAAGCCTTGGCGCCCTGGGACCCCCGCTCGTGTACCGCCAGTGGGGGCGAAGGCAGCTGAACCCTCCCGGGGAGCTGACCGCCACCGGCGGTGGTCAGGCGAAAATTTCGCCCCCGTTGGTGTCGAGGGCCTGTCCGGTCATGGCGGACGACAGATCCGATGCGAGGTAGACGATCGACCCGGCGACGTCCCCGTCGCTCGGGATCCGGCCGAGCGGCACGCGGGCGTTCAACTCGTCGACGACCACCTGGGCCGGCACGCCGCGGCCGGTCGACGTCATTTCGATGTAGATGTCGACAGACGGTCCCGCCATCCAGCCCGGTACGACGGCGTTGACCCGCACGTTGGACGGGCCCAGCTCATAGGCGAGCACCCGGGTGGCCGTGAGCAACGCCCCCTTGGAGATGGCGTAGCCGCCCTGCACCGGCTGGGGCTGCCGGGCCACCATGGAGGCCACCATCACGACCGAGCCACCGCCGCGCTCCCGCATGGCCGGCAGTGCGGCGCGGGTCATCTGCAGCGAGCCGAAGAGGTTCGTGTCCATGATTTTGCGCCAGATGGCGAGGTCGACCTCCTCGAAGCTCTGGAAGGCATCGAACCGGAAGGCGTTGTTCACCAAGACATCGATGCCCCCGAACTCCTCCACTCCGGCGGCCATGAGGCGGGTGCAGGCCTCGGGATCGGTGATGTCAGTCGGCACCGCGACAGCACGGGCCCCCAGCGAGGACACTTCGGCGAGGACGTCGTCCAGGGTGGACTGCCGCCGCGCGGCCAACACGAGGTCGGCGCCGTGCGACGCGAGTGCCTTCGCCGCCTGGCGGCCCAGCCCCGGACCCACGCCCGACACGACGCACACTTTTCCCGACAACAACCCGGACCGGGCCGCCGCCGCCTCTTCGCTCTTCGCAGTCGTCATGGGCGAAGCGTAGGACAGGGCGGGGGCACGGACTTCTCCATATCCGCGCCGGTGTCACACGGGACTGAGATGATCGTCGCCACAGCTGAACAAGGGAGGGTCATGGCCATTTGTTCGCAGTGTGGTGGAGAGATGACAGAGGGGATCAGCTGCCTGACCGACCCCATCATCATCGACGGGAAGGCCTACGCCCCGATCCCCTGGGGGCAGGAACTCCGACCCAGGCACCGCTACGAGCCGGAGGAGTGCCGTGACTGCGGGACGCCGCTGGGCGGTATTCACCATCCCGGCTGCTGCATGGAGCGTTGCCCGGCCTGCCACGGGCAGGCGATCGGGTGCGACTGCGTGACCGAGCCCGATTGTGATTTCGAGAGCGGGAGAACCGCTCGCTGCCGGTCGCACGTGCTGCGGCGTGTCGGCTGGCGCTAGCCGTCGATGTCGAGGCACCGCCGAGAGCCCTCCGTATTCGTGGCGCGGGTTCCCTGACCTGGACCCCAAAAAGTGGACCGCCTATATGACAATTTGGCCCTGACCACCAGGAGCCAGACATGCCAAGGCAGTATCCAGCCGAACTGCGACGTCAGACCTGTGAACGGATGCTTGCCGGCGAAGCGGTCAAGGACCTCACCGCCGAGCTGGGCATTGCGGGGGTCACCCTCTACAAGTGGCGGCGCCAGGCGCTGATCGATGCCGGCCAGAGGCCCGGCGCCAAGAGCTATGAGGCCGATCCGCTCGCCGCCGCCCGGCGCCGGGTCAAAGAGCTCGAGTTCGAGCTCAAGGCGGTCAAGGCGGCCAGCGCGCTCTTCGAGGAGGGCGGGACTGACCCAAAAGCAGGTTCCAGGTTGTCCGAGGGCTGAACAACCTGGGCTATTCGGAGCGTTACGCCTGTCAGCTCGTGGGCCTCGATCGCTCCACCTACTACGACATCAAGTTCCGCAAGCCCAACGACCGCGAGATCCGTCGTCTGCTCCTCGCCGATGCGATCGCCGACATCCACGCCCGCTCGCGAGGCACCTATGGCATCTTGCGGGTCAAGGCGGCCCTCGAAATCGAACAAGGGCTCATCGTCAATACCAAGCTGGTCAGGGAGCGGGCTGGGCCGGGCCCCAAGAAGGGATACAAGAACCTGAAGAACGCCCCGACATGCGAAGACCTCGTCCAGCGCCAGTTCAAGGCGTCTGCCCCCAACGAGCTGTGGCTGACTGACATCACCGAGCATCCGACCAAAGAAGGCAAGCTCTATTGCTGCGTGGTGCTCGACCTCTACTCGCGCAAAGCGGTGGGCTGGGCCATCGACCGGCGATGTGAAGCCGTCTTGGTCAACGACGCCTTGGCCAAGGCGTCGCATTCGAGATCGACCAGGCCCGGAACAGTGATCCACTCCGACCACGGCAGCCAGTTCACGTCGTGGGCCTTCACCGAGAATGTCCGACGCCTCGGCCTCATCAGCTCCATGGGCACCGTCGGGGACTGCTACGACAACGCCCCCATGGAGTCGTTCTGGGGCTCGATGCAGATCGAGCTGCTCAATCGCCAGAAGTGGCGGACCAATCTCGAGCTGGCCATCGCCATGGCCGACTACATCGAACACTTCTACAATTGCGACCGTCGCCACAGCTCGCTTGGCTATCTCACCCCGAACGAGTTCGAAGCTTCGCACTCAAAACCCACCCGGCCGGCCACTTTGTCCTAAAAAGTGGTCCACCGAATGGGGTCAAGCGCACCCAGTGGAGGTGAAGGGACTCGAACCCTCGACCTACGGCTTGCAAAGCCGCCGCTCTTCCAGCTGAGCTACACCCCCGGAGCAATCGCGAGCGCCGGACTCCTCTGCTTCTCGTTGGCGCCACCATCGTAGGCCGAGGGGAAGACCCTGGCTGGCGCTCGCCCAGAGCCATCAGGAGCCACGGCGGACGCAGGCATGACCGCCAGCGCCGGTAGGGTGCGGCCCCGTGGACGCACGGACCTTCCTCGGCATGGAACCCGGCGGCGACGACCTGCATTGGCGTATGCGCGTGACGCCGCAGCTCACGACACCGGGGAACTTCCTGTTCGGTGGCTGTGCCCTCGGGGCTGCGCTCGTCGCGCTGGAGTCCGCATCAGGGCGCCCGACCGTCTGGGCCACGGGGCACTACCTGTCGTACGCCCTCACTGACGCCGAGCTGCTGTGGGACGTCACCCTCGCCGCCGTGGGCGGGCACGTCACGCAGGGTCGGGCCGTGGGCAGCGTCGACGGGCGGGAGATCCTCACGGTCAATGCCGCCCTCGGGCAGGACGAGCTGGCCGTCGGTGGCGTGTGGGTGGAGCCGCCCGTCGTCCCTCCACCCGACGAGTGCCCTCCGCGCTACCTCCCTGAGATGTTCCGCAACACGATCATGGACAGCGTGGAGGTCCGCTCGGCCAAGGGTCGGACCTTCGAGGAGATGGACGGGTCTCCCGGGAGCCCGGACTCCGCGCTGTGGGCGCGGGTGCCCGGCCACCTGACTCCCTCTGCCGCCACGCTCGCCATCTTCGGCGATTACGTCTCGGGGGCCGTCTCCCAACCCCTCGGCCGCCGCGCCATGGGACGGAGCCTCGACAACACGCTCCGCATGGTGCAACTCAAGCCGACGGAGTGGGTGCTCTGCGACATCCGCATGCATGCCCTCGTGGGCGGCTACGGGCAGGGCATCGCCTTCTTGTGGTCCGAAGACGGAGACCTCCTGGCGACGGCGAGCCAGTCGATCGGTGTACGCCTGTGGCCCGAGGACGCCGTCCTCCCCCGAGAGACGACGTCCGACTTTTGACCGACGCCGCGAAGCGGCGAAACTGTGCACCATGGCCCGCCACGCGACCAGCCCAGGCCGCAGACGGCCATCCGGAAAGGGCGTGGCTTTCGCCGCCGTCGTCGTCGCTGTCGTGGCTGCCGTCACGACCTTCGTCGTGCTGAAGACCTCCGCGCCATCGACTTCGACGCATCACCTCTCGGCGGTGCCCCGGCCCACCACCACGACGTCCACCGCCCCGGCGACCACCACCACCGCGACGACCCGTCCAGCGGGGCCCGGATTCAACGTCGGCCAGGTAACGGCCATCGGCGATTCCGTGATGCTCGACTACCAGGACCCGCTCCAGACGTCGATTCCGGGCATCGCCGTGAACGCATCGGTCAGTCGGCAGTGGTCCGACGGTGAATCGATCCTGCAGACGCTCAAGGCTGACGGCCGGCTCGGCGCGGACGTCATCGTCGGGCTGGGCACCAACGGACCCGTGACGGACACGGACTTCGACAACATGATGGCGATCCTCGGTGGCGCCTCCCGGGTGGTCTTCGTGAACGTGCACGTCGACCGCCCGTGGCAGGACCCCAACAACGCCGTGCTCGCCAGCGGCGCCACCCGGTATCCCAACGTCGTCATCGCCGACTGGGCGACGCTGGCCGCCCAGAATCCCCAATGGTTCGGGGCGGATGGCACGCACCTGGCGATCGATGGCCCCGGGGCCGACGCGCTCGCATCGTTGATCGCCTCGACGCTGACCAACGGATGAGCCGGACGGCCGCGTGGCGAGGGGACAAAGGTGGTGGTGTAGCCTCAAACGTCCTCCAGCCAGGACATCGGGGGCTATAGCTCAGTCGGTTAGAGCGCAGCACTGATAATGCTGAGGTCGCTGGTTCGATTCCAGCTAGCCCCACTCTCGCGGCCCGGCTGAGCGCTGCCTCCCGCACCGGGGCCGTCGGAACCCGGGGCGGCGCACACCCCTCCTTGATTTCCCTGCTCGGGGCGTCGGAAGCGGGACCGCGTGGGCGACTCGACCGGCCCGAACCGTGGGGCGCGCCCGCCGACACGGGGCGCCGCGGCCTTAGCGTTGGGGTCATGGACGGCACCGCCAGCCCGGAGCGCAGGGGTCCCGCCCACGCCCGCAGGCGTGTGCTGCCCCGGGAGAACGAGGAACGCCTCGCCGAAATCGGGCGGCAGCTCCCACCCCCGAGCGAGGAGGAGCTCGAGATCGTCGCCGGACTGCGCGCGCGGCGGAGACGGCGGCGTGTCGTCGTGTGGGGTACTGCGTTCATCGTCGCCGTACTCTGCGCCGGCGCCATCGCACAGTGGGTCCGACCGCTGCCCGGCGCCACCGTCGAGACGCCGGCCGTCCGCCTCCCCGGGGCGCCCCCCTCGTTCGCATGGCCGGCCACGGGCGCCGCCGCCGCGTCCGTGGTCGGCGTCGGAGCGCTGGGCCAGGTGCGTGGGGCCCAGGCCGTCCCGGTCGCCGGGCTCGCTGAGCTGCTGGCGGCGTACGTGGTCCTCTCGGACCACCGCCTGGCACCGGGCGCCGATGGTCCGGCCGTTCCCGTCAGCGCCGACGCACTCGCCGCGTATCAGGCGGGGCAGGCGGCCCAGGAATCCGAAGTCCCCGTCGCCGCCGGCGAGTCGCTCACGGAGCTCGAAGCACTCGAAGGTCTCCTGATCGACTCGGGAGCGGACATGGCGACGGTGCTCGCCGACTGGGACGCGGGAAGTGTCAGCGCGTTCGTGGCGAAGATGAATGCGACGGCGGGCGCACTCGGCCTCACGTCGACGCACATCACCGACCCGACCGGCGTCGACCCCGCGACGACCAGCACGGCAGAGGACCTCGTCCGCCTCGGCGAGGCGTCCCTGTCCATCCCGGTTCTCCGGCAGATGGTCTCGCTCGGTCAGGCGAGCGTGCCCATGACCAGCGTCGTCTTCAACCCGAACTTCGACCTGGGGCAAGACGGCATCATCGGCATCAAGACCGGCTCCGATTCGAATGCGGCGGGGTGCTTCCTCTTCGCAGCTCAGCAGAGCGTCGGCGGGAAGAACGTGACCGTCGTCGGGGCGGTGCTCGGTCAGCCCGGTGGGGCGCTCGGCCCCAACACCGCCGCAGTCGATGCCGGCGACGCGTTGGTGAAGAGCATCTTCGTGTCCCTGCACAGCTTCACCCTGTTCACTCCCGGCCAGCAGGTGGGCCGAATCGCCGCGGCCTGGGGCTCGACGGCACCGCTGACGGTCACGCAGCCGGTCAGCCTCGTCGGATGGCCCGGCCTCACGGCCACTCTCGCCGTTCGACACGGCCGATTGGATGGTGCGCTTGTCCGCGGCGCCACGGTCGGGACGCTGCAGGCGGGCGTGGGCAGCAGCTCGGCGGAGGTCGCGGTGC
This sequence comes from uncultured Acidimicrobiaceae bacterium, assembly GCA_963744045.1. Taxonomy (GTDB): domain Bacteria; phylum Actinomycetota; class Acidimicrobiia; order Acidimicrobiales; family RAAP-2; genus Bog-473. The sequence continues at coordinate 52,684 of CAVUSB010000006.1, forward strand.
GGACGGCCAGCGCGCTCTCGGGGCCGGGCGTGTGGTGGCGCCTGACGCGTTGAGCAGATCCGCCGGGAGACCCCTACATTCTTCTCCGTGCAGTTCAGCAAGGAACTCCGGGACGACGTCGCCACCGGCGATATCACGGTGACGTTCCGGCTCTGGCGCCGACCCCAGGTCAAGGTCGGCGGCGTCTACCGCGTCGGGCGGGCCGAGATCGCCATCGACAGCATGGAGCAAGTCCCGTTCGCTCGCATCACCGACGCCGACGTCCGCCGGGCCGGCGAGCACGACCGCGAGTCCCTGCGTGCACGGGCCGCCCACGCGGGTCCCATCGCCGACGGCACCCTGCTCTATCGGATTGCGTTCCACGTGGTCGGGTAGTAGACGGGAACGGCGGTCGTGACCCCGAGCGGACGTGCCGCCACCCCAGACCAGGAGGAGCACATGCAGCAACGTCCCATCGGCAACCGGACCGTCAGCGCCATCGGCTTGGGCGAAATGCCGCTCTCCATTGAGGGACGACCCGACCGGCGCCAGGCGATCGCCACTATTCACGCGTCACTCGATGCCGGCGTCACCATCATCGACACCGCCGACGCCTATTCACTCGGCGTCCAAGAGCACGGCCACGGTGAGCGGCTCGTGGCCGAGGCCCTGGCGGCCTACGGCGGTCCGACCGACGACGTCCTGGTCGCCACCAAGGGCGGTCACCGCCGTCCGGGTGACGGCAGCTGGACCGTGCACGGAGACCCGGCCTACGTCAAGGAGGCCTGCGAGGCCTCGTTGAAGGCCCTCGGCGTCGACGCCATCGGCCTCTACCAGTACCACCGCCCCGATCCGTCAGTTCCCTGGGCCGAGTCGGTCGGCGCGCTGGCCGACCTGCTCGACGAGGGCAAGATCCTGATGGCCGGCGTCTCCAACGCGACCGTGGACCAGATCGACGAGGCCCAAAAGGTGCTCAGCGGTCGACTGGCCAGCGTCCAGAACGAATTCTCGCCTCGTTTCCGCTCCTCGGAGAACGAGCTCGAGCACTGCGAGAAGCTGGGCATCGTCTTCATCCCCTGGAGCCCCATGGGCGGCATCGGCCGCTCCGACCGGATTGAGGAGAACTTCCCGGCCTTCGCCGACGTGGCGAAGGAGGTCGGCGCCAGCCCGCAACAGGTAACCCTGGCCTGGATGCTGGCCAAGGGCTCGCGGGTGATCCCGATCCCCGGCAGCAGCCGTCCCGAGACCGCCGTCGCTTCGGCCGCGGCAGCCGACATCACCTTGACGCCGGAGCAGGTCGCACGCCTCGACGCGTCCTGAGCGCGAGCGCCCCGGCCGTGTCCTCCGAACCCACGAAGACAACGTGAAGACGATCTCGGGGAGCGAGGTCACCCGCGCGGACACGTGGAGCGCGGCGGACATCGGCGATCTGACCGGCCGTATCGCCCTCGTCACGGGCGCCAACAGTGGCATCGGCTACGAGACGGCACGTGCCCTCGCCGCGCACGGGGCGCACGTGATCCTGGCCTGCCGCGACGAGGAGAAGGCGCGCCGAGCCCGCGACAAAATGGAGAGCGAGCTCGACCGCTCGTCGCTGGAACTCCTCCACCTCGACCTGGCCGACCTCGTGTCCGTGCGCCGGGCCGCCGGCGTGGTGCTGACCGAGCACGCGCGCCTTGACATGTTGGTGAACAACGCCGGGGTCATGGGCACGCCCTACCGCCAGACGGCGGACGGATTCGAATTGCAGATGGCGACGAACCACCTGGGCCACTTCGCTCTGACCGGGCTGCTCCTCGACCGCATCGTGACCACGGCGCGGTCGCGCATCGTCACCGTCAGCTCGCACCTGCACCGCATGGGGCGGCTGCGGCGGGACGACGTCGCCGGCGCGGCCTTCCACAGCACGTGGATCGCCTATGGCAATTCCAAGCTGGCCAACCTGCTCTTCACGGCCGAGCTCAGCCGTCGCCTGCAGGCGGCCGCGCTGCCGACGCTGGCGCTGGCGGCCCACCCGGGCTGGACACGGAGCAATCTGGCCGGGAGCGGCGCCGCCCTCGGCAACAGCCGCGTGCGGCGCAAGCTCGGAAGGTTGGCCGGGTCCACGCTCGGGCAATCGGCGGCGGGGGGCGCCCTTCCCGTCCTGTGCGCCGCGACCTCGTCCTCGGTCGGCCCGGGCCAGTACATCGGCCCCGCAGGGCTGTTCGGCCTCTACGGCCCACCCAAGGTGGCGCGGCCCTCGCGCCGCGCCGGGGACCTCGGGGGGGCGGCGGCCCTCTGGGAAGCGTCCGAGGAGCTGACGGGCGTGCGCTACTCGGTGGACGCCCCGGTCTGAGCTTCCCCTGGGCCGGGCACGGGCACTAGACCGTACCCATGCCCGGCACGGCCACCACGGAGGGCCCTGACGGCCCCAAGGCCGTGCACGACCTCGCTCGGTCGCCGACGCGGACCGACACCACGGTCGCCGCCAACCTGCCCGAGAGCCGGCGCTACCGCGTCAAGCGCGTCCTGTTGGGCCCGCCGTTGGTGAGCGACGACCTCCACGGGCAGCGACTCGGCAAACCGACCGCTCTCGCCGTCCTGTCGTCGGACGTCATGTCCTCGTCCGCCTACGCCACCGAGGAGATGCTGCGCATTCTGGTCCCGATCGCGGGGCTGGCGGCCTTCGCCATCGTCACCCCGATGACCGCGGCGATCCTCGCCGTGCTGGCCGTCGTGACGATGTGTTACCGGGACGTCGTGCGGTCCTATCCCAAGGCAGGCGGCTCCTACGTGGTCAGCCGGGACAACTTCGGCCCGAACGTCGCGCAGGTCGCCGGCGCCGCCCTCCTGATCAGCTACACCATCACCGTCGCCGTGTCGGTCGCCGCCGGCGCGGACGCCATCGTCTCGGCGGCACCGGCACTCGGGAAGCAGTCGTGGGTGCCGGTGGCGATGAGCATCGCCTTCGTGGTGATCCTGGCCTACGGCAACCTGCGGGGCATCCGGGAGGCGGGACGCGTCTTTGCCATCCCGACGTACTTCTTCATCTTCAACATGGCCCTCTTGATCGTCTTCGGTCTGGTGCGCGAGGCATCGGGCACCCTTCCCCACCAGCCCCCGCATCCCGGCACGCTCGGGCTGGGGCACGCGAGCGGCGGCCTGATCCTCGGCGTCTCCGCCTTCTTCCTGCTGCGTGCCTTCGCCAACGGCAGCTCGGCCATGACGGGCACCGAGGCGATCTCCAACGGCGTCAGCATCTTCCGCAAGCCGCAGGCGCGCAACGCGCGCACCACGCTCGTGCTGATGAGCACCATCCTCGGTGTCATGTTCCTGGGCGTGTCGGTGCTGGCCGCGCTCACCCACAGCGTGCCGTTCCTGTCGGGGACGCCGACCGTCGTCTCCGAAATCGGCACGCTGGTCTATGGATCGTCCCCGGCGGGACAGGTGCTGTACTACCTGCTGCAGGCCGCCACGGCCTTGATCTTGATTCTCGCCGCCAACACGAGCTTCACCGGGTTTCCGTTCCTGGTCAGCTTCGTGGCCGAGGACTCGTTCCTCCCCCGCAAGCTGACCGTGCGCGGCCACCGGCTCGTGTTCTCCAACGGCATTCTGCTGCTGGCCGGCGCCTCCGTTGCGCTCCTGCTGGCCACCGGGGCCAAGGTGGCGTCGCTGATCCCCATGTACGGCATCGGCGTCTTCACCGGCTTCACCATGGCCGGCGCCGGCATGGTCGCCCACCACCTCCGCCACCGCGATCCGCACTGGCGCCAACGGGTGGTGATCAACGGTTTCGCGGCGGTCGTCTGCGCCGTCGTGGTGGTGGTGTTCGCGGTCTCGGAGTTCAACAAGGGGGCCTGGGTCGTCGTCGTGGTGATGCCCCTGCTCGTCTACGCCCTGGTCACCATGAACCGCGAGTACCGCGCCGAGGACGCCGTACTCGAAGAAGGGGCGGCCGTCGAGGCGTGCGAGGCCAAGGTGCTGCGCCGGCACACCGTGATGGTGCTGGTGGACCGTATCGACCTTGCCACGGCGCGGGCCATTCAGTACGCGCGTGCGCTCACGCCCGACGATCTGCACGCGGTGCACTTCAACATCGACCACGACCGCACGGACCTGTTGATCGAGCGCTGGCAGCGCCTCGGCCTGTCCCGCCTGCCCCTCGACGTGATCGACTGCCCCGACCGCCGACTCGGCCGGGCGGCCCTGGAGCTGGCGGCGGAGCACGCGGACGGCGAGACCGAGGTCTCCATGGTGTTGCCCCGTCGCTCCTACGGCAAGACGTGGCGCCGCATCCTGCACGATCAGACCGCCGACCGCATCGTCGAGATCGTGAGCCAACTGCCGCACGTCAACGCCACGATCATCCCGTTCCACGTCTCGGCCGGCCTGCAGGAGCCGGAGATCGAGCTCGAGCACGTGCTGGTCTCGGACGCCAACGGGAGCAGCGCGGCAGAGCCCACGCCGAAGAAGAGGGGTAACCACGGACGGCACGCCTCCTTGGTGCCCGGCACGCAACCGATCGCCTCGCTGCAGTGGCGCACCCGGGCGCGCGTCGCCGGGCGGGTCAAGACGATCCGCGTCCAGCCCCTGTCGGAGGTCCCGACGATTGAGTGCGTGGTCCTCGACGACAGTGGCGAGGCCATCACCTTCGTCTTCCTGGGCCGGCGCTCCATCGGCGGCCTGCGCAGCGGGACTCAGATGGTCGCAGAAGGGATGGTGGGCAAGCACAAGGGCAAACTGGCCATGATCAACCCCTCCTACGAGGTGCTGTTCTCCGGATCGGGCGAAGAGGACGCGTGAGTGGCGAGGGGGCCGGCCGGAGCGGGTGGGGCCGGGCGTGGCCGGGCGGGCCCGCCGTCCAGTGGGCCGTGGCCGTGGCGGCGCCGATCGCCGTGGCCCTCCTCCTCATTCCCGGCCGGAACCATCTCGACAGCGCCGACGACGCCCTCGTCCTCGTCGTGGTCACGGTCGCCATTGCGTCAACGGGGAGCCGCATCCGGGCCTTCGTGGCGGCGATCGTGGCCGCGGCGTCGTTCGACTTCCTCCTGACCCGCCCCTACGGCTCGTTCCGGATCAGCCGGTCGGCGGACATCACGACCGAGGTGCTGTTCGTCGTCGTCGGCTTGTTGGTGGGCGAGCTGGCGGCCCGCGGGCGCCGCGACCGGTTGGCCGCCGCCTCGGGCCGGCACGAGATCGCCCGCCTGCACGACCTCAGTCAGCGCATTGCGGGCGGCGAGGACCCCGACTTCATTCTCATCGCCGTGGCCGGCGAGCTCAGGGAGCTGCTCAGCCTGCAGGATTGCCGCTTCGTGCGACAGCAGCCGTCGGGCAAGGGGGCCTGGATCGCCGCGGACGGCACGGTGCGCCTGAACCCGTTGCGGTGGCCGGCGGGGACGGTCGGGTTGCCGACGCGCCACGTCGAGCTGGCCGTGCACGGTGGAGGCCAGGTCGTCGGGACCTTCATCCTCACCCCGACGCCGGCCACCCCGATCAGTCACGAGCAGTGCGTGGTGGCCGTGGCGCTGGCCGACCAGCTCGGCGCCACCATGGCGACGCAGGACTCCGGGGGCTGACCCGGCCGCCGGGCGAGCGGGCGGGACGCTCAGGCGAGGTGCTGCGAGAGGAACTCAGCGTGACGGGCGACCAAACCGGGACGCAAGACGCGCCCGAGAGGACCGATCACGGCGTGGGCGCCGGACCGTCCCAGCGCGGCGGCTGCACTCTGGGAGCGGGCGCCACTGACGTAGGTGTCGTCGAGCAGCAGCACCCGTGCGCCCCGGAGGCCGGCCAGGTTCGGCGGCGGCACCGTGAAGGCCGCCGGATCGGGTCGCATGTGCGTGACGGGCGGCCGCCCGTCCGAAAGGTCGGCGCGACGCAGCAGCGCCGGCGCCCAGCGCGCCGCGGGCAGGAGGCCGACGACCTCGTCGGCCAGGCCGGGCACGCGGGCCAGGGGCGCCGGGCCGGGCCGGTGGGTCGAGGGGACCAGGGCCACCACGTCGATGGGGCCGCCGACCGCGCCCTCGAGCCGAGCTGCGTGCCGGAGGAGGAATGCCCGCAGGAGGGCCCGCACAATGGTGGCGAAGCGCCGCCGGGCCTCGGCCACGGGCGACTCCTTGTACCCCAGCAGGACCGTGTAGAGCGGGCTCGGCAGCGGGCACAGGCGCGCCGGCACCACCGGCGCCGGCGGCAGGCCCAGGCGGTGGGCGACCAGCCGGCAGGCGAAGCAGAAGGCAGGGCTGGTCGCAGCGAGGCCGGGCACGGTGGGGCCGCGGCACACGGCACAGACCCCGGGCCCGGGACCGGGCACGCGAAAGGGGTCAGGCGGCGGGTTCGGGGTCGGGTCGATGCAGGAGAAAGGTCCCCGTGGCCCGGCTGATCAACACCCCATCGGCGTCGCGCACCGTCGCCTCGCCGTAGGCGACCTGCTTGGCCATGCGTGCCACGTCGCCGCGCAGCAGGTAGGTGTCGCCCTTCCGGGCCGGCCGCATGCACTCCGTCTTCATCTCGAGCGTGCCCCGGGTGCGGGCCCGGCCCGGAAGGGCGGCGTTGATGGCGAAGTTCATGCACGCATCGAGCACGAGGGAGTGGATGCCGGCCTGGGTGATCCCGTGGGGGTTGCAGGCGAGGTCGGTGGGCGTGAAGGACCCGCCGACCCAGCCCAGGTCCTCGCCGTCGACGCCGTAGGCCGTGAAGACCCCGCCCACGAGATCGATGATCGGCATGCCCCCGTCGCCCAGCCAGCGGTCCATGTCCTTGCCGGTGCGGCTCATCGGGGCAGACCCTACCGGGCGGTCCGAGGGCCGCCCGGTGGTGGCCACCAGATCGCCCGTCGGGCGGTGCCAGGTACAATGTCCTCCGATTTGAACCGGAGTGGCGCCGATCGCCGCGGCCGGGTTTGGGAGGAGACACCATGACCACCGCAGTGATCGTCGACGCCGTCCGGACCCCCGGTGGGAAGCGCAACGGGAAGCTCCGCAACTGGCACGCCGTGGACCTCGCCTCCGAGGCCCTCAAGGCGGTGGCCGAGCGCAACAAGCTGGACCCGGCCCTGATCGACGACGTGATCATGGGCTGCGTCATGCAGGTCTCCGAGCAGTCCCTCAACATCGGCCGCAACGCCGTCCTCGCCGCGGGGTGGCCCGAGTCGGTCCCCGCCACCACCATCGACCGCCAGTGCGGGTCGTCCCAGCAGGCCATCCACTTCGCCGCCCAGGGCGTCATGGCCGGGGCGTACGACATTGCCGTCGCGGCCGGCGTCGAGTCCATGACCCACACGCCGATGGGATCCTCGGTGGTGCGCGACTTCGGCTTCCCGTTCGGGCCGCGGATGATGGCGCGCTACACCGACAGCGAAGGGCACAGCGAGCTCAAGGGCCAAGGCATCGGCGCCGAGATGATCGCCGACCAGTGGGGCATCTCGCGTGAGGAGCTCGACGCCTTCGCGGTGCAGAGCCACCAGCGGGCCGCCCGGGCCACCGCCGAGGGCCGGTTCGAGAACGAGCTGGTCCCCGTCGCCGTCCACGACGACGAAGGCAAGGACACCGACGAGATCTTCTCCTCCGACGAGGGCATCCGGCCCGACTCCAGTGTCGAGTCGCTCGCCAACCTGAAGCCCGCCTTCAAGGAAGACGGCAAGGTCACCGCGGGGAACTCCTCGCAGATCACCGACGGTGCGTCGGCCGTCCTGATCATGAGCGAGGAGAAGGCGAACGCCCTGGGCCTGCGCCCGCGGGCCCGCTTCCACGCCTTCGCCCTGGCCGGCGTCGACCCGGTGACGATGCTGACGGGGCCCATCCCCGCCACGACGACCGTGCTGGAGCGGGCCAAGCTCACGCTGGACGACATCGACGCGGTGGAGATCAACGAGGCGTTCGCCTCGGTGGTGTTGGCGTGGGAGAAGGAGCACCACCCCAACATGGAGCTGGTGAACCCCAACGGCGGCGCCATCGCCCTCGGCCACCCCTTGGGTGCCTCGGGCGGCAAGCTGATGGCGACGCTGCTCAACGAGCTGGAGCGCACCAACGGCCGCTACGGACTTCTGACCATGTGTGAGGGCGGCGGGCTGGCCAACGCCACCATCATTGAGCGGCTGGGCTGAACCGGCCGCCGCCGGACACCGCGGTCAGCGGTATCTGGTGGCCAGCAGGAAGCCGGCGAAGATCATCACCAGGCCGGCGACGAGGCCCCACGGCGAGCCGTGAGCCGCGAACGGCAGGTGGGCCAGGTAGTTCACCGTGATGACGGCCACGCCCCCGATGAGCAGGACCAGGATGAGCGCCCCGAACCAGGGCGGGCTGTGGCGGACGCTCTTGGGGATCGGCGCGGTGTAACGACCGCTCTCCTCCGCCGTCTTGTAGCGGCCCACCTTCGAGGCGCGGCCCGAAGCCGACTTGCCCTTCTTGGAGGCGCCGCCTGGTCCTTTGGTGCTCGTGGCCACGGGCACAGAGGTTAGCCACGAGAAGCCGGGTGCTCCTGGCGCGGCCGGTACGATTGCCGCACCATGGGACCCCGGGTGCTGGTCGTCGACAACTACGACTCTTTCGTCTACAACCTGGTCCAAGAACTGGGCGAGCTCGGCGCCGAACCGGTCGTCTACCGCAACGACGCCATCGACGTGGCCGGCATCAGGTCCGAGCGGCCCGATGCCGTGCTCATCTCACCGGGACCGGGACGGCCCGAGGACGGTGGAGTGAGCCTGCCGGCCATCCGGGAGCTGGCCGGGCAGATCCCGCTGCTGGGCGTCTGCTTGGGCCACCAGTGCATCGGCCAGTCCTACGGCGGCAGTGTCGTGGCGGCCCCGCATCTGATGCACGGCAAGACCTCGGAGATCCACCACGACGGCCAGGGGATCTTCGCCGGCCTCCCGAACCCCTTCGTCGCCACGCGCTACCACTCGCTGGTGGTGCGCCCCGAATCGGTGCCCGCCGAGTTGGAGGTGACGGCCACCTCGACCGACGGCGTCGTCATGGGGCTGCGCCACCGCACGCTGCGCGTCGAGGGGGTCCAGTTCCACCCCGAGTCAGTCCTGACCGTGTCGGGTCCGGCCCTGCTCGCCAACTTCCTCGGCCAGCTCGGCGTCACCGCCGCCACCTGATCCGACGACCGGGGGACGGTCGCCCGCCCCGCCACACCGGACGCGTGCTGCGCTAGCCGGCCGGCGCGCTCGACGTGGTGGTCGACGACGGGGTCGTGGTGGACGTGGTGGTCGTCGTGGTGGCCGCCTGGCACACGGAGATGTTGACCGTGCTCCCACTGTTCACCTGGGCGGCCCCGGCCGGACTCTGGCTGTCGACGTTGCCCGGCTGGGCCCCGTTGGGGCACGCCGTGTCGAAGGTGGTGTTGGCGACGAGGCCGGCGCCCGTGATGGCCGAGGTGGCAGCACTCTGCGACTGCCCGACGACACCGGGCACCGAGACGCAGCTCCCGCTCGACACGACGAGGTTGACGGAGGTGTTGGGCTGCACATTGGTGCCCGAGACCGGGCTCTGAGCGGACACGAGCCCGCTGGGCTGGCTCGAGCAGGCCGTGCTCTGGCTGCCGACGTTCAGCCCGGCATGGGACAGGGTGGAGCCGGCGCTGGCGGGCGACTGTCCGATCACGCTCGGCACGGGGACCTCGTTCTGCGTGGCCGAGACCGTGAGGATCACCTTGCGCGTGGCGGGGATCTTCGTGCCCGCTGTCGGATCCTGGCTCAGCACCGTGCCCACCGACTGATTGCTGGTCACGTTGTGGACGGTGTAGCCGAGGTTGGCGGCTTGGAGGAGCGCGATGGCCTGGGTCAGCTGTTTCCCCTGCACCGAGGGGACGGCGACGATGGGGATGTTCGGGCCGCCGCTGACAACGAGACGCACCGCCGAGTTCTTCGCGACCGACGCCCCCGCCTTGGGGTCCGTCGACAGGACGTTGCCCTTGGTGGTGGTGCTCGTGCGCACCGTGGAACTGCCCACGGTGAGGTTGTCGTTGTGGAGGGTCTGTGTGGCCTGGCCGGCCGTGAGGCCGACGACGTTGGGCACGGTCACGTTGCTGCCGAAGACCCCCACGGAGCGCAAGAGGAAATAGGCGATGACCGCCAGGGCCACCAGGAGCACGACCAGCAGGATGATCAGGTTGCGCGTGCGCTTCTTGCGCTCGAGGTCTTCCTCGCCCGGGGGCGGCCCGGAGGGCGGAATGGCCATGGTCCGGCTTGTCGTCATCGGCACGGCCTGGGTCGCCTCGACCGCGGTCATCACCGAGGTGAGGCCCGGGTCCCCCGCCTCGACGGGCCGGCCGTCGGCGAAGCGCAGGAGGTCGGCGCGCAGCTCCTCGGCCGAGCCGTAGCGATCGTCTGGGTTCTTGGCCATGGCCTTCATGATCACGGCCTCGAGGGCCGGCGGCACCGCCGGGTTCGCCTGGCGCGGCAACACGGGCTGGTCGCGGACGTGCTTGGAGGCGACGGCCACGGGTGAGTCGCCCGTGAAGGGAGGGCGCCCGACGGCCATTTCGTAGAGGACGACGCCGAGCGAGTAGATGTCGCTGCGCGCGTCCACTCCCTTGCCTTCGGCCTGCTCGGGTGAGAAATAGGCGGCCGTCCCCATGACCGCGCCGGTCTGGGTCAGGCTCTCCTCGGTGTTCATGGCCCGAGCAATGCCGAAGTCGGTGACCTTGACGTCTCCGTCCGGGGTGATGAGGATGTTGCCGGGCTTGACGTCGCGGTGCACGACCCCATGGCGGTGCGCGAACGCCAGTGCCGCGGCCACGCCGGCGCCGATGGTGGCGATCTGGCGCGGCGAGAGGCGCTGCGGGTCCCGCAACACCGCGGACAGCGGACGGCCCTGGACGTACTCCATGACGATGAAGTACGACCCGTCGTCCTCCCCCCAGTCGAACACCGGGACGATGTTGGGGTGGGACAGGTTGGCGGCGGCCTGGGCCTCCCGCCGGAACCGCTCGACAAAGGTGCGGTCGACAGAGAGCTCGGGGAACAGCACCTTGAGCGCGACCGGCCGCTCGAGTTGGCGGTCCATGGCCCGGTAGACCTGGGCCATGCCGCCACGGGCGATCAGATGGGTCAGCTCGTAGCGACCCGAATAGATGCGCGGTGTCTCGACCGGTTCCATGGCGCCCTGAGCCTACGCTGGGTGCTTTCGCCGACGCGGTACCGGCAGGCCGCTCATGGTGCTGCCGTCGTAGTCGTCACGGGGGCGGTCGTCGTGGTGGTGGGGGGCGGCGGCGCAGTGGCCCGGTGCTCCAACGTCGTCGTGGTGGTGGGGACCGTCGTCGAGGTGGTGGTCGTCGTGGTGGTGATGCTGGAGACATAGACCTGGGCGGAGTGCAACGACGACCTCTGGACACCCGCCTTGACCGGGCCCACGGCACTGGCGGCGATCTGTCCGGTTGTGTAGCCGGTGTGGTCCACCACCTTGGGGTGAAACCACAGGACCCCACCGGGTTGACCTTGCTGCACCACGATCTGCTCACCTTGCGCGGTCACGATCCAGTTGTCGTAGGCGTACCACTTGAGGACGTAGTACGCAGCCACCGGCACCGCCGCCACCAGAATGACGAACCCGATCACCCGCGGGGTGATGCGGCGGGGGATACCAAGGCGGCGCCGGCGCGCCCCCCGGCTCTCCTTTCCCTCCGGCTTCTCCCTCGCTCGATTGCCGGGTGGCGGCGGGACGCGGGTCGTGGAGCGGGCCACCGGCACCGACGCCGCGGTGCCCATGAAGAACTCGTCGCTGCGTGGGCCGGTCTCGGCCAGCGTGGCCGGCTCGTCGCCGAAGGCGAGGCGCGAACCGGGGGCCAGCGTCTGGTCCTGGCCGACCGCCGGCACCATCGCCGTGGCGTCGGAGAACCCTGATTGGCCGCCCTCGTCGGGAGCCGGAACGGGATCGGACTCGGACTCTGACGCCAGACGGAGACGGGGGCGATTCTGCCGCCGTCGCCGACTCGACCACCGGGACCGCAGCCGTCACCGCCAGGGGAGCGACGAGCCCGAGGGGCGTCGCCTTCGCCGAGGTGCCGTCGCCCTCCTCCCCCACCTGCACGTCGACGACGACGACGGTGATGTTGTCGGCGCCCCCGTGCCCGTTGGCCGCGTCGACCAGCCGCTGGGCCGCTTCCTCGGGGTCAGCCACCTCACCGAGGATGCCGGCCATCTCCTCGGATCCAACCTCGTTGGTCAGGCCGTCCGAGCACAGGATCACGCGGTCGCCCGTGTGCAGCTGCAACTCCCACATGTCGGCTTCCACCTCGGCCGAGACACCGAGGGCCCGGGTGAGGATGTGCCGCTGGGGATGGACCGCCGCCTCCTCTTCGGTCATCTCGCCGTGGCGCATCCGCTCCTCGGCCAGGCTGTGGTCGTCGGTGACCTGGGTGATCTCTCCGCCGGAAAAGACGTAGGCGCGCGGAATCCCCCACGTTGGCCAGCGCCAGCACGTCGCGGCCCTCCGGGCCTCCCACCAGCGCCACGGCCGTCAGCGTCGTGCCCATGCCACGGAGGTCGCGGTTCGACTGGCTCTCGTGCCAGACGGCGGCGTTGGCCTCCGAGAATGCCTCCCGCAGCCCGTCGACGGTCGGCACCCGTTCGAAGGCCTGCTCGAGGGTCTCGACGGCCACCCGGGCCGCTACCTCCCCTCCGACATGGCCTCCCATGCCGTCGGCCACCGCATAGAGATCCGGACGGATGAGCGGCAGATCCTGATTGACGGTGCGGACCCGCCCGACGTCGGAGGCGGACCCTGACCGCAGCACCGTCAACGCGAGACCTCGAAGACGGTCGAACCGATCTGGAGCAGGTCGCCCTTTCCGAGCCGCACGGCCTGCGTGATCTGCTCGGAGTTGACGAACGTCCCGTTGGTAGAGCCGAGGTCCTCGACCCAGAGCTGATCGTTGCGCCGGAACAGGCGGGCGTGCAGCGTCGACGTGTAGATGTCCTCGGGCATGGAGACGCCGCAGCCGGGTGAGCGGCCGATGGTCAACTCGTCGTCCAGGTCGTAGGTGCGCCCCGCGTGCTCCGGCGGCTGGACCACCTTGAGGTAGAGCTGACGGCGGCGACTCGGGCGGGGCTGGCTCGGGACCACCGCCGCGGCGCGCTCCTCGCGGCGCTCCTGGCGGCGCAGAGAACGGGGCTTGCGGATGGTGGCCGGACTCATCTCCACCCAGACGGCCCGGAGGACCCGGAGGAAGAAGAGGAAGATGAGCACGATGACGCCCCATTGCATGATGCGAAGGACCGCATTCAGGTTCTGGGTGGCGACGAGGACCGCGACCGGATCAGGTGCCGTCACGACATTTCGAACACGAGCTTCGTCGAGCCCACGCTGATCTCGTCTCCGCTGGCGAGGAGCTGTTCCCGGACCGGGCTGCCGTTGACCCTGGTGCCGTTGGTGGAACCGAGATCGGTGACGAACACGCCGTCACCCTTCCGCCGTAGCTCGGCGTGGCGCCGGCTCACGTTGGAGTCCGGCAGGACGACTTCACACTCGGGCAGCCGGCCGATGACCAGGGCTTCGGACCCCACTGTCACCCTCCGGCCATCCGGGAGCACGAGCTCGGCCAGGAAGCCGCCGTCTTCGCTCTCGTGGACCTCGGCCGTCACCGTGAAGCGTCCCGCTTTCAGGCTCGAGCCCTCGAAGATCTCCACCTCGACCGGGCCGACGAACGAGTAGCCCTCAATCCGCGCGTGCTCCCGTGCGGCATCGGCCAGCTCGCGGGAGAGCGCTTCGACGAAATTGGAGAAGCGGCTCACGTCGGCCGCCGAGAGCGTCACCGCGAAGGCATTGGGCGCGATCAGGCCTCGTACCCCCACCCGTCGGTGGAGGTCCATCTCGCGTGTCAACCTGCGGCCGATTTCGACTGGCTGGAGGTTGCTTCGAAACGGCTTGGCCAACGTGCCCTCCACCAGACGCTCGAGTCGCTCCTCAAACTGCTGGAGTCCCATGGTCACCCAGAGATTACCGGGCCGCTGCGCCCAAGAGGGTTTCACGCAGCCGTCTGACCTGGTCACCTCGCTCCCGATTCGGGACGGAGCCCGGATTCTGGCGCCCAGCCCAGCGACTACTGTTGTCCGGTCACCCGGGCGAGTGGCGGAATTGGCAGACGCGCAGGATTCAGGTTCCTGTGTCCGAAAGGATGTGGGGGTTCAAGTCCCCCCTCGCCCACCGATGCGACCAGGGCCGGAAGCGCCGGCCGGACAAACCCGGGGAAGGCGGCTCGGCCTCGTGCCTCAGGTCGCTCGACCACTCCACTACCGTTCCCCCACCAGCCTCACCGCGCCAGAGCGACGCGGTGTCCTAGGAAGTGTTCGCCGCCCTGTCCCGTTCAGCGAAGCCCAGCGTGCAGTACCCGGTCCGGGTCGTCTACTACGTCGAGGGCTATTCCTTCGGTGGCGTCGAGCGCCACCTGCTCCACCTTCTCGACGACCTCGATCGGCAGCGGTTCGAGCCAATGGTGATCGGGGTCATGGCCGACGAGCTCGACCAGGAGCTCGCGGCACGGCGTGTCCCGGTCGTGCGGCTCGACCGCATACGCGGCAACTTCGACATCCCTGGCTTTAGCCGGGCCTTCCGGGCGCTCCGCAATGCCCGACCCGTGATCTTCCACGCGATGCTCTCGCACTCCCATGCCGCGCAGTACGCCATCATGGCGGCCATCGCCCTCCGCACACCGGTGGTGATGACCACGGCGCACCTCCCGACCCAATCGGAAAGTCAGATGCGGCGGCGCCTCGGTCAGTTCATCCTTCGGGGCGTCGACATGCAGGTCCTCCCTTCGGAGTGGACGAAAGCCGAGCTGGTCCGGCTGGACGGCCTGCACGGCTCCTACGAGATCGTGGCGAACGGCATTGCTCTCCCGGCGCTCCTCTCGCGCGCCGAGGCCCGGGAGCAACTGGGGATCGATGCCGGCGCCAGGGTGATCGGCGGCTCAATGCGGTTGGTCGACTGGAAGCGTCCCGAGTTGATCCTCGACGCGGCGCGGGCGCACTCCGGAACTGTCGCCGTCATCCTCGGCGAGGGGCCCGAAGAGGGTCGGCTGCGCTCGTTGGCCAAGGGAGTGGACCTCCGGCTCCCCGGGTTCCGCCTCGATGCCGTCAGCCTCCTCCCGGCCTTCGACGTCTTCATGCATCCCTGCCCCATCGACAACCAACCCTTGGCCATCTTCGAGGCCATGGCGGCCGGGGTCCCCGTGATCGTCGCCGATGAAGGGGGCGCCGCCCTGATGGTCGACGACGGGCGGACCGGGCTGCGCGCCCCGGCCACCGAGGCGGGTATGGCCGGCGCCGCGTCCCGCCTGCTGGACGACCATGCGTTGGCCGCGCAGCTGGCCGCCGCCGGCCGGGACGAGGTCCTCTCGCGCTTCACCACCGAAGCCATGGCGCGTCAGCTGGAGGATCTCTACGGCCGGCTCCTCGCCACCTCCCGCCGGTCACCGCACCGGTAGCCGGGCGAGAACCCGAGCCGGGACCGGATCAGGCGACGCCGACCGGTTCGCGGGCCAGCTTGGCCAGCTCCTCGGTGACCAGTTGGTCGTGCTCGGCGCTATCACGTCGTGCGGCCCGCGGGCTCCAACGGCCCCGCATGAAGAAGACGAGGATGGCGAAGACCAGCTGGCCGGCCAGGCACACCCCCCACCAGCGCTTCCACTCGCTCGGTGAGGTCTTCTGGGCCGGGACGAGCTTCTGCTCGGCCACCAAGAGGCTGGCCAGGTTCGGCGAATACTTGGCGACTCCGGCGATCTGGGCCGTGGTCACCGGCTTGCCGTTCTGAATGTCGAGAGCAAGCGGATTGAACGCGTTCAGGCCCGCGACATGCGCGTTGGACAGACCGCCCGCCGCCGTCACCGCCTTGAGCAAATTGTGGGTGCTGTTGCAGACCTGCAAGATGGTGGCGAGGGTGTTCAGCTCGGGTGCTGCCTCGGTCGTCGTCCGGAGATCGCTGAGAAGACCGGCCGGCGCAGGTGTTGCACTGCACTTCACCGTTGCGATGTCCGGCGCATAGGGCTGCGCCGACTGAATCGTCTTCAACGTGGTCGCCGCGTTCTGGTTGTCCACGAGCGTCGTGGACGTGGTGATCACGTAGGGCAGCACCAAGAAGGACAGGGCCACGGTGATGCGGAGGATCCAGCCCCACACGGCCAGCCCGGTGGCGGTCAGCGCTGGGTTGTGCGACTCGACCTGCTCGGTGTAGTTGGCCATCCACGGGGCGTAGGCCAACGAAATGGACACCGCCAGGAGGACGATCACGAGGACGTTGGAGTAGTACCCCGTGTGCGGATGGCCCGTCTGGACGATGAGGAACCCCAACATCACCATGGCGCACACCGCGCCGAACAACATGAACGGCTTGCGGACCCGCGCCCAGTCGGACAGGACACCGGCGACCACCAGCCCGATAGAGAGGGCGGCGGCGTACCACACGTTGATCCCGTTGGCCTGGGGGGTCGACCGGTTGTAGGTGACGACCCAGTAGATGGTCAGGACGCTCACCGAGGCGAAGTAGAAGAGCAGGAACACGGAGATGGCGACGGACGAGGCGATCAGGTCGAGCCGCATCATTGAACGGAGCGGGTGCGCAATGGCGCGCTCGACATCGATCCCCTTGGCACGTGCCTCAATGAGTGCCCGCTCGCGCTCGCTCACCATGAGCTGATCGCGCAACTGCGGCGAGAGCTCGCGCAGGAAGAGGAAGGCGATGACCACCACACCGAGGCACACCAGGCCCGAAATGATGAACTGGTCCTGCCAAGGCTTGAGGTGGTCCAGCGTGTGGGTGGCCACCAGGCTGGCGGCCAGTGCGCCCATGGTGGGCCCGAGCGCCCAGAACCCCATGGCCACGCCACGGCCCATCTGCGGCGAGAAGTCGCGCATCAGCGCGGGGGTCGAGACCAAGATCACGCCTTCGACGAACCCGATCACGCAGTAGGACGCGGCGAACCCCCATTCGCTGTGGATGTGAGGGATGGCCAGGAGTTGGACGAGCGCGACGACGAGGGTTCCGTAGATGGTGAGGTTGGCCCGTCCGATTTTGTCCGAGAGGCCGCCGATGAACGCGCTGAAGGCACCGATGGCGTTGGAGACGACCAGGAGGTAGAGGAAGAACTGGAACGACATGTGGTAGTAGGGCAGCAGC
Organism: uncultured Acidimicrobiaceae bacterium; assembly: GCA_963744045.1. Classification (GTDB taxonomy): domain Bacteria; phylum Actinomycetota; class Acidimicrobiia; order Acidimicrobiales; family RAAP-2; genus Bog-473. The sequence goes on from CAVUSB010000006.1 coordinate 69,753, forward strand.
AGCGGCGTGACCGCCCCCTCCACGTAGTAGAGGTAGTACAGCATGATCGTGGTCAACACGACGATGGCCAGGTACCCGATTCGCGGCCAGGTGTTGGGATACGTGTAGAGCTGGCGCCTCCCCAAGGCGTTCGCCAACCCTCGCTCGGGGACCGTTGCGCTGGGCGTTGTCGTCGTCATCTTCGATCCCCATTTCCGCGCGCGTCCTGTTGGTCCGGCGAGGCCGGTCCCGGGACCCGGAGGCGCCCGGCGCAGGTCTGATGCTAGGACCAGGAGGGACTCGCGTGACGAGGCCCGCCCGGCTCTGCGGAGTCGAGACCCGGCTCAGGAAGGCGTAGGCTCGCCGGTCCGTCCGGACAGAGCGGCGGCGTGCTGGGCCACATAGGCGCCGAACAGCTCCGCCACCCGGTCGTGGCTGGTCCGCTCGAGGAGCGAGTGGTCCAGGTGGGCGACGGTCTCGACGCGGACCTCCCCCTTGGCGATCAGGGCCTGGAGCCGGTGCTGCTCGCCGCGGTACACCCGCCGCGCCTCGTTGGTGCCGCAGACGAAGAGGATGTCGACGCCGCTTTGCGCCAGGCGTTCCAGGGTCCTGACCGGGCTCCCGTTCATCAACCACCGTTTCGCCATCCACCAGAACGGGGTGGGCATGTACCGGCGAATCACGTGCTTGTAGGGCGCAACCAGCGCCATGGCGCGTGTCAATACGGGCCGGGGCGCACCCCACGCCTGGCGGTCGTCGGGTGGCGGAGCACCTTCCTCGACGGGGTTGGCGTCCTTGCCGTCTCCCCACCGTGCGTAGGAAAAGGCCGGATTGATGACGCACAGAGCGGCGACCGGTCCCGCCAACGCCATTTCGATGCTGTGATCGGCACCCGAACAGACACCGACGAGGATGAGCTCGGACCCGTCCTCGGTGACGGCTCGACGGATGTCGTCCATGTCCTCGGGTGCGTCGTGCGGGAAGCCGCGCAGCTCGGCCCGGCCCGGCCGCGCCGGGCTGTCCCCGATGCCGCTGAGATCCACCCGCAGGCAGCGCACGTTCCCGGCGGCCGCGCAGGCCCTCGCCAATTCCACCCAGAGCCGGCCCGGTCCCTGGTGCCCGATCAGCCCCACGTTGAGGAAGATGACGGTCGGAGCCGACGAAGCGATGCCGTCCTCGGGCTCGCTGAACACGCCGAAGAGGCGCCCCGGGCCGAATTCCACCGCCCGCTCGCGCACGCCGGGGCGGCCGGGAGTCCGGTGCACCGCCGTCGCCTGGCCGGCGGGCATCGTGAGCCGCACCATCGGCCCGCCGGACTCGGAGAACCAGGAGACGATCCGGTCCAGCGTCGGCTCCGGCGTCGCGGGCTTCTCGGCGAAGAGCGCGTCCTGCCCGAGGATCGGAGAGGACTCGACGCCCGGCATCGTCAGACGCTTCGCCACCGCCCGCTCGACCCTTCTCTCCTCTCGGGTCAGCACGAGCTCGCGCGAGGCGGGGCTCTGATCGCTCCACGCGACCGCCAGCGGTTCGAGGTCGGCCGCGGTTCCGGCGGAAAACACGATGCCCGGCGCCTCGACCGAGCCATCCTCGCTCGCCTCGCTCGAGGCCAGGACCTCCCCCTCCGGCATGGCTCCTATTTCCACGGCCATCTCGCGCCGGAAGGCGGCCATGGCGCGCTGCTCCCGGAGGAAGGCCTTGCCCGTCGCGCACGGGTCCCACAGCACCAGGTCGTCCACGGGACCGCCGCGAGCAAGCTCGGTGGCCGCCAATGTGGCGCCGAGCCGCAACCCGACCAGCCCGACGCGTTCCGCTCCGAGGGAGCGCGCACAGTCGATGCCCAGCCGGATGTTCCCGAGCCACTCGGCCACGAGGTCGGGGTCGGACCAGGTCCCCACCGAGTCTCCCGTCGCCGCGTAGTCGAGGCGAAGAGCGGCCCAGCCGGAACCGGCCAACCGATGTGCGAGCTGACGCAACGCGCGCGTCGAGTAGGCCGCTTCGAGACCCATGCTCGGGCAGATGACGGCAGCCCCGGCGACGAGGTGGTCGTCGGGCACGTCGAGCCAGGCGAAAACCGGTCTGTCCGGCGACCCGATCCACAGCGGGACGGACTCCACTCCCGTGAGGGGACGCGTCGCCGTCGTCAAATTGCGCGGTCCGCGAGCCACGTCACGCCGCAGAACTCTAGTGCAGCCTGGCCAGGACGCGGCCCGCCCCGCCCCGGACGCGACCGACGGCCACCCGTCGCTCCTGGCCGGGGAGAGAGACGAGAAGGAACGCATAGAAGACGATCATGAGCGCAACGCCCGCCACCACCACGCCGACGAATCCGACGATCCGGATGTGCCCGTCGACAAAGGCGTAGAGGGGGCCGCCCTCCCGGCCGACCAGCCAGGCGAGTGCGCCGGTGACCACCAGCGGCAGCCCCACGATCCGGATCATGTAGAGGAGCCGCCGCGGCAACGAGTCCCCGAGCTGCCGGTACACCAAGGGAATCATGAGCATCCCCTCCAGGAGGACAGCGCCGATCAGCGCCGCCTCGGCCATGCCGAGGGCGCCGTACCGGCTGGAAAGCACGATGCCGAGGCCGACGTGGACCACCGCCTCGCCGCCGTAGAGAATCGATGCCAGCCTCGGGCGCCCGGCGCCGCTGATCGCCAACGAGATCGCCTGCCCCCATGCCTGCACGACGGCGGCAATACACAACAGCCCGATGCAGGCCGCGGCTTCCCGGTAGAGAGGTCCGACCCAGACCTCGACGGCGGGCCCGGCGAGGAACCCCAACACGATGGCAGCGGGAATGCTCAGGTACCGGACGAACCCCACCACCTGGTCGGTGCTCTCGCGCAGGCCCGACCGGTTGTCGCGGGCCGCCAGCTGCCCTGCCTTGGCGAACAAGAGGAACGCCCGCGGTTGGACGACTCGCTGCGGAAGGAGCGCCAGGCGTTGCGCGACGGCGTAGATGGCCGCCGCTCGCACTCCCGCGAAAGCACCGACGATCAGGACGTCGGAGAGATTGATCACCGCTTGGGAGACCTGGGCCAGGGAGTACCAGCCCGTGGCAAGGGAGAAGGTCTTGAGGATGCCCCGGTCGAAGCGGCGCAGAGAGAGCCGGAACCACGGCATCAGGCGGTGCGCCATGATCAGACGGGAGAATTGGCCGACCAGGCTGATGGCCACGGTGACGACGCCGAGCGCGATGAGCCCGCCGTGCAACTCCAAGACGATGACCCACGCGACCGCCTGGGCCACCGTCACGGCGATCAGGCTGTAATTCAAGAGGTCGAACCGTTGCAGCGCGTTCAACGCGCCGCCGAACGTGTCCATGGGTATGGAGAGGGCCATGTCGAATGCCAGGAGGAGAAGCAGGAATTGCGCCTGGCCGACCAGGCTCTTGGGGATGGTCGGGATGATTTCGGGCAGGAAGTACGCGAAGACCAAGACGCCCGAGAACGCAATGAGCCCGAGTGCCGACAAGCAGAGGAAGGACGTGTTGAGCGTTGCCCCCACCTTGTCGTTGTCGTCCATCTCGAGATGTCGGCTGACGAAGGCCACCGTGGCATTGGCAAAGCCCAGCTCGAGGATCTCGAGGAAAGGGATGAGGGAACCGATGAGCGCCCAGACTCCGTAGCGGAGGATGCCCAGTTGATGGGTGAGGACGGGCGTGGTGAGGAACCCGACACCGGCCAGGACGACGGCGCAGATGTAACTCGTGATCACATTGCGGCGATGGCTGGGCTTCTTGAGCGTCCGGTTCCGCGACGTGCCGGTCCGTTCGTCCCGGGGCGTGCGCACCGATTCGTCCCGCGGCGCGGCGATGGGTCCGGCGCCGGCCTCGCGTAACACGTGACCCGGGTCTATCGAGCTTTTGGGCGGATCTTCTCCAAGGGGCGTTCCGCCACCTGTGCCTGGGACGGCGCGTCGTAGCCGTAGACGGGACCCATCCTGCGCCACCGCACGCGGTTGAGCACGATGCCGACGACATTCGCCCCCGACGCCCGCATGTGGGCCAACCCCTGCTCCAGGGTCTCGAAGGTGAACTTTCGTGCGTCGACCACCAGGATCACCGCGTCCACCTTGCTCACCAAAATGGTGGTCTCGGCCACGCCCATGATCGGCGGACAATCCAGCACGACCGTCCGATCCGATTCACCCAAGGCACGCAACAGCCGCGGCACGTCCGCCACCGCAATGTCCGCCGGATGCCTGGTCGGGACGCCGGCCGGAATGACCTCCAGATAACGATTCCCCGTCGGGGCCATGAGCTCGGTCGGGCCGGTCGCCACGGGAATGTCGCTCACGCCGGGCGACAACTCGACCCCGAAGATGTCGTGCAGTCTCGGCTGGCGGAGATCAGCGTCGACCGCGACCACGAATTGGCCCGACGTGGCGAGGGCCCACGCGGCGTGGGCGGCGACGGTGGATTTGCCCTCTCGGGGATCGCAAGACGTGAACGCGATCACCGGGTGCGTCTCGTGGAACATGACGTGGAGTCGGCTGCGCAATTGCTGGAACGCCTCGAGCCCGCGCTCGTCTCCGCCTGATTGGAACATGTCGGCAGGATCCGCGCCGGCTCGCGCCAGGCCGGGCACTTCTCCCAGAACCGGGATGCCAAGCCTGTCCGAGATCTCGTCGGCGGCGACCAGGCGCCGGAGCGTCCCGGCTGCCAGTGCGGCGAACACGGCCGCGATCAGGCCGAACACGACGGAGGCCAGGGCCACCGTGGAACGCGGATTCGTCGGAGTGGTCGGGAGTTCGGCCCCGCCGAGCTCGGAGAGGACCAGGAGGGAGCCTCCACCGTGGTTGGCCACCTTGAGGACGCGCGCCGCAGTGGCGTTGGCAAAGGCCTGTGCGGCGGCGGGGTCGGTGCTCGAGGCACTGATGGAGACGGTGTTCGACGAGGGATCCGCGACCGCCTTGATGGTCACTGGCACCGACCGGAAGCGTGCGGGGACCTCCGGCACGCGCCTCGGCGTCGATCGTGACGTTCTGTGCTTCCACCGCGATCTGGGGGATCTCGATCTGAATGGCACCGACGTCCTGCCCGGGTTGGCTGGCACTTGTCGGCGGCTGCGCCAGGAGCACCACCGTGGCCTGATACTTCTTCGCCGGCAGCACCGCATACGCCCCACCGATGAGCACGCACACCAGGAAGGTGACGACGGCCACCACCCAGTGGGCACGAACGGTACGTATGATTTGTCTCAGATTCATTCCGGCCCCTCTGCTCGAACTTCCACGGCGGCCGCTGTGAACCGCTCGGCACGACGGTCGGGTGAGAAGTGGTCCTGCACGCGAGCCCGGCAACAACCGGACGACCTCCGCTCCCGCTCCTCCCAGCCTACGAGGCGGCCCAAGGCACAGGCGGTCATCTCGGACCTCCGCTGGCCAACCTCGACGCCGTGACCTCGATGGGCCCTCTCGGCAGCCGAGGCCGTTCGTGCATGGACGTGACGCAGGCACGCAGCAACCCGAGAGACACCCCGAACAGTGTGGTGAACCGGTATTCGTCGAGCATGGGCTCGAGGAGTCCCGTGGCGATGAGTCCGGCCAACACCCCCAAGAGGGCCAACGCAAGAGAGGCCGTCACCCGGTCCGGATCTCGTCGCCACACACGCAGGCCCCCCGCGACCGAGTACCCCAGCGCGAGGGAGAAGAGCGCCAGTCCGATGAGACCCAATCGGAGCCAGAGGTCGAGCACGAGGTTGTGCGCGTACGCGACCTTCTCCACCGTGCGTGTGCCTGTTTCGAAGTACTGGAACTCGATCCCGTACCCCCACCCGATGAGCAGGTGCTGGGGGATCAGCTTCTCGGCTGACGAGGCCAGGTTCAGGCGGTCCTGGGCCGATTCCGCCTTCGCCTCGTTGTGGAACAGGCTCTGGGTACTCGATGCGAGCGGAAGCTGGGCCGGCTGCCGGTTGACCGCCGCCGGCACAACGACGAGGACGAGGCCGACGGCGACGACGGCGAGCAGGGTCAGGACCACCTGACCGCCTGTGACGTAGAGCCCGCGGGCGATCCCTCGCCGCGGCCCGACGGCGATCCCCACGACCACGACCACCAGGACCAGGCCGAGGTTCACCAACACCGCGCGCTGATCGGCGAGGAGCACATTGGCGACGACGGGGACAAGGGCAAGGACGTGGATGAGGCGAACCGGTCCGGAGGCCATCCTGACCAGGAAGCACATGGCCACGATGGCGAGGAACAGGGCGGCCGTCTCCGCGCCGACCGTCCCGAACGACGACAGGGGGAGCAGCGGCAGGTTCGTGTTGACGCTGATCTTGGCCAGCGTCATGACGTCGATCACGGATGCAGAAACGACGCACAGCGTCCCGAGCTTGAGAAGGGCGCCGGTGTCGATGTACTTGCGGATCGGCACGCCCGCCGCCAGTGCGTACGCGCCCGTGATGTAGAAGAGGTCCTTCGCCTCGTAGAGGTCCTGGGACAACCCGTTGCCGTTCAGCTTGCCCTCCACGGCGCCGACCACCATCCACGCGCCGAAGGCCAACCAGAGGCCGGCCGGCAGGCCGATCCTGACCGGCCTGCCCCGCGCAATGAGACGGGCCAGCAAGGCGAGCGTGATGTAGACCTCGGGCAGCCGCAGCTGGGTCGACCCCGATCCGGGATGGAACAGTCCACGCGGCACGGCGTTCGGGTTGTTGTAGAGCGTCGCCTCCACCACCAGCATGCCGAGGAGGACGAGCGGGACAAGCTCCTCCTTGCCTTCCCGTTCCCAACGGATGAACAACTTGACGACCGCGGTCAAGACTCCGATCCCGACGATCGCCACCACCGGGATGAGCAGTATCAGCACGAACGCACCACCTCGAGCAGTGGCGCCAAGGCGGAGTCCCACGTGTGGTCAGCGCCGACGGCTTCGTGTCCAACACGGCCCAGTGCAGCGGCACGGGCCGGGTCGAGGAGGAGGTCGGCGATGGCGTCAGCCAACGCGGACGCCGTGTCGGCCACGACCACGCCCCGGCCCACCAGGTCGTCCATCCCCTCACAGCCCACCGATGTGGCCACGACAGGACGCCCGACGTCGAGCGCTTCCATGATCTTGAGCCGGGTCCCGCCACCGGCCCGCAAAGGAGCCACGACGACCCTGGCCCGCGCCAGGAACGGGTTCACGTCGGCGACCGTCCCCGTCACCTCGATCCGCTCGCCGGCCAAGGCGCGCACCGCCGGGGCCGGGTCCCGACCGATGAGGAGCAGTCGGGCCTCGGGAACTCGGGCCAGGACCTTCGGCCAGATCTCGTGCCCCAGCCAGACTGCGGCATCGACATTGGGCGCCCAGCCCAGAGTGGCCACGAACGCCACGGTGGGATCGGGCGCGTCGGGCAGTACCGCTGAGGGCTCCCGGCCGTTCGGACACACCAGGACGGAACGGGCGCCCGCTGGCATCCTCGCCTTTTCCTGGTCGCTGACCACGAGGACGTGGTCGAAACCTCCGATCGTCCGCCGCTCCATGCGGCGGAGGGCGACGGCCTCCGAGCGGAACAGCAGGGCGGGGAGGCCGCTGCGGGCCCGGGCATAGCTGTCCACCAGCGACGACTCGATGTTGTGGAGGTCGAGGATCCTCTTCTTCGCCGGGACGTTCTGCACGAGTGGCACCATTTGCTGATATTCGACCTGCAACAGGTCGATAGCACTTTCGTCGGCAGCACCGCGAATGGCCTTGACCATCGCGGAGCTCCAGAACCGCCCCGCCGAAACACTACGTGCCGCCACGGTGCCCCGGACGGCACGTGCCGGTGTCAGCTCCCGGGGGACGGCGCGGACGTCAATTCCCAGTGCACGAAGACCAGCCTTGTCCGCGCTGCCGTCGTCATAGGCACACAGCACGAGATCGCCCAATTCCGCCAGCCGGCGGGCGATGGCCAAGGAGCGCTGTTTGCCTCCGTTGTTGTCCGGCAACGGAAGGAACTTCGTGACCATGAGCATCCTCACGATGCGCTTCCGGCCCCTGCCAGCGCCGCGGCTGGAGCGTTCAGCCCCTGGTGCCCGCCACGACCATCCTCCGGCACCGCTCTCCTCCAGCCCGAAGGAGCGCGGTCAGCGATCCGGAGGTCCTGGCCGGGGTTCCGCCGGGTCGCCGTGCCATTCATCGCTCCACAGTCGACCACATGGTCGACCGGTCACCGCGCACATAGCGCGCCATGCCGCCGAGTGCGACTCCCTGCAGGAACATCACCTGCCCGGCCCCTGCCGATGCGGCCGCCGCCACTCGGCGTGGCGTGACTCCCGCCGGGGCCTCCTCCGTCGGAACGCCGCCCCGAGCGGCACTTGCGACGAGGCCGGCGCTCGCGGCCACGTTGGCCAGCAGGAACGCCCGGGCCAATGCGCTCGAGCGCACCTTGGTCACAGCCATCACCAGGAGGGCCACGTGGGCGAGGGGACCCACGGTGTAACGGCTCAAGCGGTGTCCCCACAGCTCGGCGGCCACGAGGCCGGCCGAGGGCCGCAACTGACGACGGCGCCGCGACCATGATGTGCAGCGCGCCGGACACGCTGCGGATCCGTCGCTCCCATGAGGCCGCCAGCGACGGGGCGGGGGGGTCGAGCGCGCGGGCCCTCGGCTCGTAGGCGATGCGATAGCCCTGCTCGATGATGTCGAGAGCCGCCCAGAAGTCGTCGGTGGCGACGTCACGTGGGATGGGGCGCCACGCCTCGGCCCGGATTGCGGAGATCTCCCCGACGAGGCCGATCGTCGTACCGAGACGGTCCTCGCGCTCCTTGAGCCAGGACTCGAACCTCCAATACAGGGTCTCACCCCCACCGCCGTCGTCCTCCAGCTTCTCGCCGGCGACCGCACCGACCGCGGGGTCGACGAAGTGTTCCACCAGTGCCGCCAGCGCGCCGGGAGCCAGACGATTGTTGGCATCGCTGATCACGACGACCGGCGTCGTGGCCTCGGCGAAGCCCCGGTTGAGCGCCTGGGACTTGCCGAGGCGGTCCGGGCCGGTCAGAGCCCGGGCGCCGGCCCGCTCGGCCGCCTCCGCGGTCGCGGGATCCCCGTCGGCCACCACCAGTATCTCGAGTGATCCCGGGTACCCGTTTGCCCGGAGATCCTCGACCTTGTCGGCGATCACCCCCGCCTCGCGGTAGGCCGGGACCACGACGGTGAGGTCGGGCGAGCACCCGGGTCCCGCTGCCCCGGGTGGGACCGCCACTCGGCCCCGACCGCCCCGGGTGCGCCAGGCCAACCAGGCCGGATACAGCAGGTGGCCCGCCGTCGCCACGGCCAGCAAGCCGCCCACAACCACGCTGGTTCCGAGGCGCGGCCGGCTCATCGGCGCACCTCTTCGATGACCTCCACCCCGCGGCAGTGGGTGGTGGCACCCACCTGCGCGGGGTATGGGGAGAGGTCCGACGGTGCGTTCAAGAACCGGATGCGCTGGTGCGTCGAGGCGGACCGCTCAATGACGCGAGGCCCGAACGACATGCTCCGTGCCGGCGCCGATGGGATGCCAGCCCGCGCTGTCGCCGGGTCGACGCCATGCGCTGCGCGCTCGTCAGGAGGTCTTTCGTCCATGTCGACTCGAAGGGTATGCGGTCGTATCGGTAGAACATGGGCATGCCTGAGCCCGGTCAGCAAGAAAGCCGACTGCCGACCCGGAGTCCTGAAGCCGGCACTGGGCGCACCGCGGCACGGCACCGACCGCCGATCCCGATCACGGCCACACCGAGGTTCCGATGACAACGCGACGGGACTTCTGGGTGTCCCCGAACAGCGACCCGAGAGTTGCTCTGATCACCACCACGCGAAGACTGCCCCAGCGTCCGGCATCGTTGTCCGGATGTTGTGCGGTGTCGCCACCCCGCAGGTGGCAACGCAAAGTGAGTGAGGCTTACTCCCGGACCTGCTTGATGACAGCCCCGGCCGTGCGGGCCAGAATCACCAGATCACCGGCGACCGACCAGTTCTCGATGTAGTGGTTGTCGAACCACGCCCTGTCCTCAATGGACGTGTCACCGCGCAGCCCATTCACCTGGGCCAACCCGGTCAGCCCCACCGGGACCCGGTGCCGGTCGCCGTAGCGGGGCACCTCTTGTTCGAACTGCTCGACGAAGAAGGGACGCTCGGGACGGGGGCCCACAAGCGACATGTCCCCGCGCAGCACGTTCCAGAGCTGGGGCAGTTCGTCCAGCGAGGTCTTGCGCATGATGCCGCCGATCTTCGTGACACGGGCATCGGCATCGACGCTCCATTGCGTGTCGGACTCGGCATTCACCCGCATCGACCGAAACTTCAGGATCTCCACCTCGCGTCCGTTCTTGCCGATGCGGCGCTGGCGGAAGTAGATCGGACCAGGACTGGTGACCCTCACGGCCAAGGCCAGCGCCCCGTAGAGCGGTGACACCAGCAGCAGCATCAGTGCAGCGATGCCCGAGTCGAAGGCCCGCTTCGCGAAGCGGCCCGAGGACCGCATGGTCGAACGCCGCAACCGCACGAGGGGAAAGCCCCACACCATGTCGACGTCGCGCGGCGACGCCTGGAGGCCCAGCTCGAAGAAGCGGGGGATGGTGTACATGTCCACGGCCGCGTTCTCACAGGAGCGGACGACCCGCACGAGGTCGGGGTCGCGGTTCACGCCAAAGGCGATCACCACGCGATCGATCCGGTGCTCCTTGAGAACGCGGTCGAGCTCGTCGATCCCGCCGAGGACCGGCCGGGACAGCTTGTCGTCGGCGCAGTCGTCCAACAGCCCGATCGGGTGCAGCCCGTAGCTCGGGTTCAGCTCGAGGGCATCGGCAAAGCGCTCGGCCACCGGCCCCGCACCGACGATGAGCACCCGCTGCCCCAGGGCGCCCTTGCTCCTGGCGCGCCTGATGCCGATGTAGGCGACGGCGCGGCCGATGAGCAGCAGACACAAAGTGGAAAGGCCCACCAGCACGAACGGGCGGACCTGGCGGCCAAAGCCGTCGAAGGCACCGATCACCGTCAGTGGCACTGCCACGGCCGCAGCCAGCGTCCCGACGTCCTTGCTCACGTTCAGGGTGATGCGCGAGGCGTACTGGCCTCGTAACGCACACACACCCAACACGCCCAGCACGAAGACCGCGACGGGCCATTGCAGCACCGCGGGTGCGAATGCGGCAACGACGATCGCCAGGACTACAAGGTCCGTCCCCGCCACGATCTCGCCGCTGGTGCGCGACGAGAACCGCCGACGCACTCCCGCGACCGGTCCTGACTCAGACCCCGGGTCTCCCCACCGCCAACTCTGTACATCTCTGCCGATCGTGACCGACGACATTCCGATTGCTCCTCGCCCGAGCGTGTGTAAGTGGAATCAAGCTGTCCGGCGCCGGCCTCGGACGAGAACGGCCCCAACGCCGATCGCCACGAAACCGAGAATCGCCATCTCTTCGATGTCAGCACCGGTGAACGCCAGCCCACTCGACGTGGTCGGTGCAGTCGAAGTCGTTGCCGCCGCCGTTGTCGTCGCCGGGCCATCGGCCGGAGCGACAGCCGGCGTGTTGGTGATGCCGGTGCTGGGCGGCGTGCAGCCCGTGTAGCAAGGGTTGGCCTGGTCCGCCCCGGCCGCTCCTGCGATGAGTCCGCCTACCGGAACCGCCAGCAGCAATCCCAGAACGGGACCGCACACTGCAGCACGAACCCGCTGTGCCTTCGTCCTCTTCATCTTGATCTCCTCCACTGGTTCCGCTCCACGAGCGGGTCGATCCAAGAGCTACTTGCTACCTCGTCCGATTCCCACGAAACCTTCAGTCCGAGGGCGCCAAGCCGCCTAAGTCATCATTCCAGGGAATTCGGTCAAGGGGACAGAGCCAAAGGTCACAATGGCGGCGAACCCAGACACAACAGGTGCACAATTCCCCCCTGACAGGCCGTTTCGGCACGCTTTTCTAGGGAGAACGCCCGAAAGAGACCCCGTGACGCCAATGTTCGAAGTTCACGAGACCGCAGTGGGGTTGCCCCGAGAATACAGGGCCTCCGCAGTACGCTGCCCGCGGTGAACAACGGCGAGCCGGACGGTCCGGGTTCCGGGCTCACCGCCGGGACCGAGCCGGCCGCCGCTCCAGCGCATCGGCGCCGCACCCGACGGCGCCGCAGCAGACGATGGAGGATCACGGCCGCCGTGATCGCCCTCATCGTGATCTGGGCGGTGGCCGCGGTCATCGACGTCGTGGTGGCCGCCGACCACATCCACCACGGCGAGGCCGCGGTCCAGTCAGCACGGCAGGGCCTGTCGGCGGACGCGATCCTGTCCGGCGCGCCGGTCGCATCCCTCCGAACCGCCCAGTCGAGCTTCAGCACCGCGCACGGCCTCCTGTCCTCGCCCCTCCTCTGGCCGGTCGACGTCCTCCCGGTGGCGGGTCGCCAGCTCCGCTCGGTGCAGGACCTGTCCGGGGCCGCGGAGCAGGTCGCACAGACCGGCATCGGGGCGGTCGGCCAATCCCAGTCTCTCCTCCGGCTCCCGCACTCCGCGGGTCCCCGAGCGCGTCGCCGTGCTGCAGCAGCTCGCCACGCTGGCCGCTTCCACGCATCGTTCCCTGTCCGGGGTCGATCTGGGCCCTCTCCAAGGCCTCATCGGCCCGCTGCAGCATGAGCGAAACACCTTTGCCAGCGATCTCGCCCAGATTCAGACCACCTTGGCGCGGACGTCGGACGCCGCTTCCTCCGCCTCCACCATTTTGCAGGGGCCCGCGACCTACTTGCTCCTGGCGGGCAACAACGCCGAAATGCGCTCTGGTTCGGGCGCGTTCCTCGAGGCCGGCATCGTGACCACGGGGGGCGGCGAGCTCCATCTGTCGAACATGGTCCCGACCAGCACGCTGACCCTGTCCCCCGGCCAGGTCCCGGTGACCGGGGACCTCGCCGACCGCTGGGGATGGCTGCTCCCCGGCGTCGATTGGCGAAACCTGGGGCTGACGCCGCAGTTCGACGTCAACGGTCCCCTGGCCGCCAGCATGTGGAAGGCGAGCACGGGACAGACCGTGGACGGGGTCATCGCCATCGACGTCCAGGGTCTCCAGGAGCTGCTCGAGGTGACGGGACCCGTCACCACGTCCACGGGCCAGGTCGTGAGCGCAAGCACCGTCGACCAGCTCTTGCTCCACGACCAGTACGTCGGCGAGACCTACACCTCTAACCCGGCGAACCGGATCGACGAGCTCTCGACACTCGCCTCCGCCACCCTGCACACGCTCGAGAACCAGCCCCTGAAGCTCCACAGCATGGCCGACGCGCTCTCCGCCGCCGCCGCCGGCCGCCACGTGCTCCTGTGGTCCTCCGACCCACGGACACAGGCCGCCTGGAGTGGTGCCGGCGTGGCCGGCCGGCTGCAACCGTCCTCCCTGATGGCCGACATCATCAACCGGGGCGGGAACAAGCTGGACCAGTACCTCTCGGAAAACGTCTCCCTGCAACTCACCCGTAAGGGGAACCAGACCGACGGGAGCCTCACCATGACGTTCTCCAACCACACGCCCGCAGGGCAGTCTCCCTTCATCGCCGGCCCCTATCCGGGTCTCGGCACCTCCTACGGCGAATACGTCGGGATCGCCACCGTCAACCTTCCGGGCTACGCACGGGACATCTCGTCGCCGTCGGCGAGCTCCGTCGTCGCCAGTGGGCCCGAGGGGCCGACCGACCTCGAGGGAGCCACTCTCAACATCCTCGAAGGAGCGACGCAGCACGTCACGTTCAACTTCGTGCTCCCAGAGGTGCACGGCTCCATGACCGTGGTGCCCAGTGCACGGATTCCGGCGGCGACGTGGCGCGTCGTCGACGCAGCAGGGAGCACGACGTTCGACGACGCCGCTCCCGCGCACCATCACGTGGTAACCCGGGGCGTCGGCCGATCAGCCGATCAGCCTGTCCGCCGGGCACACCGGCGGCGTCGGGGTCGGCCACCCTGGAGCTCGCGCTGCTGGTCTCGTTGAGCAGTTGACCCGCGCCACCTCGTTCGACTTCATGTTCATGCGGTCGGAGTGGCCGATCCGGTCGGGGTCGTCTCCACAACGGCCGGAGCCAGGCTGAAACCAGGGAGCAGCAGGAAGAGCACACCACGGCACGCCGATGCGAGTGGAGCCACGAACTCGCTCGGGACTGGCGCAGTGCCTTTCACGCGCGGGCCGCGTGCTTGTCGGGCGCCAGGCGAGTCATGCTCACCCGACGACCCGACGGGCCCGATGCTCGAGCCCACGGTGCGCGCGAGTTGTGGTTCTCTGTTTCGCGCCGCGTGCCGAGATCGCACGGGCGGCCCGCCGTGCGCCGACCGTCAGGCGCCCGTCACCCCAGATCCGCTGAGAGCGCAGCCAGGCTGCTGGGGAACGATCCGCCCGTGATCTGGGAGTTGACGCCGCCGCTGTCGTAGTCGAAGTAACTCTCGTAGATCACGTCGTTGGAGGGGCTCCGCATCCACGACACCATCTGGTTGATGTAGTTCGGGTCGTCGCCCAGCCCGTGGCCGTCGTCCCGGATGGTCACGCCCCATTCGGGGAAGGCGAGCGGCTTCCCGTGCGACGACGCGAACTGCTCGGCATACGTCAGGTCGGGCAACAGCGTCTCGGACCAGGCATTGGCCGGCGTCTGGGGCGTCGCCCATGACTGGTCATAGGCGTCCAGACCGATGACGTCGACGTACGCATCGCCCGGATAGGCCGCCTCCACCGAGTACGGCGCGTCATTGAAGGCCGACACGTCCGGGTTCCACACGAAGCGGAACGCAGCGCCGGGCACGGACCGCATGGCGGTGACGATCTGCTGGAAGTATCCGGCATAGCTTGCCTCGGCGCTCGCCGTCTTGGCGGACCACGCGTCCCATCCACCGTCGAACTCGAACCCCAGACGCAGGTACGCGTTGGCCTGGCCGCCACCGACCAGGGCCTGGGCCAAGGTGACGAAGTAGGAGTTGTAGGCACCCGACGCGCCCTGGGCCAGCGTTGCCACAGCCGTTCCACTCGAGTTGGTCGGGATGATCGGCACGCCCAGAGAGAGGGTGTACCCGGTTCCCTTCCAGGGGTCGAGGAGCCAGTCGAGCCCTCCGCCGGCGCCGTCCATGCCCGACCAGCCGCTGCTCGAAGGCAAGTAGTCGCTGGCAACGGTGGGCGAGGTCCTCGTCTGACTGGCGAAGGAGGCGACCCCGGACGGGTTCGCCGCGCCCTCATAGACGCCCTGCTGGAGTCCATTGGCCGACAGTGCATACGGATTCTGCCCGGGACCGAAGAAGGCCGACGAGCCGTCCGCCGTCACCAAGCCATAGCCCGGATCAGCCGGGTTGACGATGATGCCGAAGGCGTACACGCCCCGGCCCCCCGCCGAGCCGTAGAAGGACGCATCGCCGAACGTGAAGATGCCGCCGTCGTACGCGACGAGCCAGTAGCCGCGGCCGTCGGGCGTCGGGGCCATGCCGACGATCGGCAGGTTCAGGCGGATGGCACCCGTGGAACCGTAGAACGTGGCGTCGCCGTAGCTGAAGATGCCGCCGTCGGATGCCACGAGCCAGTAGCCGTTTCCGTCATTGGTGACGCCCATGCCGACAACAGGCTTGTTGAGCACGATCGACCCGGTGGAACCGTAGAACGTCGCGTCGCCGTAGCTGAAGATGCCGCCGTCGGACGCCACCAGCCAGTAGCCGTTGCCATCGTTGGTCGCCGCCATGCCGACGATGGGCTTGTTGAGGTGGATGCCGCCGGTCGAGCCGTAGAACGTGGCGTCGCCGTAGCTGAAGATGCCGCCGTCGGACGCCACGAGCCAGTAGCCGTTGCCGTCAGTGGTGGCCGCCATCCCGACGATCGGCTTGGCGAGCCGCAAGGACGACAGCGCGGGCGATCCCAGCGCCGGAGCGACACCATGTGGCGTGACCGCACCCGCACCCGTGACGGTCCAGTAGCCACCGCTCGGATCGGCGGCCATCATGATGCCCCCGCTGTAGGCGTTCGACGGGTGCGCGCTCGACGCACTCGCCGTACCGGTGTCGGACGAGAACGTTGTGGCCAGTCCCAGGGCGAGGACGGGAGCCAACGCCAGGGTGGCGATCGCTCGTGCCAATGCGAGTGGGAGCGCCCGACTCCGCCGGGATTGCCGCATCGTCTTTTCCCCCTTCGACCCGCAGGCGACGGGTCGCGAAGGCGACGAGCAGCGCGCTCATTGCTTATTCGGCGGCCCGGCGAACTCGAACGAGTCCCGTAGCTTTGCGTCCCCCCCTCACGGGGGGTTTGCCTTTGTCGTTATGCACAAACGATGATCAAGAGATCGGCGTCGACACAAGGGACCTTGAGAAACTTGCGCCCTTGTTGTGATTCGAAATTGTGCGTCTTGTGTGTGCGTCGAGGCGTTCGCAGGCACGCGAACGCTTCAGATCGCGGGGGCACTCCCGCCGCGACTGACTCGAGTGGCACATGCCAGGTCAGCCGCGTCCCACCCTCGCGTGACGTCCCCAGTTCGACGTCGCCGCCCAGGCGTTCGGCCCGCTGTCGGAGATTCTTGAGACCGAGCCCCGCCGCCTTGGCATCCCCGATGCCAATCCCGTCGTCGGCGACCACGAGGCGCAGCTCCTCACCAGCGGCAATCGTGATGACCACCTGGGAGGCGCGGGCGTGCTTGCCGACGTTGGTCAACGCCTCCCGGAGGACCGCGAGCACCTCCTCGGCAAGCGGATCCCCGACGACCGTGTCCACGGGGCCCGTGAACGAGACCTGCGGAAGCAGGCCGAGCACCGGACGCAGCTCATGGACGAGGTCGAGGACCTTGGGGTGCAGGCCTTCCCTGCTGATCGTGAGCTCAATGTCGAAGATCGCCTTGCGCAACTGCCGGATCGTCTCGTCGAGCTTGTCGATCGCTTCCCCGATCCGCATGACCGCTTCCGGCCGCTCGACCAGGCGGGCGGTGCCCTGGAGCGACAGGCCGATGGCGAACAGGCGCTGAATGACCGAGTCGTGGAGGTCCCGGGCGATCCGGTCCCTGTCCTCGGTCAGGGCGCGGTCACGCACAATGCCATGGAGTCTGGCGTTCTCGATGGCGATCCCCGCCGCCATGGCGAGGGCCAGCACCAGCTCCTCGTCATCCTCGGAGAACTCCGGGGCGGTTCTCTTGTTGGTCAGGTACAGGATCCCGTAGACCTCGCTGTGCACCCGGACCGGCACGCCGAGGAAGGAGGTCATGGCGGGATGCCCCGGGGGGAACCCGAAGCTCTCCGGGCTCTGCGCCAGGTCGGCCAGGCGGAGTGGCTTGTCCTCCGCAATCAGGGTGCCCAGCACACCCCTTCCGGTGGGGCGGGCACCGATGGTCCGTTCCTCCTCGTGGCTCAGGCCGACGGTCAGGAACTGGTCGAGAGCCCGTCCGTCCTCGGTCAGGACGCCGAGTGCGCCGTACTGCGCGTCGACGAGGTCGCGGGCCTCCTGACCGATACGCCGGAGCACCACCGGCAGATTCAGCTCGGCATCGAGGATGAGGATCGCCTGCACCAATCGGCGCAGCTTGGCGGGATCGTCGATCCTGTCAAAGGGCTGCACGGGAAGTCAGGATAGAGGGGGACCAATCGATCGTGCGCCCGGGCAGGGTGCAAATGGGTTGCACAGCGCCGTAGGAGCGCAGAACTCGCACGGGGGCGTGGCACTATTGAGCGGATGACGATTCGGGTGTTCCTCCTGGATGATCACGAGCTGGTGCGCACCGGTCTGCGCACCTTGCTCGAGGCCGAGGAGGACATGGACGTCGTCGGCGAGGCCGGAACAGCCGGAGACGGCCTCCGCTTGATCCGAGAGATCATGCCCGACGTGGCGATCCTCGACGTCCGTCTCCCGGACGGCAACGGCATCGAGGTATGCCGCGAGGTCCAGTCCCTCACGCCTCAGGTCAGGTGTCTCATGCTCACGTCGTACTCCGATGACGACGCCCTCTTCTCCTCCATCATGGCCGGCGCGTCGGGGTACGTCCTCAAAGAAGTCGGCGGCGGTGACCTGCTGGGGGACATCCGGCGGGTCAGCCAGGGCATGTCCCTGCTGGACCCGGTGCTGACCCAGGAGCTCTTCGACCGCCTGCGCAAGGACCAGGAAGCCGAATCGCGCTTGACCGTCCTCACTCCCCAGGAGCGCAAGGTCCTGGAACTCATCGCCCAGGGCCAGTCGAACCGCCAGATCGCGGAGCAGCTCTTCCTGGCCGAGGCCACGGTCAAGAACTATGTCTCGAGCCTGTTGTCGAAGCTCGGAATGCGCCGGCGCACCGAGGCAGCCGTCTACGCCGCCGTACTGGCCGAGCGCAAGGCCTTCAATCCCAGGTCCTGACCGCCAGCCTCGGGGACCCGTTCCTAGGCGACCCGGGCCCGGCGATTGTCGTCGAGGGTCCGAAAATCCACCCCGACCTCTCTGAGCCGGGCCTCCAGCCGCTCTCGCTCAACCAAGGGGTTGGCGAATCGACCAGGTTCGGACTCGATCCCCATGGCGCTGCAGAGACGGAGCAGCATGCGGTCGTGGTCGAGCTCCAACGCCAGGTCCTCGGCCATGATGTGCTCGCCCTCGTCCCCTTGACCGGCCATCCGACGCCGGCACTGCAGGAGGATCACCACCAGCTCGTCCCGCGAAACGGGCAACGGCAGGGGGTCCACGTCAGCACACAACCCGGCGAGCAATTCGCTGTACATAGACATCGCTCATAATTTTGCCGGAATTGGGTTCGACCAATAGGGCCGATACTCCTCTTTCAGATAGGGCCGTAACTCCCTATCGGACCGGTGACCGACCCGATAACGCTCGGTCCTGCCTAGCGCCGGCCGACCCGGGTGGACCGGTCCGCCCGGGCCAGTACGTCCTCGGCCGATTCGGAATCCTCGGCCACGGCGACCCCTAGTGATGCACTGAGGCGTATCCCTTGGCCTCCGACCTCGACCGGCTCGTCGAGCGTGCGTTGCAACCGGCGAATGAGCGGCCCCACCGCCTGCTCGTCGGTCACGGCCAGCACCACGACGAGCTCGCTCCCGCCCACCCGGCCGATCGTGTCCTCCGCCCGCAGCACCGACGTGAGCCGGCGGGACATCTCGCTCAGCACGGTGCTTCCCGTCGTGTAACCGAGGTCCAGGTTGATCTCAGCCAGGTTGTCCAGCCCGATGTGGCACACGACGACCTCGCCCCCGTGGCGGCGGCGCCGGACCAGGGCCTGGGTCAGGCGGTCGAGGAGCAGGAGCTGGTTGGCCAGGCCGGTCTGCGGGTCGGCCATGGAGAGCTGCCAGAGCTGGTCGTACTTTCCCCGCGGCGGCCCGCCCGTCAGCGGCGCCTCGGCCGCGACCGAGGTGAACTCGCGCAGCATGGACTCGACGCTCTTGGCCGCACCCGGCGGCGTCTCCACGGAGCCCTCCTGCCCGGTCGGACGGGGCGGCGCCGAGGAATCCGCCGCGCCCTCGCCGGAGCCGCCCTCGCCAAGTTGCTTCTTGGCCTTCTTCACACTGTTCCCCTCCGACACGGACCTCTCACTCTTATCGGAACGTCATGGTCCCGAACAGAGCCGTAAGTCATCAGGTGGGCTCGCAGGGCTGCCTCGCCGACCCGACAGCACGGGAGGCGAGATCCGGCCCCACCCGAGCCGGCGTCCAGACCCCGTCGCCGGTGCCCGGTCAGTTCGCGGCGGTACCCTTGCTGACCAGGTAGAAAGGCGCGGAATCGGGTCTCGCCGGGCATGGTGTGCGCTAGCGTGGGGACGCGACCACGCAGTCCCTCAGGCAACCGCCGTGGCCGACTCCCCCCGCTGGGCCACCCGGTTCGGCGCCACCGAGACGCACCGAGGCCGAGCCGTTGAGCCACCCTCCCCAGCCGTGAGGACGAGCATCCCCGACACCGGGTCCGGTGCGTGCAGGCTCAGATGACCGCACCGCCGACCATCGTGGTCGACACGGCTGGGCTCGAGGAGCTGGTCGCCGAGGTTGCGGCGCAGGACTCGTACGGCTTCGACACCGAGTTCCACACCGAGCGCACCTACGTGCCCGACCTGGCGCTTATTCAGATCGCCTGGGCCGACAAGATGGCGCTCGTGGACCCGCTGGCGGTCGACCCCGCGCCGCTGGCCGCGGTCTTCGGCGGACCCGGCATCGCGGTGGCCCATGCGGCGTCCCAAGACCTCGACGTGCTCATGGCGGCGTGCGGGGCCGTGCCCGCCACGGTCTTCGACACCCAGATCGTCGCCGGGTTCCTCGGTCTTTCCACGCCCTCGCTCTCCCGCCTGGTCGACCAGATGCTGGGCGTCTCACTGCCGAAGGCGGACCGGCTCTCGGACTGGCTCGTCCGGCCGATCTCGGACCGCCAGGTCACCTACGCGCTCAACGACGTCGCCTACCTGCTCGAGCTGCGGGACGTCCTCACCGAGCGGCTACGGGCACTGGGCCGGCTGGAATGGGCCCTCAGCGAATGCGACCAGGTGCTGGGTGACCGCACACCGGCGCGCGTCCCCGAAGAGGCGTGGTGGAAGCTCGGCGACATACGCGGCATGTCCCGGCGCTCGCGAGCGGTTGCGCAGGAGGTGGCGGCGTGGCGCGAGCGCACCGCTGCCGAGACGAACAGGCCCCGCCGCATGGTGCTGTCAGACCTCGGGCTGCTCGCCCTGTCGCAGCGGCCGCCGCGCACCGCCGACGAGCTGCGCGGCACCCGGGGCGTCGACGGACGGCACCTGGCCCAGGGGCGGGCGGCTGAAATCATGCAGGCCATTGCCCGCGGACTCGACCTCCCATCGGAGCAGATCCGCATGCCGTCGGAGGGTCGCGACGCACCGGCTCCCCCGGCTGCGGTGGCCGTGTGCTCGGGCGTGGTACGCCAGATCGCGGACGACCTCGACTTCGACCAGGGCCTGCTCGCCACGCGAGCCGACATCGCACAACTCCTCTGCCGCGAGCCGAGCCGGCTCGATACGGGGTGGCGCCGCGCCATCGTGGGGGACCCGCTGCGCCGGCTCATCGCCGGCGAAGTCGCCGCCGCCTTCGACCAGCGCGGCCACCTCGTCATGGAGGAGCGCTCCGGAAAGCCGCTGCCACCGCTTTCGACGACGGGCTAGTTGACGAGCTTGTCCCGGCCCTCCCAGTAGGCCTGGCGGAGCTTGTACTTCTGCAGTTTCCCCGTTGCCGTCCGATCGAGCGCGTCGCGCAGCTCCACGCTGGTGGGTGCCTTGAAGTGCGCCAGCCGCTCACGACAATGGGCGATGAGCTCCATCTCGGTGACCGACGACCCGTCGCGCACGACCACCAGCGCCTTGATCGTCTCGCCCCACCGCTCGTCGGGCACACCGATCACGGCCACCTCGGCCACCGCCTCGTGCTGGTACAGGCAATCCTCGACCTCGATGGACGACACGTTCTCCCCACCGGTGATGATCACGTCCTTCTTGCGGTCCGAGATCACCAGGGAGGCGCCGTCGAGGTGGCCGCCGTCACCGGTGTGGAACCACCCGCCGCGCAGCGCCGCATCCGTCTCGACCGGCTGCTCCCAGTAGCCGGCGAAGACGTGGTTGGAGCGGGCCAGGACCTCACCGTCCTCGTCGAGGGCGATCTGGACACCGATGGCCGGGGGGCCGGCGCGGCTGAGCAGCTGCGACCGCGTCACGACGTCCAACCCGTCCCATTCAGCTGGCGCGCGGTTGATGGTGAGCAGCGGCGCTGTCTCGGTCAGGCCGTAGATCTGAATGAACTCCCAACCGAGCTCGGATTCCACGCGCTCGATGGTCTTGGACGGCGGGGGTGCCCCGGCCACGACGATGCGCACCGTGCCGCCGCCGGGCACGGACCGGCCCTCGGCGGTCCGGGTCTCCGCCGCGCTCAGGATGGCCGCCACCACCGCCGGCGCACCGCACAGCAAGGTCACGCCGTGCTGCTCAATCCGCGCCAGGATCTCCTCGCCGTCGATCTTCCGCAGCACGACGTGCATGCCACCCATACCGGTCACCGCGTAGGGCATGCCCCAGCCGTTGCAGTGGAACATCGGCAGCGTGTGCAACAGCACGTCGCGATCGCCGACGCCGGTGTGCCACCCGAACGTCGCCGCGTTCAGCCAACAGTTGCGCTGGGTCAGCTGCACACCCTTGGGTCGCGCCGTAGTGCCCGACGTGTAGTTCACCGAGCAGGCCGCGTCCTCCTCAGGCTCCCAGGCCCGCGGCACGGCGCCGCCAGGCGCTGGTGCGAAGAGGGCGGCGTCGTCGACGCCGTCGAGGCAGAAGCGGTGTGCGACCTTGATGGAGCCGACCTCCTCGACCAGGTCGGGGTCGTACAAGAGGACTGACGCTCCCGAATGCTCCACGACGTAGGAGATCTCGTCGGCGCTCAGCCGGAAGTTGATCGGGACCAGCGTGCGTCCGTACCCGCTGACCCCGAAGTACGACGTCAAGAACCGCCCGGAGTTGGGGCTGACGATGGCGACCCGCTCCCCGTGATCGACCCCGAGTTCGTCCAGCGCCAGGGCCATGCCCCGGGCGCGGGCGTCCAGCTCACCGTACGTCAGCGTCCCGTAGGAGCCCGGCACCGAGGGCTCGTCGACGACGGCCGTGCGATTCCCGTAGACCAACGCGGCCCGGTTCAGGAAGTCGGCCACCGTGAGTGCGACCCGCATGCCACCCCCGATCTGTGTTGCTTGGCTTCACCCGGCGCCGCGACCCTAGCGGACGACCTGCGCCCTCCTCCTAGAAGTGCCCCAGCACAGGGTGGGGCACGTACGGCTTCTCGACAGCCGCGATTTCGTCTTCGGACAATTCCAGTGTTTCGGCAGCCAGCGCGTCCTTCAGGTGCTTCTTCTTGGTCGCGCCCACAATCGGTGCCGACACACCCGGCTTGGTCAGCAACCAGGCAAGGGCGACCTGCGCCGGCGGGACATCACGCGCCGCAGCGACCTCGACCACGGCATCGACGACATCGAAATCCGTCGGTTGGTCGTAGAGGTAGTCGGTGAACGCGTCGGTGCTCGAGCGGGTCGTATGCCGACCTCCGTCCCGGGTCCGCGTCCCGGCCAGCACCCCGCGCGCCAGGGGGCTCCACGGAATGCACCCCACGCCCTGGTCGAGGCAGAGCGGGATCATTTCGCGCTCCTCCTCCCGGTAGATGAGGTTGTAGTGGTTCTGCATCGACACGAACTTGGTCCATCCGTGCGCCTCGGCTGTGTACTGTGCCTTGGCAAACTGCCACGAGAACATGCTGCTGGCCCCGATGTAGCGCGCCTTGCCGGCCCGCACGACGTCGTGCAAGGCCTCCATCGTCTCCTCGATAGGCGTGCGGGGATCCCACCGATGGATCTGGTAGAGGTCCACATAGTCCATCTTGAGGTGCTCGAGGGACGCGTCGATTCCGGCGAGGATGTGCTTGCGGCCGAGGCCGCCCCCGTTTTCGCCCGCGCCCACCGGCATGAACACCTTTGTGGCAATGACGGCTTCGTCCCGTGACAGGTACTTGGGCACCAGCCGGCCGGTCGCAACCTCACTGGCGCCACCGGAATAGGCATCTGCGGTGTCGAAGAAAGTGACGCCTCCCTCGACGGCGGCCCGCACTATCGGCTCCGCAGCATCTTCGTCAATGACCCAGGGTCGGTCACTGCCGTTCCCGAAGCCCATCATGCCGAGACAGACCCTCGAGACCCGCAGTCCGGACGTTCCAAGATTCGTGTAGTTCATGGCTGACCTCGCTCGTGCCGAGACGCGCCCGCGGCGTCAGGGGCATGCTTACCAGCCAGCGCACTTGGTTCGTACGCCCGCACCGTCCGTGTGTCGGCGCAGCGATCGTTCAGTGGCAGCACTGCGAGTTGGACGAGTGCCCCCAGCCGTCACTGTGCCCGTTCCCTCCGGGGTCGCCGGCGCCTTGTCCGGTGTTCCCGGTGTTCCCGTCGCCCCAGTGACCAGCGCCGTGCCCGCTGCCGGTGTCGGTCCCGCTGCCACTGCCCGCACAGCTGCCACTGCCGGTGCCGCCGGTGCCGCCGGTGCCGCCGGTGCTGCCGGTGCTGCCGGTGCTGCCGGTGCTGCCGGTGCTGCCGGTACTGCCGGTGCCGCCGGTGCCACTCCCGCTCCCGGTGCCGGCGTTACTCCCGGTGCCAGAGCCGGTCGCAGTCCCACTGCCAACGGGGGCCGCTCCACCGGTGGCCGACGAAACCGGGATGGTCGTCGTGGTGGTCGTCGTGCCCGTCGTCGGGGTCGACGGTGTCGACGTGGTCGTCGTGGTGGTGGTCGCGGTCGACGTGCCCGTTCCTGCCGCGGCCGGAGCCGGGGAGACCGTCGCGACCACGGTCAGTGTGGCGGTCGGCGTGGAACCCCCGCTCGGTTTCGGACTCCCGGCGACGAGGGCAGCCGGCGGGGGCGTCGGCACGCTGCCGGCGGAGACCTGCGACGCAGCGGTGGACTGATTGCCGGCACCCCCGGTACTCGCGCTCGGGGACCCCGCGGGCGTGCTCCCCGCTGGACGGGGACCAACGGTCTTCGGCGCGGTCCCGAAGTCAGGAGCGGCCGGAGTCCCAGCGTGCGCGGAGAGCAGGGATTGGCCGACCGGGCCCGCGCCGATACTCAACCCCGCCACGACCGAGAGCGCGGCGGCCGCGACCGCGCCGGACGCGATGAAACGATTGCGACCGAAAACGAACCTCGATGCGCTGACCGCTTCGGGCAAGACGGCGGGCGTCGTCGTCTCCGGAATCGGCTGTCCGAACGAACGGGACGTGAAGACCTCTTCCAAGGTCGACATGTTCGTTCACCTCACCCCATTCGGGATTCGACCCCCCCAAAACGACCCTCCACAACGTTCGACCATTTGGCAGAGCCCGAACCTCTCGGAGTGCAGCCTCCGAGGTTGAGATGCCCCCTCTTGTTAAACCATATATGGGCAGTCTCGGCGTGAATACCAGGAACCTGGAATCTGTTGGGAATTAGTTTTGAACCGTTGTTTTCACCTGTAAAACTGAGGTTTTTCCGTACGCGCGGCGCATCAATCACGCGCAGTTTTTGGCAGTTGTCGGGGCGTTGTCTCGCTCGTCAAATGGACTTGTGATCCACTGTTCTGCGCGACCGTCAGACACCGCGCGTACGCGACAGCAATCCGCTTGCAACCAAGTCGCAATTCGGCGTTGTTATTCGGTCGACGCGCTGACCGCTTGATCAAGCGTGTTGACGATGGTGTTCGCGACACCGACGGCCGATGCGGCGGCCGGCGCGGCACCACCGAGTTGGCCCGCGACCGCCGTGACGGAGGAGCCCACACCGCTCACCGCGCTCCCGGCGGACGACGCGGCAGCGGACACCGGATTCGTGCTGCCGGACGGCGGCGGGGAGGCTGTGGCCCCGCTGCCGACGCCTGGAGGGTCGCCGGGCACACCCGGTGAGGCCGGGGTGACGGTGAAGGTCGCAGGTCCGACAAGGGAAACGTGTCCTCCTGGCGCGTTGCCCGAACCGGGGCCCGCATCCGTGCCCCTGCCAGATGACGGGCCACGGGACCCACCCGAGGCCGTGAGCGATCCGCTCGCAGCTGGCGAGCCGGTTGACGCGGGACCCGGGCTGGACCGGCCGTCGTGCGGACGCGCCGCGTCGTGCTTCCCCTGTGCCGAGACACTCGATCGCGGGTGGTGACCCGCCCCGGCCATGACCCCGCCCACCACCAGCGCCACGAGCGCGGTGACGCAAGCGAACGTCCCGTACCGAGCCGTGCGTCGTTTGGCCGGTTCCGTCGACGGCGCCTCCGCGGGCTCCGGACCCGACGCCGCGCCACCGCCGGAGGCCTCGACCGCCCGGTGTTGCTCTGGCACTTCGGTCTCCTCGCTCGGCCCCCCCGTGGGTCTCTCCGCGCCCGCCAAGGGTCGGGGCTCCTCTTCGCCGTCGGCATCGAGCGAAGGAGCGCCCATCAGAGGCCGGCCGAACTCCTGGGCGAGGAGCGCGTCCTCCCGGTCAGCGGGATCGGAGACCCCTCGACCCCGGCCCCTCATCGGGTCCGTTGCCCGCCCGAATTCATGCGATCGAAAGACCTCCTCCAGGCCTCCGACGCCACGAGTATCCCGATTGGTGAACATGGACCCCTCCCTCCGTGTGACACGTCCGGTTACGCCCGGCACAGGCCGCAGAATGCATTCCGCGAAACTCGCCCCTAGTCGGCGAGAAGCCGCCGACCCGAACGGCGACGCGCCGACCGGCTGATCGCCAGGCCCACAGCCAGGGAACCCAGCCCGATCAATACCTCGAGCAGCAGTGGAGCGCCCGTCGACGCCAGCGACGAGGCACCCGCGGCCGCCGTCGCCACCGTCGGCGTATTGAGCGGCGAAGAGTTGGAGACCAACGTCGCCGGAATGGGCGTGGTGCCCGACGACGAGCCCGGCATTCCCGCGGCCGGGGTAGGGGTCACCGTCGATGCGGCCGTGGTCGGCTGCGGGCACGAGGCCGCCGCCTGACCGCTCAGTGCACCCTGGATCCCACAGACGGTCACGGGAGCAGTCGCCCCGGTCCCTGGGCTTCCGGCGGTGCCGATCGGGGCAAAGGTCGAGCCCGCGCCCTCGCACGTGGCGCTGGAGTCTCCCGTCGAGAGCGGCGCTCACCGCGCAGATCGTCACGGGCGCGGCGACCGGCGCCGCGCCCGTCGTGGTGGTCCCGACGTGCGAGGGCTCACACGAATTGCCCGCGGTGCCGTCCACGGCCACCACGACGCTGCACGCATTCACCGGTACGACCGCGTCGGCCGGAGCGCTCTGGCTGGCGTCGCTCGTCGGGAGATCATTGGCCAGGGGGAACCCGGCGTCGGGCATGCACATCCCGTTGGCCGAGCCGTCGACCTCCACGATCGCACCGCACGCCGTGACCGGGACAAAAACGTCAGCTGCCTGACCTTGTTGGGTCACCGGGTCGGCCTGTTGCGGGCAGTTGGACGTGCTGTCGCCGTCGACCTCGGCAATCACGTCACAGACGCCGACGGGGACATCGGCGTCGACGACGCCCGTCTGGGTGCTCGGACCGCTCGTGCCGGAGGTGCTGCAGTCGCTCGACGTATTGGCGGCGAGACCAACGTTGACCGAGCAGATGTTGACGGGCGCGTCCGCGTTCACCGCCCCGTCCTGCACTGTTGACGCGGAGGACTGGCCGCCGGCCAGCCCCAGTGCGGTCGCCGCTTCGTTCAGGAGGCCGATGGCGTTGTCCTGTGCCGTGACCGGGGCGTTGGCGTCCGCCAGGCCGCCCGCCTCGTTCAGCCCGACTGACGTCGTGGAGCACCCGCTGCTGGCGTCGGCCGCAACGCCGACGGAGAGTGAACAGGCATTGATCGGCGCATTGGCGTTGGCCACGGGAGACGACTGGCCCGTGGTGTTCGTCCCCGTGGTCGCGTCCTGGTTGGGCAGCGGCGTGTTGCCGAGCTCGTTCGAGAGGACCGAGATGGGAGCGGCGACCGAGGCCGGGACCGACGGCAGCGGATTCGCCACAGGAGTGGGAGCGGTCGCTCCTGTTGCCTGCGCGCCCGCCGCGGTGGCGGCGTTCTGCACCCCTTGCACCGTGGACTGCAGGTCGGTCGACGGCGGTGCTGCTGCGCTCGCTGGCGTCGGGCCAACCATGGCCACGACGCCAAGGACGAACGCGCCCGTCAATGCCCCAATGGAATTCAGTTTGTTCCGCCTCATGGTCTTGCTCCTTCTCTGCGGGGAATGGACACCCCTGCAGCCGCGGCATGCGTCATACCCGACGAAACGAGGATCTCTTGAGATCCGTGCGAAGGTGCGCGCGAATTGTGATTGCACACGGGCTGCACGGTCGGCGGTTGACGATGCGTTGGCGAGGAGGCGGTCGAGTTCGACCCTCGTGCGATCGATCGACCGTTCCGTTCCGTCACCTTGCGCAGTGTTCGACTGCACAGCGACGGAACGGGTCCGTCGTCCGCCGCCTAACTGTGTGAACGGCGGAAGTACCGGCTCAACGTCTCTTCTTGTTGTTGATAGGACGAGCCGATACCCGACCCGTACAGCGAGGTCGGCTCCTCGAGCATGCGCTCGAAGGTGAGCTTGCACACCGCCTGACCGTTTTCGACCATGAAAGGGACGTCGTGCGCCCGCACTTCGAGCGCGGCGCGTGACCCGCGAAAGCCCCCGCTGGGATCGAATCCGAACCCCGGATCGAAGAACCCGGCGTAGTGCGTGCGGAGTTCCCCGCTGGTCGGGTCATAGGCGGTCATTTCGGCGGCCAGATTGGGGGGGATGCTGACCGCCTCGTTCGACATCAAGAGGTAGAAGCGCTTCGGGGAAAGGACGAGCCGGTCACCGTCTTCGCGGAAGACGGGGTCCCAGAACGGCATGGGATCAACCTCTCCACCCGACGTCAGATCGAGCAATGGTGCGCTGTCTCTGGTGCTGTGCCCAACCTGACCGTGCTCGTCGCCCCGCAGATCGAGCCCGAGAAAGAGCCCGTTCGAAAGGACGAGGTCCTCAACCGGGACCGGCGCGCCCGCCTTGTAGAGGATCGGCTCTTCGAGGTGGGTCCGGCGGACCTCGTCATCGGTGAGCCACGGACGTCCGATCGACAGCCGGAGCTGGTTGAGCGTCAGGTCCTCTCGGACACGAACGGCGAACGAGAGTGGGACGACCTCCAGGTAAAGGGGGCCCTGGTAGCCCGCCGCCACTTCGTCGAACCGGTCGCTGTGGTCCGTGATGACCCTGGTGAAGACGTCAATTCGGCCGGTGGAGCTCTTGGGGTTGGCCTTGCCGCGCAACCCGGCCGGAAGATCGAGGCGCTCTTTCAACTCAATGAGGTACGGGCACCGTGCTTCGAGCATGGCGCCGTCTCCACGCAGGTCGATCTCGTCGAGGACGTAGTCCTTCAGCTTCCGTTCGACCGAATCGGTGCCTGGCAGAAAGCTGCAGCGGATGCGCAGTGCCCGCTCCCCGAGGCGGAGGTCCAGGCTGGCCGGCTGCACGTTGGCGTCGGGAATGTTGAACCGACCCGCACCGATGTAGCCGGCGCGGATCGCCCGCTCCAAGAGCTGGCCCGGAAGGACCCCTTCGGACGATGGTTGGAGATTCAGCGCCTCGGCACTCATCGAAGGGGCCGTCGTCGCTTGCCGAGCACAGACAGAGCAAAGCACGTGGCGCTCGGCCACGAAAGGCCCGGGGTGGGGACAGGGTCGGGCACAGCCTGTGGATGACTTGGGGAATCCTGGGGAGCAATGGAGATACACAGGGGTTTCGCAGGAAGGAACGGTCGTCCACAAGCTGCCCGGCCCGGAAACTCCGTGGGCTGTCCCGCATGCACAGGACGGCCGGTCCTCGCCCGACGCGCCCGTCCACCAGCCCTCTCGGTTCTCGTGGTAGAGATCACAGGGACAGGGGTCGGCTCGAGGAGCCCGCGTGGCGGAGAGGGGAGTGTGACCCGGTGCCTCCAACAGACGCGCACGCCGACGGCGATGGGGCGGCGGACCCCTCGCGACGGGATCGACCGATCGATCTGATCGACATCGCCAGGGCTCTCGGGGAGTCGTCCAACATCGAGCGGCTGGGCGGTGCCGCCATCAGGGCCTGGCGAGACGACCTCACGCTGATCCTGGAATCGCTGAGCTACGCCCGGACCATCCTCGCCGCCGACGTGGCGATCCTCTCGCAGCCCCCTTCGGAGGGGACGACCGGAGGGCGGGGCCTCGTCGACGAGCTGCCCAGCAGGCTCTCGTCGACACCCAGCGAGGAGCAATGGTCTGCCGAGGACCTCGAGGATCTCGACGACCTCGAGGTGGCCTTCGACGAGGGTCTCTTCGCCCGCAGCGACCAACTCCTGCGCGTGCACCGAGAGATGGCCCGGGTGGACCTCACGTCTGCCGCCGCCACCGCTGGCGCCCTGGCGCTGGTGGAGGAGCAGCTGGCGATCCTGACCGAGCGCCACGCAGCCGTTGACGCGCGACTCCAGCAGATCAGGGCGGTCATCATCCGCCGCTACCGGCAGGCGGCTGCCCCTGCCCGGGATCGTCCCGCCTGAGCCAGCCCGCTTGGTCATAGCGCTTCGCGTGCTGCGGCTGCTCCCGGGGATCTGGACCGACACCCCGGGTTCAGCGCCAAGAGGCGGCGCGGCGGGCCCAGTCCGGGCGTCCTCGTAGGGCGTTCGTCCGCGTTGGCACCGACCCGACAGCGTGAGCCACGACGGCCGTCGCAGGCAGGTGAACCGGCCCCGCCCTAGGCGGAGGACGGGGCCGGTCACCCCCAACCCTCGGAGCGTCAGCAGCTTGGCGAAACCGTGGAGCGCCCCGAGTTGCCCGGCATGGTTGCACCTGGGAAATCCCTGTGCAACATCCGGCGGCGTACTTTCGAATGCTCGGTCGGTCATTGTTGGTGCAGACCTGGGCTTATGGTGCAGAGCCTGCTGCCGGCGGTAAGCTGACGGGTCGTCAGATTCGGCGCCCGGCAACAGCCCGATGTGCCCGCTTCCGGAGGTCCCATGCTCGACTACGTCATCCGATCCGGCACCGTCATCGACGGGACCGGGGAGCCCGGGCGCCTGGCTGACATCGGCATCCGTGACGGCCGGATCGTCGCTCTCGGGCGGGTCGACGAGGAGGGGAGCACCGAGTTCGACGCCGGAGGGCTCACTGTGATCCCCGGGGTCGTCGACCCCCACACGCACTACGACGCGCAGCTCTTCTGGGACCCTCTGGCCTCTCCCTCCAACGTGCACGGCGTGACGACCGTCATCGGAGGCAACTGCGGGTTCACACTGGCCCCGATCAACGCCGAGGACGCGGACTACATCCGCCAGATGATGGCGAAGGTCGAGGGGATGCCTCTCGCCGCTCTTGAGAACGGCGTGCCGTGGAACTGGTCGACCTTCGGCGAGTACCTCGACGCGCTCGACGGCCGGCTGGGCGTCAATGCCGGCTTCCTGGTAGGGCACTGCGCCCTGCGGCGCAAGGTCATGGGCGCCGAGCGCGGCGAGGAGGTGGCGACCGACGACGAGGTCGCCGCCATGCGCGCACTGCTCGCTGACTCCCTCGCCGCAGGAGGGCTGGGGTTCTCTTCTTCCCAGTCCCGCACGCACTCCGACGGCGACGGCCGCCCCATCAGCTCGCGGTACGCCGATCGGCGCGAGATGCTCGCTTTCTGCGAAGAGGTGTCGGCCCACGAGGGGACCACGCTCGAGTACATCACCAACGGGTGCCTCGACTCCTTCACGCCCGAAGAAGTCGACCTCATGACCACCATGAGCGTCACGGCCCGCCGTCCGTTGAACTGGAACGTCCTCACGGTCGATGCGCGTTCCGCCGATCGCATAGAGCACCAGCTCTCCGCCTCGTCGACCGCGGCGGAAGCCGGTGGTCAGATCGTCGCCCTGACCATGCCCACGCTCGTCCCGATGAACATGAGCTTCCGCACCCACTGCGCGCTCTTCCTGATTCCCGGGTGGGGCGACGTCATGGGGCTCCCCCAGGCGGAGCGGATGGCACAGCTGGCCGACCCTGCCGTGCGCACCCTGTTGGACGAGCGGGCGCACAGCAAGGAGGCGGGGGTGTTCCGCGGGCTGGCCCGCTGGGGTAGCTATGTGATCGGTGACACCTACGCACCGGTCAACGAGGGGTGCGCGTTCCGCACTGTCGCTGACATCGCGGCGGAACGGGGAACGGCTCCCTTCGACACGCTCCTCGACATTGTGCTGGCCGACGACCTGCGCACGGTCCTGTGGCCCAACACCGACGACGGCGAAGAGGCCACGTGGGGACTGCGAGCGGAGATCTGGAGCGACCCGCGTGCCATGGTCGGGGGCTCCGACGCCGGCGCCCACCTCGATCGCATGTGCGGCTCGAGCTACCCGACCACCTTCCTGGGGGACTGCCTGCGCGGCCGCAAGCTGGTCCCGGTGGAGAAGGCGGTCCACATGCTCACGGCGCAGCCGGCGCAGCTCTTCGGTCTGCGTGACCGCGGCCTGATCCGCGAGGGCTACCTCGCCGATCTCTTCGTCTTCGACCCCGAGACGGTCGGGTCCGAGCCGGCACGGCTCGTGCACGACCTGCCCGGTGACACGCCCCGGCTCTACGCCGGCTCCCACGGCGTGGTGCGGGTCCTCGTCAATGGCGTCGAGACCATCCGCGACGGCGCTCCCACGGGTGCGCTGCCCGGCACGCTCCTCCGCTCCGGGCGCGACACAGCGTCGGTAATCCCCTCTCGGGCCTGAGCCCCGGGCGCCCGCGTCGGCGTCTAGCCTGCCTCCGGTGACGCCCGACCCGAACGATCCGGTGCTCGCGGTCGAGGAACCGCCGCCCGTGGATCCGCCGAGTGTCGAGAGCCCCACCGGGCCGACTCCCGGCGACCCCCACCCTGCCCGATGGATCAGGGAGGCTGTGGTCGTCGTCGTGATCGCCGTTCTCGTGGCGGTCCTGCTCCGGGCCTTTGTGGTCCAGACCTTCTTCATCCCCTCCGGATCGATGGAGCCCACGCTGCAGATCGGCGACCGCATCCTCGTCAACAAGCTGAGCTACCACCTGCACGGGGTCGACCGGGGTGACATCGTGGTCTTCTCGCGGCCACCGACCGAGAACTGCGGTGGGCCCGCGGTGAACGACCTGGTCAAGCGCGTCATCGGACTCCCCGGCAACGTCATCTCGGTCTCCGGCGGGTACGTGTACGTCAACGGGAAGCGCCTCGACGAGAGCTGGCTGCCCAGCTCCGAACAAGGGGTGACCGTCGCCGGGCCCGCCGGCAACAGCTGGGATCTGGTCCGACCGTACAAGGTTCCGGCCAACGACTACTTCGTCATGGGCGATAACCGCACCGACTCGTGCGACAGCCGGTATTGGGGGCCGATCAGCAGATCACTGATCGTCGGCAAGGTCGAGGTCCGCGTGTGGCCGCTCTCGTCACTGCACTTCTTCTGACCGGCGGCCGTCCGCCGGGGACTCAGCCCTCTTCGGTCTCGGCGTTGACCCGCGCCACCGCAGCCACGCTCTGGCCTTCGTCCAGATTCATGACGCGGACACCCGTTGCGTCCCGTCCCTGCGAAGCGATCTCCCGCGCCTGGGTGCGGATCACCACACCCCCCGATGAGACCAACAGGATCTCCTCGTCGAGCGCGACCATGAACGCGGCCACCACGCTGCCGCGCTTGCCGGTCAGCCGGATGCCCCGCACCCCCTGCCCGCCCCGGGTCTGGCGGTTGAAGCGCTCGAGCTTGGTGCGCTTGCCGTAACCCGCATCGGTGACGATCAAGATGTCGGTGTCGTCCGCCGCCACGTCGAGGGACACGACCGCGTCCCCGGCCCGCAGGCGGATGCCCCGCACGCCGGCGGCGTCGCGGCCCATGGCGCGCACGTCCGCCTCGTTGAAGCGGATGGTCATGCCGTTGCGGGTCACCTCGAAGAGGTCGTCGTCGCCCGACGTCGCCACCACGCGCACCAGCTCGTCGCCGTCGCGCAGATTGATGGCGATGAAGCCCTCACGGCGCGACTTGTCGTACTCGCTCAGGGCCGTCTTCTTCACCTGACCCAGGGCGGTGGCGAATACCAGGAACTGATCCGGCGAGAATTCGCGTGTGGCGATGATGGCGGCGATCGACTCATTCGGGGCCAGCGGCACCAGATTGATCGCCGCAGTCCCCCGCGCCGTCCTGTCCTTCACCGGGATCTCGTGCCCGCGCAGTCGGTAGACCTTGCCCTGGTTCGAGAAGAGCAGCAGGAACGCGTGGGCCGAGGTGTGGACCACCTGGCTGACCAGGTCTTCCTCCTTCAAGCGCGCGCCTTGCACCCCTCGGCCGCCCCGGCCCTGGGTCCGGAACGCCGCGGCCGCCACGGACTTGATGTAGCCGGCCCGGGTCATCGTGACCACGATCTCCTCGTCGGAGATGAGGTCCTCCACGCCCATTTCGCCGGGGTCGTGTGTGACGACGCTCCGGCGGGGGTTGTCGAACTTGTCGCGGATCGCCGTCATTTCCGTCTCGATGACCCCGCGCAACTTGGCGTCGTCGGACAGGATGGCCTCGAGCTCGGCGATGGTGGCCCGCAGCTCCTCCATCTCGGCCTCGAGCTCCGAACGGCCGAGGCGGGTGAGACGTCCGAGCGTCATGTCGAGGATGTGCGTGGCCTGCACCTCGGTGAACGAGAACGGCTCGGCCATCAGCGCAGTGCGAGCCTCGGGCCGGTCGGCCGACGCCCGGATGGTCGCGATGACGGCGTCGAGCATGTCGATGGCGCGCAGGAGGCCCTCGACGATGTGGGCCCGGTTGCGCGCCTTCTCCAGCCGGTACGCCGACCGCCGCTGAATGACCTCGATCTGGTGGTCGATGTAGTGCGACAGCGCCTGCGCGAGGTTCAGCGTGCGCGGCACCCCGTCGACGAGGGCCAGCATGTTCACGCCGAAGCTGGTCTGCAGCGGGAGTCTGCTTGTACAGATTGTTCAACACGACGTTGGCGTTCGCGTCGCGCTTCAGGTCGATGATCAACGACGGCTGCTGGTTGGCCGAGGCGTTGCGCATTCCGCTGATGCCGTCGAGGTCACCGGCCCGGACCAGCTCGGTGATCTTCTGCTCAATCACCTCGACGGAGGTCTGGTACGGCAACTCGGAGACGACGATGCGGTCCCCGCTGCGCCCTTCCTCGATTTCGGCGACGGCACGCATCTTGATGGAGCCGCGACCGGTCCGGTAGGCGTCGAGGATGCCCTGCCGGCCGAGGATCTGCGCGCCCGTCGGGAAATCGGGACCCTTCACGAACTCCATCAGCTCGTCAGGCGTGGCCTCGGGGTGGTGCAACACATGGATGGCGGCGTCAATGACCTCGCCCATGTTGTGCGGAGGGACGTTGGTCGCCATGCCGACGGCGATGCCCTGCGACCCGTTGACCAAGAGGTTCGGGAAGCGGCCCGGCAGCACCACGGGCTCCTGGGCCGAGCCGTCGTAGTTGGCGATCATGTCGACGGTCTCTTCGTCGATATCGGCCATCAGCTCCAGCGCGAGCGGGGCCAGCCGGCACTCGGTGTAGCGCATCGCCGCCGCGCCGTCGTCGGGGCCGCGGCCTCCGAAGCTGCCGTGGCCGTCGATCAGCGGGTAGCGGAGCGAGAACTCCTGGACCATGCGGGCCAGCGCCTCGTAGATCGCGGAGTCACCGTGCGGGTGGTACGTCCCCATGACCTCGCCCACGACCTTGGCGCACTTGCTGTGCGGCCGGTCGGGTCGTTGCCCGTTGTCGAACATGGAATAGAGGATCCGGCGGTGGACCGGCTTGAGCCCGTCCCGTACGTCGGGGAGTGCCCGCGCCACAATGACGGACATGGAGTACTCGAGAAACGAGCGCTCCATCTCCTCTTGGATCTCGATCGGCTCGATCGAACCGCTGACCGGCTCCTCCGCCCCGGGGGTCTC
Source organism: uncultured Acidimicrobiaceae bacterium (assembly GCA_963744045.1). Classification (GTDB taxonomy): domain Bacteria; phylum Actinomycetota; class Acidimicrobiia; order Acidimicrobiales; family RAAP-2; genus Bog-473. The sequence goes on from CAVUSB010000006.1 coordinate 104,986, forward strand.
GCTGCCCCCATCTGAGCCTGCTCCCCCGCGGCCCGAGCCGCGTGTCGACTGTGGCATGTGCTCCCTACTCCCGGTCCGCTCGCTCAGATGTCGAGGAAACGGACGTCTTTGGCATTTGTCTGAATGAAGTGGCGCCGGAGCTCCACGTCGTCACCCATCAGGATGGAGCAGACCTGGTCGGCCGTCGCGGCCTCCTCGACGTTGATCTGCAGCAAGGACCGCTTGCCCGGGTCCATCGTGGTGTCGCGCAGCTCGGCGTAGTCCATCTCCCCGAGTCCCTTCAGCCGGTTGAAGTCGTGCTTGTGGTCCGGGTGCTCAGCGAGGAACGCCTCCCGGGCGGCGTCGTCCTTGAGGTAGATCTTCTCCTTGCCGACCAGCGTGGAGTAGAGCGGTGGCTGGGCCACATACACGAAGCCGCCTTCCACCAGTGGCGTCATGTAGCGGAAGAAGAACGTCAGCAGGAGCGTGCGGATGTGGCTGCCGTCGACGTCGGCGTCGGCCAGCAGGATCACCTTGTGGTAGCGGATCTTCTCGACGTCGAACTCCTCCGCCAGCCCCGCGCCGATGGCGGAGATCAGGGCCTGGATCTCGGCGTTCTTGAGCATCTTGTCGATCCGGGCGCGCTCGACGTTGAGGATCTTGCCTCGGATGGGCAGGATCGCCTGCGTGTGCGGGTTCCGCGCGTCCTTGGCCGACCCGCCGGCGGAGTTCCCCTCGACAATGAAGATCTCCGACTCGCGCGGGTCGCGCGACGAGCAGTCGGCCAGCTTGCCGGGCAGCCCGGCCCCGTCGAGCGCCGACTTGCGGCGAGTCAGGTCACGGGCGCCCTGGGCGGCGAGCCGGGCCCGTGCCGCCTGCATCGACTTGTTCACGATCTGACTCGCCTCGCGTGGGTTCTCCTCGAGCCATTCGGTCAGTTTCTGGTTCGTCGTGCGCTCGGTCAGCGAGCGGATGGAGGTGTTTCCGAGCTTGGACTTGGTCTGCCCCTCGAACTGCGGATCGCGCAGGCGCACCGACACAATGGCGGTCAGCCCCTCGCGGATGTCCTCGCCCTTCAGGTTCTCCTCTTTCTCCTTCAGGATGTTGCGGGCGCGGGCATAGCGGTTCATCACGTTGGTCAGCGACTTTGGAGAACCCCTCGACGTGCATTCCGCCCTCAATGGTGGAGATGCCGTTGGCGAAGGAGTGGATCGACTCGTGGTAGCCGGCGTTCCACTGCAGCGCGATCTCGACCTCCTGGCCTTCCTCCGCCTGCTCGAACGACGCGACCTTGCGGAAGAGGGACTCCTTCGAGGCGTTGAGGTGCTTGACGAAGTCGACGATGCCGCCGTTGTACTTGTAATTCGTCTTCGTCACCGGGTCGGTCCGCTCGTCCACGAAGCGGATCTCGAGGCCCTTGTTCAAGAAGGCCATGATCTGCATCCGTTCGACGATCGTCTGCGCCCGGAATTCGGTTTCCTCGAACACGGAGCTGTCGGGCCAGAACGTGACGGTTGTGCCCGTCCGCGGTTCGCCGGTGGTCCGATCCTTCGGAGCGGGCGCGGTCGCCCGGATCTTCTGGGTGAGCTTGCCGCCTTTCTCGAACTCGGCCTCCCAGTGCTGGCCGTCCCGGTCCACCTCCAGCCACAGCCGGGTGGAGAGCGCGTTCACCACCGAGATCCCGACACCGTGGAGCCCGCCGGACACCTGATAGCCCTTGCCACCGAACTTGCCGCCGGCGTGCAGGGTGGTGAGGACGATTTCGGCCGTCGACTGCTTGGGGTACTTGGGGTGCGGGCCGACCGGGATCCCGGCCCCGTCGTCACTGACCCGGCAACCGCCGTCGGCCAGCAGCGTGACGTCGATCCGGGTGGCCCGCCCGGCCATGGCCTCGTCAACGGAGTTGTCCACGACCTCCCACACCAGGTGGTGCAGTCCGGTGGGGCCGGTCGAGCCGATGTACATGCCGGGGCGCTTTCGCACGGCTTCGAGCCCCTCGAGGATGGTGATGTCGTCTTCGGTGTACGACGCACCGACTCCACCAGGTATCTCATCCACCTTTACTGCCACAGGCGCGCCCTTTCAGAACAGAGTTTTCGTAGTGCGTATCGAATCCCCGAATGGTGTCTTCCGGCCTTTCAATGCGAACGCACCATTCTACCCGACAGCCGCTCCAATTCAGCGCCTCTGAACGGTCTCCGCAGGCGCCACTCTTGTGTCGCTCAGGCGCGCTCGACCACGACCTCGAGGCGGTCGATGGAGGTCTCCCCCAGCTCCCGCAGTCGGGCCAGTATCTGGCCCGATTCCATGCGGGCCCGGGTCGCCCACGCCGGGTGTTCCACCGCCACCACCAGCACGCGGCCGTCGACGCGTTGGGGCCGCAGGTGACTGCCCAACTCGGAGCCGACCAGCTCGTCCCAGCGGGTGAACACGGCCTCCATCACCGCTGGCGTCGGCGCCGATCCCAGCCGGCCCAGCACGCGAGGCATCGACTCGCCGACTCGCCGCGGACCGTTGTCGCGCCGCCATTTGGTCATGAGGCCTCCAGGCTGCGCACCGCGAGCAGGCGGGCGACCTCGATCCCTTCGGGCAGGGGTGCCGCCGTGGTCAGGATCGACTGCCCCGGCGGCAACTCGCTCACCAGGGCCCGGCTGCGGAACGGGTCCAGCTCGGAAAAGACGTCGTCGAGAAGCAGGGTCGGGACGAGCGGTGTACGGGCACGAATGAGCTCGTGCACGCCCAGTCGCAGAGCCAGGGCCAGGCAGCGCTGCTCGCCCTGCGACGCATGGGTCCTGGCCTCCCTCCCATCGATCTCCAGGACGAGGTCGTCGCGGTGCGGCCCCACCGTGTTGACGCCCCGACGCAGGTCATCCCTGCGAGAAGCAGCCAGAGCATCCAGCAGGTCACCGGCCCAGCTGCGCTGATAGCGCTGCACGACGAGGACCCGGTCCTCCACGCCGGCCAAGTGCCCGTAGGCGGACGCCACGAGCGGGGCGAGGGCGTCGACAAGCCGTTCGCGGGCGCTGACGAGCACCTTCCCGGCGTCGGCCAGCCGCTGGTCCCACACGTCGAGGGTCGCGGTGACTTCCGGCCCGGCCCGGCCACCGGATTGCCGGAGCAGTGCCGCTCGTTGACGCAGAACGCGGTCGGTCTCGTCCGCGGCCCGCGCCCCCTCCGCGTCGAGGACCGCCAACGCGTCGTCGAGGACGTCGCGACGGCCCTTTGGGCCCCCGCTGACGATGACAAGGTCCTCGGGCGAGAAGATCGTGCACGGGGCGGCGGCGGCGAGCTCCCGCCTCCCGCTGACCGTCTTGCGGTTGACCCGGGTCCGGCTACGGCCGGCTGGCAGGATCTCGGCCTCCACCAAGGTGGGGCTGTCACGTCCGTCGAGCTCGGCACGCACGATGGCGCTCCCGGCGCCGGTCCGCACCATCGCCTCGGGTGGCGCGCCCCGGAACGACCGCCGGGTCCCCAGGTAGGCCACGGCCTCGAGCACGCTGGTTTTCCCGGTGCCGTTCGGACCCGGTGATGACCGTCGTTCCCTCGGGCTCCAGGTCGAGGCTCACCGTGCGGAAAATGCGAAAGTCGACCAGCTCCAGGTGCCGGACGCTCACCGCGGAACGCGGTCCGCTCAGGAGACCCGGACCGGCATCAGGAGATACCGAAACTCCTGGTCCTCCGCACCACGGACCGTCGCAGCGCGCGAGGCATCGGCTGTCTCGACGATCACCTCGTCACCGGCCACGGCCTCGACGCCGTCGATCAGGTACGACGGGTTGAACGCGATCACGAGATCCTCACCCGTGTAGTCCCCGTCCACCGCCTCCGCCGCGTCGCCGACATCCTGGCTCTGGACGCTCAGGTCGACGCCCCCTTGGCGCATGGAGAGCCGTACTGGCGTCGTGTTGTCGCGCACGAGCAGTTGGACCCGCCGCAGGGCGGAGAGGAAGCTCTCCTTTCCGAGGTGCAGGCGGTTCGGATAGTGGTCCGGGATCAGCTGTTTGTAGTCCGGGTACCGGCCCTCGAGCAGCCGCGTGCTGATCTGGACGTTGCCCTGCCAGAAGGTGATCTCATTGCGTTCGCGGCCACGCCCACGCGGTTGGTCTCGGAGCCCTCCGAGATGGTGCCGGTCGGCAGACGCTGGAGCTCCGACAGGGCGCGTGCGGGGACAAGCAGGTCCTCCTCGCCCGGAATGGTCTCCGAATCCGGCAAATCACGCATGGCCATGCGGTAGGAGTCCGTCGCCACCATGCGAATCGACCCGTCGATCCTCGACACCAGGACACCGGTCAAGAGGGGACGGCCGTCGTCGTGCGACGCCGCACGGACGACTTGACGCACCGCCTCGCCGAGCGCGGTCTCCGAGAGCTGCGTGGTGGGCTCGTCGGTCTTGCCCACGGGCGGAAACTCCACGACCGGATAGGTGTGCAACTTGAAGGTCGAGCGCGCTGCACTGATGGTGATGTGATCCCCCTGGTCGGCGAACGTCACTGCGCCGGGCTCGAGCCGGCGCACAATGTCCGTCGACAGCCGCGCCGGAATGACACAACTTCCGTCGTCGATCCCGATGACCTCACCGGTCACCTGAATCGTGAGATCCAGATCGGTCCCGGTCACGGTCAACGAATTCCCGTCGCACGTCAGCAGCAGGCCCAGCAACACCGGGGAAGAGCCGCCACGGCCTCCCACGGCCCGGCTCGCGGTGGCCAGCATGTCGACGAGTGCATCGCGCTCGGATCTGAACTTCACCGCCGCTTGTCCTTTCGGGAGTTTTCCCAATCCTTCATCGTGGAGGGAGAGGTATATGAGGTTGGTAGAGGTAGTAAGGGGTGTGGATTGTGGATGAGGTGGTCCCGCGCCTGCTGGCGGTATGGATCGCCGTCCCCATGGGGTTGTGGGCCGGGCGCGGGTCCGATGCTACGCGCGGCGCGGGGCGGCTCGGCCTGGGGACGAGCAACGGGGCGGTCCCCAGCGATGGCGGGGTTCGTCCACAGCCTTTGCCGTCGACGAACCACAGCGGGGCGAGCGGCGGCGAGGAGGGTGAGATGGTCAGGCCGAGCCGGCACGGATCTTCTGGATCAGCTCGGTGACCTGCTCGTAGATCTGTCGGCGCTCCTGCATTTGGCCGGCGATCTTGTCGACGGCGTGGATCACGGTCGTGTGGTCGCGGTTGCCGAAGACCCGTCCGATGGCCGGGTAGCTGTAGTCGGTGAGTTCCCTGGTCAGGTACATCGCGACCTGGCGGGCGGTGACGAGCGGTCGGGTTCGGCTCGGGCCGCAGATGGCGTCGATGGAGAAGCCGTAGCTCGCCGAGGTGGCCTCGAGGATCGTCTGTGGGGTGATGCGCCGCGGTTCGCCGGCCAGGATGAGGTCGGAGAGAACCTTCTCCGCCTGGGCCAAGGAGATGGGCTCCTTGTTGAGATTGGCAAACGCGGAGATGCGGGTCAGCGCCCCCTCGAGCTCCCGGATGTTGTCCTTCACGTGGGACGCGATGAACTCCAGGACGTCGTCGGGCACCTCCTGGTGTTCGCTGAGTGACTTCGAACGGAGGATGGCCAGGCGTGTCTCGAGGTCGGGGGGGTCGATTTCGGTGATGAGGCCGGAGAGGAAGCGACTGCGCAGCCGGTCCTCGAGGGTCTCGATGGACTTGGGCGGCCGGTCGGAGGTCAGGACGATCTGCTTGGAGGCGCCCTTGAGGTCGTTGTAGGTGTGGAAGAACTCCTCTTGGAGCCCCTCTTTGCGTTCCATGAACTGGACGTCGTCGATGAGGAGTACGTCGCAGTCCCTGTAGCGGCGCTTGAAGGTCAAGGTGGTAGAGGTCCGCAAGGAGTCGACGAAGTCGTTCATGAAGGTCTCGGTGGTGACGTAGAGGACCTTGCGGCGGGGGTAATTCTCGGTCACGTAGTTGCCGATGGCATGGAGCAGGTGGGTCTTGCCGAGACCCGAGTCGCCGTAAATGAAGAGTGGGTTGTAGGAACGGCCGGGCGTTTCCGCCACGGCCTGGGCGGCGGCATGGGCCAGGCGGTTCGACGAGGCGGCGACGAAATTCTCGAAGGTGAATTTCGTGTCCAGCTGGACAGCCGGCGATTCCCGACCCGACCCGGCCGGCTGTCCCGAGCTGCGCTGGGGCTCGGGAGGCAGGCCGAAGACCTCCTCGGTCGTCGGCTCGACGAGGACGGGTGCGGGCTCGGGCTCTTGCACCTCGAGCCGGCCGCGCACGGGCCCACCCACCTCGTTGGCCAGGGTGTCCTCAATCATGGGCAGGTAGCGGGACTCCACCCGCTCCCGGATGAGCCCGTTGGGGACCGAGAGGACGAACTCGCCGTCCGAAAAGGTCACCGGCTCTATCCCCGAGAGCCACAGCTGCCACGTCGTCTCGGACACCTGGTCGCGCAGGGACCCGGTGCACCTTGTCCAAAGATCTCCGGCCTGGGTCACTGCGAGTTCCGAACGCCCCTTCTCCCCCCTCGGTGTCCAGCCAGCATGTTCGGAACGATCCTCGGTATGGGTAATTGGATGAACGTACACCGTGCCAGGCGGTGCGACTAGAGGCCACTGGCAAATCGCGCCTAACATGGGCGGACTCGCCGCCGGCGGCCGGAATCGACTCGAAGGCCGAGGCATGGAACCTGCGACGAATCGGCTCCGGATTGCCGTACGGCCGTTGCGAAAGGCTGAATTGACGTGAAGCGCACTTACCAACCGAACACCCGGAAACGGGCTCGCACCCACGGGTTCCGCAAGCGCATGTCCACGCGGGCCGGCCGGGCCATTTTGAAGTCACGGCGGCTCAAGGGGCGCCACCGTCTCACCGTCTGAAGGCCTCTCGTGCCCCCACGGACGGTCGGACGCATCACCCGCCGCGCGGCCTTCGCCGAGCTGCAACGCTCACGAGCACGTGGGGCCAGCGGCCCGGTGCGCGTGACGTTCCTTCCTGCTCCGACCGACGAGGAGGGAGTGTTTCCCCAGGTGGCATACGCAATTGGTCGACACTGCGGCAGCGCAGTCGTGCGGAATGCACTCCGGCGGCGCGCCGCGCGCCGTGGTCCGCTCTGCGGCACCGCGCCTGGCCCGTGGGACCTACCTGGTGCGGCTGGAGCCCGGTGCGGCCGCTGTGGACCGCTCGGTGTTCCGCGGCGATGTCGAGTCGGCGCTCCTGCAGGCCGGCCGAGACAGGGTGAGAGCGTGAGCAGTCCCGACGCCAGGAGCAGCCTGCCCGTGCGGGTGGCGGTGGCCCTGGTCACCGCCTACCAGGGCGCTGCCTCTGGGCGGATCTCGCCCTGTCGCTTCTACCCGAGCTGCTCCACCTACTCGGTGGAGGCGTTCACCGTGCACGGTTTCTGGCGCGGCCTGGCCCTGAGCGCTCGGCGCCTGCTGCGCTGCCGCCCCTTCGGGCCCCACGGCGTGGACCTCGTCCCCGTACGTGTCCACGCCCATGAACGGAGCCACCCGTGCTGAGCCACCCCCTCCTGGCCGAGAATTCCCTGTTCAAGCTGGTGGGAGAGATCTTCCACCCGCTCTTCGAGCTCTTCGGCCTCATCCTGGCGGGCCTCTACGCAGTGTGGCCCAACTACGGCTTCGCCATCACCGGCCTCACGGTCATCATCATGCTGGCCCTGACGCCGGTCACGGTGAAGAGCACCAAGTCGATGCTCGCCATGCAGCGACTGCAGCCCGAGATGAAGAAGCTCCAGGCCAAGTACAAGGGCGCGGAGAATCGGGAGCTGCTCAACCAGGAGATGATGAAGCTCTACAAGGAGAACGGGACGAGCCCCTTCGGGGCCTGCCTCCCGAGCCTCCTGCAGATGCCCTTCCTCATCGTCCTCTACTCGCTGATCCGCGGCCTCTCCAATCTGGTGCCCAAGGGTTCGACATATACGAACGCCGCGGGAGCGACAGTCAAGTGCACGCAAACGCTCGGATGCGCAGAACCGCGTTACATCCCAACGAGCTCACAGATGCACCAAGCATTGGTGGCCAGTCATGGTCAAATGCACTGGTGGTTTGGGATGGATTTGTCATCCCTCCCCTTCTCGCATCATGCCACTCCAGGGAGTGCGAGCCAGGCTGTATTAGTCCTGCCTTACCTGGTGCTCATTGGGGCTGCAATGTTCTTGCAGTACTACCAAATGAAGCAGATGAATAGTCGTAATCCGCAGGCTGCTGCGGCCAATCCGCAGATGCAACAGATGCAGAAGTTTTTCCCTATTATTTTCGGGGTCATTTACCTAAGAGTGCCCGCCGGAGCAACCATTTACATGGTCGTCTCTTCGGCGATGCGGATCGGGACACAGGAATTCATGTTCCGGAGCGGCATGGTCACACCGGTCGTACACGAACGCGAGATCGGTGCGACCAAAGAGAAGGAAAAAGAGAAACCACCTCCGAAAGCGGTCAAGAAGACCTCGACCGCCACGGACGGGACGGCGGCGGCCAAGGCCACACTGCCGCCGGCGAAGAACGCGGCGAAGACAAATGGCGCCAAGACGAACGGCCGGACTCCCACCAACGGGAGAAAGCCGGCCCCGAAGCGAGCGACGAACGGCAAAACGGCGAGCACCGACGGCAACGTCGAGGACGCACCGGCACCGAAGTCCCATCCGCGGTCGCGCGCGAAGCGAACAAGAAAGGCTCGATAGCGAGTGGAGTGGGTTGAGGTGGCGGGCAAGACCGTCGAAGAAGCGACCGAACAGGCACTGGACCAACTGGGGGTGGCCGTCGGCGATGCCGAGGTGATCGTGGTGGACGAGCCGAAGACGGGGCTCTTCGGGCGTGTCCGGGTCGAGGCGAGGGTGCGGGCGAGGGTGCGTCCCGTCGGGGCCCGTCCTCGTCGGGAACGGTCTCGGCGGAGCGGCGGCGGCCGATCCGGCCAGGGTCGGGCAGAGCGGTCGCCAGGGCGGTCAGCGGTCGTCCGCGCCCGGCGCCGGCCGGAACGGCAGCGCCGACGGCGCCGACTCGGGCCGTTCCGAGGGGGCCGGGAGTAACGGGTCGAGCACGACGACGGCCGGGACGGGGAGCGGCACCAGCCGTTCGGCCCGGCGCCGGCGCAATCGCAGCAAGGCGACGACCCCGGGTGTGGCGTCCGTCGCGGGCTCGGGGAACGGCTCGGGGGGGCCGTCACGCGAGAAGGCTCCGCAACGCAGCATCGAAGCAAAGGAGACAGAGGACATGGCCGAGGGAATGACGCTCGAAGAGCAGGGCGAGGTCGGGCGAGCATTCGTGGCCGACCTCCTGAGTGAATTCGGCATGGAGGGTTCGGTCGAGACCCGCCTGCTCGACGAGGACACGGTCGAGATCGCCGCCCAGGGCGAGGATCTCGGCATCCTGGTCGGACCGCGGGGATCGACCCTCGCCGCCCTGCAGGACCTGACCCGGGCCGTGGTGCAGCGCCAGTGCCCGTCTCGTACCGATCGGATCCTCGTCGACGTGGCGGGGTACCGGGAGCGGCGCTCGGCTGCACTCAAGCGCTTCAGCGTGCAGATCGCCGAGGAGGTCCTGTCCTCGGGCCAGGAGAAAGCACTCGAGCCTATGAGCCCGGCCGACCGCAAGGCCGTGCACGACGCCATCAACGAGATGCCTGGGGTCGAGACTCGCTCCGAGGGCGAGGACCCCAACCGCCACATCGTCATCGCGCCAGCGAGCTGACCTGGCGCCGGTGCCCGGCGCGGACGAAGGGGGCAACTCCCCCACTCCCTTACGTGAGCTCCTGAAGGAGGCTCGCTCACTGGGCTTCCTGGGGCCCGGTCCCCTGGATCCCCAGATCCGCCACGCCCAGGGGTTCGCGGCCATCGCCCGACGCCTGTCTGCGCCCGGGGCCGCGGCGTGGCGCGGGGCGCCTCGTGGACCTGGGTTCGGGTGGCGGCCTACCCGGCCTCGTCGTGGCGGCGGACTGGCCCGGGGTCACCGTGACGCTCCTCGAGGCCAACGGCCGCCGGGCCGCCTTTCTCCGCCGGGCCGTGGAGCGGCTGGGCCTCGAGATCCGGGTCTCGGTCCTGGAGGAACGCGCCGAGGTGTCCGGCCGGGATCCGGGCTCGAGGGCGGGCTTCGACGGGGTCCTCGCCCGCTCATTCGGCCGGCCGGCCGTGCTGGCCGAGTGTGCCGCCCCCCTCCTCAAGGCGGGCGGCTGGCTGCTGGTGTCAGAGCCCCCCCGTGCCACCGACGACGGGCAGGCCCCGCGCTGGCCGGCGGAGCCGCTGCGCCAGCTCGGCCTGGAGCCGGCCGAGGTCATCCATGAGGATTTCGAGTACCGAATTTTGCGCCAACGAGAGCTGTGTCCTGACCGCTTCCCCCGGCGCAACGGGGTCCCCGCCAAGAAGCCGCTGTTCTGACCGCCGGTGTGCCCGGCGCCGGGTCGGGTGAAGCAGACCGGGGTTGGGATGAGGTGGAGGGACCGCTGGCTGCTGTCTTGCGCCCGACGGGCGTCGGCTTTCGTGTGCACCCCTCTGAGCCGCGCCCCTGCCGGCCCTGGGGTTTGGGGAGGGGGCGTCTCAGGTCGGCGCGCCGCCCGGCACGCCGAAGGGCGGGCGGCCCCGCCCCCGGCGTAGGGTTCCCTCCCGGACCGGACCTCGCCGGCAGGCCGAACAGGGCGTGGGGTAGGCAAGCAGCCTCGAAATCGTGACGGGAAGATGTTCCACGTGGAACGGCGAAATGAAATGAGCTCTCAGTTGTTCGGTTGTTGTTTCACGTGGAACAACCTCAACTCTTGACCTCGGGACTCTGGCAGGCCAGGATAGGCGCCGTGCGTTGGCGTTTTGGAAGTCCTACCTGATGCGCATTCGACGCAGGGACAAAGACCCTGCAGAGACAGCAGCACCAGGGGAACCCCGGGTTGCCCCGTACGACTACGACGAGGACGGCTCGACTGCCGGCGCAACGGAACCCGTCACGAGCGCGATCCCCGAGCCCGTCCGGGCCGAAGAGTCCCCCGATCGCTGGCAGGGCGGTGGCGCGGCCGACCCGGTGCCCGTCGCCCCGCACGGAGCAGTTGCCGATCCGACGCCCGCGCCCCAGGCCCCTTTGCCGCAGCAGGTGAACGCCCCTCCCGTGGCCGAGTCCACCCCGGTCGCCGCACCCACGCCTGTCGCGACAGAGGAGTCGCCCCGCGCGCAGCAGCCCGCACCGACTCCCCCACCGGTTGAACCCGATGCGCCCGGGGCCGGGACCGAGGTGGCGACCGCCGTGCCGGCTCCCGCCACCCCCGACGTCGTCGCCACGGAGGTCCCGCGACCGGACGCTCGCGGACCCCGGCCCCCCGCGCCGGCCGCCGCTGCCCCCAAGCACGCCATGCGGGCGCCTTCCATCGGAAACGACGCCACGGATTTGCTCAACGGGTCCAAGCCCGTAGAGCGGGAGCTGCCCCGCATCATCGCCATCGCCAACCAGAAGGGGGGCGTGGGCAAGACCACGACCACCGTCAACCTGGGTGCTGCCCTGGCCGAGCTCGACTACCGGGTGCTCGTGATCGACCTCGACCCCCAGGGCAACGCCACCACGGGGCTGGGCGTCGAGGCGCGGAACTTCGAGCTCTCCATGTACGACGTGATCATGCGGGACCAGCCGCTCGAGGACTGCATCGAGCCCACGAGCGTCAAGAACCTCTTCGTGGCGCCGGCCACCATCGACCTGGCCGGCGTCGAGATAGAGCTCGTCCCCGCCTTCAGTCGGGAGATGAAGCTGAAGCGGGCCATCGACACCGTCGTGGACGATTTCGACTTCGTGCTGATCGACTGCCCGCCGTCGCTGGGACTCATCACGGTCAACGGCCTCGCCGCCGCCGACGAAGTGCTCGTGCCGATCCAATGCGAGTACTACGCCCTCGAGGGGTTGAGCCAGCTGTTGCGCAACGTGAACCTGGTCTCGACGAACCTCAACCAGACCCTGGAGGTCAGCACAATTGTGTTGACCATGTACGACGCCCGGACACGGCTCTCGGTGGATGTGGCCAACGAGGTGCGGGAGCACTTCTCCGAGCGGGTCTGCCGGGCGGTCATCCCGCGTACGGTCCGTCTTTCCGAGGCACCGTCCTTCGGGCAGCCCATCACGGTGTTCGATCCGACCTCGCGAGGTGCCGTGGCCTACCGCGAGCTGGCCAAGGAGGTGAGCAATGGCGCGCCGCAGCGGTCTCGGTAAGGGCCTCAGTGCCCTGATCCCGAGTGAGGCGACGGGGGAGTCGGACTCCCTTCTCCGGGTCGTGCCGATTTCGCACATCCGGCCCAACGCCTACCAGCCCCGGAGCCACTTCGACGAGGAGTCGATGGGGTCACTGGCGGCATCCATTCGTGAGGTCGGTCTCCTCCAGCCGGTCCTCGTGCGTCAGCTCGAGGGTGAGGAGGACAGCTACGAACTCATTGCGGGGGAGCGGCGCTGGCGGGCGGCCCGCCGGGCCGGCCTGCAGACCATCCCCGTGCTGGTACAGGTGGCCGACGATGTGGCCAGCCTGGAGCAGGCGTTGGTCGAGAACCTCCACCGGGTGGATCTCAACGCCCTGGAGGAGGCCGCGGCCTATCAACAGCTCATCGACGAGTTCGGCTTGACCCACGAGCAGGTGGCGACCCGGATGGGCAAGGGCCGGGCCACGGTGACCAACACGCTGCGCCTGCTGCAGCTACCGGCCGGAGCCCAACGCGCCCTGGCCGAGCGGACGATCTCCGCCGGCCATGCCCGGGCCCTGCTCGGGACGCCCGACCGGGCCCTGCAGGAGAGAATGGTCGATCAAATTGTCGAGCAGGGGTTGACGGTTCGGGCGGTGGAAGAGCTGGTGCGCCAGGGGGGATCCGAGCTCCGGGTCGTGCCCGATGCGCCGGAAACGGCCGATCCCGAACCCTCCACCGAGGGTGTTACCCCTGGTGTTACCCCTTCGGCCGGCCGGCGGCCAGCCGTGCGCAAGCTGCCCGAGCCCGGCGTGCTGGAGCTCGAGGACCTGCTGTCGACCTACCTCAACACCCGGGTCAAGGTGGATATTCAGAACCGGCGGGGCCGCTTGGTGGTCGAGTTCGCAACCCTCGAGGACCTCGAGCGGATCTACCGGGCCATGGTGGGTGACGGCGTCGTCACGTAGTTCACACAACTGTGAAGGGGCCGTACAGCTTCATCCACAACCTGTGCATGACGTTGTGGATTGTCACCTGGTTCATCTACCGGAAGCTTTGATCGCGTAACCGTCGCCGGGGTCGCGTCGATGCCACAGCGACACCAGGGTGGCTTTTTGGTGCGTTGTGATTACCTGTAATCAGTCCCAGGAGGCGTCAGCCCAGCGTCCCAGCGCGGTGGCGAGGGCGGCAGCGAGAGCCGGCGTACCCTCAACCACGCGGCTGGCCGGCCCCACCTCGATCAGCACCGCAGGCATGCGCGTCTCACGCAACAGGGGCACCGACATGCCGTGGGCACCGGTGTCGGGGACCTGCAGGGCCTCGGGGACGGCGGCCTGGATCATCTCGGCCAGCCGACGACCGCCGAGCGACTCGTCGTGGCGCCCCGACCAGTAGGCGGTCCGGCAACCTGCGGTCGAGGGATTGAGCCGCAGCCCGACGAAGACGTCGGCCCCGAGTTCGTTGGCCTCCCTGGCCTGCACGGCGTCGTCGGGGTGGTGCAGCTCGGTGACCCGGATGCCGCCCCAGGTCAGGCGGCGCCGGAGGGCGCCGGTGACGCTGCCCAGGCCGCCCACCTCGCCCACGGCGATGTGGCGGCCCCGCAGGGTGGGGGGAGCGTCGCGCAGGGCGGCCCGGGCCCGGACGGCCGAGACGAGAGCGGGCTCGTGGTGGCGGCTCTCCAGACGCAGCAGCTCCAGCAGCGTGGCGCCACCGACGATGCCGTCGACGGGGAGGCCGGCGTTGCGCTGGAACTCGTCGAGGGCCTGCACGGTGGCGTCCCCGAAGATCCCGTCGACCCGGCCGGTATCGAAGCCGAGCGTGCAGAGGCGCTGCTGCAGCTCCGCCACGTCGTCACCCCGCAGCATCGGGGTCCGGCGGTAGAGGAAGCGGTCACCCATCCGGAAACCGGCCTCGACCAGGGTGTTCCAGGTCTGCGTGCCACAGACGCCGTCGACGCGCAGGCCGCGGAGCCGCTGGAAGGCCTCGAGGGCGGCCCGGGTGCCGGGTCCGAAGATGCCGTCGGCATCGACAGGTGTGCCCGGCAGAAGCGCGGCCAGGCGGTGCTGGACATCGGAGACCGCGTCACCGCGGTCCCCGATGGCGAGGGGCAGACCTACAGGTAGGCCGAGATCTCCTCGAGCAGCTGGCCCTTGGGCTTCGCCCCGATCAGGCGTACCGCGGGCTCCCCGTCCTTGAACAGGATCAGTGTCGGAATGCTCATCACGTCGAACCGACGGGTCACGTCCAGGTTGTCGTCGATGTTGAGCTTGCCGATCCGGATCTTCCCGGCCTGCTCCTCCGCGATCTCCTCCAACACCGGGGAGATCATCTTGCACGGGCCGCACCATTCCGCCCAGAAGTCCACCAGGACGGGGACATCCGAAGCTTTGACATGCTCGTCAAAGGTAGCGTCGGTCAGGGTCTCGATCTTCTCGCTCATGGCAATCTCCTTGTCAGAGGGTGTAACGCCCACCCACCCGGTTCTGTTCCCGGCTCACTCGCCCCGCTCTTCGAGCCAGCGCTCGGCGTCGATGGAGGCCATGCAACCCGACCCGGCCGAGGTGATGGCCTGGCGGTAGTAGTGGTCCTGCACGTCGCCGGCGGCGAAGACGCCGTCCACGCTGGTCCGGGTCGTGCCGTCGAAGGTCCGGACGTACCCGTTGGCCTCCAGCTCGAGCTGCCCCTTGAACAAGGAGCTGTTGGGCTCGTGCCCGATGGCCACGAAGAGGCCGGTCACGCCCAGCTCGGACTCCTCGCCGGTGACGGTGTCGCGCAGTTCGATCCCGCTCACCTTGGTGTCGCCCACCACCCCCGAAACGACGGAATTCCAGCGGAATTCGATCTTGGGGTTGGCGAAGGCGCGCTCCTGCATGATTTTGGAGGCGCGGCAGCTCGTCGCGCCGGTGGATCACGGTGACCTTGGAGGCGAAGCGGGTCAGGAAGATGGCCTCTTCCAGCGCGGAGTCGCCGCCGCCGGCGACCGCGATGTGCTGCTCGCGGAAGAAGAAGCCGTCGCAGGTGGCGCACGTCGACACGCCGTAGCCGAGGAGGCGCTCCTCGTTGGGGCAGCCGAGCATGAGGGAGCGGGCGCCGGTGGCCACGATGAGCGTGTCGGCCAGCACGGTGGGCTCGTCCGCCCCGGGGTCGCCGATCCAGACCTCGAAGGGCCACGGCGCGAGCTCGACGCGGCTGACCTTGGCGGTGCGGAGCTCGGCTTCGAAGCGCAGGGCCTGGGCCCGCATCATCCCCATGAGCTCGGGACCCATGACCCCGTCGACGAAGCCGGGGTAGTTCTCCACGTCGGTGGTCAGCATCAGCTGGCCGCCGGGCTGGTCGCTGGTGGACGAGGGCTCACCCTCGATGACCAGGGGCTCGAGCTGGGCCCGCGCCGAGTAGAGGGCGGCGGTGAGGCCCGCCGGCCCGCTCCCGATGACGACGACCTTGCGGCGCTCAGGCATCGGGTGGCACGCCGCGGCGCGAGTACAGCACGGAGCCGACCGCGCAGAAGATGAGCCCGAGCACGAGGTAGGAGGCCCAGATCCGGTGGCCCGCGATGGTGGTCAGGCGGATGAAGCCGACACAGAAGAGCACGGCGACGGTGATGCCGATGACGGCGATGACGACGCCGAAGACGATCCCCCGTGCCGCGACGATGGCCGGGCGGATGGCCTTGTCGTTGACGGTGGCGACCACCGTGTCGACGGCCTCGAGGGCCCGGTCCGACAGCGCGTCCGCAAGATCGTTCTCAGCCACGGCGTGGAGACTACCCGGCGGTCCCGGGTGCCCTGGCAGGGACGATGTAACAGACCCCCACGGTGTTGGGCCCGGCGTGGGTCCCGACCACCGGCCCGAGGTCGACCGGGACGAGCGGGTGCTCGGTGGCGATGTCGCTCAGGCGGGCCAGCACGTCGGCGAAGTCGTCGCAGGCGCCGTCGGCCACAGCCAGGCGCTCGAGGGGCGCGTCGGCCCTGACCTTGTCGCTCAGGTAGGCCAGCGCCTTGCTGCGGGTGCGCTGCTTGGACTCCTCGGCCACCTCCCCGTCCTTGAGCTGGATCACCGGCTTGATGTTCAACAACGAACCGAGCAGCGCCCGGGCGCCCCCGACGCGGCCACCCCGCTGCAGGTGCTCGAGGCCGCCCAGCACGCCGTAGATGCGGGTGCGGGGGATGCGGTCCTCGGTGGCGGCCACCAGCTCGTCGAGGCCGGCTCCCGCCGCGGCCTCCTCGGCGGCGGCAATGACCAGCAGGCCCTGGCCCATGGTGAGCGAGTACGTGTCGACGACGCGGACCGGCACCGTGGTGAACGTGTCGGCCGCGGTGACGGCCGAGCCGTAGGTCCCCGAGACCTTGGAGGAGATGGTCAGGCAGAGGACGGCGTCGGCACCCTCGTCGGCGGCCTGCTGGAAGGCCGCCTGGAAGGCGCCGGGGGAGGGGGCGGCCGTGGAGGGCAGGTCGCCCTTGCCGCGGCAGCGCTCCCAGAACTCGGCCGGGGTGAGCTGGCGCCGGTCCTCGAGCTCCTCGTGGCCGAAGCGGATCGACAGCGGCACGACGATGACGTTGTGCTCCTTGACGAGCTGGTCGGTCAGGTCGCAGGCGCTGTCGGTGACGATGTGGACGCCGGGCATGCACGAGTCTGCCACGGAGGGGCGGCGCGGCCCAGGAACGCTCCCCGGACCTCCCGCTAGGCGAGCCTGGGCAGCGCGTCGGAGGACTCGGGCACCGGCGGATCGAGCTCCTCTGCTTGCCGGGACGATGCGACGCGTCGGATGGTTCCCGGCGGGCCGACCGGACGGACCGGGCGGACCGGACCGAGGGGACGCGTGGGGCGCGTGGGACCGGCGGGACCGGCCGGGCGCGACGGTGGGCGCCGCTGCGTGTCGTGGCGCCGGCCGAGCCAGATCACGACGGCGCCGAAGGTGAGCCCGCCGGCGAGGACGGAGCCGGCGACCCGGGCCAGCAGTGCAAGGGTCGTGGTGGATGCCGAGAGGTTGGACACCAGCAGGACCACGATGCCCATGGGCACGGAGGCGATGAGGACGCGGACCAGCGGCGCCCAGGTCTCGCGCGCGGCCAGGCGGCCGAACCACTGGTGGAAGACGGCGAAGGCGAGCAGCGCCGCCACGGTGTAGGCGATGGAGAGCGACAGGGCGAGGCCGCGCACGCCGAGCGGGCGGACCAGCAGCAGGGCGAGCACGATGTTGAGGCCGTTCTCAACGAGGTAGAGGGAGAAGGCGACCCTGGTCCGCTGCATGGACTGCAGCACCCGCACGAAGTACAGGTAGGCGCAGAACCCGGGCAGGCCGAGGGCGAACATGGCCAACGCCGCGCCGGTGGTCGCCGTCTCGGCCGGTGTGCTGTGCCCGACACCGAGCAGGAGCGCGACAGCCGGGCGGGCCAACAGCAGCATGCCGACGGCGGAGGGGATGATGAGCGCCAGGACGGCGCGCAGGCCGCCGGTCATGCGGCGCAGGAACGCCGTGCGCTGCCCGGTGGACCAGCGCTCGGCCAGGTCGGGCGTCACCACCGACATCACGGTCACCGCGACGATGCCGTAGGGCAGCTGGAAGAAGGCATACGCGTAGGTGTACGAGGAGACGGGGTCCGGCCCGGCCACGCTCCCGGCCAGCACGGTGACCACGAAGAGGGCGATCTGGTTGGCCAGGACGAAGCCGAACGTCCAGCCCCCGAGGCGTGTCACGGCACGCAGAGCGTCGTCGCGGGGGTTCCAGTGCCAACGCAGGAGGCCGAGGTCGGCCTGGCGCAGGCTGGGCACGAGCGCCGCGCCCTGCAGGACCACGCCGAGCGAGGTGCCGAGGCCGAGCAGCACGAGCTGGGCCTTGTGCTGCTCCACGCTGGCCAGCGAGGCGCCGTGTCCCGCCCACAAGCCGAACCAGACGAGGACGCCGATGCAGACGAGGTTGTTGACGATGGGGGCCCAGGCGACGGCGACGAAGCGGCGGCGCGTGTTGAGCAGCGCGGCCCCGAGAGCGAAGAGCCCGTAGGCCGCGATCTGGATCACGAACCAGCGCAGGAACCCGGTGGCCACCTGGCGCTCGAGGAGGACGCGGTGGATCTGGCCGGGGCCCGAATGCGTATCGAGCACGGTGAGGGCGTCGATGAGGAAGGGCGCGGCCACCAGGGCCGCCAGGGTGGTGACCCCGAGCACCACCACCGACACGGTGAGCACGGCGGAGATGGAGTCGAAGGCCTCGCGTTCGGTCTTGTTGGACAGGCGGTCGACGAAGACGGGGATGAAGGTGGCCGAGAGGACGCCGCCCAGCACGACGTCGTAGAGCATGTTGGGCGTGGTGTTGGCCAGGTTGTAGGAATCGGCCAGCGAGGTCTGCCCCAGGGCCCAGGCGAGGGCGACGAAGCGGAGCAGGCCGGTGACCCGGGATGCGCCCGTTCCGACCGCCACGTAGGCGGCCGACGTCCGCAGCGCCAGGATCTGCCCCCGGCGGGGGGAGGCCACCTTCAGTGCGCCCGCGGGCGGGCGCGGCGCGCCCGCCGCCACGTGCGCACCCACCAGACCAGCAGCACGGCCGCGGCGAGGACGGTGAGCGCGACACCCACGAAGGAGATCTCGGTCGAGTGCACCGTGAGCACGGTGTGCGCAATGACGACCTGGCCGTCCGGCGTGTGCAGGGTCACCTCTATCGGCAGGTGGTCGCCCGAGGTGCGGGCCTGGGCCGCGAAGCGCCACGAGGTGGTCGGGCGATTGAGCAGCAACTGGTGGCTGTTGCCGTCGGGGAAGGTGAACTTGTCGCTGCTGAGGGTCACGACGACGGTCACCGGATAGGGGGCGGACGAGAGCACGGTGACGGGGATGTCGGCCCGCTGCGACGTGAAGGTGACGGTGCGCTCGGTGGCCAAGGTGACCTGGCCGGTGGTGCCGGCGAAGGTCTTGGCGTACGCGCTCAACGCGGCACTCCGCGCCGCCGCGCTGAGCCCGCGTGCCTCGGTGGTCAAGAGCATGTCGCCGAGGACGGTCAGGTTGGCAGGATGGCCGCCGACGGCCAGGCTGAACGACGACAGCTGCTGACGATTGAGGGCGATGCGGTCGGCCGCGCCGCGCGTGATGCCGTGGTCGGCCGACCCGCTCTGCAACTGGCGCACGGCCGGCTCACGGTTGCCGCCGGCGGGAACCTGGGCGAAGAGCTGCCCGAGTGTCACCGGACTGAGCACCTGGTTGCCCGAGAGCCCGTCGAGCAGCGCGCCCATGAAGGCGGCCGAGGGCTGCCAGCCCGGCGGCGGCGCCACCACGACCCCGCGGGCTGCGCTGAAGAAGGGGTTCTCGTAGTGCACGAACGAGAGCTCCGCGAGCAATTGCTCGGCCCCGAGGACGGGATTCGCCTGGTCGGCGGTGAAGCGTGTGCTCAGGTTGGAGTTGGCGGCCACGGCCGCCACGGTGGAGCCGTGCCCGAGGTCCAACGTGAAGGGCTGGGCGAAGGTCTGGTTGCTCGCTCCGCCCGAGGCGAGGTTGGTGTCGCTGATGACGGCCTGGGACGCCCCGGCCAGCTGCAGGCCCGACGCCATGCTGGCGGCGTCGCCCTGCGAAAACGTCGAAACGGTGTCCACCCACGGCCCACCGTCGGGCTTGAGGCCGGCGCTGCGCAGCACCTGATCGCCCCGGTCCACCTGCGCGCCGATTTCGTTGCCGATGCCGGCCTCGGAGAGCGCGACGACATTGATGGGCACGTAGGGCTGGTCGAGCACCTGATCGCCACTGAGCGCGGCCAGCTGGTCGAGCGCGTGCTCGCCGTCGCGTGCGTGCGACGCCTGCAGCGCGCTCACCGCCAGCGGGCTGACGGCGAGGGTGGTCGCCACGTCGCGATGCTCGGTCAACGTGTCGGCCATGGTGGCCACACCGCCCGTCGTGACGGGCACGACGACGCCGACGCGCAGGGCACCGCCGCTCGACGACATGGCCTTCGGTTGCTGGTAGGTGAGAAACGTGGTGAAACGGGAAAGCGGGGACGACGAGCCCGCGCGTTCGAGCGCGACCGAGACGGCGTAGACGCCCTGGCACTCGTCGCTCGACAGCGTGCAACCCAACGTCAGCGTGCCCCCGGGCACGCCGGCCGCGCAGATCCCGGGCCCGCCGGACGGGGCGCTGGCGCTCGAGTCGGGCAGGACGGTGACGCAGGCTGCGGCCGTGAGGACGCCGGCCACGTCGGTGACCGGGACCTGGGTCCGCGGACAGCGGCGTGCCCGACGGCGGTCCCGAGAGCGCCTGCTGCAGGTCGGAGCCGTCGTTGAAGCGTCCGTAGAAGGTCAGGTTGACGGACAGGCTGCTCGCCGCGCCCTCGGACCGGGACACGCCGAGGGCGAGGTTGAACCAGGGCTGGGCGGCGCTCACCCACGGCGTCTGGGAGAGCAGCACGAGCGGCGCGCCCGCGGCGCGCGCTTGCTCTGCTCCTCCCGCGCCGGTCGTGCCCAGGGTGCTGACCAGGGCTGCGACGGCCACCGCGAGCGTGCAGAGGGCGGTCCTGGCCCGGCGCGTCGACACAGGGAGAGGCTAGAGGGCGCACTACCGTGGGCGGGTGCAGTCCACGTCCGTCCCCGAACGGTTCCGCCCCTACGTCGAAGCCACCCAGGAGGTGGCGCGCCGCTTTGCCGCGGCCGGCCGGAGCCTCTCCCTGGTGGGCGGTTCGGTGCGCGACGCCCTGTTCCCGGGGCCGGACGGCACCGCCACCCCGCACGACCTCGACCTGACCACCGACGCCCTCCCGGCCGAGACCGAGCGTCTTGTGCAGGGCTGGGCCGATGACATCTGGACGCAGGGTGAGCGCTTCGGGACCATCGGCTGCCGCAAGGGCACGCAGGTCTACGAGATCACGACGTACCGGGCCGAGGTGTACGTCCCCGACTCGCGCAAGCCCGAGGTCACGTTCGGCGAGGACCTGGAGGTGGACCTGTCGCGCCGCGACTTCACCATGAACGCGCTCGCCCTCCGGCTGCCCGACATGGAGTTGATCGACCCCTTCGGCGGCCTGGACGACCTGCTCGCCGGCCGCCTGCGGACGCCGCTCGACCCGGAGATCTCGTTCGGCGACGACCCCCTGCGCATGCTGCGCGCGGCGCGCTTCGCCGCACGCTTCTCGCTGGAGCCGGACCCGGCGTTGACGGCCGCGGTGGAACGCATGCACGGCCGGCTGTCCATCGTCTCCGCCGAGCGCATCCGCGACGAGCTCGACAAGATCGTCATGGTCGACGTGCCGTCGGTGGCGCTGTGGTTCATTGTGCGCACCGGCCTGGCCGGCGAGTTCCTGCCGGAACTCCCGGGCCTCGCGCTCGAACAGGATCCGATCCACCGGCACAAGGACGTGCTGGCGCACACGCTGGCCGTGGTCGACAAGACGTCACCGGACCGGCTGCTGCGCCTGGCCGCGCTGTTCCACGACGTCGGCAAGCCGCGCACGCGTGCGATCACCGACGGCGGCGTGAGCTTCCACCACCACGAGGTCGTCGGTGCGCGCATGACGCGCGCGCGCATGGAGGCCCTGCGCTACTCCGCAGCCGATACCGACACGGTCGTCCGGCTGGTCGAGCTGCACCTGCGCTTCCACACGTACAGGCTGGGCTGGACCGACAAGGCGGTGCGCCGCTACGTGCGCGACGCCGGGCCGCTCCTCGATCGGTTGAACGAGCTCACCCGCTGTGACTGCACGACCCGCAACGCCGCCAAGGCCAGGGCGCTGGCCCGGCGCATGGACGAGCTCGAGGCGCGCATCACCGAGCTGGGCGAGCAGGAGGAGCTGCGCTCGCTCCGCCCCGACCTCGACGGGAACCAGATCATGGAGCTGCTGGGCATCGGGCCCGGACGCGCCGTCGGCCAGGCCCTGAACTTCTTGATGGAGCTGCGCCTCGACGAGGGGCCCCTCGGCGAGGAAGCGGCGGCGGCCCGCCTGCGGGCCTGGTGGGCCGAGCAGCAGTAGCGTCGCGGGCATGACGAGGATTGCGGCACCGGAGAGCGGTATGGGCGAGCACATCGACTGGGCGCTGCTGCGCCCCGAGATGGCGGCGGGCATGGGGAAGCTGTCGGGCGCGGTCTACGGCAACTCGCAGCTCTCGGTGCGCGAGCGCGAGGCGGCCCGCTGGACCATCGCGTTGATCAACGACTGCGCCGTGTGCCGGGACACCCGTGCGCGCGACGGCGAGGCCGTCGGGGCCGGCGAGCCGTTCTACGCGGAGGTGACCGACTGGCGCGCTGCCACCGGGCTGAGCACCCGCGAGCGGCTGGCGGCGGAGTTCGCCGAACGCTTCGCCATCGACCACCTGGCCATGGACGACGAGCTCTGGGCCCGCCTGCACGGGGCCTTCTCCGAGGACGAGCTGGCGGACCTCACGATCTGCTGCGGCTGCTTCCTCGGCATGGGGCGCGCGCTGGCCGTGGTCGGCGTGCGGGCCCCCGAGGAGCGCATCCTCGTGTGAGCCGGCGTCAGTCGGCGGGCCAGCTGTCCTGGGTCCCGCCGGCGGCGAACTCCTCGACGAGGGTGTGCGCCACGTCGTCGTGGTACTGCACGGGCGGCGACTTCATGAAGTAGGCCGAGGGGCCGAGCAGCGGGCCGCCGATGCCGCGGTCGAGCGCCAGCTTGGCGCAGCGCACCGCGTCGATGATGACGCCGGCCGAGTTGGGCGAGTCCCACACCTCGAGTTTGAGCTCCAGGTTGAGCGGCACGTCGCCGAAGTTGCGGCCCTCCATGCGGATGTAGGCCCACTTGCGGTCCTTGAGCCACGGCACGTGGTCCGAGGGCCCGACGTGGACGTCGTCGGCGTCGAGGACGTTGTCCTCCAGCTGGCTGGTCACGGCCTGGGTCTTCGAGATCTTCTTGGACTCCAGGCGCTGACGCTCGAGCATGTTCTTGAAGTCCATGTTCCCGCCGAAGTTCAACTGGTACGTGTGGTCGAGGGCGAGGCCGCGGTCCTCGAAGAGGCGGGTCAGGATGCGATGGACGATGGTCGAGCCCACCTGGCTCTTGATGTCGTCGCCGACGATCGGCACGCCGGCGTCGCGGAACTTGCGGGCCCACTCGGGGTCCGAGGCGATGAAGACGGGGATGGCGTTCACGAAGGCGACGCCGGCGTCGAGGCAGGCTTGGGCGTAGTGGCGCTGCGCCTGCTCGGAGCCGACCGGCAGGTAGGAGACCAGCACGTCCGCCTCGGCCTCGCGCAGGGCGGCCGCCACGTCCACCGGGTCGGCCGGCGACTCCTCGATCAACTCGCGGTAGTACAGCCCGAGCCCGTCGAAGGTCGGCCCCCGCTGCACGGTGACGCCGAGCTCGCCGACCTCGGCGAAGCGCACGGTGTTGTTCAGCCCGGCACCGATGGCCTTGCCCAGATCGGTGCCGACCTTGGTCTGGTCCACGTCGAAGGCGGCGACGGGTTGCAGGTCGCGCACGTGGTACCCGCCGAGCTCCACATGCATGAGGCCCGGCACGACGTCCTCGGGGTCCGCATCGCGGTAGTAGGTGATTCCCTGCACGAGCGAGCTGGCGCAGTTGCCGACGCCGGCGATGGCGAGGCGGATGGGGCTGGACATGGAGACGGCTCCTTCGGGGTCGGTGAGGCGGGGTTGGTCAGGCCACCGGCTCGGTGGCGAGGGCGGCGCGTTCGGACGCGATGAGACTGTCGAGCCAGCTGATGTCGCGGGCCACGCCGTCGGCGGTGTGCTGCACGACGGAGCGGGCGTAGACGTCGAGGTCGGTGCGGGCGGCCTCGGCGTCGCCGAGGCGCTGGACGAGCAGGGCGCGCCGCCGCTCCAGCAGGGCCAGCCGGGCCTGGGGCGCCAGGTGCCGGGCGAAGGCCAGGCGGAGCCCGAAGCTGCGGGCGTCCTCGGCGGCGCCGCTGCCCTCGAGCAGCTCGACGAAGAGGGCGCGGCCGGCTTCGGTGATCCGGTACACCTTGCGGCCCCGCCGGGCCCGGGTCGGGGAGTGCCGGCGGGCCCGCAGGACGGCGCGCTCGCCGCTCAACGAGCCGGTGGGGGGTGCCGCCGCGGCCGGCGCCACCGCCCCGGTGCCGGCGCCCTCCGTGGCCACCACCGCGCCCGACTTCTCCAGCCGGGTGAGGGCGGGGTAGATGGAGCCGAACGAGACATTGGCCAGAAGGCCCAGGTGCTCGCGCAATTGGCGCCGGATCTCGTACCCGTGCAGGTCGCGCTCTTCGAGGAGGCCGAGGATGGCCATGTCCAACATGACGGATGAGTATATCGGTTCGATATAGCGGCGCAAGGATTCTTGTCACACAACCGTCGCGGGCGTGCCTGATTTGGCGCACAATTGGTGCCCGGATTCCGGGTGTGGGGGGTAGCCTGGCCGCCGTGAGCGTCACCTCGGACCCGAGGTCACCATCCCGTGCCGTGAGCCCTGACGTCACGGCCCAGGTCGAGTACCGCATCGTCCGGAACGGCGTGGTCCGCGAGGTCGACCGGGGCAAGCTCCTCAAGACCGACGTCTGCGACGCCCACCCCGAGTTGCTCCGGGCGGCCCGCAACGTCGGCCGGGCGACCAAGGAGGTCTGCCCCATCTGTGACGACGGCCGCCTCGTCACGGTGACCTTCGTCTTCGGGGCCAAGCTCCCGCCGGGCGGCCGCTGCCCGGGCACCGCCGCCGAGCTCAAGGCGCTGACCCGCCGGGAGGAGCCCGTGCTCTGTTACGAGGTCGAGGTCTGCCCGGCCTGCGCCTGGCACCACCTCATGCGCAAGTACCCCGCCGGCGGCCGCACGCCGCGCCAGAAGAAGGCGGTGCCGGCCCGGTGAGCGACCGGCCGGTCACCGTCCCGTCGCTGCGGACACGTAAGCGGCGCAACGGCGACACGCCCATCGTCATGGTCACGGCCTACGACGAGCCGGGCGGCCGCATCGTGTCCGACGCCGGCGCCGACATCATCCTCGTCGGCGACTCGGTGGCCAACAACGTCCTCGGCTACCCCGACACGCTGCACGTGGACATCGACGTCATGGCCCACCACACGGCCGCGGTGGCCCGCGCCGCGCCGCGCAGCCTGATCCTGGGCGACATGCCGTGGATGAGCTACCACCTCTCGCCGGACGAGGCCGTGCGCAACGCGGCCACGCTGATCCGCGCCGGGGCCCAGGCCGTGAAGCTCGAGGGCGGGCGGGCGCGCCTCGCCGTGGTGGAGGCCATCATCCGGGCCGAAATCCCGGTCATGGGGCACCTCGGTCTCACGCCCCAGTCGGTCCTCGCCATGGGGGGCTTCCGGGTGCAGGGCAAGAGCGCCGACGCCGCCAGCGCCCTGCTCGATGCCGCCAAGGCCCTCGCCGCGGCCGGCTGCTTCGGGTTCGTGATCGAAGGGGTGCCCGACGTCGTCGGCGCCGCCGTCACCGAGCAGCTCGACGTGCCGACCATCGGCATCGGGGCGGGGCCGGACTGCGACGGCCAGGTCCTGGTCTTCCACGATCTGCTGGGCCTGGGCAAGGGCACGCCGCCCAAATTCGTGCGGCAGTACGCCGACGTGGGCCGGATCGCCACCGAGGCCATCGCCGCCTTCGCCGACGACGTGCGCAGCGGGAACTTCCCCGGCGACGCCGAGACGTATCACGCGCCGGCGGGCCTGGGCGACGCCCTGAGCTGACGGCTCGAGCCGGGGGCGGCTAGCATGGCTCCCCGCAACAGACCCTGCTCCTGACCGTCAGGGGCCCGGGCTCGTCCCGGTCCAGAGGGAGGTACGCCGCATATGCGGCCCTACGAAGTCATGGCCATCTTTGAGGCCACCACCGAACCCACGGTGATTCAGGGCGTGCTCGACCAGGCCCTCGAGGTCATCCGTTCCACGGGCGGCACCCCCGGCGCCATCGACCGCTGGGGCAAGCGCACCCTGGCCTACGAGGTGAACCACAAGCGCGAGGGGTACTACGTCGTGGTGGAATTCACCGCGGAGCCCGTCACCGTGGCCGCCCTGGACCGCATGCTCGGCCTGGCCGACGAGGTCGTCCGCCACAAGGTCGTGCGCCTGCCGGACCACAAGGCCCCCGCCGCCACGGCCCAGCCCGCGGCCAGCTGACCGCCCGGCGAGAGGAGCAGAGATGCCGTCAGACAACAGCGTGACGCTGGTCGGGAACGTGACCCGTGACCCCGAGCTGCGCTTCACCAACACCGGACAGGCCAACGTGACGTTCGGCCTGGCGGTCAACCGCCGCTGGCAGAACCGCCAGACCCAGGAATGGGAGGAGGCCACCTCGTTCTTCGACGTGGTCTGCTGGCGCGAGATGGCCGAGAACGTGAGCGAGAGCATCACCCGGGGGTCCCGGGTCATGGTGGCCGGCCGCCTGGAGCAGCGGAGCTGGGAGACCCAGGAGGGCGACCGGCGTTCCAAGGTGGAGGTGGTGGCGGACGAGATCGGCCCGTCGCTGCGCTGGGCCACCGCGCAGATCACCAAGAACGAGCGTCGAGGCCCCGGTGAGTACAGCCGGGGTGGCGGCGGAGCGGAGGCGGTGGGGGCGGCCGTCCGGCCGCCGCTCCGCCGGCACAACCCCAGACCGCGCCGGATGCCGGCCCGGGTTACGGATTCGATGAGGAGCCCTTCTGATGGCACGGAACAACCAGCGCGGCGGGACGACGTCACGGCGCGCCCCCAAGGATCTCGGACGGCGGGTCAAGAAGAAGCCCTGCGCGCTCTGCCGGGACAAGGTGGAGTGGGTCGACTACAAGGACGTCCCCATGCTGCGCAAGTACATGAGCGACCGGGGCAAGATCCGCTCGCGCCGGGTGACCGGCAACTGCGCCCAGCACCAGCGGGCCCTGGCCATGGCCATCAAGACCGCCCGTGAGCTCGTCCTGCTGCCCTACACGCAGCGCACGGTGACCGAGCGCCCGGGCGGGCGCGGCGGGCGCGACCGGGGCGAGCGCACGCTCGACTCGGTGCCGACCGAGGCCCCCCGGCACCGGCCGTCCCCCGACGCGCCGGCCGAGGCCGTGGCCGATGCCGAGGCCGTGGCCGTCGTCGACCAGGCCGTGGCCGACGCGGAGGCCGGGGCAGTGGTCGAGGTCGTCGTGGAGCCCGCCGAGACGGGAGCGGACGCATGAAGGTCGTGCTGCGAGACGACGTCGCCGGCGTCGGACGCCGCGGGGACATCGTCAAGGTGGCGGGCGGCTTCGCCCGCAACTTCCTCCTGCCCGAGGGCCGGGCGATCCTGGCCACCGAGGGCGTGGAGGGTCAGGCCCAGCAGATGCGGCGTGGACGCGACCAGCGCGAGGCGCAGGACCGGGGTGCGGCCGAGTCCCAGGCCACCGTCCTGGCCGGCGCCGTGATCCCGATCACCGCCCGCGCCTCGGGCGCCGGGCGGCTCTTCGGCTCCATCGGCCCGGCCGATGTGGTGGAGGCGATCAAGGCCACCAAGGGGATCGACGTGGACCGCCGGCACATCCTGCTGGCGGAGCACATCAAGGAGACGGGTTCTTTCGAGGTGACCGTCGAGCTCTTCCACGACGTCGCCACCGTCGTGACGGTGGAGGTTTCGGCGGCCTCCTGACCAGGGCGGACAGAGCGCCATGCCCGAGGTGGCATCCGCGCCTTGTCACACCTTGGTGCCCATCATGGGGGCGTGCCGATTTGCGTTCTGAGCGGTCCCCAGGTGCCGACCACTCGTGCACCGCTTATCCACACGCAGGCGCGTCTTACCCACACCTATTGGGGCCTTACGTTCCCCAGACCCCGACCGGCAGAGTAAGTGAGCCGTGGTCCAAGCCTTTGACGACACCCGCCCCCGTCCCCTGCGGACGGCCCCCTCCCCGCTGCCGACCGGCACGCGGGTGCCGCCCCATGACGTCGAGGCCGAGGAGTCGCTGCTCGGGGCGATGCTCCTCTCCAACGACGCGGCGTCGGTCGGGATAGAGAAGTGCTCGGCGGGCGACTTCTACAAGCCGGCGCACGGGCACATCTTCGGCGCCATCCAGGCGCTCATGGAGCGGGGCGAGGCCATCGACGCGGTGACGGTGACGGACGAGCTGAAGCGCTCGGGGGTGCTCGAGGCGGTCGGTGACCGCTCCATCTTCATTTCGCTGCTGGCCAACACGCCGTCGATCGCCAACGCCCGGCACTACGCCGAGATCGTCGAGGAGCACGCGCTGCTGCGCAAGCTCATCGGCGTCGCCGGGGACATCGCCGACATCGGCTACTCGGTGCCCGAGGACGTCAAGGCGGCGGTCGACGAGGCCGAGCAGATGGTGTTCAACGTGGGCGAGCGTCGCACCGTCGACACCATGCGCCCGCTGCAGACGCTCCTCGGTGAGGGACTGGACCGGATTGAGGAGTTGGGCAAGCGCGGCTCGGAGATCACGGGTGTCGCGACGGGCTACCACGAGCTGGACAAGATCCTCCTGGGCCTCCAGCCCTCGACGCTCAACATCGTGGGCGCCCGCCCGGGCATGGGAAAGACGAGCTTCGCCCTCGGCGTGTTGGCCAACGTCGGTCTGCACGTGCAGCGGCCCGCCCTCCTCTTCTCCTTGGAGATGGGCCACCTCGAGCTCACGCAGCGCATCCTGGCCTCCGAGGCCGAGGTGAACGGGCAGAGCCTGCAGAACGGCCGGATCCGCACCCAGGACTGGGCCAAAATCGGCGTGGCCGTGACACGGCTCTCGAACGCGCCGATCTTCATCGACGACAACCCCAACGTGACGGTCATGGACATCAGGTCCCGGGCCCGCCGGTTGAAGAAGTCCGAGGGCGACCTCGGCATCGTCGTGGTGGACTACCTGCAGCTGATGACGGGCCGGGGCCGGGCGGAGAACCGCCAGACCGAGATTGCCGAGATCAGCCGGGGCCTCAAGATCCTGGCCCGTGAGCTCGAGGTGCCGGTCGTCGCCCTCTCGCAGCTCTCCCGAAACCTCGAGTCACGTACGGACAAGACGCCGCAGCTGTCTGACCTGCGCGAGTCGGGCTCGCTCGAGCAGGACGCCGACGTCGTGCTCTTCATCTACCGCGAGTCCGAGTACAACGACGAGGTCCCGATCGACCGGGCCGACGACGCGCTGGTCGACGTGGCCAAGCACCGGAACGGCCCGACCGGCAAGGCCAACCTGCTCTTCTTGAAGCAGTACGCCCGCTTCGAGAACCACCGCGGCGTCTAGGAGGAGAGGCGGCGGCCGGCAGCCGTTCAGAGAGTCTCGAAAACGGCCTTCTGTCGCAGCATGTCGTCGAGGCCGGCGCGTCCTCCCTCCCGACCGAAGCCACTCTGCTTGGTGCCGCCGAAGGGTGCCGCGGGCGTGGTTTCCCCATGCCGTTGACGACGACCGTCCCGGCCTCGAGCTCGCGCGACGAACCGTTGAATGCGGTCGGCGTCGCGCGTGTAGAGATAGGCCGAAAGCCCGAAGTCGCTGTCGTTCGCCTTGGCCAGCACTTCGTCCTCCGTATGGAAGCGGAGGACGGCCAGCACCGGCCCGAAGACCTCGTGACGGGCAAGGTCACTGCCCTGGTCCACCTCACCGAAGACGGTCGGCGCGACGAACCACCCGCGCGGCCAGCGGGCCACCGAGCCGCACACCGCCCGTCAGCAACGTCGCACCGTCCTCCTCGGCTCGTGCAATCACCCCCAGGATCCGGTGCATGGCCGTCTCCGTGACGACGGGCCCGACCACCGTCGCCGGGTCGAGCGGGTCGCCCACCTGCATGGCGCCGACCAGCGCCACGATCCGCTCGACGACCACGTCGTACACATCGGCATGCACGTAGAGCCGCGTCGGCAGGGCGCAGCCCTGGCCCGACAACAAAGCCGATCCCGTGAAGGCCGCCATCCTCGCGGCCGCGGTCGAGGTCGGCGTCGGGGAAGACGATGTTCGGGGACTTCCCGCCCAGCTCCAGGGTCAGCGGCGTCAGGTGGCGGCGCCGCACTCTGCATCAGGTGCGCCCGGTCGTGCTCCCGCCGGTGAAGCGTGATCTTGTCGACGCCGGCGTGGCCGACCAGGGCCGCACCCGGCGCGCGGCCCGCCCACCACCACGTTGAGCACGCCCGACGGCAGCCCGGCCTCGAGTGCCAGCTCGGCAAAACGCAGCATCCCGAAGGGGGCGAGCTCCGGTGGCTTGGCCACGACGGTGTTGCCCGCCGCCAGGGCGGGGCCGCACTTCTGCCCCATGCCCATCATGGAGCCGTTCCAAGGGGGGATGGCGGCGACGACACCGTAGGGCTCGCGTCGGACGTAGGCCCGCCCCCGGCGACTGGGAGCTCCTCGTCGCCGAGCTGGTCGCACCACTCCGCGTAATAGCGCACCCACGAGGCCGCGTAGGTCCCGCAATTCATGACGCCGACCGGCGTCCCGTTGTCGAGAGCGGCCAGGTGGGCCGCTTCGGAGGCATGGTGATCGAACAGGTCGGCCAGCCGGAAGAGCACGGCGGCCCGCTCGGCGGGCGCGGTGGCGGCCCACGTCCGGCGGGCCGACCGGGCCGCCTGGACGGCGTCGTCGACGTCCCCTTCCCCGGCGAGGCTCACGACAGCCTGCGGATCCCCCGTCGCCGGGTTGGCGTGCTCGTAGCTGTCGCCGCTCGTGCCGGCGCGCCACGCCGTCGCCGATCAGGTGGCCCTGCGCGGCCAGACGACGCACCGTGCCGGCCGCGGGATCTGGGTCTCATAGGTCGCCGGTCAGGGTAATGGAGGGCCATGAAACGGGCTACCTTCACGCGATGGAACGCTTCTCCGGGCGGGTGGCCCTGGTCTCGGGGGCGGCGAGGGGCATCGGCGCCGCGGTGGCGGCTCGCCTCCGTGAAGAAGGCGCGGCTGTCGTCCGCAGTGACCTCGTGGCGGGTGAGGGCGTGCTGCGTTGCGACGTGACGGACGCCGCCGGGTGCGCGGCTGCCGTCGAGACAGTGGTCCGAGAGCCACGGACGCCTCGACGTCCTCGTCAACGTGGCCGGCATCGGGGGGGCCAGCCGGATCGGGGACGTCACCCCGGCCGCCTGGCGACGGATCGTCGAGGTGAACCTGACGGGCACCTTCCTGCTCTCCCAGGCCGCGCTGGAGCCGCTCGTCGCGGCGCGGGGGGTGATCGTCAACATGGCCTCGGTGGCCGGCCTCCGGGCGACGCCGTACAACGCCGCCTACTGCGCTTCCAAGGGTGGCGTGATCATGCTGACCAAGTCGATGGCCCTGGAGCTGGCCGGGGCGGGCGTACGGGTCAATGCGGTGTGCCCGGCCTCGGTGGACACACCGTTCCTGCGCGGTTTCCGCCTGCCCGAGGATGCCGACATGGCGCTGCTCTCCCGGGCGGCCTCGCCCATGGGCCGCACCATCGATGTCTCCGAGGTGGCAGCCGCCGTGGCCTACCTGGCTTCGGACGACGCAGCCACTGTCAGCGGCACCACCTGGTCATCGACGGGGCGTCGACCGCCTGAGCGCAGCCAGCGACACGGTGTCGGTGTCGGCGCCCGAGCGCAGCACCCGGCCCGGGCGGTCGTCGGTCAGCTCCCCGTCCACCACCACGGGGCGCCCCCCGACCAGGACCTGAAGGATGCCATCGGCCCCGGCGAAGAGGCGTTCGCCCCCTCCGGGGAGGTCGTGGCGCAACTCGGTGGCCCGGGTGCCGACGAGCTCCGGGTCGAAGACGACGAGATCGGCCCACCACCCCGGGGCCACGCGACCACGGTGACGGAGCCCGTAGTGCCGGGCGGGTCGATCGGTCATCATCTCGACGGCCTCCGGCAGCGACAGCAGCCCCGCGTGACGGACCACCTCACCCAGCACGACCGTCGGGTAGTTGGCGTGGCACATGAGGTCGAGGTGGGCACCGGCGTCCGAGCCACCGAGCATGACGCGGGGTCCTTCCAGACGGCCACCCGCGCCCGCCACCCCTCGTCCGATCGCCCGAGGCTCGGAGTGAGCGAGGGCAACACCACGGACAGGGCGAGATCATCGACCAGCACATCGTCGAGCAGGACGTCGATGGCATCGCCACCGCGCCGTCGCGCGATCTCGCCGAGCGACTGCCCGCTAGAGCGTGGACTCGGGCTCGAAATCTCCATGAGCGCGAAGTCGCTGAGCACCCCGAGGGACCGCCGCGCCACCTTTTCGGCTCCGGCACGCAGTTCGGCGCGCCGGGCGGCATCGGCGACCGCGGCGCGCCGGCGTCGCCGATCGAGGCTCGCGACCTCGGGCCAGCCGGGAAGGCCGGCGGAGCACGTGGGTGGCCCGCATCCGCATCATGTCGGGCAGCGTCAGGGCGACCACGTGCGCGCCCCGGCGCGGCGGCCAGGTCGGACGCCCCAGTTGTTGCTCGTAGATCTCTCCGAGGCCAGGCTGCCCAGAAGATTCCAGTTGAGCGGCCGATTGGCCGCCAGTGACATGTCGGCCATCAGGTCGCATGCGGTCCTCGTCGATCGGGCCGACGGCCGGAATGAACTCGAGCGTCGTGCCCGGGTAGGTCGCGCAGCGCACCGGCCAGGGCCACGAACTCCTCGTAGGTCGCCGCACGCGAGGGACAGGGTCGGCCCTCGCCGTCGGTGTGCCCCTCGCCCAGAGACGACGAGAACCCCAGTGCGCCGCCGGCCACCGAGTCCTCGACCAGCTCCACCATGGCGGCGAGTTGCGTCGGGTGGCGGCCTCCGACCGGGTGGCATCCTCGCCCATGACGGCACGGCGCACCGTCGGAATGCCCGACCAGGAACCCGGCGTTGACGGCGAGGCCCTGAATCGAGGCGGTCGAGGTACTCGGCGAAGGTACGTCCAGTCCCAGGCGCCGGACCGCGCCAGGGCGCCGAGGGGAATACCCTCGACCACCGCCATCATCGCCTGGACGTAGTCGGCGTCTCCGGCAGCCGAGGGGGCGATGGAGAAGCCGCAGTTGCCGCCCGAGGACGCGTGGTCACCCCGTGCAGCGCCGACGGGCTGGCCGTCGGGTCCCACAGCAACTGGGCGTCGTAGTGCGTGTGGATGTCGATGAACCCGGGCAGACCACCGCCCGTCGGCGTCGATGGTCCGGCGCGCTGGCTCGGCCACGTCGCCGACCGCCGACGATGCGCCCGCCGGCGATGCCGACATCGGCCACGAGCCGGCGGACCGCCGGTGCCGTCGACCACCGTGCCGCCCCGGACCACCAGGTCGAGCATGTCAGTCGCCCGCGAGAAATTCGTCGACGGCCGCCTCGACCGCGGTGCCCTTGAAGAAGCCCGGATTCGTGCCCGGTGTAGAAGCGGGCCGGATTGGCGAAGATGAATTGGGAAGGCGTCTGCGTCGATCCACCCGTGCTCGACCATCTCCCAGGCTTCCTCGCAGCACCTCGGCCATGTCGGGCACATCCCAGTGGGAGATGTCGGATCCCATCATGGCGTTGAGCTCCGCGCCGAAGGGATTGACCTTGGTGTTGAAGGCCAGTGGAGGTCAGCGGGTCGTCGGCCTCGCAGCCGAAGAAGAAGCGGTCGACGAAGAGAGCTTGATGTCCTCGGCCGCGGTCGATGCCGCAGGCGGCCCACTCGTCGAGCATCTCCTCGGGCTCGCGCGGTCGTCGGGCGAGCGGGCCCGAGAGCAGGCGGCGTGTCGGGTCCGTAGCGAGCCGAGCAGCTCGCCCATCAGGGCCCGGTCGATCGAGCGCGGGGTCGAGGTTGCGTCCAGCGCGTCGAGGTTGCGCTTCTCCCAGTGGCCGACGAGGTCGCAGTAGAGGGCGGCCGCCCACGCCACCCCGCCCTCGAGGAAGGCGAAGTTCAGCTCGGGGAAGCGGTTGGTCACTCCGCCGAGGAAGAGCGACTTGGCCAGCGCCTGCTGACCCTCCGCGAGCATCGAATGTGGTTGTACATGTAGCTCGAGATGGAGCGGTACGGGGTCATGCCGATGAACCGGAGTGGAAGGCGATCGACACACCGAGCTCCTGGGCCTTGGCCCAGACCGGGTCGTAGTCGTAGCGCGAGTCAAGCCCGAATTGGTCCAGCCAGAAGGCATAGCGAGCGAGATCGGGATCGTGACCGGCCAGGGCCTCGAAGGGTCGCTGCACGTAACCCGCGCAGAGCACGGCCTTGAACCCGAGCTCGGTGACCGCGTACTCCAACTCCGCCATCGCCTCTTCGGGTGTGTGCATCGGGATCGCGGCCACAGGGGTGAGACGATCGCCCAGACGGCGCGAACGACTCGGCATTGCAGCGGTTGAGCGCCCGGCAGGCGCCGTGCCGGTAAGGCCTCGTCCGCGGCGTGGAGGAAGACCAACCGAGACTGGGATAGACCACTCCGAAGTCGATGCCGAGCTCGTCGAGCCGCTCGTAGAGAAGTTCCGGGAACAGGGCCGTGGCCAGGTCGATGGTCCGTGCGGCCGGGGCGCTCCACCACGGGCCCCGTGGCGTCCGGGTGGCGCCCGTTCCGCCGGGGTCTGCTCGTGCCAGGAGCGGTCGGTGCCGCCGTAGGGCGGGAGGAGAGCTGACGAGCAACGGATGGTCGAGCGAGAGGCCCACCTGCTCCAGAAAGGGCGCCAGAGTCGGGTAAGTGCTCGGCCATGTGACCGTCGATGTCGATGACCGGACGGGAAGGCGAGCGTGGACCTCGGCCGATGACGTCATCGGAATTAATATACGCCCATTACTCGCGAGGGCCTCTTACTGACGAAGGCAGGCGTGTCGATGTCCTATGACGTCGTGATCCGAAACGGAACGATCGTCGACGGGTCCGGGCTCGGCTCTTTTCGGGGCGATGTCGGGGTCTCGGCGACCGCATCGCCTTCGTCGGCAGGATTGCCGAGCGCGGCGCCGATGAGATCGACGCCGAGGGTCACGCTGTGACACCGGGATTCATCGACGGCCACACCCACCTGGACGCACAGGTGTTCTGGGATCCTTCCGGGGCCAGCTCGTGTTGGCAGGGAGTGACGTCTGCCGTCATGGGCAATTGCGGGTTCACACTGGCCCCCGTGCGCTCCGACCAGCGCGCGACTTGTCGTCCGCAATCTCGAGCGGGCTGAGGACATGGATCCGACTGCGCTGGCTGAAGGGATCGAGTGGAGCTTCGAGACCTTCCCCGAATACCTCGACGCAGTCGATCGCTTGGCCAAGGGCATCAATTTCGCGGCCAATATCGGCCATTCGGCCTTCCGGACATGGGCGATGGGGGAGCGTGCGTTCGAGGAGGAGGCCACTCCGGACGACCTCGAGCTCATGACGCGACAATTGACTGACGCAATGCGTGCGGGCGCCGCCGGCTTCACCACCTCCCGGGATCGAGCACCACCAGACCTCTGACGGACGACCCGTGGCGTCGCGGATTGCATCGTGGGAAGAGGTCGCTGCACTTGTCGAAGCGATGGGCAAGATCGGTAACGGTATCTTCGAGGGTGTCGACAGCTGACATGTCCGCCCGATCCCGACAGCTCCGGTCTCAGGCCCTCGAACGCATGAAGGAGCTCGTCGCTCAGGAGCGGAGTCACCCTCACATTCGGTCTGGTGGCCACTCGTGGCGCTGGCCATCTCCTCGGCTTTCTCGACGAGGTGGCCGGAGGCGGGCGGACGAGCTTTCGCCCAGACCCACTGCAGAGGTATTTCCGTCCTGCTCTCGCTTGAGAACAGTCTGCCATTCGATCTCCTCGGACTCGTGGAAAGAACTACGGGCGCGACCGATCGAAGAGCAGGTTGGCTGGTCCTAAGCGATCCCGAGCACGAAGCCTCGGCCGTATGTGGAGGCGGCGGTACATGCCGGAATACGGACGTTTCCGAGGACTCGGGGCACAAGCAAGGCCACCGGATTTCGACGGGATCAGGGTTTACGAACGGGGTCTGCCTCCCGAACCCGTCTGTTTGAGCGGACGTGGCATCGCGAAGAGGGTGTCCACCCGGCGGAGGCGATGATCCAGCTCTGTGGCCGAGTTGGGCGGTGAACAGCTCTTCATCCAACCCAGCCTCTATCCCCAGGACGAAGAGATGCTTCTTCGCGCCATGCGCCACCCGAGGGCTGTAATGACGTTCTCCGATTCGGGTGCCCATCTGAGCCAGATCGCAGACTTCGTCCATCCACACGCACCTGCTCGGGCACTGGGTTCGGGATCGGGAAGAGTTCACCCTCGAAGAAGCAGTGAGGATGATCACCTTCGCACCGGCGCTCGCATGGGGATTCTCACGACCGGGGCCTCGTGCGACCCGGGATGAGGGCAGACATGAATGTCTTCGACCCGACACGGTCGCTCCCGCGGTTCCCAGATTGATTCGATCTTCCGGGCGGTGGACTGCGGCTCGAGCAAAGGCGGTGCGGATCGAAGCGACGGTCGTAAACGGTCAGGTGACCATACGGAGATTGGCCCACGTTGGTCAGCGCGCTCCGGGCCGCCTTCTCCGCCAGCACAGTGCCTACGAGGCGAATCGCTCCGCCGGCACAACGTCTAGACGGCATGAACGTCAGGGCCCGATCCGGGGTCAGCGCATCCAGAGGGTGTTGGCAATACGCTTCTTCAGGACCCAACGGCCCTCGTGTACGACAGCGTCGTCGAGATATCTGATGCCGAGCGTCAGGTCGTTCGTGCCCGACTTCGGGTCGCTCAGCTGGTGCACCACGGCGTAGGTGTCCAGGATGCGGCCCCCGATCCGTCCTTCTCGTAGCTCGATCAGCGGACAGCCGATCATGTGCATGCTCTGCGGGAATGCTCGGGGAGCGCTCATGGCATCGAGCCATTCCGCGAGGCTCGACGTAGCCTCGGGCCGCCCCCGAGATCTCGGCGTCGGGGTGGAACAGCACGGCGAGGGCGGGAATATCGCGGTCGTCGATTCCGCCGCGGCATAACGCTGCAGAAGACTACCCGCAACTCCTCGTAGTCGTTCACAGCACTCCTATCGGGTTGACCGGGCAGCCGGTACCCCGCTGGATACCGGAGCGAAAGCTCATGGCGAAGAGGAACTCCAACGCTGACGGGCCGCGCATCGGGCTCGCGAGCGCGTCGAGAGCCATGTTGTCGATGAGATGGAGCCCGATAGCCGGTGATGCCGATCTGGTGGACCGGAAACGGCCAACCGGGGGTCCCGAGGCCGGGCATCGGGTCGAGATCCCGTCGCTGCCGAGGACGGCGATACTGCGCTCGTGCAGCCAGGGAAGGCATTCGGGATGAAGGCCCGAGAATCCGCCGAAGCCCGGTTTGAGGGCTCGTCGGCCGCTTCGCGCCCCAAGGCCGACCAGCAGAATGTCGCCTGCGCCGACCGCCACCGGCTGAGCGGCCTCGGCAGCCTCGAGCTCGACCACGGTCACCACATCGCCGTGTCGAGGAAGCTCACACCCGGAGCTCGCGGAGATATCGAGGAGTACGCCCCGACCGACCAGCCCGTCGGCCAGGGCCATGACCGTGTTGCGGCGGGCGCCGTCGCTGCGGACCTCGGAGGCGGGAACGCCGTTGTACATCTCGACCGCGCACCATCATGTGGCAGAGGGCGTCGATGTGGGTGATGCCAGCCCGTGCACGTGGGCGCCGACGTAGTCCCGGGTCGCCTCGTAACCGGGAAACCCGGTGCTGTCCCGGGCGTCGCCGGCGGCCAGCATGTGGTGCTCGGCCGGGTAGGGGTTCTCGGCAGTGGGTCGGACGCAAGGTCGTGGGCAAGGCTCACGGATCCCGCCACTCGACCAGAGCCGGCGGCCGCCGGCCCGGTGCGGCGGGCGGTGAGGTGGTTGAGCGCGCCGACGCTCGTCATCGGCGCCCCATCGGGCCCAGTTCTTCAGCTCCTCGAACATACGATCAAGCGTCGAAGTCGGCGGGTACCTCGTAGTCCCTGTGCCATCGGCCCAGCTTGTCAGTTGGTGCGGTGGGGCGCCTTCATCGCACCGAGGAGCATCTCCGACCAGATTGTCTACGAATCGGTCGTCGGAGAGCAACGTTGCGCTTTCCCCGTTGGTCGAGCTGACGGGCCCGATCGGCAGCCGCGCGGCCGATGAAGACGATGCAGATCTCGCGGCGGGCCCGCCAGAGATCTTTCGGGATCCGCGGGCACCGCTGGCGAGAGCAGTTCCCAGGCCTCACGTGTCCCGCTGTCTCACGCCATCAGATCGCGTATCTCGGGTTTCACCCGGTCGAGCGCTCCCGGCCAGCTCAGATCCGATCTGCAGGTACGCACGCTCGCGCCAGCCCCTCTGAGCGAATTCTGTGACCGGCCGGACGATGGCCTCTGCGGCCGACCTGGCATCTCCGGCGCCGGTTTCGCCCGCGCCTGTTCGAGTAGTACCCGTCGGCGCTCGGATATCTCTTCGACGTGCCGTTCGAGCACAGCGCGCAACACCTCGTCGCGGTTTCCGAAGTGGTAGTGGATCGCTGAGGTATTCCGCTGGCCGGCGGAGCGCACTATCTCGGCTATCGAGACGTTGTCGATCCCGCGCTCGGCGAAGAGCCTCGCCGCGGCGTCGAGGAGGAGATCACGGGTTGTGACGACGCATTCGGCCGATGACGTTGCGAGCAGCCGCGCGCGGTAGTCAGCGCCATCCGGGGAGCAGGAGCATCTCGACACAGACCTCCTGTGCCTCGATCCACTTCCCGTTCCTTGCGGTCGCTTCGGGTGCAGTAGCGAGCCACGCCGCCACGGCTCCCACGACGTCAGCAGGTGCCCCGCGAGCCGCGTCAAATCCGAAGTCCCCCATGTCCATGGCAATCCGTTCCGTTGCGACGAAGCCGGGACTCAGATTGAACGCCAAGAATTCCACGATCTCCGACCTCGAACGGCCAACATGCCCGCAATGCGGTGCAGAGCTGCCTTGGACGGCTCCGTAGCCGAGGCCCCAACCTCCCTTGCCGGCGGGGGCAGGCGGATCCATCCTTCCGGAGGCCGAAGCAAGGTTGATGATTACGCCAGACGCCGGCGTCTCGTCCACCATCGGCGGAAGTACGCGATTTTGTGAGGACGATAGGGCGCCATCACATTCGCTTCGAAGTGTCGGGAGATCACCTCGACGGGGGTGTCGAGGATCCGGTCCATGTGGCCGGGGCCGACATAGCGTCCGTTGTTCACGAGGACGTCGATGCAGTCCCCATCTTTCAGCCGCTGACCGTGGCCGACGGACGTTCCGAGAGTTACAGGATCGAGTAGATCGACGAAGACGGGGACGGCTCTGCGTCCGAGCGCATCCACGAGGTCCGCGGTCGATCGAGCGAGCCTGGCAGAGGCCTGCGTATCTGACCTGGCCACAGTGGACGAATGCTCACGCTCGCTCGCCCTCTGTGACAGTGCGAGCTCCGAGCGGCCACGTCGAACCCGGCTTGCGCCAGGTGCACCGGAGATCGCCTTTCCGATGCCTCTACTGGCCCCCGTGACGAACGCCACCCGGGTCCCGCTCGCCCGCCGGCACCCTCGTTCATTGCGGCGGCTCTCACGCTACGAACGCAACGTCCATGTTCGACTGCACCACGTGAGCGTAGGCAACCGTGCGAACCGGTACTACCGCATCCGGATCGGCGGCGCTGTCTAC
The DNA here is from genome assembly GCA_963744045.1 of uncultured Acidimicrobiaceae bacterium. GTDB lineage: Bacteria > Actinomycetota > Acidimicrobiia > Acidimicrobiales > RAAP-2 > Bog-473. The sequence continues at coordinate 144,399 of CAVUSB010000006.1, forward strand.
GAGCTCTAGGGAGAGGCGGCCGGCAGCACGAAGTGCTCCACGGCGTACGCGAAACCCTCCTCCTCGTTGCTGCCGCGAGACCTCCGTGGCCGCCTCTTTGGCCTGCGGGTCGGCGTTGCCCATGGCAATGCTGAGGCCCGAATGGTCGAACATCAAAATGTCGTTGGGCTGGTCGCCGATGGTGGCGATCTCCTCGGGGTGGAGCTTGTAGCGCTCGGCCAGGAAGAGGGCGACCGCGCCCTTGTTGGCCTGCGGATGGGTGACGTCGAGGTAGTAGGGCTGGGAGGCCGCCGCCGTCACGTGGTCGCCGAACTTCTCGACCGCCGCCTGGGCGGCCTTGTCGACGGCGTCGTGGTCGTCGCTGACCCCGACCAGCTTGACGACGCCCTCCGTCAGCCCGTCGAGACCCCTCTTCATCACCTTGGGGTCGAACTTGACCGTCCAGGCCTCCCGGTCCACGTGGGGTCCGTCGGGGTCGGGCACGTACCAGTCCGCACCGCGGTACACCCACACGGCGAGGTCGAAGGACTTCATCAGGTCGGACACGGGAACCTCGAGCTTCTCGGGGATCACCCGCTCCTCCAGCACCCGCATGTCCTTGTCCACGAGCAGGCCGCCGTTGAACGCTGCGATGGGCGTGTCGAGCTGGAGGGGCTCTATGAGCATCTCCATGCCGCGGGGCGGACGACCGCTGGTGATGGCGAAGAGGACTCCGGCCTGGCGCAGGCTGTGCACGGCGGCGACGGCGTCGTCGGTCAGGATCTTGTCCTGGGTGACGAGCGTCCCGTCCACGTCGGCGAGAAACAGCCGGATGGGTCTGCGATCGGTGGGAATGGATCGATGGTAGGCGCCGTCGCCGGACCGCGCATCCTTGGCGCCGCGACGGGTATAGCGGGTCCATGGCCCACACCACCGTCCCCGACAGCCACCGCGACCTCCTGGAGGGTGATGTGCTCACGCTGGCCACCGTCGGCGAGGACGGCTACCCCCAACTGTCCGAGGTGTGGTTCGTGGTCGAGGACGACCAGATCGCCCTGTCACTGAACACGCGGCGCCAGAAGGTGAAGAACATCGAGACCGAGCCGGCCTGCACGGTGTTCCTGCTCGACCTGCAGAACCCGTATCGCTACCTGGAGATCCGGGGCACCGCCGTCGTCACCCCGGACGGCGACCGGGCCTTCGCCGAGAAGGTCGGTGCCAAGTACAACGCCGACCTGCGGGAGCACGACGCGCCCGGCGATCGCCGCGTCATCGTGCGGATCGTCCCCGTCCGTGTCAACGCGGTGGACATGAGCGGCTAGGAGGAGGTCCGGGCCACGGCCGGCGTGCGCCGGCGCAGCCGGGCGGCCGCCGCGCCGCCGCGGCGCCGAGCACAGGACGAGCGCCAGGGCGACCCAGGGCGAGAGGACCGCGGCGAAGACGAGCGCGACCGTCAGCTCGCACGCCACCACCACGCCGAGCACGGCGGGCCCGGCCCGGGTGAAGCGCCGGTGGAAGTCGGCGAGGCTGGCGGGGCTGACGATCCCGCGGCCGAGGAGAACGGCCAGCCCGCGCACCAGACCGAACAACGCGCCGATGGCCAACGCGGTGGCGGGCTTGGCCGTCAGGGCGGCCAGGGCGATCATGAGGTAGAGCGCGGCGGTCCTGATGTAGGTGACGAGGCCGGCGCCGATCTGCCAGCCGAACCCCGCGCCGTAGACCCAGGGCCGGAACTGGTCGAGCCAGCGCTCGTTGACCTGCCGGGAGTGGAAGGGCAACCGGAAGCCGGCGAACCGGGTGTCGCTGGCCGCGGCGAGGACGGCGACGGCGCAGGCGGCCGTGGCGAGGGCGACCGCCGAGGGGTCGGCGGCGCGCACACCCAGCGCCAGCGCGGCCATGACGAGGCCGAGCGTGGCCCCTCCCGCCGTCCCCCCCGCGATGAACCAGGCCGCCGTGGAGCGGTAGCGGTGGCCCCGGCCCCGCTCGGCCAGCGGCGTGACCGTGGCCAGCATGGAGACGCCGCAGGGCGACCAGGTCGAGCGGGCCGCCGCGGCGACGGCGACCAGCGCAGCCGCCACGGTCACGAGCGCGGGCATGGGCTCTCCTTTCGGGTCATGCCGGCGAACCGAGGAACGGTGCGCCGCCGAACGCGAAGATCCCCCCGTCCTTGGCCACCAGCCAGTAGCCGGCGTCGTTGCCGTAGGCCGCGATGGCGACCACGGGTTGGTTGAGGCGGATGGACCCGGTCGAGCCGTCGAACACGGCGTCGCCGTAGGCGAAGATCCCCCCGTCGGCGGCGACCAGCCAGTAGCCCTGGCCGCTCGGGGTGGCCGCGATACCCACGACCGGTTGGTTCAGGTGCTGCCCGCCCATGGAGCCCAGGAACACCGCATCCCCGTAGGCGAAGATCCCCCCGTCGGCGGCGGCCAACCAGTAGCCCTGCCCGCTCGGAGTGGCGGCCATGCCCACGATCGGCGCATTGAGCGGCTGCCCGCCCGTGGAGCCGTAGAAGAGCGCGTCGCCGTAGTCGAAGATCCCCCCGTCGGCCGCGACCAGCCAGTAGCCCTGGCCGGTGGGAGAGGCGGCGATCCCGACCACCGGTGCATCGAGCGGCTGCCCGCCCATGGAGCCGAGGAACGGCGCCCCGCCGTAGTCGAAGATGCCCCCGTCGGCCGCGGCCAGGAAATAGCCCCCCGTCCTGCAGGTCGCGACCCCGACGATCGGGGCGTCCAGCGCGAGCGACGAGGCGTCGCCCTCGTCGGGGAAGTCCCCGTACCCGAACAGGCGGCCGAATCCGGTCAGCACGGCGTAGCCGCCACCGTCAGCGCTCGGGACCATGCCCGTGACCCGGCAGTCCGTGGCGGGCGAGGTGCACAGCGGGGCCGGCGGGGCCGTCGTCCAACAGGGCTCGTTTTGCTCCGCCGTGGCGTTGTCGACGGCGACGGCGGTGGTGCAGGAGGGGTCGACCGTCCAGGGTGGGACGCAGGCGACCACCCGGCAGACGATGCGCCCCATGCAGGCCACGTCCTGGTTGCACTGCCCGTAGCGGAACTGCAGGCATCCCGTGAGATAGGAGTCACAGCCCAGCGGACCGCAGCTGCAGCCCGTCCCGTCGCACCCCGTGTCGCAGAAGGGGAACCCGCCGCTGCAGCCGCTGTCACACGAGCAGGTCGCGTTGCAGTCCATGTAGTAGCGGGGGCCACCGCAGTACGACGAGTTGTCCGCCACCCACCAGCCGCCCATGATGGTGTTCTCGGGGCAGAAGTTGGCGCCGCTGACCGCACAGCAGAACTCCGAGAACCCCGAGCAGCAGGTGCTGCCACAGCCACAGCCGGCGTTGCCGCACTCGCAGATCGAACCGTAGGCCGTGCCCGGTCTGAGCGCGAGGTCAAGGCCGGACCCGACGGCCACGGCGCTGCCGACGAAGGCCGACCGGTTGATGAGGCTGCGGCGGGACAGGCGCCCCTCGAGGGCCCGTGCCGTGCGCGCCACGAGCGCGGTGGAGATGCTCACGACGACCGCGACGGCACGGGTCGGGCCAGGTGGCGCGCCGCGGTCAGCGCGGCGAGCGCGGAGAGGGCCAGCGCGGTGAGCCAGAGTCCCACGGCGCTGACGAAGAGCAACGGCAGACCGGCCCAGGGCTCGTGGGCCAGCTGCGTCACCAGGGTGCCCCGCGACGGGGCGCCCGCGGCGACCACCGCTGCGGCGACGGCCAGCACGAGGTCGATGACCAGGTGCAGCGCGGTGGGTGGCGTGTCGGGGCGGCCGAAGCAGCCACAGGTGGCGAGGGGCCCGCCGCGCCGGCGGGCGTAGGCCACGACGCCGAAGAAGCAGAGGTAGGAGGCGGCGACGAGGCCCGCAGTGGCCGGACGCGGGAAGGCGAGGGCGACGGCACCCAGAGCCGCCTCGGCCAGCGCGCACACGCGGACGACGCGCCGCAGCACGGGAAGCGACGGAGGTGACGGCAGCAAGGCGCCCGCGGCCCGTGCGGTGTCGTCGGGCCGCGCCGCCTTGGCCGTCCCGGCCACGACGAGCAGGCCGGCGGCGATGAGGTAGAGGCCGATCAGTTCCACTGCGGCCTGGCAGCGGGAAGGTCCGCCATGGTGGCCGGACTCAACGTGAACGACGACAACAGCGTGTTGACGCGCGGGACCAGGGCGGGGCGCAGGGCGTGGCTGCCGAGCACGGCATAGAACGAGAAGGGCCGCCCGGCCTCGGTGAAGAACCACTGGGTGCCGGACTGACCGGGGATCCCTCGGCGCAGGGTCATGGGGGAGAAGTCCGTCTCGGAGAAGCCGGCCGGCCGGCCCTGCCGGGCGAACAACGCGGTGCCCAGGCTCTCAGGGCCGTACTCGAACAAGGTGGCGAACACGTCGGCGGGTCCCATGGAGGTGACGGCCCCGCTCCCGAAGTCGCCGATGTCGTCGGGAATGGGGAACGTGGCGAACTGGCCCACCGGGTGGGTCACGCCCACGGCGGCCGGGCGCACGAAAATGCGTCCCTCGAAGCCGTCGGGGAGACGGGCCGTGATGCCGTGGGCGCCGATGGTGGCCACTACTCGGCGGGTACGGCGCTGCCGTGCGGGAAGACGTCCTCGAGCGTGCGCGGGTAGAGGCTGGGGTCGCCCGGGAGGATCCCGGCCGCGGCCAGCACCTCGTCGGCCGCCGCCTCGCGGGCCGGACCGGCGAGCGAAACCTCGCCGCGGCCACGGCCGCCGCCGGCACTCCGGTCGTGCTCGGCGCGCCGGACCAGCTCGGCCAACTGCCCCACCTGGCCGGCCACCCCCTGCCCGACCTTGCGCCCGGTGGCCCCGTCGACCAGCACGAAGAACGGCGAGCCTGGGACCTGGTAATCGACCCAGGCCTCGGTGGACATGACCACCGGGACCCGGCCGGTCGCGAGCGCCCGCACCTCGGAGGGGACCTCGCGCTCGGGGCCCTTGGTCACGATCACGACGCGCGTGCGGTCGGGCAGCTGCAGGCGCCCGGGCTCCTGCAGCGCGTCCCAGAAGGTGGCGCAGCCGGTGCAGCCCGAGGAGAGGAACCCGAGCAGCGTCAGGTCGTCGCTGTTGTCGACGGCGACCGCCCGCGCATCCCCGGTTGGGGTGATACCGGCGACGGCCGGAGCCGCCCCGAGCGCGGGACTCGATGCCGGCGTGCCCAGCGTCACGGGGGCGGCGTCGACGGGGGTGGCCGAGGGGTCCCCCACGCCCACGCCGAGCTCATGGAGGGAGCGGAGGATGTCGGCATGACTGCGTAACAGGCCCGCCACCAGGATGCCGAGCACCAGAACCACGAACGTCGAGACAATGACCAGTGCGACCACGCCGCCTCCTTTTCCGCGTCGGCCCCAGTATCCATCCGGGGCGCGTCGATGTCGCGGCACTGTCGGCGCGGCGCGCGGTGGATTCCTCGGGCATACTCCGGTTCGTGCCGGATGACGATCTCTTCCTGCCCGAGCCTGAGCCGCGCCAGGTGCGCTACACCGTGATCTCGGTGGACGACCACGTCGTGGAGCCCGCCCACACGTTCGAGAACAGGCTTCCTGCTGCGTTGGCCGACGGTGCTCCCCGCATCGTCGAGACGCCCGAGGGGCATCAGGTGTGGGAGTTCGAGGGTCAGCGCTACACCCAGGTGGGGATGAACGCGGTGGCCGGTCGCCGCCCGGAGACCTACGGGCTCGAGCCGTTTCGCTTCGACCAGATGCGGCCCGGGTGTTACGACGTCGATGCCCGCGTGCACGACATGGACATCAACGGTGTCTGGGCCTCGGTGAATTTCCCGTCCATGATCACGGGCTTCTGCGGTCGCGTCTTCTTCGACGCCCGGGACCGCGACCTGGGCGTGGCCTGTGTCAGGGCGTGGAACGACTGGCTGTTCGAGGAGTGGTACTGCGCCCACCCCGAACGCATCGTCCCGCTCGGGATCACCTACCTCGCCGAGCCCGAGCTCGCGGTGGCCGAGATCCGGCGCAACGCCGAGCGCGGCTTCACGTCGGTGACCTTCCCCGAGCGTCCGCACGAAATCGGGCTGCCCTCGCTGTGGGACCGGTCGCACTGGGACCCGATCATGGAGGCTGTCGTCGACACCGACACGGTGGTGTCCCTCCACGTGGGGAGTTCAGGCCTCACCCCGGCGCCACCCGGAGCCGGCATGGACGCGCTCCAGCTCGGTGCCACGCTCTTCGGCCAGCTGTCGCTCATCGCCTGCACCGAATGGCTGTGGTCCGGCTATCCCCTGCGGCACCCGACGCTCAAGGTCGCCATGAGCGAGGGGGGCATCGGGTGGGTGGCCATGCTGCGGGACCGGCTCGAGAACATCGTCGACCGCTCCCGCTACGGGCTCGGCTGGGACGTGCGCCCGGCCGATGTCCTGCAGCGCAACTTCTGGTTCTGCACCCTCGACGACCCGTCGACCATCGACACGCGCCACGCCATTGGGGTCGACCACGTGATGGTGGAGGTCGACTACCCGCACGGGGACAGCACATGGCCCGACACGCAGGATGTCATTGCGCGGTACTGGGGGCACATTCCCGCCGATGAGCTGCGGGCCATGTGCAGTGAGAACGCCGCCGCGCTCTACCGCCACCCGCTCCCCGACCCCGTCCTGCCGCGCTGAGAGGAGCCGTCGCATGTTCACGCCGACCGCCGAGAAGCTCATCCCCGATCTCACGCCGCGCGAGGAACTGGTGGTGCTCGCCCGCGCCTTGTGGCGGGAGGGTTACAACGACCACCTGGCCGGGCACATCACCGTCAACCTGGGGGACGGCACGCTGCTGTGCAACCCGTGGCTGTTGACGTGGGCCGAACTGCGCCCGTCCCAGGTGTTGCGCATCGACCTCGACGGGCGCGTCGTCGAGGGGGACTGGCCCGTCCCGCTCGGGATCCCACTGCACCTCGAACTGCACAAGCTGCGCCAGGACGTCGGTTGGGCGGTGCACAACCACCCGCTCTTCGGCACGGTCTGGGCGGACCTCGGCGAGCTACCCCCGATCCTCGACCAGACCTCCGCGCTCGGTGGAGGGACGCTGGTCGTGGTCGACGAATACGAGGGACCGGTCAACGACGCCACGAGCGCGCAGTCCGCGGTGCAGAAGATGGGCGATGCATCGATGGCGCTGCTGGCGGGCCATGGCGTGTTCGTGCTGGGCGGCTCGGCCCGGGCGGTGCACCAGCGTGCGGTGGCGCTGGAGCAGCGGTGCCAGCATGCCTGGTACGCCCGGGTGGCCGGCGGCGCGCAGGATTCCCGGGTCCCGCAGTCGTTCATCGACCTGGTGGCCCAGAGCGACGGCGAGGGCTTCATCGGCTTCTGGGAGGCGTCCGTGCGCGCCGAGTTGGCGGCCGACCCCGATCTCCTCGACTGACTACGGCGGGGACGTCCCGCCGAAGACCTCGTGCAATTCCATCGGCACCGGCGTGTCCAACTGGTCGTACGTGCACGACGAGGGGTCGCGATCGGGACGCCAGCGCACGAAGGACGTGGCGTGCCGGAAGCGGTCCTGCTGGAGGTGGTCGTAGGACACCTCGCACACCGCCTCGGGGCGCAGCGGCTCCCAGCTCATGTCCTTCCCGGCGTTCCAGCGATTCCCGCCTCCGGGCGCCCGTCCCGCCGTCTGCGCTTCGGCCCAGCCCGCCCAGGGGTGGCCCTCCAGTGCGTCCTTCGCGAACGGCTCGAGCTCGGTGACCAGCTCGCGCCGGCGCGCCACGCTGAAGCCTGACGCCACGCCGACGTGGTGCAGCGTCCCGGAGCGATCGAACAGGCCCAGGAGCAGTGAGCCCACGCCGGCGCCGTCCTTGTGCGTGCGGAACCCGGCTACCACGCAGTCGGCGGTGCGCTGGTGCTTGACCTTGACCATCGCCCGCTTGTCGGGTTGATAGGTGAGCGACCCGTCCTTGACGACGACGCCGTCGAGCCCAGCGCCCTCGAAGCGGGAGAACCAGTCCCCCGCCACGTCGGGGTCCGCGGTCACCGGCGTGACGTGGATCGGCGGGCGGACCTTCTTGAGCGCCCTCTCGAGCGCGCTGCGCCGCTGCGCGTAGGGCACCTCGAGCAAGGAGCGGCTCCCCTCGGCCAGCAGGTCGAAGGCGACGAACGAGGCGGGCGTGGACTCGGCGAGCAGCCGGATGCGCTTCTCGGCCGGGTGGATGCGCTGGGACAGTGCGTCGAACTCCAGGCCGTGGGCACCGGCGATGACGATTTCGCCATCGAGCACGCATTGCTCGGGGAGCTCGCGCCGCAGTGCGTCGACGAGCTCGGGGAAATAGCGCGTCAGGGGCTTCTCGTTGCGGCTGCCCAGCTCCACGTCGTCGCCGTCGCGAAAGACGATGCAGCGAAAGCCGTCCCATTTCGGCTCGTAGAAGAGGCCCGGGCCCCGCGGGAGTTCTCGGGCGAGTTTGGCCAGCATCGGTGCGACCGGAGGGCGGACGGGGAGCGTCACCGCAGGTCAGCCTGCATGGGTTCCGGCCCAGGCCAGGAGGTCGCCGACCGGGCTCCGGTTGACGATGCGGTCGGGTGGCACGTCGGCCTCCACCGCCTTGGCACAGCCCCGGCCGAGCCACCCGAGCTGACCCGGTGCGTGGGCGTCGGTGTCGATCGCGAAGGAACAGCCGAGCGAGACCGCCTGTCGCAGCAGATCCTGGGGCGGGTCCTGGCGCTCGGGCCGCGAGTTGATCTCGACCGCGGTACCGGTGTGCGCGCAGGCAGCGAACACCGCATCGGCGTCGAAGGTCGACGGCGCCCGCCCGCGTCCGGAGATGAGGCGCCCGGTGCAGTGGCCCAGGATGTCGGTGTGCGGGCTCTCAATGGCCGCCAGCATCCGGTCGGTCATGGCCGGCGCCTCCATGCGCAGCTTGGAGTGCACGCTGGCCACGACAACGTCCAATTCGGCCAGCAGCTCCAGCTCCTGGTCCAGTGAGCCGTCTTCGAGGATGTCCACCTCAATTCCGGTCAGGAGGCGGAACGGTGCCAGCTCCTCGTTCAGGTCCGCCACCACGTCGAGCTGGGTGCGCAGACGTTCCGCGTTGAGCCCGTGCGCCACCGTGAGCCGGGCGCTGTGGTCGGTGAGCACCAGGTACTCGTGTCCCAGCTCCCGGGCCGCCTCGGCCATCTCGCGGATCGGGCTCCCGCCGTCGGACCAGTCGGAGTGCGAGTGGCAGTCTCCGCGCAGCGAGCCGAGAAGCTCCGCCGCCGGCGCGTCGAGCACCACATCGTCGGGCGTCTCCTCCAGTTGCGTCAGGCGTTCGGGCACCTTGCCGTCGAGTGCCTCGGTGATGACCAGTGCCGTGGACTTCCCGATCCCTTCGATGGTCTGCAGCCGCCCAGCCCGGGCCAGCGTGGCAAGCGTGGCCGTGTCAACGTCGGCCACGGCGCGCGCCGCGTTGCGAAAGGCGCGCACCTTGTAGGTGTCGGCCCCGCCGCGCTCGAGCAGGAAGGCGATGCGGTTCAGGGCATGGAGCGGCTCCACCGCTCAGTCCTTCTTGGCCCGGCTCGGGGCCACCCGGGGCGGCTCGTCGGGCATCTTCGGGTACTGGGGCGGCCACGGTGCGTCGTGCAGGCCGGCTTCCCTGTCGCGCGCGGCCAGCGCCAGCAGCGGTTCGATCGACTGCGGTCGGGCGGCTATGTCGGCCCAGGGGTCACCGCGCCGGCGGACCAGCTCGGGCACGGTGCGGATGGTGAGGTCGTTGGGCACCACCGTCTCGACCTCCTCCCAGGTGAGCGGTGTCGAGACCTGTCCGCCCGTGCGGGGCCGGGCGAACCAGGCACCGAAGACGGTCTTGTGGGGCGCATTCTGGTTGAAGTCGACGAAGACGCGGCTGCCGCGTTCCTCCTTCCACCAGTTGGCGGTGATCAGGTCCGGGAATCGGCGCTCCAATTCGCGGGCCAGCGCGACCGCAGCCGCGCGCACCTGCACCGAGTCCCAGAGGGGCTCGAGCCGGAGGTACACGTGGAGGCCGTTGTTGCCCGTCGTCTTCGGATAGCCCCGCAGGCCGAGCTCCTCGAGCACATCGCGGCAGAGCAGGGCGACGGCGCGCACCTCTTCGAACCCGATGCCGGTCGTCGGGTCGAGGTCGATGCGCAGCTCGTCGGCGTGTGCGGGATCAGCCGCCACATAGGGCCACAGGTGCAGGCCGAGGCAGCCGATGTTCACCGCCCACACGACATGGGCGATGTCGGCGACCACGAGCGCGTTGGACGTCGTCCCGTTCGGTGTGGAGACGGTGGTGGACTGCAGCCAGTCCGGCGCGCCAGCCGGGATGCGCTTTTGGTAGAAGGACTTGCCGGTGGCGCCGTCGGGGAAACGCTGCAGCATGGCGGGCCGCCCACCGGCGGTGTTCAGCAGATGGTCCGCCACGTCGAGGTAGTAGGAGACCAGGTCGAACTTCGTGGCGCCGAGGGCCGGAAAGTAGATCTTGTCCGGCCGCGAGACGCGCACCTGGCGCCCGCCGGCCTCCACCGTCCGCTCGTCGTCCCCTGGCACCGCACCCGACTCTACTGAGAGGCCGCGGCGGACGGCCGGGCGTCGCGTGCGCCGGCGCCGCATGTCCATGCCAGGACGCGGGATGTTCCCACCGCATTCGGCACGCCCTTCGCCATCCTCAGGTGCGGCCGATCCGCCCGCACCGCCAGGACCAGCAACGTCTATGCGTCCTGGAGCTCGAGTGGGGGAAGCAGGATGCCCCGGCGCAGGAGCTCCCGCTCGAGCCGGGCCCGCTCACGCCGGGGGCAGTCGAACCATTCGGGGGTGGCGCGGACCTCGAGGGACGTGCACAGCCTGATCAATGCGCCGTCGTAGGAGAGCTCCCGGGCCAGCGCTTCTGCCACCGGGGCCGCCGCGCCCGTCACCTGAAGCCTGACCCGGGAGTCCACGAGGTCCGCCAGCAGCAGGTCGTCGGACCTGTGGCCTTCCCCGTCATTGCCAAGGGCCTGCGAGAGGAGATCGCTGTACATCACCACCCGACAAATGTTGCACCGTCGTTGCGGACACCGATAGGGCTGAACGTCCCGGTTTCAGAGCGTTTTCGGCGCGCTTCCCCGAGTCTCAGCTGAGCAGGGAGTCGACGACGTGACCCAGGCCGTCCGTCCAGTCGGCGACCTCGTCGGGCGAGGTGACCTTCAGCGGGGCGGGCGCAGTCAGCACCGGCAGCGCGCTCAGGCGCGTCGTGCGCTCCCGGACCCGGGGCGAGAAGAGCCGGCCCAGCCGGCCGTTCCGCGTGGACCCCACGACGATGGCGTCGGCGGACCGTTCGAGCGCCGTCGTCACGATCCGCTGCGGGACGTGCCGGTAGGGCGAGACGCACACGGACCCCCCGGCGCGTACGCCGGACTCGGCGAGCTGCCGCACGGCGGCCGAGACCAAGTCCGCGGATTCCCGGCGCGAGCGCAGGGCCACCCCGTTGCCGGCGACGAGCCGCTCGTTGACGTGGAGCACATGGACGGTCGCGCCGGCGCGACGGGCCAGAGCGGCTGCGAAGAGCGTGGCGACCTCGCCTGCGGGCGAGTCGTCGAGGGCGAGAAGGAGTCGATCGAACAAGGGCGTTCCCGATGTGTGGCCCGAAGAGGGCTTGTTTCGGCAATGTTAATGCAACCACTGTGCTTCCCCGGCCTCCCGGCCGTCCTATCGTCTGGGCGTCGGAGAGCCGATTCGTGAAGGGAGGATCGGACATGGCGGCCGCCGCTCGCCCGCAGCGCCATGTCCGCGTCGCCATGGCCAAATGCCTGATTGTGCAGCACGTGGAGCCCGAGCCGTCCTGGGCCATCGGTGCCGCACTCGCCCGCGCCGGGATCCGCACTGAAGTACGTCGCACGTTCGCCGGCGATCGCGTTGCTCTCGACGCCGCAGGCTACGACGGCCTCGTCGTGATGGGCGGACCGATGTCGGCGTGTTCCGACGAGGGGTTCGCCAGCCGGCAGGCCGAGGTGGCGCTGCTGCGCGATGCACTCGGGCGCGCCCTGCCGGTCCTCGGAGTCTGCCTCGGTGCACAACTGCTGTCCCTCGCCGCGGGTGGCGTGGTGTACCCGGGGGCCGACGGGCCAGAGGTCGGTTGGTCGATGGTGGAGCTGCTGCCGACCTGCGCGCGCGATGCGCTCTTCGCCGGATTCCCGGACCGCCTGCCGGTCCTCCACTGGCACGGCGACACGTTCGACCTGCCCCCGGGCGCGCACGGGCTGGCGTACAGCGCGCGCTACCCCAACCAGGCCTTCCGGGTGGGCGAGGCGGCTTGGGGCCTGCAGTTCCATCTGGAGGTCACGGTCGACGCGGTCGACGGCCTCCTCGACTCCTTCCCGACCGACGCCGCCCGGGCCCCGGGGGGCGGCGCGGCCGTGCGGGAAGCCACGGGCGCGTCGCTCGCCGCTCTGATTCCCTGGCGTGACCTGGCCTTTGACCGATTTGCGGCTCTGGTCGGGGGCGAGAGCGGCGGACCGGCGGCCCGTGGATCTCGGCTCGGTTTCGCCGATATTTCTGAATCGTGAACTCTGGCAAAGTCCCTTGCCTCTGAGACAACTTGGGCCCACACTCGGCGTATGGAGCTTGACGAGGCGCTTTCCTCGCTCGCCGAGGGACTGCGCGAGGAGCGCACCCGGGCCGGCCTGACGCTGGAGCAACTGGCGCAGCGCGCCGACCTCTCCACCGCCCACCTCTCCCGTCTGGAGTCGGGTGACCGCCAGCCCTCCGTGGCGGCCCTGATCTCGTTGTCGCGGGCGCTCGGGGTGTCGATGAGCACATTGCTCGGTGAGCGCCGAGGCGAGCCGGCCATCGCGACCTACCCACCGCAGCAGGCGAGCCAGGAGGCCAACGGCCTCACCATCGCACCGTGCAGTGGCTTCCCGGGTTCCTCGACGCTCGAGGCATTGCAGATCCGCATCAGCGCGGACCGCCCACCGTCGGAACCGGCTCGTCATCGCGGCGAGGAGTGGATCTACGTGGTCAAGGGGCAACTACGGCTCGAGTTCGACGGGCAGGTGCACCTTCTCGACGCCGGCAGCACTGTGCATTTCGACGCCAACCGCCCGCACCGCCTCGGTACGTCACAGGGCACCGTCGAGGTCGTCGTCGTGGCCGCCGACGCACCCAACGACTTCCGCAACCACCCTCTGTTCAGCGCATCCATCAGCGACCACTGAGGAGACCCACATGACAATGCTGACCGAGCTCGAAGGAACCGGGGAGAAGTTCTCGCTCGACTCCTTGTTGGACGTTCGGGCGCGCACCCGCAGAGCAGTACACCTGATCGCCGACCAGGTGCAGCCCGGCATGTCGGAGGACGAGGCGAAGGCCATCGCCCGCGACGTTCTCAAAGGAATGGAGATGCGACGCGGGTGGCACCACATCATCGTCAGGTGTGGACCCAACACGACGAAGGACTTCATGGAGAAGTCGGAGCCCGGTGTTGTCCTCGGTGACGACGACATCTTCTTCGTCGACATCGGGCCGATCTACGGCGACACCGAGGGCGATGCGGGTGACACGTTCGTCTTCGGGTCGGATCCCGACCATGTCCGAGCCAAGAAGGAGGTTCGGCAGATCTGGGACCAGGTGCGCGAGGAGTGGTTCACCAGCGGCAGCACCGGCAAGGAGCTCTACGACCACGCGACCTCGGTGGCGGCCGGGTACGGGTGGAAGTTGAACATGGACCTGTCGGGCCACCGTTTGTCCGACTTTCCCCATTCCGCCCACTACGACGGGCCCCTGGCGGAGGTCGAATTCCGGCCGAACCCCAACCTGTGGGTGCTCGAGATCGCCATCGCCCATCCCGAGCGGAAGTTCGGCGCCTTCTACGAGGACCTCCTGCTCGAGGACCAGTCTTTCCCCGAGTAGGACCGTCTCGTCCGGTCACGCTCGCCGGCCAGCGCCACACCCGATTCCGACAACGCCGTATCCGTGGGGGGCCACAGAGAGGACCCGCAACTCATGACGACACAACCCGAAGTCGCGTCGACCGCAGCGGTCAAGAAGATGATGGGACTGAAGACCAACGCGCTCGGTTTCTCGGCGCTGTTCGCCCAGGGAGTGGCAGCCATCTCTCCCACCATGACCGCCGTCCTGATCATCCCCCTGGCCTTTGCCAGCGCGGGAGCCGGCACGTGGTTGGCCTATGCGTTCGCGACCGTGATGCTCCTCACGGTGGTGTTCTGCTTGAACCAATTTGCCAAGCGGTCCTCCTCGGCGGGCTCCATGTACGCCTATACGGGTCGGGGGCTCGGACCGCGGACCGGAGTGCTGTCGGGATGGACTTTGATCTGGTCCTACTTCTTCATTGCCGTCGCGGGCATGTGCGGCTTCGCCGTCTTCAGCGCCCAGCTCCTCTCGGCCCTCGGCTATCACGGATCGATCCACCCGATCGTCTTCTTCGCCTTCAGTGCTTTGCTCTGCTGGGTCATCGCCTACAAGGACATCCGGGTCTCGTCCATCCTCACCCTGGTCCTCGAAGGTGCGTCGGTCGCCTGCATCCTGGCCTTGGCCTTCGTCATCCTCTTCAAACACGGTTTCAAGGTGGACACCGGGCAGCTCTCGCTGAAGGGAGTCGGTCTGCACGGCATGGGGCTGGCCGTCGTGGCCTGCATCTTCTCGCTCGTCGGCTTCGAGAGCGCCACCGCTCTCGGAGGCGAGGCGAAGGACGCCAGGCGCACCGTGCCCAAGGCGGTCACCGCCAGCCTGATCATCACCGGTCTCTTCATGGTGTTCATGGCCTACGTGGAGGTGGGCGGCACGAACAACCACGGCGCAGACTGGGCCTCGGCGCCCCTCAACTACCTGGCGGCGGCCTACAACGTGAGCTGGTTCAAAATCCCCATCTCCATCGGTGCCATGGCCAGCTTCTTCTCGCTGTCGCTCTCATGCCTCAACGCCGGGGCACGAATCATGTACCCCATGGCGCGCCACGGCATCTTCTCGGGACATCTGGGCAGGGCCCACGCCACCAACCGCACTCCGCACGTGGCGGTGACGGTCTACATCGCCATGATCTTCGTCTTCCCCTCGGTCCTGATGATCTGGACCAACCCACTCACCGCCTTCGGCGACGCCGGCACCCTGGCCGCCTTCGGGTTCCTGCTCGCCTACTACCTCATCACCTTGGCGGCGCCGATGTACCTGAAAAAGATCGGCGAGCTCCGCCGCCACCACGTGGTCATGGTGGTCGTCGCCCTCCTCTGCCTGCTGGTGCCCACCATCGGCAGCTTCTACCCGCGGCCGCCGTACCCGGTGAACCTGTTCCCGTACATCTTCTTGGGGTGGATAGCGGTCGGTGCCACCTGGCTGTTCGTCGTCAACCGCCGCCGCCCGGGGATCCTGGCCGACATAGAGGCTGACCTGGAGCGGGCACCGGTGACTCTGGCCGAGGAGGGCATGGAGATCGGCGAGATCGCCCCGCAACCGGCCATGGCCTGACGACGGACGGTCCCTCCCGGGGTTCGGCAACGGCCCGCCTGGCTCCCCCCGGGCGGGCCGTTGCGCGCCCGGGCTCAGATGAGGTCGGCCATCCCCTCCCAGCCGGCCGGTGGAGGCGCCAGGCGCCAGAACTGCTCGGGGACGCGTCCCTCCATGCGTGCGCTGAGTGCGTGGTCCTGCTCGAGCGGGGCGATCTGCGACGTGTAGCACCAGATGGCGCGGCGCTTGAGCTCCTCGTCAGGCACGTGCGGGATGATTGCGGGCGTCGGCCAGGGTTGTGCGCGCAGCAGCTTCGCCACGCGCCAGGCCAACAGCCCCGGTATGTGCTTGTAGCCGTGGTCCTCGTAGCAGAACCACTCGCGTTCGGGTTGCTCCGGGCGCACCAGCAGGCAGGCATCGTGCACCATCACGTGATCGGGGTTGCCGAGACCCATCGGGAAGAAGACCGCGGTCGGATCGAATTCGGCGATGGTGACAGCGAGGACGGGCGCCACGTCGGCCGGTGTCGGCCGGTCGGGCGGCGCCAGGTACTGGTGATCGGAGAACTCGAGCCACTCGTACCCCGAGCCGAGGACCTCCATTGCCGCCGCGTCCTCCTCGCGCCGTACGGCCACCACGTCGTCACCGGCGACGAAGCCACCCAGCGCGTCCCACTCCGAGGGCACATCGGGATAGGCGGGCGGGCGCCCGCCCAGCACGGTGACGACCGTGGTGTCGTCGTAGCTCGCGATCAGGTGACCCGCGCCCATGGCGGCGTCGTCGAAGTGAGGGGAGACGACGAGGATGCGGCGCAGTGCCGTGGGGTCGACCTCACCCCATGTCGGTTCGGCGAAGGTGGAGCTCATTACCGGATCATACGGGCACGTCGTCGATCTCACCGGCGACGTGGCGCCGGAAGACCGGCAGCAAGGCGCCGATGACGGCGGCACCGACGATGCAGGCGAGGCCGCCCGAGACGACGGAGAACTCAATGCTCGTGAGCGTGGCGACGGCGCCGGACTCCATGTCACCGAGGCGGGGTCCACCCTGCACCACCGCCATCTGGATGGAGGACATCCGACTCCGGAAACGCTCGGGGATGGAGCTCTGCAGCATGGTGTTGCGCAGCACGGCGGAAATGACGTCGGCCCACCCCGCCACCGCCAAGAGGACGAGGGCGACCCAGAGCGTGTCGGTCAACCCGAACAGGGCGATGGCCGCACCCCAGACACAGACCGCCACGATCACCGCCCAGCCCTGGCGCCGGAGGTTGGCCACCCACCCCGTGGTGGCCGCGCCGATCAGCGCCCCCACGCCGGGAGCGGCGTACAGGAAACCGAGGGTGATCGTGCCGCCCCCGAACACGGCCCCCGCCATGGCGGGGAAGAGAGCCCGCGGCATGCCGAACACCATGGCGTTGATGTCGATCAGGTAGACACCCTGGAGCGCCTGGCGGGAGCGCAGGTAGCGCAGGCCCTCCCTGGTCGACTGCCAGGGGGAGAGTCCGATCGCATCATGGGCCGGTGGGATGGGGTGGAGCATGGCCGAGGTGATGGCGGCGACCACGAACGAGGCGGCATCGAGCCCGTAGACGAGCGGGAGCCCGATGCCGAGCAGCAGGCCCGAGAGCGCGGGTCCAACGATGACCCCCACCTGGAAGACGATCTGGGTCAGGGCGGCGGCGGCAGCGAGGTGCCGCCGCTCCACCATTCCCGGTACGGCCGCCGAGCGGGCGGTGCTCGAGAAGCCGAAGAGCCCCGCCGCCACCGCGCTGACGACGTAGAGCGCGACGAGCGAGGGGTGGGCGATGGCGGCGTTGACGGCCATGGCGCCGCTGGTCAGCACCATGGCCGACGACGTCCAGACCATGATCCGGCGTTTGTCGACCGAGTCGCCGATGGGCCCGGCGGACAGGGCGCCGGCGAGGAAGGGAAAGAGCTGGGCCAGGCTGATGGCGCCCACCTGCAGCGTGGAGTGCGTCATGGAGTACACCTGGTAGGGGATGGCCACGACCGTCAGCTGGGTCCCGATGACAGAGATGAGCTGACCGATGAAGAGGAGGCGAAAGTCTCGGCTCTCGCGCAGCGGGGTGGTGTCCACCAGGATCCGACCCGGCACGGCCGTCAGCCTACGGTCGGGTCGGGGGCCGTCGCGACGTGATCAGGAGAGCTGTTGGCCGAGGTCGCCGACGGAGATGTCCCAGGCTGCCGGCCAGTCGTCGGTGCGCAGGAGTGCGTCGCTCCCACCGTCGCAGAACACCACCGATCCGCAGAAGAACGTCCCGTCGGGACCGAGCAACAGGTCGATGACGGCGGCGATCTCCTCGGGCCGGCCGGGCCGGCCCGCCGGGATGGGCAACAGGTCGAGCATCGGTCCGGCCTTGGCGTCGGCTCGCATGCCCGCGACCATCGGCGTGTCGATCATGCCCGGGGCGACGGCGTTGAGGCGGAGGCCCGACCCGGCCCAGTCCGGCCCCGTGGCGTTGCGGCGCACCCAGTGGGCGACGGCCAGCTTCGTGGCCGGGTAGGTCACGAGAGAGCCGCGGGCGTCGGCGATCCGCGCGCTCAACTCCTCGTCATGGCGCAGGCAGGCCTCGACGAGGTCGGCGGGGACCGCAGGTTGCACCGTGGTCGAGTTCGAGCTGATGGCGACGGCAGCACCTCCCGGGGCCAGCAGCGGCCGCAGGCCAACGAGGAGGTCCACCGTGCCGAAGTAGTTCACAGAGGCGAGGAGCGCGCCGGCCCGGCCCGGCAACCCGGCCAGCCCGGCGCAGGTGACGATCCCCGCCAGCACGCCGCCGCTCTGTTCGGTCGCGCCCTCCACGGCGCGTCGCCGCCCCTCTCGGGTGGCCAGGTCGGCGACGACGTCCGACTCGTCCTTGTCGATGCCGATGACGTTCCAACCCGCAGCGCCGAGCCGCGCCGCGGTGGCGGCACCGATGCCCGAGGCGGCGCCCGTGATGACGACGGTGCGATCAGGCAGCGGGTCGCGCCTTCAAGAGGGCGAGCGCCTTGTCGGCGTGGGAGCCCATTGAGACCTCGGAATGGATGACGTCGAGGACGGTGCGGTCGGTGTCGATCACGAAGGTGGACCGCTTCACCTTGAGGAAGCTGACGCTGCGCTTCACGCCGAAGATCGCCGCCACCTCGCGGTCGGGGTCCGAGAGGAGGGGGAAGCCGAGCGACTCCTTCTCGTCGAATTGTTTCTGCTTGTCGACGGTGTCGGCGCTGATGCCGACCGGCCGAGCCCCGACGGCGGCGAACTCGCCGGCCATGTCCCGGAAGTGGCAGCTCTCCTTGGTGCAGCCGTAGGTCATGGCGGCAGGGTAGAAGAACAGCACCACGGGCCCGTTGGCGAGGAAGTCACTGAGCTTGCGCGGTGCTCCCGTCTGGTCGGGGAGAGTGAAGTCGGGAACAACATCGCCTCTTTGCATCTGCTCAATGTAGGGCGGATGTGCAGCGGCGTGCCCGATTACCCCTCGAAGCGGAAGCCGACGCCCCGGACGGTGACCAGGTGGCGGGGGTTGGCCGGGTCGGGCTCCACCTTCCGGCGCAGCCGCTTGATGTGGGTGTCGAGGGTGCGGGTGTCGGTCAGCTCCTGGTCCCACCAGAGCCGGTCGATGCACCAGTCGCGGGTGACGACCTGGCCGCTGTGCGACATCAGGAGCGCCAGCAGGTCGAATTCCTTGCGGGAGAGCTCGACCGGGACCTCGTCCACCGTCACCTCGCGGCGGCCGGCGTCGAGGCGCACCGGCCCCACCGCCAGGACTTCCTCGTGGTGCTCGGCGACGGCCACCCCACGCCGCAGCACGGCCCGCATACGCGCCACGAGCTCGCGGAGCCGGAAGGGCTTTGCCACATAGTCGCTCGCGCCGAGCTCGAGCCCCAGCACGATGTCGACCTCCGAGTCGCGCGCCGTCACCATGATGATCGGCACGGGTTTGAGGCTGCGCATCTGTTGGCAGATCTCGATCCCGGACTGGTCGGGGAGCATGACGTCGAGCAGGACGAGGTCGGGGTGGACGCGGTGGAAGAGCCGCAACGCCTCGTGCCCGTCGCCCGCAGATTCGACCGCGAATCCCTCGCGGGTCAGACCCGAGGCCAGCGCCTGGCGGTAGGACTCCTCATCGTCGACCACCAGTACCAAGGGCCGGTTGTCCCGGGCCGGGCCGGGGTGAGAGGGCCGGCCGCTCGGTGCCGGTGCGTTTGCGATTGCCACGCCGTGTTCAGTTTCAGGCAGCGTCGTGGGGGGCCCGGGGTGACCTGAATGGGAGAGGAGCAGGCGACGTCGGTGGACGGGGGGTAGATCGCACCGGCGTCGCCTGAGGGCGCGGGGAGGCGAGGACCCGCACCCAGGTGACCAAGGATCCGAAGAGCCCGCTTCGCTTTGAAGGCAGTGGACGGATCGAGAAGATTGCGGCGAGGGATTCCTGGCCGCGCTGATGCCCGGGACCGGGAGCCGGACGGAGGGCCCGGCCGGGGTGATCGATCTGCCGAACAACGGTCGCCATGGCTGATCACGCTACGAAGCCGAGGTGAACGTGCCGTGAAACAGCTGTAACCAACAAGTGTGCTGCAGATGAACTCTTCACCGCCTGCGGTCCTGTTCAGAGGATTACGCTCCCTGACACACGAGTGGGAGGTACCGAATGACCGAGGCCATGGGCCACGGCGTGAACCAGCGCAAGGCCATACAGATGACGCCCGACGAGGTGGACGCGTTCCTGGCGGAACGGCGGAACATGACGATGTGCTCGCTGTCCCCTGACGGCTCCATCCACGCGGTGGCCATGTGGTACGGGTTCTTGGACGGTTGCGTCACGGTCGAGACGAAGGCCAAGTCGCAAAAGGTGCAGAATCTCCGCCGCGACCCTCGCCTGACCCTCCTCTTCGAGGACGGCGACTACTACGAGGAGCTGCGCGGGGTGGAGCTCGTCGGCAGGGCGGAGATCGTCGACGAGCCCGACGAGCTCTGGAAGCTCGGTATCAGCGTCTACGAGCGCTACAACGGTCCGTACACCGACGAACTCAAGCCGATTCTCGAGATCATGCTGCACAAGCGGGTGGCCGTGAAGCTCAACGTCGAGCGGACCGTCAGCTGGGACCACCGCAAGTTGGGACTGCCCTCGACGCGACCGGCCACGTGAAGTTCGCCGTCCGGCAGGCGGTCGCGGTGCCGCCTGCCCGGGCGATGGCGGCGTACGGCTCCCCTGCGTTCTACGAGGGCCGCCCGCCGCGCGACGACATCGCGGTGCGCGACGTCGTCCACCACGAAGCAAAGGGCGACCGCGTTCTGCTGGAGGTGCGCTTCGCGTTCACGGGCTCCGTCTCGCCCGCGGTGCGGGCCGTGGTCGACCCCGAGAAGATGTCGTGGGTCACGCGGACCGAGCTCCTGCTGGACGAGCGTCGCTCCAGCTGGGTGGTGCTGCCCGATCATTACCCCGACCGGCTGAGCGCCAGCGGGACCTACCGGTTCGAGGAGGGCGACGACGGTCCTGGCACGTCCGAGGTCGAGGTCGAGGGCGACCTGAGAGTCCGGGTGCCCATCGTCGGCCGATCGGTCGAGAAGGTCATCGTCGGGGATCTGCGCGGCGTACATCGCCGACGAGGTCACCGGCATCAGCAGCTGGGAAGGGTGACGGTCAGCGACGCGGTTGGTCGCAGACCTTCAGCATCTGCGTCATGCCGTCCTCGATGCCCCCGGCGAGGATGTCGATGTCGGCGGTCGAGTCGTAGTCGCCCGTGATCCCGAAGTTGACCTCGCCGTCGTAGGAGAAGATGGCGATGCCGAGCCGCATCTGCCCGCCGAGCGGCACGTAGGGAAAGGCCCGGATCATCCGCCGACCGGCCGCGTAGAGGGCGAATTGCGGGCCGGGCACGTTCGTGGTGACGGTGTTCACGTTGCGCTGGCCCGCCCTGGTGGCGAGGCGCATGCCGAGGGCCAGGAGCATGGGCGGGGCAAAGCCCGACATGGACGTCAACGCCTCGCCGGCCACCGCCTGACTCGAGTCCTTGAGGTCCTTCATCTGCTCGGTGATCACGTGCAGGCGGAGTGCCGGGTCGTCGATGTCCACCGGGAGCTCGGCGAACATGGCCGAGACCTTGTTCTGGTACGTGCCGTCGCCGACGGCCTTGCCCGACGTGTCGCGTGGCCGGACCGAGACGGGGACGAGCGTGCGCACCACCCGGTCCACGTCCTCGTCGCGCGCCAGCAGCAGTTCGCGGAATCCATTGGTGATGCTGGCCAGCACCACGTCGTTGAAGGTCCCACCGAGCGCCTTGCGCACTCGTTTGATGTCGTCGACCGAAGTGGTGGCCCAGGCGTAGCGCCGATGGGGGCCGAGCGGTCCGTTGAGGCTGGAGGGGGGGGTGGGGCGTACCAGGCCGGCAAGGGAGAACAGGCCGCCGGCCACCTCGAGCACGTGGCCGGCGAGGCGACGGATCGCCCGCGTCTGCGCCCGCGCCGCCCGCACCTGCTCGTAAGGCGACTGGACGACGTTCTCGAGCGCCTCGACCACGAGTTGGAAGCCGGAAGGTTCGGGACGCGGCGTCCACTGCGATGGCTCCGGCCGCGCCGCATCGGGGCTCAGGTCCATGATCACCGCCAGCAGGTCAGTGCCCGATACCCCGTCGACCAACGCATGGTGTGTTTTGGCCAACATCGCCCAGCGGCCGTCCTCGAGGCTCTCGACCACCCAGATCTCCCACAACGGCTTGGAGCGATCGAGCTGTTGCGCCATGACGCGGCCGACCAGCTTGCGCAGCTCGCTCTCGCCGCCCGGAGCGGGCAGTGCCGTGTGGCGCAGGTGGTACTCAATATTGAAGTGCGGGTCGTCGACCCAGACCGGACGCCCCAGCTCGAACGGGACGGAGCGGACCTTCTGGCGGTAGCGCGGGACGAGGTGCAGCTTGGCCTCCACCATGGCGACGACGTCGCCGAAGGGTGGTGGGGGCCCCTCGAAGATGGCGACCGAGGCGATGTGCATGTGGGACACGTGGTCCTCAATGTGGAGAAACGACGCGTCCAGCGGGCTCAGGCGATCAGGACCCATCGCGACCCTCCCTTCGACGTTACTCCCGGCTGCAGACTACCCCCGCGCCGTGTTGCATTCCCGGGGTCAGCCGGCGGATGCCGCGGCGGGCGGGTCGCCCAGAGCGGCTAGGGCGGGCGTGGCGAGAATCAGCGCACTCGTCTCCTCGTAGGCCGCCTCAATGACCTGGGGGCTCCGGTCCTCGGCCATGGCGCGCAGCCCCATGGCGCGACGCGCCCGGGGGCCGGGCTCCAGCCTGATCACGACGACCCCGGTCTCCTGGAGCCGGGCGATCTCGCGTTCCATGCGGCGGTGCACCGTCCGCCGGAACCACCCGTCCGCCCCGTTGGCGCTCCCGTGCGCCGCCGACATGGAGGAAATGACGACGGCCACGTCGAGCCCCTCGGATCGGAGCACGTCCGCGTTGGTCGCCGAGTGCACGCCGCCGTCGACGTACTCGGTGCCCCCGATGTCGACCGGTTGGAAGTAGCCCGGTATGGCGCACGAGGCCAGCACGGCGGCGGCCAGCCGCGCCGGCGGGGACCCCGGCCGGCCGAAGACCACCCGTGCTCCGTCTGATCGGCGGACCGTGCAGATCCGCAACCCGTCCGGCCAGCGACTGCCCGTGTGCTCGTCCAAACCCCGGGCCCGCTCTGAGATGTCGATCCGTCCCTTGGGAAGCAGGGTCATGGCGGCCACGTCGGGCCGGAACGCCAGGGGCCGGCGGACGGCACGCGTGATGAGCGCAGGGGACGGCAGGTTCCACGGCCGCAGCAGCGAGCGGACAGACGGGGTCGGGAGCGGCTCCACGTCGGCCGGCAGGATGGCGCGCAGGATGGCCCCGCCCCGGCGCGAGGTGGGCACCCCGTAGAGCGATGCGGCCAGGTCCGTGGCCGGCACTCCGACGCGGAGCGCGGCGCCGGTGACCGAGCCGGCGGAAGTGCCGACGATGAGGGCCGCCTGGCGCGGGTCCCAGCCCGTCTCGCGCTGCAGCGCCGAGAGGACCCCGGCCTGGTAGGCCTGGCCGACCACGCCCCCGGCACCGAGCACCAGGCCGATCGAAGGAGCCCTGCGGCTCCCGAATCCTCCACGGATCACCTTCATCGCCCACCTGTCTACCCGCCACTGCATTCGTTTGCACCCGCCGCAAGGCGGGTTGCCTCCTGCACGGTGGGTTGCAGCGGGTCCGCCCGCCGTCTGAGCTCAGGATTCGAGGAAGCGCAGAACGGCCAGCACTCGCCGGTGATCCTTCTCGGAGACGGGGAGATCGAGCTTGGCGAAGATGTTGGCGACGTGCTTCTCGACGGCGCCCTCGCTGACGACGAGCGCGTTGGCGATGGCGGCGTTGGAGCGTCCCTCGGCCATGAGGCCCAGGACCTCGCGCTCGCGCACGGTCAGGACGGAGAGCGAGTCGGTGCGTCGCGTCGCGCCGAGGAGCTGTGTGACGACTTCGGGGTCCAAGGCGGTACCTCCTACGGCGACCCGTTCGAGCGCTTCGACGAAGTCGCTGACGTCGGCGACCCGGTCCTTCAACAGGTACCCGATCCCGGCGGCGTCGTCCGCCAGCAGGTCGGCGGCGTAGCGGGTCTCGATGTACTGGGAGAACAGCAGGATGCCGAGCCCCTCGTGCCGGGCGCGTAGCTCCAGCGCCAGCCGGAGGCCCTCGTCGGTGAACGTCGGCGGCATGCGGATGTCGATCACCGCGACGTCGGGCGGGTTCTGGGCCACCGAGCTCCGGAGCGCGGCCGGGTCCCCGACGGCACCGGTGATGGCGAAGCCGCGGTCGACGAGGAGCTGGACGAGGCCGTCGCGCAGGATGGCGGAGTCCTCGGCGATGGCGATGCGGAGCGCGCCGACCATCACGAGGAGAGCGGCAGGTCGACGGTGACGACCGTGGGGCCGCCGGGAGGGCTGACGAGGTACAGCTTCCCGTCGACGGCATGGACCCGCTCCGACAGGCCGGCCAGACCGCTCGACGAAGACCCGATGGTGGTCAGCTGCGCCCCACCGGCACCGTCGTCGCGCACGACGAGGCGCAGCCAGGACCCCTGTTGCGTGCAGAAGATCGATGCCCGGGAAGCCTGTGCGTGCTGCGCCACGTTGGCCAGGAGCTCGGCCACGCAGAAATAGGCGATGGCCTCGATGGCGGGCGTCGGCCGCGCCTGCATGGTGACCGAGAGCTCAGTCGGTACCGCACTGCGGGCGGCCAGAGTGGCGAGGGCGCCTTCCAGGCCGATGTCGAGTGCGGGCGGATGGATGCCGCGGGCGATGTCGCGCAGCTCCGCGATGGCCTCCTTGGCACCTCGGTGTGCCGCGTCGACGAGCTCGCGCACCCGATTGAGGTCGACCTGGCCGGAGTCGACCTCCAGCTTCTCCTTGGCCATGCCCAGGCGCATGGCGAGCGCCACCAGCTGGGCCTGGGTGCCGTCGTGCAGATCGCGTTCGATACGACGCAGCGTGGCAGCCGAAGCGTCGACGGTCTGGGTCCGGGCCTGCTCGAGGGAGCGCACCCGCGCCGCCATCGGATCGGGCCCGAGCAAGCTGCGGATCAGCAGGCGATCGACGTTGACGAAGCCGCGCATGACCCATGGCGCCGCGAAGAAGAAGATCGCACCGAAAATGAAGACGGCCACGTTCTGGAGGAACCCGGTCGGGCCGAATCCGAAGGCGCCCGTCGGAAAGAAGGCCCGCGCCAGGCCCCACACCGGCGGCCCGCCTCCGTTGCGGCCGAAGACGGGGTGGAGGAGGCAGGCGAACGCGTCCCACCACAGGCTGAGCGCCACCAGGACGCCGAGGATCGACCATGGGACCTTCAGGACGAGATAGCCGACGGCACGCCAGGCCACGCGGTCGCGCAGGCACGACTGAAGCCAGCCCAGGAAGCCGGGCCGTCCGGCGAATGGTTGGGGATCCTCCACCGTCTCGTCGAGCATGTTGCGCGCCAGGCCGCGGGCGAACCCGCCGATGCCACGTGCGCTGCGGAGTGAAAGTGCCAGCACCGCCAAGCCGAAGAAGGTGATGGCCAGGACGAGGCCGGCCACCATCGTGAACGAGACGAAGGCCAGTCCGGCGCCGGCGAGGGCTCCACTCAGAAGGAAGAAGGCCAGCTCGGACCACACCCGTTTCGTGAACGGCTCGTGCAGAAGGGTGTGCGCCAGCTGCTTGGCCCGGACCGCCTGCTCTTCGGACATCGCGAACGACAGCTCGCGTCCGCGGATCCGCACCCGGACGCTGCTGTCCTCGCGCTCGTCCTGTGTCACGCGTCCCTCCGGCTGAGCAAAGAGGCACCCAGCGCCAGTGCGGCGGAGCAGTAGGCGAGCATGAGCACGACCCCGATTGTGACCGACAACGAGTCGCCCGAGTGCACCACGGCCGCCACCGAGTTGGCGAAGATGAACTCGGGGGCGAAACGGGCGATGCTCTCCGAGATGGAGGAGAGCAGGATGGTCGCCAACAACGTGCACCCGGCGAAGACCGCGATGGCGCCGGCGGTATGACGGATGACGGTGCCGATCCCGAGTCCGAGCAGCGCGAAGAGCGCCAGGAAAGCGCCCGACAGGGCCACGGCCCGGAGCACGCCCGGTTGGCCCAACGATGCCGTCGGCGCGCCACCCGAGAGCACGGCTTGGCCCTCGAAGAACGAGACGAAGCTGAGTGCCACGCCGACGACCAGGGTGCCCAAACCGACCAGGATCACCTTGGCCGTCAGCAGCACGCCGCGCCGCGGCATGGCGGCCAAGGAGGAGCGGATCGTCCCCGTGCCGTATTCGCCGCTCATGGTCAGCACGCCGAGGACGCCGAGGGTGAGGGAGCCGATGGCCAGGCCGGCCAGGGATTGGTTGGTGGGATCGAAGCCGCGGTACCAACCGCGGGAATGGTGCAGGGCGCCGTGGGTCGACAGAAAGGTCACGAGGAGCGCCCCGACGACGGTGACGAGCAAGGTCCATCGTGTCGAGCGCAACGAGGCGAGCTTGGTCCACTCGGCGCGCAGGCTCTGGCGCAGGCCGGCGCGCCAGGGTCCGGGTTGGGCGGCACGGCCTGACGCGAGACGCCCGGCGGTGAGGGGAAGCGAGGTCATGAGAGTTCCTTTCAGCGAACCGGCAGGGCTTCGTGCGCCGCTGCCTCGTCGACGGTGTGGGAGCGGTACTCCACCGAGGTACTGGTCAGTTCCATGAAGACGTCCTCGAGCGAGGCGCGTAGCGGAGTGAGTTCGTGGACGGTGAGCGCTTGTTGAGCCGCCAGCTCGCCGATGTCGACGGAGGACAGGCCCGAGGCGACAATGGAACCGTCGTCATCGACGGAGGGGCGGGCACCCGCCCGCGACAGCGCAGCCACGAACCGTTGCGGCGTGGGCGTGACGATGCGCACTGCCTCGCTCTGGTGGCGCGACGTGAAGTCGTCGACGCTGGTCTCGGCGATCAGCGTGCCGCGGCCGATGACGACGAGGCGCTCCGCGGTCAAGGCCATCTCGTTGATCAGATGGCTCGAGACGAGCACCGTCCGACCCTCCGACGCCAGGTCCCGCAGCAGGTGCCGCACCCATCGGATGCCCTCGGGGTCGAGGCCGTTGACCGGTTCGTCGAAGAGCAGGACGCCCGGGTCGCCCAGCAGGGCGCTGGCGATGCCGAGCCGCTGACCCATGCCGAGCGAGAACTTCCCGGCCCGGCGGTCGGCCACCGCGGTGAGCCCGACGATGTCGAGCACGGTGTCGACGCGGCGCTGGGGGATGTCGTTGGTCTGTGCCAGCCAGCGCAGGTGGTTGCGGGCGCTCCGGCCGGGATGGAACGCCTTCGCATCGAGCAGGGCGCCCACCTCGCGCAGCGGCCACGACAAATCGGCGTAGCGGGAGCCGTTGACGTACGCGGATCCGGCGTCGGGCACGTCCAGCCCGAGCACCATACGCATCGTCGTGGACTTCCCCGAGCCGTTGGGCCCGAGGAAACCGGTGACGACGCCGGGAGAGACGGTGAAGCTCAGGTCGTTGACCGCGACCGTCTTCCCGTACCGCTTGGTCAGCCCGCGGGTGACGATCATGGGCCTCCTTCCACACGCTGGGGCCCGGGCTCTCCGCGCCGCCTCTCCCAGCATGAGTCCTCGGTGCCACCCTGGGAATGCCGCTACCGGGCGTCGGGGCCTGGGGCTAGCACCAGTGGGTGGCGCCCCGGGACACCTTCGGGCTCAGCCGGCAGCGGACGCCGCGGGCGAACCAGGCCAGGCCGGATACGAGGGGGCCCGGTCGGGGGGCGTGGCGTAGCTCGTGACCGAGCCCGCCACCGTGAACATCGGGACAGGCCCGGACGGCACGGTGCCTGCCTTGTAGCGGACGCCGCCGTTCACGTAGCGCATCAGCCCGGTGCCGTTCACGCCCTCCTCGTCGGGGCCCTTGGCCGTGGCGTCGTACCAGAGGAAGGTGTAGTCGGCGGGCGACGAGTAGCTCGGGAGTGGGGCTGCTCCCTGATAGCCGTACGCGTCGAGTGGCGACGTGGGAGAACCACCCGTCGGCGGGGCGCGGAACAACCCAGTGGCGAAGGTGTCGGGCGTGAGATCGGCCCCGGCGAGTTGCATGCCCGTGAAGAGCTGTTCGATCGGTGGGATGATCGCCGGGGCGGACAGCGCGGCCGGCGTGGCCTTGGGCCCGTACCACCAGTGGTAGAGACGGTCGGCGTCGGCGGTCGAGACGGGCACCGGTACGCCGAGGCTGCTCACCCCGAACGCATGCGACCACTCCGCCTGGTTGTAGTAGCGCGCGAGAGCCGACGTGTCGGTCAGCACAATTCCGGTGATGATCCACTCGGGGAAGTACCCGATACTGGCGCAGGCCTTGGTGAGGTAGATCGGCATGATGGGGTCACCAGCAAAGACGACGCTGGTGGCGCCGGACGCCTTGAGCTTCTCGGCAATGGTCGCCGCAGACGACGGCAGCGTGGTGAGATTGAGCGTGTAGGTCAGGTCGGTGGGCGACGCCATGTTGACGCGGCCATTGGTGAGCTTCTTGGTGAGGGTCGCCTGCAATTGGGCGTAGCCCGGCGCGGGCGGTTCGGACGTCTCACTGACCACGATGAACTTCCGTTTCTGGGTGTGCATGGCGGCGTCGCCGGCCCAGGCGGCGTCCTTCCCGTTGAGCTTCGACACGAGGTAGTCCGTCGTCTCCAGGAGCGAGGTGTCGGCGGTGGGGAGGTTGGCCCACTGGAAGGGCGCGTTCTTCTTGATTTCGCCATTGGTGGACGAGTCGCCGCAGGCCATGCACAACACGTGCAACCTGGCCAGCTCGTCCTCGTAGGCGGTCGTCTCACCGGGACCGTTGATGGACGCGAAGGCGTGGAGCTGCTGGGCCACGGTGACGGCATCGGCATGGGCGGCGACCGGATCGTTGTCGGCGCCGGAGGCGGTGAAGGGGATCAGGTTGACGTGCCGCCCGTACATTTCGTAGATCTGGTTGAACATCGCCACGTAGGCCTGGGCGGTGGCGAGAATCTGGGCATTGGTACCGGCGGCGGCCGAGATCGTCGCGGCCAGGCCGCCCGGCTGGGCCTGGTAGTAGACGACGTTGATGGTGCCTTCCGAGACGCCGCTTGACGTGGCGCCGCCGTTGGCCCCCGTGAAGACGGGCACGCAGGGCGGGGCGTACACGGTCGGGATCTTCAGGCGGCCCGTCGTGTGGTCGCACTGGGAACCCCAGTCGTAGGCGGACGTCCTGCCCAGCTTTGCGGCCGCGGGGTAGGTGAGCGGCACCGACGAGTGGCCGGCCTGCTGTGTGGTCGAGCTCGGCGACGTGGCGGAGGTCGTTCCCTTGTTCTCCTGCGTGGTGGCCAGGACGCCGGCCGCGATGAGGGCGGCCACGATGAGGACCACCGGTCCACCCCGGCGCAGCAGGCTCACCGAGGGCCAGGGCCTTTCGGCCCGCGCCGCGGTCGCGCCCCGGTCCGACTCGGCGTCGCTCATGCCGGGTTCACCTCCGTCGTCGGGGCCGCCGTCGTGACGGCCGCCGTCGTGACGGTCGTCGTCGTGGCGCTCGAACGCGACAGGCCGGAGCCGAGGAAGGCCTCCACCACCACCGGCGAGTCGAGGACGTCGGGCGGTGCTCCGCTCATGAGGACGGTGCCACGGTCCATGGCGACGAGACGGTCCGCCAGGTCGGCGATGAACGCGATGTCGTGCTCTACGACGAGCATGGTCGCATCGAGCCGGTCGCGCACGTTGCGCAGCAGAGCGACCATGGCCTCGACCTCGCGTTGCGCCACGCCCGAGGAGGGCTCGTCGAGCAGGACGACCGAAGGCTGGTGCGCCACCACGGCCGCCAGGTCGACCAGGCGCCGCGACCCGGTCGAGAGCTCGCTCACCAGGTTCTCCGCGTAGCGGTCGAGCCCGAAGACGTCCAGCAGCTCGTCCACGCGCTCCATCACGGCGGCCTCGGTCCGGACCTGGAGCGGCAATCGCAGCATGGCATTGAAAGGGTCCCCGACGTCGGTGAAACGTTCGAGCGAGACGGCCACGGCGTCGCGCACGGTCAAGCCGGAGAACAGGCGCGAGTCCTGGAAGGAGCGCCCGAGTCCCATGCGGGCGCGGGCCGAGGCCGATCGACCGGTGATGTCGACGCCGGCCAGCTCCACGCGTCCTGCATCGGGCCGAAGGAAGCCGGACACGACGTCGAAGAGGGTCGTCTTGCCGGCGCCGTTTGGCCCGATGATCCCCACCACCTCGCCGTGGTCGGCGTGCAGCGACACGTCGTGCAGGGCGGCGTTGCCACCGAAACTGAGCGAGAGCTCGCGCACTTCCACCTCGACCCGCGGACCCCCGCTCGACGTCGTGGCGCCGCGTGCAGCGCTGCCGAGCGCATCGGAGGCCTTCTGGAGATAGACGGACCACAAGAGCTCGGGGTGGGCGGCCAGCTCAGCGGCGGTCCCCGAGAAGCGCACGACGCCCGTCTCCATGACGTAGACGCGGTCGGCCACGGCCACCGCGACGTTCATCGACTGCTCGACCAGGAGGATGGCGGTGCCGGCGCGCCGCATCGATTCGATCGCCCCGAGCAGCTGCTCGACGACGATGGGCGACAGGCCGAGGGACAGCTCGTCAATGAGGAAGAGCTTGGGGCGGGTGATGGTCGCCATGGCGAGGGCGAGCATCTGCTGCTGGCCGCCCGAGAGATTGGCGGCGCGCTCCTGGCGCCGCGAGGCAAGGAGTGGAAAGGCCGTGAGCGCCTCGTCGATCATGTCGGCGTCGTGCTCCCCGCGCCGCCGTCCCTGCCACGCCGCCACCCGGAGGTTGTCCTCCACCCGCAGGTTTGGGAAGATCCCCTCGCCGCCGGGTACCTGCGCCACCCCGAGGCGGGCGATCTCGTCCGGAGGCAGGTGGGTGATGTCACGCCCGTCGAAGACGATGGCGCCATGGTCGGCCTCGACGACTCCTCCGATGGCCCGCAGCAGCGTC
Organism: uncultured Acidimicrobiaceae bacterium; assembly: GCA_963744045.1. GTDB lineage: Bacteria > Actinomycetota > Acidimicrobiia > Acidimicrobiales > RAAP-2 > Bog-473. Next base: position 175,207 of record CAVUSB010000006.1, read on the forward strand.
GACTTGCCGGCGCCGTTCGTGCCGACGAGCGCGACGATCTCACCCGCGCCGATTTCGATGGCCACGTCCGCCAGGACGACGACGCCGTCGTAGCCGACGTTGAGCTCGCGCACCGCCAGGAGCGGCAGCCGGCCGGCCGCCCGGTCCGCCAGCATCTGGTTCCGGGTGCGCATGGACGTCCACACGTCCTCGATGTCGCGTCCGATGAGGCTGCCCGCACTGGCCACGATGAGGCCGCCGACGACGAAGATCGGGACCAAGAGCAGCAGGCCGTAGCGGAAACCGACAGCGTCGCCGAGCGCGCCGACGCTCGGCAGCACGAGAAAGCCGGGCAGCACGAAGAGCGCACCGATGGAGAAGCCCACCGAACGCACCCGTGACGGGATGGCGAGCGAGAGCGAGGCGAGCACGCCCGGCCCCACCACGGCCAGCGAGGCGTCGATTCCGGCGTTGCCGACGAAGGCCCAGGGGACGGTGGGCGCCAACGCGAACAGCACGGCGAACCCAGCGGCGATGAGCGAGGCCACCGCCAGCATGCGGAAAACGAGGCCGATGTCGCGTTTCGCCAGGCGGGTGGCAATGACGGCGCCGACGGCAAGCCCGAGGAGGTCGAACAGCTGAATCGGCGCCAGGATGTAGGCCCGGTGCACCGCGTTGAGGTGGAACGTCTCCTGGTACTGCAGCGAGGCGAGCGACGTGAACCCCGCGATGGCGGCGGCGAGGAACGGGAGAGCGATGAAGATGCGGCGCAGCACGCCGATCTTCCACACGGTCCGCCAGGCCTCACCGAGGGAGGGCGGTGCCTCGACGGGGACGCCGGCCGCGGCGGACGCCGCCACATCGTCCAACGGTGCCGGTTCGCCCCGTTCCGAAGCGACCATCTGTTCGCTCAGCTCGAGCTGCTCGTGGCGGCCCCGGGGGGGTTCGCGAAGACGCAGACCGATGACGACCACGAGGATGATGGGCACGGCGAAGAAGAAGAAGGGGGCGCGCCATGTGAAGACGGCCGCCAGTCCCGCGCCGACGAGGACGCCGACGATGACGCCGAGGTTGATGCCCGAGCGGTGGACCGAATAGATGCGGGGCCGGGCGGGCACGGAGTAGTAGTCGGCGAGCAGCGAGTTGTGTGTGGGGAAGATAACGGCCTGCCCCAAGGAGATGCCCACCAACATGATGGTGGCCACCACGATTCCCTGCGCGAAGCCCAGGCCGACGGAGAAGGCGGCCCCGACGAGTGCGCCGATCAGCGCGATACGCACGCGGTTCGTGCGGTCGGCCAGGACGGCAATGGGCAGCGTGCAGCCAAGCGCGGCCGCGCCCGCGATGGCGACGATGAGCAGGATCCCGGCGTTCGTGAGATGGAACGCGTCGCGGATGTTCGGCGTGAGGACGTTGAAGGCACTCTGGGTGGCCTGGTCGAGCAGCTCGATCGTGAAGAGGATTCCGAGGGGGAAGAGTGAGGCGCCCGCGCCCAGTTTGGCCAGGCGGCTCACGAGACCAATGCCCCCTCCACCGGGCCGGCGACGCCGGGCGGCTCGAACTGCCCATGCCGTCGGGCCCAGCGGTCGAGGCCCCAGTCGCGCAGGTCGTAGCAGAGGCCGGCCAGCCCGCGGGGGAACAGCATGAGCACGAGCAGCACGCCGAGCGCTGACGGGAAGAGCTGCCAGCTCGGCGGGAGGTAGGTGGTGCTGCCCTCGACGATGGCGGCGCCGAGGATGGCGCCGAGGGCCGATCCGAGTCCCCCTACCGCTGTCGAGGTGAACACGACCAGGCTCACCGGCACCAAGAACGCGGTCTCCTGGTACGACTGGTTCACCACCAGCAGCAAGCACCCGGCCAGGCCCGCGATGAAGCCCGAGACGGCGAAGGCCGTGAGCTTGGCCCACAGGACGCGTACGCCGTAGCCCGACGCCGCCCGCTCGTTGGCCGGCAACGCACGCAAAACGCGGCCGGTGCGGCTGTGGCGCAGGCCGTGCAGTGCGAACAGCACCAGCACCAACACGCCCAGGCAGAGCTCGAACACAGCGGTCTGCGAGGTGAGGGCGACGCCGAACAGGTACGGGACGGCGAGCTGGGACTGGGGGATCCAGGAGAACTCCTCGCGCACGAGCAGGTAGCCCGAGGCGGCCAGGCTGAAGGCCAAGGTGGTGACGGCGGCGAACATCCCGTCGAGGCGCAGGGTGGGGATCCCCACGACGACGGCGACGGCAGCGGCCGCCGTCCCGGCGAGCAGGAGGGCCAGGCTCAGGTCCCAGTGCCAGTCGAGCAGGGCGACGGCGCCGACGGTGGCCCCCACGGCGGCGAAGGACATCTGGCCCAGGCTGACCTGGCCCGACCACCCCGTGAGCACGACTATGGAGCAGCCGACGATGGCCAGCACGAGGAGCGCGGAGCCGCGGATGACCTCGCCGGCGCCCATCCAGACGGGCAAGGTGGCGACGGCGGCGAACGCGACCAGTGCGCCCACGGGCGTTCCGACCCGGACGACGGTGAGGTCGTGCAGGGGCGCCGGCAGGTCGCGCACGCTGCCGGCGAGCGCCAAGGACGACTCCACCTCGCGGTCGGTGCGGTTGGCAAGCAGCTGGCGCACCACGATGGCGGCGAAGACCACGCCGGCCAGCACGGCAAGCCCGAGCGAAGGGTTCGCCGTGTCGTCCCACGCCACCCCCTGTTGGAGGATGCCGAGCGCCACGGCAGAGGCAGCGATGACGGGCAGCTCGGTGAAGTTGCCGAGCGCCAGCGCAGCCAGCGCGGTCACCAGCGCGGTGAGGCCGTAGGTGGGGTCGAGCGGGAGACCCAGGATCGTCGCCTGGAAGAAGATGCTCACGAAGGACAGCACACCGGCCACCACCCAGGTCACCGACTGCAGGCGCCCGACGGGAATGCCCAGCATGGAAGCGCGGTCGCGGCGGTCGCCCACGGCCTGCACCGCGAGTCCGATGTCGGTGCGGGTGAACCACACGGAGACGCCGGCCAGGCAGGCCACCGAGACGATGACCGCCACGAGGTCATTGGCATTGAGCACGACGGGCCCGACGTGCCAGGCGAGGTGCCAGGGGAAGCTCGCCACTGCGGTGGCGATGGGCGCCTGGCCCCAGATGCGGGGGATGAGCAGGCTCAGGACGACCAGGAGCTGAGAGAGGCCAATGGTGACCACCGTGAGGATCAGCCGGGGCGAGCGGCGAAAACGGCGCACGACCAGGATCTCGACGATCGCCGTCAAGAGGAGCGAGGCCACCAGCCCGGTGGCCAGGCCGAGGAAGTAGTTGACGCCCGAGAAGCCGATGAGGCCGACGCCGAGGACGGCGGGGGCGGTGCCGAGGTCGCCCTGGGCGAAGTTGATGACCTTGTTCAGGCGATAGGTGAGCCCGAGTCCGACTGCCATGAGGGAGCCCAAGAGGCCGAGCACGGCGCCCTGGAGCCAGACCCCGAGGGGGAGCGGGAACAGGATCAGCTGCACGGCGAGGACCGCGCCGACGGAGCCAACCGCCGCCACCGCGGTCGAGGAGCGCCCCGGCAACCGGAGGTGAGCGCTCAGGGACTCAGGCCCTTCTCATGGCGTCGTGCCGCATTGGCGAACGTGCCCCCCCGGGTAGCTCACATGCCTCACCTGCTCGTGGGCGCTCAGGGTAGTGGTCCGGCGCCGCCCGCGCCCGAACGGGCCTGGGGTGCCGCGGCTCGTGTCGGTCAGGACGCCGAGGGTGACGCGGTTACCGTGTGACGCGGTCGCCCGCCAGAAGAGATGGGCACCGGCCCCAGATCCTCCGCGCACCTACAACAGACGAATCGAGGCATGGTGACGCATACCGACACAGCACGTGCAGCGCAACGCCCCCCCTCGCCCGAAGGGCGTGCGCTCGACGCCGCCATCAGGGTCTTCCCTGAGTTCTTCGTGGTGCGTTCGGGGTTGGACCAGGGTCATGCCGGATTCACGGCCGGGCTGGGCGCCGTCACACTCGCTCCATGGAGTCCGCCGTCCATCCGATATGGAAGAAACGAGGCATGGTGACGCTCACCGACACAGCACCGGCGGCACAACGCCCCGCTTCGCCGGCGGCGTACGCCGTCGGGCTGACCAAGACCTACGGGACAGGGGAGGCGACGGTGCACGCCCTCGCCGGCGTCAACGTGACCTTCGAGCGCGGTCGCTTCACCGCTGTGATGGGCCCGTCAGGGTCAGGCAAGTCGACGCTGATGCACTGCATGGCCGGGCTCGACCGGCCCACGTCGGGGCAGTCCTTCGTCGGCGACCTCGACATCGGCGCCCTCGACGACGGCGGACTGACGCAGATGCGGCGCGACCACATCGGCTTCGTCTTTCAATCCTTCAATCTGGTCCCCACCCTCAGCGCGGGCGAGAACATCACACTGCCCGTGGATCTGGCCGGGCGGAAGGTCGACAAGGAGTGGTTCGACTATCTGGTCAACCAGCTCGGCATCGCCGACCGGCTCTCCCATCGGCCCGGGGAGCTGTCGGGAGGCCAGCAGCAGCGGTGCGCCTGTGCCCGGGCTCTGATCAACCGGCCCGATCTCGTCTTCGCCGACGAGCCGACCGGGAACCTGGACTCGAATTCGACGACCGAGATGCTGACCTTCCTGCGCCGTTCGGTGACGGAGTTCGGCCAGTCGATCGTCATGGTGACCCACGACCCCCACGGTGCCTCCTACGCCGACCGCGTGGTCTTCCTGGCCGACGGGAACATCGTCGACGACCTCTCCGGGCCGACGCCCGACTCCGTGCTCGAGCGGATCCGGACCTTGGGGACCTGACATGTGGCGGGTCACCATCAAAGGGCTGCTGGCGCACAAGCTCCGTCTGGCGCTGACGGCGCTCTCCATCGTCCTCGGCGTGACGTTCATTGCCGGGACCTTCGTCCTCACCGACACCCTGAACAAGACGTTCGACACGCTGTTCTCGAACGTGTACCAGAACATCGACTTCCAGGTGCGCGGCGTGGCCCAGTTCGGCAGCGGCGGCAACGCGACGCGGAACAACATCCCCGAGTCGCTCGTCGCCACGGTGCAGGGCGTGCCGGGCGTGGCGGCCGCCGGGGGCTCGGTGACGGGCTACGCCCAGTACATCGGGCCCAACGGCAAGGCGATTGCGACCGGTGGAGCCCCCACCATCGGGCTCTCCTTCGACCCCGACCAACGGATCTCCGCCCTCCGCCTGGTCCAGGGCACGCGGCCGACGGCGCCGAACGACGTCGTCATGGACCTCGGGACGGCGCAGAAGTACGGCTTCAAGGTGGGCCAGCGCGTCCGGATTTTGCTCCAGGGACCCACTCAGACGTTCACCATCACGGGCATTGCGCGCTTTGGGACCGCCAACAACCTGGCGGGGGCGACGCTCGCCGCCTTCGACACCCCGACCGCGCAGAACCTCTTCGGCGACGTGGGTCAGTTCAACGACATCAACGTCGTCACCCAACCTGGCGCGGACAAGGCGACGGTGCAGCACGCCATCGCGCGGGTACTCCCACGTGGCGTCGAGGTGGTGACCGCCCAGACCGTCGTGAACGAGGCGACCGGTGCCATCGGCAGCGCATTGGGATTCTTCAACACGGCGCTCCTCATCTTCGCCTTCATCGCTCTCTTCGTGGGTGGGTTCACCATCCTCAATACGTTCTCCATCATTGTCGGACAGCGCACGCGTGAGCTGGCCCTCCTGCGCATCGTCGGGGCGAGCCGACGTCAGGTCTTCCAGTCGGTCCTGGGCGAGGCGGCGGTCGTCGGCCTGCTGTCGTCGATTGTCGGCCTCGGTCTCGGCGTGCTGGCCGCCATCGGGCTCGAGAAGCTGTTGAGCGGGTTCGGCGTGACGCTGCCGTCTGGCCCACTCGTCTTCGAGGCCCGCACGGTCATTGTGTGCGTCGTCGTCGGCGTCGGCGTGACGCTGGTCTCGGCGATCGGCCCGGCCCGGCGCGCCGTGCGCATCGCCCCCGTGGCAGCCGTCTCCGAACAGCAGTCGGAGGACGACATCCCATTGCGACGCCGCTTCATCCGGGGCGGCGTCATCACCGTGGTGGGCATCGCCCTCTTGGCGGTAGGCCTGACGGCACCGGCCATTGCGCTGGTGGGCCTCGGCGCGGTCCTGATCTTCGTCGGTGTGGCCATGCTGGCGCCGGCGGTGGCACGGCCGATGGCGAGCGTCATCGGGCGCCCCGGGGCGCGCCTGCTCGGCATGTCCGGCCGGCTGGGCCGGGAGAACTCCATGCGCAGCCCCCGGCGCACGGCGCAGACCTCGTCGGCACTGATGGTGGGCCTCGCCCTGGTCTCGGCGATCGCCGTCTTCGGCGCGTCGCTGTCGCGCTCTGCCACGAGCAGCGTCGACAACGCCATCAGCGCTGACTTGATCGTCACGAACTCCAGCTCAGGCGGCGGATCGGGAGGCTTCAGCACGACCGTCCCGCTGCAGGCGGCCCGCGTCCCGGGGGTCACCGCCACGTCGACCGTCTACGGAGGCCAGTTCGAGTTCCGGAACGCACTCCAGCAACTCCTCGGCCTCGGGACCCGGAACCTTTCCCGCACGGTGATCCTCAACATGACGGCGGGGAGTTCCGCGGCATTGGCGACCGGCGACCTCCTCGTCGACACGTCGACCGCCAACTCGGATCACCTGACCGTGGGCGAGAAGGTGCCCGTGAAATTCGCGCTGACAGGACGGACGACCATGCGCATCGGAGGGATCTACCAGCCCAATGCGTTGGCCGGGAAGTACATCGTCAGCGATTCGTTCTTCCTCGCTCATTTCCAGAACCCTCTGCCGGGCGCTGTTCTCTTGAACACCGACGGGAGCGCAGGGGTCCAGCAAGCGGTGGCCCGCGAACTGAAGGCCTACCCGAACGTGCAGGTCCAGTCGCGCGCCCAGTTCGAGGCACAGCAGGCGAAGCAGGTGAACCAGCTGCTCGGGCTCGTCTACGCGCTCTTGGCGCTGGCCGTGCTCATCGCCCTGATCGGCATCGTCAACACCCTCATGCTCTCGGTGTTCGAGCGCACACACGAAATCGGGCTCCTGCGCGCTGTCGGCATGCGGCGACGCCAGATCCGGGCCATGATCCGCTCCGAGTCGGTGATCCTGGCGGTCTTCGGCGCCGTCATCGGCATCATCGTGGGGACCGGGCTGGGCATCGCCCTCGTGTCGGCGCTGCATTCGCAGGGCATCACGAGCACCGTGGTGCCGTTCCCGAGCTTGGTCGTCTTCTTGATCCTGGCTGCGCTGCTCGGCCTGCTCGCCGCCAGTTGGCCGGCTCGGCGCGCCGCCAAGCTCGACGTCCTCGCCGCCATCGCGGCGGACTGACGATTCTTCAGTTCGTGAGGCGCCACTTGATAGTGACGCGCTCGTACGGCTGGTCGGCGACAACGGACACGGCCCTGCGCAGTTCGGGGTTGAGATCGCCGAGCGTCTCGTCGCGTGACCGCGCGTAGACATCGACGAACAGGACGTCACCCCACCCGTGCGTGGCGACGGTGTGGGTGACGTGCAACCGCTCGTCGGGCCCGGTCGCCGCCTGCACGGCTCGCCGCACCGCGCTCTGCGTCGCGCTATCCGTCTTCGTGGTGCTCATGTTGGCAGTATAAGAAGCCCCGGGCAGGCGTTCCAGGTCGTGCGCAACGGCGGTTCGGTACAGTACGAACATGACGATGAAAGTGGCTTCCCAGCAGCCCGGCACCTTCCGCCTCCCGGGCTACACCATCGCGGTCGGGCCGTTCACGCACGTCGCGGCGGAGCGGGATCGCCTGGCGACACTGCAGTGGCGCCACTTCGAGGCGCGCCAGCTCGGTGCGACCGTCGGAGCGGAGATCACCGGGGTCGACCTCGCCACCGCCCTCGCCGACGAGGTCGTGGCCGAGCTGCGTCAGGCGTTGCACGACTACAAGGTCATCTTCTTCCGGGACCAGGCGCTGACGCCGCACCAACATGTCGTCTTCGCGCGCCGCTTCGGGGACCTGGAGGTCCATCCGTTCCTCCCCTCCAACACCGGTGAGCCCGAGCTGGTGCGCTTCGAGAAGACGGCGGAGGTCAGCGGCTACGAGAATTCATGGCACCACGACGTGACCTGGCGGGAGCGCCCCTCCATGGGTGCGATCCTGCATGCAGTGTCGGTGCCGGACAACGGCGGCGACACCCTCTTCTCCGACATGTACGCCGCCTACGACGGGCTGGACCAGGCAACGAAGGACGAGATCGACCAGCTGCAGGCGGTGCACGACTTCACCCAGACGTTCGGGCACTCCATGTCCGACGAGGAGCGCCGGCAGGCCCAGGAGCAATACCCGCCCGTGCGTCACCCCGTGGTGTGTACCCACCCCGCCACCGGCAAGCTGCATCTTTACGTCAATCGCCCCTTCGTGAGCCACGTGGAGGGGCTGGACCGGGAAGCGAGCCTGGACCTGCTCGACCGCCTGTGCCGACAAGCCGATGCCCCTGAGCACCAGTGCCGGTTCACCTGGAGCAAGGATGCCGTGGCGTTCTGGGACAACCGGGCGGTGCAGCACTACGCCTCGAGTGACTACTGGCCGCAGCGTCGCTCCATGGAGCGTGCATCGGTGATCGGGACGGTGCCCACTCGCTCCTGACGGCAGGGTGCGCCCACGGGAACCCCCATTTCCGGGGCGGCCCGTCCTACACTCCGGCAATGCCAAGGGCGCTGCGCACGTGGTCGATCCGTCTGCTGATGCTCCCGGCGTGCGCCCTCGCGCTCGCCGCCTGTTCGAGTAGCCCGTCCTCCTCGAACTCCCCGACCACCACCACGTCGGTCGCAACGACCTCGAGCTCGTCGCCCAGCACGACGTCGGGCACGCTGGTCCCGCAGACGGCAACGGTGACCGAGTTCTATTCCCCGTCGAAGAACATCAGCTGCGAGATCGACAACAACGCGGGGGCGAGTGCCACGACGAGCGTGCTCTGCCTCACCATCTCGCCGCCCAAGTCGGTGACGCTGCAGGCGGACGGCACGCTCACCGAGTGCACCGGGGTCAACTGCCTCTCGAATGCCGGCACGAACACACCGACGTTGGCCTACGGCCAGTCGATCACCTTGGGGCCCTTCACCTGCTCGTCGTCGACCGCGGGGATCAAGTGCACCCTGGCGAACGGGGACGGCTTCCTGGTCTCGAGCGCCGCCACGAGCGCTCTCGGGAACGCCAAGGTGGCACCCGGCTCGAGCTGAGCCCGACATCCGTTTCTCGGGCTTTCTAAAGCAAAATTGAGAAAGTTCACCGACCCGGGAGTCAGCTGGCCTGGGGCTCCTTGGCCGCGACATCGAAAGCGTCGCCGTTGCCCTGGGTCTTCGGGTCCAGCCGCACGCCGGCGAGCGCCGGCTCGTCGGTTCCGGTCGAGGTCACGACCTGGTTCCTGCCCCCCGCCTTGGCGCGCAGCAGAGCGGAGTCGGCCAGTGCGACGACGTGATCGAAGTCGGGCGCCTGGTCCGAGGACGCGACACCGAAGCTGATGGTGAACGGCGGGAGGTCGGCGACGACGATCCGTTCGGCCAGGCGCTCGCGGACTCGTTCCAACACCTGTCGTGCTTCGCCGACGGGGCATTCGGGCAGGACGATGACGAACTCCTCGCCCCCGTAGCGACCCGGGATGTCGATCGGCCGGAGCGAGTCACGGAGCACGTGGGAGAAGGTCCTCAGGGCGCGGTCGCCGGCGGCGTGCCCGAACGTGTCGTTCAAGTCCTTGAAGTGGTCGAGGTCGCCGTATGCCACTGAGTAGGGCGTGCCGGTCGCATGGAGATCCCTGACCGCGGTCTCCAGGCTCCTCCGGGTCATGAGGCCCGTGAGGGAGTCGCTGTTGGCCTGCGTCTGGGAGATCTCGAAGGCGCGCAGCATCGCCAGGCGCTCCGCGGTCCTCCGGGCGACCACCTCGACGTCCTTCTCGACCGCACCTGACGGAGGCGACCGATCTTCGGCGGTCACATGGAAGACCCCGACGGAATTGCCGCCGACGCTCATGGGAACGCACAGGGCGGAGCACTGTCGGCCCCGGAGGTGGGGGCAGGCGTCGAGGGCCGTGCTGTCGGGGAACACCATGTTGCGCGCCCGCAATGCGGCCGGGCAGTCGTCGGGCGAAATCACCCCGCAGCCGGCATCCTCGGTCTGGGCCGAGCTGACGAGCACCTGGCGGAAGTGCGCCTTGCTCGAATCGGCCAGGAGCAATTCGGACGGCATGCCCGGAGCCGCCTGGCTCAGTGCGTCGGCCACGATGCCGAAGACGGACGGCTCCGCCCGCGACATCTCCAGCGCAGTCTGCAGGCTCGCCTCGAAGGCGATTCTCCGTGCGACCTCGGACTGCACGGCATCCTGCTCGGACTGCTCACGCTCCACGCGCAGCGCATGCCGGGTGAGGACCGCAATCGCTATGCCGGCGATCGCCGCGCCGATGGCGATGGACCACAGGAGATCGACGCGGGCCCGATTGGCGGCCGCGTGCGCCTGCTCGGCCGTCGTCGTGAGCCGGTTCGAGACCTTCGCCTGCGCGGCGGCGAGCGTCGCGTCGAGGTTCGTGTAGGCCGAGGTCTCCGCCGCGGCCAGCTGCGCCGTCTTGGCTGTGTGCACGCCCCCGGCCAGGAGCGTGCCGAGCTTGTCCTGCGTCGCGGTGTAGGCCGACATCCGACTCGCCACGCCGGGAGCCAGGTCGGCGTCGCCGCCGGCGGCCAGGAGGCGCTGCAGGCTCGTGAAGGACTTGTCCATGGCATTGGTGTCGCCCTCGGCGTTGGCCACCAGGGTGTCGGTGGGCGCCGCGTTGCTCAACGCCTCCGCCGCGAGGACCTGGAAGCTCGCCGCCGATTCCCGGATCGCCCGCAAGGGTGCGAGGAGCACGAGGTACCGCTGCGTGAGCTGGGCGTTTGCCGATTCGGCCTGGGAGGCGTTGGCCACCCCGAGGAAGCCCCCCGCCAAGGCGGTCACGGTCAACACGACGCCCAGCAGGATGATGGCCCGGTGGGGGGCATACCACTTCCATGGGTCTCGGACGTGTGTCTTCGACCCGGTGCTCACCGTGTTGGATATCGGCGCGAACGGGCCTTTCGATAAGCAGCCCACGCCGTGGCACCGGACCGCGCGATTGCCGACGTCACATTGCCATTGCAGGCCGGGACCCCGCCGCCCCACGTTTGGACGAGGCGCCTGTGGCGTGCGCGGGGGCAGGGCGCGCTTCACCGCTCGAGGACAGGCCCGACGGGGGCCAGAGCGTCTGCGTCGGCACGGCCCGGGACCCGCCCGGCAACACGGCCGGCACCGGGCCTATCCTCCGGGCATGGCTGGCATCGGCCGCTTCTCCCGCCGCCTACGCGACGGTCCTCATGACCCGCTGCCCCTCCACGCCGGACCGGTCTCCAACGGCGAGTTCGTCCCGGCGGCCGCCCAAGAGAAGGACCGCCGCACCAATGCGCTGATCCGGGAGTCCCTCGACAAATCGGCGCGTCGGACCGGTATGGACCGGCGTCGTTTCCTGCAGGGCGCCGGGGCGGTGGCGGCGACGCTCGCCGCCTTCGAGTTCGCCGGCTGCGCGACACCGTCCTCGCTGCACCCCCGGGCCGCTTCCCACCGCGGCAAGGGCGGCCGGTTCAACGTGCCGCCGCCAGAGGACGCGGCCGCCTGTGAGCAGGCGCTGGCCGGTTCGGAGTTCATCTTCGACGTCCACACCCATCATGTGATCCCGACCGGACCCTGGGTCGACGACGCTCCGCAGACGACCTCGCTCGTGCTCTCCATGCTCCCCGCCGGCTGCACCGATTCGGACCAGCTCGATTGCGTGGACCGGGCCAGCTACCTGCACGACATCTTCCTGGCCAGCGACACGACGGTGGCCATGTTGACGGACGTCCCGAACTCGGGACCGTCCAACGCGCCGATCCCGTTCCCCGAGGCGCTGCGCACCCAGCAGATCACGGCGGGGCTGACCGACGGGGGGGCCAGCCGTCTGCTGGTCGAGAACATCATCGCTCCCAATGTCGGGGCCGTCGACGCCACCCTCGAAGAGATGTCGAGCGCCGTCACGACCGGCCCGCCGGCCGCCTTCAAGGTGTACACGGCGTGGAGCCCGACCGGCCAGGGCTACTCCTTAGAGGATCCCACCATTGGCCTCCCGACCGTCCAGCATGCGCACGACCTCGGAGTAGAGGTCTTCGTGGCCCACAAGGGTCTACCGCTGGTGAACTTCGACCCGGCCTTCAACCACCCCGAGGACGTGGTGGCTGTGTCGCGCCAGTTTCCCGACATGCAGTTCGTCATCTACCACGCCGCCTGGGACCCCTCGCACCTCGAGGGCCCTTACGACCCGACCGCGACCATCGGCATCGACACCCTGCTGGCATCCCTCGACCGCCACGCCGTGCCGCCGAACGACAACGTCTGGGTGGACATCGCCACACTCTGGCGGCAGCTCCTCACGACACCCGACCAGGCGGCGCACGCCATCGGCAAGCTGCTGCGCCGTGTCGGCGCGCAGCGCGTCCTGTGGGGGACCGATGCCATCTGGTATGGAAGTCCCGAGCCGCAGATCATGGCCATGCGCACGTTCGAGATCACGCCCCAGTTCCAAGAGACGTATGACTACCCGGCCCTGACCCCCGAGGTGAAGGCCGGTCTCTTCGGCCTCAACGCGGCCAAGCTCTTCCGCCTCGACCCGACGACCTTGCGGTGCGGCCTCACGCAAGATCCGCTCACGGCCAACATCTCCGAAGCCGCCGAACTGCGCCACGAGGGCGCGCTGCCCTCGGCGTGGCAGCCCCACGGCCCGACGACACGACGACAGGTCCTCGATTGGCTCGGCTCGTCCGCCACCAACTGGCTCCCCTTTTGACGCGAGCTTTTCCCGCGTCTACCGCGAACGCAAGAGAGCGATGGTCGCCGTTCTGGCGCTGGTCCTCGTCGCGTCGAGCTCGACGACCTGGCGCGCCAGTGTGCGGTTCGGGTAGAGCGTCAGAGCCAACAGTATGAGCAGCGGCCCGCTGTTCGGGTCGGTGGCGATGCCGCTGAAGGGCTGTCCGAAGGCCTCACCGAACACCCAGAAGTCCAGTGCCAGGGCGGCGCCCAGCACCAGGAAGACCGTTGTGTGGCGCGCGACCAGTGGCCCGAGACCGATGACGAAGGACAGTGCCGCGGCCGCCACCGCCAGACCCGCCCCACCGTTCCCGAGGGCGTGGGCCACCGAGAGCTGAACGTGGGCGAGCCAGCTCGGCTCGCCAGCGACGGCACCGCTGATCGTCCCAGACACGCTCCCCTCGGCCCGGTTGGCCGGCAGCAGCCAGAGGATCCCCATGCCGCCCCAGACGATCGCCCACACGGCTCTGCCCCCGCGCGCGCCCAACGGCCCTTCGGCGGCGGCCGGACCCGCCACAGCCCGGTCCGCGGACGTCCGCAGCGAGCGCGGCCAGACCAGGAGGCCGACGGCGGCGTAGAGGAGCGCGCCACCCGGTGCCCCGGTGAGAGGCGACGCCGTACCGGTGAAGAGCATGCCGAAGCCTTCGCCAAGGGCCCACACACCGAGCGCCCACACGAAGGAGAGCGCCAGTGCGGGCCGCACCGTCTGTCGGATCAACAGCCCGAGCCCGATGAGGATCTGGACGCCGGCGAAGACGGAGTTGGTCAGTGCCGGCTGCAGCGCGATGAGGTGCGCCGCGTGCGTGATCATGCTCGAGATCAGACCCGGCTGACCCTGCGCCGTCGGGAGGATCACCTGGTTGGCGAAGTCGGGCCCGAACATTCTGGGCTGCAACTGCAGCAGACCGTCGAGCAGCCAGATCACGCCGAGGCCAACCTGAATGGTGCGGGCACTGATGCGGGCCGACCCCGGGACGCCGCTTGCGCTCATGCCTGGCCCCGGATGATCGGAGCCAACTCTGCCCGGGTGAGATCTGCCTGGAACTGGTGCGTGGAAGCCAACGACGGCTCGGTCCACACGTGCAGCATGAAGTACGTGTTGGTGTTGTGCACGCCGGAGGCACACGTACCAGAGGCAGACGTTCTCCCGACGACCTGCCCGTCGGTGAGGCACAGGTCGTCGTGAGCGTGCCACTGGGTGAGCGGGCCGCCGACATCGGGGCCCGGCGTGCACGGTGCGGGCCCGAGATACATGGCGCCCAGGAGCTTGGGGCCGTCGACCGTGTTGGCGTACATCAAGAAGGCGGGGCTGGAGGCGTCGAATCCGTCCGTCTTGGCGATCCTCCAGTTGGCGTAGTGGACAAGGTACCCATCGGGGTTCGTGGCCGCGGTGTAGCCGGCGGCCGTGGCGGCCGACAGGCTGGTGTACTTGGCCAGGGTGGCCGCGGTCTCGGCGACGAGTTCGTTTGCCGCCGCCTCCTGGGACGCGGTCGGGTTCCCCGACGGCACGGGTGCCATCACCATGCCGTTGGCCATGGTGGTCGCCCCCTTGACGTTGCCGCAGACGGCCGTCGAAGTCGCCGGCGCGCCTACCTCCGGCGCGGGCGAGCCCGTACCCGAGCGCCCCATCGCCATGCCGGTCATCCCCTTCGTTCCCGACGGCGTGAGCGTCGAGGAGGCCGCGGCACTGCTCGACGCCGAGTGCGGCGATGCGTCCGACACGGTGGTGGCCGCCAGCACCGCGACAGCGGCGAGACCGACCGTACCGAGGCCGGTCCACCAGAGCCGCGCTGACAGGCCCAGGTCCGCCCAGCGCTCTTTGATCGACGGTCCCAAGCGGCGCATGCCGACCTCCTCATGTTCTCTTCGACGCCAGCGTCACTCCCAGATGTGACGGGCCCGCAATGCAGGTGTGAGGGGAGTGTGACCCGCTCGCTGCGGGCTCCTTGGGTCGAGCTGGAAAAGACCTGGCATCCGACTGGCAACGTCGCTCCGAAGACCTCCCGTGCCCATCCCCCTCTCTCCGTCGATCGGTCGTGGGGCCAGGGCCACTCATGGAGTCTGGTGCGCGGCACCGGAATGCACCGCGGTGACGCCGCATCGGGCTCCCTTCGCGAAAGGTGTAGCGCCGTGAGGCATCGCTTGGATCTGATTGGTTTTTCGCTGCGAACGGTGAGCGCCTTGGTGGCGTCGCTGTTCGTTGTCGTGCTCGGCGTTTCCGGCATCGTGGGCATGCAGGCCGCCACCGCCGCCACCGCGTCGCATGCAGTGCAGACGCCACCACCGTCCGGCGATAGCGGGACCACCATCGATCCCCTGCAGTACAACTGCGGCAACGATGCCCCCACCTGTGGTCAGGTCGGCGAGTCCTACGGCTATTACAACGGGACGAACGTCGATCTGCTCTACAGCGAGGACTACTACTGCGACACCAACGTGAGCTCGAACGCATCGACAGGGTGTGAGGCCGGTGCGCCGCAATCAGGCTCGCCCAGCGCCACCTCTCCCAACGGGACGACGCTCGGGAACACGACCCACCAGGACACGCTCTACATCCCGGTGCCCCTGTTCTCCAATCCTCCGCCCACGCAGTGCACGGCGACGGCGACCTGCATCGACCACCCGCCGACGATCGACCTCTCGCGCATTGCCGGTGCTCTCCCGGGCAGCCCTACACCCAGCAGCCTGAACAACGTGCCCATCCCGGCGCACGACCACGTTGTCGGCACCCGCAACAGCGGTGTTCCCGAGTGGTGGAACGTCGAAGTCGTGGCGACGACCGACCCGGCCACGTTCGCCACGCTCACCAGTACAGCCGCCATCACCGCCGCCGTGAACGCGTCCAAGGCGATTGAGGCTCCCACCAACACCTCGCTGTTCTTCCAGGTCCTTCCCGGCACGGTGCCGGCAGCTCAGGCGGCCAACCTCACCGCGACCGCTCCTCCCGGGGCCGCGGTCGCCACCGCGCCCGACCCTGACCCGACGATGAACCAGACCGAGCCGGGCTCTGTGATCAACAATCTGCAGAACGACTGCGGTGCAACGGCGCCCAACTGCCAGAACATCGGCATCAGCCACGATTGGATCGACGGACAGGACGTCAACGCCCTCTACACCGAGTCGTTCTTCTGCGACACCTCGGTCTCCTCGGCGGCAACGAGCGGCTGCGAGGCCGGCGCCGCACCGAACAATGTGCCGCCGGGTGTCGCCGATCGGACGCCGCCCTCACCCACGGTGACCAACGGCAATATCGACCCCCTGTACATCCCGGTTCCCCTGTATTCGACGCCTCCGGTCACCTACAACCAGTGCTCGAGCGCCATCACCTGCATCGACCACCCGGCCACTATCGACCTCTCTCGGCTGGCCACGGTGCTCGGCGCGCCGGCCGCGTCGCTGGACAACGTGCCCCTGCCGGGCCATGACCACCTGCTGACCACCCGCAACGGTGACCAGCCGGAGTGGTGGAACGTCATCGTCATCCCGGTGACCTCGGCTGCCGGCCTGAACTCGGTCGAGTCCGCCAAGAGCTACTCGGCGGTCAAGGCGCTCGAGAACCAGCCGAACAGCGGCATCGGCGCCGGCGGCGTCGGTGAGGTGCCCACCAACGCCTACCTGTGGTTCCAGACGCTGCCGGGCGCCGGCCCCGCCACGCCGGGTCCCGTCCAGACGAGCTGTGTCTCGACCCTGCCTTCGGGCACGGTGGTCGGCGGCGCCGCGCTCGACGACGGCACGGGCTATTACGAGGTGAACGCCGCCGGCGCCGTGGCGACCTTCGGCGCCGCCACGTGCTACGGCTCGTTGACGGGCGTCAAGCTCAACCAGCCGATCGTCGGCATGGCGGTGGACCGGGCCACAGGCGGCTACTGGCTCGTGGGGTCGGACGGCGGGGTGTTCGCGTTCAATGCGCCCTTCCTCGGTTCGACAGGCGGCATGCATCTCAACAAGCCGGTGGTGGGCATGACCGCCACACTGAACGGGACCGGCTACTGGCTCGTCGCCTCCGACGGCGGGGTGTTCTCCTACAACGCCGCCTTCCAGGGGTCGACCGGGAGCATGAAGCTCAACCAGCCGGTCGTCGGCATGGGCCTCGACCGGGCCACCGGCGGCTACTGGCTCGTCGCCTCCGACGGCGGGGTGTTCTCCTACGACGCACCCTTCTTCGGGTCGACCGGGAGCATCAAGCTCAACAAGCCGGTCGTGGCCATCGCACCGGTATCGGATGGGAGCGGCTACCGCCTGATCGCTTCCGACGGCGGGGTGTTCTCCTACGACGCACCCTTCTTCGGGTCGACCGGGAGCATCAAGCTCAACAAGCCGGTGGTTGGCGGGTTCGACAACAACTCCTACGACGGGTACTGGATGGTGGCTTCCGACGGGGGTCTCTTCTCCTTCAGCCCCCCGGGCGAGAACATGCCGTTCTTCGGCTCAGCCGTCTGACGTCTCACGCACAGAGGGAATGCCGCACGTGGGCGGGGCTTTGGCCCCGCCCACGTGCGCGTCGGGGGTTGTCCCGGGGCGGGCGGGCCCCGGACGACGTTCAGCTCGCCCGCAGCACCCAGATGCGCGCCGTGCACTCCTCGGTCAGCGGCCACGCCAGGCCACGCTCCATCAGCTCGGCCCCGCTCCACCGGCGGGCCGGGCCCGGAGCGTCGGGCGGCGCGGCGAGGTCGACCGAAGTGACCGCGTAGGTCCGGTCCGCCCGCAGCCCGGCCAGGCGCAGCGTGTCGACCCCGTCGACCGCGTTCCCGTCGACCGCGTTGCCGTTCGCCAGCTGGAACCCGAAGGTCACGGCCGCGTCGCCGTCGGGTGCCACATAGGCCAGGGCACAGCGCTCGTCCGGAGGGAGCAAGCGCCACACATCACCGTGTTGCACGAGCGGGCGCACCTCCCGGTACAGCGCGACGGCGCGCCGGCACACGTGGAGCTCTGCGTCGGTGAGTGCTGCGAAGTCGATGTCGAACCCGAACCGCGCGCTCATGGCCACTGCGCACGCGAAGGCGAGGGGACGATCCCCCAACCGGGTGACGTGGGCGGCGACAACGTTGGCGGGCAGGAAGTACGAGGCCGCCCACTGCATCCGCACCCTGTCGACGGGATCGGTGTTGTCCGACAGCCAGACCTCGTGGAACCAGCGGAGCGTCCCGAGATCGAGCCTGCCGCCGCCCGAGGCACAGAGCATCAGTGTCTGCTCGGCGTGGCGCTCGGCCACCGTCGCCATGAGTTCCCAGGTGGCCTGCACGTGGTCAACCACGTAGTTGGCCTGGCGGTCGCGGGCCAGCGCCGGTGATCCCGGGTCGGTCAGGGGGCGGTTGGCGTCCCATTTGAGGTAGCTGATGCCCGGGTTCTCGGCCAGGATGCGATCCACCACCTCGAGCACGAAGTCCGCCACCTCTGGCTGCAGGACGTCGAGGACGAGCTGCTGGCGCCACTCCCGCCGCGGCCGCCCGGGCTGGGCGACGACCCAGCCGGGATGCTCGGCGTACAGCGTGGAGTCGGGGTTCACCATCTCGGGTTCGAGCCACAGCCCGAAGCGGATCCCACGGGCCTCCGCCCGCTCCGTGAGAGGACCCAGCCCCCCCGGCAGTTTCACCTCGTTCACCTGCCAGTCGCCGAGGCCGGCCGTGTCGTCGTTGCGGGGGTGCGACGTGCCGAACCAGCCGTCGTCGAGCAGGAACAAGTCCGCGCCGAGGTCGGCGGTCCGGTCGATCAGCCCCAGGAGCCGGTCCGTATCGAAGTTGAAGAAGGTCGCCTCCCAGTTGTTGACCACGATCGGGCGCAGCTCGTCGCCATCGCGCACGGCGTGGGCGCGCACCCAGTGGTGCAGCCGCCGGCTCAGGGGCCCGACGCCGTCCCGCGACCAGGCCCAGATCTGCTCGGGGGTGGTAAAGGTCGCACCGGGGTCGAGCACGTACTCGGCCCCCATCGGGTTGTGCCCACACCAGACCCGCAGGGCCGGAGCGGAGGTGCGTGCAAAGGCGAAGCGGGTGCTCCCGCCCCAGGCCAGGGCACCGGCGAGGACCGTCCCGGTCGTCTCTTGCGGGGCGCCATCCCTGGCCAGCAGGAAGAACGGGCAGGATCGCAGGTGAGGCTGGACGCCACCGCGGGACTCGACGATCTTGGTCCCGGGCGTCAGCGGCTCCGACGTCGTCGTCCATTCGGCGGCCCATTCGCCGCCTCCGAAATGGGTCAGGTACGGAGCCCGAGTGGCCAGTAACGGCGAAGCGGCGGCGACCTCGAACAGCGTGACCGCGCCGCGCTGCCGGTTGGTGATCGTCGCCCACTGGCGCAGCACACCCTGGTCCTCGGCGCGGAAGCAGAGCCGGACCTCCAGCGGGCGTTCGGGATCGACCAGCACGATGTCGGTGGCCGGGCCGGCTACCTCCAGGTCCCGCACCAGCAGCCGGGTCGTGGTGCCGCCGTCGGCGTGGGTGACCCGCAACGCCGGCACCCCGAGGGGCTCCTCGTCGTAGGCCGGGTAGGCCAGGGGGTACAGGTGCGCCGGCACCGCGGCCGACAAGCGCTCCATGTGCGCCTCGATCTCGGGTCCGAACCCGGCCTGGCGCAAGTGCCCCTCCCCGTCGACGAGGAAGCCGTAGCCGGCACCGGCGGACGACACCACCATGCGGCGCATGGGGCCACCATTGCAGAAGGACCAGCGACCGTGCAGCCCGTGCAGCCCCGGGCGCGAAGATGCCCCTATGACACACAAGAAGAAGGTCGTCGTCTGGGGCACGGGGTTCGTGGGGAAGATGATCATCCCCGAGGTCCTGCGTCATCCGAATTTCGAGCTGGTCGGGGTGGGGGTCAACGACAAGGACAAGGTAGGACGTGACGCGGGCGACATCTGCGGCATCGGTCCGGTCGGCATCACGGCGACCGACGACCTGCAGGCGCTGATAGGCCTCCGGCCCGACGTGCTGGTGCACTACGGGCCCACAGCGGGGCAGGCCGACGCCAACATCCGGGACATGGGCGCCTTCCTGCGCGCCGGCATCGACGTGTCGTCGACGGCCATGACCCCGTGGGTGTGGCCGCACATGAAGCTCAACCCCCCGTCGTGGATCGATCCCATCACCGAAGCCTGTGCCGAGGGCGGCGCCACCTGCTTCACCACCGGCATCGACCCCGGCTTCGCCAACGACCTGTTCCCCATGACCCTGATGGGCCTGTGCAGCGAGGTGCGCAAGGTGAAGGCTCTCGAGCTCGTCGACTACATCAACTACACGGGTGCCTATGAGGACGAGATGGGAATCGGCCGCCCCCCTGAGTTCACGCCGCTGCTCGAGCACACCGACATCCTCGTGATGTCGTGGGGCGCCACCGTGCCGATGATGGCCCACGCGGCCGGCGTCGAGCTCGATGCGATCACCAGCACGTGGGACAAGTGGGTCACCGATACTCCCATCACGACGGCCAAGGGGGCCATCAATGCGGGCGAGGTCGCGGCCATCCACTTCACCATCAACGGTCTCTACAACGGCGAGCCCCGTATCTGCCTGGAGCACGTCAACCGGGTGGGCACCGATGCCGCGCCGGACTGGCCCCGCGGCACCCAGGACGACGTCTACCGGGTCGAGATCGAGGGCACGCCGTCCATCACGCAGGAGACGGCCTTCCGCTTCACCGATGGCAGCGGCCGCGATGCCGCCGCGGCCGGCTGCCTCGCCACGGGGCTGCGTGCCCTCAACGCGGTGCCGGCGGTGAACGACCTGCCCGCCGGGTGGGCCACCGCGCTTGATCTGCCGCTCATCCCCGGGGCGGGGACGATCCGCTGAGTGCTCAGGCTCGGGATCGCCCTCTCGTGACGATGGACGAGCGAGAGGAGCCCGCCGCAGGCTCGTCAGCCGCCGCGGCTCGGCCCCTCCCGGCGCGTGGCCCGTTCGAGCCGGCGTCGGTCTCCATCCGGCTGTACCCGCACAACGAGCTTCCCGCCGACCTCATCGTCGACGAGATCTGCGCCCAGGCCGGCCTTGCCCTCGACTGCGGTTTCGACGGGGTGATGACGAGCGAGCATCATGGTGGTTTTGCGGGCTACATGGCGCAGCCGCTGCAGATGGCCTCCTTCGTCTTGGAGGAGCGCGCGAACGGGTGGGCCGGCGCGGCGCCACTGCTTCTCCCCCTGAGGCCGACGGCGCTTGTCGCAGAGGAGGTCGCCTGGCTGGCCGCTCGTCATCCGGGTCGGGTCGGTCTCGGCGTGGCTGCAGGGGCCCTGCCCCTGGACTTCGAGATCGTGGGCATCAATCAGGCGGATGCGGTCGACAGGTTCAAGGCGGAGTTGCCGCGGCTCGTGGCCATGCTGCGCGGCGAGGAATTGGGCGAGCTGGACGGGGACCCCGCTCTGCGTGCGTGCCGGCGAGCGCCGGTACCCGTGCTGAGTGCGGCGGTGTCGCAGGCCGCCGCCGTTCGGGCGGCCCGCTGCGGTGCGGGCGTCCTCATGGAGGGGATGTCGGCCCCAGAGAGGCTGACCCGCCTGACCCGCGCCTTCACGGAGGCCGGGGGAACCGGCTCCAAGGTGCTGATTCGCCGGGTCTGGTTGGGCCGTGTGCGCACCGGGCTGGTCGAGAGCCAGCGGGCGGTGTACGAGAGCTACGCCGCGGGCCCGTTCGGAGCGGATCAAACGGTCGCCTCCGATGATCCGGGCGAAGTGGCGGAGCGGCTGGCGACGACCATGCGTGAGGTTGGCGCCGACGCGCTCAACCTCCGGGTGCAACTCCCCGGCATGTCGCCCGAGCAGGTGCGCCAGCAGATCGAGCGGATTGGGTCCACCGTCGTGAGGCCGTTGAAGCGGCTCCTCTCCACAGGGGGAGGTCCAATCCCGGAGTCACCGGATCGGCGTCCACCCGCTTGAGAGGTGGTTGCCGCCATCGACGTCCAGAGTGACCCCGGTGATCTGCCGTGCGTCGTCGGACAAGAGGAAGCACACCGCCGCCGCGATGTCCTCGGCTTCGGTCAGCCGTCCGAGCGGAAGAGCTGATCCCGCGGCCGCGCCGGCGTCGGCCTTCCAGATCGGGCGCGTCGCCGTGGTGCGCACCAGTCCCGGGCTCACCGCGTTCACGCGCACCCCGCGGCCGGCCAGATCGGCTGCAACCGTGCGCGTCATGGCGTTCAGAGCCGCCTTGGCGGACGCGTAGGAGACCATTGACGAGGTGGTCTTGCGCGGTGAGCCACTCGAAATGGCCACCACGGACCCGGCCGCATCGCCCAGTCCGCGGGTGAGTGCCGCCCGGATCGAGCGCGATGGTCGGCCACGTGTTGAGCCGGAAGGTCTCGAGGAGTTGCTCTTCGCTGATGGCGTCGAACGGCAACGGGTGGGGGGCGCCGCCCACGGTGCTGACAAGGAGGTCGATGCGACCGAACGCCTCCATGGCCCGGTCGGTGAGCAGTGCGACCGCCGGTTCGGTGTCCATCGACCCGGCGACGCCCACGACGTCGAGGCCCTCGGAGCGGAAGGCCGCCTCGGTCTCGGCCACCCGGCCCCCATGGCGGCCGTTGATCACCACAGAGGCACCCTCGCGCGCCAGCCGCAGAGCACATGATCTTCCGATGCTCGGATCCGCGGTGGATCCGGTCACGATGGCGACCCGACCGGAGAACCGCCGCGTGCCGCCAGTCGGCTGCGGCGACCACCTCGCTCTGCATCGCTCCGGTCGGCTGGACCCACCGTCGCATCTTCTCCCACGGTGCGACCCGCGTGCCACGTGATCCCCGAGAGCGCCCCCTCTCCGCTCCGCGCCCCGTTTTCGCCGGCAGGCGTCAGATCAGTAGGGGTCCTCGACCAGCGACGTGCCGCGCTCGAGTGCAGTGAGGGAGAAGCCCGCGGTCGTGCGGTACCGCTCGGTGACTTCGGCGATCTCCTCCGGCGTGATGACGTCGGCGATGTCGGCGAAGCCGTCGGGTGCGCGTTCCTCGACGAGTTGCATGGGAAGCTCGGGACCGAGACCGCGGTTCGCCCGCACGATGGCCGCGGTGGCCGGCCGCCGCGCCGCCTCGTAGCGGCGCAGGGCCTCGTCGACGTCCTGGCCGTGCCGGCGAAGGCAGCCGGCCAGCACCCGGGCATCGAGGATCGCCTGGGAGGCGCCGTTGGAACCGATGGGGTACATCGGGTGCGCGGCGTCTCCGAGGAGCGTGGTGCGGCCGAAGGTCCATTGCGGAAGCGGCTCGCGGTCCACCATGGGAAAGAGGAAGGTCTCGGGTGCCGCCTCGACGATGCGGGGCACGTTCAGCCAGCCGAAGTCCCAACCCTTGAACTGGGGCAGGAAGTCGTCGGGTGAACCCCTGCGATTCCAATCCTCCGAGCGAGCGAGGTCGGAGTCGGGGCGCCGCAGCTCGGCGATGAAGTTGAATCTCTGCATGCCCCCCGGCAGGTCGGCGATCGGGTAGCCCACGAACTTCTGTTCCGGGTGCCCGGCCCAAATCATGGAGCGGCCGTCGAGCACCGGCTCCAGCTCGGCGATGCCTCGCCAGAGCAAGGATCCATTCCACAGAAAGCTCCCCTCGTCGGGGTAGCGCTGCGCCCGGGCCGCGCTGTGGATGCCGTCGGCCGCGACGATGAGGTCGGCGTCGACTTCCCCGTCGTCGAACTCCGCCACAGGGGTCACGTCGGTCCCGCCGATCCGTACGAGTCGACGTCCGAGGTGGAGCGCCTGGGCCCCCAGACGCTCAATGACCGCACCTCGGAGCACCTCCTGCAACACGCCGCGATGGAGGGAGAGCTGTGGCCAGGGGTAGCCGGCGGCGATCCCGCGCGGCTCCCTCCAGATCTCCTGACCCCTCTTGGTGCAGTAGACGAGAACGGAGGGAGCGACGGCGTGCGCGCGCAGGTCATGGAGAAGGCCGAGTGCGTCGAGCTCGCGCACTGCATGAGGGAGCAGGTTGATGCCGACACCGAGGGGACGCAGCTCGCTGGCGGAATCGAACACGTCTACCCGCACGCCGACCTCGTGGAGGCTGAGGGCTGCCGCCAGGCCTCCGATGCCGGCGCCGACGACCACGCCCCGCAGGCCGGACCCGGCCGGGTTCACACGACCTCGTGCACGTGGATGCGGACGGTGCTGCGCTCCCGGTCGCCCGTCGAGACGGCGACGAGATCGTTCAGCCAGCTCAGGCGGGGCGCCGCGGTCGAGAGCCGGACCAGTGTCCGGAAGTAGTACTCGTCCGGCCCGACCGGATCGCCCTGCATCAACCGCGCCGTGACCGACTGCGAGGCCTTGCGGACGCCTTGGGACACGACCTCGATTGCCTCCTTCGCTCGGGTCTGCAGTGTGTAGTGGGCATCGATCTCGAGTACCCCGTCGGCACGGACGGTCTGCCAGTCGACCCCGCCTTCGAGGACGGTGCCGGACAACCCGTCCCTTCCCTCGAACGTTCCGCCGTCGAAGGCAACGTACCGGCGTGGGCCACCGAGCTCGACGATGGGACGCACCTGAATCGTGATCAGCATCAGCTCGCGCAGCTCGACCGACCTCATGGTGACTGACCGTCCCTCGCTTCTTTGGTCCGGGCGGCGCATCGGCGGTCCGTCCGGCTGGCCCGGCGATGGTAACAGCGGCTCTGTGCACGCCTGGCTAGGTTGACGGGATCTCGCCCGACGCTCCGCCACCACTCCGCACGCGTGTCGCCGATCTTCTCGGCGTCGACTATCCGCTGCTGCAGGCCCCGATGGGTTTCATCGCCCGGGCGCAGTTGGCCTCGGCCGTCTCGAACGCGGGCGGTTTGGGGATCGTCGAGACGTCCTCCGGCCGCCTCGAAGAGGTCCGGGACGAAATGGTGGCGATGCGCGATCGGACCGAGAAGCCGTGGGGCGTCAATATCGCCCAGATGTTCGTCGCCGATTCCGGCATCGTCGACTTCGTGGCCGAGCAGGGCGTCAGGTTCGTGACGACTTCCGCCGGGGACCCGGCCCGGTATACGCGAGAGCTCCATGACGCCGGCATCATCGTGTTCCACGTGGTGCCGTCGCTGCGTGCCGCACACAAGGCCGTCGACGCAGGGGTCGATGGGCTGGTGGTCGAAGGTGGAGAAGGCGGGGGTTTCAAGAGCACGAGACCCGTGTCGACGATGGTCTTGCTGCCGCAGATCTGTGGGGCGTTCGACATCCCTGTCGTCGCTGCCGGTGGGATCGTCGACGGCGTCTCCATGGCGGCGGCCTTCGCTCTCGGGGCCGAAGGCGTCCAGATGGGAACGCGCATGGTGAGTGCAGCTGAGTCTCCCGTGCACGACAACTACAAGAGGCTCGTCACTGGCGCCGACGCCACGGACACCGTCGTGCTCAGTGCCCACTCCAGCCCGGCCTATCGGGTCATGCGCACCCCATTCAGCGAGAGCTTGGAGCAGGAGCCGTCCGTCGTCATGGGTCGGACCGTTGGCATGGAAGGGGTCCTCAAGCTGTACTTCGAAGGCGATCTCAATGCCGGCTTCGCCTTCGGGGGCCAAGTGGCCGGCCGCGTGGGGGAGGTGCTACCCGTCGAATGGATCGTGCACGAAACCGTGCGCGAGTTCTACGGAGTGCTGCAGGCACTGGGCCGATTCCTTCCGAAGGAGTGATGCAGCGCCGGCCGGTGCCTATGCGGTCTTCCGGCTGAGAAATCGAAAGTGGAAGCCGACGATGTCGGTCCTCGTCTCGGAGAATCCTGCGGCGGCGAGCCGAACCTTCATCTCATCCGGATCGACCGGCGTGAAAGTGTCGTCGGCGTGCGCCACACGCATCGCTTCGAGGTCCAAGGAGTCTTGTCCCACGAAGATGCCACCGGGGCGCAGGACCCGATGCAATTCGCAGAACAACCGATCCTGATCCTCGGGCGAAGGCATGTGATGCAGGACCGAGAAGCAGCCCGCCGCGGAAAAGTGATTGTCGGGCAGTCCGGCGTTCGTCGCATCGGCGATGATGACGTCGACGTTGGTTCCGGCCAGCCGATCCTGCAGGGGTTCGCCCAGAGAGGGATCGATCTCCACGGCAGTGACCCTGTGCGCACGCTGACGGAGGAGGTCGGTGGTGAGACCCGGTCCCGGGCCGATCTCGAGGACGTCGTCGCCCAGATCGCCTGCGGCCTCTATCCAGGGCAACAGCTCTTCCTCGAGCATCTGGCCCCAGTCGGGGCTGGCGAGGAACTGCAGGTGGGATTCATTCATGCCCCCACTTGTACGATGAGTGGCGCATGGCCGTCTCTGCACAATCGGACAAGGTTTTGACCTTCTCGGCCAAAGCCGAGCAGGTGGACATGCGCTCGGGAAGCCGGCAGGCGGCCGGCAGCTTCGCCTATGAGGGCGACGAGCTGATCACGACCTGGCATGCCCACGACCTGCACCAACTCGAATACGCCTTCCACGGGACGGTCGAAGTCGAAACGGCGACTGCCCATTTCCTCCTGCCACCACAGCAGGCCGCGTGGATCCCCTCGGGCGTGGACCACCGGACGACGATCCGGACGACGGTCCGGACGATCTCGGTGTTCTTCGAGGCCGACCTGGTGCCGGATCCGGGTGGGCGCGTCCGCATCCTGGCGGTTCCGCCCGTGTTGCGAGAGATGATCATCTACGCCGGCCGCTGGCCGATCGGCCGATCGTCATCGTCTGATTCCGTCGCGGATGCGTACTTCATTGCGTTGGGCAGGTTGGTCTCCGAGGCTCTCGAGAGTGAAGCACCGTTGTTCCTGCCCACCTCGAGTGATCCGGTTCTCGCGGCTGCGCTGGCCTGGACCCGAGAAAACCTCGATGCCGCACGCATGGAAGCGGTCGCCCATCACGTCGGCCTCTCCGAGCGTTCACTGCGCCGACGCTTCGAGGCGGGGTTGGGCATGTCGTGGCGGAATTACATGCATCCAAGCTCGGCTGCTGCGTGCCATGGCCCTCCTGGCGGAACCCGGACCGTCGATCCTCCAAGTGGCGAACGTGGTGGGTTTCGAGAGTCTGAGCTCGTTCAATCGGGCCTTTCGTGGAAGGACCGGAGTGACCCCCTCGACCTATCGCAAGCAGAGGGCGCGGCACCGGTGAACAACCGGGCGCTGCATGTCATCATCGGCTCCGCGGATTCGGGTCCGGGGGCGCACCCATTCGATCCTGCCTCCACAGATCGGTGATCACGACGCCAACCTCGAGAAGCATTTCCCGCAGGTCCGGCAAGGAGAGGCCGAGCACGTTGCTGGGGCTGCCGTGGACCGTTTTGACGAAGGGTCCCGACAACCCCTCAATGCTGAATGCGCCGGCCAGAGCGAACGGTTCTTCTGTGCCGGCGTACGTGTCGACCTCTCTCGGACTGGGTGCGCCGAACTCCACGATTGAGCTGACGAGTCGGCTCCTGCGCTGACCTGTGGCCGTGTCGACCAGGCAGTGGCCGGTGTTGAGCGTGGCCTGTCGATTCGACAGCCGCCTCCATATCTCTCGTATTTCGGCACGCGAGACCGGCTTCCCGAGGGCCTCGCCGTCGAGCTCGAGCATCGAATCGCACCCGATGACCAAGCTGTCTCGGCAGCGCTCGGCGACGGCCGCAGCCTTGCGCTCCGCGATGACGACAACGGCTCGCGTGGGGTCGAGGCCGTCGAAGCCTTCGTCGACTCCGCTGACGACGACTGTGGGATCCAACCCGGCGTCACGCAGGACGCGGAGCCGGGAGACGGAGCTCGAGGCGAGGACCAAGCGGAGGGTCGGCGGACGCGGCGCGGCCTTCGACGGACCGTCAGAGACACGCCGGCTTACGCCTGGGGGCGTCGTGGGGGTCGCTCCCTCATTCTCGGTCGCGGCCGATTCGCCTTCGCCACCGATGATGTCGACGCAGAGCTCCACACATTCGTTGCAGATCCAGACTCCAGGTCCGGCAATGATCTTGACCACTTTGTCGTGAGGCTTTCCACAGAAAGAGCACTTGGGCAAGGTGTTCCACCTCTGCAGCTTGGCCATCGGCACTCCCTTCGCATGAGGCCTGCCCGTGAGGCTACGAGCATGGGCGCGGTTCGTCAGCCGCCGCGCTGCCCGACGAGACGGCCGCCACCCTCACCGAAAGAGGCCGGGTTGGAATAGTACGGTTGACGATACATCGGTTGCCGATATATCTTCGCGCTATGAGCGAACTCACTCCACGCGACGCGGCATGGTGGCCCGACCAAGCGGCCCCCCGGGCGAGACGGGGCGGGCGATGGGCACTGTCGGTGGCCGTCGTCGTTGTCCTCATCGGCGCGGGCCTCTTCGTTGCGTTTGTCCACCTCGTTCCTTCCGTCGGCGCCGCGGGCGGATGCGGTGGAGGTTGACCGGACCGCGGTGACCCCGCGGGAAGGAATGCAGCGTCCCGCGTCACGGCGCAGCGCCCCGGCGGATTTCTGGCTCTGGGCGTCGGTCGTTGCCACGTGCGGAGCGCTGGCGACGTGTGTCGTTCTCGCTCCGAAGTCGGGGGGCTCTCCTGACGTCGGTCTCGCGTGGTTGCTCTTCCTCGGTTCGTCGGTTCATGTCGCCTCGACCGGTTGGCTGTTCACGAACCCGAGCGTTCGCCGCTACGCCCGGGAGAAGTGTGGTCGATATGTCTGGGCACCGATTGGTCTCGTGACGACAGGAGTCACCCTTGCCGTGGTGGCGAGCCCGCATCTCACGTCCTGGGCGGTGCTGGTGGTCCTGGCCTGGCAACTGCACCACTTCCAAAAGCAGAACATCGGCCAGGTCGCATTGACCGGGGCGTCGCTCGGCCTGGCACCGCTGCGACGAGGCGAGCGCGCGGCGGTTCTCACGACCGGGGCAGCAGGGATCGCTGCGGTCTGCGCCCACCCCGCACTTCTCCAACTCGACGTGCGGCCGCCACGCTCCGGCGACGCCGCGCTGGTGGCGACTGCACTCCTCGTCCTCGGTGTCGCTGGTGGAGCGCGGGTCTTGACCAGGCGGCTCCGGTCGGACCGGTCACCGAGGTTCTGCCTCATGTACGG
Organism: uncultured Acidimicrobiaceae bacterium; assembly: GCA_963744045.1. Classification (GTDB taxonomy): domain Bacteria; phylum Actinomycetota; class Acidimicrobiia; order Acidimicrobiales; family RAAP-2; genus Bog-473. Next base: position 203,940 of record CAVUSB010000006.1, read on the forward strand.
GTTGGCGCTCCTCTTTCCGCTCCCGATCTTCGTGTTCGGCTCCCCGTACGCAGCGGTCGCCGGCATGACGATGGCGCACGGTCTCCAGTACCTGCTTCTCCTCGGACTCGTCGCGGCCGGCGGCAAGCCCCGGGAGCGGATGGGCGGCGTGGCCGCGCTGTGCGCGCTCGCGGTGCTGGGCGGCGCGGTCCTGAATCTGCTTTCTCATCTGCACGGCGACGGGCTGCCTCTTCGGATGCTCTTCGGGGTCTATCTCGGCCTTCTCACCGCTCATTTCGTTCTTGACGCCGGCATCTGGCGCCTCCGTGAACCGTTCGTGCGCGGGTTCCTCTCCGAGCGGATCGGCTACCTGGTCTGCTCAGCGCAATCGTGTGGTGCCGCCGTGTCGGTTGCCGATAGATCGGTTGCCGATATAGAGTGGGTGCGTGGCTCGAGCGGCACGGCAAGACGCAACCCAAACTGAATTCAGCGGATTCGGGCGCTATGCGGGCCCGGCCACGCTGATTCTCTCCAGCCTGGCCGACGGCCCGAAGCATGGGTACGTGCTCACGAAGGACATCGAGGCCTTTTCCGGCACACGGCTCGCCCCGGGCACGCTCTATGAGGCGCTCAGCCGCTTGGAGGGACAAGGGCTCATAGAGGCGGTCCAAAGCGACGATCGCCGCCGGCCCTATCAGCTGACCGCTCTGGGGGCGACGGCGTTGCGGTCACACCTTCTCACGCAGCGGCGGATTGCGGACCTGGGACTGCGGCGATTGGGCGGCGCATGGGGCGCCGCATGAACGAAATGCAGGACGTGTTGGCTCGCCGGGCGGAGCGGTTGCTGCGGTGGTACCCGAGCGAGTGGCGCGCTCGCTATGGCGACGAGTTCGCCGAGCTGCTCATTTCCGATATGTCTGAGCGACCACGATCGTGGAAGAGGCAGATCGACGTGGTGGCGAGTGGGATCGTCGCGCGCCTTGCGTACGCGGGGCTGAATCAGAGCAACCTCGAACATTCCGAGCGAACTCGTCGAACACTGCTCGCTTTCGCGTGCGCGGCCGCCGTCTTCGCGACTTTCGGTCTCGGTATGTGGGCACAGCTCACGATCGGCTGGCAGTGGTCCGCGCCGGACACCGTCGCGACCTCCGCCGCCATGGTCGTGATGTCCTACGCAGTTCTCGTGCTCCTCTCCATCGGTGCTCTCGCAGTCGTTCCCCTCGCATGGACCTCCGCCCGGACCGCTCTTCGCCGAGGCCGAGCCCTTCGGCCTCTGCTCCTGGTGGTGGCCGGTGCCGCAACGTTCATCCTCGGCAGCCGCCATTTCGCAAACGGCTGGCCGGGAACCGGTGGTCATCCTTGGGCGCATCAGGGTCTGGTACCGGGCGGAGTGGCCGCCTTCGCGTGGGCAGCAACGCTCTTTGTCACGGCGTACTGGGCACATCCGGCGAGCCTGCTCTCGTTCCCGGCCCCCGAGCTTGCCTGGATGGTGGTCGGCCCGATCGCCCTGATCTGCTTCGGAGTCGGAGCTGTCCGGTTGGTGCGGGAGATGGAGCTTTCTCCCCAGCTGCTGCGTTTCGAAGCGCGTCTCGCCCAGCTTGGTGGCGTGGTCATGGTCATGTTTCTGATTGGGGCGAGTCTGTGGGTCGTCGACGGGGGTCCAGGACCGCGCAACCTCTTTCATGTCGGCGCAATCGACATCGGCAGCATCTGTGTGATGGTCGCCTCGCTCGCCACCGCCGGGCGAGCTCTGCAGCTGATTGGTCGCAGCCCTGGTTCTGTGGCGACTCCGTAGCGCCTCGAATGAGGTCGGTGGAGGAGCAGGACCGTGAGCCCCGCGCCGCGGACGGAGGATTGCAGGACGGCACGTCGCCGCCCGCGGCGAGCGATGGTCGACGATGGAGCCGACGGAAGATCTTGACCCTGGGCGCAAGCGGGCTGGCGGCCGCCATCGCTGCCGGCGTCGTAGGCACCGAGCTCGTCGCCCACGGTGTCCTCCCCGGACAGCAGGAGTTGGACCAGCTCGATGGCGCGTGCTCTGTGGCGAGCCCCCCGCTGAGGTCCTCGACGCTCGGTGCGTCGATATCCGACCGGTTCTACTCGAGGAGCCGGCAGCGCAGCGTCGGCTACACGCTTGCCTGGCCGCCGGGTCACCGGCGGGGCGACCCGCTCCCGCTCGTCGTGATGTTGCATGGAGAAGGCGGCAACCACACCAACGCCCTGGCCGGCATGTCACCGGCTCAGGCAGTGGCACTGGACGTGAAGGGCAGCCCTCTGCCGCCGATGGCCCTGGTCACGGTCGACGGCGGACACGGCTACTGGAACCCGCACCCGGGAGACGATCCCTTGACGATGGTCGTCGACGAGCTCCTGCCGCTCTGCCACAGCATGAATCTGGGCCGACCGCCGAGCCGGGTCGGTCTGATGGGCATTTCCATGGGTGGGTACGGAGCGCTGCTCATTGCCGAGAAGCGCCCCGAACTCGTTGCCGCGGTGGCGGCGATCAGTCCCGCCGTCTGGACCAGCTACTCCCAGGCTTCGGCTGCGAACAGCGTTGCCTATGCAACCGCAGCCGACTTTGACGCTGACGATGTCGTGACCCACACGGCAACGCTTGCCGGTAAGCCCGTGCGCATCGCCTCCGGACTCGACGATCCCTTCCATCCGGGTGTGCTCGCACTTGGTCGTGCGCTGCCTGCTGGTGCGATCGTGGAAATTTCGAAGGGCTGCCACACGGGGGACTTCTTCGTGGCCCAAGAGCCACCCTCGCTCGAATTCCTTGCGCAGCATCTCTAGGTGCGACCGAGAAATCCATCTACTGCCGCCGCGAAGGAGCCCGGGTCGTCGACCCAGGGGAAGTGACCGGCATGAGGCAGCACTGCCAACTCGGCATTGCGCAGAAGCGCGGCGAGCTCGCGTACGGCACTACACGTTGGCCAGATGTCGTACTCACCGGCTACCAGCAGCACCGGCACCGTCAGTGCTGCGAGCTGCTCCCGAAGCGTGGGATCCTCCTCGAAGCCGGCGTAGAACCCTTCCGTAGCTGCGGGCGCGAATTGGGCGGGCTCCGCTGCGGCCTGTTTGCGAGCCGGCGCGTCCCAGCGCCCGTAGAGCAGTGGTGCCGCCAGCCAACGTAGCCGCTCGAGTTCTTGCGGCGATGAGGCCACGGCGTGGAGCGCGGCAACCGCCTCGGCGTACCAGGGCTCGTGCGCCCTTCGGGCCAGCACGTCGTCGACGCCGAGATCGGACTGCATGCCGACGACCCGCAGCGACGGGTCGGCCAGCACAAGATGCGCAAGCCGTTGCCGATACCTGGCTGCGTAGAGAAGACAGGTCCCGCCGCTGGCCGAGTGTCCGAACAAGTCCATCTGGTCGAGTTCGACATGGCGGCGTAACGCCTCGATGTCCTCGACGAGCCGGTCGACTCGGTACGTGGCGGGGTCCCGCGGTGCCCCTGAGGCGCCCGTGCCACGATTGTCGAGCAAGATCAACGTCCGGCGATCGCTGAGGCCGCCCAACTCGCCGAGATACTCGACGGCTTGGCCTGGACCACCGGGGACGCAGACCAGCGGTGGTCCGGAGCCGATCATCTGGAATGCCAGTTCGGTGTGGTCCCAGGAACGAAAACGTTGCACGGCACGCCGAGCCTGCCACGAAACCACGCCAGAAGTAACCCGGAGAAATGCCGGCCGAGAGCCCAGCGGCAGGACGACTCGAAGGCTTTTAGGCTCCTCGTCATGGCCACTCACGACGTGACGATGAACCTCTCCCATCCGATCACCGTAAAGAACGTGGATGTCGAATTCGAGGTGCGCTCGGACGGCGAGCTATTGGGGAAGGTCCAGATCAGTCGAGGCGGCATCGACTGGATGCCCTTCAAGTCCCATCCGCGTGCGGCGACCTGGGAGCAGTTCGCCGCCTGGATGGAGGGAACGGCATAGGAAGGATGACGTGAGGCGGATTCTCTAGCGCTGCTGGAGGATCCGCGTCAGGTCCCAGCGGTGGTGGAGAGCATCGTGCGCGTTCGAGGCCACGACGTCGAACAGTTCCATCGCACCTCGTTCTGAGTGCAGCATCACGACTCCGGCGGGGGTCGCTTCTGCGACCGCGTCCAACCAAGTGTCAACCGCGATGCGGAGCGACCACTTGACACCCGGTAGGGCCACTTCGTTGTACCGCCTCGACTCCGCCAAGAGGTCGGGGTCGTAGGGAACCACATGGGCGTCGGCGCCGCGTGCCACGGCTATGAGCCGCTCGGACCAGATCCGCGTGTTGTCGGTCATGTGCGCGATGTAGGCGGAGACATTCCAGCCGAGGTCGGGTAATGACTCCTTTCCCGTCGCGCCCTTGACCAGGTCGTCGATGGAGTCTGGAACAGCCCGCATCAGCGAGACCGTGGCATTGAGTCCGGCGGACCACGTAAACCCACACTCGCGACAGGGCTCGCCATAGAGAGCCGCACCCCAATGGTCCACTTCGGAAGTATTTCACTCGGTCAAGGCGCCGCCGGTACCACGTATCGCCGCCGAACAGCACGCCGGCCGGGGCAAGAGGCCCCGGCCGGCGTGCCACACCATGTGCTCTCGAGTCCCGGAGGACTCGTCGAGCGGCTAGCCCGACGTCGTGATGCCGACGGCCGAAGCGCCGACGACCGGCTTGTTCAGCTTGAGGTTGCCGGCCGACCCGTAGAAGGTGGCATCGCCGTAGGAGAAGACGCCGCCGTCGGACGCGGTGAGCCAGTAGCCCTTGCCGTCCGGCGTGGCCTGCATGCCGACAATCGGCTTGTTCAGCTTCAGGCTGCCGGCCGATCCCTGGAAGGCGGCGTCCCCGTAGCTGAAGATGCCTCCGTCGCTGGCGACCAGCCAGTAGCCCTTGCCGTCGGGCGTGGCGGCCATCCCGACGATCGGCTGGTTCAGCTTCAGGCTGCCCGTCGAGCCGTAGAAGGTGGCGTCGCCGTAGCTGAAGATGCCTCCGTCGCTGGCGACCAGCCAGTAGCCCTTGCCGTCGGGCGTGGCGGCCATCCCGACGATCGGCTGGTTCAGCTTCAGGCTGCCCGTCGAGCCGTAGAAGGTGGCGTCCCCGTAGCTGAAGATGCCGCCGTCGGAAGCCACGAGCCAGTAGCCGAGGCCGGCCGGCTTAGCCGGCGCGCCACCAGCGCCCGGCACGTAGGGGGTCGCCGCCATGCCGACGATCGGCTTGTTCAGGTGCAGGCTGCCCGTCGAGCCGTAGAAGTTGGCGTCGCCGTAGCTGAAGATGCCACCGTCGGAGGCGACCAGCCAGTAGCCGCCCTGGTCCTGCGTGGCGGCCATCCCGACGATCGGCTGGTTGAGCTTGAGGCTCCCGGCCGATCCGTAGAAGCCGGCGCTGCCGTAGTTGAAGATGCCCCCGTCGGAGGCCACCTGCCAGTAGCCGGTCCCGGGCACCGGCGTGGTGTAAATGGCTGTGCCGCCAGTCAGCACGCTGATCGTGTTGGCAGGCGTCGTCGTGACACCCGTCACCCCGCTGATCCAGATCCCGTAGAACTGCCCTGAGATCGTGTTCTGGGCGACGGTGGTGTTCGTGATGGTCGCTGCCAGGGCCGGCGGGAGCTGGTCGACGCCAAGGATGATTCCCGCGGTGGTCGGCGGGCCGTTGGTGTTGCCCCAGTTGTTGTTCGGCCCGACGGTGTTCCCCGTGATGGAGACGCCGGTCACGACATCGTGCGGGGCGTGGCTGTGGACGATGATCCCGCCTTCGAACGAGGCGCTCACGGTGTTGCCGGTCACCGGCACGTTCGAGAGCGTCGCGCCGGCCGACGCCGTGGCGACGACGATGCCGCCGACGTCTGGGCCGGTCGAGTGGAAGACGCCCACGTGGCCGGTGATGGTGTTGTCCGCGATGCCGCCACCGGTGATGGAGCCGCCCGAGTTGTGCGTGGCGTAGACAATGCCGCAGTTCCCGTAGTTGCCCGAAATCGTGTTGCCACTGACCGTGTTGTCGGTCGCCGGGGTCAACGCTCCGGTGCCTGGCGTCGCGGTTCCGGGGTCGACCGGGCCGTTGTCGTTGACGAAGAAGCCCCCGCCACCGTTGTTGGTGACGGTGTTGGCACTGGCCGCGGCATCGGTCTCGCCAGCCAGGACGACGCCGCCGTAGGAAATGATCCCCGACCCGGGGGCAACGCCGTTGCCTTGAATCGTGTCGTTCTCGACCGTGAGGGTGCTGTTGTCCTCGGCGAAGATGCCGGTGTCGTTGGCGCCGCTGATCGTCACCCCGTCAGAGGCGGAGGTGCCACCGATGGTGACGCCGTCGATGCCGGGGCCGACATAGATACCGATGTCGCAGCCCGTGGCGTCGATGTTGCCCGGTGTGGTGCTGTCGATGGTCTCCCCGTTTGTGGCGACCACCGCGGCGGTCATGCCGATGGAGGACACCGTCGTGCAGCTCGCAGCGGCGGCCGGAGTCGCCGTCAGCAACAAGGACGATGTCGTGATGCCCGCGGCGCTGAGCGCTCCGAGCGAAAGACCTGCTGCGCCGAACAGACGCGGCAGACGTCGACCCCTCTTCATTTGCATTCCTCCTCCATCCCCAGGGGGACGAGACATGGAAACCCCCCGGCCGGATGCCGAGCGACTATTTGGGCGAGTGTAGTGAATCCACCTGCCCAGGTAAACGACCGATTGGTGTTCCGCCGCCCAACCACGCACGGCGCCTGGCGACGCACGACCCTCAGTGGAGTGTGACAAAGAGACGACAGACGCCGCACAACGGCGACGAGGCAGCTCGGGGGACCACCGTGCGACACGGGCTCGGGTGACCCACGATGGGCCGCTCCGAGGTCGGTCAGTTCGCCACCGTGATAGTGATGCCCGGACTCGGGCCAGAGACCCCTCCTGCATAGGAGGCCACACTCTGCAAGGTGTAGGTGCCGTCTGGGACGCTTTGCGAGTTCCACTCGGCCAACCACCCGTACTCGGTCGGGGCAGCACTGGCGATGACGGAGTCCGTCAATGATCCCCCGGTGAGCTCGTAGCTGACCTTGCTCACGCCCGAAGACGCACTCGCATCGAGCGCCACCGCATCGCCCTTGACCGTCGAGCCGCCTGATGGAACCAAAATGGTTGTGGTCGGTGGAGGGTTGTCCACCGTCACGGTGACGCCACTGCTGTAAGCGCTGAGTCCGGCCGCGTCGTAGGCCTCGCTCTGCAACACGTACGTTCCGTTGGGTACCGCGGTCGTATTCCATGGAGCGAGCCAGCCGTACATGGTCGGACTTGCGGTGGCGATGAGGGCTTTGTCCAAGGACCCTCCGGTCAGGTGGAACTCGACTTTCGTCAGAGTGCCGTAGTCGGAAGCTACAGCGTCCAGATAACTGGTTCCTGCAACGGACGCACCGTTCGAGGGCAGAACCACAGCCGTGGTGGGGGGGTTGTTCACGAAGAGAGGTGCCGTCGCTGTGTTGGTGAGAGGTATCCCGTCGAGAGACGCCGTCAATGTCACGTGGACCGTCACCGGACCGGTCACCGTGGACGGAACGGAGAAGCTCCCCGATAGAGCCGGTGGGGTGAAGACCCCGTTGCTGTACGACGCCGGCACCGCCTGCGCGTTGGACACCGCAGGTACCGATCGGCCCTTCGAATCAACGACCGTGACTGTGACTCCCGCTGAACCGGCACTCCCCCCGAGCGCACCCTGCAGGACGTTCAGAGTCGACAGCCACCAGTAGGTGGTGGCTCCGAGCGCGTCGGTGATCGACACGGACTGTCCTGGAGTGGCCGTCGTCGCGGAGAGCGCGACAGTCGGATTCGGGGGGAAGAACGGGAACCCCGCGTACTCGTAGAGCGCGCTTCCCGCGCCCACCGGCGTGAAGCTGCTGAGGTCGATCATCGCCAACGCACATCCGAGCAGGCCCGAATTGAATTCTTCTTGCGTTGGGGGACACGAGGCATTCGGGTCGAGCGCCTGGAAGGTCGGCACCGTCCAGCTCGTGGTCAAGGCCCCGGAGGCGCTCGAGGTAACTGCAGCAGCTGACGCGAGGTCGATTTCCTTCAGTGCGGCCAGTAGCGACAAGAGTCCGGCAAGCGATGCCACCTGACCGGAGAACAGTGGGGCGGCCGCCGGATCGAGGGGCAACACCAGGCTCGTACCCACCAACAGGTAGGGGTGCAGCGCCGGCAGACCCGTACAGCTGACGGCTATCTTGCTGCCCGCTGACACTCCGGTCAGCAGTGGCGTGGAGCTTCCGTTGAACGTGCACTGCGGACCCGTGCTCGCAGCGGCCCTCACGGCGCCTTCCGACGGTGCGGAGGGCATCAGAGCCGCCGCTCCGATCCCCACCGCCATGATCGATGCCGCCAGCATCACTCGAAAGAACCGAATTCGTAACATCGTCACCCCCGTCCCCCCGAGCTCTACAACGCAGAACGGGCCCAGGTCGCCAGACTTGTGGTCTGACCTACCCCCGGTTTCGGAAGTACAAACCAGTGGATCAGCGACCTGGTGCAGTTTCCACCGCAGCGTCACATCGGTGTCGTCTACCCACCGGAGCCAGTGTCGCCCGTGTACCGGAGCCGGGCCAGGAAAGTGTCGTGCCGGTACCGGTGCCAGAGTTGTTCCCTCTCGCCGCCACGCAATCAGGGCCGGGATTAGCTCTCCGAGAGCGTCGTGGCGACCAACGAGGCCAGCGCAACGGCTCCGGGCCCGTCGACCGCCATGTGCGTGCCATCAACTCCGAACCATTTGGGGTTTTGGGAGGCCAGGGTCGCCCAGTTCGCGATCACGACTTTGGGGTAACGGATGGCACCGTTGGCGAGGACTGCGTTGTTGGCGTCCTGCCATGAGCGGTCGACGTGCACGCTGACGAAGACCACCCGCGACGCGCTACCAAGTATCGACATCATGGTGTCGAAGTCGGCGTCGGTGATCGGCCCGTTTGTGCCGAGCCCGACGATCACCTTGCTCCCGAGCTGCCCTCTGTCCCTGATTCCCTGCAGAATGGATTCGCCGGTGCTCCACTGGCGACCCACCACGGCATCGACGGTGACACCGGGAATGTCAATCTTCAAAGGGTCCTGATAGTCGACCATGATCGAGTCCCCGACCGCGGTGACCTGCGCCTGGGGCGGCGGGGCGAACACCGGTGTCCCGTAGAAGCCCAAAGACCCGTAGGTGAACACTCCACCGTCGGTGCCGATGAAGCGGTATCCGCTACCACCCGTGGCGGCCGCCATGCCGGCGATCGGTCCGTTCAGGACCATGCCGCCGGTCGACCCGTAGAAAGGAGCGCGGTAGGAGAAGATCCCGCCGTCGGAGGCCACGAGCCAGTAGCCACGAGACTCTGCGTCGGAGGTCATGCCGACGACGGGCCTGTTGAGTGGGATCGACCCGGTCGATCCGAGGAAAGGAACCCCGTAGGCGAAGACCCCGCCGTCGGTGGCCACCAACCAGTACCCAGTTCCGTCGCTGGCCGCTGTCATGCCGGTGACCGGCCTGTTAAGGGTCATCGAGCCGGTGGATCCGAGGAAGGGTGCGTTGTAGGCGAAGATCCCTCCATCGGTCGCCACCAACCAATAGCCCCCGGTTGTCGGGTCGACCGCCATGCCGATCACGGGTGTGTTCAGCTGGATGCCGCTCGGCGAGCCTTGGAACTCAGCGTCGCCGAAGGTGAAGACGCCGCCGTCGGAGCCGACGAGGTAATAGCCACCTCCGTCTGGCGTTGCAGCAATGCCGACGATCGGGGCATTCAGAGTGGTTTGCTGACCCAGGAAGGGAGCATCACCGCAGGCCGCGACGTAGCCGTCACCGGCGACGATCCAATAGCCGCCACCGCCACGCGTCTCAGCGATGCCCGCGACCGTGCTGCCGTAGGGGAACGCCGCTGCCTGAACACAAGTGCTGCCCACATGTGGCGTGGAGGCCGTCGCCTCGCCGGAAGTGGTCGACATCGCAACCAACGAAGAGGCCGCGAGCAGGCCGCCCAAAAGCGCGCGGCCGCCCTTCGTCAAGTTCCCGCGCGACATCGAAACCGCAGATTTCATCACTGGAACCCTCAGTCCCGGTCATCGCCGATGCGACCGGCCGGCAGGCAGGCAGCATGCCAGGCCGTCGCTGGTCGTGCACGGGAGGGCGCCTCCATCGGTGCGACGCCCCACAGCACGGCCGATGTACACCTTGACGAAGTCCATCCGCGACGCCCCGCCGGGTATCGACGCTTTGGGCGGGTCCTGGTAGTCGGGCATCGGCGACAGCGGTGGCGCGCCCGGCGTTGAATCCGGCCGGACGGGCGGGTCGTGCTTGGGGTGGTTCTCGCCGAACGGCATGCCAACGACGAGGAGCTCGCGGGTTTCTGAGCCCTTGGGCGGCGTGGTACATGAGGGCTTCTGGCCCGCCGCTCTCCCTGTCATACGGCGCTCGGCTCGCTGTGGCAGGCTGGAGTTCGGCGGTACGGCGATGGCAGGGAACGGGGTATGCAAGCATGAAGATCGGGCGCATACTCATCGGTGCCGCACTCCTGTCGTCCTTGCCGCTGGTGGGCTTCGCGACGGGCATCCCCGGTGCCGCGGCCGCGGCGAGTGCCCAACCCGCCTTCTACACCTCGCAGGCTCCTGGCGGCGCGGTAACGGCAGGAAAGAAAGTGATCGCCCTCACCTTTGACGACGGTCCGGGTCCGTACACGCCGGCTGTGCTGTCGGTTCTCCAGCAATATCGCGTGCCCGCCAGTTTCTTCGAGATCGGCGACGAGGTGGCCCGTTATCCCCAGTACGCCAAGATGGTGGCCGCCGCCGGCTATCCGGTGGAGAGCCACACCTGGAGTCATCCGGACCTGACGACGCTTCCGGCGTCCGGGGTGGCTGCGCAGATCGACATGACCCAGTCCGAGATCCAGGCCGTGACGGGCACGACGCCCCAGTGCGTGCGTCCTCCCTACGACGCGTGGAATGCGACTGTGCTGAACCAGATCGCCCTACGCGGCCTTACGACCATGAGCTACTCCGTCGACCCAAGGGACTGGACACAGCCCGGGGTGCAGGTGATCGTGAGCCGGGTGGTCGGTGCCGCGTTCCCGGGCGCCGTGGTCGACATGCACGACGCCGGCGGCGACCGCTCCCAGACAGTGGCCGCGCTTCCGCAGATCATCACCCAGCTCAGGGGGGAGGGATACTCCTTCGTGTCCATCTGCGGGGGTGTGCCCGCCCCCGGACCGGAGGTCACGGCCACCTATGGCTTCGGTAACGCACCCGTCCCCGGACCGCCCGTGACCTCCGACCTTCCGCTGGTCGGCGCCGCGGCCAATCGTGCGGGTGGCTACTGGGAGGTGGCGGCCGACGGCGGGATCTTCTCCTTCGGCGATGCGGCCTTCCACGGCTCCATGGGGGGGACCCCGCTCAACCAACCGATCGTGGGCATGGCGGCGACCCCGAGCGGGAACGGCTACTGGGAGGTGGCGGCCGACGGCGGGATCTTCTCCTTCGGCGATGCGGCCTTCCACGGCTCCATGGGGGGGACCCCGCTCAACCAACCGATCGTGGGCATGGCGGCGACCCCGAGCGGGAACGGCTACTGGGAGGTGGCGGCCGACGGCGGGATCTTCTCCTTCGGCGATGCGGCCTTCCACGGCTCCATGGGGGGGACCCCGCTCAACCAACCGATCGTGGGCATGGCGGCGACCCCGAGCGGGAACGGCTACTGGGAGGTGGCGGCCGACGGCGGGATCTTCTCCTTCGGCGATGCGGCCTTCCACGGCTCCATGGGGGGGACCCCGCTCAACCAACCGATCGTGGGCATGGCGGCGACCCCGAGCGGGAACGGCTACTGGGAGGTGGCGGCCGACGGCGCGATCTTCTCCTTCGGCGCCCCGTTCTACGGATCTCGCGGCGGCCAATCAGGTGCGGACCGGTTCTTCGGCATGGTGGCCACCCCAGACGGCGGCGGCTACCTGCTGACCGGGCAGCATTGGCTGGGTCAGTGACGGTCAGATCGTCCGGTCGGCCGCCCGGGCGGTGTTGCCGGTCCACGGGTAATGCGTCGCCGCCGTCGCCGTGCCGAACGACGCGCAGATCGACGGGGGACTAACCCGCTCGAGCAGAGTTGCATTGAGGTGGGAAGGTCGAGCCCTTCCTCCAGAGCATGAAGAAGTTCCTGACCGCCCAAGACTCGCGGGCCCCAAGCGACGCCAGCGCCAGCTCCACCGCTTTGTCAGCTACGACAACGAAGTACGCCCCCACCGCACCATCGGGCGGAGGATCCCTGCATCGGTGTACGCCAAAGAGAAGGCCACGCCTTCGCCGTCGTTCGTCAAGGTGGGAGAACGACGGCTGCGCCCCGATCGGGTCGACAAGCCGGCCGGGTCACCTTGCGGCACCGTGGAGGGCAGCACCACATTGGTGTCGGCCGCCCTACGCGGGTTGGCGCGTCGCCATGCTCATCGAAGACATTGCCGATTGGATCGAGAATTTCTACCACCCCATCCGGCGCCACAGTGCCCTGAATTACCTGAGCCCGAAGGAATTCGAAGACCTACACTCGACCCACATCCACCCGGCAACTTTGTCCTAAAGAGTGGTCCACTGAATGGGGCCAAGGCCTCAGAGAGCGGGCGACGGGAATCGAACCCGCGTTCTCAGCTTGGGAAGCTGATGTTCTGCCTCTGAACTACGCCCGCGAGAACCTGGCAAATCTACACGCTGGGCAAATGCGAACCGCCAGCGGACGAGCACATGCAGAAGCACCCATGGGGGCTCCGCCCTACGTGCCTGGCCACGGTTTTGCACGAGCGCACCCCGTAGACCCGGCAAGCATCGCCAAGAGGGGGGCCAAGCCGGCTGGCTCCCAAATACCCCTGATGCGGTGGCCCCACTATTCTCTGGGCCGCATCGAAATCCCAGGTGGCGCTCGCACTCCGTCACCGTTCCCGTTGGACGATCTGAGATAGGCGAGGAGCATTCGTGCCCGTCAGAATCATCATTGGTCTTCTCGTCACAGTCATCGGCTTCGGCATCGCCGGCCGCCGGTTCCATTGGCTGTCCAGGCTCATCCGGTCCGGGAAGAAGGACCCCAACCGAGCACGGGGGCCCATTACGCGCAAAGTGGAGGCGGAGACGGTCGAAGTGGCCGGCCAGCGCAAGCTCCTCCAGTGGACGGTTCCCGGCCTGGCCCACTTTTTCACCATGTGGGGCTTCACCATCCTGCTGCTCACGATCATCGAGGCCTATGGGGACCTCTTCGACAAGTACTTTCACATCCCCGGGATCGGGACCTGGAACTGGGTGGGCTTCATCGAGGACTTCTTCACGGTGGCGGTTCTGCTTGCCCTCATCACGTTCTCCGTCATCCGCCTGAAGAACGCCCCGAGCCGCCTCGAGCGCAAGTCACGCTTCTTCGGTTCGCACCTCGATGCGGCCTGGATCACCCTCCTCATGATCGCCGGGGTGATGATCACCCTGCTCCTCTACCGCGGGGCTCAGGTCAACACCGACCCGACCCAGTTCCCGTACGGCTGGGGCGCCTTCGCGTCGCACACCGTGGCCAAAGTCCTGGCCCCGCTGGGCGCCGGTACCAACTCGGTGCTGGTGACCGTCTTCTTGCTCCTCAACATCGCCATCATTTCGGGGTTCATCGTCTTCGTCTCCTATTCCAAGCACCTGCACATCTTCTTTGCCCCGATCAACATCGCCTTCTCGCGCCGCCCCCGGGCGCTCGGCGGCCTTTACAGCACACCCGACATGGACATGGAGAACGTGGACGAAGACACCGTGTTCGGTGTGGGCGAGATCGGCCACTTCACCTGGAAGCAGATGCTCGACTTCTCCACCTGTACCGAGTGCGGACGCTGCCAGTCGGCCTGCCCGGCCTGGACGACGGACAAGCCGCTCTCGCCGAAACTCCTGATTATGGGCCTGCGCGACAACATGTTCGCCTCGGCCACCCCGCTCCTGACCGGCGAGGGCGAGCAGACCGCGCTGGTACCGAACGTCATCGATCCTGACGTCCTGTGGGCCTGCACCACCTGCGGCGCCTGCGTGAACGAGTGCCCCGTGGACATCGAACACATCGACGCCATCATCGACATGCGCCGCTACCAGGTGCTCATGGAGTCCGAGTTCCCGTCCGAGGCCGGGCTCATGCTGCGCAACGTCGAGAACCAGGGCGATCCCTGGGGGCTCGGCCAGAACAAGCGCACCGAGTGGATCGAGAGCCTCGACTTCGAGGTACCCGTGATCACCGGAACCATCCCCGACGACATTGAATACCTCTACTGGGTCGGGTGCGCCGGTGCCCTCGACGAGCGCGCCCGCAAGGGTGTGCAGGCCACGGCGCGCATGCTGCACCGGGCCGGGGTCACGTTCGGCATCCTCGGTCCAAAGGAGTCCTGCACCGGCGACCCGGTGCGACGTCTCGGCAACGAGTACCTGTACCAGGAGCAGACGAAGATGAACATCGCCACCCTCGACGAGGCGGGCGCCAAGAAGATCATCGCCAGCTGCCCGCACTGCTTCAACACCATCAAGAACGAGTACCCCGCCCTCGGAGGCAACTACGAGGTCATCCACCACGCCGAGCTGCTCGAGCACCTCGTGCGATCCGGCAAGCTCACACCGGGTTCGGGCTACTCGGGCAAGGTCACCTACCACGATCCCTGCTATCTGGGGCGGCACAACCGGATCATCGAGGAGCCGCGCACGGTGTTGAGCGCCATCCCCGGGGTCGAGCAGGTCGAGATGCGCCGCTGCAAGGAGCGGGGCTTCTGCTGCGGGGCCGGCGGCGCCCGCATGTGGCTCGAAGAGAACATCGGGAAGCGGATCAACATGGAGCGCACCGACGAGGCGCTCGGTACCGGTGCTGACGTCGTCTCGACGGCCTGCCCCTACTGCATGATCATGCTCGACGACGCCGTGCGCGCCCACGACAAGCAGGACGACGTGCGCGTGCTCGATCTGTCCCAGCTGGTGGAGGAGTCGCTGGGCCAGGCTGCCGCCACCGGCCAGCCGGCAGCATCTAGTTGACGGGGGATCTGACCCGCACCGAGGCGGAGCAGGCCTGCCCAGCGGCGCGGTGGCTCGTCTCCGCCGTGTGCGGCACGCTGGTACTGGGTGGGTTGGGCCTGCCGGGCCTCTTCGGAGACCCCGTCGGAGCAGCCACCACCTCATCGCTGGCGCCGTTCCTGCTCGAGTCACACGAGGAACCGGGCTTCACCGTCAGCGGGCACCCGACCCCCATCGCCACGCCGTCGGGGTTGATCGCGAGCGGGTCGCTCACCGAGAGCGAGAGCAAGAGCTTCGTCAGCACGCTGCGAAAGGCCGGTTTCGTCAAGGCCGTGGAGGAGAACACCATGGGCTCGGGCAGCAACAAGGGCTTGTCCCTGGTCATTGAGTTCAGCAATCCGGCAGGGGCCCAAGCGGGGGCGGCGCTGTTCCTGCAGGTGGCCAAGTCGGGCCAGACGGGGGCGAAGGTGTTCAGCGTGGCCGGTGTCCCCGGAGCGAAGGGTGTCACCGTGACGGGCGGCGCGGGTGGGTCGGCCAACGCGTACTGGTCGGCAGGCGACTGCGCTTTCGGTTCTGGCGCCTACGAAGCCCTCGTGACGTCAGCGAAGGCGGCGGCCTCGCCCGTGCAGGCCGGCATCAGGGCGCAGGCCAAGCGCGTCGGCACGACCTGCCCGTAGCCGGGAACGCTCGGCTGGGGATCCGACGTCTAGCTCGAGCCGAGGATGCCGTAGGCGCGCTCGGGTCGCAGTGTGAGGGCGAGCCGCCTGTCGGCGATCATCGCAGCACGGTATTCGTTCCAGTCCGGGTGCGCGCCCGACGCCGCCTCGTAGTAGCGGATCAGCGCCTCGACGGTGGCGTCGTGCGGGTCGGCCGCCACCGGTGAGAGCTCAGCGTCCGCCTCAATGACCACGTATTGGTAGAAATTGTCACCCAGGACGTAGAGCGAGGCGCGGGGGTCGCGCCTGAGGTTGGCCGTCTTGGCTCTGTCGTCGGTGATGGAGATCAGGAAGGTGTCGCCCTCGTCGGGGACGTATGCGATGTTGGACAGTTGCGGCCGCCCATTGGCGCGGATGGTGGCCAGGACGCCCTGTTTGCGCTCCCGTGCGAATGCCAGTGCCTCGTTCAGTTCCATGGGGCCGACCGTAGCGGCACGTGGAGCGGGCTACGCCGGGGCGGGCTCCGACTTGAAGGGCTCCACCACGATTTCGTCCTTGGAACGGTCGGCGACGACGAGATGGATCACGGCCGCCACAATCGCTCCCACCAGCGGGGCGATCAGGAAGAGCCAGACCTGGCTGAGTGCCGTCCCTCCCACGACCAGGGCGGGCCCGAGGCTCCGGGCCGGGTTCACCGACGTGCCAGTGAGCGGAATGCCGATGAGGTGGACGATCACCAGGCCGAAACCGATGGCCACGCCGGCAGCACCTTGAATGGCGGCCTTGTGCGTGGCGAACAACACGATCATCACGAAGATGGCCGTCAGCACGACCTCAATGAGGAAGGCGCCACCCTGGCTCACGAACAGATGCGACTCCTTGCCGTACCCGTCGGTGCCCAGTCCCTGGATCGACTTCCTGTAGAGCGGGGACGTCGTGAACATCCAGTAGAGGAGGTAGGCCCCCGCGATGCCGCCGATCACCTGGGCCACAATGTAGGCAACGCCTTCGGCCAGCTTCATCCGGCCCGTCGCGATGAAGCCGAGCGTGACCGCCGGGTTGACGTGACAGCCCGAGATCGGCCCGATGGCATAGACGAGAGCGACGAGCACGAGGCCGAAGGCCAGCGCGGTGGCGGCCACTCCGGCGGCGTAGCTCAGACCGAACAGCTTGAAGCCGAATGTCTCAGTGGCAACGCCGACGGCGACAACGACAAGGATCAGGGTCCCGAGGAACTCCGCGGCGAGCTTTCTGGGCTCCAGATTCATGGCTGTGACCTCCTGTGTCCAGGCGAGGGAAGTGGACACAGGAAGTTTCGCAGCGCCCGTTGACCGAGGCGCGGATACTTCGAGAGAAATCCCAGCTCACAGGGTTGACACGGGCGATGTGCGGCCAAGCGCCCGTTGGGCTCCTATATGGCGGCCATGGCTTTCTCGTCGGCCTCGCGGAGACGGGTGGCCGTGGCGGCCAGCATCTTGCGCGAGAGCGCCGGCACCGCGTCGAGCACACCGTTGAACTGACGCTGGCCGAGCACGAGCAGCGTCATGTCGGTTTCCGAGGTGACCGTGGCCGAGCGCGGCCGTCGGTCGAGCAGGGCCATCTCGCCGAAGTACTGGCCCGGTCCGAGCGTTGCCACCTTGCGGTTGTTGCGCCGCACTGCGGCCTCCCCCTTGACGATGAGGAAGAACTCGCGCCCGATGGTGCCCTGCTCGCACAACATCCGACCGGGCGGCACCGTCACCTCTTCGAGCGCGCGCTTTATCGTGCGCAGGTCCTTGGCCGAGGAGGTCGAGAACAGCCAGATCTTGGACAGGTCGAATTTGTCGCTGCTCATGGCGCAAACAGTACCCCTGACCCCTCCCACGTGCTCGTTTGTCTGCCCCGGGGGGAGGGCTCAGACGGCGTCCGCCCCGCGTTCGCCGGTACGGACGCGCACCACGGTCTCGGCCGGCACGACCCAGACCTTGCCGTCGCCGATTTTGCCGGTCACGGCGGAGGTGACGATGGCGTCGACCACGGCCTCGGCGCGGTCGTCCTCCACGAGGACCTCGAGCCGGAGCTTGGGCACGAAGTCGACCTGGTACTCGGCCCCCCGGTAGTTCTCGGTGTGCCCCCGTTGGCGTCCGAAACCCTGAGCTTCGGTCAGGGTCATGCCGGCCACGCCCATGTTCTTCAACACGTTCTTGACGTCGTCGATCTTGAACGGCTTCACGACCGCTACCACGAGCTTCATCTGCTGTACCTCACGATCAGCGGGGCGTCAGCGCCCCCACGAGCACGATAGTGACCTGGGCGGGCCGGCCGCCCCCGTGTCTTTTGGGGCCTTTCCGGCGTGCCGCGCCTCGCCGCCGGGGCCCTGCGCCGCCGCGGCCGGGCCGGCAGCCCGAAGTGGGCAACTCCTGGGGAGTTGTAGCCTTTCCCGATGCCCTCGATTCCAGGCGCCGGTGATTCCGGGGGTGACAGCGCGCCCAAAATGACGTTCTGGGAGCGCCTGAGGTACTCCATGGTGCGCCCGGACGACGATCCGAAGGAGAAGGCGGTCCAGGAGATCCGGCCCGTCGACGAGATCGAGGCGGATATCGCCCGGTCCAACGACAAGGAGCGGGCGATCGGGCTGGTGGCGGCCCCGCTGGCTGCCTTCATTGGCCTGCTCATCAGCGACGCGTCGGTCAACTACGCCAAGACCCACAACCAGAGCACCTCCGTCTACGACAAGCTCACCTTCGTCCTTCTCGGTCTCGCCGTCCTGGTCCTGATCACCTCGTGGCTGCGCAAGCGCCTGTTCCAGGGGATCACGCTGGCCCTCTACGGCCTGGCGATCTTCCAGCTCCACGCCACCTATTTCGGGTTCGCCGCACCCTTCTTGCTGGCCGGCGCCTGGTATCTGGTGCGCGCCTACCGCCTGCAGCAGGAGCTCAAGCGAGCCGAGGCAGCCGGCCCCTCTGCGCCGCGACCGAAGCCGAAGGGCACTGCGAGCCCCGCCCCCACGCCCCCCCGTCGCAACAAGCGCTACACGCCGCCTTCCTGACCGCCGCAGCGTGAGCGCCTCCCGTCAGTGAGCGGGTGGAGTGTGGGCGTCGTGGGCGTGCTGACGCCGCCGCCGCCGCAGCACTACTAAGAGCGCCGCGAGGACCAGCAGCGCGACGAGCAGAATGGCCGGTAGCACGAAGACGCCCGCCGAGGAGTGTTCGGTGGCGACGACGGAGGCCGGTGACACCAGGGCGGGGTCGCCCGGGACGGCGATGGCGGCGACGGTCGACCCGGGGCGGTGGAACGAGTTGCCCGGCAGCTGCTCGTGGTAGCGCGCGCCGTCGAGGGTGTACGTGCCCTGGCACGAGTACCCCGCGGCGTTGCTCCCACTGCCACCGAGGAGACCCAGGCAGCCCGTCACCGTGAAACTGACCGGTACCCCGTCGTTGTGGAGGCGGTCGTTCTGCTGGTTGGTGTGCACGCCGACCACGGTGAAGACGATCGCCAAAATGGCCAACGTCGCCAGCACGACCCCGAGCCCCACCTGGGCCACGCGGCGGCCGTTCACCTGGACGCCGGCCCCGCGGAGCTGCCCGACCCGCTCGTCGGTCCCGTGGCCCTCGGCAGTGCGACCTGTCTGGTCGTCGGTATCGCCGCTTCCGGGCACTGGAGGGTCGGTGGTCGTCATGGCCATCGGGAGAGCGTAGTGGGGTGCGCCGGTTCGCCCGCCGCGCGCTTTCGGCAACACGCAGGCCGATCTAAACCCTGGAGATTGCGTTTCGGGATGGATTAACAAGCCCGAAACACACGCGTGATCATGCGGAAACTCCTTACCTGCATTGTGTCTCCGGCGGGGTGAACCGTCCGAAATGGCATTAGCCGTACCCGGTGTTTAGTCACGCTCTGGCCGCAGAGCGGGATGCCGGGGCGGATGACAGTTAGGAGAGCTTGAGTGATCCATCTGATAGGAGCGGCTTCGTACGTTCCGTATCCCAGTTGGCTCAATCCAGCTGACAACACGTGGCAGATAACAGCCGCCACCTTCGTCGGCCTGATGAGCCTCCCCGGCCTGGCAGTGCTCTACGCATCACTCGTGCCCAAGAAGTGGGCCGTGAACGTCCTCGCCATGATGTTTGCCGGATTCTCTCTGGTGATGGTGGCCTGGTTCCTGTGGGAGTACAAGCTCGGCTTCGGTGACACGTCCATCGGCGGCGGTGTCCATCTCGTCAACGGGGTGGTGACGCAGACGCAGAACGCGGGAACGACCGCGACACTGACGCACTTCTTCGAGAACTTCCTCGGGAAACCGGGACCGATCACGAGCGCGTTCGGTGAGCAAGCGCAAGCGAGCTCGGCGGCCAACACGATCATCCCGTTCCACTTCCCGACCTCGTCACTGGCCTACTTCCAGTTCGTGTTCGCGGCCATCACCCCTCTGCTGTTCATGGGAAGCGTCCTCGGCCGGATCAAGTTCAGCGCCTGGTGCCTGCTGGTCCCGCTGTGGTCGACCTGCGTCTACTCGGTGGACGCCTTCCTGCTCTGGGGCGGCGGCTACTTCGCCCAAGAAGGTGCGCTCGACTTCTCGGGTGGATACGTCATCCACATGTCGGCCGGAGTGTCCGGCTTCGTTGCGGCCTGGTGTCTCGGACCGAGACTCCTACGAGATCGGCAACATGCCTTGCCCAACAACCTGGTGATGGCGGCCGTCGGCGCCGGCATCCTGTGGCTCGGCTGGAACGGGTTCAACGGTGGCGACCCCTACTACGCCGGGGCGAGCGCGGCAGCGGCGGTGGTGAACACCAACCTGGCCACGGCCACCGGTGTCCTGGTCTGGATCGCCCTCGATGCCTGGCTCTCCAAGGAGAAGAAGCCGACCTTCCTGGGTGGCGTGAACGGCATGATCTGCGGCTTGGTCGGGATCACGCCGTGCGCCGGCTGGGTCAACGGCCTCGGCGCCATCTACGTCGGGGTCATCGCCACGGTCGTCGTGTGGATCGCCTGGAACTTCCTCTCCAAGGTCCGGCCGTTCTCGAAGGTCGACGACGCCCTGGGTGTCATCTACACCCACGGGATCGCCGGATTGACGGGCGGTCTGCTGCTCGGCATCTTCGGGGACCCCAACATGATTGAGTACGGCTGCGGCCATCTCGATGCGGCCGGGCAGGTCGTCGCCACGACGCAGGCGCAGTACCTGACGGCGAAGGGGACCTGCGTGCCCTTCGGTGTCAACGGCCTGATGTACACCGGGTCGGCGCATCAGCTGTGGGAACAGTTCCGAGCGGCCATCTGGGTCATTCTCTGGTCGGCTCTCGTGACCTTCATCCTGATGAAGCTCATCGGCTTGGTCCTGCGCGGCGCCCGCTACAAGGACGAGATCCTCGAAGTCGGCGACCTCGCCATCCACGGCGAAGAGGCCTTCCCGGAGGAGACGCTCGCCAGTCGCAGCGACGGTGCCTTCGCCATGGCCGGTCTGGACAAGGGAGGGAGCGGCGCAGCGGCGGCCGCAGAGGATTATCCGGTCCCCGGCGCAGATACCGGCGGCGGGTCCTAGGCCCGATCACACAGGACGAAAGGAGATCGACAAATGAAGCTGATCGTGGCAGTCCTCAAGCCGTTCAAGCTCGATGACGTCAAGGAGACTCTGAAGAACCTCGGTGTGCAGGGGATGACCTTGACCGAGGCGCAGGGCTTCGGACGCCAGCGGGGTCACACCGAGGTGTACCGCGGTGCGGAGTACGAGGTGGACTTCGTCCCCAAGCTCCGCATCGAGGTGCTGGTCGACGACGGCCAGGTCGACGAGGTGGTTGACGCCATCGTCTCCTCGGCCTCCACGGGCAAGATCGGCGACGGCAAGGTGTGGGTGATCCCTGTCGAAGCCGTGGTGCGTGTACGCACCGGAGAACGCGGGCCTGACGCGTTGTAAGACGCAGCAGTCCTGTAGACAGTCGGTCAGGCCGGGGCGCGGCGAGGTGCCCCGGCCTGCCGCTGTCCGGGGGCACGTTCCAGCGTGCTCCTCGACGGCGGTTCAGCCCGGTGTCGCCGCCGGCGGCCGCCCCCGCTTGGGCAGCGGGGCCGCCTGTTTGGGCATGCGCCCGGCTTCGCTGAGCGCGCGGCGCAGGAGCATCTCGATCTGGGCGTTGACGCTGCGCAGATCGTCGTTGGCCCACCGCATCAATGCATCGTGCACGGCCGGATCGATACGGAGCAGGACCTGTCGCCGTTCACTCACGTAGGGAGCCGCTCACGTATAGAGCGAACCCGTGTTCACGACCGGCGACGGCGGCTGGTCCCCGCACAGGACCACCATGAGGTTGCTCACCATGCTGGCGGTGCGCTCCTCGTCGAGAGAGACGACGCCGCCTTCGTTGAGGCGGCTCAACGCCATCTCGACCATGCCGACCGCTCCTTCGACGATCCGCGAGCGAGCGGCCACCACGGCGTTGGCCTGCTGGCGCCGCAGCATGGCCTGCGCGATCTCCTGGGCGTACGCGAGGTGGGAGATCCGCACCTCGACGATCTCGAGGCCGGCGATGGAGACCCGGTCGGCGACCTCGCGCGCCAGCTCGCCGGCGACGACGTCGGTGGAGCCGCGCAGCGAGGTCCCGGCCCCAGTGGTGTCGTCGTAGGGGTGGCTCACCGCCACGTGGCGCAGGGCGGACTCGGCCTGGACCGAAATGAAGTCCACGAAGTTGTCCACGGCGTAGGTGGACTTGGCCGTATCGGCGACCTGCCAGACGACGATGGCGGCGATCTCGACGGGGTTGCCGTCCGCATCGTTGACCTTGAGGTGGCCGGTCTCGAAATTGCGGACGCGGATGCTGACACGGCGCCGCACAGTCAGCGGCGCCACCCACCAGAACCCCGAACGGCGTGCCGTGCCGATGTAGCGGCCGAAGAACTGCACGACCGAGGTCTGCCCCGGCGGCACGATGACCAGCGAGGTGATGATCAGGACGAAGACCAAAATCGGCAGCCAGAGCCACGTGGACGAGTTCAGGCCGGCGAGGATCATCCCGCCGACGCACACGGCCAGGGCGAGGACCCCGTACCAGCCGTTGACCGCCACGACGGGGCGCTCGGTGATGTCGACCCGGGCACCCTGATGCCCGACTGGCGTGGCCGTGATCGGTGACTCGGCAATGCTCATGGTGCTTCCTCCGACATTAAGTGATATCTAATAGATATCACTTAATTTGCCCGCTGCCTAGTCCTCGGGCTCGAGGGGATGGGGAGTCGGAGGGTCAGACGGCGGGTTGGTCGGCCTGACGGGCGACGGCCGCGGCTGCGGCCGCGGCGGCTTCGGGGTCGCCCAGATAGGCGCCCGAGTGCACCTCGAGGTCGTCGGTGAGCAGCATGCGGAAGGGGATGCCGGTCGGCACCTCGAGCTCGGTGATGGCGTCGTTCGCGATCCCTTCCAGGTGCTTGCGCAGGGCCCGGATCGAATTGCCGTGGGCCGCCACCAGCACGGCACCCCCGCGGGCGGCAGCGGCCCGCAGATCGGGCAGCACGGCCGACTCCCAATAGGGCACGGTCCGGGCCACCACGTCCTTCAGGCACTCGGTGCGTGGGACTTCGCCTGGTCTGAGGTCCCGGTAGCGGGGATCGTCGGCCACGTCGAAGGGATTGCCCGGCGCGAGCGGCGGGGGCGGGGTGTCGTAGCTGCGACGCCAGAGCTGCAGTTGTTCGGCGCCGAACTCCTGCTTGATGGCCGCCTTGTTCTTGCCCTGCAGGTCCCCGTAGTGGCGTTCATTGAGGCGCCAGTCGCGGCGGACCGGGAGCCAGCTGCGCCCGGCGGCGGCCAGGGCGATCTCGGCGGTCCGGATGGCCCTGGTCAGGACGGAGGTGTGGAGAATGCGCAGGTCGAGATCGTCGACCGCCGCCAGGAGCTCGCCCCCGGCGCGGGCCTCGGCCTCGCCGGCGGGGGTCAGATCGACGTCGACCCAGCCGGTGAAGAGATTCTTGGCGTTCCACGTCGACTGTCCGTGGCGGATCAGGACCAGATCGAGCACGTCACCAGCGTAGGGGGGCCGTGTGGAAGGACGGAAACCTCCAGTTCAGAGCAGCGGGAGCCTCGCCGTCACCTCGGCGCCGGGGACCAGCGGTCGTCGTCCTGGTCGAACAGCGCCGGCTGGTTCTCGGCCGGCCGGCGCACTTGGTGCCGTGGTCTCGGCCCCTGGACCCGTGACGAGCTGGTCGGAGGGGAGGAGTCCCCTGGTGTGGCGGTCGGGGGTATCGGGCGGCCGGCCGTGGCCACGCTCGCCGAACCTCCTGACACGCGCGATCTCTGGCCGGGTTGGAAGCCTGCGGCCAGGCGCCGGTTGATCGAAGCCTCCTCGGCTTGCATCCTGCTCCACCGATCCCGGTCGTTCTCGAGGTGTCGCCGGTTGTCCTCGAGCAGCTCGACCCGCGCCCCCAGTCGCCTGATCGTCCGGGTGGCCCTGCGTGCCCTGATGCGCTCGAATCGCCATCTGTCGAGGGCCGCTACGAAGAGGAAGAGGAAGCCCGCCGCGAGCAGATAGGGGCCGATGCCGTACTGGTGCCGGACGGCATCGGGGACGCTCGTGACGGTGCCGATCACGCACAGAACACTGCCCAGGACCCACACGAGGAAGCGGCCTCTTCCAGCGTCGCCCTTTTCCGCGGCGCCGGCAGAGGTCACGCCCTCCCGGATGGGTTCGGTCGTCATGACTACACCATTGTGATTTGCCACGGCCGGGGAAGTAAGGCCCCAAATGGGACGGAGAGCCCGCCGACTGCTGTCGACGGGTGGTGTCGAACCCACCCACCCTCGCGGAGGGAGAGGCTCGTGGGCCCGCCAGGCAGAACGGACATCCGGTCCGAACAGGCCCTGAACTGGACTTCCGTACGAAAAGCCGTGTGGAGTTGAGCTTGGTGTGCTCGCCTCAAGAATCTTGACAAACTGGGACTCAACTTTGCTACACTGGTGAACAGCAACAACGACTGAATGTGCCGACAGGGCACAGAGGCGCCGGACGGAACCGGCAGAAGAAGCGACGAGCGGAAGGAACTGCAGATATGGCCAAGGCCGTAGGAATCGACCTGGGAACCACGAACTCGGTGGTCAGCGTGTTGGAGGCGGGCGAGCCCGTCGTGATCCCGAACGCCGAGGGTGGCAGGACCACCCCGTCTGTCGTCGGCTTCTCCAAGACAGGTGAGGTGCTCGTCGGTGAGGTGGCGAAGCGCCAGGCCATCACCAACCCCGACCGGACCATCCGATCGGTCAAGCGCCACATGGGCACGGGTTGGACCGTCGACATCGACGGCAAGCCGTACACGGCGCAGGAGATCTCGGCCCGTATTCTGGGCAAGCTCAAGAGGGACGCCGAGTCGTATCTCGGTGACACCGTGACCCAGGCCGTCATCACCGTGCCGGCGTACTTCGACGACGCACAGCGGACGGCGACCAAGGAGGCCGGGTCGATTGCCGGTCTCGAGGTGCTCCGCATCATCAACGAGCCGACTGCCGCTGCACTGGCCTACGGCCTCGACAAGGAGGGCGCCGACCAGACCGTCCTCGTCTTCGACCTCGGCGGAGGGACGTTCGACGTCTCCGTCCTCGACATCGGCGAGGGCGTCTTCGAGGTCAAGTCCACGTCGGGCAATACCAAGCTCGGTGGGGACGACTGGGACGACAAGGTCATTGAGTGGCTCGTGACCGAATTCAAGAACACCGAGGGTGTGGACCTGTCTCAGGACAAGATGGCCATGCAGCGCCTCAAGGAGGCTGCGGAGAAGGCCAAGATCGAGCTGTCGTCCGTACAGGACACCCAGATCAACCTGCCGTTCATCACGGCCACCTCAGAGGGTCCCAAGCACCTCGACCTGAAGCTGACGCGGGCGAAGTTCAACGAGCTCACCGCCGACCTGGTCGATGACCTGCGCGGGCCGTTCGACGCTGCCATCAAGGACGCCAACCTGAAGACCTCCGACATCGACCACGTCGTCATGGTCGGCGGGTCGACGCGCATTCCGGCGGTCCAGGATCTCGTGCAGAACCTGACGGGCAAGGAGCCCCACAAGGGCGTCAACCCCGACGAGGTCGTGGCCATCGGCGCCGCCGTCCAGGCCGGCGTCCTCAAGGGCGAGGTGAAGGACGTCCTGCTGCTCGACGTCACGCCGCTGTCGCTGGGCATCGAGACCAAGGGGCAGGTCATGCACCGCCTCATTGAGCGGAACACCACCATCCCGACCAAGCGGTCGGAGATCTTCACGACGGCCGAGGACAACCAGCCTTCCGTCGAGATCCACGTGCTCCAAGGTGAGCGCGAGATGGCGATGTACAACAAGACACTCGGCAAGTTCCAGCTGGTGGACCTGCCGCCGGCCCCTCGGGGGATCCCGCAGATCGAGGTCACGTTCGACATCGACGCCAACGGGATCGTCCACGTGTCGGCCCAGGACAAGGCCACGGGCAAGGCGCAGTCGATGACGATCACCGGACAGTCCTCGCTGGCCAAGGACGACATCGAGCGCATGGTGCGCGACGCCGAGGCACACGCCGAGGACGACAAGAACCGGCGCGAAGAGGCCGAGGTGCGCAACTCTGCGGACACGTTGGTGTACCAGACCGAGAAGCTGCTCAAGGACCAGGGCGAGAAGTTCGAGGGTTCCGAGAAGGAGGACGTCGAGACCGCCCTGCAGAGCGTGAAGGACGCGCTGGCCGGCACCAATGTGGAGGCCATCAAGGACTCCACGGAGAAGCTGGTCGGGGTTTCCCAGAGCTTCAGCCAGCGCCTCTACGAGCAGGCGTCCGCCTCGGCTGCGGCCGGTGGTGACGCCGGGTTCGGTGGCGACGGTGCACCCGGTGGCGACGGCTCCAGCGAGAGTGCGTCGGACGACGATGTCGTCGACGCCGAGATCGTCGATGAGCAATGAGCTTCGGCGATCAGGCTGTGCCCGAGGAGGAGCCTGTCTCCACTGACGGCGAGGCCGCACCGGCAGAGGCGAACGGCTCGGAGGCACCTGCGACCGAGGAGGCTGGGTTGGCCGAAGAGGCCGACCCGCGGGAAGTGCTGGCGCGCGAGCGGGACGAGTACCTGCTCGCGCTCCAGCGCACCCAGGCCGACTTCGAGAACTACCGCAAGCGGATCACCCGCCAGCAGGAGGAGCAGGCGGCGCGGGCCTCGCAGCACCTGGTGGACAAGCTGCTCCCCGTGCTCGACGCGCTCGACCTGGCTGAGAACCACTTGAAGGACTCCCTCGACGTGGGCGAAGGCGCCAAGGCGCTGCACGCCTCGCGGGCGATGCTGATGGACATCTTGTCGAAGGAAGGCCTCGAGCGGGTCGACCAGCCCGAGGTCCCTTTCGATCCTTCGGTGCACGACGCGGTCGCGCACGCCGACGGCGAGGGCGGCCCTGGTGGCGAGACCATGGTGGAGGAGGTGCTGCGCTCCGGCTACCGCTGGAAGGGGCAGGTGCTGCGTCCGGCCATGGTCCGCGTGCGGGGGTGAGCTGACCCATGGCCGCACAGCGTGAATGGTTCGAGAAGGACTACTACAAGGTGCTCGGCGTCGTCCCGACTGCGTCGGACAAGGAGATCACACGCGCCTACCGGAAGTTGGCAAAGGAGAACCACCCTGACACCAACCCCGGCACCGAGGAGCGCTTCAAGGAGATCAGCGCCGCCTACGACGTGATCGGCGACGCCGAGAAGCGCAAGGAGTACGACGAGGTCCGCGCCCGCGGGCCGGTCGGAGGCTTCGGTGGCGTCCCCGGCGGCGGGGGGGGCACGTTCCGCATGGAGGACATGGGCGACCTGGGTGACCTCTTCGGGGGTCTCTTCGGTGGTGGCGCCGGCCGGACGCGCACGACCCAGCGCGGCCCGCAACGCGGGGCCGACATGGAGGCACAGCTCCATCTGTCGTTCCAGGACGCGGTGCACGGTGTCACGACGTCGGTCAACGTGCCCCAGGAGGTGCGCTGCTCGAACTGTCGCGGCAGCGGTGCTGCCCCGGGCACGTCGACGCACACCTGCCCTCGCTGCGGGGGTACGGGGAGCCTCAACGACAACCAGGGACTGTTCTCCCTCAGCACGGTCTGCCCGGACTGCATGGGCCGGGGCACGCTGTTCGACACACCCTGCCCCGTGTGCCACGGGACGGGACAGGAGCACAAGGTGCGCTCGGTCAAGGTCCGCATCCCGGCGGGTGTCGAGGGCGGCCAGCGCATCAGGGTCAAGGGCCGGGGCGCGCCCGGACAGGGCATGGCGCCGGCGGGGGATCTCTACGTGGTCGTCCACGTGGCGCATCACGACGTCTTCGGCCGCAGTGGCCGCAACCTGACCATCACGGTGCCCATCACCTTTCCGGAGGCGGCTCTGGGGACGACCATGACGGTGCCGACGCTTGACGGCAAGGTCACGCTCAAGGTCCCGGCCGGCACGTCGTCGGGCAAGGTCCTGCGTGTGCGTGGCCGCGGGGTGCCGTCCGGGTCGGGGCGCAACGCCAAGAAGGCGGGCGACCTCCTGGTCAAGGTCGAAGTGGTCGTGCCGACGGAGCTGACCGACGAGCAGAAGGCGGCGGTGGAGTCGCTGGCGGCGGTGACCGAACCGGCACCGCGCATCGCAGTGGAGGGATGAGCGGAGTGAGCATCGAGAGTATCCGAAGTGGGGTGATGCACTGATGGCCGACCGCGACAACACCCAGGCGGTCTACGTGATCTCGGTGGCGGCCGAGCTGACCGGGATGCATCCGCAGACGCTACGTATCTACGAGCGGAAGGGACTGCTCGATCCGTCGCGGACCAGCGGTGGCAGCCGGCGCTTCTCGGACCACGACCTCGAGCGCCTGCGTCACATTCAGGAACTGACGTCGACGGGGCTGAACCTCGAGGGCGTGCGCCGGGTTTTGCAGCTCGAGTCCGAGTTGTCCCGCTTGCGCGAGGAGCTGGTCCAGGTACGGGCGCAGGCGCTCGATGCCGTGGCGGCCACGCACCGGCACTACAGGCGAGATCTCGTGCCGCTGCGCCAGAACCCTGTGCCGTACCGGCGGACGGGCACGGGCGGGGCCTAGGGAACCGCCGGACCAGACGGACGGAAAGACGCACACGACGAATGTGCACACCACGACGCGCGACATGAGAAAGGCGAGCCGTTGCCGATAGACCCCGAACGATGGACGAACAACACGAAGGCCGCGTTCAGCGCGGCGACGGGGCACGCCGCCTCGTCGAATCATCCCGAGCTGACGCCCGCGCACCTGCTCGACGCGCTGCTGCAACAGCAGGAGACCATGACGCGTCCGTTGCTGACCCAGGTCGGGATCGACCCCGACGTGCTGGCCGGCAAGGTGCACGAGCAGCTGGCGCGACTGCCGCGTGCCGAAGGCGGCTCGGAGCCCGGGCTGTCGCGTGAGGCGCGCGAGGTGCTGGAGGCGGCCGACCAGAACCGCCGCGACCTCGGCGACGACTACGTGTCGGTGGAGCATCTCGTCCTGGCGCTGGCCGACCAGATCGGCGTGACCAGCGATGCCCTCCTGGGCGCGCTGCGTACGGTGCGGGGGAACCACCGCGTCTCGACGCCGGACCCCGAGCAGACCTACCGGGCCCTGGCCAAGTACGGGCGTGACCTCACAGAGGCGGCCCGCGAGGGCAAGCTCGACCCGGTCATCGGCCGGGACGAGGAAATCCGCCGGGTGATTCAGGTGCTGTCGCGCCGCACGAAGAACAACCCCGTCCTCATCGGCGAGCCCGGCGTCGGCAAAACCGCGATCGTCGAGGGACTGGCCAACCGCATCATCGAGGGCGACGTGCCCGAGGGCCTGAAGGGCAAGCGCGTGATCTCGCTCGATCTGGGTTCCATGGTGGCCGGCGCCAAGTACCGCG
>CAVUSB010000007.1:0-23189 GCA_963744045.1 uncultured Acidimicrobiaceae bacterium
GAGCTGCTGCAGAGCGACGGTGAGGCCGGGGCGAGCCGCCTCCTGACCCTGATCGACGCGGGCACGGAGGCCGGGACGCCGCCGCCCGACGTCCCGGTGCTCTCCTGGGGCGAGGCCACCGCCGGCGACCGCACGACCTTCCAGGCCCCGCGCCAGTCCGATGACCTGGCCGACATCCTCTACACCTCGGGGACGACCGGCCGGCCCAAGGGCGTGGCCGTGCGCCACTCGAACGGCTCCATGATCGGAGCGGTCGAGCCCAACTGGACCGGCGCCGGCTGGTTGCACGCCAGCCCGCTCTTCACCTTCGCCGGCATCGCCCTCGTCTACACGCCCATGAAGCTCGGCCTGCAGGTGATCTACCAGCCCCGCTTCGACGCCGAACGTTGGCTGCGCGTGGTCGAGGACGAGCGCCCCATGGCCGTCTTCCTCGTGCCCACCATGGCACACCTGCTCATCGACAACCCGCGCTTCGCCGACGCCGACCTGTCGTCGGTGCAGATGTGCTCGGTGGGCAGCGCGCCGCTCGCGCCCTACGTGGTCGAGCGGCTGCAGGAGAAGATGCCCGACGCGCTGGTGTCGAACAATTACGGCATGACCGAGGCCGGGTCGGCCTACTGCGTCATGCCCAAGGGGGAGGCGGTGAAGCGCCCGGGGTCGGTGGGCCAGATCGCCCCGCCTGCCGTCGTGCGCATCGTCGACGAGCACGACCAGCCGCTGCCGGCCGACGAGGTGGGCGAAGTGCGCCTGCAGATGCCGGGGCGCCAGCGCGAGTACTTCGAGGACCCCGAGGCGACAGCCGAGATGTGGCGGGACGGCTGGCTGGTCACCGGCGACCTCGGCAAGCTCGATCCGGACGGCTACCTCTACATCGTGGGCCGCTCCAAGGACGTCATCATCCGCGGGGGCAACAACGTCCACGCCACCGACGTCGAGCACGCGCTGGTGCAGCACGACGCCGTCAAGGAGGTCGCCGTGGTGGGGGCACCGCACCCCGTGCTCGGCGAGGACGTCGTGGCCTTCGTGGTCCTGCATCCGGGGGCCCGGGCCGACACCGAGGAGCTGCGCGCCTTCGGCCTCGAGCACCTGGCCGACTACAAGGTGCCGCGCCAGTTCATCTTCATCGACGAGTTGCCCCGGAATCCCACAGGCAAGGTGGTCAAGCCCGAGTTCCGCGCCCGGCTCGCCTCGAGCTCGGCCTGAGCATGTGTGACGCGCCGATGAACTCTGCCGGATTTCTCGTCCCGTGGTCCAGGCGTTGTCACACCCACTCGTATACTGAGCAGATCATGACCGAGCAGAACGCGACGCACGGCCGGCTTTACCGCTGCCGGCGGGAGGGCAACTCCCTGGGTCAGTCGCGCCTTGCCATGTCCGAAGTACAGATTTGCGGGATCCCCAAGCTGAGCCTGGGGGAGGTGGCCCCGACGCCGTAGAGGACTTCAACCAGTCCTGACGTCGAGGAGCCGCTTCCCACCAGGGAAGCGGCTCTTTTGCGTTCGGACGCCGGGAGGAAATCGGGAGGGAACGACCATGCACACGATCGACACATCGAGAGAGAGCGCCATCATGACGACAGAGCTGTGCCCGCGTTGCCGGTTCCACCCGGTGTCGCCGCGGGCCGAGGGCTACTGCTCGTGGGATTGCTACGACGCCGACGACGACGAGGATGCCGACGAGGACGAGGCCGAGAAGGCCGCCTGACGACGCGACGCGCCGCGACCCCAGAGGCGCGCTCAGCCGGGCTCGTCGGGAAAGCGCAGACGGGCCAGCTGGGTGGACTGCGCCACCATGTGACCCCGGCTGTCCCACAGCACGCAGGTCTCGTCGACCATCCCGTCGGCGACCAGGCCGGCCGTCATGCGGACCCCGAGCCAACCGGGCGCCGGACGGGCCCGGACGTAGGCCGACATCTGCAGCGTCGGGACCCAGCCGGTGGAGCCGATCATCAGCGTGGCCGGCGGGATGGCGTCAATGAAGAACAGCAGCGAAAGCGGATCGGGCTCCCGCCCGTCGGCGAACCGCGTCCAGCCCCGCAGCTCGGCGGGGGTTCCGGCCGACGGGGGAGCCGCCGCGAACGGAACCGTGGCCGGATCGAGCCGTTGGTCGAGCACGTCGAGAATCCCGACGTAGACACCGTCGGGATCTGTGGCGTGAGGCGGATGCAGTCGTCGGGGTCCCGGGCCGAGAAGGCGGGAGTGCCGTCGTAGCGCACGGCGGGCTCGTCCGGGAGGTCGCCCAGGACGAGCACCGCGTCCACCAGGTCATCGCCGCCCTGGGCGAGCACGGCGCGCACGTGGGCGGCGGTCCGCCCGCGGCGCAGCAGCGTGGTGCGGACGGTGGCCGGGGCGAGGGCGGGTGGCCGGAGATAGGTGATGGAGGCGGACACGACCTCCCATTCCGGGGCACCCGAACGGCGAGCGGCGACACGCGCGCGGCCCGTCCGAGGAGCGCCAGGAGATAGCCGCCGTTGGGTTTGTCGCCCACCGACCACAGGTGGTGGACGGTGGCCACGAAGAGATCGTCGTCACTCGTCGCTTCGATCGCCGAGGCGGCATCGAAGGAGATGTCCTCGGGGCCGGGCATGCGCGCCGACCCTAGCGGCGGCGATGATGGCGCATGACGTTCGACATGGTGGGAACCTTCGGGGACGACTACCTCTACTTCTACGAGGAGTCGATCGACGACGCACACTCGGATGCCGACACGGCCGAGATCCTGGGCCTGCTGGACCTGCCGGCGGGCGCACGCATTCTCGATGCGCCCTGCGGCCATGGTCGCATTGCGCGGCGGCTCGCTGCGGCCGGCATGGAAGTGACGGGTGTCGACCTGACGCCGGCCTACCTCGAGCGGGCGCGTGCCGATCCCCATGTCAGACCGGACACCGTCACCTACCTCGAGGGCGACATCCGCTCCCTCCCGGTCGACGGGCCGTTCGACGCGGTGGTCTGCTGGCTGAACTCGTTCGGCTACTACGACGACGCGGACTGCCATCGCGTCCTGCGCGAGTTTCGCCGCGTCCTCCGAGAAGGAGGGAAGGTGGCGATCGACACCATGCACCACGACGGCGGGGTGCGTCACTTCACTCCCGCGCCCGATGCGGTGGTCGTCCAGCGCGGCGACGACACCATGGTCGAGCTCTCGACCTTCGACCCCATCCGCGGGCGGATGGTGATAGAGCGCACGGTACACCGGGCGGGCGAACCGGCCCGCCGTGCCTCCTACTTCGTCCGGCTGCCCACGCCTCCCGAATGGGTGGTCTGGCTCGAAGCGGCCGGATTCCACGACGTGGAATTTCGGGCCGGTGGCGGGGGCCCGCTCGAGCTCGACAGCTGGGAGCTCGTCGTCACAGCGGTTGCCTGAAGGGCACTCGACGGCACCGTCGCGCCGGCCTACTCTGGTCGGCGAGCAAGCCACAGAAGACGAGGGGGCGGTTATGCCTGCGTTCCGCATGTTCCTTGTTGCCGCAGCCGGCACGCTGATGGCGCTCTGCGCGGGGCCCCTGGCGGCGCCGGCCCCCGTCGGGGCCAGCACCATCACCAGCCCGCCCACCGTGGCCGCCACGAACTGGACGAACGGCGACGCCGCCGCAGGGTCGGGCTCGAACGTGTTGGCTGGCGTGTCCTGCACGACCTCCACCTTCTGCGTGGCGGTGGGCTCGGAGAACACCGGTGCCGGCGGGGGGACCCTCATTGAGCAGTGGAACGGCACGTCGTGGAACGTGGTGCCGAGCGTGAACGCGCCGGCCACCACCGATGACGCCCTGAACTCCGTCTCCTGTGTCGGCACCGCCTTCTGTCTTGCCGTGGGGGGCTCGGGCACCGGGCCGGCCGTCGCCGAGACGTGGAACGGCACGGCGTGGTCGTTCGTGACCGCCGCCGCCCCGGCTGCCAGCACGTCGGCGTCCCTCTCGTCGGTCTCGTGCGTCTCAGCCACGACGTGCGAAGTCCTGGGCACGGCCTCCGTCGGGGGCACGAACTCCATCTTCGGGAACCAGTGGAACGGCACGACCCTCACGGCGACGACCGCGGCGACCCCGACGACCACCACGAGCACCCCCGTGCCGAGCGCGTCGGGCATGGACTGTGTCACGGCCGGCTGGTGCCTCGCGGTCGGGGACAGCGACACGCAGTCCGCCGCGGGGTCGTCCTTCAGCGAGCTGTGGAACGGCACGGCCTGGGCGCTCCTGTCGACACCAGAGCCGACGGCGGCTGTCGGCAGCCGGTTGAGCTCGGTGTCGTGCGCGGGCGTCTCCTTCTGCCAGGCGGTCGGGCAGGCCAACCTGGCGGGACCGCCCTCCCAGAACCTGATTGAGAGCTGGAACGGCACGCAGTGGGCCATCACGGCCAACGTGCCGGACACTTCCGCCATGGAGAATCAGGGCTTGAGGGGCGTCGACTGCTTCAGTGCGACGACCTGCAGCGCGGTGGGTTCGGCCGCCGCCGTCACGGGGCCGTCGCCGGCGAGCCTGGCACTCACCTGGAACGGCACCACGTGGTCGATCGTGCCGAACACGCCGAACCAGGGCACGGTGCAGACCACGCTCGCCGCCGAATCGTGCCTGACGGACTGGTCCTGCGTGGCGGTGGGCAGCTACGAGCCCGCGGTGTCGAGCTTCTCTGCGTTCGCCATGGCCGCCCCCATCGCCCGCACGGGATACCGCTTCGTCGCCTCGGACGGCGGGGTCTTCAGCTACGGGCCCGGGGCACCCTTCCTCGGCTCAATGGGCGGCACGCCCCTCAACAAGCCGGTCGTCGGCATGGCCGTCATGCCCGGCGGTGACGGGTATTACCTCGTCGCCTCCGACGGCGGGATCTTCTCGTTCGGCAGTGCGCAGTTCTACGGCTCCACCGGCTCCTTGCGGCTCAACGCGCCCATCGTCGGGATGGCCCTGACCCCGGACGGGGCGGGCTACTGGCTGGTGGCGACCGACGGCGGCATCTTCAGCTACGGCGACGCCCAGTTCTACGGCTCGACGGGCAGCCTCAAGCTCAACAAGCCGATCGTCGGCATGGCGGCCACCCCCGACGGGAAGGGCTACTACCTCGTCGCCTCCGACGGCGGGGTCTTCACCTACGGCGACGCCACCTTCGCAGGCTCGGCCGGCTCGCTGACCCTCAACAAGCCGGTCGTGGGCATGACCGCGCCGCTCTCCGGTGGCTACTACCTCGTCGCCTCCGACGGCGGCATCTTCACCTATCCGACCACCAAGGGACCGCCCTTCTACGGGTCCACCGGTTCGATCAAGTTGAACAAGCCGATCGTGGGGATGACCGCGGTGTCCAACGGCTACTACCTGAGCGCCTCCGACGGCGGCGTGTTCACCTATCCGACGACCAACGGCCCGACCTTCTACGGCTCCACCGGCTCCATCGTGCTCAACCAGCCCATCGTGGGGATCACCGGGTAGGGAGGCCGACCGCAGCGATGCGGCTCCGATCCGGGGCGGTGGCCTCCCTGTACAGTGAAAGCTGACGGGGCTGTCAGCAATCGGTGCCGGGAGACCCCGGCGTGCGGCCGGCTGCGCCAACTTTCCGAGCTCCGGGTGAATGTGTGAGGTACGGGCGATGTCTGGGATGATCGGTCCATGAGCAGCGGCATTGCAGCCTGGGGGACGTATCTGCCCTTTTGGCGCCTTCAGCGTTCGGCCATCAAGGGCGTGTTGGGGAGCGGCGGCGGCCGGGGCACCCGGGCCGTGGCCTCCCACGACGAGGACACGACCACCCTGGGCGTCGAGGCGGCCCGGCGGGCGCTGGCCGTGGGTCCCGGGGCGGGGGCCGTCCAGGACCTCTTCTTGTCGACGCCGGACCCCCCGTACCTGGACAAGACGAGTGCGACGACGGTGCACGCCGCGCTCGGCCTCGGACGCGGCTGCGGCGCCTACGACTTCGCCGGGTCGTCGCGCTCGGCCGTGGGCACCCTGCTGCAGGCGCTGGGAGCGGCTTCGGGTGGCGGCCGCGCCACACTGGCCGTCGTGTCGGACCTGCGCACCGGTCTGGCCGGCTCGGCCGAAGAGCGCGACAGCGGTGACGGCGCCGCCGCGCTGGTGTGCGCGCCCGACGCTGCAGTGGCCGAATTGATCGGGCGGGGAGCGGCCAGCGACGAATTCCTCGACCGCTGGCGCGTCCCGGGCGAGGACGACTCCCACGTCTGGGAGGAGCGCTTCGGC
The DNA here is from genome assembly GCA_963744045.1 of uncultured Acidimicrobiaceae bacterium. Lineage (GTDB taxonomy): Bacteria > Actinomycetota > Acidimicrobiia > Acidimicrobiales > RAAP-2 > Bog-473. Next base: position 6,170 of record CAVUSB010000007.1, read on the forward strand.
GAGGAGCTCTACGTGCCACTGGCCCGCGAGGCCTTCGCGGCCGCGCTCAAGGACGCCGGTGTGGCCGAGGGCGACGTCGACCACGCCATCGTGTCCGGCCTGCACGTGCGGGCGGTCAAGGCGATCTCCAAGGGGCTCGGCGTGCGCGAGGACGCCCTGGCCCCCGACCTCACCGGGTCGGTGGGCAATCTGGGTGCGGCCCAGGCCGCCGTGGCGCTGTGCGACGTGCTCGAGCGGGCAGAGCCTGGACAGGTGATCGTCGTGCTTTCGCTGGCCGACGGGGCCGACGCGCTGGTGCTGCGCACCACCGGAGCGTTGACCGCGGCCCAGGCGGCCCGGGCCGCGGCCGGCTTGCCGTCGGTGGCGGAGCAGGTGGCCGCCGGGCGCGACGACCTGCCCTATGCGACCTTCTTGACCTGGCGCGGCCACATGCGCCGGGAGCCCCCGCGCCGCCCTGACCCCGAACGGCCCGGGGCCCCGACCGTGCACCGCTCCGAGCAGTGGAAGTACGCCTTCGTCGGCAGCCGCTGCCTGGTGTGCGGCTTCCGGCACATGCCCCCGACCCGGGCCTGCCTGTCGTGTCACGCCATCGACCAGATGCAGCCCGAGCGTCTCGCCGACGTGCCCGGGACCGTGGCCACCTTCACCATCGACCACCTCGCCTTCAGCCTGTCCCCGCCGGTGGTGGGCGTGATCGTCGACTTCGACGGTGGCGGCCGCTACCGCTGCGAAATGACCGATGTCGTCGCCTCGGAGCTCGCCATCGGGGATCGCGTCTCCATGACCTTCCGGCGCGTGTGGACGGCCCAGGGCGTGCACAATTACTTCTGGAAGGCCCGCCCGGCCCTGGACCGGGCCGGCGACGAGAGTCAAGGAGCGTAAGCCGATGGGCAGCAAGGGCATTCGGGACCAGGTGGCCGTCATCGGCATGGGCTGCACCCGTTTCGGCGAGCTGTGGGACAAGGGCGTCGACGACCTCCTCACCGACGCCACGACCGAGGCCATCGCCTCGGTTCCCGGCCTCGAGCTGGCCGACATCGACGCCTTCTGGCTGGGCACCATGACCTCGGGCGTCTGCGGCACGACACTCTCCCGCCCGTTGAAGATCGACTACAAGCCCGTCACCCGCGTCGAGAACTACTGCGCCACGGGTTCGGAGGCCTTCCGCAACGCCTGCTACGCGGTCGCCTCGGGCGCCTACGACACCGCCATGGCGATCGGCGTCGAGAAGCTGAAGGACACCGGGTACTCGGGCCTGACCGGCATCCGCGCCGTGGGCGACGGCACCGATCCCGGCCTGTCGTCACCTGCCGCGTTCTCCTTCCTCGCCCCCTCCTACGCCCACAAGTACGGCGTGGACAAGGACCAGATGAAGGAGGTCATGAGCCGGATCGCCTTCAAGAACCACCAGAACGGGGCCCACAACCCGCGGGCCCAGTTCCAGAAGGAAGTGTCGATGGAGACGATCACGAAGGCGCCGCTGGTGGCCGGCGACCTCGGCGTCTTCGACTGCAGCGGCGTGAGCGACGGTTCGGCGGCGGCCATCATCTGCCGGGTCGAAGACGCCCACAAGTACTGCGACAACCCGCTCTTCGTGAAGGCGTTGGCCTTCGTGGCGGGTCCCGCCGCCGGCCCGATCGATCCCGCCTACGACTACACGACCTTCGAGGAGGTCGTGCGCTCGGCGGCCGACGCCTACGCCCAGGCGGGGATCACCGACCCCCGGGCCCAGCTGGCCATGGCCGAGGTGCACGACTGCTTCACGCCGACCGAACTCGTTCTGATGGAGGACCTGGGGTTCGCCGAACGGGGCACGGCGTGGAAGGAGGTGCTCGAGGGCACCTTCGACCGCGACGGCGAGCTGCCGGTCAACCCCGACGGCGGGCTCAAGTCCTTCGGGCATCCCATCGGCGCCTCGGGGCTGCGCATGCTCTTCGAGTGCTGGCTGCAACTTCGGGGCGAGGCACCACCGGACCGCCAGATCTCCACGGTCCGTCCCGGGCGGACGCTGGGGCTCACGCACAACCTGGGGGGAGCGCCGGGCGAAGGCGTCAGTTTCGTGGGCATCGTCGGGACCGAGCTCGGCTGATGGCCGCGACCGAGCCGGGACCGGGGAGCCCCGGCATCGACCTCCTGGCCGAGACCGAGGACCAGGCCGCATTACGCCAGCTGGCCCGCGACGTGGCGGAGCGTGAGGTGGCGCCCCGGGCCCATGAGGCCGACGAGGCCGGCGCCGTGTCGCCCGAGGTGCGCAAGGCGCTGGCCGCGGCCGACCTGCTCCGGATCACCGTGGGCGAGCAATGGGGCGGTATGGGCCTCGGCGACGTCGAGGCCGCCATCGTCTTGGAGGAGATCGCCCGGGCCGACGTGTCCTCGGCCATCTGCTGCCAGCTCACCTTCAACGGGCCGCCCCGGGGCATCGAGCATCTCGGCCCTCCGGCCATGAAGGAGCGCTGGCTGCCGGCAGCGGCGGACGGGGAGGCCCTGATCAGTATCGGCATCACCGAGCCCGATGCCGGGTCGGCCGTGCAGAACATGCGGGCGGCGCTGGTCGAGGACGGGCCCGGGCGCTGGCGCCTCAACGCCTACAAGAACTACTCGACACTCGGCGACGTGGCCCAGGGGGTGCTGGTGTGGTGCCGCTGGCCGGGAGGGGAGGGCGCCAAGGGCATCGGTGCCGTCATCGTGCCGACCGACCGGGAGGGCGTGTCCATCACGGGGCGCCACAAGGGCATGGGGATCCACGCCGCCACGGAGGCCGAGCTCGCCTTCGACGGCGTCGAGATCACGATCGACGACGTCCTCCTCGCCGGCAATCCCACGGACACCTCGGCCTTCAAGGTCTTGTTGTCGCACCTCAACCACGAACGCTGCGGCAACGCGTCCATGTGCATCGGGGCGGCCCAGGGGGCGCTCGAGCACGCGGTCCGGTACATGCACGAGCGTGTCATCGGAGGACGCCCGTTGGCCGATCTCCAGGGCCTGCAGTGGAAGCTGGCCGACATGGCGGTGCAGTTGGAAGGTGCCCGGATGCTGTTGGCCCGGGCCGTCCGCCTCGCCGGTCCGCACGGGACGCCGCCGGCGCTTGAGACCGCGATGGCCAAGACCGCGGCAAATCTGGCGGCCAAGTTCGTGTGCGACGAGGCCATGCAGATCCACGGCGGCTACGGCTATTCGCGCGAGTACCCGCTGGAGCGGGCGTACCGCGACATCCGGGGCCTGTGCTTCGGAGCGGGCACGGTGGAGGCGCAGCGCAACTACATCGGGCTCCGGGTGGCCGCCGGCGCCCGCACCGGTTCGCCCGGCTGGAGGGCTCCGCTCGAAGGGGCCTGAGACGTCGGCCGCGCCGCGGGCGTCGGCCGCCGGACGAATTCGGAGTCGAGGCTGCCCCGCTCCGTAGTCTGTGCACATGCCGACGAGACCTGTGATCGACCATGGCCGTTGCGAGGCAAAGCGGGACTGCGTGCGGATCTGCCCCTACGACGTGTTCGAGGTGCGACGGATGGACCCCGATGACTTCACGGCCCTCGGGATGCTGGGCAAGCTCCGGTCCACGGCGCACCGACGGATGACCGCCTACACGGTGCGTGCGGACCAGTGCCACGAGTGCGGCCTCTGCGTCACGGCCTGCCCGGAAGACGCCATCACTCTGGTACCCCACCAGTAGGCCGGCGATGCCCCGACGTCGGCGCGTGGCGGCCGAACCGTTCGTCCCCCTGATGCCGGGGACTTCGGGCCCGGAGGGGCCCGCCCGGACCTAGTGCCCGCGCTGCGTCTGCGAGCGGGCGATCGCGCGCATGCGCGTCTGCGCGTCGAGCCATTCTGTCGAGCGGTGCACTCGATCCTCTTGGAGGATGTGGTGCCCCCCTTGGGGGCCCTCCGTGCGCGCCCCGCAGGTATGACAGACCGGTATACGCCCGTTCGTGTCGGGCGCGTGGTGCTCGTCGAGCAGTGCGGCAACGTCCAAACACTCAGATGAGGTCATTGGTCCTCCTCGGTGCACACCCGCCGGAGCGCGGAGCCGGGAAGGGTCTTCGGGGCTCCAGATGAGCGCGCGCACCCACCCTACGCCCCCGGGAGGCGTCTCGGCCTCCGACCAGCGTCACAACCGGCGAGACCGACCACCTCATCGACATGAGTTCGCCTGGGCGGCATCGCCCGCCCGCCCGTCCGCCCCGGCCGCGAAGCGCCGGTCCAGCAGGTTGACGTCCGCCCGGAGTGCCCCCAGCGCCTTCCTCCCCTCACCGCCGTAGGTGTAGCCCTGGGTGTACGCCGTGCCCGACGGGCTGTCATCGACGTCGGTCGGGGTGCCGCCGATCGGTTCGATTCCTGTGTCCTCGTTCCAGTCGTCCCACGACGTCACCATCACCATGGGAAGGGTGGGGGAGACCTCCGGGATCGCGACGCACCGGAAGAGATGGTCGAGGGTCGAGGCGGGGCCCTCGCCGGGCAGCCATTGGCGAGGTTGGGCCGGATGGTTGGTCGGGAGTCGAAAGCCGCGATCGTTGAAGCCCGAAGCGATAGCGGGGACGACCGGCACCCGGCCATCGGTCGCCGCGCTGTACTCGTTCAGCAGACGGCGCTCGTCGGCGACGATGTTCGTCGCGCCCGGATAGCCCGTGAAATCCTTCGTCGGGCCGAGCAGCCAATCGGGGTCCCCGTAGTAGAGGATGTAGGACGTAATGGCATCGAACTGCTCAATACGGTTGACCTGCGGCGTGGTGGTGAGCAGCGGCCCGGCCGGAGTGGGGTTCTCCGGGGTGACGCGCCAGTAGACCTCGTCTCCGATGAAGAACGGGTTGTAGCCGAGCCGCGTCAGCACGGTGCGTGCCCCGTGAATCATGCCGGCCACATCGCCCGTCAGGGTACGCGTCAGGTACAAGAAGACCACGGGGCGGCCGTCGATACGCAGATAGGACTTGTTGTGGAAGTAGTTTTTTGCAAACGAAGCCATATCCGCGTCGAAGTGCAGCTCCATCTGGAAGGTCACCGGCGTCGACTCGCGCCCCGGATCGAAGCCCAGGTTCCAGGTCTCGTAGAACATCGCAAATCGCATCTGGGAGATGTTCGGCGCCTTCAGAAACGACCGCATGGCTCCATCGGCGCCTGCGTAGTCCTCTCCCGAGTAGCCGGGGTCGTCGGGCCACCAGTCGATGGCGAAGAAGTTGATGCCCGCCTTGCGGGCGTTGGCGATGTCACGTGCCGCCGTCCGTGGGCTCTGGGAATTCACGAGGGAGCCGGCGGGCAGCTGCGGAGGGACGAGATGGGCCCGCAGCGTCCCGCCGGCGAAATTCTCCGGGTTCCAGAGGTAGTAGTAGGCGCCGACGAGCGGCTGCACCGCGGGCGCTTTGGCGGCCGTGGGAAGGGTTGCCGCCACCAGGAGCGTCATCGCCACGACGGCACCGACGCAGCATCGCACCATCATCCGCACGGCGGGATCCTAGGAGTTGCGCGCCCGGGGACGCGGCTGGGTGAAGAATGCGGCATGGATCGCCGCGATCTCCCGGAGGCAGCCGAACCGAGCGGACCTCCCGCACCGCCGCCGGGCCACGAGTCCGTCAGGGTACGCGTGGCACATCTGCGCGAGCGGGCGGAGCGCACGAAGGCTGGAATCGAAGCCCGGCGCGAAGACTCGGCGTCGATCGCCACCGTGCTCGAGGCCCTTGAGCGTGACGCCCAGTCCGGGGGAGGCGTGCTGGCGGCGGCGGTGGCGTTCCGCCTCTTCATGTTCCTGGTTCCCTATGCCTTCGTCATGGTCACGGGGTTCGGGCTGGCCTCGACTGCGGTGGGGCAGGACCCGGGAGACGCCGCCCGGTCGGCCGGCATCAGCGGGTTGTTCGCCAGCGCGGTCTCCAGCACCAGCACCCCGTCGTTGGCCAACCGGCTGATTGCGCTGGTTGTCGGCGGGTTCGCTCTGGCTCTCACGGCGCGCTCGCTCGTCGGGGTCCTCTGGGTCGTGCATCGGCTGATCTGGAGGGTGCAACCGACGCGCAAGCCCACGCCCTGGGCGCCCTTGATCCTGGTGGGGTTCGTGACCGTGCTCTTCGGCATGGCCGACCTGTTCGCCTTCATCGGCTCGCAATCGCTCGGGCTGCGGATCGTGGCTTTCTTCCTGACGATCCTGCTTTCAGGCGGGGCCTGGTTCCTTGCTTCGTGGCTGCTTCCACGTGACGACTGCGCCTTGTGGGCCCTCCTGCCCGGGGCGCTCGTCGTCGGCGTGGGCGTGGGCGTTCTGCAGATTCTCACCATCACCTACGTCGTGCACGTGGTGACGAGGAAATCGGCTCTCTACGGGGCCATCGGGATCGCTCTGGCGCTCCTGCTCTGGACGTACTTCGCGGGCCGATTGCTCACCGCCGCCATTGCCGCCAACGCGTCGCTGTGGAAACACCGGATCGCGGAGCGGGCCGAGCAGGCTCACCTGTTGTCAGGGTCCGGCCACGGCGGCGTGGGCGAACTCTGACCAGATCGCCACCCACTCCCTCCAGACCGGCGGCGGGTAGTCATGACCCATGCCGTCGATCTCGACGTAGCGCGCGCCGGGAATGACCTCCGCGGTCTGGCGTCCGCCGCTCGGGTCGATGAGGGTGTCCCGGCTGCCGTGGATGACGAGGGTGGGGAGATCGAGTTCCGCCAGCTCGGTTGCGCGAGAGCCGTCGCGCATGATCGCCTTCATCTGGCGCCCGACTCCTTCGGGGCAGAAGCAGCGGTCGTAGGCGGCCGCAGCGCGGGCCCTGATGGCATCGTCGTCGAGCCATTCGGCCTTCGAGCCGTAGACGTGCAGAGCGGCCACCTGACGGTCGATGTACGCCGCCCGGGACGGCGCCGCCGGCGCGAGCAGAAAGGCCAGCGCCTCCTCCGAGCTCTCGCCGTAGCCCGGCTCACCGGTCCGCGACATGACTGACGTCAAGGAGAGCAGCCGGTCCGTGTGGTCGAGCGCGAGCCGCTGCACGATCATGCCCCCCATGGAGCAGCCCATCACGTGTGCGGTGTCCGCCCCGACGGCGTCGAGTACCGCCCTGGCGTCGTCGGCCATGTCCGTGAGCGCGTAGTCGGTGCCGTCGAGCTTGGTCGAGAGGCCCACGTCGCGGTTGTCGAAGCGGACGACATGGAATCCTTCGTCACAGAAGAGCCGGCACCATTGCACGTCGTAGTTCAGGCACTGTGACCCGAGACCGTTGACGAGGAGAAGGGTCGGCTCTTCGGGGTCGCCGAACTCCTCGTAGAAGATCTCGACGGGACCGTTGCGCGCCGTGCTCACGTCCCACCCATGTCCGTGATGGTACCGGCGAGGGCAACCCTCAAAAGGGATTGGGACAATGGAACAGCTCCACGGTGTCCTGGCCGGATGGCACCTGGAGCACCCTCGGGGCCGGTGTGTTGCCCGCCGTCCGCCGGCGTCGCGGGGCCGACGTGCGACACGACCGAACGGACCTTTGCGGGGCGGGTGAGGGGGCTGTCGCCAACCGCCCACTCAAGCGTCCGTTCGCCTACTATCACGACGGCGGCAGATTGTGGCAATGGGGGTTGACAATGGGGAAGAGCAGAGCCGGCATCGTCCGGCTGGGGGCTGCGCTGTCGTCGGGCGTCGCGCTGGTGGCGCTGGTCGCCGGCACCGGGGCCTCCGCAGCGCCATCGGCGTCCACTCCGGGGAGCAGCGTCCCCACCGTGAGCGGCGGGGTGAAGGGGCAGCCGGGGTATCTCGTCTACTGGGACCAGAACGAGGAAGTCGACTTCTTGTCCATGCCCAAGGGCACCCAGGGCCAGCTCCTGCCGGCCTGGGACCTCAACGGGCAGATGTGCGTCCTCCCCGGAGGCCGTTTCGTGGGCGGCTACGACCCCACGTTGCCCAGCCAGCACAACCTCGGCGGCTTGAAGCCCTACAAGCAGCCGGCGGACGGCGAGGAGCTCGACGAGCCGAACGGGTCGTTCAGTGGCCAGACGCTGTACGTGCCCGGGAAGTACACCATGCGCGGCCAGTCCATCGGCAGCGACTCTCCACCGAGTTCCAACGGCGTCTTCAACAACAACCAGACCTACACCGGGTGCGCGGTCGACAGCCGGCACAATGTCTTCGCCAACGACATTGCCACGGCCCAGGGTGACTACCCGCCGGAGAGCAGCGGTCGCCTCGTCGAATGGTTCGCCCCGAATTACACGACGTACTGCATCGTGTACGGCCCTGATGCGGGGGGCGTGGGGCCGCACCACACGGACGGCACCGGGGGTCTGGCCCAGCCGGGCACCATGGCGCTGGCGCCCAACGGCGACCTGCTGGTGCCGAACGTCGGCACTTCCAGCGTGCTGCGCTTCGCGCACAGCTCTTTGCCGACCAGTGCCAGCGAGTGTCCCGGCGGCGTCTACCCGCGTGACAAGGTCCAGATGTCGACGTTCTTCAAGGTGCCGTTCCCTGCCGGCGTGGCTCAGGACCCGACGTGCGGTTGCTACGCCGTCAGCAGCTACATCGGGGATCCGTCGATCGTCTGGGTCAGCGACAGCGGCCAGCCGGAGTCGGGACGTGGCTCGGTGCCCGGCACGACCGTCGCCGACCTTGGCAAGAGCCCGAATCAGTACAACCCGTTCGGCATGGCCTTCGCCCCGGACGGGACGCTGTACTTCGTCGACATCCACATCACCTGTACGGGGCCGCTCACCGGCTGCGGCCCCGCTTCGTACGGTGGACGCGTGATGCGTGTGACGTTCAGCGGAGGCCAACCGTCGGCGCCGACGGTCGTGGCCGGCGGCTTCGATTTTCCGACCAGCGTGACCGTGTGTGTCCCGGCGCAGACGCGCTGCCCGTACCCGTCCGGGAAGATCAAGGCCCCTTTGTCGGGGCCCGCCGAGAACCCGACTCCGGCCAAGGGTCCGTCGTCCGACGCCCCGGCAAAAGCCGGCTTCGGCTGAGCACGTTGGCGAAGGGGCGGACACCGTCGAGGCGCGGCGCTCGGCGGGCAGCGGTGGCCGGGGTGGCCACGGTGATGCTCGCCTGGTGCGCCAGCGCATTTTCACCGTCGTCGGTCGCGCCCGCAGCGGCGGCAGCCTCCTCGGTCTCAGTCGGTCAGTGGGATTGGCCGAGTTACGGGCACGACGCACAGCACACCTTCCACGGCCGGACCACGCTGACCCCGTCCTCGGTCAGCAACCTGCGCCAGGCGTGGTTCTTCCCGACGGGCGACGCTGTGACGGCGACGCCGACGGTCGTGGACGGCACGGTGTACGTGGGCTCGTGGGACGACTACTTCTACGCGGTGAACCTGCAGACCGGAACCCTGCGCTGGAAGGTCCGGCTCGCCTCGCAGAATGCGATTACGCCCTACCCGGGGCAGCATCCTCGCGACGCCACCTCCGATGGAGGACTGGTCGACCTCGTCGGCCTGGTTCGAACCCGCGTCGGGAAGCCGTCCCGCCCTCGTCATCTTCGCCGGCGGCTACACCTTGTATGCACTCAACGCCGCCACCGGGGCGGTGTACTGGAAGCACGACTATCCCGGGCTGCCCGGCCCCCTCGACCCGCAGACCGACAGCACGCGCATCTTCTCCTCACCGGTGGTGGCCGACGGCCGCGTCCTCTTTGGCGTCGACGAGGACGGTGAGAGCAAAGCGGCCGGCTACGTCGTGGCCGCCAGCCTCGACACGGGTGATCCGGTCTGGGAGTTCCAGACCGACGTCGGGGCCAACGGACAGCGTGCGCGACGACAGCTGCGGGAGTGTCTGGTCCTCGGGCTCCGTGCTGCCCGACCTCGGGCTCGTGGTCTTCGGGACGGCCGACTGCGATTTCTCTGGGAGCGCGCGCTATGCCGACGCGGTGATGGCGTTCCACATCGGGAGCGGCACCCTCGCCTGGCTCTTCCACCCACTGGGCCACAGCCCGGCCTGTGACGATGATTTCGGTACCAGCGCCAACGTCGGCGTGACCGCCGGCGGGAAGACGAGCTTCCTCGGAGCGGGGAGCAAGAACGGGACGTACTACTCGTTGGACCCCGCGACCGGGAGGCAGCGCTGGTCGACAAACGTTGTCTTCGGCGGCTCGTCGGGTGGCTTCATCGGCGGCACCGCCTACGACGGCCGGCAGGTCTACGGCGCCACCGGGATCGGCGACTTCCTCCCGACCTCACGCGGGACCTTGCCTGTGTGCGATCCCTCCGATCCCCGCGACGTCGCGCAGCAGAACCCAACCGACCACGCCTTCGACGCGGCAACGGGAGCGGTGCTCTGGCAGGTCAACAACACGGCGTCGTTCTCGGCCACTACCGTCGCCGGCGGGATGACCTTCAACGGCCTTGCGCTGGCAGCCAAGGCGATTCAGGTACGCGACGCCCCGAGCGGGCGCCTGCTGACGCAGGTCGATCTGCCCCAGTTCAACTGGTCTGGTATCGCCACCGTGGGCGACGCCCTCGTCTTCGGCGTCGGCACGACCGCGTCTGCGAACTCGTCGGGCATTGAGGTGGTGACGCCGGGCGGCACGCCGCCCGTGGTCCCGCACTCGCGCTGAGGGTCCTGCGGATCGGAGCGATGGAGGCGGGTGCCGCCTAGCGCTGCATCGACTTGGTCTCGACGAACTCCTCGAGGCCGTACTTGCCACGCTCGCGCCCGAAGCCCGATTGCTTGTAGCCGCCGAACGGTGCGCTGGGGTTGAAGTTCCCACCGTTGATGTCGACCTGACCCGTGCGCAACTGCCGGGCCACCCGCTCGGCCCGGGCCGCGTCGCCGCTCCACACCGCGCCGGCCAGCCCGTAGGGCGTGCCGTTGGCGATCTCGATCGCCTCCTCTTCGGTGTCGTAAGGGATGAGGACGAGCACCGGCCCGAAGATCTCCTCCTTGGCGATGGTCATGTCCGGGGTGACCTCGGAGAAGACGGTCGGCTGCACGAAGAACCCCTTGTCGAGACCTTCGGGACGCTCGGCACCGCCGACGATGAGCTTGGCCCCCTCGTCGATCCCCTTCTGGATGTACCCGAGCACCCGCTCACGCTGCACGGCCGAGACGAGCGGCCCGATGAGCTTGCCGGCTTCGAAGGGGTCACCGGGAGCAAAGCCCGCGGTGCCACCGACTGCCAGGTCCTCCACCTCGGCGAGCCTGTCCCGGGGGACGAGCATGCGGGTGAGGGCCGAGCAGGTCTGGCCGGAGTTCATGTAGCAGCCGAAGAGTCCGGCGGGGACGGCCGTGGCGAAGTCGGCGTCGTCGAGCAGGATGTTGGCGGACTTGCCGCCCAGCTCGAGCGACACGCGCTTGATGCCCTCGGCCGCCAGCTCCATCACCCGGCGCCCCGCCCGGGTGGAACCGGTGAAGGAGATCATGTCCACCTTGGGATGCGCCACGATGGCCTCACCGACGACCGGGCCGACGCCGCTGACCAGATTGAACACACCCGGCGGCAGACCCACCTCGTCGATCACGTCCGCCAGGATGAAGGCGTTGATCGGCGCCACCTCGCTCGGCTTCAACACGACGGTGCAGCCCGCGGCCAGCGACGGGGCGACCTTGAGGACGACCTGGTACAGCGGGTAGTTCCACGGCGTAATGGCGCCGACGACGCCGACCGGCTCGCGCACGACGAGGGAATTCCCGATCTCTTCCTCCCACTCGAAATTCTCCGCCGCCAGGGCGGCGTCGGCGAAGGCGCCGGCCGGCAAGCCGACTTGAATGGACCCTGAGAGGGTCATGGGCATGCCGACTTCGTGCGAAATGACCTGGGCGATCTCGTCGGTGCGGGCGCCCAGCGCTTCTCCGATGCGGGTGAGCAGCTTGCCCCGCTCTTCGCGCGACGTGGCGGCCCAGCTCGGGAAGGCGGCCGCGGCCGCCTCGACGGCCTTGTCGACGTCCTCGGCGGTTCCTTCGGGAATGGTGGCGAAGACCTCTTCGGTGGCCGAGTCGATGACCTCCAGCGTGCCCTTGCCGGTCGAGGGGACCCAGGCCCCGTTGATGTAGATCTTGTCGCGCACGAGCATGGAAGCCCTCCCTGAATGATGTGTTTTCAGCGGGCCCAGCCTATCCAGGCCAGGAGGGCGCCGTCCCGGGCGTCAGTCAGTCCTTCTTGCCCAAGAGGGGGTGGTCGCCCATCCCGACGGGCTGGAGGTGCTGGCCCAGCACCTCGTGGAAGTGGTCGGCCACCTCCTGCGGGGTCCAGCCACCGTCGCTCCACATGGAGGCGATCTGCCGCGGCGTCTGGAACAGGGTGTAGGCGAACCCGGTGCGCCCCAGCACCTGCCCGTTGACGTAGGACGCGCCTTCGGAGGCCAAGAAGGCGATCAGCGGCGCATTGAGGGCGGGGTCCTGGTCAGCCGGTGGCTCCGAGCCCTTGTAGAGGTTCTCGGTCATGCGGGTTACCCCCGCCGGTGCGACGGCATTGACCGTGATGCCGTACTTGCCGAGCTCGAGCGCCCACACGAAGGTCATGCCCATGATGGCGGCCTTGGCGGCCCCGTAGTTCGTCTGGCCGAAATTGCCGCGCAGTCCGGCCGAGGAAGTGATGTTGACGATGCGCCCGTACCCGGCGTCCTTCATGATGGGCGCCGCGTGGCGCACGGTGTTGAACGTGCCCTTTTGGTGGACGGCGACGACGGCGTCGTAGTCGGACTCGTCCATCTTGACGATCGTCCGGTCGCGCACGATCCCGGCGTTGTTCACCACGATGTCGATGGAGCCGAAGTTGTCCACCGCCGCGCCGATGATGCGGCCGGCGGCCTCGAAGTCGCTCACCGAGTCGTAGTTGGGGACGGCGCTGCCGCCGGCCGCCTCGATCTCCTTGCAGACCTGCGCCGCGGGGTCCTCCTCGGTACCGGCACCCCCGAGCGTGACGCCGACATCGTTGACCACGACCTTGGCGCCTTCAGCCGCCAGGCAGAGGGCGATATCGCGCCCGATGCCCCGTCCCGCACCCGTCACCACCGCTGCTCGACCGTCAAGAAGTCCCATGCGCCAGAGAGTACATTCCCTGACAGCCGTGTCAGGCATTGCCGCCGGCGTTGTACGATCACAACGACCGCCGGGCGAGGACGTTCGCCCGCTCAGTTGCGAGGAGATCCGGGCCATGGCCTTCATAGAGAACGCACCAGAACAGATCGTGGCTGCGGCCAAGGAGCTCTTGGAGAAGGGACTGGTCGAAGGGACCTCGGGCAACATCTCGGCCCGGATGGAGGACGGCAACATTGCCGTCACCCCTTCCTCCCTCGACTACCGCGTCATGACGGTGGACGACATCGTGATCGTGAACCCGGCCGGCGACGTCGTGTCCGGTGAGCGTGGCCCGACCTCGGAGAAGTACCTGCACCTGGCGGCCATGAACGCCTACGAGGACATTGCGGTGTGCATCCACTCGCACGCGGTGTACGCCACCATGTTCGCCGTCGCCCACCAGGACATCCCGAGCTGCATCGACGAGTTCACCGTGTACCTCGGTGGGGACATCCGCTGCACCGAGTACTGCCCGAGTGGCTCGGCCGAGCTGGCCGAGCAGGTGGTCAAGGCTCTCGAGAGCCGGGGCGCCGCTCTCATCGCCAACCACGGCATGGTGGCCATCGGGACGACCATGCAGAAGACCATGCACAACACCGCTCTGGTGGAGCGCTCCGCCAAGATCATCTGGGGGTCCAAGCAGCTCGGCGGCATCTTCCCGTTGCCCGAGAAGGTCAACGAGAACTTCATGAGCATCTACCCCTACATGCGATGAGCGAGGGCAGAATCCGGGCCCGGCTCGCCCAGCTGGGCCTCACGCTGCACGGACCGCATCCGCCGCACGACCCGCTCGACGCCGTGATCGTGCACGGGGGCGTGGCGCGCACGTCGGGCCAGCTTCCCCGGATTGACGGGGAACTGACCTGTCTCGGACGACTGGGCGACACGGTGACGGTGGAGGAGGGGACCGAGGCCGCGGCCGTCTGCGCGCTCAACGCCTTGGCCGTCCTGGAGGAGGAGCTCGGATCGTTGGACCGCGTGCAGCGCGTCCTCACGGTGACGGGCTTCGTCTCGTCCGCGCCCGACTTCCATCAGCAGCCGGCCGTGGTGGACGGGGCGAGCAAGGTCCTGGCCGACGTCTTCGGCGAGGCCGGCCGGCACACCCGCTCGGCCATCGGGGTGGCGGCGCTGCCCCGCAACGGGGCGGTCGAGATCGAGGTGACGGTCGCCGTCAGCGACTGAAGGCGTCCCCGATCACGGGCCGCGCCACCGCGGCCAGGTCCCAGTAGCTGCAGGTGCCCGTGTCACGCAGCTCCGTGACGGCGTTGATGGCGGCGCCGTAGGCGGCGACGGCCACCGCGCCGCCGACGGATATCCGGCTCACGCCGAGCTGGCCCAGTTCCCCCACGGTGGGTGCACCGGGGAGCACGAGGACGCTGACCGGGATGTCGACGGAGGCCAAGAGCTGGCGCAGGTCTCCCGGATCTACGAGCGCCGGCGCGAACAGGACATCCGCGCCGGCCTCCTGGTAGGCCTGCAGGCGGGCGATGGTGTCGCTCAGGTCCCGGCGACCGTGCAGGTAATTCTCGGCCCTGGCCGTCAGGACGAAGTTCGTGGGGCCGGCGTGGGCGGCCTCGGCAGCGGCGCGCACCCGTTCCGCCGCATGCGCCAGCTCGTAAATGGGAGCGTCGCGGTTGACGGTGAAGTCCTCCACCGACCCGCCGGCCAGCCCGAGTCCCACCGCCGCGGTGATGGTGGCGGCCACGCCTTCGGGGTCGTCGGCGAAGCAGTTCTCGAGGTCGGCCGAGACCGGGATGTCGACCGCGGCGGCCAGCTCGCCGCAATGCGCAAGGACCTCGTCCTTGGTCATGGCGCCGTCGAGCCGGCCTCGCGTGGCGGCGAACCCGCCGCTGGTGGTGGCGATTGCCTCGAAGCCGAGTGAGGCGAACAGTGCCGCGGACCCGATGTCCCAGGCGTTGGGCATGAGGAACGCGGCGCCGGGGCGGTGCAGGGCACGGAAGCGCTCGGCGCGGGCGGCGGCGTCGGTGGGAGGGGTCATACCGGCACGGTACCGGGAGGGCGTGGTGCGTTCAGCTCGAAGCGGTGGCCGCGGGTTCGGGGAACTCCCAGTACTGGAACTCGATCGTCATGGGCAGGAGGTAGCGCACGTACACCGAGTGGATCTTGACCATGCCCTGGTCGTCGACGTGCAGGTCGATGAGCTCCATGCGGTCGTCTGACTTTCCGAAGGCCTCCGCCCGATCGCGCACGCCGCGCAGCTCGTCGAGGGAGCCGACGGCGAAGCCGTAGTGATCCATGCGGGGACACTTCATCGGGTCGTCCTCGGCGATGAGGAAGATGAACTGATCCCAGTGGACGCAGCTCATGATGAGCCGTCGGCGGTCCTCGGTCATCACCTCCATTTCGGTGAAGCCGAGGACCTCGTCGAAGAAGCGGCACACGTCGGCCCGGTTGGTGGCGTCGAGGAGATCGGCCGGGAGGGACATGGCCACGTGGTTGAAGCGCGGATTGCCGCTCGGGTAGAAGGGATGCGTCATGACGGGGTCACCATGACCTTGCCGGCGATGCGGCCGGCGGCCAGGGCCTCGAGCGTGTCCCCGATGGCGCCCAGCGGTATGTCGTCGGGATCGATGAGGAGTTCCGACGGGAAGCCCTCGGACGCCAGCAGCTCGAGCGCCCGCTCGAAGCCACCCTGGTCGTAGACGAAGGATCCCGTCACGGTCAGCTCGTTGAGGATCATGCGGTTGATGTCGAATTGAGGGTGGTCGATGCCGGCACCGACCATGACCAGGATGCCGCCACGGGCCAGCTGGCTGAACCCTGCCTCAATGGCGGCCCGGTGCCCCGAGCACTCGAGCACGACGTCGACGGCACGTGACGACATGCGCTCGGGCTCCCAGGGTGGGAAGACCTCGAGTTCCTCTGGGTCGACCAGAGAGGTCACGCCGAGGTCGGCCGCCAACTGACGCCGACCCTTGTGCGGCTCCACCACCGTGATGTGGTCGATTCCCATGACGTGGAGGGCGGCCACGCTCAGGGCGCCGATCGGGCCAGCGCCGAAGACCATGACGCTGTCGCCGGGCGCCACGCCCGAGCGGGTGATGCCGTGCAGCGCGACAGAGAGGGGCTCGGCCAGCGCGGCGTGACGGGGGGAGAGGCCCTCGGGCAGGCGCAGGACGCCACCGGCCCGGCAGAGGATGTACTCGGCGAAGGCGCCGTCGGACTGCTCGCCGGTCATGCTGTTGCGGTTCTCGCACTGCGAAGGCTTGCCTTCGAGGCAGCGACGGCAGGTGCCGCAGCGGAGTCCTGGACCGCCGACGACGAGCTCGCCCACGGACCAGTCGGTGACGTCCTCGCCGACCGCGGCGACGGCGCCGCTCCATTCGTGGCCGGCGACGGCGCCGGGCGTGAACCCCCAGCCGTCGCGCAGCTGATGGATGTCGGATCCGCAGATGCCGCACGAGTGGACTCGGACCACGAGTTGGTCCGGACCCGGACGGGGGACCTTGCGGTCCTCCACACTGATGACGCCGGGTGACTGGTAGACGGCTGCCGCCATCACCTCTGGGAGCGACGACCCTGACATGGGCGTCAGGTTAGGCGCTCTGCGTCAGCCAGGCGAGGCCGCCCGACAGGTGCTCGAGGTAGGCCGGGGTCTCCCACACGCCGGGGAAGTGGCCCAGCGCGCTGTAGAAGGTGCGAGCGGGGCCGTCCTGCACGATCCAGGCGAGGGGGAATCCGCAGTCGGGCACCCGCCCGCCCGGCACCGACAGATCCACCTGGTCGTCGGCCAAGCGCAGGAGGACCCGGGCGTCGGGCCGGAGTTCCGCGAAGAGATAGACCTCGTCGCGCCACTGCCACCGCGTGCCGAGATGCGCCGTGGACGGGTGGTTGCCGTCCACGACGTCGACGGCGAAGTCCTGGGTCCAGGGGTGGCCGTCGAACCCGCGCCGAGCATGGAGCCGTACTCGGGCCAGCCGTGGCTGGCGTCGGTGGCGGAATGGACGCCGAGGACGCCCAGCCGACCTCGTTGCCAGGATCGGTGCAGGGCCGCCTTCTGCAAAGCGGACCACGGGGTCTCGCCGATGGTGAAGAGGGCGACGAC
>CAVUSB010000008.1:0-199652 GCA_963744045.1 uncultured Acidimicrobiaceae bacterium
TACGGACGAGGACGGGGTTACGGACGAGGACGGACATTCGGCATACCATAGTTCAGGGGGGTGACCGCGCTTCCACCATAAGGCGGTTGACCGGGGCTGGCGACGACCGAAATGGCAAAATTGAGGGCTAAGGGCAGGGAACGTTTGGCCACGAAAAGGGTTCCATAGGGTTACCCATTGGGGGCCGCGCGGCAGCCGGCAATTCGCTTCTCTCTTAATGCCTTGCGCTACGCTATCTTCCTGGCGTGGTAGAGCCGGAACAGCAATGTCCAATGTCGAGGAATTTCCCATCGCTGCGCGCAGACCGACCGAGTACGAGGCCCTGGTTGCAGCCGCGCCCACCGTACTCGACGCCATACCTGGCGCTGTCTATGTGTGCGATCATGAAGGCTGGCTTGTCTGCTGGAATAGCGAAGCTGCGAAGCTTTGGGGGCGGGAGCCCTCCGCCGAAGAGCCAAAGGATCGCTTCTGCGGATCCCACCGTTTATTCCGCCTCGACGGCGCAGCTCTTCCACACGACGACTGCCCAATGGCCGAAGCAATTAGAACCGGTGCGGCGGCGCGGAATGCCGAAGTCGTGATCGAGCGGCCGGACGGCTCTCGAGTCGTCGCCCTTGTCAATATTCGTCCCCTGCGAGACCACTGCGGCGACATCCAAGGTGCGATCAATTGCTTTCAGGACATCTCGCATCAAAAGACGATGGCAGCTGAAATCCGCAGCAGGGGAGCGGACCTCGAGGACTTCTTCGAGAACAGTGCGATCGGCCTCCATATCGTGAGCGGCGAGGGCATTATCCTACGCGCCAACAAGGCTGAATTATCTCTGCTTGGCTATGGCGCTGACGAATATGTTGGACGCCATATCACGGAGTTTCATAAGGACGCGCCGGTCATCGTCGATAT
This sequence comes from uncultured Acidimicrobiaceae bacterium, assembly GCA_963744045.1. GTDB lineage: Bacteria > Actinomycetota > Acidimicrobiia > Acidimicrobiales > RAAP-2 > Bog-473. Next base: position 904 of record CAVUSB010000008.1, read on the forward strand.
TTTGCATCGGCTGTCATGCGGGGAAAAGCTCGATCGCTATCCAGCTCGCCTTCGGGCCAAGGACGGTTCAGTCAAGCACGTGCTGATAACCTCAAACAGCCGGTTCGATGACGGAAAGTTCGTCAACACGCGCTGTTTCACCACGGACGTGACCAGCCTCTATGAAGCGGAGCGCGCGCGCCACGAAAGCGAGGAGCGTCTTGCGGCCACCTATGAAGCCGCCACCATCGGCATTGCCGAGGCGGATGCGGCGGGGCGATTGGTGCGCGTCAACGACGCTGTTTGCAAGATGCTGGGACGGTCCCGCGAACAGCTGCTGAGCATGACGTTCTTCGACTACACGCACGAAGACGATCGCCACGAGGATTCCCTGCAATATGCGCGACAAGTCGGCGGGGAGCTTGACAGCTACGCAGTGCGGAAGCGCGCCACGAGACCTGATGGCACGCAGGTCTACCTCGATGTGTATGGTTCTTGCGTTCGGGATGTTTCCGGGACGTTCCGCTACGGGGTCCGCGTCATTCAGGATATAACCGAAGCCAAGCAGATGGCGGACCGGATCCTCGAGAGCGAACGCCATATGCGAGAGCTGCTCGAGGCGCTTCCCGCTGCCGTTTATACGACTGATGCGAACGGCAAAATCACTTTTTTCAACAAGGCTGCGGTTGAGATGGCGGGCCGTACCCCGCAAGCGGGGGACGAGTGGTGCGTCACTTGGCGTCTCTACAATCCGGACGGAACCCCGTTACCCCACGATCAATGTCCGATGGCGGTGGCCCTGAAGGAGAATCGCTCGGTGCTCGGCGTCGAAGCAATTGCAGAACGGCCCGACGGTACACGTGTCCCGTTCATCCCTTACCCGACGCCGTTGCATGATTCCGAAGGCAGACTGATCGGCGCGATCAATATGCTGGTCGATATTTCCGAGCGGAAGAAGGCTGAAGAGTATGCCGGCCGTCTCGCTGCGATCGTTGAATTCTCAGACGACGCGATCGTCAGCAAGAATACCGATGGGATCATTCAGACCTGGAACAGGGGGGCACAACGCCTTTTCGGATACGAAGCGGAGGAGGTGATCGGCAGTCCGATCAGCATTCTGATTCCGCCGGATCGGCAGGACGAAGAGCCGGAAATCCTCAACCGCATTCGGCAAGGTGACCATGTGCCTTCCTATGAAACCGTACGTATGCGCAAGGACGGGAGCTGGCTCGACGTCTCATTGACCGTCTCGCCGCTCAAGGATACGCGCGGCAAAGTTATCGGCGCCTCCAAGATCGCGCGCGATATCACCGAGAAACGGCGCAACGAGGAGCGCAGGCAATTGCTCGTGAACGAGTTGAATCATCGTGTGAAGAACACGCTCGCGACAGTTCAGTCACTCGCGGCACAGACTTTTCGTGGAGAAACCCACACTCCGCTGTTTCGGCAGTTCGAGAGCAGACTCGTCGCCCTGTCTCGGGCACACGACGTTCTCACGCGGGAAGACTGGGAAGGCGCCTACCTTCGGGACTTGATCGCGGAGACGATCGCGCCAATTTGCATTCACCCCGAGCAACGCTTCCGGATTTCGGGGCCTTCCTTGCGCCTGAGGCCAAAACTCGCGCTATCGTTGTCCATGGCGTTCCACGAGCTCTGCACGAACGCGGCCAAGTACGGCGCTCTTGCAAACGAGACGGGACGCATCGCGATTGGCTGGGAAGTTCATGAGGCTAATCCGGAGCGCTGTTTGCATTTGCGCTGGAAGGAGACGGGTGGCCCCAAGGTCGAGGCGCCACGCCAAAAAGGCTTTGGCAGCCGACTCCTCGAGCGCGCGCTGCATCGCGAATTTGATGCACAAGTGACCCTCTCGTTCGCCCCTAGCGGACTCGTTTGCGAAATCCGTGTGCCGCTAACATGATCATTCTCTTCCGGGATGGTGGATACTTTGAGTGGGGTTTGAATTGATGAGTTCTTTAACGCGCGGTCTCCGCGTCCTTGTGATCGAAGATGAGGCCATGGTTGCCTTCCTGATAGAAGACATGCTGACGGAGATGGGGCACGAGGTTGGCGCCGTCGCATCGCGGATTCAGCAAGCCCTTGACCTTGCGAGGACGGGGACATTCGACTTCGCGATCGTCGACGTCAATCTGGATGGACAGCCGAGTTATCCGATTGCCGACGTCTTGAGAGAGCGTGGGATTCCGTTCGTTTTTGCGACGGGCTATGGCGTCAAAGGACTGGACGCTCAATTCGCTGGCGCCTCCACCCTCGCAAAGCCTTTCGTCATGGCGGACCTACAAAAGCTGTTGGCCGAGCTTTTGAATGACGGATCGCCGGTCTCCCGGAGAGGGTAGTCGGCGTGCAAGCGCGCCTTGGCTATAGTGATCGGCGAAGCTTTCGGCGCGCCGCCGCACTCGGCGATCACTCGCGCATTTTGGCCCGTGGGGCAGCCAGTCGAATCTCCAGTCCACTGCTCGTGAAGCACCGAGCAAAACTGCCGTTAAGTGCGGTAATTGCTGCCCGCGCGAGCCGACTGCCGAAGCCTTCATGCGTTGGTTCTTCCGCACGCGAAACCACTCCTGCTTCGCGCCAGGTAATGCAAAAGTCATCCTCCTGTTCAACACATTCGATCTGCACTTGGCCGGAGGGATCTACCAGAGCTCCATATTTGAGCGCGTTTGTCGCGAACTCGTGAAGGAGCAAAGCAATGTTCGTAATCGCGCTGCGTCCGAGCTGAATGTCCGGGCCGGATACGACAATTCGGGGTTCAGACGTCCCCTCGCGATGATAAGGCTCTGTGACCGCGGCGATGAGCGTGTGGAGGGTTGTAATCTGGTCAGGGTTGGTGTCCGCGCCTGACAGCGTCAACGAATGGGCTCGACTGAGTGCGACGAACTTGCCCTGAAGGTCCGAGACTAGAGCCGGAACGGACGCAGCGCCGCGAGCGCTCAGATTGACCAAGCCTCCAGCCAACGCGAAGAGGTTTTTCACGCGGTGGTTCATCTCACCGAGCAACAGATCCTTCTGCTCCTCGGCGTGCCGCCGGTCCGAGATATCCCGCGCGATCTTCGAAGCGCCAACGACCTTCCCACTCGAATCCACAATGGGTGAGACTGACAGCGAGATCTCAACGAGACTGCCGTTCTTCCTTTGACGGATCGTCTCATAATGCTCAATGCGCTCGCCGCGCCGAATACGACTGAGAATTTCCGGCTCTTCGTCCTGCCGATCGCTCGGTATGAGGATCGTAACGGGCTTGCCGATGACTTCATGTTCACGATAGCCGAAGAGGTGTTGGGCGCCGCCATTCCAACTGGTGATGATGCCATTTGTATCCTTGGAGATGATCGCATCGTCGGAGGATTCGACGATCGCAGCCAATCGCTGACTAGCCAGCTCAGCCGATTTGCGCTCACTGATGTCCACCAACATGTTCACGGCGCCAACCAGCTCGCCGACTTCGTTAAACAACGGGGTCGGGTAGGCGAGGAACGGGATGCGCGTGCCATCGGGTCGCTCCGCCGCAGCCTCTTGGCCGTTGATTGCTCTTCGCTCCTTCAGCGCGATCGCCATAGGGCATTGGTCGTGCGGAAGGGGCGTTCCATCGGGCCAGTAGAGTTTCCAAGAGCCACAAAACTCGTTTCGACCGATTTCGGGCCGCACGCCCCACATCTTCACGGCGGCATCGTTGTAGAATGATATTTTTCCCGCCGCGTCAGTCGTATAGATTGCGGCCGGCAGCGCTTGGAGGATTTGCACGGGCGACGTCATCCCGCCATCCGGCGGTTCAGACAGCTGGTGTAGAATCCCAGGTAGTAATGTCGCTTGCAATGAGGGCATGGCCACCTCCAGGAATAGTCCTGTCCGCGCACCGCAGCCGCTCGGCTTCTATGCTTCTGAACGACAGCAGCCAGCGACGTTACCACGGGCAAGGCAGCACAAATAGCTCAGAGGTTGGAAGGCTCGGCCTGGTTCGCCGCCCTGTCGGCGATGCGGCGCGACGATAGCGCCGATCTGCATGTTGATCGAAGTGGCTGGGATGACACTCATCCTGGTGGCACCCGGCATCGTCCCGACTGTCTCTACGCTTAGCTGAGTTCTTGGGCGAGTCCGATGAGAAGCCTTTCAGGCTCCCGGATGTAACAGAGCCGATACGCGTCATTATACTGAACTACTTCACCTACGAGCTGCGCGCCGCGCTGGCGCAGCCTTTCAAGCGTCTCGTCGATGTCGTCAACGGTGAACATGACGCGGAGGTAGCCCAGGGCGTTCACCGGTGCGTTTCGGTGATCTGCGACGACAGGCGGCGTGAGGAAGCGGGAAAGCTCGAGCCGGCTGTGGCCATCCGGCGTTCGCATCATGGCAATCTCGACATGCTGATCGCCGAGTCCAGTGACACGCCCGGCCCATTCTCCTTCGATCGTGGCCCGCCCTTCGAGCTCAAGGCCGAGCTCGCGAAAGAAATCAATCGTCTCTGCAAGGTCCTCTGACCTGCCACTGAGAATTTCCTCCACGGGGATTTAGAGTCCGGCCTTTCTGAAGGACGGACAGATGAAGCGAGCACGGTTCACGGAAGAGCAGATCATTGGCGTGTTGAAGGAGCACGAGGCCGGGGCGAAGACCGCCGATCTGGCGCGCAAGCACGGCGTCTCGGAGGGGACGCTCTACAACTGGAAGGCCAAGTACGGCGGCATGGATGTCTCCGAGGCCAAGCGGCTGAAGCAGCTCGAGGACGAGAACGCGAAGCTGAAGAAGCTCCTGGCCGAGCAGATGCTGGATGCAGCCGCATTGCGCGAGTTGCTGGCAAAAAAATGGTAGGGCCCGCCGCCAAGCGCGAAGGTGTCGCGCACCTGCAGGCCGTCATGGGCGTGTCGGAACGGCGGGCCTGCTCGATCGTCAACGCGGACCGTAAGATGATCCGCTACCGCTCATGCCGGCCCCCGGACGCGGAACTTCGGACGCAACTGCGCGATCTGGCCAACGAACGGAAGCGCTTCGGCTATCGACGGCTGTTCGTTCTGCTGCGGAAGGGCGGCGAACCGTCCGGGCATCAATCGCATCTACCGGCTCTATCGCGAGGAAGGCCTCACCGTGCGCAAGCGGCGGTCGCGGCGGCGGGCCGTAGGAACGCGAGCGCCTATCCTCGTCGAGGCAGTCAAGCCGAACGCGCGCTGGTCTCTGGATTTCGTCCACGACCAGCTCGCCTGCGGCCGACGGTTCCGGATCCTGAACATCGTCGACGACGTGACGCGGGAATGCCTGGCGGCAATCCCCGACACCTCGATCTCCGGCCGGCGCGTGGCGCGCGAACTGACGGCCTTGATCGGGCGGCGCGGCAAGCCCGGCATGATCGTCTCGGACAACGGAACCGAGTTCACATCGAACGCCGTACTCGGCTGGGCGCAGGACAACAAGGTCTTCTGGCATTTCATTGCGCCAGGAAAGCCGATGCAGAATGGCTTCTGCGAGAGTTTCAACGGCCGCATGCGCGACGAGCTTCTCAACGAGAGCCTGTTCCTCGGCCTCGATCATGCCCGAACAACGATCACGAACTGGGTCGACGATTACAACCAGCGACGGCCGCATTCGGCGCTGGGCTACCTCACGCCGGCAGCCTATGCCGCCAATCTCTCCGCAACACGCGATCGTCTGCGCAACCCCGACCAGCTCCGCCGATCGCATGTTGCTCCACCCGCGCCCCACGGCGTAAAACATGCCGAGGCTCTAATCGCCACTGGATGAAAGTTCAGGGGCAGGTCACCTCGACAACGATTCCGACGTTGTCCGTCCGTTTGAGCGCCATATGTCCATCCAGTTGATCGGTGCTGCCATAGCTGACGGCTTTTTGCATGAATGTGATACGAGCGTTCTGCCTGAGATCCCCCGGCAAAACGGCCGGTCGGCAATATCGGAAACCTTCGCGCCAGGGCTTGCCATCTACTAACGATCTCGGCACTCCAACGCCGCCGCGCCTCCGGATCTGCCGGAACCTCTCCGCCATCAAAACCTCTTTAAGCACGCGTTTAAGACGTCGTGTCCCTCCAATCTGATTTGACTACGAGGCGCCCATCACACCGCTTACTGTGTACCGAGGGACGGTCTAGGCCTACTGTCTGATCTGCATGATTGCCGTCTCGTGGTCGCGGCGCAAGAGGATCCAGAAGGCGAGGCCGTGCGTGATGAGCAGCAGCGGTACCACGACGGTCGGAATGAAGTAAGTCGCGCTCAACTGCCCAGGTGAGAGTCCGGATGCGTTCGCCTGGTAGAACGCGTTCAGAAGATCGGCGGCGCCCCAGAGATTGAAGATCCATGCCATCCCGATACCCGCGCCGCGTGGCAGCAACGAGAGCGACAGCAACGCGAGTATCGCTGCGGTGATGTCACCATAGGCGGCAGACTGCGCGAAAGAGGCGGGCAGATCCGCTGCCACAACTCCGGGCACGAGGAACGACAGCCCGATGAAGCGGAAGCTGTGCAACATCAGCAGCGGCCGCAGTGCGTCGGCACGCGAGCGCTGGCGCAGTGCGGGCCAGATGACGCGGACGGTCACGATCCCCCACGCGACGAGGCTGAACGCGATGCTCGCGAAGAAGGCGACTTGGGTGGGCATAGGTTATCTCCTAGGCGGAGAGACGACTGACGACGGAGCCGGTCTCACGGCCCGGCGCCGCTGGCCCCGCGGCGTGAAGGTCGTGCCGGCGCCGCCATACTCTCGATTCGGGCGCGAACTGCGGCTGCGATGGCATCGGGATGCGCAGCTCGCGCGCGTAACGGTTGAGATCAAAGCCGGGACTGAGCGGGGTGATCAGGAATTGCGCGACCTGGCGGACGGTGTTGCGGAGCGTCCGCTGGTTGCCTGGCAAGGCCGCGTAACGGCGCGCAATCGTCTCGAAGTCCTCGGGCAACCGGCCGGTGACGTCGAAAACGTCGCGGGTCGGTGCGCAAAGCTCGAAGGCGCCACGCCGGTGATCTTCGATGTAGTAGCGCAGGCCATTGATGACATCGATCGGTAGGCCGCCCATCCGTGCGGTCTTGAGGAAAAGCCAGGCCGGCGTCGGCACGACCCGCAGCGATCGCCCGACCGCACGTCCGACCGCGTTCGCCATCTCCTGCGCGCCGAGGAGTTCCGGTCCAGTCGGGCGATAGCGCTTGCCTGTGTGCCGCGCCGGATCGATCAGCGCCGCGACGGCGACGCGCCCGATGTCCTCGTTGGACGGCGGCGCATTGCGGCTGTCGCCGAAGAGCCAGGGAAAAATGCCGAGGTGCGCGGCAAGCCCGATGGGGGCCAGGTAAGCGTCAGCGAAGAAGCCCGGGTCGAGGATCGTGTGCCCAACTCCGGGCGTCATCGCGAACAGCTGATCGACCAGCCAGTGCTGACGGGTCATCAACGAGGGATGCGAGGGGCTCGACAGCCATTGGCTCAGGACGACGATGTGCTCGAGACTTGCTTCTTTCGCCGCAACCGCGAAGGCCACCGCACCCTGAAGCATGTACGGATCGAAGGGCGGACAATAATAGGCGTGCTGCACGTCCTTCAACGCGTCGGCCACACGCTCGACATCGCTCATATCTGCAAGCGCGATCTCGGCGCCCTGCGCCGCCAGCCGCTCGCTACGGTCATCTGGCCGGCGCACCATCGCACGCACCGGATAGCCGGCCTTGATTAGCTCGGTCGCGACGACACTGCCGGTTTTGCCGGTCGCGCCGGTCACGAGGATTCTTGGCTTGATCATGGTCATCTCCGTTACGTGTCTTCGGGATCTGGCGACTGCTGGTCAGGCGTCGAAGCTGCACAAAGTCCAGCCCGATCACCAAGACAGACTCCAAACCACGCCGAGGGTCTGTGTTCACGGTGGCCGAGTTATTGATTGGCTGACTGGCTGCCCATTAGCAGACGTAGCGGTAGCAGCGGGCCGACTGGAATGTACTCGTGGTCCAGCAAATGCTCTTTGCCCAGTGGCAAAGACTCCATGATGGACTTCGCTTCTTCGACGTCGCCGGTGTTCAGGAGGAAGACCCCTCCCTTGCCGTCTTCGCGCGAGTACCAATCGCGGATTTTGCCGTCGAGATAGAGCTGGACCGTTGCGCGTATCTCGGCGGGCATTATGGCCATGATACGCTCGCGTGTGACGCCGGGCTTTGCTTTCAGCAGCGCAAAGACGCCTGTAGTCGTCGAAGTGGACGCTTGTGTTTGGGCGTGAGGATGATCGGTCATGACGGCAGTTCCTTTCAGGATCATCGAGGTGGCGTCACTCGATGTGTCAGCCGGATATAGGGCCACTTCCGGTGAGCGACTATCCGCGATAATGTCGACAGGTTATGAAGCAGAACTTCACAGTCCGGCACGGCGCGCTCGACGGCGTGGAGGCATTCCTGCGCGTCGCCCAGCACCGCAGCTTCCGCCGCGCGGCCGCCGATCTCGGCGTGACGCCATCGGCGATGAGCCAGGCCGTGCGCGCGCTCGAGGCGCGCGTCGGCGCAGCGCTGTTCATCCGCACGACGCGCAGCGTTGGCCTCACCGAGGCGGGCGAACGCTTCCTGACGCGCGCAAGACCCGCCTTCGAGGCGTTGGTTGCGGCCGGTGCCGACGCGCGCGATCTCGGGCAGCGGCCAACCGGCTTGCTGCGGCTTTCAGTGCCGCGCGCGGTGGTGCCGCTTGTCCTTGAGCCGATCATCGCGTCGTTTTGCCAGGCCTATCCGGAGATCGAGCTGGAGATCGCAGCGAGTGACGAGATGGTCGATCTCGCGGCGGGTGGCTTCGACGCCGGAATTCGCCTTGGCCAGCTCATCGCGCCGGACATGTCGGCGGTGCGGCTGACCCCGCCGTTTCCGCTCGTGGTGGTCGGCAGCCCGGACTATTTGCGCGTGCACAAGCCGCCGGAGCGCATCGAGGACCTGCGCCAGCACGCCTGTTTGCGCCTACGTCGCTCCAACGGGTCAATCGCGTCCTGGTCGTTTGCGACCGGGAACAAGTCGGTTGAGGCGATGGTCGCGGGGCCGTTGATCGCGCACGACTATTCGACGTTGCTCGGAGCGGCGATCCAGGGCGTCGGACTCGCGCAGGTGCCGCGCCCGCTGGTTGCCCCGGCAATCGCCGAGGGTCGATTGCAAGTGGTGCTTTCGCCCTTCAGCGTGACGGCGCCTGGCGTTTTCCTCTACCACCCGGGCCGACGTCAGGTTTTGCCGAAGCTGCGCGCCTTCATCGAGCATGTCAGGTTCCGTGCCGCTGACGCGCCGCGCCCGCCAACCGGGGGCCGATCGCGCAAGCGTGAGTAATAGTCGCTACCGAAAGCCTTGAATCGCAACCTTTGTCTAGCTTAGCTCTTATGTTCGCCGTCAAGGGCTCGGACGCAATCGAGCGCCCGACCGGTGAGATAGCCTTCGGCAGGAATAAGCAGGAGCTGCGCAGAGCCGGGGAGCGAGCGTGGAGTTGACCCGCTGATGGACGGGTTGGGGCTTAGGGGGGCTTGGTTAGGCCATCATGTTTCCTTTCGTATTCGATGGGCGAAAGATAGCCCAGGGCCGAGTGGCGGCGTGAGGGATTGTAGAAGCCTTCGATGAACTGAAAGACGGCCATCCGCGCCTCGCTGTGAGATCGGAAGCGACGCCAATCGATCAGCTCGCATTCGAGGGTGGCGAAGAAACTCTCGCACATCGCATTGTCGTAGGCGTCGCCGACCGAACCTGTCGATGGACGGACGCCGGCCTCCTTGCAGCAAGCGCCGAAGGCGACTGAGGTGTTACGCGACGCGACCAGGCGTCGAGAATCACGGCGACATAAACGAAGCCCATGGCGACAGCGACGTAAGTGATGTCGGCGACCCAGAGCTGATTGGCGCCGTTGACGACCATGTCCTTCGCCAGATTGCAGAAGATCGGATGGTCGTGATCGCTGCTCGTCGGCGCCACATATCGCCGACGCATGCGTGGCTGGAGATCGTGTTCGCGCATGAGGCGCTTGACCTTCTTGTGATTGACCACGAGGCCTTGCTGGCGAAGGTGGGCCTGCATGCGTCGCCAACCGTAGCGTTCGAACTCGTCGCGGATCGCGCTCATCGCCTCGACGATGGCTGTGTCATCGGGCGCCCGTACGCGCGTCATAGTAGGCCGAGCGTGAGATCCCCATCAGCCGGCATCCTTCGGCGACGGAGACTGTTTCGGGCCGGCAATTGCGGACGTAGGCCCGCTTCTCGCTGGCGGTGCGTTTCGCAGACCCCCCTTTAACTCCAATTCCAGCGCTTGCTTACAGACCAGCCGTTCGAGGGCCGCGATCCGCGCTTCGTATTGCTGAAGGAGATCGGCCGCGGCAGCGTCCTCGTCGAAGGCGCCCGCTTGGTATCGTTCGACCCAGACACCGATCAAATTGCGCGAGAGATCGTGGCGCTTCTCCAAACCGTGGAGCGTTTCGCCAGCCAGAAACTCCTGCGCGATCTGACGCTTAAATTCGGTGCTGTGCGAGCGATACCTGACCATGAGCTTTCGTCCTTCGAAAGCCCAGCCTGCCGGTCAAATGTTAAGTCCGCCCATGTCCGCCCCCAGGGGCCCACTCCAAACTCGGGTCACTTCTCAACGGAAATCGACAGGTAGTTGTCCAGTCTATGTCCATCTTGCCGCGGTCCGTTGCATAGAGCTGCGCAGGAATGATGACGACAACCCCCAACTTCGCCATATCGCTACCATGTCTGGATAAACTTCTACCGCGACAATTCCCCCCGCGGTAGAAGTCATCAGCCTTGCCCACTTTGGGGCGCACGGTACCCGTCTCCACGCGGTGACAATTACGAACGGGAACAACTTCAATTCCCATCCTCGTCTGCAGTGTTCCAAGATAGCGAATTAGATTATTCCGCCGGCATCTCGGAAGGCGAGCCTGGGTGGCTGCCTGCACGTTGGGGGAGAATAAGAATGAGGGCGAGCATCGCCACTGCGAGGATCGCGGTCGCAGCCGTGCGACTGACCTCGAACCCTCCGTGCGAGATTGGCTTGTCGAACAGGTCGCCGAGCGTCGCGCCGAGCGGGCGGGTGAGGATGAAGGCGGCCCAGAACAGAAAGACGCGAGATACGTTGGTGAGGTAATGAAGCGCCGCAAGAAGCAAGAGCCCGGCTCCGAACACGATAGCGGCGTTGCCGTAGCCGAGGTCGTTCGTATCGGCCATCCAGTCGCCGAGCGCTGTGCCCAAGGTCTGTGAGAAAAGGATCGTAGTCCAGTAGAAAACTTCTGCCCGCGGCGTTGCGATCGAGTTCACCGAGACAGTGCCCTCCGACAATCGCCAGAGAAGAAGCGACATCATCAAGAGCGCAAAAAGGAGGGATGATCCGCCGAGATAGCCGATACCCAACGAACGGTCTGCAAAATCGGCCATTGCCGTTCCGACGGTGGTCGTGGCCACGATCGTCACCCAGTAAACAAAGGGATGAAACCGCTTCCTTGTGATCTGTACTACGACGGTCGCAATGAATACGGCCATGAAGACGCAGGTCCCGATCAAATACCCACCGTTGTGGGCGTCCTTATCGGCGTGGAATAGGGACATCGTCACGGCGTCGCCGCCCGTCTCGCCAATCGTGGTCGCCAGGATCTTGATGATCCAGAAACTAAGGGTGACCTCAGGAACTTTGCTTAATGCTGTCTTTGCGCCTTCGTACATGATTGCTCCATCTTCAACGGAATCGTCGCTCGCGCCTGTGAGGCAGCGACCGACAAATCGAACTCTTTTCAATCGGGACTGTTCTCAAGCACCTGGCCTGTCATGGCGTCGACGCCGAGTTCTTGGGCGTTCGAACCGCCATCGACGCTGAACGTGTAGCGAAGGCCGCTCCCGCCATCTTCGCGTTCGAGTTCTTCGTCTGTAATTCGGCCCGGATGGGCCTTCAGCGCAATCGCGCGCGCCTGATCGATCGTGATCTTTGCGTCGCCGGCCAATTCCTGCCCAGTGAAGGCCGCGGCAGGCCCACCGGCCACTGGGATCATGACCGTCAGAAGGAGCAGCCCGACGGCGCGGGGCCTCGTCGCGTTCATTGTCTCTCTCCATTGTATGTGAGCGGCGCAGGGTTCCGCTGTCGTGGACGCGGTGCGCTTCTTCCCGCATTGTGCGGCCAGACACTTAGGCAAGCCTTAGGGCCTTGGTCGGGCGCTTCCTTGGCGGAGTCGAGCGCATCATGCGAGCAATTCTACGGCGCGCTCGGCGCCTCGCCTTCCATGCGCGTGCGCGCTTCAGTCGGCGAGCAGGGATTTCTGCCAACGCAGGGCATGATGTCCGATCACCCTGAGAGCCATGTCTCGCCCCGCCGCTTCGGCATTTCCCCACCAGAGCGCCATCCTAAGGGTCGCCTAAGTCAAGTCGGCTAGATCCTCCGCGAGATCAACGTAGGAGCCGCCCATGAACACGACGCTCTTCAACCGAACCGAGTGGCTCAACAAGGTGCCCGCTATCACGTTCGCGTTCTGGGTTATCAAAGTCATGTCCACGACGGTCGGCGAGACCGGCGCGGATTTTCTCGCGGTGAACGCAGGCTGGGGACAAGCGGTTACGAGCCTGGTTATGGCTGGGCTGCTGGTGGCCGCTCTCGTCACTCAGCTATGGACGCGGCGCTACACCCCGTGGATCTATTGGCTGACCGTCGTCCTTGTCAGCGTTGTCGGAACCCAAATCACGGACCTGCTTACGGATGGCCTAGGCGTCAGCCTCTACGTGAGCACATGCGTCTTCGCCGTAGCGCTCGCGGCGATATTTCTCGTCTGGTATTGGGTCGAACGCACCCTCTCAATTCACCATATCGTCACGCTCCGCCGCGAGCTGTTCTATTGGGCCGCGGTCCTCTGCACCTTTGCGCTCGGCACAGCCGCCGGCGATCTGGCGACCGAGGCGCTGGGACTTGGCTTCACCTATGGCGCTTTGGTTTTCGGCGCGATGATTGGCGCCACCTATGCCGCCTGGCGGCTGGGGGCGAACTCGGTCCTGACTTTCTGGATAGCCTACATCCTGACCCGGCCCTTGGGCGCAGCTCTCGGAGATCAGCTTACCCAAGCTAAGGCCTATGGAGGGCTCGGCATGGGCGCCTCCGCAACCAGCGCACTGTTCCTGACCGTGATCGTCATCCTGGTGGCTGCGGCCCAGTTGGGCATGGACAACCGCGCAATCTTCAAATCGCCGATTGACCGCTTTCGTGTGTCTCAAAGGAGAAAATCATGCGTCTTTCAAAGCCATTTCCTCTTGCCGTCACAGTCGTTGCCGCAGCCATCATCCTGATTCGCGCCGGTTTACTTTCACCGTGGCGATACGGTGTCCGACGTGTATGCGAACGCAATCATGTCCGCTCAAGCCGCGACAGTTGCATCGAAACTCGGTGATCTGTCCGAGTTTCGCGATATTGCTGCGGATGTCGCAGCTCTGGTGGACAAGAATGATCTGCCTGCTGCGAAGACGCGCATCAAGGATCTGGAAGTTGCCTGGGATTCCGCCGAAGCAGGCTTGAAGCCCCGCGCAGCTGCGGACTGGCACGTTCTCGACAAGGCGATCGACCGTTCGCTGTCGGCGCTTCGGGCAAGCGCGCCCAACCAGGGCGATTGCAAGGCGGCGATGACGGACTTGATTAAAACCTTCGATTCCATGATGGGCAAGGCTTGAGGGCTGACGGGCGTGCTGGACCCAATTCAACGTTCGACTATCTCTTACCTTATGAGTGAAGGGTCCGACGCCCAATGCGTGTGTTGATCGTCGAAGATGACCCTATGATCGGGCAAGCCATCGAGGTGGCATTAAAAAATGCCTCCTACGCGGCTGATTGGGTCAAGGACGGTTCAACAGCCCTCGACGTCCTCAACACCCAAAACTACGATTTCATCCTTCTAGACCTCGGCTTGCCAGGCGAGGACGGGCTGGACGTCCTGACTCGCATCCGCGCCAGAGGAAACTCCGTCCCGCTGCTCATCATCACGGCCCGCGATAACCTCGATGACCGAGTGAGCGGGCTGGACGGCGGCGCGGATGATTACGTGCTAAAGCCCTTCGAGATCGCGGAGCTCCTGGCGCGCATGCGCGCCGTTTTGCGGCGCAAAAGCGGGAACGCGCTTCCCATTCTCAACAATGGAATGGTCTCGCTCGATCCGGCGACGCGCGAGGCAACATTGAACGGCGGTTCCCCCATTCAGCTTTCCAACCGGGAGTTCGCGCTCTTTCAAGCCTTGATGGCGCGGCCGGGCGCGATCCTGTCGCGCAGCGACCTTGAGGACCGCGTCTATGGGTGGGGAGAAGAGGTCGAGAGCAATGCTATAGAGTTCTTGATCCATAGCTTGAGGCGCAAACTGTCCAGCGACGTCATCCGGAACGTCAGGGGAGCGGGATGGATGGTTTCAAAAACTTCCTGAATGTTTCGCTTCAGCGCAAGCTCTCGGTCACATTGTCGTTGGCGATTCTCAGCGTGGCGCTTATCGCCGGCGTTTTCTCCTTCCTCTCCGCCTACGACGAAGCCTACGAATTGCAGGACGATGTTTTGCGTCAAGTCGCGGCGCTGATGGATCGACAGCATGTGTCACCGGACATCCTGGCCGGCAGGGGATCAAGAGAGGGCAATGAAGAAGCGCGAGTCATCGTTCAGCGACTGGGCAATGCGAGGCAGGGGTCGCCTGGCGTTGATGAGGGCGGCCCGCTGTCTCTGCCCAAGAGCCTGCCGAATGGCCTGCAAACGTTACGCGTCAGGGGAGAGACCTTCCGCGTAATGGTCAGAACAACGGCCACCGGCGAACAGATAGCCGTTGCGCAAGAGACCGGATTTCGGAACCAAATCGCTCGTGCAAGCGCCCTCCGGACCGTCTTGCCGTTTCTCGTCCTCGTCCCAATCTTGCTGATCGCCATCCCCGATCTCGTCCGCAAAATGTTTCGACGCGTCGCCTTATTGGCGCAAGAAATCGATCAGCGCGCCGAACAGGAACTTCACCCGGTAGAGGACCGTCACATCCCCGCTGAAGTGCGTCCCTTTGTCGCCGCGATTAATCGGCTGTTGGCGCGCGTCGCTCGGTCAATGGAGGTTCAACGTCGATTTGTCGCCGACGCAGCGCATGAACTGCGTACACCCTTGACGGCCTTGTCCCTTCAAGCCGAGCTGATGTCGGAAACGGAGATGTCCGACGCCGCGCGGGAAAGATTGGGCGTGCTTCGCACCGGCATCGAGCGCGGCCGGAATTTGCTCAATCAGCTTTTGACATTTGCCAGGACGCAGTCCGTGGCCGAGTCGCCGAAATCACCGATCTCCGTCCAGGGGATTTATCGCCGTGTCCTCGAAGACCTTTTGCCGTTGGCTGCCGCAAAACGGATCGACATCGGCGTGGAAGGCCAGCAAGACGCATCGGTTTGGGTGAGCGAGATGGATCTGACCACCGTTGTTAGGAATCTGGTCGAGAACGCCATTCGCTACACGCCAGAAGACGGAAGAATCGACCTCGCCTCGTCGATCTGCGGCGACACGGTCGTAGTTACAATCAAAGACACAGGGCCTGGCATTCCAGAGGCTGAGTACGACCGTGTTTTCGATCCATTTTATCGCGCTCTGGGCAGCGACCAGCTTGGATCAGGATTGGGTCTTTCCATCGTCAAAGCCATTTCGGATCGGATTGGCGCGGAGGTTCGACTGGCCTTCTCTGACAGCAACACACAATCCGGATTGTGTGTCTCCGTACTCATTCCGGTCCGTCGCGCTGTTTCTGACATTGAAGCAACCCAGTCATCGGTGCATCACCGACAGCCAGCGGAGACCCGATCATGAATTCAGAAGGGACATGGACGTGGGGTCCGCCGAGCACCTTCGGCTTCAAAACACGCGCGCTCAACCCCTCGCCGACCTTCTGGCTCGCGATGTTTGTTGCGAGTGTTGATTTCCACTGAGAACTGACCCAGGCAGCCCGGGTTTTTCCACCGAGAACTGACCCATGTTCGAACCTTACCCCTTTGGCGTGGCCTGGGGGCGACGGAGTGATCGACATGGAGTTATTGAGCGTCATTCGGCGCTGGCATTATCGAGACCATTTCTCGATCCGAGAGATAGCGCGGCGCACAGGGCTGTCGCGGAACACGGTGCGCAGATACCTGCGTTCCGACAGCGAGGAGCCGAAGTTCGACCTCCCTGACCGACCGAACAAGCTTGATCCGTATGCCGATAAGCTGTCGCATATGCTGCGACAGGAGGCGGGGAAGTCACGCAAGCAGAAGCGCACGATTCTGCAGTTGCACGCCGATCTGGTCGCCCTTGGCTATGACGGCTCCTACAATCGCGTGGCGGCTTTCGCACGCGACTGGAAGGCCGCCCGGCAGCTCGAGCAGAAGACCACCGGCCGAGGCGTTTTCGTGCCGCTGGCGTTCTCGACCGGCGAGGCTTTCCAGTTCGATTGGTCGGAGGATTGGGCGATTATCGCGGGCGAGCGGACCAAACTGCAGGTCGCCCACTTCAAGCTCAGTTACAGCCGCGCTTTCTTTCTCCGCGCCTATCTGCAGCAGACCCACGAGATGCTGTTCGACGCCCACAATCACGCCTTTCGCGTGCTGGGCGGCGTTCCCCGGCGCGGCATTTACGACATGTGGAATGCACGAATCTATCCGGCCTGTTGCGGGACGGTTCGCGCCCCTGGCCTTGATGGGAGTCCGCTTGCGTTCTGGCCTCATAACATGATCGGCCTCGAAGGCCTTGTCGTAGATCAGGCTCAGAAGTTGCGGTCCTTGCCGACGAACCATCAGGTGTCACCTCGCATCCGAGACGGCCTCCGCTTCAGCGCTGACGCGTTGCGATCAGGCGGCGGCCAGATAGTCCTCCTTACGCGTGAGCACAGCCCAGGCGATCCTCGCCGTCTTATTGGCGAGCGCGACGATCGCCCGATTGAAGCCTCGCCTCGCCGCTAGCCCTTTCAGCCACTGGGACCGGCGATCATCGTGTTTGGCCAAACGAAACATGACGGCGCGGGCGCCATGAATCATCTGGCGCCGGAGGTAGTGATTGGCGCGCCTGCCAATCCCGCCGAGCCGGGGTTTGCCGCCGGTCGTATATTGACGCGGCACGAGGCCAATCCATGCTGCGAGCTCCCGTCCAGAGCGAAAATGATGACCGTCGTCAACCGCAGCGACGAGCGCTGTGGCGATCACGGGCCCGACGCCGGGTAGCTTCGAGAGTCGCTTACAGGCTTCGTTCGTCCGGCAAATGCCGAGAAGCTGCCGGTCGAGTTTATCGAGCCGAAGATCAAGGGCGCGGAGTTCTTCGAGCAGGTCGTCGAAGAGTCCCCGCATGAGATCAGAAAGCTCGGCGGTCGCAATGGCGTCGGCCGCCTGCGTCAGAAAGCGCCATGCGCCTTGGGGTAGAATAACGCCATACTCGCCAAGAAGCCCCCGCATATGATTGATGAGTGCGGTTCGGGCGCAGACAACGCGCTCCCGTGCGCGATGAAGGGACTGCAGATCCTGTTGCTCGGTGGATTTGACCGGGACGAACCGCATCGTCGGGCGCAAGCGGCTTCGTAAATTCCTTCTGCATCCGCCGCATCGTTCTTGGACCCCTTGACGAAAGGCTTCACGAAACGAGGATTGATCAGCAAAACTTGATGGCCATCGGCCAGAAAGTTCCGGCCCCAAAAATGTGCGCTGGCGCAGGCCTCCATGGCGACGGTTTCCGGAGCGAGGTCCTTGATCGTCTCGAGCAGTTTGGAGCGGCTAACCTTGCGCGAAAGGACCACCCGTCGCTGTCGATTCCGTGACAGTGAAACGAGCGCTTCCCGAGATCTATGGCGAGTAACTTAAGCGACATGCTTTCCTCCTTTGTGCCAGGCAATGCTGGCAGGAAAGCGGGAGACGTCCATCCCATAACATGCGCACTGCCGTCGACAGGATCGGTCGCGGCAAGGAGCGGAAGGTCAACGCGCGCTTCTCGGCGATGGTCAGTCACTTCCTGTTCGAGGCCGAGTTCTGCAATCCGGCGTCCGGCTGGGAGAAGGGGCAGATCGAGAAGAACGTGCAAGACGCTCGCCATCGGCTTTGGCAGCCGACGCCCAGCTTCCCGTCTCTGACGGCGCTGAACGACTGGCTGGAGACGCGTTGCCGGGAGCTATGGGCTCAAACGGCGCATGGCTCGCAGCCGGGCTCAGTAGCTGACGCCTGGGCCGAGGAGGGGCGGCATCTCATGCCGCTTCCCAGGCCGTTCGACGGCTTCGTAGAGTACCCCAAGCGCGTCTCGCCGACATGCCTGATCCATTTCGACCGCAACCGCTACAGCGTGCCGGCGTCTTTCGCCAATCGACCGGTCAGCGTGCGGGTTTATCCCGAGCGTATCGTCGTCGCCGCCGAGGGGCAGATCGTCTGCGAGCACATCCGCGTCTTCGCTCGCTCCCACGAGCGCACGAGCACGACAACCGTCTTCGATTGGCGGCACTATCTCGCGGTCATTCAGCGCAAGCCAGGAGCGCTCCGCAATGGCGCGCCCTTCGCCGAGTTGCCGCCTGCCTTCAGAGCCTTGCAGCAGCGCATGCTCAAGACGCCGGGCGGCGACCGCGAGATGGTCGAGATTTTGGCGCTCGTCCTCCAGCATGACGAGCAGGCCGTGCTCACCGCCGTTGAACTGGCGCTGGAGGCTGGCGCGCCGACCAAGACGCACATCCTGAACCTGCTGCACCGCCTGGTCGACGGCAAACCCGCCGACACGCCGCCTGTGAAGCCGCCCAACGCCCTGACGCTGACCACCGAGCCGCAAGCCAACGTTGGGCGCTACGACGCCCTGCGCAAGGTCAGGGAGGCGCGCCATGCGTCATAATCCCGCCGCCGGCGCCGTCGTCATCATGCTGCGGGCCCTCAAGATGCACGGTATGGCTCAAGCGGTCGGCGAGTTGACCGAACAAGGCTCTCCGGCCTTCGAGGCGCGCGCTGCCGATCCTCTCGCAGCTCCTGAAGGCGGAGACCGCCGACAGGGAGGTGCGGTCCACTGCCTACCAGCTCAAGGCGGCCCGCTTCCCGAACTACCGCGATCTCGCCGGCTTCGACTTCGCCAGCAGCGAGGTGAACGAGGCGCTCGTCCGCCAGCTTCACCGTTGCGAGTTCCTGGAGGATGCGCACAACGTCGTCCTGGTCGGCGGTCCTGGCACGGGCAAGACGCATCTCGCCACGGCCATCGGCGTCCAGGCCATCGAGCATCACCGCAAGCGCGTCCGGTTCTTCTCGACCGTCGAGCTCGTCAACGCCCTCGAACAGGAGAAGCTTCAGGGAAAGCCTGGGCAGATCGCCGGGCGGCTCGCCTATTCCGACCTCGTCATCCTTGACGAGCTCGGCTACCTGCCGTTCAGCGCCTCCGGCGGAGCGCTGCTCTTCCATCTGCTCAGCAAGCTCTACGAGCGAACCAGCGTCATCATCACGACCAACCTGAGCTTCGGCGAATGGGCTACCGTGTTCGGCGACCCCAAGATGACGACGGCGCTGCTCGACCGCCTCACCCACCGCTGCCACATTCTCGAAACCGGAAACGACAGCTTCCGCTTCAAAAACAGCTCGGCGAAACCTGCCAAACCCACCAAGGAGAAATCCCGAAACTTGACGAACGCCTGACCCTAAACCATCATCAAGCCGGGTCAGTTCTCAATGGAAATCCTGGGTCAGTTCTCGCCGGAAATCGACAAGCTGAGGTCCAGAGGCTGAGGCTATGACACATGCCCCAACCTGACGCCGAGGACCGAAAGGCCTACCAACGCTGGAAATGGAACCGACACGAAGCGAGGCGCAAAGGCATATCCTTCGATGAGCCCGCGCCGCTTAAGCGAGACGTGCCAGCGGAGCGACCTGAGCGAGGCACCAGCGGAGCGACCTGAGCCAACACCCGAGCCAGCACCGCTTCCCGCTTTGGCCTCGACGGCTCCCACGTTTCATTTCTCGTTGGACGAGGTGAGGGAACTGGACACCCTCGAAGGTCAGGACTTCCATGACGCTGTCCATGAGATCGCAGAGGCCCTTGCTCAGGCAAACAACTGGGAGTTTGGAACAGCCCATGCGGCTGTCTGCCGAGCATTACGTTGGGCGCGAGAAGACTGCGCATGGCGTGAGGCGATGGACACCCGCCGACGCCTTATCGAAGCTGCGGCGGTAGCCACGCTTGAATGCATGAAGCACGCCATTGGCATCGCTGAGATTGACTTCGTCATCAACCAGCGGCGCGTGGAAATGAACTGCTGACAGCCAGAGGCGCTGATACGGCGACCCCTCAGCCTCGCTCAAGGCTCCTCTGCCAATCCTTAGTTCGCCTTCCAGCAGCTACCCTTGCCCTCGCGTGCTCATTAATTTGGGCCGCGAGGGTTTTTTTCGTGGTGGCTCGATCTATGGGTTTTGGCTTAGCAGGGCGGCTTAGGGCGTGGCTTAGAAGGCTCCGCAAAACATCCATTAAGTCACTGAAATCATTACATATAAGAGGAAGTGGCTGGGGGACCTGGATTCGAACCAAGATTGACGGAGTCAGAGTCCGCAGTTCTACCGTTGAACTATCCCCCAACGGACGCCGCAAGGCGGCTTTCCGCTCGTGAGCGCGCCGCGTCAATAGCGAAGCGGCGCGGGCGGCGCAAGCGCTTCGAACCAATGACTGCGCCGTTCGGCGCCAGCCTGCAAGTCTCGCAGCGAACGCAGGCGTGACGCGCCGCTCCGTTGCTTTGGGGGACCTGGATTCGAACCAAGATTGACGGAGTCAGAGTCCGCAGTTCTACCGTTGAACTATCCCCCAACGGGCGCCTGAAGGCGCGTCTTCGCGCGCGGGCGTGGCGCGTCAATAGCGAAGCGGGGCGGGCGGCGCAAGCGCTTCGGACCGATGGCCGCGCCGTCAATCGCCGCCTGCAGCGTCTGGCGAGCTTGCGAAGACGTGGCGCGCGGCCCGCGGCTCAGACCTGCTCCACCGCCACCACGCCGGGCGCGGCCTTGAGCGCGCCGGCGATCGCCGCGCTGACCGAATAGCGGCCGGGCAGGCGGATTTCGACCTCGCCGTCCTGCGGCCCGAGGATCACGACCAGCGACACCTCGCCTTCGCCGGGCGCGGTCAGGCGCCGCTCGATCGATTCGAGCGGCGCCTCGTCGCGCACGAACACCCTGAGGCCCTTTTGCACCTTGGCGGCGGCGTCGGTCAGCCGCTCGACATTGACGATGCGCGCGCGCACGTCCTCGCCTTCGACCGCCGCCTGCAGCGTCACCAGCACGTCCGCGCCTTTCTCGAGAAGGTCGCGGAACTGGCTCAAGCCCTCCTGAAACAGGATCGCCTCATAAGTGCCGGAGGGATCGGAGAGCTGCACGATGCCGATCTTGCCGCCGTTCCTCGTCCGCCTTTCGTAGCGGTCGAGCACGCTCGCCCCGAGCCGCGCGGTCGACGCGCCGTTGCGCACGGCTCGCGCGAAATCCGCCCAGCGCGTGGCCCTCAGGCGCTTGAGCGCCGCGTCGTAAACTTCGAGCGGATGGCCGGAGAGGAAGAAGCCGACGGCGTCGAACTCGCGCCTCAGCCGCTCCGATTCCGGCCACGGCGCGGCGCGCGCCCTGAGCGGCGCCGCCTCCGCTTCGCCGAACAGCGCGTTCTGTCCGGCCGCTTTCTGCATCACCTCGCGATTGGCGATCGCCAGCATCGGCTCGATCGCCGCGAAGGCGGCCGCCCGATTGGGCTCCAGGCCGTCGAAGGCGCCGGCCGCCGCGAGGCTCTCCAGCGCCTTCTTGTTGACGGCGCGCGGATCGAGCCGCGCCGCCATGTCGCCGAGCGAAGCGAAGGCGCGCGACCGGCGCGCGTCGACCAGCGCCTCGGCCTGCGCTTCGCCGACGCCCTTTGATCGCGCTCAGCGCGTAATGGATCGTCGGCGCTCCGGCCTCCGTCCGCACGTCGAAATCGACCAGGGATTCATTGACCGACGGCGCGACGACCTTGATGCCGAGGCGCTGCGCCTCGGTGCGGAATTCGGCGAGCTTGTCGGTGTTGCCCTTGTCGAGCGTCATCGAGGCGGCGAGGAATTCGGCCGGATGGTTGGCCTTGAACCAGCCGGTCCAATAGGCGATCAGCGCATAGGCCGCGGCGTGGCTCTTGTTGAAGCCGTAGTCGGCGAATTTGGCGAGGAGATCGAAGATCTCGTCCGCCTTGGCGCGCGTGAGGCCGCGCTCGACCGCGCCGTCGACGAAGCGGGCGCGCTGCGCGTCCATCTCCTTCTTGATCTTCTTGCCCATCGCGCGGCGCAGCATGTCGGCTTCGCCGAGCGAATAGCCCGACAGCGCCTGCGCGATCTGCATCACCTGTTCCTGATAGATGATGACGCCGTAGGTCTCGCTTAGGACCGGCTCGATCAGGGCATGGATGTAGTCGGGCTTCTCCTGTCCGAGCTTGCGGGCGCAATAGGTCGGAATGTTCGCCATCGGGCCCGGGCGATAGAGCGCGACCAGCGCGATGAGGTCCTCGAACCGGTCGGCGCGCATGTCGACCAGCGCCTTGCGCATGCCGCCGCTTTCCACCTGGAACACGCCGACCGTCTCGCCGCGCCCGAGCATCGCGTAGGTCTTGGCATCGTCGAGCGGGATCTTGCTCGAGGTCGATCGCTTCGCCGCGCCGGGCGATGAGATCGACCGCGCGCTTGAGAACGGTCAGCGTCTTCAGGCCCAGGAAGTCGAACTTCACCAGGCCCGCCTGCTCGACCCATTTCATGTTGAACTGGGTCGCCGGCATCGCCGATTTCGGGTCGCGATAGAGCGGCGCGAGCTCGATCAGCGGCCGATCGCCGATGACGACGCCGGCGGCATGGGTCGAGGCGTTGGAATAGAGGCCCTCGAGCCGCTCGGCGATCGCCAGCATCTTGGCGACCTTCTCGTCCGCCTTCGCCGCCTCCTGCAGCCGCGCTTCGTCCGCCACCGCCTGCTTGAGGCGTGACCGGATGGGCCGGATTCTGCGGCACGAGCTTGGCGAGCTTGTCGACCTGGCCGAGCGGCATTTCGAGCACCCGGCCGACATTGCGCAGGACGCCGCGCGCCAGGAACGAGCCGAAGGTGATGATCTGCGCGACGCGGTCGGCGCCGTAGCGATCGCGCACGTAGGCGATCACTTCGTCGCGCCGGTCCTGGCAGAAGTCGATGTCGAAATCGGGCATCGAGATGCGTTCGGGATTGAGGAAGCGCTCGAACAGGAGGCCGAACCGCAGCGGATCGAGATCGGTGATGGTGAGCGCCCAGGCGACGACCGAGCCCGCGCCCGAGCCGCGCCCCGGCCCGACCGGAATGCCTTGCGCCTTCGCCCATTGGATGAAGTCGGCGACGATCAGGAAATAGCCGGCGAACTTCATGTTGACGATGACGTCGAGCTCGAAGGCGAGGCGCTTTGCGTAGTCCTCCTCGGTGTGTCCAGGCGCGAGCCCATGCGCGGCGAGGCGCGCGCTCAGGCCCTCGCTCGCCTGACGCCTGAGCTCCTGCTCCTCGTCGAGCAGCGGCGCCGCCGGCGACCGAAAAGCGCGGCAGGATCGGCTTTCGCGTCAGCGGCCGATAGGCGCAGCGCATCGCGATCTCGACGCTGGCCTCGGTCGCCTCGGGCAGATCGGCGAACAATTCGGTCATTTGCGCGCGCGTCTTGAACCGATGCTCGGGCGACAGGCGCCGGCGCTCGGACATCGACACCACCGCGCCTTCGGCGACGCAGAGCAGCGCGTCATGCGCTTCGTAGTCCGAAGGCCCGGCGAAATAGGGCTCGTTGGTCGCGACCAGCGGCAAGCCGGCGCGATCGGCGAGGGCGATGAGCTCAGGCTCGATCGCGCGCTCGCTGTCGAGCCCATGGCGCTGGATCTCGACATAGAGCCGCGAGCCGAAAACTTCGGCGAGGCGCTTGAGCCGGCTCTCGGCCAGGTCGCCAAGTCCCGCTCTCAGCGCCCGGTCGATCGGGCCGCCGGGGCCGCCGGTCAGCGCGATGAGGCCTTGCGCGTCTTCCAGCGCGGCGAAGGGAAGATGCGCATCGTCGCCGTCCTTGGGATCGAGCCACAAAGCGGAGGCGAGGCGCATCAGATGCTGGTAGCCGGTCTCGTTCTGCGCCAGGAGAACGATCGGCGCGCGCGCATTGTCCCGCTCGACGCCGCGCCAGAAGGCGGGGGCCGCGTCGGCGAAATCGACCGTCATCTGCGCGCCGATGATCGGCTGCACGCCGCTCTTGGCGAGCTTCTCCGAAAATTCGAGCGCGCCGAACAGGTTGTTGGTGTCGGTGATCGCCAGCGCCGGCATGGCGTCGGCCTGGGCGAGCTTGGCCAGCGTCTCGACGGTCAGCGCGCCCTCGCGCAGCGAATAGGCGCTGTGCACGTGCAGATGCACGAAGCCGACGGCTTTGATGACAGACGAGTCCATGGCGTTCGTTGTCGCAAGCGCGGGCGCGCGGGTCGAGGCCGGGCGAGGCAGGGCCTGTGGATGACGCCCTGCCTTGCGCGTCACGAGCCGATGGCGCGGGCGATGAACGCGACCATGACGAGGAACGCCCCAAGGGCGGCGATCTCGGCGATGTCGCGCAGCGCGTAAGTGGCGATGGTTTGCATCTCGGCCTCCTTGATCTCTATGTATTCATGATATGTTCTCTTATTGTTCGAGTCAACTCAGCCGGCACGGCGCATCGTCCGAACCGGAGCTGTGGTTAACGTAGGGAAGAGCTGCCGGGAATGCGCCCGTCAAGGTCGGGAGAGGCTTCCGGCCTCGTGTCGGACGCTTGAGAACGCTCCACGATCGGCAAGCCATAATAACAGAGTAAAGTATTATGCTTCAGGCCAAGAGCGCGAATTTGCAGCGCGCCGGTAAACTGGGTCGTAAAGCCCTGAAACTATTGGGGCGCGCCGGTAAAATGGCGGTTAGGCTGAAAAGCCGCCGCTCGCTTCGACGTCCCGGCCGCCCGACGGCGCTTCACGACGTCTTGCGGCCTCCCTTTGCGGGCGCGGCGTCGAGCTCGGGATAGTGGCGGAAGATGCCTGACGTGTTGAACGGAATGCGTCGGTCGGAGGCGAGATAGGCGGCCACGTTTTTCTGCGCCGCGACCGACTTCGTCAGCGCCGCGAGCGCTGGATAGAGCTTGCCCGCGTCCGCGAAGGCATGCGGGAAGGCGTAAGCCGTGCCTTCCCAGATCTGGAACAGCGACAAGTCGACGGTGGTGAGCTTGTCGCCCACCGCGTGCTTTTGTCCCGCCGGATTGTCGGCTGAGCACGCGCTCGAAATAGCCGAGATATTTCGGCACGCGATGCTGAAGGAAGGCCGTGGAGCGCGCCTTGGCCTCCTTCTTCTGGTCCTCGTAATAGAGGTCGGTCGCGATCGGATGATGCGTGTCGTGAACCTCGGCCACGAAATCGGTGATCGTGAGCTGCAGCCCGTTGGCGAAGATGCGGCCCGCCTCATCCTTCGGCGCAAGGCCGAGCTTGGGGCCGAGATAGTGGAGAATGTTGGCGACATGCGAGACGACGATCTCGCCGTCGCGCAGGAACGGGGGCGCGAAGGGCGTTTGCGGCGCGCCGCCTTCGAGTTTCGCCGTCATGCCCTTCACGCCGCGCCCGGCCCCGTGCTCGCGCGCGACGTCGACGTAAGGCGCGCCGGCCGCTTCGAGCGCGAGGCGCACGAACTCGCCGCGCCCCTGGATGCCTGGCCAGTAGTAGAGCTCGTAAGGCATAGGAATTCCTCGCTTCGAGGATGGCGGGACGACGGCGCCGTGAGGCGCGAGCGCCGCTTACGGCTTGCCGGCTTCCCGCGCATCGATCTGCGGCCTCATGTGGTCGGCGGCTTTGACATAGCGGCGCGCGAAGTCGAGGAGCTCGCCGTCGCTCGGATGGTCCGCTTTCTCCACGCCCTCGACATGGGCGCGGATCGCGGGATGCTTCTCGGCCGAGGAATTTGGCGAAAAAGTCCTTCTCCTGCGCCGGGCCGACGATGAGGATGGCGCCGGCGTCGGCGATCGCCTTGGCGACATCCTCGAAGAACGGCTTGTTCTCCTCGATCCTGTCCCCGGTGTGCTTGTCTCGCGCGAATGAAGGTCGCGCACGACGTGATCCTTGACCACTGTCTTGTCCGCCTCTTCGACGTCGAAGTGGAAAATGCGAGCCTGTTTGTGGTCGATCCAGACGACCGCGTGATAATACGCCATGGCGCGTAGTTCCTTTTGGTTTTGGACCGCAAGCGTACAGGGCGAACAGGCTCGCCGTCATTGAGCATCGGCGAAAGCGCTAGAACTTCGAGATGGCGACGATCCCGGCGACCATCAGCACGGCGCCGATGGCGCGCCCGGAAGATAGGGAATGCTGGGAGACGCCGAACCATCCGAAATGGTCGATCGCGAGCGACATCAGGATGTTCGCGGTTATCGTGAGCCCCGCAAAAGCGCCCGCGCCGACTTTTTCGACGAACAGCAGGCCCGGCGATCACGGCGAACGCGCCGATCACGCCGCCCAATGGCGCCCACCAGGGCATGTTTTCGAGCCCCCCGGCGGTTGGAAGAGGGCGCGGCTGGCAGAACCACAGCACCGCGAGCAGCGCGACGATCGGGACGAAGGAGACGATGCTCGCGAGCCATGGGTTGGTGAGCGCGTTGCGAAGGGCGCCGTTCATCGGCGGTCCCCAGGCCTGAAGCGCGCCGGCCACGAGGATGATCGGATAAAGCCAGAAGCTGCCAATGTCTTGCATTTGAGCCCCCGCGAGAGCGACAGCTGAACGCGCGCGCTTCCGTGGTGTTCCTTCGAGGCCAGACCGCCGCGTCGCGGCGTGGTCCGGCGGCCCTATCCGGCCAGTCGCCGCTGCGCTATGAGGCGGCCCATGCGCAAGGATGCAAAGGCGGAGACGCTGCCCGCTCCGCCCGACAAGGTGGCCTCTTACGAGATCGGCGAGGACGAAGCGGGCATGCGGCTCGACCGCTGGCTTCACCGCCGGTTTCCGGACGTCTCGAATTCGCACCTGATGCGGATCGTGCGCAAGGGCGAGGTGCGCGTCTCGGGCAAGCGGGCGGACGTTTCGACCCGGCTCGCGACCGGCGAAAGCGTGCGCGTGCCGCCGCTCAAGCTCGCCCCGCAGAAAGCGTCGGCCGTCAAGCGCGCCAATCCGGGCGACGCTGACGAGATCCGCGCGATGATGCTGTTCGAGGATCGCGACGTGATGGTCCTCAACAAGCCCTTCGGCCTCGCGGTCCAGGGCGGCTCGGGAACCACGCGCCATATCGACGGCATGCTTCAGGCGTTCGCCGACAAGGAGGGAAACCGGCCCGTTCTCGTTCATCGGCTGGATCGCGACACGTCGGGCGTGCTGCTGATCGCCAAAACGCGAAAGATGGCGGCGGAGCTTGGCGAAATCTTCCGCTCGCGCCGCGCGAAGAAGATCTATTGGGCGCTGGTCGAGGGCGTGCCGAAGCCGGCGCAGGGGCGGATCTCGATGTTTCTCGCCAAGGGCGAGGGCATGGGAGAGGCGCGCGGGAAGGGCAGGGCGGACCTCGAGCGCATGCGGGTCGCCGAAGCATGGCGATCCGGACGCCCAGCATTCGCTCACCCTCTATGCGGTCGTCGACAAGGTCTCGCCGCGCCTCGCGTGGCTGTCGATGCGCCCGGTCACCGGCCGCACCCATCAACTGCGCGCCCATTGCGAAGAGATCGGCCATCCGATCATCGGCGATCCGAAATACAACCGAAGGCCCGCCAACGATCCGGCCCGCAACGATCCTTTGCGCGCCGTTCCGCCCGGGCTCGAACCCAAGCTGCATCTCCTGGCGCGCCGCCTGGTCCTGCCCCATCCGCGCAAGGGAATCATCGACGTGACGGCGCCGCTTCCGGAGCACATGAAGAAAAGCTTCGCCATGTTCGGCTTCGACGAGAACGAGCGCGATCCGATCGAGGACGCGCCGGATGCGTGAGCCTTTACCCACCGGAGCGAGCGGCAAGGACCCGATGCGCGCCGCGCAGGCGAACATGCGGCCCGACGCCGGTCAGGCGCTTCTACAAGGCGGTCGAAGTGGGCGAGGCGGACGGGCGGCCATGCGCTCCTGCTCGACGGCCGCCGCGCGCGGACGCCGGGGCGCAATCCGGTCGCCGCGCACAGCCGGGCGCTCATGCTGGAGGTGGCGGCCGAATGGGAGCGGCAGAGCGAGATCATCGATCCCGCCGACATGCCGCTGACGCGGCTCCTCAACTCGGCGATCGACGGCGTCGCGCATACGATGGCCGAAACGCGCGCCGATATTCTGGGCTACGCCGGCTCCGACCTCCTTTGCTATCGCGCGCGAAGAGCCGGAGACGCTCGCTGCGCGCCAGGCGCAGGCCTTCGATCCGGTTTTGCGCTGGGCCGCTGAGTTGCTGGGCGCGCGCTTCAATGTGACGGCCGCGGTGATGCATGTCGCGCAGCCGCCGGAGGCGCTGGCGGCGATCGGCGCCGCGCTCGACGCGTATCACCGATCCGGTCGCGCTCGCCGCGCTCAGCGTGATGACGACGCTGACCGGCTCGGCGCTGCTGGCGCTCGCCGTCGCGCGCGGATTTCTCTCGCGCCGAAGCCGCGTGGCGGGCGGCGCATGTCGACGAGGACTTTCAGGCCGAGCACTGGGGCGAGGACGCGGAGGCGCTGGCGCGCCGGAAGGCGCGCTGGCGCGAGTTCGAGGCGGCGGCGACGGCGTCGATCGCGCGCCCTGGATCGGGCGCTGCGCTCAGCGTCGAGTTGAGAAGGCGATGTAGCGCATGATCGACCATACGCCGTCGGGCGCGCGACGGAAAATAGGTCCATCCCGTCTTCTGTCGTCACGACCGCGCGCGTCCCATTTTTTTCCGCCGTCCAGAGTCCAGGTCAGCCGAACCACCGCCAGATCACCGGAGACGAGAATGTCGTGGATGGCCGGCTCGTCATAATGCAAGTCAAGTACTGGCTTCGACAGCGCCTGGTGACCGCGTTTTCGCAACCTCGCAGATGCAAAAAGTGCTTGACCCAAATGTTAAGTTTCCGTAACATTATTTTGCGGAAAGGGTTTGGGGTTCCGCAGGTCAATCTTCAAATCCAAACTAGCGTTGCGGCTAATCCCATTCGTCGCCAGACGTTTGCAGGGGGAAAAAAGGTAATGACACACTCAATGCGAAATCACACCAAGCGACTTAAGGCTCTTGGCATATCCGCTTTTGCGCTTTCGCTCGCCACCTTCGGTGGGCAAGCGGCGGCAGACGTGCTTCCAGTCCAGAACCTTACGTTCAATCAGTTGACCAACCCATTCAACCCGGCAAATTCGCAAAAGGACTTTTTTAACTCCGTGAAGCCGCTTGACTGGTCAGTTGGGACGGATGGTGCGAGCGGTACCCTGACCTACGTCGGTAAGCAGGGCTCCGAAGGCTTTGCGGGCGGTTCTGGCAATGTTTACCCCGTTTATACCGACCCCGGGTTCAGTGTTACGGTTCCGGCCGGAACCAACTTCTTTCAGGCTGACGGCAATCCGGAATACGAGAACACGATCTTTCAGACCATTAATGGGCTGACGGCGGGCACGACATACACCCTCCAGTTTCAGCAGGCAGCCGGTCAACAGTAGGGTTCACCGGCGACACCACCGAGCAGTGGAAGGTGTTCCTTGGCGTGGGAGGTATCGGCGTCAACTGCTCGTCGAGTCCCTGCACGGTTACCGGCACGGCTGATAATCTCGAGGAAGATTTGACACTGATGAACACCCCATCCCAGCACAACGTCAATTGGAATAGTGTCACCATGAGCTTTACGCCGACTGCCGCGGAGCTGAACAATGGGAGCGCGGTGCTGACGTTCCTGGCTTGGGGTGACAGCGGCAGCACCACCAACCTACCGCCGACGGTGTTCCTCGAAGGTGTCAACACGCCGCCGATCGCGGCGCCAGAGCCATCGACATGGGCGATGATGATCATGGGCTTCCTTGGCATGGTCTTCGTCGGCCGCCGTCAGCTGAAGAAGCGGGCGGTTGCTGCCGCCTAAGCTCGACTTAAATTAATCAACGCCCGGGAGAAGCCTTGCGCCTTTCCCGGGCGTTGCTATTTTCTGGCGCTGGACTTCTGCTAGGAAGCCGCAGTGACGTCACTTCTGTCTGACCCGCATATTTATGAGCTATTTGCGCGACCTCGTCAGGGCGTGCGCCTGGCTGCTGATTCTTGTCGCTCGTCTTCATTCCGCTCGAAATGCTGTTTCCGCTGCACAAGGAGCGGACGTTTCGCGCCACGACGCTGAGCGACCTTGGGTTCTACTTCGTCAGCACGTTCCTGCCATCGGTCGTGCTGCTCATCCCGCTCACGGTCACGGCCTATTTCGCATTCAAAATCGTGCCCGGCGGACTGGCGCGCCGAGGTCGCGTCCTGGCCGATTTGGGTTCGCGCCCTGGCCGCATTCGTGGTGGGTGATTTTGGCTTCTACTGGGGCCATCGATGGACGCACCAGATTCCCCCTGCTCTGGCGTTTCCACTCGGTCCACCATGATCCGAAGCACGTCTACTTTCTGGTCAGCGCGCGCGCCCATCCCATCGACAACGCCTTCATCCGGTTGTGCGGGCTGATCCCGATCTACATTCTCGGATTCGGCGCGCCGCAAAGCGTGCAGGGAACGATGATCGCCACCTTGCTGATGCTGCTGGTGACGTTCTGGGGCTTCTTCATCCACGCCAACGTGCGCTGGCGCTTCGGTCCCTTCGAGTGGCTGATTGCCACGCCCGCGTTCCATCTCTGGCATCATACGCTTTCCGGACCGCGGGACCGCAACTTCGCCTCGATGCTGCCGTGCTGGGATTGGCTGTTCGGGACGAGCTACCTTCCCGACGAATTGCCCAAAGATTACGGGATCGACCATCCTTTGCCGCAAAGCGTGCTTGGCCAAATGGTCCATCCGTT
The DNA here is from genome assembly GCA_963744045.1 of uncultured Acidimicrobiaceae bacterium. Lineage (GTDB taxonomy): Bacteria > Actinomycetota > Acidimicrobiia > Acidimicrobiales > RAAP-2 > Bog-473. Next base: position 31,708 of record CAVUSB010000008.1, read on the forward strand.
CTTGCCGTCCACGTCGGCCGCACGGCGGAGCGCCCTGCGTCCACCAGGCCTCGGAAGGCGCACGTCGACCTGACCGATGAGCGACAGCAGCGCGCCTGAGCGGCGCCTACGCGTCGCAGGGCAGCGCCGCGGTGAGAAGGCGATATAGCGCACGATCGACCATACGCCGTCCGGCGCGCGATGGAAAACGTCCATCCCTTCTTCTGTATTTACGTCGCGCGTCCCGTTCTTTTCGCTGTCAGAGTCCAGGTCAGCCGCACCACCGCCAGATCACCGGAGACGAGAATGTCGTGGATGATCGGCTCGTCGTAATGCAAGTCAACTTCTGGCTTCGACAGCGCCGCTGGTTATGTTCGCGCAAAGCCGATCTCGCGAGCCGTTCAAAATGTCATCGACCGTATAGCTGAGGTCGGGGGCAAACAGACCGCAGACGGCGGCGAGGTCCCTGGAGTTGAAGGCGACTGTCCAGCGATGCAGGCGTTCGACAATCGCCGCCTTGGCGGCCGACGAGTTGTCAGGGGTCTGCGGCCTGCGCGGCGGCGCTGGACAGCGCGAGCGCGACACCAGCGCCGGCGAGCAATTGGCTTGGTCTCCGAGGTCGCCGGCAAACGCGCGTCGACATGGCGAGCCTTCTTGGTCTGCAGGTGATTCCACACACCCAGCGCAAAGCTACGATAGTGGGGCACAGTTGCTTCAAAACGCGAGGCAACGAAGACGCGTGACCACGACAAAAAAGGCGGAAGCTAGCCCGGCGCTTCGGCTGTGGCCGATTTGAAAGCTGCGCGACTATTCAGGCGGCCTGCAGGGCGTGCTAGGCTACGCCGCCAAGCAACCTGATTTGCGGATCTCCTGATGAAGCACATCCTGGCCCGCCTCGACGCTCGACGCGAGCGCGCCCGCCTTGGCGGCGGCAAAGAGCGGATCGCCGCCCAGCACGCCAAGCGGCAAACTCACGGCGCGCGAGCGCATCGAACTCCTGCTCGATCACGACTTGCTGAAGAATCTGACATGTTCGTCGAGCACCGCTCGACCGATTTCGGCATGAAGCACATTCTCGCCCGCCTCGACGCCCGCCGCGAGCGCGCCCGCCTGGGCGGCGGCAAGGAGCGCATCTCCGCCCAGCACGCCAAGGGCAAGCTCACGGCGCGCGAGCGCGTCGAACTCCTGCTCGATCACGACTCGTTCGAGGAGTTCGACATGTTCGTCGAGCACCGCTGCGACGATTTCGGGATGGAGAAGACCAAGATTCCCGGGCGACGGCGTGGTCACCGGCTGGGGCACCGTCAACGGCCGGACCGTCTATGTCTTCGCCAAGGATTTCACCGTGTTCGGCGGCTCTCTCAGCGAGACGCATGCAGGGAAAATCACCAAGATCCAGGACATGGCGCTCAAGAACCGCGCGCCCATCATCGGCCTGTTCGACGCTGGCGGCGCCCGCATCCAGGAGGGCGTCGCGGCGCTCGGCGGCTATGGCGAGGTGTTCCAGCGCAACGTGCTCGCCTCCGGCGTCATTCCGCAGATCTCGGTGATCATGGGCCCTTGCGCGGGCGGCGACGTCTACTCGCCCGCGATGACCGATTTCATCTTCATGGTGCGCGATACGAGCTACATGTTCGTCACCGGCCCGGAAGTGGTGCGGACGGTGACCAACGAAACCGTGACCGCCGAGGAACTGGGCGGGGCGCAGGTGCACACCACCCGCTCCTCCATCGCCGACCGGGCTTACGACAACGACGTCGAGGCTTTGTTGCAGATGCGCCGGCTGATCGATTTCCTGCCGGCCTCCAACCTCGAGCGGCCGCCAACGCTGCCGAGCTTCGACGATCCCGACCGGATCGACATGTCGCTCGATACGCTGATCCCCGACAACCCCAACAAGCCCTACGACATCAAAGAGCTGATCCTGAAAGTTGTGGACGAGGGCGATTTCTTCGAGATCCAGGAGGCGCACGCCAAAAACATCGTGACCGGCTTCGCTCGCATTGGCGGAACGACGGTCGGCATGGTCGCCAACCAGCCCCTCGCGCTCGCCGGCGTCCTCGATTCCGACGCCTCGCGCAAGGGCGCGCGCTTCGTGCGCTTCTGCGATTGCTTCAGCATTCCGATCATAACCTTCGTCGATGTGCCCGGCTTTCTGCCCGGCACGGCGCAGGAATATGGCGGCCTCATCAAGCATGGCGCGAAGCTGTTGTTCGCCTATGCCGAGGCGACGGTTCCGAAGGTGACGATCATCACCCGGAAGGCGTTCGGCGGAGCCTATGACGTCATGGCGTCCAAGCACTTGCGCGGCGACATCAATCTCGCCTGGCCGACGGCGCAGATCGCGGTGATGGGGGCCAAGGGCGCGGTCGAAATCATCTTCAGAGCGGACGTCAACAATCCAGCGAAGATCGCTGAAAGGACAAAAGAATACGAGGATGCGTTCCTGTCGCCGTTCGTCGCGGCCGAGCGTGGCTATATCGATGAAGTGATCATGCCGCACGCGACCCGCAAGCGACTATCGCGGGTGCTGGCGATGCTGCGCAACAAGAAGCTCGAGAACCCCTGGAAGAAGCACGACAACATTCCGCTTTGAGGGACGGCTCGCGCGGCGCTGCGATTCCAGTCCAACCCCGGTGGAAGGCCGAGAGGTTTCGGCTCAGGATTTCTTGCCGGGCGCCTGCAGCGGCGCCTGGCCGCCCCCGCCCTGAGACTTCTTATATTCGGACACCGAGTTTTTTGGCTTATCGGATTTTTGCTTCTTGGCTTCTTTGTTGCTCTTCATTTGACCCTTCGCCATGGTTTCCTCCTGCGGCCAGCGGGTAAGTCTTCAATTGTGACATAAACTGCCGCGCGCCGCCATCGGTCCAACGGCGAGGTTGGCCGCCAAATAGCCGGCCGCTGCGGCAACGGAGGAATCCGAGCCGCGCTCAGCCCTCGCGGCGCCAATGCCGCCCTTGGCCATGGCCCATGGACCCACGAAACAGCACAGCGAACCGGCGCTTCTGGCTGTCGTCCAGGCTGTCGTAGAGGGGCTTCGCGGCGGTGGCCAGTTTCTGCAGGTCGGCTGCGCGCGCGCTCAACCGCTCGGACATGCGGGCGAGGCGATCGATCGGACTGACCTCGACGTCCTCGTCCTGATTGTCGTCGCGTTGCTCTTTCCAGGCGGCGACGCGCTCGGCTCTTTGCTTGGCGAGATCGCGCATCGCGGTTTCGAGCGGCGGCCAGTTCTTCTCCTGGTCGGCGTTCAGGACGAGGCCGGCCTTCAACGCGGCGATGCGTGCGTCGAGAAAGGCCGCTCGATCCTCCGGGGTGAAACGACTTTGCTGTTGCCCTTGCTGCGGAATCGTCCGCGACGGCGAAGCTCCCGCCGACGAACGGCGCCAAAGTAAGCGCGGCGACAAGTGCGATCGCGGAAAGCGCTGTTTTCATGGAACAAATCTCCTCCATGCGCATTGTGTGGACAACGCGGACGCTAGTTCAGCGCCGCGCGGAGGTCCAATGACAAGGGCGTGAGGACTTCCTTAATCGTTCGCTAACGCGGCTTTCATCTTCGTGAAACCATGCCCCTTTGCTGAAGCTTAACTGTGACAACACGCTTTTCATCACACGCTCGTCGGATTCACTTGCGGGAAAATATTAGGGCGCAGGGTCGCTCCCGATCCAGACCCGTCGACAAGGTCGGCGGATCGGAGAGAGTGCAGGTGCGTATGATGGCTTTCGCAATCGACAGGAGCCGCACGATCATCAGCGCGATGATCCTCGGCCGCCGCGTAACGGCGCAGGACGTCGCATGGCTGAAGCGGGAAGTGTTCGCCGACCGCGAAGTCACGCGCGAATCGGCCGACGAACTGTTCGCGGTGGTCCGCGCAGACATGGACAATGCGCCCGAATGGAAAGAGTTTTTCGTCGACATGATCACCGAGCATGTCGTTCGGCAGGGCGACAAGCCCGGCGTGGTCAGCGATGAGACGGCCGTCTGGCTTATGGCCCGCGTCGATGAATGCAAGGCGGTGGAGGCCTTGGCCGCGCTGGTCAATGTGTGCGCCGAGGCGCACCGCGCGCCCGACTGGTTCGTGGCGGCGGCCCGAAGAGCGAGCCGCAGCGCGCGGCGTCCGCGGCTGAGGCCGCGCTGCGCGCAACGGCCAGATAGTCTCCTAGGCGACGCCCCTGATCGTGGACCGCCTTGCGGCTGCCGATGGCGCGCGTTATCGGAAGACCAGCGGCCGAAGAGGCGTTTAAGGCGCCGGCCGCGATCGAGGGGTATCTCGACATGGTCAAAGCTGCAGCTTCGCTCGCGGTCGCCGCTCTTCTGACGCTCGGCGTCCTTGGTCAGCCGGGCGCGGCCAAAGCTCAGCCATACGGCTACCCGCCCGAGCGGGTCGATTGGAAGGTCGGCCCCGGCTATTTTGGCTTCAGCGGCTATCCGTGGCCCGGACCGCCGTTCGCTTGGCCGGATCTCAGGCCGACTTATGGCTGCTACTTCACCCGCGCGCGGCTCAAGAACGCTTGGCGAGAGGTCGAAGTCTGCTCCTGAAGCTGGCCGGCCGCCGCGCTCCATCGGCCAAGGGCGAGCCGTCTTGGGTTGTTTACCCGCTTCCGTCGTTCCAATAGAAACGGCGTTGAAGGAAAGCGAGGCGCTTTTCTCGCAAGGGCGCAATGTTCAAGACAATCCTGATCGCCAACCGCGGCGAGATCGCCTGCCGCATCATCAAGACCGCGCGCCGCATGGGCATCAGGACCGTCGCCGTCTATTCCGAAGCCGACAAGGACGCGCTGCACGTCGAGATGGCGGACGAGGCGGTCGCGATCGGGCCGCCGCCTGCCGCCCAGTCCTATCTCGTGATCGACAAGATCGTCGCCGCCTGCCTCGAGACCGGCGCCGAGGCGGTCCATCCGGGCTACGGCTTTCTCTCGGAGCGCGCGGCGTTCGCGCATGCCCTGGCCGAGGCCAACATCGTCTTCATCGGCCCCAATCCCAAAGCCATCGAGGCGATGGGCGACAAGATCGAATCGAAGAAATTCGCCAACGCCGCCAAGGTCTCGACCGTCCCCGGCTATCTCGGCGTGATCGAAACGCCCGAGCGCGCGGCCGAGATCGCCGACGAGATCGGCTATCCGGTGATGATCAAGGCCTCCGCTGGCGGCGGCGGCAAGGGCATGCGCATCGCCCATTCCCGCAAAGAAGTCGCGGAAGGCTTCGCCCGCGCGCGCTCGGAGGCGAAATCCTCGTTCGGCGACGACCGCGTGTTCGTCGAGAAATTCATCGTCAATCCGCGCCATATCGAGATTCAGGTGCTCGGCGACAAGCACGGCAACGTCATCTATCTCGGCGAGCGCGAATGCTCGATCCAGCGCCGCAACCAGAAGGTGATCGAGGAAGCGCCCTCGCCGCTGCTCGACGCGGCGACGCGCAAGCAGATGGGCGAGCAGGCGGTCGCGCTCGCCAAGGCGGTGCAATACGATTCCGCCGGCACGGTCGAGTTCGTCGCCGGCCAGGACCGCAGCTTCTACTTCCTCGAGATGAACACCCGCCTGCAGGTCGAGCATCCGGTGACCGAGCTCGTCACCGGCGTCGACCTTGTCGAGGAGATGATCCGCAGCGCCGCCGGCGAGCCTCTGCGCCTCAAGCAGGCCGACGTGAAGCTGACCGGCTGGGCGGTCGAGAGCCGCGTTTACGCCGAGGATCCGACGCGCGGCTTCCTGCCGTCGACCGGACGGCTCACGCGCTATCGCCCGCCGGCCGAAGGGACGCATGACGGCGTCACGGTGCGCAACGACACCGGCGTGTTCGAGGGCGGCGAGATCTCGATCCACTACGATCCGATGATCGCCAAGCTCGTCACCCACGCGCCCGACCGGCTCGCGCGCGATCGACGCGCAGGCGACCGCGCTCGACGCCTTCGTCATCGACGGCATCCGCCACAACATCCCTTTTCTGTCGGCGCTGATGCAGCATCCGCGCTGGCGCGAGGGACGGCTCTCGACCGGCTTCATCGCCGAGGAATTTCCCGACGGATTTCATCCCCTCGTCGCCGAGGGCGAGACCGAGCGCCGTCTGGTCGTGGCCGCGGCGCTGATCGACCACGCGCTCAACCAGCGAAAGCGGCATATTTCCGGCCAGTTGCGCGACGCCTGAGCACATGCGCTTCGAGCTCAAGCGGGTGGTCGCGATGGGCAAGAGCCGCGTTGAGGTCGAGATCGAGCCGAGACAAGCCGGCGTCGCGATCGTGTTCGCCGACGGCCGCAAGGTCGAGGTGCATTCGGACTGGAAGCCGGGCGATCCTTTGTGGCGCGGAACCATCGACGGCGCCGAGATCGCCGTGCAGGTCGCGCCCGATCCTCAACGGCTATGCGCTGTCCCATGCCGGGGTCGCGGTCGACGCGCGCGTCTACACGCGTCGCGAGGCGCAGCTCGCGGCGCTGATGATCGAGCGCAAGGCCGCGGACGGCTCGCGCTCGCTGCTTTGCCCGATGCCGGGCCTCGTCAAGGCGATCGCCGTCAAGGTCGGGCAGGAGGTGAAGGCGGGCGAGCAGCTCTGCATCGTCGAGGCGATGAAAATGGAGAACGTGCTGACCGCCGAGCGCGACGCGACGGTGAAGGCGATCCTCGCCAAGGAAGGGCGATTCGCTCGCGGTCGACGCGGTGATCATGGAGTTCGCATGAGCGATCGGAAGCTGATTTCCTCAGGCTCGCCATTCGAGAAGGCGTACGGCTATTCGCGCGCGGTCGTCGTGGGCGATGAGGTCCATATCGCCGGCACGACCGGATACGACTACGCGAAAATGACGATGCCCGACGACGTCGCCGAGCAGACCCGCAACATCTACGCGACCTTCGCCAAGGTGATGAAGGAGGCGGGCGGCGCGCTCGCCGACATCGTGCGACTGCGCACTTTCGTCACCGACGTTTCCTATTGCGAGGCGGTGGTGAACGTGCAGGGCGAGGTCTTCGGCGCCATCCGCCCGGCAGGCACGATCGTCGTCGTCTCGGCGCTGTTGAAGCCGGAAATGAAGGTCGAGATCGAGGCCGACGCGCGGCTCAGCGGCGCGTCGGCCGTGAAAGCTTTTGCGTCAGGCGGCCGCCTTCTTGACCCAAAGCGCGCACCAGCCGGTCGGCGCGATCTCGCCGTCGACCATCTTGCAGGCATTGGGGGCGACGAAGAAATTGCAGCCGTCGCACTGCTTCCCGTCCTTCGGCGTGGTCTGATAGTGGACCGCGGCCTGCGCGATCTTGGCCTGCGCCTGGCCGCTCGTCAGGGCAAGAAGGGGCGCGGCGCCGGCGGCGGCGAAAAGGACGGTGCGGCGGCTGACGCCAGAGTTGTTGCAAGTCTCACGCATGAGCGCTCCTGGTCGAGGGGATCTCGCGGAGCGGGGCTCGCCAGCCCCCAACGACCCGCTCCGCCAGTTTAGAATGAATTCCAAACTGGATTTAGAATGATTTTAAATTGGTCCGCGGTTCCGGCGAACGGACGCCTCATGATAAGCCGCACTTAGTTTACGCGCGCCGACGCCTCGGACGCATCGCGGACGCCAACTAAGATTCGAATGTCATTGGCTTCGCATACCTCGGGGATCCTTGGTTCCGCCAGCCCCCATTCTTTGACGGTGTAGTCCAACTTTTCCAACACTTCCTTCACCGTCCGGGTTGGAGCGCCATACACCCCATGGGTTTCGACGGCGATCACGCGGGGCCAAATCGACATACCCCTAAGATTGGGAGCTCAGCGCCCTCGCAATCCAGTTCCAGGACATCGCATTCGGGTAGTTCGGTCGGGGAAACGACGAGGCTGGCGAGCTGGTCAGAACCGCCGTAAACGGCGATCGCCTCTCCCACGACCGCGTGCTTGACTGTCAGGCGGCCCGACAGTCGATTTCGCGCCGCCGTGCCCTTGATCTTGCTAACGTTCCAGCTATTTCCCTCGAAGCATATCACGGAACCGTGTTCTCCGACGGCTCTTGCGGCGACGACCGCGGTTACGCCCTCGCCCCCTCCCACTATTGTCACTCGATCGCCGGCGCGAACTTGAGACCGCAGCGCGGCAATAAGAGTTTGCTCGTAGCCCGGAATGTCATCGAGAGGATAAGGAATCAGGAAGCCCGGAAGGTCGGAATCGCCGAACTTCCTCGCCCGTGAGATGGTGATGCCTGCTCGCGCCACCGGGCCAGCTGGGCGCAGCCCTCGTTGAGGACGAAGTCGGTGATCTGGGGGATCAGGCCGATCTGCTCGGCGATCCCGATGAACTCCTCGGGCGGGATGAAACCCTGGACGGGGTGGTTCCAGCGGCAAAGAGCCTCGACGTAGGCGATGTCCCGGGACCGGACGTCCCCGATCGGCTGGTACATCAGGCTGAGCTCGGTCCCGCTCTCGAGCGCGTGCGTCAGGAGGCCGCCGAGCATGAGCAGGCGCTGCATGCTCTGGTCGTGTTCGACCGAGTAGACCTCCACCGTGCTGTGGCGCTCCTTGGCCAGGTACATGGCGATGTCCGCCCGCTGCAGCAGCAGCGCCGCGTCGTCGCCGTGCTCGGGTGCCATGGCGATGCCGGCGCTGGCCGTGACGGCCAGGGTCAGGCCGTCCATTTTGATCGGGCGCTGCATTTCGACGTTGAGCTCGTGCACGATGTCGATGGCGCGCTCGGGCTGGGTCACGTCGGAGATCACGAGGGCGAACTCGTCGCCGCCCAGCCGGGCCACCGTGGCGCGGCCCGAGACCGAACGGAGGAGACGCTCGGCGATTTCGCACAGGAGGCGGTCACCGATGGCGTGACCGAGCGTGTCGTTCACGTCCTTGAAGCGGTCGATGTCCAGCAGCACGATGGCGACGCCGCGGCTCTCGCTCAGGGCGGCCGCGGCGCGGGTCAAGAAGAGCATCCGGTTCGGAAGGCCGGTGAGCATGTCGTGGGTCGCCTGGTGCGACTTGGAGTCGACTTCGTAGCGCAGCTCCTCGACCAACCGCGCCCGCTCCAGGCTGGTGCTGGCGTGGGCCACGAGGGTCTCGAACAGCTTGAGGTCGTCGTCGTCGAAGCTGTCCAACTCCTCGTCGCGGTCGACCGCCACGATGGCGCCGATCGGCGTGTGTCGGTTCATGAGAGGGGCCACCATGGCGTCGCGGTAGTGGCCCGCGATCGGGTCGACCGAGGCGGTCCGGCCCTCCGAGGAGGAGTTGTGCAGCGAGGCCTCGCCCGTGGTGATGGCCTGGGTCACGATGGAACCCTCGTCGAGCGCGATGGGCTGAATGCCGGACGGACCGCGGTCGTCGAAGGAGATCCGGCGGGGGATGCCCGAGGGCTCGGCCAAGATGAGCTCGGCCCGGCGGGCGCGCAGGACCGTGCAGACCTCCTTCAACACGTCCACGCTCATCGACGACGGCTCGAGGTTGGCCGTGCTCATGGACTGGCTGAAGTCGTAGAGGTGCTGCAGGGACAGGAAACGGATACGGAGGCGCGCGTACCCGCGGAACGCCATGATGATCAGGCCGGCGACGACCACGAGGGGGAGGGTCGTCCAAGGATCGAGCCAGGCGGCATCGACGAAGGCGAAGGCCAGGCAGAGTCCCGCCGCCGTGAGCATGGCGTTGATCGCAATGAGGATGATGCCGGTCCTCTGCTTGGCTCTCTGGCCGCTCAGCGTCGTGATGCCCCGCAGCGTGAGCGTGGTCGAGGCTTCATTGGTTATCCCGGCCACCGCCAAGGCGGCCCAGCCGAGGAGGCTGACCGGACTCCGCGTCCCCAAGAGCTCGCGGAAGACCGTCGCGGCCAGCGCCGTGGCGAAGGCCAGGGATGCGACGTTGTACGCCACCTTCATCGGGTCCTGCCTGCGCAGGACGGCGAACGCGGTGACCGATCCGCAGATGGAGGCGAGGACGAGGATGTTCGGGGCGAGAAATGCCAACCCGAACAGCAGCGGCACCTCGTTGAGGAGGAGGGCGTGGGTGGTGCCGCGGAAGGGCAGTTCCACCGGCACGCGGTCGGCGATCACGAACAGGACGGCGATCACCCCGAACATGGCGGCTTGAGGGATGATGAGCCGCACGGGCGCCAAGCCGTGGAGCGGGCCGATCAGGCAGAGTCCGGCAGCGAGCAGCGCCAGGAGGGCCGAGTAGGCGTAGACGGCCACGACGAAACGTGAGCGTGACGCTTCTTCGGGGGGAGGTGTGGCGTTGCTCGAATCGGCAGGGAGCGGCAGGTGTTGCTCGCTGGCGGACCCGCCATCGAGAGCTTTCGCCGTATCCATGGAGTCCACCGAGTTCGTGGCCCCAGGGACCGCCGCCATGCCATCCCCGAACACCTTCCAGATATCGGCGGAATGTGTTCAAGACTTGAGATTGCGTCGTGCCTGCAACGATCGCCCGTGACAGGGGCGGGGGGAAACCGGCCCGCACCGGCCGCCGGGCGCCCCCTCGGCGGCCTGACCAGGGAGGTCGCCGCCGGTCGGGCGATCTCGAAGCTATCGGGCCGGACTCAGCGGCGCGGGGGCGTCCTCCCGGAGCGCCTTGAGGAGGGGACGGGCCAGAACCACGGCCACCACGCACTGCAGGGACGCCGGCCAACACGAGTGGCAACCGGAGGCCGGCGAGGGCGGCGAGGCTCCCGGCCAGGAGGGCGCCGACGGGAGCGGCGCCCCAGACGATGCCCCGGGAGGCGGCGCCGACCCGGCCCATCGCCTCGGGGGGCGTCAGCCGCTGGCGCAGGGCGATCGACACCACTGCGCCGATGCCGACGGCGAAGCCCACCACTGCGTAGGCGGGGCCGGCCAGCTGCCAGCCCTGCGCCACGGCCATGACCAGGTAGCCCGCGCCGGAGAGGACGGCGGCGCCGATCAGGGTCTGGGCGCTCTTGAATCGCCGGACCAGCATGTTCGCCACCAGGCTGCCCAGCAGGCCGCCGACGGCACCGGCCGCGAGGAAGAGCCCGTAGGCGCCCGTGCCGACCCCCCACACCGTCGTGGCGAGCAGGACGAGGACGCCGGTCTCCATCCCCTGCAGGCCGGCCAGTGACGCCACCATCAAGATCAGGTAGCGCAGGCGGCGGTCTTCCCAGAGGATCCGGACGCCCTCCCAGATGGACGGGGTCGATGCGTCGGATTGGGGGGCCTTCGATCGGAAGCCGATGAAGGGGAATGCACGACAGCACCAACGCGACGGCGTCGGCGAAGAACGGGAGCGCCTTGCTCATGGCGAAGAACCAGGTTCCGACGACCGGTCCGGCGAGGGTCTCCGTGCCGGTCTCGGTGCCGACCATCAGGCCGTTGCCGTACTCCAAGGCGTCCGACTGCACGATGTCGGGAACGACGGCTTGCAGCGAGGAGTAGTAGATCGCCCGGCCGCCCGCGTTGAAGAGCACCATGAGGATCGAGCGTGGCGAGGGTGATGTGACCGCTCAGGATCAAGAACGCGCCGATGGCGATGGAGGCAGCCCGCAGGACGTTGGTGATGGCCATGAGCGGCCCGCGCGAGAACTTGTCGGCGAAGGCACCCGCCGGCAGCGCAAGCAGGAGCCACGGGATTCGGTCTGCCGCCACCACGCTCGAGACCGCCAGCGGATGCGGATTGACGTACACGGCGAGCAGCGGAACCGCTCCGGTCAACATGCCGTCCCCGGTGCTGGCGAGGGTGAAACCGGCCCAGAGTCGCCAGAAGGGGCGACCGAGCTTCTTCCTCCGGATGCGATGTTTCGCCCGACTACGAATCCTCATCGAACCGTCGCATCCGTCCTGACTCCAAGCCTGCCACGCCCCGCCGAGGGGGGCGTGGATACCCGGTCCCCCTCGGCCCCGAGCGCGACAGCGGCGGGTGCCGCTTCAGCGCAAAACAAATCGCTAAAGGCGGCGGCCCGCCGTGCCGAAAATCTGTAGGCAACGCTCCGTGCCAGTGTCAGGACAGCGCGTGTGCCCACGGGTTGTAGCAATTGATCAGTGCCAAACGCCCTTTCTCATGGCGCCACCTCCTTCGCACGTCGGTACGGTCCGGGGAGGGAAGGGCGGCAAACCGTGGAACCGGTGCCCTTCTCTCCCACGCACAAGTTTTGCGCAACTTTCAACCGGCTTGCAACCAGTCAAAACCCTGTCACCAGGTAAATTGACTCCTGGCGGCGGCGAATAACTCGTTCTTTACGAACAGAATTGGCCTCTGCTGCCTTTGCTGGACCCACAACTTGTCCACAAAACTTTTTCCCGATCAGGTGCTTTCGCGGGCCGAAAAACGGTTGTTGGACGACGCGCGTGAAGTTACACGGTTGTAAGTCCCGCGGCTCGCCGCTGACGTGACCGCTTCGTTCTTGCGGCCGTCGTTCGGACCGGGCCTCCGTTGCGCGCACCGGTCGGCCGCTCCGGGCGGACCCTCGCCCCGCCGGGCCTCCTGGCGCCAGCCCGTCGTCAGCTCACCGTGGGCGGTCGGTGGTGACGCTCTGCGGCACGCCACGACCACACGCCGGTCCTGCGCTGCAGTGACCGAGTGACGGGCGTGAGCGCCCCCCAATATTTCGCCTCGGAGTACCGGACGTCGGCGCTGTCGCTCCGCCGCGTCGGACGCCGCGGCGGCCGGGCGCACGCGGTTCAGGCGCTGAGGATGGGGTGGCGGTGGTCCGGTGCGTCGGCCGCGTCGGACCGCGCCACCCAGACCCGCTGCCCCGCTTGCAGGCCGAGCTCGGCCGCGCTGCCCCGGCTGAGCTGGACCCAGCACGACTCGTCGCCGGCGAGGTCGACCTCGACCTTGACCTCGAACCCGAGGTGCGTGACCCGCGCCACCGTGCCCTCGACCGCGGTGGCGCTCGGCTTGCCCTCGGCGACGGGGTGCACGACGAGGTCGTGCGGGCGCACCCACGCGCCGCCGAGCCGGGTGGCCGAGCCGAGAAAGGTCAACACGAACTCGTTGGCCGGGTGGTCGTACATGTCAGCGGGCGCGCCGACCTGTTCGAGGCGGCCGTGGTTGATGATGGCCAGGCGGTCGGCCACCTCCATCGCCTCCTCCTGGTCGTGGGTGACCAGCACCGTGGTCACCGGCAGGGTGGCGTGCAGGTCGCGCAGCCACAGCCGCAGTTGCGTGCGCACCTGCGCGTCGAGCGCGCCGAAGGGCTCGTCCAGCAGCAACACCTTGGGCTCGATGGCGAGCGCGCGGGCGAGGGCCATGCGCTGGCGCTGGCCACCCGAGAGCTGGGACGGGTAGCGCTCGCCGAGGTGGGCCAGCCCCACCAGTTCGAGCAGCTCGTCGACGCGCGCCTTGATCTCGGGCTTGGGGCGGTGGCGGATCTCGAGCCCGAAGGCCACGTTGCGCCGCACCGTCAGGTGGCGGAACGGTGCGTAGTGCTGGAAGCAGAAGCCGACGCCGCGGCTGCGCGCCGGCGTATGGGTCAGGTCCTCGCCCTCAATGGAGACGATGCCGCTGTCGGCCGTGTCGAGGCCGGCGATGATGCGCAGCAGCGTCGACTTGCCGCCGCCGCTCGGGCCGAGGAGCGCCGTCAGCGACCCGGTCGGCACGTCCAGCGAGACGTCGTCGAGGGCGACGGCGTCACCGAAGTGCTTCGAGATGGACTCGACCTGAATGCTCACGCCGTCGCCTTCCCGTGCCAGGTATCGCGGTTGCGGTCGGTCATCGTCAGGACGCTCAGCACGATGAGCGCGGCGAGGCAGAGGACGACCGCGCCGACGTAGGCGGCCTGCGGCTCGAGGTTGTCGATGCTCTGCGAGATGTAGAGAGTGTAGGTCTGGGTCTTGCCGGCGAAAGCGCCCGACACGACGGAGACGGCGCCGAACTCACCCAGGACGCGGGCGGTGGTCAGCGTGACGCCGTAGGCGAGGCCCCGGCGGATACTGGGCAGCGTGATGCGTCGGAAGACCGTGAACGATCCGGCGCCGAGCGTGCGGGCCGCCTGCTCCTGCTCGGTCCCGATCTCCTGCAGGACGGGGAGCACCTCGCGCACGACGTAGGGGAGCGAGACTGCGGCCGACGCCATGATGATGCCGGGCACCGAGAAGATCACGGTGATGCCGCGCGCGGCGAGCCAGTTGCCCCACCAGCCGGTGTGGCCGTAGACGAGGATCAGCGAGAGCCCGATGATGACCGGGGAGATGGCGAGCGGGATGTCGATGAGCGCGTCGAGCAGCCAGGCGCCCGGAAAGCGGTGCCGGGCCAGGATGACCGACACCCCGACGCCGAAGACCGTGTTGAGCGGGACCGCGATGGCGACCACGAGCAGGGTGAGCACCAGCGCGTGCAGGCCGTCGGAGGTGGTGAAGGCGTCCCACGCCTTCCCGAGCCCGGGCGAGAAGGCGTGGTAGAAGACCGCACCGACCGGCACCACGACGAGCAGCGCCAGGTAGACGAGCACGCCGTAGCGCAGCGGCAGCCGCCAGGGGGAGCCCTTCATACGGTGTCCGGGATGTCGAAGCGCCGACGGGCCCAGCCGATGGCGAGCAGCACCACGAGGGCGATGGACACCAGCACGATCGACACGGCGCTGGCGCCCGTGAAGTCGTCGCTCTGGGCCAGATTGAAGATGTAGGCCGAGGAGACCTCCGTCTTGGGGAGCCCGCCCGAAATGAGGATGACGGAGCCGAACTCGCCCACGGCGCGGGCGAAGGCCAGGCCGGCTCCGGCCAGCACCGAAGGCAGAACACTCGGGAGGATGACGCGGAACAGCACCTGGCGTCGCGTCGCCCCGAGCGAGGCGGCGGCGTCCTCGGTCTCGGCGTCGAGCTCGGCCAGCACCGGTTGCACGCTGCGCACGCAGAAGGGCAGGGTCACGAAGAGCAGCGCGGCGGCGACGCCGAGCCGCGTCCCGGCCAGGTCGACGTGGAGTGGGCTGTCGACGCCGTAGAGCGTGAGGAGCGTGATGCCGGCCACCACGGTGGGGAGCGCGAACGGGAGATCGATGAGTGCGCTCACGAGCGACTTGCCGCGGAAGTCGTCACGGACGAGCACCCACGAGATGGCCAGGCCGGCAATGGAGTTGACGACCGCCACAATGGCGGAGAGGACCAGCGTCAGCTCGAGCGCGGCCACGGCCAACGGGTTGGTCACCTCGGTCCAGAAGGTGCTCCACCCGCCGCTGAACGCCTTGGCCACGACTGCGGCCAGGGGCAGCAGCACCAGCAGGGACAGGTAGGTCACGGCCAGCGCGGGGCCGCCGACGCGACCCACCACCCGCCCGGTGGCCACCAGGGCGGGTGGTGGAGTGCGGCGCGACCCGCCCCGGCCCGGCCGGCGGTCAGCGGGCACGCCGGGAGCCCCTGGGAGCCCCAGGTCGTCGACGGAGACGCCCGTACTGCTCATGGCTGATTAGGAGCTGGCGGTGGAGACGCCGAGCGACTGCTCGATCTTCGCCACGACGCCCGTCGTCGGGTCGAAGAACTTCGTGTTGACCGAGGTCCAGCCGCCCACCTTGTCGATGGTGAACAGCGTCTTGGGCTTGGGGAAGTTGAACTTGGCCGCCACCGCCGGGAGCACCGGCCGGTAGCCCTGCTTGCCCCAGACGGTCTGGCCGGCGGGCGAGAGCAGGTAGGCGAGGAAGGCCTTGGCGGCGGGGCTCGCCGTCTTGGTCACGGCGATCGGGTTCTGAATGAGGATCGTCTGCGGCGGCGTGATGACCGAGACCGGCTCGCCCTGGCTCTTGGCGTAGAGACCGTCGTCCTCGTAGTCGAGGAGGACGTCTCCTTGTCCCGACAGGAACGTCTGCAGCGCGGCGCTCGCGCTGGCCGGCTGGGCCACCGCGTTCTTGAGCAGGTTGGTGAGGTACAACTGCGCCTGCGCGGTCGACTTGCCCAGCGAGAGCTGCGCGCCGTAGGCCGCCATCAGGTTCCACTTGGCGCTGCCCGAGCTGAAGACGTTGGGCGTGATCACCTTGACGCCCGGCTTCACGAGGTCGGCCCACGTGGTGATGTGCTTGGGGTTGCCCGGACGCACGATGAACGAGACGATGGAGTTCGTCACCATGCCCTTGGTCGGCGTGCGGTCCCACGAACTCGACACCAGTCCGGCTTTCACGACCTTGGTCATGTCGGGCGCCAGCGAGAAGTTGACGAGGTCGGCTTGGAGTCCGTCGACCACCGCCGTGGCCTGGGTGCCCGAAGGCCCGAAGGAAGAGGAGACGGTGACGCCCGCCCCCGCCTTGGTCTTGGCGAAGGCGGCGGTCAGCGCGCTGTAGGCGGGCTTCGGCGTCGAGTACGCCACCAGGTTGACGGAGCCGCCCGAGGCGGCGCCGGCCGGAAGGGCGGTGAAGGCCAGCCCGCAGAGGGCCAGGACGCTGATGGCGGTGCCGCGGCCGAGGGCGCTGCGGCGGACGCGCTGGCGGGTTGCCGCACCTGCAGGCGCGGGAATGCGACGGGTTCTTGTGCATCCGGGCAACTTAATACACGTGTGTCGCTAATGCTAAGCGTCTTGGTCAGGAATAGGGCAGGAGGCGAAGGGCGCCGATGTCCCTGGTCAGAGGCGCTAGAGGGGTTGGGGGCCCTCGTGGCGGGCGTCCCGGAACAACCCGAAGGAGGCCTGCCGGTCCTCCCTGGACTCCAGCATCGCCCAGTCGGACCGGGCCATCAGGTCCTCGAGCGAGGTGCGCTCGCCTCCCTGGCGCGTCGTCCAGCCGCAACGGATCTCCACCGGGGCGCCGACGAACTCGCGCGTCGCGGGCGCGCCGAGGTGTTCGCGGATGCGGCCGGTCATGTCGGCGCATTCGGACTCCTCCAGCTGCACCGTCAGCACCAGGAATTGCGTCCCGCCGATGCGGGCCAGCACGTCGTTCTTGCGGAACGTCACCGACAGGGCGCGGGCCACTGCCTGCAACGCGGCGTCACCGGCCTGGTGGCCGAGACGCTCGTTGAGCTGTTGGACGTTGCCGACATCGACGAAGAGCGCGTGCACCTGTGCACCCTCGCGGTCGGCGAACTGCAACAGCTGGGTGCCCGTTGCAATCAGCCCGCGCCGGTTCTGGAATCCGGTGAGCTCGTCGCCCCGTGACAGCTGCAGCAGGCGCGCGCTCAGCTCCTCGAGCTCGCGCTCAATGGCCATGCGCCCGCTCAGGTCGCGCAGAATGCAGCACGTCTGTGCAGCGCCGCCCTCGTCGCGGAATTGCAGCGCCGTCATCTCGATCTCAATGAAGCGGCCGTCGCCCCGACGGAGGCGGGCCACGCCGACGGCCGATCCGGTCCGCTCCCGCTCCGCCACGGCGATACCCCAGCGAGGATCCTCCTGGTCGACCAACCCGTCCCGTCCCAGGGCGCAGATCGCCTCGTCGCTCATGTCGAGCATGGCGCAGGCGGCCGGGTTCGCGGCCATGATCCGACCCTCCTGGGTCCAGAAGAGGACGCCTTCGGAGCTGTCGCGCGAACAGCACCTGGTAGGCGGCCAGGCCGACCGTCTCTGTTCCCGAACCACCATGCCGATCGTTCCTTTACGCGCTGCTCGACTCCCACCCGGAGCGCACCGCTTGGGGGCTGAGAATACCGAAGTCCCCGGCTGAACTGCGGTTTTTCGACCGCCTGGGCGCGGTTGTGACTTTCGGCCCTGTTCAGGAACGCCGCCAACGCGCCGATGTGGCGGGAAGGTGGAGGTGCGTCCAGGGGCCAGGCTCCGTGCCTGGCGCCCCGGTCTGCGGCATCGTCGAGCCCGCTCGGCATGCGGGCCTCACGCGCCGCTCGGTCGGGACCGAGGGACGTCGGGCGCGCTACGAGCCGAGCCGGCTGTTGTAGTCCGAGATCGTGCTGTTGACGTTCTGCGCCGCCGAGCTGACCGCCTTGGCGGGCGTCGACGCCCTGGGTGTACATGGAGATCTCGGCGTTGAGGACGTCGGTGCGCACGTCGGCGTAGGGGCCGATGACCGAGCCGGAGGTGGCCGGCGTGTTGGCCCCGTTGTTGATTTCGTCGTAGGCCACCTTGTACCCGGGGCTGGTGGCCCACAGGTGCTGGACGGTCGCCGTCTGGGCGGACGACTTGCGCACGGGGATGTAGCCCGTCCCGGCCGCCCAGGTGGCCTGGCTCTGCGTGTTCAACAGATAGGACAGGAACTGCCACGACGCCGCCTGGTCGATAGCGGGGGCCTTGTTCGAGATGTAGACGCCGGAGCCGCCCGGCTCGATCCCGCCCTGTACCGACGAGCTGTAGACGGGGAAGGCGCTGATGCCCAGCTTCACGTTGGCGTACTTCCCGCTGCCCAACAGCTGGGTCACCGTGCCCAGGGCGGCCGACGTCTCAATGGTCATGCCGTACTTGCCGCTGCCGATGCCGAGCAGGTTGTCGTACTGGTCGGGCCCGGTCGAGGGGTTCGTCGAGGCGTAGCCCGATCGCACCAGCGTGCTGAGCTGGCTGAAGATGGACACCGCGGTCTTGTTGTTGAACGAAGCCGCGGTGGCGCGGGAGCTCCGCCCGTTCTTGTTGTTGACGAAGAGCTGGTTGGCCGAGGCCAGCCAGGTCTCGAGGTGCCAGGGGTCGAGGACCAGGCCCATGCCGCTGCCCGAGGCTTTCAGCGCCTTGGCATCCGCCACCATCTGGGGCAGGGTGGCCGGGGGGTCGGCCGGATTGAGGCCGGCTTTCGTGAACGCGTTCTGGTTGTAATAGAGGATCGGCGCCGAGACGGCGAAGGGCAGGGCCCACTGCACGCCGTTCACCTTCCAGTAGGCCAGCGGACGCGGCAGGTAGTCGCTGGTGGAGTACTTCGCCGCGTTCATGCAGGACTGCACCGGCAGGAACGACCCGGTGTCGATGGCGGCCTGGGTGCGCTGGTCCTCGAGCTGCACGGCGTCGGGCAGTTGCCCGCTGGAGAGCCCCGCCAGGTACTTCTGCCAGGTGTCGTCGTAGCCGGCCTGCGTGACGAGCGTGACGTGCACCTTGGTCTGCGACGAGTTGAACGCGTTGGTGATCCCCTGCAGCACCGTCAGGTTGGCCTGCGAGGCCGACTCCCAGAAGGTGATGCTGACCACTCCTTTGTGATTGGCCAGGGCCTTGAGATTGCAGGCGGGCAGGCTGGCCGCACCGGCCGGGGTGCCCGCGCCGACCGCGGCCGAGGCCGCCGTGCCGCTGAGCGTGGTGACGAACAGTGCGGCGGCCGCGAGGCGGGACAGGCGAAAGGTCCGCATGACTCCTTCCTAGCACCCGGGCGCCGCACGGCAGGGTCGGCGGCCGGCCCGTCACGCCCCTGTTACTTGACGGCACCCGCCGTGAGGCTCCGCACGAGCTGCTTTTGGAAGATGAGCAGCAGGATCACCAGCGGCACGAAGGCGATGACGGTGCCGGCGAGCGCCACGGGGATGGTGGACACCTGCGTGCCGAGCAGTTGCTTCAGTCCGATCTGCACCGTGTCGAGCGGCTGGGTCCCGCCCGTCGACACCAGCGGCCACAGGTACTGGTTCCAGGCGCCGAGGAAGGAGAAGACGGCGAGCGCGGCCAGGGACGGCCGGGCCAGCGGCACGGCCACCCGCGTCATGAACCGCAGGTGGCCGTACCCGTCGAGCTGGGCCGCCTCCTGCAGGTCGCGGGGGATCTGCAGGAAGGCCTGGCGCAACAGGAAGATGCCGAATCCGGTGGCGAGGAACGGGATGGACAGCCCGGCGTAGGTGTTGAACCAGTGCAGCGAGGTGATGGTGTCGAGGTTGGTGATGAAGGTCACCTCCAGCGGGATCATGAGGGTGGCCAGGCACACCACGAAGAGGGTGCGCTTGAAGGGGAAGGCCAAGAAGGCGAAGGCGTAGGCGGCCAGCACGGACGTGACCAGCTGGCCGGCCACGATGATCGCCGTCATGATCGCCGAGGTCGCCATGTACTTGGACATCTGGCCGCCGTTCCAGGCCGCGCTGTAGTCGTGCCACTGCGGGTTGGTCGGGAACAGCGGCGGCGGTTGGTGGACCAGCTCGTTCAAGGGGAGCAGCGAGTTCACGATCGTCACGTAAATCGGGAACAGAACGATGACGGCGCAGGCCGTCAGGAGGGTGTAGCTGCCGACGGTGCGCAGCCGGCGGTGCCGCGTGCGGGGGGGCGCCACGTGGGCCGGCTCCGCGGGCGCCGGCTGCGGAGCGGGGGCCTGCAGCACGTCAGCGGGCATAGCTCACCCGCCGCTCCAAGAAGCGCATCTGCAGAATGGTGAGGACCAGCAGGATCAGGAAGAGGACGATGGCCACGATGGCGGCGGACCCGGCGTTGTTCTCGATCTGCAGCGTGTTGACGATGTTGTAGATCAGCACGTTGGTGTGCAGGCGCACCGTGTTCTGGGGCCCGATGAGAATGTCGACGGCGCCGAAGGCCTGGAAGGCGTAGATCGTGCTGACGACCCCGGCGAAGAAGATGGTGGGGGAGAGGAGCGGGACCGTCATCCGCCAGAAGCGTGTCCACGGGCCGGCGCCGTCGATGCGCGCCGCCTCGAGCAGCTCGTCGGGCACCGACTGCAACCCGGCCAACATGATGATGAAGGTGAGGCCGAGGAACTGCCAGATGGTGATCAGCGCCACGGCCGGCAGGGCCCACGTCGCGCTCTCGAGCGCCGGGGGCGTCGGGTTGATGCCGAGCCAGGGGAGCAGCCCGACCACCGGGTTGAGCAGCGTCCCGAAGACGACGGAGGCCACCGCCACCGAGCTGACCACCGTGGAGGAGAAGACGACCCGGTAGCCGGCCATCCCCTTGAGCTTGCGATGAGCCGCCACCGCCAGCGCCAGCCCCGCCAGGAGGCTGATCGGCACCACCAGGACCACGAACAGCACGGTCGTGACGAGGCTCTGGGTGAACTGGGTCGAGGTGATGGTGGGGATGATCTGGTGCAGCCCCACGTAGTGCGCCGGCAGCCCCGGCACCGGCGGCGTCTCGTAGAGCATGAGCTTGAAGTTGCGCAGGAAGGGGTAGAAGGAGAACACCCCGAAGAGGACCAGCGCGGGCAGGAGCAAGAGGTAGGCGAGGAGCGCCTCCTTGCGCCGGCGGGAGCGCAGGGTCGCCGGGGGCCGCCGCGGCGGGCGTGCGCCGGTCCCGGCCGACGGGGAGGCCGGCACCGGATCGGGGGTGCTGACCGCGGTCACGCGGCGCCGCCCAGCCGGGTTCCGTCGGCGGCGTCGAAGAGGTGGTACGTGGCGGGGTCGGGGTCGACGGCGATGCGTACGGCCTCGCCGATCCTCGGCTTGGTGGCCGCGGCGCTCTGGCGCACGATGATGCGGACGCCCGTCTCCGTGTGGCAGATCACGTGCGTCTCCGCGCCGAGCAGCTCCACGATGACCACCGAGGCGGCGATGACCCCGTCGTCGCCCAGGCGGAGCGCCTCGGGCCGCAAGCCGAGCACGACGTCGGGCCCCGAACCCCGCACGGCGTCGGCCACCGTGGTCGGCAGGGGTACCGAGGCGCCGGGGAAGGCCACGCTCAAGGTGCCGTGGCGGTCCTGGCCCTCGGGGTCGGGCGCGCCGCTCTCGACGAGCATCCCCTCGACCAGGTTCATCCCCGGGCTGCCGAGGAAATGGGCCACGAAGGCGTTGGCCGGCTGCGCGTAGAGCGCTTCGGGGGCAGCCACCTGCTGCAGTTTCCCCTCGCTCATGACGGCGATGCGGTCGCCCATCGTCATGGCTTCGACCTGGTCGTGGGTGACGTAGAGCGTCGTGGTCGACAGCCGCGCCTGCAGCTCGACGATGTCGGCCCGGGTCTGGACGCGCAGGGCGGCGTCGAGGTTCGACAGCGGCTCGTCCATGAGGAAGACGAGAGGCTGGCGCACGATCGCCCGGGCGAGGGCGACGCGCTGGCGCTGGCCGCCCGAGAGCTGCCCGGGCTTGCGGTCGAGCAGGGTGGCCAACCCGAGGGTCTCGGCGGCCTGCTTGACCTTGGTCGCCCGCTCCTCCTTGTCGACGCCGCGCTGGCGCAGCGGGAATTCGATGTTCTTGGCCACCGTCAGGTGAGGGTAGAGCGCGTAGCTCTGGAAGACCATGGCGACGTCGCGATCCTTGGGGTCGACATCGTTGACGACGCGGTCACCGATGGAGACGGTGCCGCTCGTCACCTCCTCGAGCCCGGCCACCATGCGCAGCGCCGTCGTCTTGCCGCAGCCCGACGAGCCCAGGAGTACGAGGAGCTCGCCGTCGCCGACGTGCAGCGTCAGGTCGTCGACCGCGGTGGTGTCGCCGAACTGCTTGGTGACCCCGTCGAAGCTGACCTGTGCCAACGTGTTCCCTTCGGGCGGCCCGTCAACGGCGACGGATCAACGACTAGTCGCACGGTAGCGAACCGCGGGGTCGCGGGCACAAGGCCAGCGCACGGGCTCAGCCGGCCGGGATCTTCCACCCCATCGACTCGGCGATCTCCTTGCAGGTCGGGCAGAGGCCATACCGCTTCGGATCCCGTCCCGGCACCCACTCCTTGCCGCAGAGGGCCCGCACGGCGGTCCGGTTGACGATGCCTTCCACCACGCTCGGCCCGGCCGAGACGAACTTCCCTTTCTTCCTGCCCTTCTTGGGCGTGTAGCCCTCGAGGACGATGTGGGCCATCCGGTCGTGGTCGCCGTCGTCGAGCTCGGGATCCGGCCGCGCCGGGGCCAGGGTGGTTCCCCCCGCCGGGGCTGTCTCGCTGCCGCTCACGGCCTCAGCGTAGGCGTTCGGGGAGGTCGCCCCGCGGGACCTCCGGGCCTCCGACCAGGGGCCGGAGGAGGCCCGTCGCGGCCCGTTCTCCCCTTATGCTGGGGTCGACGATTACACGATTACAGGGCCATGAGCAGGGTCCGAGCCCGATCGGGAATGACCTTCCCCTCTACATGGTTGACCAGTCAGACGAATTGCCATTACGGCATTACAGAAGGACACCCAATGACGAACGAGAACGTGACACTCCCATTGTTGCCCTTGACCTCCGGGGTCGTGCTGCCGGGGATGGTGTTCACCATGGCGCTGGAGTCCGATGAGGCACGCGCCGCGGTCGACTCCGCCCGCTCGGCCGGGGGCCGCCTGCTGTTGGTGCCCCACATCGAGGGCCGCTTCGCCGCCGTCGGTGTGATCGCCGAGGTCATGGAGGAGGGCGACCTGCCCGGTGGCCTGCCCGCCGTGGCCATCCGGGGTGACCGCCGCGCCGTCATCGGCACCGGCGTCCCCGGGACCGGCGACGCCCTCTGGGTGGAGGCCGAGCCGCTCGACGAGCCCGAGCCGACGCCAGGCCGCCAACGAGCTGGCCCGGGAGTACCGCGCCGTGCTCGAGAACATTCTGCACAGCCGGGGTGCCGGCCGCATCGCCGCGCAGCTGCGTGAGATCCACGAGCCCGGCCGCCTGGCCGACATGGCCGGGCTACTCACCCGACCTCTCGCTGACACAGAAGGTCGAGGTGCTCGAGACGCGCGACGTCGAAGCGCGGCTCCGCCTCGTCCTCGGGTGGGCCCGCGACACGCTCGCCGACGTGACGTTGCGCGAGAAGATCAAGACCGACGTCGAAGAGGGCATGGAGAAGACGCAGCGCGAGTTCCTCCTCCGCCGCCAGCTCGATGCCATCCGCAAGGAGCTCAACGGCCTCAGTGGTGACAGCGACGACGAGGACCCCGACGACTACCGGGCCAAGCTCGAGGCGCGTGACCTCCCCGAGCACGTCCGCAAGGCGGTCGAGCGCGAGGTCGACAAGCTCGAGCGCACCAGCGACCAGAGCCCCGAGACGGGCTGGATCCGCACCTGGCTCGACACCGTGCTCGAGATCCCCTGGGGCACCGAGTCCGAGGACCGGCTCGACATCGCCGAGGCGTCGCGCATTCTGGAGGCCGACCACGACGGTCTGGCCGACGTGAAGGAGCGCATCCTCGAGCACCTGGCCGTGCGCAAGCTGCAGGCCGAGCGCGGCCTCGCGCCGGTGGACGGGCGCGGCTCGGGCGCCATCCTGGCCCTCGTCGGACCTCCGGGCGTCGGCAAGACGTCGCTCGGCGAGTCCGTGGCCAACGCCCTCGGGCGCAAGTTCGTCCGCGTCTCGCTCGGCGGGGTGCGCGACGAGGCCGAGATCCGTGGCCACCGCCGCACCTACGTGGGGGCCCAGCCGGGCCGCCTGGTGCGCGCGCTCCGCGAAGCCGGGAACCATGAACCCGGTCATCGTGCTCGACGAGGTCGACAAGATCGGTGCGGACTACCGGGGCGACCCGTCCTCGGCGCTGCTCGAAGTGCTCGACCCGGCGCAGAACCACACGTTCCGTGACCACTACCTCGAGGTCGACCTCGACCTGTCGCGGGTCCTGTTCATCGCCACCGCCAATGTGGTCGACACCATCCCCGGGCCGCTGCTCGACCGGATGGAGATCATCCGCATTGACGGGTACACCGAGTCCGAGAAGGTCTCCATCGCCAAGCACCACCTCGTGGGCCGCCAGCTCACCCGGGCGGCGCTGCGCGAAGACGAAGTCCAGATCAGCGACGACGCCTTGCGCGTGGTCGTGGCCGACTACACCCGGGAGGCCGGTGTGCGGAACCTCGAGCGCGAGCTCGGCAAAATGCTGCGCAAGGTGGCGACGAAGCTCGCCTCGGGCGAGCGTCAGGCTCCGGTCGTCGTCGAGGCCGACGACGTGCGGGGTTGGCTCGGCCGGCAGCACTTCTTCTTCGAAGCGGCCGACCGGACCAGCGTGCCCGGTGTGGTCACCGGCCTGGCCGTGACCGGCGCGGGTGGCGACGTCCTCTTCGTGGAGGCCAGCGTCTCCGACGGTCCCGAGGGCCTGACCCTCACGGGCCAGCTGGGCGACGTCATGAAGGAGTCGGCGGAGATCGCCCTCTCCTACGTGCGCTCGCACGCCGAGGAGCTCGGGATCGACCCGACGGTCTTCGCCGGCAAGCGGTTCCACGTGCACGTGCCGGCCGGCGCCGTCCCCAAGGACGGCCCCTCGGCCGGCGTCACCATGACGACCGCGCTGGTCAGTCTCCTGCGTGACGTGCCGGTGCGCTCGGTGGTGGGGATGACCGGTGAGGTCACCCTGCAGGGCCGGGTGCTGCCGATCGGTGGGGTCAAGCAGAAGGTGCTGGCGGCGCACCGGGCCGGGCTGACCGAGGTCATCCTGCCCGAGCGCAACGGCAACGACCTCGAGGATGTCCCCGAGGAGGTGCGTGACGTCATGACGTTCCACCTCGCGGCGACCATCGCCGACGTGCTCACCCCGGCTCTGGCTGGGGAGGGCACGGCGGCGCGGAGTCCGCCGGCGGCGAGACCGAGTTGGGCGCCGCCGCCTGAGTCCGGGCAGACTGGGCCAGACCCACAGAGGGTCTGGCCCAGTTGCTTTTTCTGGGACCTTCGATCGGAGCCGACAGTGGACGACAAGGACATCGTGGAGCACATCAACCAACTCGCTGCCGAAGAGCACAGGCTCGAGGAGGCACACGTCGGCGAAGGACTCAGCGACGACGAGCTGAAGCGCAAGCGTGAGCTCGAGATGACGCTGGACAACTCATGGGACACGCTGCGCCAACGCCGGGCCAAGCGGCACGCCGGCCAGGACCCCGACGCCGCGCCGGAGCGCTCCGCCGGCACCGTCGAGGGCTATCTGCAGTAGGACGAAGGGGCGGTGCCGGTCAGGCCGGCGCCGCCCCTCATGCGTTCCAGTCAATCGGTCGGGCATGCGCCGGTTGAGTCCCGGGGACACCAGGCCGGCGAGGCCCCGCAGGTTGGCGATCGTCACGTCGAGCCAGTCGAACGAGTCGCGCCACAAGGCGATCTTCCCGTCGTCGCCGACGACGAAGCGGCCGTAGACCCAGAACCGCGTGGCGAAGCGGCCCGTAGTTCAGCTCGTCGATCCGGTCGGTGAGCACGACGTCGCCCTCGGTCGCCACGTGGTTGAGGTGGACGTTGAAGCCCATCCGTCCGGGCCGCAGCCAGGGGCGGGCGATGCGCTCGAGCCGCTCCCGCCCGTAGATGGTGGGCAGCGAGACGTTGCTGTAGACGAGGTCCTCGGCGACGAGGTCGAGCGCCCCGTCGACATCGGACGCGGCGAGGGCGTGGAGGAAGCGCACGACCACGTCCGCCGGGTCGGTGGTCGGGCGTCTGCTCAGGGTCGCGGCGGGTCGTCATGGGCCTCCATTGTCGCCGCGGTGCGGGCGCCCGTCGATGGCCGCAGCCGGCGCCACCCGAGCGGGGCGAGGGCCAGCACGGCGAGGACGACGAACGCCAGCACGAACAGCGCCGTGTACGACCCGTACCCGGCGTAGCTGAACGTCACCGTGTGCACCCCCGGACCCACCACGACGCCCGACCAGCGCGGGCGCCACCATGACGGTCGGCGCCGGTCGGCCGTTCACCGTGGCGTGCCAGCCCGGGTCGTAGGAGGCGCTGAGGACCACCGTGGACCGGCGTGTCGTGTGCACCACGGCGCTCGCCGTGCCGTCGGGCAGGTCGGCGTGCTCCGCCACCACGTGTCCGGGTGTGCCCCGCAGGGCCGAGGCATCCGTCGTGGTCGGGGCGGCCGCCGCCTGCCCGTTGAAGGCCACCGTCAGGTCCCGTTGCTCGTCGAGGAGGGGGGAGCCCAGCAGCGCCTCGCTCCGGGTCCCGACATCGGCCCGGGTGGCCGTGAGCTCGCCCGGTCGTGTCGTAGACGTGGATGTAGCCGGCGTCGGGGAGCGCCCAGAGGCAGTAGTCCCCCGAGCAGCCGACCTTGTCGGCCTCCACCGGCGACGCCATGTCGGCGGGGGTGATGATGTAGCCGATGCCGAAAAGCGGGTAGTCGCCCGGATTGCTCTCGTCGAAGTAGTACTCGGGATCGGTCATGAGCGACGCCGTCCGCAGCGTGTAGCCGACCTCGTCGATGTCCTTGCTCTCCAGGTACTTGAACACCGGGACGTCCCCCACCAAGAAGTCCTGTCCCCAGTTCGTCGGTGCACCCGCGTACACGCGCCCCTTGGGGTGGGCGTGCACGTAGGCCAACAGCCGGTCGAGCTGGGGGCCCGCGAGCGCGTCGTCCTCCGCCTGGAGACCGATGTTGGTCGCGTTGTGCGCGTCGTAGGTGTCCATGCTGCTCCAGGCAGGCGCGAGCACCAGGACCAGCGCGCCGATGCACAGGCCGGCGACGATGCCCCGCCCTGCCGGCTGCGTCGCCCAGCCGCGGCGGTCTTCGGGGAGAAGCCCCAGCACGCCCCCCACGACGAGTTGGCCGAGGAAGACGAGGCCGACGCCGGCCAGCAGGATGCCCGACAGCTGCGGGGCCATTTCGAAGCGCCGGATGAAGATGTCGCTGCTGCCCGGCACGACGTCGTAGAGCGATCCGAAGGTCGTCCGCCCGAACGACAGGACGAGGGTGACGACCCAAATGACGACGAGGGCGCGGCCGGCCACGAACGAGCGCCAGCGCGCCACGCAGACGCCGATCCCGACGGCCACGAGGATCGTGATGACGGGCAGCCACGACGGCGAGTGGCCGTTGTCGTAGAGGTTGCCGGTGAACAGCCACGACAGCATCTGTCGCGCGCCGTAGCCGTTCTCGAGCCCTGTTCCCTCGAGGACCTGGTTGCGCGCCGCCCAGTGGGACTGTGCGAGCAAGCGGGACGATGACCCAGGCCGACGCCAGCGCGGCCGCTGCCCCGAGCGCCACGGCGCGGCCGATCCGCCGCCACAGGTCCGAGGGGGCGATGAAGGGCCACACGACGAGGGGCACGAAGGCGAGGTACCCGGTCTCGTAGTGCAGGGCCACCGTCAGCATGATGAAGAGGACGGCCCAGAAGGCCCCGCGCAGCGACGACAGCGCCCGGTAGGTGAAGCCCCACGCCAGCGGGAGAGTCCACGAGGCCCAGAGCTGGGTCCACACGCCGTACCCCACCCAGACGTAGGCCTTGGTCTCGTAGCCGATGCCGGCGGCCGACGCGAGGAAGGGGGCCACCGCGGCCGCCGACGCGGCCGTCCAGCGGCTCAGCCCGAACAGCCGCCCGCTCCAGTAGACGGTGATCGGCCAGAGCGCCAGCAGCAGATAGAGGGACCAGCGGAACACCGTGTCGGGATCGACCACCGTGCCGGCCAGTCCCGAGATCATGGACGGCAGGCTCTGGTAGTGGAGGAACTGGGGAGAGCCGAGCCCGAGATACGGGAACCAGCTCGTCAGCGGAAGGTGCCCCTGGCGGATGCGGGCGGCGGCCACGCGCACCATCTGCTGGTGCAGGGAGCTGTCGTCGAGGTAGGGCACGGCGCGGAGCTCGGGCCGGAGCTCCCACAACCCCCAGGCCAGCGACAGGGCGACCAGGACGAAGGGGCCGAAGCGCTGTGCCCCCAATCCGTCCGGGCTGGCCGTCGGCCGTGCTGGAGCGGGTGCGCAGGACCCGGGCGTCCCCTGCTCGACCATGGTCACGGCGCACCATGATGCCCAGTCCTCAGAGCGGTGTCTGATCGCGTTGGAGGACCCTGAGGAGCTCCTCGTACGGGCCGAGCAGGAACGCCGTGTCGCCGCCGGCGAACACGGTGCCCCGGCGGGGTGGGTGCTCGAGCACGCCGTCGGCGGCGCGGCTGAGGGCGATGACCCGGGTCTTCGACGAGAGATCCTGCATGGCGAGCCCCTGCAGGCCGCCGTTCGGGGCGACGGTGAGGCCGGCCACCAGGAACGGCTGTTGGTCGACGTAGAACGTGCTGAGGACGTCGAGCCCGAGGGCCGCGCCCACGAACCAGGGCGCGGCGAGCGCGGAGGTGGAGCGGACGTGCTGGAAGCCGAAGCTGCGCTCCATCATCTGGGCCAGCTCGCGGTCGAAGACGCGGAGGACGACGGGGACGTCGTCCCAACGCTCGCCCAGGGACTCGCGCACGGAGAGCCCGGTCTCTATGTTGGTCAGGTCGGCACTGGTCAACACGGCGACCGCCTTGGCGTCCGCGATGTTGACCATGCGGTGCGTCTGCGACTGCGTGGCATCGGCGATGACGACGGGCACGCCCAGCGCGCGGGCCTGCGCGAGGTACCGGTTGTCGGCGTCGCGCTCGATGACGACGACCGATTCGCCCTCGGCCACGAGCCGGCGCACCACGCTGATGCCGACGGCGCCCAGGCCGATGACGATCACGTGGTCCACCATCCCGGGCACCTGGCGCCGGCCGAGTGACCGCTCGATGCGGCGGCTCACCAGAATGTTCGTGAAGAGTGCGAAGGCCGTCGACACGAGGGCCACGCCCGAGACGATCAGGACGATGGCGCTGGCGATCAGCCACGGGCTCTGCGCCGAGAAGCTGTAGTCCCCGTACCCGACGGTCGCCACGGTCTCCACGGTGAAGTAGAGGGAGGAGAGGAAGCCGAGGTGGGAGTGGGCGCCGTCGGGACGGAAGGTGAAGTGCAGGACCACGGTCGCCACCACAATCAATGCGAGCAGCGCCGTGGCCACCACCGCCAGGGCGCGGTTGCCCTCTTCGAGTGCGATGCCGACCTGCAGGCGGAGGCGGCGAGCCAACCCGATGGAGCGCGTCGGGCCGTCGGCCGGCCGGGTCGTCGAGATGCCCATGCGCCGCAGCTCGTCCACCGTGCCCAGGACGGCGACACGGTCCCCGAGGTGCAGCGGATGGTCGCGGCCGGGGCACATCTCCATCGGCTCGTCACCGGAGGGCATGATCGCCACGGGGGCCAGGTGCCCGAAGTGGGCGCGGAAGGTGTCGTGCATGTTCTCTCTCGAATCGACGGCGAGCTTGACGACCGCGAAGTCGATTCCGGCCAGTTCGATGGCGTGGGACGGCCGGAGCAGGCAGGCCTCCACGAAGGACGGTGCGGCCAGCGACGCCACGTCCAGCACGCTGCCGGGGCCCGAGACCCGCTCGAGTGCACGCGCCACCGACGGGTTGGCCAGCTGGACCACGAGGGGCAGGTCCGGGCGGATCTCCTTGATCCGCAGCGCCGTTTCCAGCGTGTGGATCTCGTCGACCTCCACGCAGACCACGGCCGCCGCCCGCGCCAGCCCGGCCTCCTCGAATCCTTCGCCCCGGTGGGCGTGGCGTCGGACATGGGGGACACCCCAGTCGTCGAGGGTCCTCCAGCGCCGGGGATCGGCGTCGTCATCGATCACCACGACCTGGGTGCCGCTGAGAGAGAACTGCTCCACGGCGCGCAGCCCGACGCCCTGGAGTCCGCAGACGATCACATGGCCCTGCATGTCCTCGGGGTCCATGCGATGCATCAACGCATGTTGTCGTTCCGGATCGACGCGGAGGTTGCTGCAGCGTTAAATGTCGATGTCCCGGCCGAACGTGGGCTAGAACCCCCCCGGGGCTGTAGCTCAGTGGTCAGAGCAGGGGACTCATAATCCCTGGGTCGTGGGTTCGATCCCCACCAGCCCCACGATTCCTTCGGGGACGAGCGGAAGTGGGGGATTCGAAGGATGCGTCTGGCCCCACGCCTCGCCTTGTCGGAGGCGGGACCGCCCCCCCGTTCTCCGCCGCCGCCGATCGCGGCAATCGGCAGCTGCGCCGTCCCGGCGACAGCCGGTGCAGTAGACAATCGGGCACACAACAGCGGCGGCATGAAGTGACGGTCATCTCGGCGGCCTGGCTGCGTCGGGCGGAGAAATGACGAGTGAGCGGCACCGGCCGGCGTTCCCATCCAACCGTCTGGCGCTCCTCATCCTCGTTGTCGTCTACGTGCCGATGTCCCTTGCGTTCAGCTTGCTGACGAGGCAGTGGGAGGCGCCCGACGCGGCGAGTCATGTCTACAACGTCGAATACATCGTTCGGCACGATGGATTTCCCCGTATCAGCGCCGCCAACTTCCTGGAATCCGACCAACCGCCCCTCTACTACCTCTTCGAGGATGGCTCGCAGCGCGTCCTCGGGATCCCCGCCTTCACGCCTGTCGTTGTTCCGGCGAAGACGCCGCCGAAATCGTTCGGCATCAATCATCTGATCTATTCGGCTGACTACAGAGCGGATAACGGCACAACCAAGAAGTCCGAGTGCATGAGTTGCGGATTCCCTCCATGGTGTTCGGGCTGGGAGCGGTTCTTCTCACGTATGCCGCGGCCAGGATCGTCGGGATGAGAGAACTCTGGGCTCTCGCCTGCGGTCTCGTCGTTGCCCTCTGGCCAAAGGACCTCGTCGCCTGGTCGAGCGTGAGCAACGACGCATTGATCATCCCCCTCTGTTCGCTAGCGCTCGTTCTCTACCTTCTTGCTGACCGCGCCACGGCTCAGGATCGGTTGCACGCACCGCCGTTTCCATCTCTTGGCCATGGGTGCGGTCCTCGGCGCGGCGGCCATAACCAAATTCACGATCTTTCCCGTCGTCGCCGTCCTGTTTCTGCTCGCCATCGTTCCGGCGCTCCGACCCGTGCGTGACGTGCGAGTACGGCTGCGATTCGTGGTCGACGTCGTGCTGGCGGTGGTTGGGTTCTGCGTGGTGTCCGGATGGTGGTTCGTGAGGAACCACCATCTCTATGGTCAGTACCTCGCAACCAAGGCGAGCGAGGAACACCTCCAGCCGTTCTTCCTGGGACCCATCCCATGGAGCGAGAAGCTTCTCCTGAGCATCTATCCCCAGACGCTGCTGATGTACTCCTGGTACGACCAGGCCCGGGTTCGGTCTGCCGCGGACGATGAACGAGATCTTGGCAGTCCTTGTGATTCCCTGCCTTCTCGCGGGAGGGTGGGTGATGCTGCGAAGGCGTCGATGGGTTTCGAGTTCCCTCACGCCTCTCGCCGGACCGCGTTCCTCGGCTGCATCTTGGGCGGTCTCGCTGCCGTACTCGTGATCATCAAGACCAACGGGAGGGGAGACACGCGGGATGCCTTCTTGGTCGTGACGTCGGTGGCACTCGTGGTGGTCGCCGGTAGCGCCCGCATCTTCTCCCGGTTCAGCCCTCGCCTCGAGCTGGTCGGCGTTTCTCTGTGGCCTGTTCTCCTGTTGGCACTCGATCTCTACGTACTGGGAAGTATCTTGATCCCCTTCGGCGGGCTGTAGCTGGCGGAGAGCTGGTGTCGCCACGGCTCAGGCTTCCGCCGGCCGCCCAGGCGACCGCGCCACCGGTCAGGTTCTCCGCCGTCCACCCGGCCTCGCTGAGCGCCTGCGCCGCCGTGGCGGAACGCCCGCCCATGTGGCAGGCCACCACCACGGTGACGTCCCGGGGAACCTCGTCGAGCCGGTCGCGCAGCTGGCCGAGCGGGATGTTCACGCCGATGGGGTAGGCCCATTCCTCGACCTCGTCCGGCTCGCGCACATCGAGGAGGAAGACGTCCTCGCCGCGGGCGATGCGCGCTCTGATCTCGTCGGGCTCCACCTCGGCGTAGGGCATGGCGCCACCTTACGGCGCGCCGTCGACAGTGGCCCGGACCGGCCGGTGCCCGCCGGTACGCTTGCCCCGATGGCCCTGCCCCGGAAGTTCCTCAACAACGACGAGGAGCTGCTGGCCGAGTTGCGCCCGCACTGGATCTTCCTCTTCGGCCCTCTCTTCACCTCCATCGGCGTGTGGATCGGTCTCATCGTGCTGGTCGTCCTGTGGCAGAAGGCACCCGGCTGGACGAACTATCCGATCCTCATCCTCGCCCTGATCCCGGGCCTGTGGCTGCTCGGCCGGTTCGTCCGCTGGCGCTCCTACGTCGTCGCGCTGACCTCCACGCGGATCCTCGTGCGCCAGGGCATCCTCGGGCGCGACACGGTGCAGTTGCGGCTGCAGCGGATCACCGAGGTCAACATCCGGCAGCGGCTGATCGAGCGGGTGCTCGGGACGGGCTCGCTGATCATTGACGTCCAGGGTGAGGACGACTCGCTCACCCTGGAGTACATGCGCAAGCCGGCCGTCGTGCAGCGCGTCCTCAACTCCCAGATCAACGAGATCGTCGGCGGCGGCCGGCGCGAGGCGATCCCGGCGGAGATGCAGCCGCGGGACCGCCACGGCGCCCCCTACGCCGACCAGGACACCGACGAGCACCGTGCGTGACGACGGTCGGCGTGACGACGACGACGCCACGAGGACGCGCACGACACGCCTCCCTTCGGCGTCGGTGCGGGCGTCCCGTCCCCGGCCCCGGCGCCGCAGTGCGCCGTTCCCCGCCGCGCCGGCCGCCCCCGCCGCCTCGGGCACCGCCCGCTTCGACATACGGGACCGGCTCATTGAGCTCGACGACCTGCGCCAGCGCGGCATCCTCTCCGAGGAGGAGTTCGCCGCCAAGAAGAGCGAGCTCCTGAACCGCATCTAGGCCGCGAGAGAGCGCGCCGCCTCGGGTTTTGCAACCCCAGTGCGACCGTGGGCGCCAGGTGGGAGGCTGGCGGCACCCCAACGAAACGAGGGCACCATGCACGCTCAAGTCGTCACCGTCGAGTTCACCGATGCGGAGGCCGCCATCAAGAACCTCGACGAGCTCGTTCCCAACGTGAAGGCGAGCCCGGGGTTCGTTGCCGGCTACTGGGTCCGCCTCGACGACGCGCACGGGACGTCCATCGCCGTGTTCGACACCGAGGACCAGGCCCGGGCCGGGGCACCGCCGGTCGGCGCCGAAATGGACGGCGTCAGGGTCGCGAGCTCGCGGGTCGGCCAGGTGATGGGCAGCGCCTGAGCCCGGAGAGGCCCGCGCCGAGCACGCGGACTACCGTGGTGGCGGTGAGCGCCTCTCGATACCGCTGTGACGGCTGCGGCAACCTCACCCGCTTCGACGTCACCATTTCGCAGAAGACCAAGGCCTTCCACCATTACAGCGTGGGCGGCGACCTCGTCGTCGAGGACGAGGAGGTGCTCGCCCGCAACGTCGACGAGGTGGTGTGCCGCTGGTGCGGTCACGGCCGCAGCGTGGTCGAGATCACCGGCGAGGAGCTCGAGGAGCCCGGCGAGCCGTCGAAGGTTTCGTGAGCGAGCCGCCGGCTGACATTCTGCGCCGGCTCACGCCCATCCCCACCTACACCGACCATCCCACCACCACGCCGCACGACATCGTCGGCGTCGCGCCCGACGGCAGTCCGTGCCGAATCGACGTGGTGGAGGCCGCCGCGCCGGCTCTGCTCCTCTTCCTCTCGGCGGCCTGCCTCGGCTGCCGGGACCTCTGGGAGGGCCTGCGCGCGCTGCGCGACGGCCTGGCCGGCGCCGCCCGCCTCGTCGTGGTGACCCGCGACCCGGGCGAGGGCCCGCGCCAGGAGAGCCCGGAGGCCATCACGGCGCTGGCCGGCGATGCCCCCCTCGTCGAGGGGATCGAGCTCGTGATGAGCTCCCGGGCCTACCGGGACTACCGGGTCGGCGGCCCGCCCTTCCTGACCGTCGCCGCGGCGGACGGCGTGCGCACCGAGAGCGTGGCCTGGGGCCTGGAGCAGACGCTGCAGACGGCGCTGCAGGCCCTGCACGCCGGCTAGCCGATGACACCCGGTGTCACACCCCTTCGCCATGCTTGGCCCCAACAGAGAGGGTCATCGACATGCGGACTTCCAGGGTCACCGTTTCCAACATCACCGAGTTCTCCAACGTCACCGAGATCCAACGGTACGAGCCGACTACCGTTCGAACGTCATGGACATTGCAGCTGCGCACTCGGGATCACCCGACGGCCGACGGAGCCACCGTCACCATCGACTGCGACTGCTGCGCGCTGCGCAGCACGAACGCCTGCGACGACTGCGTCGTCAGCTTCCTGCTCGAGCGCGAGCCCGAGGACGCCGTGGTCATCGACGCCGACGAGGCGCGCGCCATGCGCATGCTCGAGCGGGCCGGGCTCGTCCCGACGCTGCGCTTCAGCGCCCGGGCCGGCTGAGCGGCCCCGGCCGCGGCGGCGAGAGCCGTCGGGGCCGCAGAAGCACCTCGGTGGTGCGCGGTGAAGCGCCACCTCCTCGTGACCAACGACTTCCCGCCCAAGGTCGGTGGCATCCAGAACTACCTCTGGGACTTGTGGAGCCGGCTCGACCCGTCCTCGTTCGTGGTCCTCACCGCCTCCTCCGACGCCGGGGCCGCCGCCTTCGACGCCGCGCAGGCCGAGCGGGGCATCCGCATCGAGCGGGTGCCGGGCAGCATCCTCTTCTTCCCGACGCCCGATGCCCTCGCCGCCGTGCGTGCCGCGGTCGACGAGCACGGGATCGACCTCGTCCTGTTGGATCCTGCGCTGCCGCTCGGCCTCCTGGGGCCTCACCTGGGCGTCCCGTACGGCGTGATCCTGCACGGGGCCGAGGTCACGGTGCCCGGCCGCCTGCCCGGTGCGCGTGCCGCGCTGGCCCGGGTGTTGCGCGGGGCCCGCCTCGTCGTCTCGGCCGGGAGCTACCCGGCGACCGAGGCCCGCCGCGTCGTGCCGGACCTCGGCGCCTCGCTCGTCGAGATCCCGCCCGGCGTCGACGCCGGCGCCATCGTCCCGCTCCGGGCGGCCGAGCGCCGGGCGGCGCGGGCCGCCCTCGGGCTGCCCGTCCAGGGGCCGCTGCTGTCGAGCGTGAGCCGCCTGGTCCCGCGCAAGGGGATGGACGTGCTCATCGAGGCCGCCAACCGCCTGGCCCCCTCGTACCCGGACCTGGTGGTCGCCATCGCCGGCGAGGGCCGGGAGCTGGACCACCTGCGGCGCCAGGCCCGGCAGAGCCCGGTGACGGTGGAGGTGCTCGGGCGGGTGAGCCAGGAGGACCGCGCCGCCCTGCTCGGTGCCGGGGACGTGTTCGTGATGGCGTGCCGCAACCGCTGGCTGGGCCTGGAGCAGGAGGGCTTCGGAATCGTCTTCCTCGAGGCGGCGGCGGCCGGCGTGCCCCAGGTGGCCGGGGACAGCGGGGGCGCCTCCGAGGCCGTGCTCCACGGGGAGACCGGGCTGGTCGTGGCGGAGCCGGGCGATCCCGGTGCGGTGGCCGAGGCCCTGCGGAGCCTCCTGGCCGATCCCAACCGGCGTCGCAGAATGGGGCGGGCGGCCCGATCTAGGGTGCAAGAGTCCTTCGACAACGACGTTCTCGCTTCTAGGCTGGCCGACACGCTGGCCGGAGTGGCAATCTGACGCATCGCCGCGCTGGCAGCATCGACAGGAAGGAAGCACCGGGTGGCCGACCAAGCCACAGAGAAGATCTCCATCGCAGCGCCGCCCGAGCGCTGCTTTACGGTCGCGGCCGACCTCGAGCACTACCCGGAGTGGGCCGCCGACATCAAGGAGGTCGAGGTCAAGGAGCGTGACGACCTCGGCCGCCCGCTGCTGGTCACCTTCCGGGCCGCCGCCTTCGGGCGCAGCACGAGCTACACGCTGGCCTACGACTACACCGAGGCGCCGCGCGTCCTGGCCTGGAAGCTGACGCAGGGCGACATCACGACCAAGCTCGACGGCAGCTACACCTTCGACCCGGGCGAGGCCGGCGGCACGGACGTGACCTACCACCTCGAGGCGGAGCTGCGGGTGCCCATTCCGGGCTTCATCAAGATGCGGGCCACGAGCCGCATCATGGCCACCGCCATGCGAGAGCTGAAGGCGCGGGTCGAGTCGGACTCGTGACGCCCGACGGGGGCCAGGCGGCCGCCGGCGTGACCTACGGCATCGACATCGGCGGGACCAAGGTTCTCGGCGTCGCCCTCGACCGCGCCGACACGATCGTGGCCGAGGCCCGGGTCGCCACGCCGAAGGGGACCCGCAACATCGTCGGCAGCCACGTGGCGGCGGCGGTGGCCGAGGTGGTCGCCGGCCTCGACCGCGCCCTCGGGGCCGCGGCACCCAGGGCGGTCGGGGTGGGGGCGCCGGGCATGGTCGACCGCGAGGGCCGGCTCTGCTTCGCCCCCAACCTGCCCCAGGCCCAGGGCGTGGACTGGAACGAGTTGATGGGCGCCCAGTTGCCCGGGCGGACCCTGCTGATCGAGAACGACGCCAACTTCGCCGTCCTCGCCGAGCAACGGCTGGGGGCCGCCCGGGGCTACGACCACGTGGTCATGGTCACGCTGGGGACCGGCATCGGCGGCGGCCTCATGGTCGACGGGCGCGTGCAGGTCGGCTCCGCCGGTTTCGCCGGCGAGATCGGCCACATGGTGGTGGACCCCAACGGCCCCTCGTGCCCGTGCGGGCGGCGCGGCTGCTGGGAGCGCTTCGCCTCGGGCGCCGGACTCGGTGTGCTGGCCCGGGAGGCCGCGCTGGCGGGGCGCCTCGGCGAAGTGGTCCGCCTCGCCGGGGGCGACCCCGAGAGCGTGCGCGGCGAGGACGTCTCCGCCGCGGCCGCGGCGGGCGACCCGGCGGCGCAACAGGTCATCCGCGAGGTCGGATGGTGGATCGGTTTCGGCCTGGCCAACCTGGCCGCCGTGCTCGACCCGGGGTGCTTCGTGCTGGGCGGCGGGGTGATTCAGGCGGGCGAACTCCTGATTGCGTCGGCCCGCACCACCTTCGCCGAGCTCGTCGAGGGCGGCGACCGGCGGCCCGGCGTGCTGATCGCTGCCGCCGCGTTCGGCGAGCGGGCCGGAGCGGTGGGCGGTGCACTCGCCGCACGCCAGGGCGGCCTGGGCTGATGCGCACCGGCGTCGTGCTGCCGACGTTCCGTGACAAGCCCGACGAGGCCTTCGCCGTCGCGACGGCCGCGGTCACGGCCGGGGTGGACGGCGTCTTCTGCTACGACCACATCTGGCCCATCGGCCAACCCGAGCGGCCCGCGCTGGCACCCTTCCCCCTACTCGGTGCGCTGGCGACCATGCTCGGCCCGCCGTCGTGTCCGGGCGGTGGGCCGTACCTCGGCACGCTCGTGGCCCGGGTCGGCCTGGTCCCCACCGCGGTGCTCGCCGCGCAGTTCGTGGCGCTCGACCAGCTGGCCCCGGGGCGGGTGATCGCCGGGCTCGGGACGGGCGACAAATTGAGCGAGGAGGAGAACCGCGCCTACGGCATCCCTTTCGCGCCTGCCGCCGAACGCCGGGCGGAGATGGTGGAGCTGGGGCGCCAGTTGGCCGGGGCCGGCCTCTCGGTCTGGATCGCCGGGGGCCAACGCGGGCGGACGGAGGAGGTCCGGGCCGCCGGTGCCGCGCTCACCGTGTGGGACGCCGAACCGGCGCTCGTCGCCGAGCGCACGGCCGGTCCCGGCGCGGTGGAGGTGACCTGGGCCGGCCCACCGCCCTCGGCCTCGCCGCCGGTCGAGGCGACGGTCGGCGCGTTGCACGAGGCGGGCGCCACGTGGGCCGTCTTCGGCTGGCCGGTCGACGTGGAGGAGCTGGCCGCAGCGGCGCAGCGCCTCGGCTGAACCCGGGGTCCAGCGGCGCGCGACCCGGGTCGTAGACTTCCACGATGGAGTTCCGCCGCATCAACGGGTTGCCGCCCTACGTGTTCGCCACCATCAACGATCTCAAGGCAGCAGCGCGGCGGAGCGGACGCGACGTCATCGACCTCGGGTTCGGGAACCCGGACCTGCCCTCGCCCGACGTGGCCGTGCACAAGCTGGCCGAGGCCGCCCAGAACCCGCGCAACCACCGTTACTCCGCCTCGCGGGGCATCCCCAAGTTGCGCAGCGCCATCACCGATCTGTACCAGCGCAAGTTCGACGTGACGCTCGACCCCGAGACGCAGGTCGTCACCACCATCGGGGCCAAGGAGGGCTTCTCGCACCTCATGTGGGTGCTGGTCGCCCCGGGGGACACCGCGTTGGTGCCGTCACCCTCGTACCCGATCCACATCTGGGGTCCGCTCTTCGCCGGGGCGGACGTGCGCCAGGTCCCGCTGCAGGGACCCGACGTCGATTCCGTCGACGCGCCCGACCCGGGCGAGGCGTTCTTCGACGGTCTCATGCACGCCTGGGAGGAGTCGTGGCCCAAGCCGCGGGTCATCGTCCTCTCCTTCCCCCACAACCCGACGACGGCCTGCGTCGACCTGTCCTTCATGGAGCGCCTGGTGGCCTTCGCCCGCGAGCACGAGGTGGTGCTGGTGCACGACTTCGCCTACGCCGACCTCGGCTTCGACGGCTACGAGCCGCCGTCCATCCTCCAGGTGCCGGGAGCCACCGACGTCGCGGTGGAGATCTACACCATGACCAAGTCGTTCTCCATGGCCGGCTGGCGCGTCGGCTTCGTCGTGGGCAACCAGGAGATCGTGCAGGCGCTGACCAAGCTCAAGACGTACCTGGACTACGGGACCTTCCAACCCATTCAGATCGCCGCCATCGTGGCCATGAACGAGGCGCCCGAGTATCCGAAGGAGATCAACGCCATCTACCGCTCGCGCCGCGACGCGCTGTGCGACGGGCTCAAGAAGATCGGCTGGAACCTGGTGCCGCCGAAGGGGACGATGTTCGTCTGGGCCCCGATCCCCGAGCCCTACCGCGAAATGGGCTCGCTGGAGTTCTCCAAGTACCTGGTGAGCGAGGCGGGCGTCGCCACCTCACCCGGCGTCGGGTTCGGGCCCGGCGGGGACGGACACATCCGTTTCGCACTGATAGAGAACGAGCAGCGGATCGGCCAGGCCGTGCGCCACCTGCGTGCCGCGTTGACGAAGCTGGGATAAGGCGGCGCGCTTTCCCGGCGCGCGCACAGGTTGGTTTGAGGATGGTGCGGGAAGATCCGGACCGTGGCGCGCCCGGACCAGACGGTTGTTGGGCGCGGCGGCTACATCAGTCAATTCGATTCGTTCCGGGTGATTGCCTGCTGTGCCGTCGTGCTCCAGCACTCGTTGCTGTGGAACGTCCAGGCCGGCAACACGACGGCGTGGGCCTTCGTCATGCTCCTGCACTTCAGCCGGACGGCCTTCTTCTTCCTCGCCGCCTTCTTGTTGACGTATGCGCAGATCACCCGACCGCGCTCGACACTGGGGTTCTGGCACCGACGGTACGTGCAGATCGGCGTTCCCTTCCTGGTATGGACGCTCGTCTACTGGGTCTTCACGATGATCACCGACAATGCCTGGGGCCAGGCGTGGTCACTTCTGTGGAATTACGCCCTGTACGGCTACTACCAGCTCTACTTCGTCGTCGTCCTGCTGTTGCTCTACGCCGTCTTCCCCGCGTTGCTCCGGGTGATCCGGGCCTCCTCGCACCACGGCGCCCTCATGGTCGGGAGCCTCCTGTTCGCGCTGCTGCTGGCCGCTGACCTCCACTACACGTCCTCGTTCGGCGTCGTGGGCCAGTGGACGCTCGACATCGCCAGCAAGTGGCCCTGGGCTCGCAATCCCATCACCTACCAGGAGCAGTTCGTGGCGGGCATCCTGGTGGCCCTGCATTTCGACGAGGTGCGGAGCTTCGTCGAGCGCTGGTACCGCCAGGTGATCGCCGGCGCGGTCGTCATGGGGGTGATCGCCACCATGTGGTACCTGATCGCGGTCTGGACGGGATCGCCCACGGGCCGCGCCTCGGATCTCTACCAGCCGGTGGCCTTCCTCTGGTTCACGGCGGCGGTCGCCGCGCTCGAGTGCGGCGCCTGGATGTGGTGGCGGCACAGCGCGCACCACCGGGGGAGCGCGCCCAGGTACTTCTCAGCGGAGTACCTCGCCGGGCTGACCGGCGGGATCTTCCTGAGCCACGTGCTGTTCATCAACCTCGTGCGCACCTGGCTCGGCGATGCGGGCATCACGCCACACCTCGGTTGGGCCGGGACCGTGGCGCTCACATTCGTGCTCACCATCGGCAGTGCCGCCGTCTTCACCGCGCTGATGCTGCGCACGCCGTTGCGCTGGGTGCTCACGGGACCCGTGCGCGCCGAGCAACGCGCCCGCCTCGGCCCCGAGACGCTGACGACGACTCGGGCCGCCGATCCCGAGAGGGTGGTCGTCGAACCGGCGCGCACACCGGCGCGCGTCTGACGGCCGCACGGCGCGGCTGTCGCGCTGCGGTTGCATGCGGCGGTGTCGCACGCGCGACACAGGCAAAAACTCAGCAGTAACTCAGGAAATCCTCATGGTTTCCTTACATGATCCTCATGAACTTCTGGCCCCGTTCCCAGTACAGGCCCAGCCGCGTTGGGCATCCTTGAGAGACGTGAGTACTCCAGACACGACGCAGACGCTGTGGTTCGTCCGCCACGGGGAGAGCACCTGGAATGCATCCGGGTTCGTGCAGGGGCAGGCAAACGGACCGGTGCTGACCCCCAAGGGCCGCGCCGAGGCGGCGGACGTCGCCGCGGCGTCTCGCCGGCGCCGCCATCACCGCCTTCTACACGAGCGACCTGCAGCGGGCACGCGAGACGGCGGAGATCGTCGGTCGAGCCTTGCAGATAGTGCCGCAGAGCGAACCCGCACTGCGCGAGCGGAACTTCGGACAGGCCCAGGGCCGCCCGCACGGCAAGCTGCCCACGGCGGAATCGGGGATCGACATCGATCGGGTCGTCGATGCAGATGCCCGGCCGGTGGACGGGGAGTCCCTGACCGAGCTCTACGAGCGTGTCGCCGCGTTCGTCGACGAATTGGAGATGCGTGCACCGACGGGCGACGTCCTCGTGGTCACGCACGGCGGCGTCATCCGGGTCGCCCAGGCCTACTGCAGCGGCATTCCCGCCTCCGGCATGGAATGGGGCCCGGTGCCCAACGCAAGTGTGTGGGGACTCAACCGGCCCCAGACATCCATTGCGATCGCGCAGTAGCAGAGTCGAGAAGAGAAGAAGGAGCGTGTGATGCGACCAACGATGTTGCAACTTCCCCAGAGGGCCAGCAAGCCGAGAGCGGATGGCCTGACGATGATGGTCGACGGTGGACTGCCCACCCGGCAATTCCAAGACGTGGTGGAGAGCGGCGCCGAATTCCTCGACTTCGTCAAGTTCGGTTGGGGCACGGCGATCGTGACGACGGATCTGCAGCGCAAGATCGACGTGCTCAAAGACGTCGGCGTGGACTACTACTTCGGAGGCACCCTGTTCGAGAAGTTCCTGCTGCAGGGGCGCTTCGACGACTTTCGCGACCTCTGCCTGAGCTACGGCTGCCGGTACGTGGAGGTCTCGAACGGCACCATCGACCTCCCCCACATTGAGAAGGCCGGCTACGTCAGGAAGCTGGCGGGTGATTTCAACGTCGTCTCCGAAGTCGGCTTCAAGGACTCGGAGCGCTCCGAGCTCCTGGCGCCGGACCGCTGGATCGAGTGCATCGACGAGGACATCGAAGCCGGGGCGTGCCTGGTGACGCTCGAGTCCCGCGAGAGCGGCAGCTCGGGTATCTGCCGGCCCAACGGTGAGCTCCGCTTCGGCCTCATCGAAGAGATCCTGGACAGTGGCATCGACCCTGCGCAGCTGCTCTTCGAAGCGCCGTCCACACAGCTGCAGTGCTATTTCGTGCGGCGGATCGGTTCCGACGTGAACCTCGGGAACATCCCGTCCACCGCGCTGCTCGGGCTCGAGACGATCCGGCTCGGCCTGCGGGCCGACACGCTGGACTGCTTCGAGAGCGCGGTGTCGTGAGGGAAGGCCGCGACGTCTTCCACCTCGCGATCCCCGTCGACGACCTCAACGAGGCGGAGGCGTTCTACGTCGGTGCGCTCGGGTGCAAGCTGGCGCGACGCTATGCCGACCGCATCACGCTCGATTTCTTCGGAGACCAGCTGGTCTGCCACCTGTCGGACGAGCCGCGCCCGCGTGCGTCCGAGCTCAGCCTCTACCCGAGACACTTCGGCGTCACCTTCCGCGAAGGTCGCGACTTCGACGCGCTGTACGACCTGTGCGTGCAGCGCAAGATCGAGTTCTTTACCGATGTGCACACGCGGTTCGAGGGGCTCGTCGAGGTGCATCGGACGTTCGTGCTGCGTGACCCGTCCGACAACCTGGTGGAGTTCAAGCACTACGCCGACCCCCGGATGATGTACTGATGCCGCCCGTCGCCACCACGATGCCCGCGCCCGTCCCGGCGACCGCGCCGGCGCCGGACATCGCCCTGTGTGACGTCATTCGCGCCCGCTCGGTGCTGCTGGGCGATCGGACCTACCTCGAGCATGCCCGCGAGGGAGGAACGTTGACCTTCCGCCAGCTCGAGGAGCGCATGGACCGCTGGCGCGGCCTCCTGGCGGGCCTGCGCGTCCGTGGCCTCACCACCATCGGACTCGTCGTCGGCGACCCGGTGGCCTTCGCCGACGCCTTCCTGGGTGCGGTGAGCGCCGGATTCTGGGTCGCACCCCTCGACCCGTCCCTGCCGGTGACCGGCGAGGGAGGCCTGGGAGCCGCCCTGGGGCGCACCGGCGTGGACGTGGTGGTGGCGGACGGGCCCGTCCCTCCGGGCATCGACACCGCATGGGTGGAGCTGGACCGCATCGATCACCTCGAGGACGGGCGCGTGACGCGGCCGGGGGCGACGGCGCCACAGCGCGCCGGTGCGGGCGGCGTCGTGCTGTCCTCGTCGGGCACGACCGGAGCGCCCAAGGTCGTCCGGTTGGGCCAGGACAAGCTGCTCCACACGGCGGCCAGCGTGGCGTCGCACCTCGAGCTCGGCCCCGAGGATCGTGGCTTCAACCCGCTCCCGCTCTTCCACATCAACGCGGAGGTCGTGGGTGTGCTCTCGGCGTTGGTCGCCGGCTCGAGCCTGGTGCTCGACGACCGTTTCCACCGGAGCGGCTTCTGGGACCTCATGGGCCGCCGGTCGATCACCTGGATCAACGCGGTGCCGGCCATCGTCTCGCGTCTGGGCGCGCTCGAGCCCGACGAGACCGTGCCCAGCTCCATCCGGTGCATCCGGTCGGCGTCGGCGCCGCTGCCGGTGGCGGTGGCCGACCGCTTCGAGGCCGGCACGGGGATCCCGGTCATTGAGACCTACGGGATGACCGAGGCCGCCAGCCAGATCACGGCGCACCCGCTGTCGGTGCCGCGCCGCCCGGGCTCGGTGGGGCTGCCCGTCGGGGTGGAGCTGCGGATCGTCCGTCAGAGCGACCCGGTCGGCAGCGCGCGGGAGGCGCCCGAGTTCCACATCGGCCACGTCGAGATCCGTGGCGCGTCCGTGGTGGAGGGCTACGTCGGAGGCGCGCACCAGGACCGCTTCAGCCCCGACGGGTGGCTGCGGACCGGCGATCTCGGCCACCGGGACGCCGACGGGTTCTTGTACCTCCATGCGCGCACCGACGACGTGATCAACCGCGGTGGGGAGAAGGTGCTCCCCCGCGAAGTCGAGGAGGCCATCGGTGCCGACGCCATGATCGCCTCGGTGGCCGTCGTGGGACGGGACGACCCCGAGCTCGGGCAGGTGCCCGTTGCCTACGTCGTCCTGCACGCCGTCGCCGGTGAGGACGGTGTGGACCACGCTCCCTCTCGCCTCGAGGCGCGCGAGGTGGCCGACCGGATTCAGAAGACCCTGGAGCGCGACCTCGTGCGCGCCAAGCGACCGGTCGCGCTCTGTGTCGTGGAGAGGATGCCGGCCGGCCCCACGGGCAAGGTCAAGCGGCGCCTGCTCGAGACCCCCGAGGCACCCGTCCTGTTCAGCTTCGACCTGCGGTGACGACCGTCGAGTCGCCGCTCTCGCCGGCACAACCGCTACGGGGTACCCGCAAACGGCTCGATCACATTGACGCCATGCGGCCGGTGAAGCAGGCGGGCGTGGTGTCGACGCACACGCTGTTGTTCTTCGCTCCCGTGGCGGCGGGACTGACCGTGGGGGCATCGTTGCAGTTGCTGCACGTCACCCGGGAGGCATTTCTCTTCGTCTCGGCGTGCATGCTCGCCTACAGCGTCCGGGACCTGCCGGGCATCGATCACCGCACCTTCT
This sequence comes from uncultured Acidimicrobiaceae bacterium, assembly GCA_963744045.1. Classification (GTDB taxonomy): domain Bacteria; phylum Actinomycetota; class Acidimicrobiia; order Acidimicrobiales; family RAAP-2; genus Bog-473. The sequence goes on from CAVUSB010000008.1 coordinate 76,064, forward strand.
GGCGCCGTCGCTGCGCGCTGGTGGCCGTGCCGTACCTGTGCTGGACCGTCATCTACTTCCTGGTCGGCCTGCCCAGCGAGCACGGCACGCCGAGAGCGGACACCATCCATCTGCTCTACCTCTTCGGCACCGGCTACTACCAGCTCTACTACCTGCTCGTCCTCTTGGAGTTCTACGCGCTGTTCCCGTTGCTCCTCGTGCTGCTCCGCAAGACCGCAGGCCACCACGGCCTCGTGCTGCTCGTGAGCGGCCTGGTGCAGCTCGCGCTCGTGTCCACCATGCACTGGGGCCTGGTGCCGGCGTGGATGCAGGGCTACTGGGCCACGCGCGAGGTGACCTCGTACCAGTTCTATCTGGTGGCCGGCATGGTCGTCGCCATGCACCTCGACGAGTTCCACGACTGGCTCTGTTCGCACGTGCTGCTCATCGTGGCGGGCACGCTGGCGGCCGCCGTCGCAGCCGAGGTCTGGTACTACCTGGCGGCCGACCACGTGGTGTCGTGGCTCGGCTCGAGCTCGGATCCGTTCCAGCCGATCGTGATCCCGTTCAACGTCGGGGCCATCGCCTCCATCTACCTGATCGGTGTGGCGCTGGTGCATCGACGCCGATCGAAGAGGACCAGGGCGATGGTGCAGTCGGGCTCGGACAACTCCTATGGGATCTACCTGGCCCAGGTGCTCCTCATCACGATCCTGAGCTGGCTGGGTTGGCAGCACCTCAACGAGTTCCTGCCCTGGCCGCTGGTCGCCGTGATCACGGTGGCGGTCGTCTTCGCGTGCTGCATCGCGCTGACCGAGTTGCTGGCTCGCACGCCGCTCGCCAAGCCCCTGACGGGCCGGACCCGGGTCCCGTGGTCTCGAAAGGGCACGGCGAGCGCAGGCTCGCCCGCCCTCCGCGTGGTCGAGGAGGTCGGCAGCGCCGGCCCCGATCAGGCGCCGGCCACGGCCGCGGCGATGGCGGACGCGATCGCGCGGTAGCCGGCATCGTCGGGGTGGACGTTGTGTCCGAGCGGCGGCCCGTTGCACATGAAGGTCAGCTCGCACGTGCGCGCCACGTCCGCCGGCACGGTGGGCAGGCCGGACCACTTCACCTGGGCGCGGTCCGCCAGCTCGAAGGCTGACGCCACATCGGCCACGGGCACCCCGGCCGCCCCGTAGTCGGCGCGCAGGGTGGCGTCGAGCTGCTGGATCACCCCGAGGCTCTCGGCCGCGAAGGCCTCGCCGAGGGGACCCCTGAGAGAGTCCCCGAGATACGGGTCGTAGTGCCCTACCCCGACGACGATGGCGCCTTGGGGTGCGGCGGCCTTGATCGCCGCCACGATCTGGGTCAGCTGGTCGTGCACGGTGACGAGCGCCGCGTTCACGCAGGACGTGTCGACGACCTCGTGGCGCATGCACGAGAGCAGGTCGTTGAAGCCGAGGTCCAGGGTCACCAGCACCGTCGTGGGATGGGTCCGCAGGAAGGCCTCGGCCGCGTGCAGCTGGCTCCCCTCGGGGTAGGGGCACTTCCCGCCGCCCTCGAGCACGGTCATGGTGGTGGCGCCCGGACAGCCCAGGTGCACGACGTCGAGGCCCGGCCAGCGTTGCTGCTCCAGCGCCACGAGGTCCTCGGCGTAGCCCGAACTCGTGGGTTGCCCGCGTGGATGGAGCAGCGTGGGCTGGAAACCCACGGAGGCCGAGCCGCCCAGGGCGAGGAGATAGGGCGGGGGCGTCGCTGCGCCGGCCGCCGGTCCGGACCCGAGGCTGACGAGGGCCGCCGCGGCCGCGACGGCTGCCACCACCGCCCAGGTCGTGCGCGTGAGGCGCCAAAGCGCCGGGCGCCGCCGGCGCGCCGGCGGTTCCGTCTCGCCGCCGACGCGTGGAGAGCGGCGCACCTGCATCACGGGAGGCCGGCGCCCGGCACTGTCGTCCGCACCTTCTCGAGCGCTCCGTTGCGGCTGGCCCGCGCCGCCGAGGCGTTGCTGTCCACCGCGGTGACCAGGTAGAGGGTGCGCCGGTCGTCGTCGCCCAGCATGCAGGCATAGCAATTCCTCGACGTGGTGACGCGCTCGAGTACTTCGCCGCCCTCGGCGACGCGCACGCATTCGGCCGCCAGCGCGTTCGACACCCAGACGGACCCGTCGGCGCACAGGCAGATGCCGTCGGGCGCGACGCGCTCCAACGCGGCCCAGACACGCCGATTGGTGAGCGTGCCGTCGGCAGTCCGGTCGAAGGCACTCAGGCGGCCGCCGAAGCTCTCGGCGATGATGAGCGTCGTGCCGTCGTCGGTGATGACCGCACCGTTGGGGAATTGCAGCTCGGTCGCGGCCTCGCTGCTGGTGCCGTCGGGGTCGACGCGGATCAACGACGCGGGGGCGATGGCGCTCGCGTCCACCGTCCCGTCCGAGAGGCCGTCGAGGTCGAAGCCGAAGTTGCCGGCGTAGGCCTGTCCGTTCGACGCCACCACCATGTCGTTGGCGTGCCACGTGGCGTAGGGCTTCAGGTCGCCGTGCTCGACGATCGTCCCGTCGGGCTCGCGGCGGTAGATGACGCGGTCGAGCCGTGAATTGATCAGCAGGCGACCGTCGGGGAGCCAACCCAGGCCCGCCGGCTCGCCGTCGAAGTCCACCTCGACCCGGCGCTCGCCGTCGGGGGACACCGAGAGGACCATGCGGTCGAAGAAGTCCGAGTACCAGAGGCGGCCGTCGTGCCAACGTGGGCATTCGCCGAAGAAGAGGCCGGACACGAACGGCTCGGCGGTCAGGGTCTCGGTCGTCATGGTGCGCACCTCCGGGCCGGCGGGATCCGGCATTGCAGTTCAGCACAGCCGATGGCCGGTGCGGGGACCGCCCGCCGGAGGTACCTTTGACCCGTGACGTACTGGGTGCTCAAGGGGATCCTGACCCCGATCTTCTTCGTCCTGTGGCGCGTGAAGGTGGAGGGCCGGGAGCACATCCCCAAGCACGGTCCCGTCGTGCTGGCCGCCAACCACCAGTCGTTCTGTGACTCCTTCTTCATTCCCCTGGTGGTCGGGCGCAAGGTCACGTTCCTGGCCAAGGCCGAGTACTTCGACTCGTGGAAGACGGCGTGGTTCTTCCATGCGGCGGGACAGATCCCGATCCGCCGGGGCGGCGGCAGCGTGTCCGAGCGGGCCCTCGACACGGCGCGCAACGACGTCCTGAAGAAGGGCCACATCCTCGGCCTGTACCCCGAGGGCACCCGCACGCTCGATCCGTACGTGCACAAGGGGAGGACGGGCGTGACGAGGCTGTCGCGTGAGTGCGGCGTGCCCGTCATTCCGGTGGGTGTCGTCGGCACGGTCGAGGTCCAGCCCGTGAACGCCAAGTTCATGCGGCCGTTCAAGACCGTCACCATCCGCTTCGGCAAGCCGATGCAGATGGATCCCCCGGAGGACCCCGAGGACCCGCTGGCCAACCACGACCACACCCAGTGCCGGGACTTCACCGACCGGCTCATGCGCGAGATCGCCCGCCTCTCCGAGCGTGAGTACATCGACGAGTACGTTCCGACCCGGGCGAGCAGGCAGTCCGACCAGGCTGCCTGAGCGACTGGCCTGAGCGACTGGGCCTGAACAGACGCCCAGCACAGGCGATCCGTAAGCCATTTGAAACAGGCAGTTCACATTGAGCGCCTAACGTTGGCGCCATGGCTGGCTACGTAGTGCGGATCGCGCTGCCGGACCGGCCCGGGGCGCTGGGCTTGGTGGCCAGCAGGATCGGGGCAGTCGGGGGCGACATTGTGGCGATCAACATCTTGGAGCGCGACGAGGGCCATGCCGTCGACGAGTTCGTGGTGGAGATCGGCGGGCAGCATCTCGTCGAGCTGCTGCAGAGCGAGATCCACGAAGTGGACGGCGTGTCCGTCCTCGAGATCAGGTCGGCTGACTCGACGACGGCGGCGGGCTGACGACGTAGGCGCACACGTGCGCGCCGTCCATGAGGTGGGCCACCCGGCGCACCGAGGCGCCGGGGAGCGCGTCACGGATGAAGGCGAGCTCGCTGCTGCACGCCTGCGAGAACCCGTGGGCGACCGTGAGGATGGCGCAGTTGTGCTCGGTGATGCGCCAGCTGCCGTCCGCCAGCCGCTCCGCCTCGGCCAGGTAGCCGTCCTCGTCGAGGATCGCGGTGAGCGCGGCGACCTGTTCGTCGAAGGGCAGGTGTGCCGTCTTGGGTAGCGCGCCGGCCACGCGCCGTTGGCGGCGCTGCTCGAAGAGCTCGTCGACCTGGGTGGCGCCCGGCCCGCCCAGATAGCCGAGGAGCTCGGTGGTGAGATCGCCGTAGCGCTTCGGGTAGAGCGCCTCGGCCGCCGAGGTCAGCTCGTACACGTGGCGGGGGCGCCCTCGCCGCGCCCCCTCGGTCACCACGTCACGATGGCTGAGGAGCCCGTCGTCTTCGAGGTGACTCAGCTGCAGCCGGATGGCGGCGGGGGTGAGAGCGAGCGCGCTCGCCACGGCCGAGGCGTCGAGCGGACCCTGGCGCTTCAAGAGGTTCAGGATGGCCGCGACGCGTCGTCGGCAGCTGCTGGAGGGGCGACTCGGGGCCGCCGGCCCCGGTGGGCTCCGGCGCGACGGCGGCTTCGCTCGTCATGGCAGGATCAGGTGGACGTCGCCGAACTCGTGCCACAGGTACCCCTGCTCGAGCGCGGCGGCGTAGGACGACTCGAGCAACGGCCGCCCCGCGATGGCCTCCAGCATGGCGAGGTGTGAGGCCTCGGGCTCGTGCCAGCCGGTGAGGAACCCGTCGATGGAGCGCACCGGGTTCTCGGGTGAGACGACGGTCTCGGTCCAGCCTTCGCTCGGGTGCACGTGCCCATGATCGTCGACCACTGACTCGAGCGCGCGCACCACGGTCGTGCCGATGGCGATGACGCGTCCGCCGGAGCGCCTCGTGTCGTTGATGCGATGGGCGGTGGGCAACGAGACCCGGAAGTACTCGGCGTAGGGCGGCTCGTTGGCCTCGAGGGAGGCGACACCCGTGTGCAGGATCAGTGGGGCGACGCCGATCCCCTTGGCCACCAGGCGCGTGAGCACCTCGGGAGTGAAGGGGCGTCCCGCACTGGGCATTTCGGCCGAACCGGGCTCGGTGGCATAGACGTTCTGGTAGGCGCCGATGGGGTAGCTGCCCGCGGACGTAGCCGTAGCGGATGGGCCGGCCGTGCCGGGCGAGGTAGCTGTGGAGTCGTTCGGGCGTCTCGACGCCGGCGACCCAGAGCCGCACGCCGACGCCGCCGGGCCCGGGGGAGTACGGCGCCAGCAGGGCCACCCGGCCCCCGTCGGGCAGCTCGATGCCGTCGCCGGGCGCCGCGCCGAGGTACGCCTCCCCGTCGCGCCGGACCTCGACGGTCCACAGGCCAGCCGGCAGTCTGGTCGAGAGGTGGACCTGCAGCGCCGCCCCGTCGGCGCGTGGTGCCGTCGACTTCGGCGGCGAGGGTTCCCGACGTGTTGATCACCACGAGATCGCCCTCGTCGAGAAAGCGCGGGAGCTCGGAGAAGGTCGAGTGCACCAGGGCTCCGTCGGACTTGGTCGCCACCAGCATGCGCACCGCGTCGCGGGTCATCCCGCGGTATTCGGGGGGCGCCGGCGCCTCGAGCTCGGGAGGCAGGGAGAAGCTCAGGGGGTGCAGCTCGGGCAGGCGGGACGGTGGCGCGTGCTCCAGGCTGGGCACCGTCAGGGCGCTCACGCGACCGCGCCCGTCGAGAGGAGCTCCGCGGCGCGCCAGCGGCCGCTCGGGCGATCGCTGCCGATGAGCTCGAGGAATCCCGGCACCACCGTGGCCGGCTCGGGGCGGTCCGAGATGTCCTCGCCGGGAAAGGCCGCCTGGTGCATCACCGTGCGCAGATCACCGGGATCGACCGACCACACGGTGAGGGCGGGGAACTCGGTTGCCAGTACGGCGCCGAGGTGCTCGAGCGCCGCCTTGCCGGCGCCGTAGCCGCCCCAACCCTCGTAGGCCTCCACCGCGGCGTCCGAGGTCACGTTGATGACGCGGGGGCGTGGCGCACGGAGCAGCAGTGGCAGCGCGTCCTGCAGCAGACCCAGTGGGGCGACGACGTTGACCTCGAAGGCGATGCGCAGATCGTCCAACGGGTAGTCCGCCAACGTCGGGAGGGGCGACGTCCCGAGTGTCCCGGCGTTGTTGACCACGAGGTCGAGGCCGCCCAACTCGAAGGCGGCGGCCGTCAGATCGTGGCGGTGGTCGGCGTCGGTGATGTCGCCGGCCACGACGGCGATGTGCACTCCGTCCTTTGCCCCAGCACGGATGCGGGTCGCCGCGGCGTCGAGCGTGACCGGGTCACGACCGTCCACCACGACGGACCAGCCGGCCTCGGCCAGCCCGGTTGCCACAGCCTCCCCGAGACCCCGGGACGCTCCTGTCACGATTGCCACGCTCATGACTGCCCACCCTTCCGAACGGTGGATCCGCTCTACGGGTGAATATAACAAGGATTTCCTTGCTTTATTTCACGGTGCGGCTCCGCTGGCGGCCTCGAGCGGTCTGCCTGGGCACCGGCCCCGCCCAGCCCATCGACCTCTCGACGGCCCGGCGCCAGACGTCGTGCAGGGCGTCGGTCAGCTCGACAGGGAGCTGGGGTTCGAACACGGTCTCGGCGCGCCAGAGCCCGGCCAACTCCGTCGAGCGACGTCCAGACCCCCTCGGCCAGGCCGGCCACGGTGGCCGCACCGAGGGCGGTCGACTCGAGCGAGGCCGGCCGCGCCACCGGCATGCGGCTCTGCTCGGCCTGGAGCTCGAGGAGGAGGTCCATGGCGGCGGCGCCCCCGTCCGCCCGCAGCGCGGACAGCGGGTAAGGCCGACGCGGCGGCCATGGCATCGGTCATGTCGCGCACCTGGAACGCCATGCCCTCGACGCACGCCCGCGCCAGCTGGGCGCGGCCGACGCCGCGCGTGAGGCCGGTCACGATGCCGCGCGCCTGGGGATCCCACCACGGGCTGCCCAGGCCGGTGAGTGCGGGGACGAAGGTGACGCCTCCGCTGTCGGGCACCGACGCCGCCAGCGGACCGACCTCGGCGGCCGAAGCGATGATGCCCAGCCCGTCGCGCAGCCACTGGATGGCCGCGCCCGAGACGAAGGCGGACCCCTCGAGCGCGTAGGCGACGCGGCGCGCGCTCGTCACCGGCGTGCTCGCCGAGGTCCCAGGCGCAGCTGACGGTGAGCCCGTCGGGCGCCGGCGGGCGCGCCGGGCCCGGCGTTGGCCAGCGCGAAGCTGCCGGTGCCGTAGGTGACCTTGACCATGCCGGGCTCGAAGCAGGCCTGCCCGAACAGCGCGGCCTGCTGGTCGCCGAGCACGCCCGAGACCGGGACGCCGTCGAGGACCGCCGAGGCGGAGCCGAGGTCGCCCAGCGCCGCGGCGCCGAAGCGGCCGGCCGACGGTCGCACCTCGGGCAGCGTGTGCGGCGGGACGCCGAAGAGGGCACAGAGCTCGGTGGACCAGGAGAGCGAGGCCGTATTGAGCAGGAGGGTGCGGCTGGCGTTGGAGGGGTCGGTGGCGTACGCGCCGCCGCGGGTCCCGCCGGTCAGGTTCCACAGCACCCAGCTGTCGACCGTGCAGAAGGAGAGGCTCGGGTCGTCGGGCGCCGAGCGCGAGGTCGCCGTGGCGGAGCAGCCAGGCCGCTTTGGTGGCGCTGAAGTAGGGGTCGAGGACGAGACCGGTTGTCGGCGCGCACGAGGGGGAGGTGGCCCGCCTCGGTGAGCTCGGCGCAGAGGGGCGCGGTGCGCCGGTCCTGCCACACGATGGCGCGGTGCAGCGGACGTCCGGTCGAGCGGTCGAAGGCCACCAGCGTCTCGCGCTGGTTGGTGATGCCGATGGCCGCGACGGTGTCGCGCCGTTCGGCCAGGCGGGTGCCGACCTCGGCCAGGGTGTCGCGGACCGTGGCCCAGATCTCGGCGGGGTCGTGCTCGACCCAGCCGGGCCGGGGGAAGTGCTGGGTCAGCTCCCGGTAGGCGACGTCGGCCACCCGGCCCTGCCCGTCGACGGCGAGGGCGCGCACCCCTGTCGTGCCCGCATCGATGGCGACGACGACCCTGGCCATGCGGATGCGACGCTAACCCTTCGGGGCGTCTTTCGCGGGTATTCGGCGCCCTTTGGGGGTCCTCCGGCGGGCTTTGCGCGCTAATAATCGCGAGCGGCCCGTGACCAGCAGGAATGGTGCACGGAGATGGTTGACAAGGACGTAACTACAGTGCTGTAATGACACAGCATCTCGTGTCTCGGGGAGGGGCCAACCACAACATATTGTGGTGAGGCGACTTTCGACCCCTCCAGGGCGCTGGATCGGGAGACTGGCCGTGAGACACCGCTCCGCTGGACTGGGGGTGGGGCGACGGCGACGTCGAGCAGGAAGCAGCACCCCCCAGACACGCAACGACACCCCCAGACGAAACACCACAGGAGGAGCCCCAGACCATGGCCATCGCCCCCCAGCGATCCGAGATCGGCATCCGCCGGCACTTCACCACCGAAGGCGTGCACCCCTACGACGAAGTGACCTGGGAGCGTCGCGACGCCCGCATCACGAACTACCGGGACGGCACCGTGGCCTTCGAGCAGCTCGGCGTCGAGGTGCCCGCGTCCTGGAGCGTGAACGCCACCAACATTCTGGCGCAGAAGTACTTCCGGGGGACCCTCGGCACCGAGGAGCGCGAGTGGTCGCTGCGCCAGGTGGCCGACCGGGTGGCCGACACGCTGACGGCGTGGGGGATCAAGGACGGCTACTTCGTCGACGACGAGGAGGCCCTCGTCTTCAACCACGAGCTCAAGTACCTCGTCATCCACCAGAAGGCAGCCTTCAACTCCCCCGTGTGGTTCAACATCGGCGTGCAGGGCGTCCCGCAGCAGGGGAGCGCCTGCTTCATCCTGTCGGTCGAGGACAAGATGGACTCCATCCTCAACTGGTACACCGAGGAAGGCATCATCTTCAAGGGCGGCTCGGGTGCGGGCGTCAACCTGTCGCGCATCCGCTCGTCGCACGAGCTGCTGAAGGGCGGCGGCACGGCGTCGGGCCCGGTCAGCTTCATGCGCGGCGCCGACGCCTCGGCGGGCACCATCAAGTCGGGTGGCAAGACGCGCCGCGCCGCCAAGATGGTCATCCTCGACGTCGACCACCCCGACGTGGAGGACTTCATCTGGTGCAAGGCGATCGAGGAGCGCAAGGCCCGCGTCCTGCGTGACGCCGGCTTCGACATGGACCTCGACGGGGCCGACAGCCACTCGACCCAGTACCAGAACGCCAACAACTCGGTGCGGGTGACCGACGAGTTCATGGAGGCCGTCATTGACGGCCGCGACTGGGACCTGACGGGGCGCACGGACGGCTCGGTCATCCGGACCCTGCCCGCCCGCGACCTGTTCCGCCAGATCGCCCACTCGGCCTGGGAGTGCGCCGACCCTGGCCTGCAGTACGACACGACCATCAACCGCTGGCACACGGCGCCCATGTCGGGCCGCATCAACGGCTCCAACCCCTGCAGCGAGTACGTGCACCTCGACGACTCGGCCTGCAACCTGGCCTCCATGAACCTGCTCACGTTCCTCGACGGGAACGACGAGTTCGACGTGGAGGGCTTCAAGGCCGCGGTGTCGGTCGTGTTCACCGGGCAGGAGATCATCGTCGGCAACGCCGACTACCCGACCGAGAGGATCGGCGAGACGACGCGTGCCTTCCGCCAGCTCGGCATCGGCTACGCCAACCTGGGTGCGCTGCTCATGGCCCAGGGCCTGCCCTACGACTCCGACGCCGGACGGGCCTGGGCGGCCGCCATCACGGCGCTGCTCACGGGGCACGCCTACGCCACGTCGGCCAGGACGGCGGCCCGCATGGGCCCCTTCGCCGGCTTCCACGAGAACGTCGAGCCGATGCTCAACGTCCTGCGCATGCACCAGGCCGAGGCCGCCCGCATTGACGAGGACGTCGTGCCGCCCGAACTGCTCTCCGCCGCCCAGGAGTCCTGGGACCGGGCGGTCGACCTGGCCGAGGCGTACGGCGTGCGCAACGCGCAGGCCTCGGTGCTGGCGCCGACCGGGACCATCGGCCTGCTGATGGACTGCGACACGACGGGTGTCGAGCCCGACCTCGGTCTGGTCAAGACCAAGAAGCTGGTCGGCGGCGGCACGATGTCGATCGTCAACCAGACGGTGCCCCGGGCGCTGGCCAAGCTGGGCTACGGGCCCGAGCAGTCCGAGGACATCGTGGCCTACATCAACGAGAACATGTCGATCCTCGGTGCGCCCCACGTCGCCCCCGAGCACCTGCCGGTCTTCGCCTGCTCCATGGGTGACAACACCATCCACTACACGGGGCACATCCGCATGATGGGAGCGGTACAGCCCTTCATCAGCGGCGCCATCTCCAAGACGGTGAACATGCCCGAGGACGTGACGGTCGAGGACGTGGAGCAGCTCCACATCGACGCCTGGCGTCTCGGGATCAAGGCCGTGGCCATCTACCGGGACAACTGCAAGGTGGCGCAGCCCCTGTCGACGACCAAGAAGGAGGCCGCGGTCGGCGGCGACCTGGCCCCGGCCGGCTCCGACGCCGAGGCCCGGGACCGCGAGATCGCGTCCCGCATCGCCGAGCTCGAGACGGCGCTGCTGCACGAGCAGCAGCGGGAGACGACGTCGGTGCTGGTCGGCGCGGTGCGCGAGCGCCTGCCCCGCAAGCGCAACTCGAAGACGTTCTCGTTCCGGGTGGCCGACTGCGAGGGCTACGTCACGGTCGGCGAGTACGAGGACGGCCGTCCGGGCGAGGTCTTCATCAAGGTCTCCAAGCAGGGCTCGACCCTGGCCGGGATCATGGACGCCTTCTCCATTTCGATCAGCCTCGGGCTGCAGCACGGCGTGCCGCTGGCCACCTTCGTCCGCAAGTTCGCCAACATGAAGTTCGAGCCGGCGGGCATCACCGACGACCCGGAGCTGCGCATCGCGACCAGCCTGATCGACTACATCTTCCGCCGGATGGCGCTCGACTTCCTCTCGGTGGAGGAGCGCTCGGACCTCGGCATCCTCTCCACGCAGGAGCGGACGCAGCCGACGCTGCCCGGCGTGGAGGAGATGTCGACGCCGACCGTCGGCCTCGTCGAGGACGGCATCAGCGACGGCCGTGCCGGTGCCGAGCCGGCGGCGCAGGCCCTGGCCCGGGCCGAGCAGCTCGATGCGCCCCTCTGCTACAGCTGCGGCAACACCATGCAGCGGGCGGGCTCGTGCTACGTGTGCGGGAGCTGCGGTTCGACCAGCGGGTGCTCGTGAGGCCAACGGTCGATCAACGTCCATCCTGATCGGACAGAAGTATCCGCCGGACGGTCAGCTCGGACATGGAGCGCTTCCCGACGGGTACGTCCAGCGAGCGGCGACGGAGGATGGGACCTCTTCACACCCTGGGGCAGTCCCCGGAATTTCCTCCCGCGCCTCCCGTCACGACCGGGAGCGGTTGTTCGCCGAGGCGCGTCCTCACCGGTCGTCTCCGCCGACCTTGCGAACTTCGACGACGTCAAGGCCCTGGCCGGGGCCGCACGAGACGTCGACGTGCTCGTCGACAACGCCGGGGTCTCGCCCGGTGGTCCGACCGAGCAGACCGCCGAGGAAGCGTTCGATGTGAACGTCAAGGCGGCCTATGGCGCCTCGAAGGCCGCGGTCGAATCGCTCACCAAGTTCTGGACCGCTGAGTACGCCGCTCGAGATGTCCGGGTAGAAGCAGTCGCGCCCGACCGACGCGCACGCCCGCCGCCGCAGCCATGGGTGAGATGTTCGACGTCATTGCGTCGAGCGGGCCGGCCGGGCACGGTGCAACCGCAGACGAGATTGCCGCGGCGGTGAGCTTCCTCGCTTCCGACGACGCCAGCTTCATATACGGAGCGATCCTGCACGCCGACGGCGCACGGGTCGCTGTCTGAAGCCGAAAGCCAGCCATTGCCGCCCGAGACCCGGCGCTCTCGAGCTCCACGAACGAGCGACGCCGGGCTCCACGTTCGCTGACGGCGGCGAGCGGGCTGGGCCTCGCATCGCTTCTGCGTCTGGAGCTATCCGAAGCCATGCCAGGTTGTCTGGCTGAAGTGATCCCCCTTTCGAAAGCCCAGGCTTCGCACGGGGCGCACCCGGAAGACCATCACACGCCCGCCGGCGTGCCGGTCGCTGAATGCACCGTCGCGCACGACGAAGTCCCACGGGCCGGTCGGGTACTTGTCCGCGAACGCCGACGCGACTGACTCGAGTTCGGCATCGTCGCTCACCTGCTCGGCCCGGCCCTCCACCACGAGGTCGAGCGCGCCGTCAACCAGGTCGCTGCGCCCGGTCGTCAGCACGCATGACGGGTTCTCGGCCAGGTTCTTCGCCTTGCGCTCCTCGGGCCCAGTGGTGAACCAGAGCGCCTCCGCGTGCCAGACGGCGATCAACGGCGTGACGTGCGGTCGGCCATCGGGACGGACCGTGGAGAGCCAGTAGGTGTCCGCGGCGCGTAACTCCTCCATACCTGCCGTCCATGGCGTCGGCGTCGAGTCCGGCTCGCTGAACCCGTGGATCTCCGCCGTCACATCCTCCACTGCCGTCCCCTTCCTTCCCTCTTCAGGTCGGCACTCCGGTCGCGATCTGCCCCCGGTGCCGTCGGCCAGCATGTCCGCCGGGGGCGACCTTTAGGTGGCGACCTCGGCGAGCAGGGCGTCGATCTGGGACATGCACGCCTTCATGCCTTCGGCCGCGCCCGTGGCGATCGCCTGTTCCATCCCTTCGAGCGAGTCGAAATGCGTCGTGAGGATCATCCGCGTCGTGTCGCCCACCGCTTCGATGTCGATCTCCATGCGCGTCATGGAATTGCCGTCGCTCGGTGTTCCGTCATCTTCGACGATGGCGTCTTCGACGACGAGCCTGGTCGGTGCGTCGACCTCGATCACGTTCCAGGTGCCGTCGAACCTGTCGCCGGTGCCGGGCCCGGACATGAAGTAGGTGATCGTGCCGCCCGGCGTGAGGTCGTGATGGTCGAAGGTGGCCGGGAACCCGGGCGGACCCCACCACCGCTCGAGGAGGCGCGGGTCGGCCCACAGCTGCCACACGTTGGCGATGGACGTCTTGAACTCCGCAGTGATGACCAGTGTCTTGGCCTCTGCGTTCTTGTCGACATGCCAAACGGTCATTCGCTTCCCTTCCCAGTGGTTTCGTTGAGGATGCCTTCGAAGCGTTCGAGGCGGGCCCGCCAGACCGTTTCGAGTTCATGGAGAAGCTCGTGCCCGCGGCGAAGTTGGTTGACCTCGCCGCGCACGAGTTGTTCCCGTCCTCTTCGGTGCTTCGAGACCAGGCCGGCGTCGACCAGGACCTCGACGTGCTTCTGCACCGCGGTCAGGCTGATCGGATACAGCCGGCCGAGCTCGCTGACGGAACGCTCACCATCGAGAGTCCGCGTGACGATGTCGCGCCGTGTCGCATCGCTGAGTGCGAAGAACAACCGGTCGGTCCTTCTCTCACGCTCGACAGCACCTACAACCATTTGGTTGTAGGTTGTCACCTCCCGGTGGCGATGTCAACCGGAGCGGGAGGTGACACCCTCGACCGCTCGTCGGGCGTTTTTTCTCGGACGCCCTGGGACGCCGGAGTCGTCTGAACTGGTCCGTGGACAAGATCTCCAGTGGGCCGATCCGTCCGACGCATTCCAGAATTCGTGTCCGGGAGCCGGCGAACGTGGGCAGTCTGGTGCAGTGCGTGCAAGAGGGCGGAGCACGCATTTGGGCCGTTCGAAATGGTTCACCCGACCGTCACGCAGGACACGGGCAGCGACTCTCTCGGCTGTAATGCCCGCGGCGAGCTTCGGGAGAGGCGGAGGGGGGACGTGGCAGCCGAGGGATGATTCAAGGACCCGTTTGCCGTCCACGATGCCCGATGGTTGCCCGGCTTCTCGAGGAAGGATTCAAGCGGGCAGCGGGTAGTGCAGTTGGGCAAGGATGTCGTCAAGAGAGCCCTCGACGACGCCGTCGCGCTCCATCGTGGCCCATCTGAGGATCGCAGCCTCGTGTCGAACCATTGACTCCAAGATCTCGCGATCGGCCTCATCGCCCACCTCGACGATGGCTTCGAATCGAGCCAAGAAGTCCTCGACGACGGGCACGTTGACTCCCGCGAAGTCTTGCCACTCCAGGTCGCGGTATGCGCCGATCGCCAGCTCGACGAGGGAGAGATCCGCCATCTCGCCCAGGGACACGCCATGCTTGAAGAGCAGGGGGCGCAGCCTCGCCTTGGTCTCTGACTCCAGCTGCAGCAGTGTGCCCAAGTGATACCGATCCCTTGGTGTCTTTGCCTCCTGGACGAGGGCGAGAAACAGCGTCTCCCCGAGGATCTCGCTCTCATAGAGCTCGCGGGTGCACGAGGGGTACGACAGATTCTCCACGGCGGTCCCCCCTTCTCACTCGACAGGTGGCGACGACGTCGAACAGTAGCGCCGACCGGATGGATCCGCTGGGGGAATCAGGCATGAGTGGTAGTACGTGCGCTTGGAGGTGGAGAGCTGTGCCAATGATCTGGTGGCCGAGTGACGACGTCGTGCGCGAGGTCATAGACGGAGGGGGGCCGTGGCCCACGCTGTCGCCGGTGTCCAACGGGCTGTGTGTGCCCTTCGATGTCGACACGTACGACGGTCTTGCGGTCGTCATCGGCTATGGCCGCAATCGCAAGGGCCGTGAAGTGCTCGGATCGGATGAGTTCCAGCAGAACGCGGGCAGGAACATGGGAGCACTTGTCGGGCGGCGGGAGTGGGTGGTCGCCGACGCAACGCTGGGATCTCCCGTCGGCAAGAGAGGCCCTCCACTTCCGGATGGGAGGATCGTCGGGAGAGTCGCCGTTCCATGCCCGGCGCAGATTTTCCTTTGCGGTCTTCCTGTGTGGACCGGCGGTCACGACCGTCGAGGTCGGCCGTCGTCACGGGACCAGGATGGCCGATGTCAGCGCAGGACCCGGCTGGCTCGCCGTTCTTTGGACTCCCGACGACCCAGCCGTGGTGCGCGCCTACACCGCAGACGGACGGGAGTCCTTCCTCTGGACGTCACCCGATGATGGCCCCTGAGGGCAGCTGCCCTCTCGAGTGCCCAACCGCCCCATGAGCATGCCGAGCCCGAACGCGCTGCGACCAGGGGAGACCCGTTCGACGAGCTCCATACTGCGCACCGACGAGGAAGCCCTCCACGTCCCCGGAAATCACTGACCCGTCCGTCCGACCAGGCGCTATCTTCTGCTGGCAACGGCCATTACATTATTCGGCAACGCCCATCGCAGTTGGCTGATCGTCAGGAGGGGGACGCAATGGGGTTTCACCGCTCGGAGCGGCGAGGTGAACGGGTGCAGCGGGACAACCGCCGTAGGCGAACCCGTCTGCCATTGCGCCGGTCTCCCATCGCCGCGCTGGCAATCCTGGTGGCGGCGGCGCTCTCGTCCGTCGGGCTCACGACGGCGGCCGATGCGGCAAACACCGTCCCCGCGGCGCCCTCGGCCGTCTCTGCTGCGCCATCTGGCGGATCCGCCACTGTGGACTGGACCGTGGGCGCAAACGGGGGAGCTCCCATCGTCAATTTCCTCCTGACCGCCTTTGTCGGATCCACCGTGAGCTCGACGGAGCTGGTCACTGCCACGGCCGTGGGGTCCAATCTCGACCCCACACCCGGAGCTCTCGATTCGGCCAGGTTCAGCATCGGCATCGTCGACGGGACGACGTACTCGTTCACGGTCGCTTCCATCAACTCGGTCGGCACCGGTCCGGCGTCGCCCCAGACGAACACGGTCACGCCGACCAGCGCTCCAGGTGTGCCGACGGCGGCTGCCGCTGTGGCAGGCAACCAGTCAGCTCTCGTCAGCTGGACGGTGGGCGCCAACGGAGGTCTCCCGATCTCTCATTTCGTCATCACGCCCTTCGTTGCCGCAACGGCTGGGACGCCCGTGACGATTCCCGCGGGAGCAACGGGCTCGGCCACCGATCCCGCACCCGGAGCGGCGGATTCTTTCAAGGTCAGCGGGCTCGCCTCAGGGACGGCATACTCCTTCACCATCGCGGCCGTGAACGCGGACGGCACGGGCATGGCATTGGGTCCTACGAATGCGGTGACTCCCAACTCGGCTCCGCTCGCGCCGAGCAACGTCACCGCAACTGCATCAGGTTCGCAGATCACGGTCCGTTGGACGGTGGGGGGAAACGATGGTGACGGCATCACGTCCTTTCACATCCTCGTCTACGGGCTGGGAACCATGCCGCAATCGACGACTGATGTGGCCGCCGGACCTGTGGGATCAGCCACCGACCCGACCCCGGGTGCCTCCGACAGTTTTGTGATCGGCGGCCTCCCACCGGGTATCGATTACAGCTTCAGCGTGGCCGCCGCGAACGCCGCCGGAACGGGCCCTGCGTCGGGCGCGTCGGGATCGGCCGTGCCCGAGGCGGCGATCCTGGGCGCGTCCCGCGCAAACATCGATTTTGGAGAGGTAACCGTCGGCGATTTGGCCGGCCCAATCTCTGTGACGCTGACCAATGAAGGTTCCATCGCCGACCCGGTGACGGGATTCACGATCGGCGGCGCCGACCCTGACGACTTCGTCACGCAGAGTGACTGCGGGATCGTGGAACCACAATGGTCCTGCCTGGTACAAGTCTCCTTTCTGCCGGGAACCGTCGGTCTCAGACAGGCGACCTTGACCCCGAACGATGACTCGGCATCGCCTCCCGTGGTCACGATTCAAGGGACAGGGACCGAGGGTTACTACCAGTTCAACGCCCAGGGAAAGGTCGACACCTTCGGTGACGCCGCCTCGTATGGCGACGCCTCGACTGCGCATCTCAACAAGCCGATCGTGGGTATGGCTGCCACTGGCGACGATGGCGGCTATTGGCTCGTGGCTTCCGACGGCGGCATATTCAATTACGGCGACGCCGACTTCTTCGGTTCGACCGGCGGCATCCACCTCAACCGGCCCATTGTCGGCATGGCTGCCACTCCCGACGGCGGGGGCTACTGGCTGGTGGCGTCGGACGGTGGCATCTTCAGTTACGGCGACGCCACGTTCTTCGGTTCGACCGGAGGCATCCATCTCAACCAGCCCATTGTCGGCATGGCGGCCACGCCCGATGGGGACGGCTACTGGTTGGTGGCCTCGGACGGCGGCATCTTCAGTTACGGCGACGCCGCGTTCTTCGGTTCGACCGGCGGCATCCATCTGAACAAGCCAATCGTCGGGCTGGCGACCACGCCCGATGGGGACGGCTACTGGCTGGTGGCCTCGGACGGCGGCATCTTCAGTTACGGCGACGCCGCGTTCTTCGGTTCGACCGGCGGCATCCATCTGAACAAACCAATCGTCGGGCTGGCGACCACGCCCGATGGGGACGGCTACTGGCTGGTGGCCTCCGACGGCGGCATCTTCAGTTACGGCGACGCCGACTTCTACGGCAGCGACGCCGGCCCGGGGACGGCCGACGTTGTGGGCATGGTGGGCGACGCGCCGCCGACCCTGCAGGCCAGCCTGGGCGTCCCCGCCCTGAGACACACCGAGTTGCACCGGACCGAGCTGGGCCAGGCTGCGGCGAGCGGGGGGCCGGTGACGCAGTCGCAAAGTCGGTAGCCCAGCTCGTCGCGGTCGGGCCCGTGTGGCCTCACATCTGGGATCGCAGCACGTCGAACTCGCAGCCGGGCGAGGACGGGTCGAAGCCGTGCTCCATCAGCCATCGGGCCGCCACCAGGCTGCGCAGCGACCACCAGGCGCGGACCACGTCGAGGTCGACGTCGGCGCCGTACCCGGCGACGACGTCGCCAAGGCGCTCCTCGTGTCCGAGGGTCAGGATGGCGAGGTCGAACATGGCGTCGCCCGGCCCGGCCTCGGACCAGTCGAGCACGCCGGAGATCTCCTCGCCCACGACGAACACGTGGTCGACCTGCAGGTCACCGTGGATGAACACCGGTGTGCACGGCCGGAGCGCAGCGTCGGCGACCTGACGGTTGCGGGTGACCAATTCGGCGGGAAGGACGCCATTGGTGACGAGCCACTCGCACTCGTCGTCGAGGCGCGCGGCGATCTCGTCCAGGCTCTTGCCCGGCCACGGCGGCAGCGGGGCCTCGTGCAGCATCCGGACGGCGGCACCGGCCGCGGCCCAGGCCGCCGCCGACGCGCTCGACGGCTCGCCGAGGCGGCCGAGGGCCGTCCCGGGAAGCGCGGCGAGCGCGAGCACGGGCGGCTTCCGCCAGAGGACCTTCGGGGTCGGGAGCGGCGCCAGAGCCATCGCCGCGACCTCGACGTCGCTGCGCGTCTGATCGGCGTCGACCTTGAGGAACACGTCGCCGACGCGCAGGGTGGCGCGCTCGTTGTGCGCGACGATGACTTCGACCTCTCGCCCTACCGCATCGGCCACAATCGTCGCTCCTCTCCGCCACCATCCTCCCGCACTGCGAGACCGCCCGCCCAACAGGTGTCCAACGAAGGACGCCAGACTTCGACGAGCACCTCGTTCTGCTGTTCTCCCCTCGTCACGGACGCTCAACTCCCGAGTTGTGTGGGCGCGCCACGACAAGGAAGTGCGGCCGATGCATGCGGCGCGCGTCCTCCCCGGACCGGGGTCTTCCTCTTACTCGGGCGACGAGCGACCCTGGACACCGAATCGGGTCCGGCGGCGTGAGAGAACCACTGCACCGCTACCGAGAGTGATGAGCAGGGCGGCGCTCCAGACGAGTCCCGGCACGTCGATGCCGGTCGCAGCCAAGGTGCCGTGGGCGGCAAGGGGCGTCGCTGCGGCTCCGGTGGTGATGGTCGTGGAGGCGCAGGCCTGGGTCCGGTTGTCCGAGCAAGGGTCGAGGACGAGGGTGGGCCCGGCCCCGGGTGGGGCGGTCACGCTGATCCGGTTGATCAGTGTCCCGGTGGCGCCGCCGAGGATGGTGCCGACCAGCCTCAGCGTCGCGGTCACGCCCGGAGAGACCAACGGCACGGTCCAGAGCAATGTGACGAGATCGAACGTGCCCGACCCGTTCGTGTTCGCCGACGTCAGTTTCAGCGTCGAAGGCGGCAGTTCCTGGATCTCGGCGTCGGTGGCGTCGCCGGTCCCGATGTTGGTCATCGTGATGGTGTAGGTCAGGGCGGCGCCGACGGCAGCGCTCTTCGAGTTCACCGTCTTGCTCACCACGAGCTGTGGGGTCCCGGGTACCCACGTCGTCGCGCACGACTGGCTCGTATCGTCGGCACAGGGCTGTTCGACCACCGGGCTCGGATCTCCGGGCGGTGCCGTGACGCTGAAACGGTTTATCTGGGTCGTGTCGTCGGTTCCCTGGTTGACGGTGGCCGTGATGGTCAGCGTGGAGGACGCGCCTTGGGGGACCGTCCCGATGGTCCAGATGCCCGACGCCGGCGAGTACGAACCGACACCGCCAGTGTCCGCGCTCACGAAGGTGACACCTGCCGGGAGGAGGTCCTGAGCGCTGACGCCGGTGGCGTCGGCCGAGCCCGTGTTGCCGACCGACATGGAGTAGGTCAGCGTCTGGCCCGTCATCGCCGTCTCGACATCGACAACCTTGGACTGGGTGAGCTGGGGGATGCCCGGCA
Source organism: uncultured Acidimicrobiaceae bacterium (assembly GCA_963744045.1). GTDB lineage: Bacteria > Actinomycetota > Acidimicrobiia > Acidimicrobiales > RAAP-2 > Bog-473. Next base: position 95,622 of record CAVUSB010000008.1, read on the forward strand.
CCGTGGTGGAGGCGCACGAGGAATCCGCGTCGGGGCTGGGACAAGGATTGTCCACGACGAGCGGGGGAGGATCGGGGGGCTCGACGACCTGGAAGGCGTTCACGAGCGTCGAGCCGGCAGCCTGGGGCCCGACGGTCGTCGTCACCGTGAGCGTCGCGGTCGCCCCTACCGCGATCGTCCCGACGCTCCACGCGCCGGTCATGGCGTCGAAGATGCCGAACCCGTTGGTGTCGGCACTGACGAAGTTGACGCCCGCCGGCAGCGCGTCGTGGGCCACCACGCCCGTGGCATCGCCGGTCCCGGTGTTGGCCAGAGTCATCGTGTACGTGAGCGTCGCGCCAACGGGCGCGCTGGCCTGGTCGACGGTCTTGTTCTGGACCAACCGGGGGACGCCGGGGACCGTCGTCGAGGCACACGACTCGCTCGGCACGTCCGAGCACGCGTCGAGAACGACCACCGGGATCCCGGTGGTCGTGACGATGAAGCGGTTGATCTGGGTGCTGGCATCCGTTCCCGTGTTCACGGTGGCGGTGATCGTCAGGTTCGCCGACGTGCCGCTGGGTATGGTCCCGATGCTCCAGATGCCCGTCGCGGCGTCGTACATGCCGGCGCCATGGGTGTCCGCCGCCACGAAGGTGACGCCCGGTGGAAGTGTGTCGGTGGCCGCGACGCCGGGGGCGGCCGCATTCCCGTCGTTGGCCACTCCCATGGTGTAGGTCAGGGTGTCACCGGGCACGGCGGTGGTCTGGTCCACGCCCTTGGACTGCACGAGCTCGGGCGAACCCGGGGGCGGGAGGATGTCGGTGCTGGCACACGATTGCGCGGCGTCATCGGAGCACGGGTTCTCGACCTCGGGCGGCCCGACGCCGGCCGGCGGGCTCACCGCGAAGCGATCGACGAGGGTCGTGCCCTCGGTGCCCGCGTTGACGGTGGCGGTCACCGTCAGGGTCTCGGTGGTTCCGACGGCGACCGTCCCCACGGTCCATACTCCGCTCGTCGGGTCGAAGGTGCCCGTCGACGGCGTCGCGGAGACGAACGTGGCACCGGCCGGCAGGGTCTCGGTCGCCGTGACGCCGGCGGCGTCGGCCGTGCCGGTGTTGCCGACGGTCATAGCGTACGTCAGGGTGTCGCCCTCATGGGCCGTCGCCGCGTTGACGGTCTTGTCCTGGGTGAGGACGGGTACGCCAAGTTCGGTGTTCGTGATCCCGCAGTTGGCCGTGGCGCCGGCCCCCAGGGTCACCGAATTGCCGCTCACGCTCGCTCCCGTGCACGACCAGGCCGAGGGGCTGTAGCCGCCGGGACCGTCGAGCTCGGACAGCACGTAGGTTCCCGGTGCAACCTTGGCCCCCGTGACGGCGGCGGACCCGTCGGGCCCCGAGATCGTCTGGGGTCCGGCGGCCTGGAGGGTCCAGTCGATCGGATCGGCGTCACCACCGAAGGGGTTGTCGACGGTCTTGTGCAGGGTCAACGTGGCCGGTATCAGCGAGTTCACCACGGTGCAGCTCAGGATCTGACGTGATCCGATCGGCACGCTGAACCCGGTCGTGCCGCTGTTCGTCGAGGCAACGGGGTTGCCCCCTGACGTACAGACCGCGTTCGATCCGTTCTGTTGGACGAGCTGGTATCCGCTCTGCTGGGTCTCGTTGATGGTGGCGGTGCTGCTGTCGGGAACGGTGAAGTTCACCGTTCCGTCGCCGGAGGTGGCGCCCGAAGGCGGGGTGACGGGACCACGGCTGTTCGTGGCGGAGAACGTCCAGCCGACCCCCGGGCTGGTCGTCCCGTCGAGGTTCCGGATCTGCTTGACCACGGTGATCGTCCCCTGGCACGCGGCCGTGGCGATGGAGACGAGCGTGTCCTCGAGGGCGTCCCAGTTGGTGATGAAGTAGTCGGAGTTCCGGGTCGGTCCCGAAATGTACTGGAGGCGCTGCACGGAGGGGCCGGTCGTGTTGGAGACCCCGACGGCGATGACGCGGGTGCCGGCCGCCTTCACGGCGTTGGCCGAGGTGATGGCGGCGTTCACCGTCGCGTCGTCGGTCGAGGTGCCGCTGCCGTTGTTGTTCGGTCCCCAGGTGGTGGGGTCACCGTCGGTGATGAAGAGCACGGCGTTGTAGTGCGGCTGGCCCGCGGCGACCAGCTGCGACAGCCCCTGGTCCCAGTTCGTTCCCCCCGAGGCCGAGGCCACCCGGGTGAGCCCGGCGATGCGCTGGTTGACCGTCGTGGCGCCGCCCGGCGTGGCGATGGGCGTCGCCGGAAGCGCGAAGTTGGCTGCTGGTTGGCTGCCCGGGACGGTCGGGTGGTTCACGGTCCCACCCGACCCGGTCGTGGCGGGTGCGAACGTGGCGTAGGTGTAGACGCCGACCTGCGACGGCGTGCCCTGCAGAGAGGTCACCAGGTTGATGGTGGCCTGGCGCATTTGGGTGAACTGGGGCGCCGTGATGGAGTTGGAGAGATCGAAATCGAGACCCAGGCTGATCCCGCAGCTCGCGGGCAGAGACGGGTTGGGCGCAGGGGTCACCGTGATGGCGGCCGAGGCAGGCGGGGACGACGCCAGCGTGTCGAAACCGCAGGCGATCAGAACCAGGCTCGCCAGAAGCACCAGCATCGCTCGAAGCCGCGTCGGCACCGTGTCGTGTCCCCCTGACTGGCGACCGCCTCAGCGTTCCACCGGTGTGTGACCCTCATGCTGTCGGCACGAATGGCCTTGGGCATAAGTCCCCCTGGCAGTCCATCCCCCTGGAACCAGGCACGAATCTGCCTGCGGGGTCGTCTTCGTGTGCCGCGTCAGGCGAGCCGGACGGTCAGGATGCGGGGGTGGGGGCACCACCGGGATCGCCGAGAACCTCGGACACGAGGCGGTCCACCCGGAGGGCGATGTCGTCACGAATGCGTCGAACCTCGGCGAGGTCCTTGCCGGCGGGGTCGGGGAGCTCCCAGACCACGTAGCGCGCGCCGGGGTACACCGGACAGTCGTCGCCGCATCCCATCGTCACGATGACGTCGGCTCGACGGCCGATGTCGTCGGTCAGCGTCTTGGGCGTCTCACTCGCGATGTCGAGGCCGAGCTCGGCCATGGCCGTCACGACGGCGGGGTTGAGCGTCTCGCCCGGGGCCGACCCGGCGGAGTGGACCCCGAGACGACCGCCGGCGCGCGCGGACAGGAGCGCAGCGGCCATCTGGGACCGTCCGGCGTTGTGGACGCACAGGAAGAGGACCTCTGGGCGTGTCCCGCTCATGGGAGGGGCTCCGTTCGATCGACTCGAGGTTCGTGTGGCGGGGAGCGCGGGAGCAGGACGTCGCTGGCCTGTGCGGGCGTGATGGACGGGTAGAGCACCAGGATCAGGCCCACCGCGGCCACGCCACCGAGGATCTGCGCCCCGATGAAGCTCGGAACCGACGAGGGGGCGATCCCGGCGAACGTATTGCTCAGTGAGCGTCCGACGGTGATGGCCGGGTTGGCGAAGCTGGTCGAGCTGGTGAAGAAGTACGCAGCTCCGATGTAGGCACCGACCGCCGCCGGCGTGCTCTGGGAGCGCCCGGAGCGAGCCAGGGCGAAGATCACGAGCAGGAGCCCGACGGTGGCGACGACCTCGGAGAGGAAATGTGCCGGTGAGGCGCGGTGCTTGGTCGACAGCTCGACGGCCGCCCGGGAGAACATGACGTTGGCCACCATGGCCCCGGCGAGGCAGCCCCCCACCTGGGCGGGCAGGTAGGCGACGGCGTCACGCCAGGGCAGGCCGCCGAAGACCGCATCGACGAAGGACACGATCGGGTTGAAGTGGCCGCCCGAGACCGCACCGAACATCAAGATGACGGCGAAGAGGCCGGCTGCGGTGGCGGCCGCGTTCTCGAGGAGCTGCAACCCGGTGTTGCCGGGGGAGAGCTGCTGCGCGGCGATGCCCGAGCCGATGACGATCGCCGCCAGGAATGCGCTGCCCACGAACTCGGCGCTCAGTCGGCGCCAGAGCGCGACCTCTCGCATGGGGTGCGCCTTCGTCGCCGCGGTCAGCAGCAGGAGCCGGGAGTCACGGATTCCGCGGTGGCGCAACAGGTCCCGCCGCCGCGCGCACTCTCGGTGGGGGCATCCGCCAGCACGGTGTAGATCTCCCACGGCGTGCGGTCGGGGTCTTCGACCCAGACCTTGTCCTGGACTGCATAGCAGCAGGTCGTTGCCTGCTGCTCCTCGGTCTCGAGCCCTTCGGCACGCAGCCGGCGGGAGGCGTCGCTCACCTCGCCGGACGTCTCGACCTCGACCCCGAGGTGGTTGAGCGCGCCGGCCACCCCGGCGTGTCGGGTCTCGGGATCCTCCATGAGCACCAGCTTGAGCGGGGGATCGGTGACGGCGAAGTTGGCGTACCCGGGCTGCACCTTTGCGGGCGCGCTGCCGAAGAGCCTGGTGTAGAAGGCGATGGCCTCATTGAGGTCGGAGACGTTGAGGGCGAGCTGCACTCTGGCCACGGGGTCACTCCTGTAGATTGATGAACATCGATATGTCCAGTCTGTCGAAGAGATCGATGGACGTCAATATGAATCTTTGGAGGTTCGATGCCAAAGGCGGATCGCGCCGAGGCCGCGCCATGCTGCCCTCCGATCACCGCTGGTCAGTTGAGCGAGGCCGAGGCCGCCGAGTTGGCAGCGCTCTTCGCTGCGCTGAGCGATCCGGTGCGCCTTCGTCTTCTCTCCATCGTGGCGAGCGAGGGAGAGGTCTGCAGTTGCAACCTCGAGGATCCCCTCGGCAAGAGCCAACCGACGATCTCGCATCACACGAGGGTGCTTGCCGATGCCGGTCTCATCGTCGGCGAGCGTCGAGGCCGTTGGACGTGGTGGCGCGCCGTACCCGAGGAGATCCGGCGGTTGCAGGCATCGCTGGGCGGCAGCGATCGGGTCGCGCCCGCCCGCTGAGCGTCGGAACGGACGCTCCCTACGCGTCGACGCGGAGGAGGGAGGGTCAGGCCAGGATCTCGACGTATCCCTCAGCGCCGTGCACCCGGATCCTGCTCCCGTCCTTGATCAATTCCGTGGCACGCTCCACCCCCACGACGGCGGGCAGTCCGTACTCGCGCGCAATCACCGCACCATGGGTCATGAGCCCTCCCACCTCGGTCACCAGGCCCTTGACGGCGACGAACAACGGCGTCCAGCTGGGGTCCGTGGAGACGGTGACGAGGATGTCGTCAGTGTCGAGGTCGGCGTCGGCCATGTCCATGATGACGCGTGCACGCCCCTCGACGATTCCGGCGGAAACGGGCAAGCCGACGAGCGCACCGGGCGGCACATCGTCGCGTCGGTAGTCCCCACCGACGACCTCGCCGTCCGAGGTGAGGACCCGAGGCGGTGTCAGCGTTCGATACCGCGTCATGGCGTCCTTGCGCTGCGCGATGAGCTGGTCGTCGACCCGGTTCGTGCCCACGACCTCGTGCAGTTCCTCGAACCGGAGGAAGAAGATGTCCTCGGTCGCACGGAGGACGTGCGCCTGCACCAGGCGTTCGGCCTCTTGCAACAGGGCCTGCTTGTAGACGAAGTAGCGGCTGACCATGTGGTATTTCGGGTACTCCCGGTACCCCATGAAGGTCCGCACCCGATCGATCATGGCCTTGGTCTCCGCCGCCCTGGACTCGCCCTCCGGAGTCGCACGCACGCGACGAAGAAGTTCCTGTTCCTTCTCCCGTGCTTCGCGCCGGCCCTGCTCGAAGCGGCGTCGGCTCTCACCCGGCCCGAAATTCTTGACGTTCGACAGGATCATGGGCAGCAGAGCGGACGGATGTTCGCCCCAGCGCGTCCTGGTGATGTCGATCTCGCCGATGCAGCGCATGCCGTACGTGTCGAGGTAGGCCTGCATGGCGCCCTGCGCTTCGAGCCCGCCCTCGAGAGTGGGGAGCGCGGCCAAGAACCCGTCGCCGTCCACCTGGTGCAGGAAGGCCACCACGTCGCGATGGGGACGGATCGCATCGGCGACGTCGAGGAGGGCGAGGCCCATCTCCGACGTGACGTTGTGGGGCACGGACTGCGTGAGGGTGTCGACGGTGTTCTTCTCGCCCAGCCAGGCCTCCATCTGCTCGTTGATCCACTGTGAGGCGTCGATGGCGGTCCTGATCACCTGCAGGCCCTCCGGATCGAAGATGATCCGCTTCAGCTCGGGGATGTCCGAGGCGATGGCGTCGAGGAGCGCCGAACCGGACTTGGACCGGATTTCGCGCCGCGCCGCTGCCAGGGAGGCTTGGGCGCGCTCGATCAGCCCGGTGACGATGGCCGGGTCCGTCTCCAGCACAGCCGGTGCGCCAAAGATCGGCGTGAAGGCCTGATCCTCGTCGGACCGGGTGGCGACGAAGTCGCCCCGTTCGAGGATGGTCTCGAGCGCGTCGCCGATGAGCGGATCGGATCTCCCCAGGGCCTCGACATAGTGGGCGCGACTCGTCGGTGAGGCCAACAACGGCGCGACGTCGACGAACAGCCTCCCCCCGCCTCGGACATGGGCCGTGCCGCCGTCAGCTGCCAGAAGGAGAGGCCCAGCGGCTGCATGGGGTCGGTCATCATCTGCTGATGACCGACCGAGACGTAGACGTGATTCTCTTGGTCGTGTCGAGCCGGGAGGGGGAACAGCGTGGTGATCGGGCGGCTCTGCACGATGTGAAAGCCGTCGTGGTCCAGGCACCACTCAATGTCCTGGGGCTGGCCGAAGTGGGCCTCTATCCGACGACCGAGCCGCTCCAGATCGACGACCTGCGCGTCGCTCAGCGCCGGCAGCCGTTGCCGCCCGGCCTCCACCGCTACTTCGTGCGTCCCGCCCCCGGGCGCGGCGGTGATGGCGACCCGCTTGGTGGCGATCGTCGTGGCCACGATGTCGCCGTCGCGCACGGTGGAGACGTCCGGGCTCGCCAGGCCGGCCACGAGCGCCTCACCGAGGCCGAAGCTGGCCTCCACGGAGCTGAGCTTGCGGTTGGAGGTGACAGGGTCGGCCGTGAACAGGACGCCGGCTGCCTGCGGGAAGACCATCTGCTGCACGACGACCGCCATGCGGGCCCTGCTGTTGTCGAAGCCGTTGTGCAGCCGGTACGTCACGGCACGCTCGGTGAACAGGGAGGCCCAGCACAGACCGATGTGCGCGAGGACGGCAGCGGGCCCCACCACGTTCAGGTACGTGTCCTGTTGGCCGGCGAAGGAGGTCGTCGGCGCATCTTCCGCCGTCGCGCTCGACCGGACGGCGCAGGCGCAGCCGTCCCCGAGCTCGGCCAGCGCAGCGGTGATCGCGGCTGCCAGGTCGCCTGGTATCTCGACCGCCTCGAGGGCCTGACGGATGCCGGCACTGAGCGTCCGGATGGCTGCCCCGTCGGCCGGGTCCAGGAGCGCCAGGCGATCGAGACTCTCGTCGATCACCGGTGCCTTCGCCGTGATCTGCGAGAAGGCGTCGGTGGTCACGCAGAAGCCGGGCGGCACGCGGACGCCGTCGATCCGCCCCAGCTCTCCGAGGCGTGCTCCCTTGCCGCCGACGAGTGCGACCTGCGTCTGATCGATCTCCACCAAATGCAGCACGTCCACGCTCATCCATCCACCCTCTTCCCGTCGGCCGCCGCCGGGTCGCCTGCTGTCGTTGCGGCAGCGATGGCCGCCATGCAGGTGCGGCCTGCATTGTCAGCAGATCGGTGGTCCTTGCGGCAAGCCCCCCACCTGCATGTACGCTGGTCCTGGCGGGGATGGAGCGGGCTCCAGGCGCGGTGTTGCACCACAGTGCATGTGTCCCTTGCTGGGCTCAGTCGGCCCGGGGACGCGCCACGAGCCGTGGGAAGAGGCGGGCTCCGAGATGCACGGCGAAGTCGATGGCCAGCGCGGGTGACACCTTGGGGTCGGAGGCCGGAGGGTCGGGGAGGCTGTCGTCGTGGCGCGCGTGCTCGTAGAGCCCGTGGCACAGATGGCATCCGAGCGTGCCGAGCGCCCGCAGGCTGTTCACACGCTCGGCCTGGAAGGGGGGCACCGCCAGCGGCTCGACGTCGGGCCACGTCTCGGGTGTTCGTGGGGTCTCGAGGCTGAGGAGATGCCCGAAGGTGCGTGCGGCCGCGTCGCGGGCCGTGAACGGCTCGCCCAGGTTCCAGGTCGCACGCAGCGTCGCCATCAGCGAGGTGTGGCGGTACTCATCGGTGAAGACGGAGCGGGCCGGGACCCAGGGTGAGACGATCACCGCCGGCACCCGGTAGCCCGAGCGATCGAAGGCGAACCCGAGCTGGGGCTCCGGCTCCGCCGGACCCGGAGGCGGCACGGGACCCGGTGGGACATGGTCGTAGGTCCCTCCCGGCTCGTCGAAGCTGACGAAGAGCAGGGTGTTGAAGGCGTTCGATCCCGTCTCCGATGCCGAGGAGCGCACCGCGTCGTAGATCCGGCTCAAGAAGGCCTCGCCGGCGAGGACGGAGGAGGGCCCGTCGATCTCCACGTCGAGTCCGGCGATCAGGGCACGACCGAAGGCGGGGTGGTAGTCGCCGTGCCCGGCCAGGAGGTTGGGCTCAATCAGACTGAAGTCGGGCAGCGTGCCGGCGGCCGCGTCGGCCTCGAACTCGGCGAAGGGGACGAAGTTGGATGGCAAAGCGCTCCCGCAGCCGCGCCATGTGGATGAAGCCGGTGAAGGAGATGGGGTCGGGTTCGAGCACGTAGACCTTCCAGGTCTTCCCGCAACGCTCGAGACGATCGAAGATCGTCTCGGCCGTGTTGTGACGCATGAAGTTGGTCACCGGCCGGTTCACGACGAAGCCCGACGAGGTCGCCGCCGTCCAGAAGGACCGGTTGGCCAGCGTCTGCGACGGGACTTCGCTGAACCAGTGGTCGAACACCCCGAAGCCCTTCGCCAGCGCACTGATCACCGGGACCTGCTCGGGCGTGTAGCCCGTCATGATCTGGCTGTACTCCTCGTAGGTCGGTTGGCGGCCGAGCTCGAAGGTGAGGAAGCTGATGTAGTCGGTGACGAAGCCCTCCATCGTCGACTCGGTGCCCGCCGCCGGTGCGTTGTGGGGCGCCACCATGTCGGTGGCGTCCTTGAAGCGATTGGCCTCGTCCAGCACGTTGAACAGCTGCGTGTTGGTGTGCTGGTACTCCTCGCCGGGGTCGGGGTCCGGCGCGTCCATGGTGGGCGAGATCCCGTAGGGGACGACCCCGCCTGCGGCGCCGTGCTCGGCCCAGGCCGGGATCGGGTTGCTGAGGTCCTTGCCGATCACTCCTTCGAAGGCCTCGACCTGGCCCGGTGCGTACAAACGTCCGAGCAGGTTGTCGAACGACCGGTTCTCGAACAGCACGAGCACCACGTGGTCCATGGCGTGTTCTCGCGTGCGGGCGCCATGGCGCAGCACGCTACCGCCGGGGCCCTCGACCGGAGAACGGGAGGCGCTGGACCTAGGGACGGCGCCCGTTGGGCATGAGGTCGCCCGAACCCCATTGGCCGAGCGCGTTCAGCTGCACCTGGTCCCCGGTCGCCTCGACGATCTGGTCGCCGCCGACGTAGATGGCGGTGTGGTAGACGCTCGTCCAGTCGGTCTGGCTCGAACCCCAGAACACGAGGTCTCCGGCCGCCAGCGTGCTCAGCGCGACCGGCTGGCCCGCCGTCTCGTACTGGTCGTCGGACACGCGGGCGAAGCCGATGCCGGCGCCGTTCTCCCACGCGGCCAGCGCCAGACCCGAGCAGTCGTAGCCCACGGGCCCGTTGCCGCCCCAGATGTAGGGCTTGCCGAGCTGGGCGAAGGCGAAGAGGACGGCCCTGTCCCCGGGGGTGACCGGCGTGAACATCAGCGCTTCGGTCGGCGGGGGACCTGTGGCGTCGCCGAAGGCGTAGGCCGTGCCGTTCTGGTCCTCGACCCAGTACCCCTGGCCCGTGGGGCTGGCCACCACCCGCTCCGCCGGATCGAGCGCGGGACCGCCGGCCGCCGAGCCGTCGAAGGCGGCGTCGCCGAAGTTGAAGATCCCGCCGTCGGAGGCCACCAGCCAGTAGCCCTTGCCGTCGTGGCTCGGCGCCATGCCCACGATGGGCTGGTCCAGGTGGATGGACCCGGTCGAGCCGTAGAAGGCGGCGTCGCCGTAAGCTGAAGATGCCGCCGTCGGAGGCCACCAGCCAGTAGCCCTTGCCGTCGGGCGTCGCCGCCATGCCGACGATGGGCTTGTTGAGCGCGAGGGATCCGGTCGAGCCGTAGAAGAACGCGTCGCCGAACAGAAGATGCCGCCGTCGGAGGCCACCAGCCAGTAGCCCTTGCCGTCGGGCGTCGCCGCCATGCCGACGATGGGCTTGTTGAGCGCGAGGGACCCGGTCGAGCCGTAGAAGGGCGCGTCGCCGTACGAGAAGATGCCGCCGTCGGAGGCCAGGAGCCAGTAGCCCTGGGCGTCCTTGGTCGCCGTGATGGTGACGATCGGGTGGTTGAGCGGCAGGCCCGCCGCCGAACCGAGAGCGGCGGCGTCGCCGAAGTTCCACACGGCACCCTGCGCATCGGCCAGCCAGAAGTTGTCCGACGGGATGCCCGACGACGAATGGACGCTTTCGGCCGACGTGCTGGCGCCGGCCGTCGACGTCAGGCCGACCCCCAGGGTGACGAGCCCCAGCGCGCCCAGGGCGAGGTGGGCCGCGGCGACCACGAGCGCACCCGGGCCGCGCCGGCCCCGGTGGCGGCGTCGAGCGGCGAAGGGTGATTCCGGGGTGGGCACGACCCGGGCATCGACGCGCCTCGGGGTTTCCTAAAGCCATGCACCCGGGGTGGGCCGGGTGATTTGGGCGTCAGTTGGGTGGGAAGGATCCGTCCGCACCGGGGGAGCAGTGGTCCGTCGCCACGGGCCCGGCCGGGCGGGCCTTCAGGTCTTGAGGACGAACTGGTAGCTGAACGGCGCCGAGGTGGGCGTCAGCGTGGAGGTCCGCTTGCCCGACGTCACGATCACCTTGGTCCCGCCCGCGCCGACATCGACCTGGGAGGGGCCGAGAAGGAATTGCTTCTGGGAGCTGTTCGGATTCAGTACACCCTCGAAGCTCGGCGCTTTGCCCGTCGCGCCGATGCTGACCCAGGAGCGGCCCGTCGTCGTGGTCACCGTCACGACGTAGGCGCCAGTGGCGACCCGGTAGGTGGCGGTCCCTGCCCCGGTCGAGACCTGTGTCACCAGCGGCGCCTTCGAGGCGGGAGCGGCCGCGTGGTGCGTCGTGGTCGATGTCACCTTGGGGCTCCCCGTCCCGCTCTTGTCGATGACGCCCGCCTTGACCAGTCCGAGCGTCGCTCCCGCGGCGACCACAATGACTGCCACGAGGACGACGAGGACCCGCAGCGACCGGGCCGGGCCGGAGCGAACCGGGCCGCCGGCGCGGTAGGCGGGGATCTTGTCGGTGTCCGCGTACGTCGGGTAGCCGTCGTTGAACAGCTGCCCCTGGCTGTCGGTGACGGGCCGTTCCACGAGGGCCGTGGCGGACGGGTCAGGCCTGAGCCTTGCGTCGTCGGCTTTTACGTCCATGGCCGTTTTTCGACCTCCTACGCCCCGAACTTGAACTACGCCAATTATGCGGCCCCGGGACACCTGGCGGGACGCGGGGTCCCCCAGCCACGGTACCGGCTGTTTCCAGGTACAGGATCGCACGCCGCAGGGGCAAATGGTGGGCAGGACCGGCTCGAGGGCGCCCGGGCGCCGCCAAGTGGCGAGTCGCCCCATTTCGAGCACGGGATCGGGCTCGGACGCCGTGCTGACGGTGCGCGCTGGCGCTCAGCGGCCCACCCGGCCGTCGAGCAGCTCGCGGGTGATGTCCATGTGCCCCACGTGGCGTGCCGTCTCCTCAATGAGGTGGAACACGGCCCAGCGGAACGTGGTGGGGCGGAACTCGCCCCGCGACGGTGGGTCGAGCGAGGCCTCCCGGTCGAGGACGGCGTCGGCCCGGGCGCTCTCCTGGCGGTAGAACGCGACGGCCTCCTCCACGCCCCACCCGTCCGGGAGCTCGAACATGTGGGCGCGCCAGGCCATGTCCATGCGCTCCCCGGCAGCGATGGCTCGGAGCCAGAGCCGCTCGGAGAGGCCGAGGTGCACCACGAGCACTCCCAGCGAATTGGCCGCCGGCGCGGGCCGCCAGCGCAGTTGTGCGGGGTCGAGGCCCTCCACCTTGAAGATGGCGCTCTCGCGGAGGTGATGGAGCCACCCCCGGGCCATGGCCATCTCGTCGAGCGGCTGGGTCTCCGCGGGCCGCGGAACGTGCAGCGACGGAGGTGTCTCGGGCACCGGTGTGGCCGGAGGGAGGTCCTACGGAGAGGTCACCGTCGTCGGCGTCGTGGTCAAGGTCCCGCCACAGACCCCCGTGTACCAATTGGAGATGGTCGTGCCGTCGGTCTCCAACTTCGGGTTCTTGCCCAACGTCTCGAAGGCAGCCAGGAGGCTCGTCGTGCTCGTCGAGTTCTGAATCGCCGTCCGGAACTGCTTGACGAACGAGAGCAGATCCTTGAAGGCCGCCTGCACGTTGGCCGGGGCGCTCTTGATCACGCCGAGGGCCTTTTGCACTTGGTTGAAGTCGAGGTTGTAGGCCTTGAGCATCGCCTGCTTGGCCGAGGCGAAGTTGCCCGACGTCATCGCCTTCTCGATGGCGCCCGCCGCGGCAGACGAGCCGCCCTGCTCGGACTTGACCGTCTTGCACATGGCGCTGTTGGGTGCGGATCCCTTCGTGCTCTTGGCCGAGGCCGCCGTCAGTGGGGCCAGGGTCAACGTCAGGCCAAGCACTACCGCGCCGATACCCACCCACCTCGATCGCTGCCTCATGGCCGCCTCCTTCACGTTTCGGAACAGGGCATCGACGCTACAGCACTTTCGCAGCTGAAACGGGGGATTGCTCCAATGTTGGGCACGGGCGTGGCGTCGGGCCTCCAGCCTGAAAGGTGCGGCTGCGGGGCGTTATGGTGGAAAGCTGACGGGGCGTCAGAAATCGGGGGCATGCGTTGGAGGATCTGAACGGCAAGGTTGCCGTCGTCACCGGGGGAGCAGCCGGCATCGGCCGCGGCATCACCGAGGCGCTGTTGGAACAGGGGGCGCGGGTCGTCATCGCCGACATAGAGGAGCCCGTGCTCCAGGCGGCGGTCGAAGAGCTGGGCGCCGACGGCCGTGTCCGTGGCGTCGTCACCGATGTGTCGTCGGCACCCTCGGTCGAGGCACTGGCGGCGGACGTCTTCGCCGACGAGGGTGCCTGCCACCTTCTCTTCAACAACGCCGGGGTGACCTCGGGCGGCGGCGGGCGACCCTGGGAGCAGGAACCCAACGACTGGGCCTGGTGCTTCTCCGTCAACGTTTTCGGCGTGGCCAACGGCATGCTGTCGTTCGTCCCGCGGATGATCGCGTCAGGGGAGCCCGGCGTGGTGATCAACACCTCGAGCATGGACGGCGGCATCGCCCCGGTTCCCTACGCGTCGGTCTATGCCTCCAGCAAGGCCGCCATCTCGTGCCTCACCGAAGCGTTGGCGCACCAGCTGATCGCCGCGGGCACGGACCTGCGGGCCTCGGTGTTCTATCCCTCCGGTGGCCTGCTCGACACGGGGCTGTGGACCGCCCAGCGCAACCGTCCCGAGGCCCTGCAGCGGGAGCGGCCGCGGCCCCCGGCGCCGGGCACCACTTTCGAGGAGTTCAAGGCGCAGCTGGAGGCGGCGGGTCGGACGGTCGACATCATGGACCTGCGCGAGCTCGGCCGCTTCTGCGTGCAGGGCGTGCAGCGGGGTGACTTCATCATCGGCTACGGGCTCGAGGAGGCGGCGTCCATGCTGCACCGCCGGGCCGACGCCATCGGCGCCGGGCAGCTTCCCCCGGCGGCTCTGAGCTGATGACGGCGACCGCGACCGGTCGGGCCCGGTACACGGTCGTCTCGGCCGACGGTCACGCCGGAGGCGACATTCAGGACTACAAGCCGTATCTGGCCAGCCGGTGGCACGACGAGTTCGACGACTGGGCCGCGTCATACGTCAATCCGTTCGCCGACCTGCTGGCGCCGATCGCCTACCGCAACTGGGACAGCGCACGGCGTCTGGCCGAGACCGAGTCCGACGGCATTGCGGCCGAGGTGCTCTTCCCCAACACGGTTCCGCCCTTCTTCACCGAGGGGAACCTGGTGGCGCTGCCCCCGACGGCCGAGGACTACGACCGCCGCTGGGCCGGCGTCCAGGCCCACAACCGCTGGCTGGCCGACTTCTGCGCCGCCACGCCGGGCCGACGGGCCGGCATCATTCAGGTCTTCGCCAACGACATGGCCGACGCGGTTGCCGAGGTGCGCTGGGCCGCCGAGACCTTCGACCCCTTCGGTGGCATTCTGCTGCCCTCCATCCCGCCCAATTCCGAGCTGCCGCCGCTGTGGGAGGACCACTACGAGCCGCTGTGGCAGGTGTGCGCGGATCTGGACGTGCCGATCAACATCCACGGCGGCAGCGCATTGCCCGACTACGGCGAGCACGAGGCGGCGCGGGCCATGATGCTCATTGAGATCCCCTGGTTCAGCCATCGTTCGGTCTGGCACCTCATCTTCTCCGGCGTGCTCGAGCGGCACCCGACCCTGCGCTTCGTGGTGACCGAGCAGGGTGTGGCCTGGCTGCCCCGGGGCCTCGAGACGCTGGACTGGTTCTACGGCCGCATGACCACGGCGAACGCAGCCGGAGGCGAGGTTCTTCGGCGCCGCCGCCGCCAAAATGACGATGACCCCGACCGAGTACTTCGCCCGCAACTTCTGGATCGGGGCCAGCTTCCTGCGCCCGAGCGAGGCACCGCTGTGCCGCGACCTCGGGATCGACCACGTCATGTGGGGGGCGGACTACCCGCACTCCGAGGGCAGCTACCCGTTCACGACCGAGGCGCTCCGGGTGGCGTTCGCCGACTACGCGGAGCCCGACGTGCGGGCCATGGTGGAGTCGACGGCGGCGTCCTTCTACGGGTTCGACCTCGACCTGCTGCGGCCGATCGGCGACCGCGTCGGCCCCGAGGTGGCGCGAAGTCGCCCGGCCGCTGGCGCCCGAGAACTGGCCGACCACGACGACCTGCAACGCGTTCGATCCCACGCAGATCCTGCGTGCCTGGTGAGCAAAGAGGGAGGGCACATGACGACGGTCCGCTACGGCGCCCGAGCCACGCAAGTCAACCGCGAGATCGAGGCCAAGAAGGCCGACATCTGGTCCGAGGCGGTCACCGCCATTTACGAGACGGACCCCGACATCATCGCGGCGGTTCTGCCGCCGCCGCTCGAACCGGGACCCGAGCCCCTGGTGCGCATCACCATCACCCGGGTCGAGATGCCCGGGCTGCCGATCTTCGGCGCGGGATGGATCGGCGTGCAGGCGCGCCACGAAGATCGCCTGGGCGAATACCCGATCCTCATGCCGATGACGACGGAGCAGTCGCTCATCGGCGGCCGCGAGGTCAACGGTGAGCCCAAGAAGCTGGCCGAGGTCGAGGTCACGCCGCGACGGCGCCCGCGTCTCGGCCCACATCGCGCGCATGGGCTCGGTGATCTGCGAGGTCACGGGCACGGTGAGCGGGACCCGCGAGAACTACGAGCTCGAGAAGACCGACTTCTGGTTGAAGCTGTCGCCGTCGTGCGAAGAAGCGGGCGTGCTCGACCAGGACCCGCTCCTCGTCTACGGCGAGAAGACGGAGCGGACGAGGCTGCACGAGTCGATCGACGGCGAGCTCATCCTCAAGGAGGCGCCCGCTCGACCCCGTGGCGGATCTCGTGGTGCGCCGCATGGTGGACCTCAACTGGACGGAGCGGGCATCCACGCAGGTGGGCCGCGTCATCGGGCCGGTGCCCCGGGCCGGGGTCGAGCCGTTCATCCACCAGCGCTACGACGACCTCTCGGTGCTCGGGGCGAAACGATGAGCGACGACCGCTACCTGATCATCTCCGCCGACGCCCACGCCGGCCTGCCCGCCGAGGGCTACCGGCCCTACCTCGACGCGGCCTACCACCCGCAGTTCGACGAGTACCTGGCCGAGCGGCACGCCAACCGGGACCAGCTGCTCCAGATGAATTACGACTACATCATGGGTTGGGAGACCGACAACGAGGAAGGATTGCGCGGCGCCTGGGACATCGACCAGCGCGACAAGGAGCTCGACGCCGACGGCGTCACGGCGGAGGTCATGTTCGCCGACGCCGACGCCATCACGGGCATGGCCTCGCCGCCCTTCGGCGCCGGCCTCTCGGCGGGCGCCATCGCCGACCCCGAGCTGGCCTTCGCCGGCGCCCGCGCCCACAACCGCTTCCTGGCCGAAATGTGCAGCCGCAGCCCCGAACGGCACGGCGGCATCGCGCTGGTGCCGATCACGCACAGCGTCGAGCGCTCGGTGGCCGAGATCGAATGGCTGGCCGAGCAGCCGGGCATCCGCGGCATCATGGTCCCGACCATGTGGCACGACCTGCTGCCCTACAACCACCCGGACTACGACCCGGTGTGGGCGGCCTGCCAGGAGGTCGGCTTCCCGGTCCACACCCACTCGGGCGAGGCGCCCCAGGAGGAGTACAACGACAACGTCGGGATCTACCTGGCCGAGGTGGTGTGGTGGGCGGCCCGGCCCATGTGGCACCTGCTCTTCTCCGGGCGCCTTCGAGCGCTTCCCGCGCCTGAAGTACGTCGTCACCGAGGCGGCCGCCTACTGGGCGGCCGACATGATGTGGAAGTGGGACCAGTACATGGGCGGTGGCCACACCACCAAGAAGATGGCCGCACTGCTGAAGGGGAAGATCTCCAAGCTGCCCTCGGACTATTTCGGGGAGAACATCTTCATCGGCGCCTCCACCATGTCGAAGGAGGAGATACGCCGCCGTCACATCCTGGGCTGCGACGTCGTCATGTGGGGGACCGACTACCCGCACCCGGAGGGCACGTGGCCGCACACGCAGGAACGCTTACGCGGGGACTTCGGCGGCATCCCGGTGGAGGACGCCCGCAAGCTGCTGGGCGAGACGGCGGCCCGCTGCTACGACTTCGACCTGGACGCCCTGCGCCCGGTCGCCGATCGCATCGGCCCCACGCCCGCGGACCTCGGTCAGGACACCGCGCTGCGCACCGACCCCGAGGAGGTGCGCACGGCGCGCTGGTGGAAGGACGAGTACAAGGTGCAGCCACCGGGCTGAACGGCTGGCCGGCCGCGGGTCCGGACGCCTGCCGGCGCATCCGTCAGGCTGACCCGATCGACCCGGCCATCGCATGATCACGATCCTCTTCGCGCTGGCGGCGGCGTTCTCCAACGCGCTGAACATGATCACGCAGCACGTCGCGAGCATCAGCGACCCGGGCCACACCAAGGGGTGGCGCTTCGTCCGCTACCTGGTGACGAACCCGCTGTGGCTGTTCGGGTGGGTGGCGCTGGGCGGGTCGTTCATCTTCCAGGCGCTGGCGCTGCACAACGGGCAGATGTCGGTGGTGCAGCCCCTGCTCGTGACCGAGCTGGTCTTCGCCCTCGTGCTGCGCCGGCTCTGGATCCGCCAGCAGATACGCACCGTCACCTGGTGGGCCGCCGCCATCACGTGCGGGGCACTGGCGCTGTTCGTGGCCGTGTCCGAGCCCACCGGGGGCCACGCGGAGCCGACCAGCTCGGCCTGGATCGGCGCCACCATCGCCGCGGGCGGGGCGGCGGCCATCCTGGCCCTGGTCGGAATCCGACGGCTCACCGGTGCGGCGGGCGGCGGCGCTGGGCGCGGCGACGGCGATCCTCTGGGCGCTGGTGGCCACCTTCATCAAGGCGATGACCGACACGCTCACGCAGTTCGGGCCCATCGGGATGTTCGCCCACTGGCCGGTCTACGCGCTGATCGTCGTGAGCATCCTGGCCGAACTGCTCGACCAGACCGCGCTGCACGTGGGTCCGCTGAGCATTTCGCAGCCGTTCATCGTGATCGTCGACCCGATGGTCAGCATTGTGCTCAGCGTCTGGATCTTCGCCGAGGTGTTCACCGAGAACGCCCTGCGGCTCAGCGTCGGCATCGTCGTCCTTCGCCGTCATGTGCGCGGCGGCCGCCGGTGCTGGCCCGCACCACGCCGGCCACAATGGACCGCGGGCCGGCGCCTGCTACATCGCCTCCTCCGGGAAGAAGTTGACCCAGTTGGTCTGCATGGAGGCACCGTCAGCGACGATGGTGGCGCCGCACACGTAGCGGGCGGCCGGGGAGCACAGGTACAGGACCATGGCCGCCATTTCGTCGACCGTCCCCAGGCGCACGGTGGTGCCCTCGGCCACCAGCTCGTCGGTGAACCCTGCTTCGGTGCGGCCGACCGTCGCCAGCTCGGACGCGATCATGCCCGGCGTCGAGAAGACGCCCGGCGCGAAGGCGTTGATGGTGACACCGCGTCGCATCAGGTAGGGCGCCAGCGTCTTGACCATGTTGACGACCCCGGCCCGGGCCGCGCCCGAGTGGACGAACATCGGCGCGCCGCGTTCGAACGAGAAGGTGTGCACGATGTTGACGATGGCGCCCGAGCCGGCCTCGGCCATCGGCCCCATGAAGCGGCTGGTCACGTTCCAGGTGCCGTTGAGGTTGAGGTCGACCACGGCCCGCCACCCGTTGTCCGATATGGAGCTGGGCAGGCCCGGGAACTGCCCGCCGGCGTTGTTCACGAGGAAGTCCGCGCGCCCGTACCGGGCGTAGACGCGGTCGCGCAGTGCGTCCACCTGCGCCGGTTGGCGGATGTCGGTGGGCACGGCCAGGCAGCTGCCGCCGGCGCGCTCGATGGACCCCGCCACCTCGTCGAGCCGGGCGGCGGTCCGCCCGGCGATGACGACCTGCCCGCCCAGCCGTGCGAACGCGTGGGCCACCTCGCGCCCGAGCCCGCTGCCACCGCCGGTCACGACAGCCACGGAGCCCGCGAAGAGTCCGGCGGCGAAGACGGAGACCGCCGGTCCGGGCTGCCACGTCACGGCGCGGCCGTCACCCGGCGAAGTCCCAGCTCTCGCCCTTCTCGTAGTGGTGCAGGACGTTCTTGGCGATGAGGATGCGGTGCACCTCGTCGGGACCGTCGGCCAGGCGCAGCGTGCGGGCGCCGAGGTACATCTGGGCCAACGGGAGGTCGCTGGTCACGCCCGCCGCCCCCCAGACCTGGATGGCCCGGTCGACGACCCGGCTGTAGGCCGCCGGCACGAAGACCTTGATGGAGCTGATCTCGGTGCGGGCCTGTGGATCGCCCTTGTCGACCTTCTCGGCCGCATGGATCGTCATCAGCCGGGCGGCCTGCAGGTCCATGTAGCTGTCGGCCACGAAGCCCTGCATGAACTGCTTGTCCTTGAGGAGCCCGCCGTGCACCTCGCGGGTCAAGAGGCGCTCGACCATCAGGTCGAAGGCGCGCCACATCTGGCCGACCGAGTTCATGCAGTGGAAGATGCGACCCGCCCCCAGGCGGTCCTGCGCCGCCCGGTGCCCGTCGCCGACCTGGCCCAGCAGGTTCTCGGAGGGCACGCGGACGTTGTCGTAGCGGACCTCGCAGTGATCCGACCTGGCGCTGCCCCAGATGCCGATGCCGCGCTCGATGATCGACGCCCGGGTTTGCGGTCGGCACGATGATCTGCACCATGCGGCCCGGACCGTCGTCGTCCTTGGACTCCTTGGCCCGGCACATCACGATGAAGAAGTCGGCCGCCAGCCCGTTGGAGGTGAACCACTTGTGCCCGTTGATCACCCACTCGTCGCCCTCGCGGATGGCGGTCGTCTGAATGGAACGCGGGTCCGAGCCGGCGTTCTCGGGCTCGGTCATGGAGAAGCCCGACTGCATGGTCCCCTCAATGAGCGGGAGGAGCCACTTCTGCTTCTGCTCCTCGGTGCCGTACTTGACCAGGATGGTCTGGTTGCCCGAGTTCGGTGCCACGACGCCGAACAGCGACGCCGCGCCGACGGCGTAGGCGAGGATCTCGTTCATGTAGGCGTGCGCCATGAAGTCGATGCCCATGCCGCCGTACTCGGGCGGGAGGTGGGGCGCCCACAGCCCCTCGGACTTCACCTCGTCCTGGATCTCTGGCCGCAGCGCCTTGGCCTCGGCGCGCTCGGCCTCGCTGGCCTCGCGGCCGCGGGCATGCCACAGCACGGCCTCGTTGGGCAGGATGCGCTCGTTGACGATGCGCGCCGTGCGCAGGCGGATGTCGTTGATGTGGTCGCTGAGCCCCTCGTTGGGCGTGACGTTGATGGGCATGGGTCGACCCCCCTGGTCGTCGGCGTGTTCCTGGCTCACCCTAGGCAGGTTCGGCGGGTCGTTTCGTCCGGGCCACCCAGCGCCCGGTCAGCGCACGCTCGTAACGGCCGTGGCCCGACGAAGCTCACCGCCCAGCGGGTGAGCGCGCCGAACCGGTTCTTGAAGCCCGTGAGGAAGGTGATGTGCACGACGAGCCAGATCAGCCAGCCGATGAAGCCGCCGACCTTGATCGGGCCGATCTGGGCCACGGCGGTGAAGCGCGAGATCACGGCCACCGTCCCGAGGTCGCGGTAGCGGAAGGGCTCGGTCGGCTTGCCGTCGAGGCGCCGCACGATGGAGTGGGCGGCGTGGGCACCCGACTGCATGGCCATCTCGGCCACGTAGGGCAGGTCGCCCAGCGCCATCAGGTCGCCCACGACGAACACCTCGGGGTGCGTCGGCAGCGAGCAGTCGGGGTTGACCCTGACCCGGCCGGCCTTGTCCGTCTCCGCCCCGGCCGCGCCGGCCAGGATGGGGCCCAGGCCGGCCGCCCGCATGCCGGCGGCCCAGACCTTGGTGGCGGCGGGGATCCGCTCCTTGCTGCCGTCCTTCTTGGTGATCTCGACACCGTCGTCGTCCATGTCGGTCACCGTGGCGCCGAGGTGGATCTCGACGCCCATGCGGGCGAGGTCGCGCTGCGTCATGCGCGAGAGGTAGGTCCCCATGGACCCGACGAGCTGGTCCAGGCCCTCCACCAGGACGACGCGGGTGTCGACCGGGTCGATCATGCGGTAGTTGCGCCGGAGCGCCCGCCGCGAGAGCTCGCGCAGCTGGCCCGAGATCTCCACGCCCGTCGGTCCGCCCCCGACCACGACGAACGTCATGAGGCGCCGGCGCTTCTCGGGGTCCTTCTCGGCCTCGGCGAGCTCGAAGGAGCCGAAGATGTGGCCCCGCAGGGCCAGGGCGTCGTCCAGCGACTTCATGCCGCACGAGAACGCCTGGAACTCGTCGTGGCCGAAGTACGAGCTCGAGGCGCCGCCGGCGACGATGAGGCTGTCGTAGCCGATGGTGAGCGGTTTGCCGAACTCGTCGACGTGGACCTGGCGGGCCTCGACGTCGATGCGCTCCACCTCGCCGAGGATGGTGCGCAGAGTCGGATAGTTCCGCAGCACGTCGCGGATGGCGGGCGCGATCTGGCCCTCCGAGAGGATCCCGGTGGCCACCTGGTAGAGCAGGGGCTGGAAGAGATGGTGGTTGGTCCGGTCGATGAGGGTGATCCGCACGGTGGCCCGCTTGAGGGCGCGGGCGGCGAACAGCCCGCCGAAGCCGCTCCCGATGATGACCACATGGTGCAGCCGGTCGTCGATGGCGCTGCCCGACCCGGTCCCGGTCACAGGACCCGGTCCACGACGATCTGGACGTAGTGGGCGAGCGGCATGTGCCGCACCTCCTCGGGCGTGAACCATCCCACGGCGTCGGTCGTGCCGCCGACCTCGGGCCGGAGGGTGCCCGACCACGACGCCACCCGATAGATGATGCGCACGGTGTGCAGGCTGGTGCCGTCGGGGATCGTGCGCACGTCCGAGAGGACGTCGAGCAGGGGGCCCACGGTGACGGTCAGACCCGATTCCTCCTCCATCTCTCTCGTGAGCGATTCGGTCGGGCTCTCGCCGTGGTCGACCCCGCCCCCCGGCAGGAACCAGCGACCCTGCAGGGTGATGGAGGACGAGGCCCGGGCCAGGAGGATCCTCCCCTCGCCGTCGAGGCAGACCCCGTACGCGGCAATGCGCTGGCGTCTCCTGGGCACGCCCGGCATGCTGCTCCCGAATCGCTCCACCCGCCAACTCCCCGGGAAAGTACCCTGGCCGCGGCCTTCGCGGGCCAGATCGAAAGGGGTGCACCCGTGGACACCGCGGCCGAGCTCGAGGCCATACGCCGGTTGAAGTACGCCTACTTCCGGACGCTCGACCTGAAGCAGTTCGACGACCTCGGCGCGCTGTTGACCGAGGACGTCACCGCGTCCTACGAGGACGGCAAGACCGTGCTCGAGGGCCGGGCCGCCATCGTCACCTGGCTCGGCGCGGTCCTGGGCGACACCGGCATGGTGACCGAGCATCACGGCCATCACCCCGAAATCACCTTCACCTCGGCGACCACGGCGGAGGGGACCTGGTACCTCCAGGACCGTGTCATCGTGCCGGCGGCCGACCTCGAGATCGGCGGGACCGCCTTCTACGCCGATCGCTACCGGCTGACGGACGAGGGCTGGCGCATCGCACACACGGGCTATACCCGGGTCTTCGAAGAACACCGCACGCACAGCACGCTCGAGGTGCGGTCCTTCACGTCCCGCTTCGACGCGCCCCTCTGAGTCCCGGCCCCGTCAGGGGCGCGTGGTGGGGCTCAGCGTGAAGCCCGGATCGAACAGGGTGGTGGGCTCGAGCACCTTCTCAATGGCCGCGACGAAGTCGGGCTCGAGCACGACGTCGAGCGCCTTCACGTTCTCGGCGATCTGCTCGGGCCTGCTCGCGCCGACGATGGCGCTGCTCACGTTCTCGTTGCGCAGCACCCAGGCCAGGGCGACCGACGCCGGCGTGTAGCCCGCCTCCTTGCACAGCCCGGCGTAGGCCTGCACGGGCTCGAGCACCTCGTCGCGCAGCAGCCAGCTCATTTCGCCGCCCTCGGGGCCGCTGGCCCGCGAGTCCGCCGGCGGGCCGGACTGGCCGGGGAGGTACTTGCCGGTCAGGACGCCCTGGGCGAGGGGGGACCAGACGATCTGGCCCACACCTTCCTTCTGGCTCAGCGGGACCACCTCGGCCTCAATGACGCGCCAGAGGAGCGAGTACTGCGGCTGGTTGGAGATGATGCGGTCGAACCCCATTTCGTCGGCCAGCCGCACCGCGTCCGCGATCTGCTCGGCCGTCCACTCCGAGACACCGATGTAGTGGACCTTGCCCTGGCGCACCAGGTCGTCGAAGGCCCGCAGCGTCTCCTCCAGCGGGGTGGCGTAGTCGTAGCGGTGCGCCTGGAGGAGGTCGACGTGGTCGGTCTGGAGCCGTCCCAGCGAGGCGTGCAGCGATTCGATGATGTGCTTGCGCGACAGCCCGCGGTCGTTGGGATTGGGGCCGGTCGGCCAGTAGACCTTGGTGAAGATTTCGACGGACTCGCGCCGCACGTGCTTGAGCGCTCGGCCCAGCACGGATTCGGCCGCGCCGATGGCGTAGACGTCGGCCGTGTCGAACGTCGTGATACCGGCGTCCAGCGAGGCACGCACGCACGCCGCGGCCGCATCCTCCTCAATCTGGCTGCCGTGGGTGATCCAGTTGCCGTAGGAGAGGGCGGAGACGAGCATGCCCGAGCGTCCAAGGTGTCGGTAGTCCATGGCTCCGGAGCGTACCCGGGTGCTCGTACGCTCGTCGGGTGGCCGGCGACGACACCCTGCACGTGCACCGGGGACTCGACCTCCCGCTCTCGGAGATCTCCTGGCGGGCGACGACGTCGGGCGGCCCCGGCGGCCAGCACGCCAACCGCACCCTCAGCCGGGTGGAGGTGCGCTTCGACGTCGCCGCCTCCCAGACCCTCGGCCCGCGGCAGCGGGCCCGGCTCCTGGAACGGGTGGGACCGGTCGTGCGGGCCAGCGCGTCGGACTCGCGCTCGCAGACGCGCAACCGCGAGCTGGCGCTGCAGCGCCTCGCCACCAAGCTCGATGCCGGCCTGCGGGTCCAAGCCGCCCGCGGCGCCGACCAAGCCCACGAAGGGCTCCCAGGTGCGGAGGGTCGACGCCAAGCGGCGGCGCGCCGCGACGAAGAGACACCGGCGGCCACCGGGGGAGGACGACTGACGCCGCCGGGGCGCGAGCGATCAGGCCTTGAAGTCGAAGCCGGCGAGGGCGGGGCCGAGGCCGTCGTCGAGGCTGCGCCAGCAGCTCCTCGTCGTCCTCGGCCCGGGGACCGCGGAACGCGGTGAGCGAGGCGTAGCCCTGGGCCACCAGGGTGGCGTCCTCGGCACCGGAATCGGCCAGACCGAGGTCGCCCGAGTGCGGGAAGGGCGATCCGACGGTGAGCACGATCTCGCCCTTCTCGTCCGGTTCGCCCTCCATGACCGCGCGCGCCGCCTCGGCCGCGGCCGGCCCCTCTATCTCCTCGACGTTGGGCGCCTCCCACGTCCCGGCGCCCCGGGCCGACTTGATGAGGCCGGCGCCGCTCACCCGGGCCCAGCGCAGGCCCCGGACCTCGGCCAGTGGGAGATGGGGCACGTTCAGGTTGAGGACCGTGCGCACCGGCGCGGCGACCAGCAGGGGGATGAGGGCGACCGCCAGCTCGGCCGCCGATTCCCACGGATCGGGCCCGTCGCCGACGCGCAGCGAGACGGCCAACGCGCTGATCCCGAGCTGGCTGGCGGTCAGCGCGGCGCCGACGGTCCCGGAGTGGAGCACGGAGCGGCCCACGTTGACGCCGTCATTGATGCCCGAGAGCACGAGGTCGGGCTTGGGCCCCACGGCGCCGAGGGCGCCGGCGATGACCGAGAGGGCGGGCGAGGCATCGAGGCCGTAGGCCTCCACCGCCTCCGCGCCCTCGACGTAGGCCCGCTGGTAGGGGATGGTCGTGTGATCGGTCACCGAGCCCACCGCGGCGCCGGCGCCGCTGTAATTGGAGCTGGGTGCCATGACGATGACTTCGTGGGCCGGGTCGCCGGCGTGTCGGCCGGTCCAGGCCACCAGGGCTCTCGTCAGCGCCGCCAGCCCGGGGGCGCTCACACCGTCGTCGTTGGTGACGAGAATTCTCACGGTGGGCTCACCCTACCGCCCGCCGTCCCGGGGACCGGGGCGGGACCATCCCCCGTTCGGCTCCGTGTCACCCGGACGTCACGCCGGTCCTCGGTGGGCCCCTCACCCACCCCGAGGCCCTGGTCTGCTTCAATTCACTCGCCATGCCCGCCTCCTCGCCCAGGATCTCCATCGCCTCGCCCACCGGGCAGCAGTGGCGCATCGGGCACGGGCGCCAGGAGGTCATCGTGTGCGAGGTGGGCGCCACCCTCCGCGCCTACTCGGCCGGTCCGACCACGGTCCTCGACGGCTTCGGCACCGACGAGTGGTCCCATTCGGGCCGTGGTCAGGTCCTCGCTCCGTGGCCGAACCGCCTGGCCGACGGCCGCTACGAGTACAACGGCGTGCGGGCCCAGGCCGCGTTGGACGAGCCCGAGCGCCACAACGCCATCCACGGCCTCGTGCGCTGGATGCCCTGGACGCTCCAGACCCGGCATCAGAACCAGCTCTCCCTCCGGCTGCAGCTCCATCCCTCGCCCGGCTATCCGTTCTCGCTTCTCCTCGAGATCGAGTACCACGTGGGCCGCGAGGGCCTGACCGTGACCACGCGGGCGCAGTCGCTGGAGGAGGGCCCGATCCCCTTCGGTCTCGGCTTCCATCCCTACCTGAGCCCCGGGCCCGGGGCCGCGACCGTCGACGGTGCGATCCTGCACGTGCCGGCGCGCCACACCCTCGACACCGACGACCGCGGACTCCCGACGGGGACCCTGGCGCCGGTCGAGGGCACCGACCGCGACTTCACCACGGCGCGCTTCGTCGGTCCGGTGGTGCTCGACACCGCGTACACCACGCTCGAGCGCGACGCCGAGGGCGTGGCCCGGGCCAGCCTGGAGGCGCCCGGCGGCGTGGGTGGGGCCACCCTGTGGGTGGATGCCGCGTTTCCCTATCTGATGGTCTACACGGGCGACACGCTGGGCGAGGTGCAGCGGCGCCGGCACGCCGTCGCCATTGAGCCGATGACCTGTCCGCCCAATGCGTTCCGCACCGGCGACGACGTGATCGCGTTGGAACCCGGGCGGGAGTGGACGGCGCGCTGGGGGATCGAGCCGCAGTGAGGGCGCTGTGACGAGCGGCCCACTCCTGCGGGGACAGGTGGTCGCCGTGACGGGCTCTTCCAGCGGCATCGGTGCCGCCACGGCGCGGGCCTTCGCCGCCGAGGGAGCCTCCGTCCTCGTCAATTCGGCGCGCTCGGCCGCGGAGGGCGCCGCGGTCGCGGCGTCGCTGCCCGATGCGCACTACGTCCAGGGCGACATCACCGAGCCCGACGTACCCGACCGCGTGGTGGCCGCCGCGCTGGAGCGGTGGGGCCGGCTCGACACGCTCGTGAACAATGCGGGGACCACCGCCGTGATTCCGCACCACGACCTGGCGGCGGCATCCGTCGACGTCTGGCGCCGCATCTTCGAGGTCAATGTGTTCGGCACATGGGCCATGACGGTGGCCGCCATGCCTGCCCTGCGCGACGGCGGCGGCTCGGTGGTCAACGTGGCGTCGGTGGCGGGCGTGCGGCCCACCGGCTCCTCCATCCCGTACGCGGCCAGCAAGGCGGCCCTGGCGCACATGACCCTGTTGCTGGCCAAGGTGGTCGGTCCCGACGTGCGCGTCAATGCCGTGGCGCCCGGCCTGGTCGACACGCCCTGGACGGCGGACTGGGACGTCGTGCGCGAGGTGGTCACCCAGGTGACCCCCCTCAAGCGCTCCGGCCAGCCCGAGGACGTGGCCGAGGTGATCGTGGCGCTCGCACGGGCCGCCTACGTCACCGGCCAGGTCGTGGTCATCGACGGCGGGCTCTCGCTCGCCACCTGAACCCTCTAGCCGGGCGGCGTGACGACCCAGCGCAAGGCGGTGGCCAGCCCGCGGGCCAGCGGGGTGACCGCCGCGGTGTCGACGACCAGGTCGAACGGGCCGGCGATGGAGAGTCCGAGCTCGCGGCGGGCCCAGCCGGGCAGCACGCCGACGGCGGCGGCGACGACGAGGGAATAGACGGCCCTCTCGCCGGGCCGCTGCGCCACCCCGCGCAGCAGCCAGTCCCGGGCCGCCCTGGCCTGCGGGTCCGGCGTAGAGATCCGGGCGTATGCGCAGCAGGTAGCTCTCCACCTCGACGGCGGAACGGGGGGCCCACGTCGCCCCCAGGGCCAGCGCAACCGGTGCGACCTGCTCGTAGTACTCGTCGCACTCCTCGGGCGTCAGCGGTCGGCTCCCGTAGCGTTGGGCCGAGGTCAAGAAAGCTGGCGACCTCGGCGACGTGGATGAAGGTGACGAGGTCGGGATCGTCGGCTGCGTAGGGTCGACCGTCGGGTGCGATCCCCTTCACGCGACGGTGCACCCGGTGCACCTGGGCGATGGCGGCTTCCGCCTGGGCCACCGTGCCGAACGTCGTCGTGCCGACGAAGGACGCGGTCCGCCGCAGCCGGCCCAGCGGGTCCTCCTGGTAGCTGGAATGCTCCGCCACCCCCGCCATGGCCAGCGGGTGCAGTGTCTGGAGCAACAGCGCGCTGACGCCGCCGATCAACATGGTGGGCAGATCGGCGTGGACCCGACGGGCCACGCCGCCGGGCGGCAGGTAGGCCTCGTCGGGGTCGATGGCGACCGGAGGCGGCTGTTCATCCCTGATGCCGATGGCTCGCCGCACGTTGCGCGCCATGCCACCTCGAGCCGGCGCGGCGAGGCCGCCGGCGAGGCGCAGCGGGACGGCGGCGACGGATCCGCCCAGCGCCGTCGCGCGCTCCATCGGGTTCAGGGACACCACGGACAAAGCTTGGCACGCCGTACAGTGGCTCCCATGCGGTTCGTCGTCGTGGGGGCCGGTGCCATCGGCGGGTCCGTGGGCGCCCGCCTGTTCCAGAGCGGGTTCGACGTCACGCTGGTCGCACGTGGTGCGCACGGCCGGGCCCTGCGGTCGGGTCTGGTCCTGGAGGCACCCGACGAGACGGTGACCCTGCCCCTTCGCGTCGTGGAGGAGCCGGCGCAGGTGTCGTGGGAGGCCGACGCCGACGGGGACCCGGTGGTGTTGCTCGCCGTGAAGGGACAGAGCACCGACCACGCGCTGGAGCAGCTCGCCGTGGCACCTCCGGGCGCACCGGTGGTCTGCGTGCAGAACGGCGTGGAGAACGAGCGCCGCGTCCTGCGCCACTTCGCCAACACCTATGGCATCTGCGTCATGTGCCCCGCTTCCCAGCTGCGGCCCGGCGTCGTGCAGCTGCATTCGGCCCCGGTGTCGGGACTGCTCGACATCGGACGCTTCCCCTCGGGCCTCGACGAGCCGGGTCGGGCGATCGCCGAGGCCATCGCCACCACGCCCTTCCAGTCCGTGGCCCGCCCCGACATCATGCGCTGGAAGTACCGCAAGCTCCTCATGAATCTGGCCAACGCGGTGGAGGCACTGGCCGGGCCCGAAGGCCGGTTCAGCGCGCTGGCCCGCGAGGCCCAGCGCGAGGGCAAGGACGCGTTGGCCGCCGCAGGCATCGCCGTCGCCAGCTCCGAGGAGGATCGGGAGCGGCGCGGCGACCTCCTGCAGATGGCGGCCACGTCCTCGGGGGAGTGGCGTGGAGGATCGAGCTGGCAGAGCCTGGCCCGTGGCGCGGGGTCGATCGAGGCCGACTTCCTCAACGGGGAGATCGTGCTCGAGGGGGCCCTGCACGGCGTGCCCACGCCCGTGAACGCACTGCTCCAGCGCCTGGCCTCCCGGGCCGCCGCCCAAGGCGCCGCCCCCGGGTCGTGGAGCATCGGGGAGCTGAGCGCGCTGGCGGGGGTGCCGCACGAAGGCTGAGGCGCGCCCGAGGCCGCACGCCTCAGTCGATCAGTCGGCGTGGAGCGCGGCGCGCACCTCGTCGCCCGGGTCGGGCCGCAGCGTGCCCGGCGTCTCCACGCGCACTTCGTGCACCGTCCCGGCGAAAGGGGCGGGCGGCGCGTAGCGCGAAGACACCGGGAAGCCGCTGTCCCACCCGAGGCGCAGCCCGGCCCCGCCGTGCTGGACGGCCAGCGGCAGCATGCCCTCGACGGTGGTCTGGTCGACCTCCAGCGCGTCGACCAGCAGGACGAGGCATCCTGCTGCCCCAGCCCTCGCCGACCGCGTACGAGACCGTGACCGTGTGCCGGCCGGCGCCGAGGACCGACGGCATCGCCAGCTCGAGCGTGTCGGCGGCCCGGGCGAAGGTGAAGTGGGGCCGGCCGCTCGACGAGGTAGAGCGCATAGCCGCCGAACCAGTCGCCGAGGGCGTAGACGACCCCGTCGGCGAGGTCGCCGTCGGTGTCGATGTCGGCCGTGATGTCGAAGCCTCCCCAGAGGAGCGGAACCGATTCGTCGGCAACGGGACCACCGCCGGGACGGAACGTGCGCGCGTTGCCGGCGGGCCAGACGGGAGGGATGAACCCCCCGAAGCGGTCGACCAGGCCGTCGGAGATGGGGAGGACGTTGTTGCGGTGCGCCTCGGCGTCCCACAGGTCGCGCAGGCGTTGGAGCCGTTCGGGCTCGTCGTCGGCGCGGTCGGTCGCCTCCGAGAAGTCCTCCGAGAGGTCGAAGAGCTCCCAGCGGTCTTCGTCGAAGGTGCGGCTGCCGACGGCGAGCTCCTCTTCGTCGAGGACCCCGGAGCTGATGTGGTTGGTCGTCGCTTTCCACCCCTCGTGGTAGATGGACCGCGAGCCCATCATTTCGAAGTACTGCGTCAGGTGGAGCTCGGGGGTGGTCGGGTCCTCCAGCGTGGAGCAGGAGGCTCACGCCGTCGACCGGTTGCTGGGCGACGCCGTCGACCTCGTCCGGGATGTCGAGTCCGGCCGCACCCATGATCGTCGGCATGAGGTCGATCACGTGGGCGAACTGGGCGCGCACGGTGCCGGGGCGGGCGATCCGTCCCGGCCAGTGCACGATGAGGGGCGTCCGGGTCCCGCCCAGCCAGGTGTAGCGCTTCCAGAGCTTGTGCGGGGTGTTGCCCGCCCAGGCCCAGGCCCACGAATAGTGGTTGTAGGTCGTGAAGCCGCCCCAGTCGTCGTAGTGGGCGAGGTTCTCGTCCATGGACTCGCGGACGTGCGCGGTGAAGCGGTGCTCGTTGAAGCTGCCGGCCTTGCCCCCTTCGGCGCTGGCGCCGTTGTCGGAGAAGACCATGACGAGCGTGTTGTCCAGCGCCCCCAGGGCTTCGAGCGACGAGAGGACGCGGCCGATCTGCGCGTCGGTGTGGGTCAGGAAGCCGGCGAAGACCTCCTGTTGGCGGGCCAGCATGCGCCGCTCCTCGCTCGAGAGGTCGTCCCAGGCCTGCACCCACTCGGGTCGTTCGGTCAGCACGGTGCCTTCGGGGACCACGCCCGACGGCGCACTGACGGGCGAACAGCTCGGCGCGCCAGGCGTCCCATCCCTTGTCGAACAGGCCCCGGTACGGGATCCACCCACTCGGGCGCCACGTGGTGGGGCGCGTGCATGGCGCCGAGCGCGAAGTACAAGAAGAAGGGCTTTCCGGGCGCGCCCTGCTGCTGGTCCTGCACCATGCGGACCGCCTGATCGGCCAGGTCCTCGCTCAGGTGGTAGCCCTCCTCGGGCCGGCGCGGGGGCTCGATGTAGTGGTTGTCGCAGACGAGGTTCGGCGCCCAGTGGTTGGTGTCGCCCTGCAGGAACCCGTAGTAGCGCTCGAACCCGAGCCCGAGCGGCCAGGTGTCGAAGGGCCCGGCCGCCGAGCGCTGCCAGCGCGGCGTCAGGTGCCACTTGCCGACGGCCATCGTCGAGTAGCCGGCATCACGCAGGAGGCGGGGAAGCGTGGCCGCCGTCTTCGGCAGGCGGGCGTCGTAGCCCGGGAAGGCCAGCGGGATGTCGGCCAGGAACCCCATCCCCACCGCGTGGTGGTTGCGCCCGGTGAAGAAGGACGCCCTGGTCGGGGAGCACAGGGACGTGACGTGGAAGCGGTTGAACGGCCGCGCCATCCGCCGCCAGCGCGTCGAGGTGCGGCGTGCCGATGTCCGAGCCGAAGGCACCCAGGTGGCCGAAGCCGGTGTCGTCCAGCACGATGGCGACCACGTTGGGCGCACCCTGGGGCGGCTTGGCCTCGTGGGGGAAGCGGGGGGTCGACTCGGCCGCGGTGAAGCCGATCTGCTGGGGTTGGTCCATGGAGCCGAGAGGGTAGACCGTCGGGCTCGCGCTGCCGTCAGACGCAGGGCTAACCTGCTGAATCCGATGCAGGGCCACGTCCCCGTACCGCCCCAGCCTCACTTCCCCGAGGGCCTGGGCCCGTTCCTCGGCTACGTCGCGACGCGGGAGCCGAGACCGCTCGACGAGCGGCCTCCCGAGGAAGCGGCGTGGGCGGACGCCGATGGCACCGTGCTCGACCAGTTCGCCGACGTCGGCGACTGGGAGCCGATGCACCGGCCGCTCGTGCAGGTGATGGCCGTCATCGTCTCCATCTCCCTGGTCGTGGCCGGCGTGGGCACGGTGCTCGAGATCGTGCTGTCGGCTCGCTGAGCGCGTCAGGGGCCGCGTTGTCCGCCGCGACGACGCCGGACGAGCGCGGTCAGCACAGCGAGGACGGCGATGCCACCGGCGACGGCGGCCGCAACGATCCAAGGGTTCTGCCCGGCCGGCTGCGGCGCCGGCACCGTCGTCGGTGGCACCGAGGTCGATGGTCGTGATGCCGTCGTCGTAGGAGCGGGCGCGGGACCCGACGAGGCGGCCTTGAAGGCCACGACGCGCTCCGCCGACGGTGCGAGCAGGAGTCCCGCGCCCACCGAGGGGGTGGGGAAGTGGTTCGCCGGGGCACCGATGGCGGCTTGCTCCTGGACGGCGCCTGACGTCGGGCTCAGGCCGTAGAGGACGCCGTTCGAGCCGATGGTCCAGACGAGTCCTCCGGCCACGATCGGCGGGCCGCCGCCGACCGATGAACTCCAGAGCAGACGGAGCCCGGCGGGGGAGTCCGTGGTCTGCACGGCGATGGGGCCGCTCAGGCAGGGCAGGTAGACGGTCGAGCCCTCGACCGCGAGGCCACCGTCCATGACAGTGCTGCAGGCATCACCGAGTTGCGCCTGCTCGCCGCCGATCCCACCCAGGCTCGACCCGTTCAGCAAGAAGACGGTGCGCGACTTGGAGGCGGCGACCACCTGGCCGTCGCCGAGCAGCGCCACGCCGGTCGAAAAGTCGAGATCGCGGGCGTTGTCGGACGCCCATGACGACGGGGCGAAGTACTGCTCGAGCGTGAGGGACGGCGAGAGCTCGAGCACCGAGTCGCTGTCGTCATAGGCCTCGCCTGACGAGGTGACCGAGCCGTTGCCCGCGGTGACCCAGATGTTGCCGTCGCTACCGAGGACCGGGGCCGCTCCGCCCATCCACACGGCGCCCTGGCTGTCGCCGCCAGCCGAGTCGACCTCGAACGTGGCGGCCACGCCGCCGGTCTCGGGCACCGACATGACCCAACCGTGGTAGGTCGAGCAGTCCCCGAAGTTCCCTCCGTATCCGAAGACGACATGTCCGGAACTGAGGGTCAGGCCGGTGCGCTGCAGCAGCGCGGCCGGCGTGGAGCCTGCCGGATCCACATTCTGGTCCAACTCGATCTTCCCGGTGGCCGTGCTCAGCCCGACCAGCTGGTGCGTTGGCGCGCCATTGACCACTTCGTCCGCCACGACGAACAGTTCTGCCCGCGTCTGGTCGACAACCGGGGTACCGGTGATGCCAACCGTGGGGGAGATGTCGCCGCACGGAAGCGATCCCGACGGCACGGGCGTGCCCAGGTGGGTCGACCACTGCACCGCACCAGTGGTCGGCGAGAGGGCGTAGACCGTGTCGTTCTCTGTCGCCACGTAGACCCGACCGTCCGAGACGAGCGGTTCACCGTAGAGCTGGCCGTCGAGACCGGGCGACGTCCAGGCGGGCGACGAGAGGTCGACGGAGGTGACCGTCGCGGCCACCCCGCTGCCGGCGGGGTCGCCGTGATAGACGCTCCACGACGGCGTCGACGCCGCCATGGTCGTCGAGGTGGTCGAGCCGTACGCCGACCCGCCCCAGGTGAGTGCCAGGAGCGACCACAGTGGTGGGCGCCACGGCGCAGCGCCATCTTCGCCCGTGGCGGCCGCGGCCCGTGGGAGTCAGGCCTGGGACCTCAGGCCGGCCTTCCCCTCCGGCGCAGCGTGGCGTCGACGGCCACGGCAACGAGCAGGACGGCAGCAGTGGCGATGTCGGTTCCCGCGGTGCTGATGTTGAGCAAGTGCCAGTCCATTGGTGAGGGTGGCGATGACCAGACCGCCGAGGAGCGGGTGAATGGGCTTGCCGTACCCGCCGAACAGGCTGGCGCCGCCGATGACGGCCGCTGCAATGGCATAGAGGACGTAGGTGCCGCCGTCGAACCCGACGGAGAGCGAGCCCAGGCGTGAGGCGTAGACCACGACGGCGAGCCCTGACGTGAAGCTGCACAGCGCGAAGGCAATCGTCCGCACCCGGGCCACGTGGATGCCGGCGCGGCGGGCCGCCTCGGGGCTGGCGCCGATGGCATAGATGTAGCGCCCCAGCCGGGTCCGTGTCAGCTGGAACGACTGGACGATGAGGAGGATGACGAGGAATGGGATGACCCAGGGCACGCCCTTCACCGGGGTGAGCACGCCCCGGTTCAGGTTGCAGATCCACACGAGGGCGACGCCGGCGACGGCGACGGCACCGATGGTCGCGAGCGTGATGCCCAAGGGCGGAGCACTCAGGCCCTGCGCAGCGCCGCCGCCCCGTCGTGAGGATGGTCGCCAGGGCGTAGAGGCCGATGCCGACCACCAGCACGATCCAGCCGGCGACCGGGGTCATGCTGCCACTGACCAGGTCGGCGATGACGCCGCTCGGGAGACTGATGACGCCGCCGACCGCGCCCTTGTCGACGTCGAAGACGTAGATCAGGACGCCTTGCCAGCCGAGCAATCCGGCCAGCGTCACCACGAAGGAGGGGATCTTGAGCCTGGTGATGATCGCGCCCTGGAACGCGCCGATGACTGCGCAGGCGGCGAGGCCGACGATCAGGCCGGCCCACCACGGCCAGTTGGACGGCGAGGTGATCAGCGCCAAGGCGATGGCAGCGCCCACGGCGCCGACGAAGGCGACGGAGAGGTCGACCTCGCTGAGAATCAGGGCGTACAACTCGCCCATGCCGAGAAGGATGATGAAGGTCGCCTGCACGAACAGGTTGACGATGTTCGTCGCCGTCAAGAACGCGCTGGACTGCACATCGAAGAAGATGCAGATGACGATGAGGCCGGCGATGATCGGGAGCGCGCCGCTCTCACCGCCGCGGATCCGCTTCCACCAGGCGCGGAGGTAATCACCCAGGGAATCGGCCAGGACTTCGGGCGCCAGCGCCACGAGCGCCTCGGGTGCCAGCGCATTGGCGGAGGTAGCCGGCGCAGCCTCCGGGCCTCTTCGCTGCAGTGACCGGGTCGCCGGTCGTGTCGGTCATGCTCCCTCCACCCCGGGCGCGTTCGCCCGTGTCGACTGACCCGGTCGTCTGGTATTCGACCACCAGCTGCGTGTCGAAGTCGGACGCCGGTCCCTGCGCCACCAAGCGTCCGAGATAGAGGACCGAGATCTGCTCGGCCACGGCGAAGACGTCGACCAGGTTGTGCGAGACCACCATGACCGCCGTGCCCTGGCTGGCCAGCCGTTTGATGAGATCGAGCACCTGCTCGGTCTGGGCCACCCCGAGGGCGGCGGTGGGCTCGTCCATGATGACGAGCTTGGCGGCGGACAGCACCGCCTTCGCCACCGCGACGGACTGGCGCTGCCCGCCGGAGAGTGACGCCACCGGCTGGCGGATGGAGCGGACGGTCGTGACGTGAAGGTCGGCCAGCACCTCGCGCGCCTCGATCTCCATGGCGCTCTCGTCGAGGAGGCCGTGCCTGAGCTTCTCGTGCCCGAGGAACAGGTTCTGGACGATGTCCAGGTTGTCGCACAGTGCGAGGTCCTGGTAGATCGTCGTGATCCCGAGCGCTTCGGCATCGTTCGGGCTGTGGATGTGGGCCGGCTTGCCCTCCCAGAGGATCTCGCCCTCGGTCGGCTGCCACAGTCCCGAGATGGTCTTGATCGTCACCGACTTGCCGGCGCCGTTGTCGCCGACGAGCGCAGTGATCTTGCCCGCGGGAACGGAGAGGTTGACCTTGTTCAGCGCCTGGACGGCCCCGAACGACTTGCTCACTCCCCGGAGCTCCAGGAGCGGTACATCCTCGGTCATGTGGTGGCCCCCATCGCGACGACAACTCGAGTTTCTGCATGCTTCCAGCGGCCGACCCCCGCCCCGTCGCCGGGACCGGGGGTCGGCCAGGAAGCTACTTCGTTTCGATGGACATTACCCAGACCGGCGTGCCGGCCTGCCTGCTGTCACCCGGTGATGCCTGCCGCCTTGCAGTCGGCAGCGTACGAGCCGGCGCACAGCTGCGATGCCGGCACGAAGTTGTCCTTGATCACCGTGGCGTTCATGTTCGCCGGGGTCACCCACTCGGGCTGCAGGAGCACCGAAGGGACGCTGACGCTGGCCGTGGTGTCCTGGGTCTTGCCGTTCACCAAGGCGGCGGGAGGCGTGGCGCCGGCCCGCAGGTAGAGAGCCAGAGCAACCGCAGACTCAGCTTCCAAGTAGATCGGCTTGTACACGGTGCCGCACTGGTACCCGGCAAGCACGTTGTCGAGGCCGGTCAGCGTGGCGTCCTGCCCCGTGGTCGGGAACGTCTTGGGCTTCACGTGCAGCGACTGCAGGTACGTGATGATCGGTGCACCCGTCTCGTCGTTCGGAATGAGCGCCGAGTTGACGCCCTGGTGCGCCGTCAGGACCGCCTGGAACTCGGTCTCGGCCGTCGGCGGGTCCCACGTGCCTGCGGTGTGGGCCACCGCGGTCCACTTCCCCGACTTGAAGTACGGGTTGATCACGCCGTCGTAGCCCTGGGCGAAGAGGGTCGCGTTGTTGTCCGTCACCGCGCCGTGCATGACGACGACCTGTGGCTTCTTGACGTGCCAGGCGGCGACGCAGCTCACGAGGCCCTTACCGATGAGCTGTCCAACCTTCACGTTGTTGAAGCTGACGTAGTAGGCACGGCTGCCGCCGAGGGTGAGCCGGTCGTAGTCGATCACCTTGACGCCGCGGGACTTGGCGTAGCTCTCGATCTGCGCCCCGACTCCGGAGTCCAAGGGGTCGACCAGGAGGACCGTCGCCCCGTTCGAGATGTCCGTCTGCGCATCGGTCAGCTGGGTGGCATCGCTCCCCAGCGCGTTCTGCACGACGTACTGCGACGAGCTCAGTCCGGCCGTCTGGAGCGCCTTGGTGATGTCCGGCTGGTCGAACTCGACATAGCGGGTCGAGCTGACCGTGTCGGGCAGAATCGCCGCGACCTTGCCCTTTCCGGCGGCGGCCAGAGATTTGAACTGCTTCATGACACTGAAGTTGTTGGTGAACGAACTGGTCGTGATGCCCGAGGGTCCGCTGACGCGAACAGAGGCCGAAGCCCCGAGGCCCCCAACACTGACCAGCGTCGCCGACAACACGAGGGAGAGCCCCCCGAGCATGCCTGCCCTGCTGAAACGCACATTGTCTCCTTTGGTCCTGGATCGCCCGTTTGGGCGAGCCCCCTGCTTGCTGCGTTCTACCCGTGTGTGACGGGTTGTATTGCAGTTTTGTTTCAAGTTCAAGAACCATACCGAGGTCGCGCCGCCGCTGCTGGGCATCTCCTGTGAACGGTCGCTTGGGAGCGGCGAACGGTCAGGATCGGGGTGCAGAAGTCGCTCCGGCCCAGGCGGCGGCGCCGGACAGTCCGGCGTCGTCACCGAGCGTGGAGCGGACGATCGCCAGGTCAGCGGGGTAGTGACCCGGCCGCTGCAGCACCATGTCACGGAGCGGTCCGAAGAATTCGTCCTGCCGGCCCATCCCACCGCCGATGACGACCGTACTCGGGTAAAAGGACATCACGAGGTTCGACACACCAGCAGCGCACGCCGCGATGGCCTGTTGCCAGATGGCGACGGCCCGTGGCTCACCGGCCGCCGCGTTGGCTTGGACCTCCCGAGCACCGAGGCCTTCGAGCCCTGCGTGGTGCGCGAGCCGGGCGACGCCGCTGCCCGAACCCAACTCCTCGAGCGTCGACGGCGCGCCCTCCACCCAGGCGCGCCAGTCGATGACGGCGTGGCCGATCTCGGCCAGCGAGCGGGGGCCGTGCAGCAGGCGCCCGCCGTGCACCACGCCTGCGCCGATGCCGGTGGAGATCGTCAGGTACCCCACCGCGTGACTGGCGGCGCCTGCGCCGAACCAGGCCTCGCCGACCGCCGCCAGATCGGCATCGTTGGCGATGCCGACAGGGAGGCCGAGGTGCTCGGTCAAGCCGTCAGCGGACAGCAGCTCGGGCCACTGCGCAGGCAGGTGGGGGGCCCACAGCAGGCGACCCGCTTCGTAGTCGACTGCCCCGGGGAGCCCGACCACGGCGTGCGATGCCGCGCCGTGGCCACGCTCCGCTGCGACGGACGCGATGAGGTCGGTCAGCGACGCGGGGACGTCAGCCTCTGCTGGTGTCGGGACGGATCGACGGAGCAGGACCCGACCCTTTTCGTCCACCAGGGCCGCGCGCATCTGCGTCCCGCCGACATCAGCGCCCAGGACGGGCCGTGTCATTCCGGAACCCTCGAGTCCGCCATCAGGGCCCATCCTGGCACCTGCCGGTGCAGGCAGAGCGCAAGGGCGCGGCGAACGTGCTCGTGCCCGGGGAAGGAGGAAGACTGCAACCGTCGAGGAGGTGATGACGATGTTCCGCAACCGCGTGGACGCCGGTCGCCGCCTGGCCCGGCTCGTGCGGGCGGCCGGTCTCGGGAGCGACCGGACCCTCGTCCTCGGGCTGCCCCGTGGCGGCGTCCCCGTCGCGGCTCAGGTGAGCATGGCACTGGACGCACCCCTCGACGTCATCGTCGTGCGCAAGCTGGGGGCTCCGTTCCAGCCCGAGTTGGCGATGGGGGCGATCGGAGAGGACGGGATACGGGTGGACAACGAGGAGGTCGTCGAATCGAGCGGGGTGAGCGCCGCCGAGCTCGAGGCGATTGCCCGGCGCGAGCGGGCTGAGCTCGATCGGCTGGCTCAGCGCTATCGGGAAGGCCGACCCGCGCCTCGAGCTCGAGGGCAGCTGCGTCGTCATCGTCGACGACGGGATCGCCACCGGATCGACCGCTGGCGCCGCCTGCCGGGTGGCGCGTGCGCACGGCGCGGCGCGGATAGTGCTCGCCGTCCCGGTCGCACCGACGACGATGGGCTCCGCGGTACGGGACGCCTGCGACGACCTGCTCTGCGTCGCCCAGCCGGAGCCGTTCTTCGCGGTAGGCGAGTGGTATCGCGACTTCACCCCGACATCGGACGAAGAGGTCAACGAATTGCTGCGGCGCCGCTCAGCCGTAGGTGAAGGTCTCCGCGTTGGACGCGCCGCCCGGCAGTGGTGATCACCACCTGCGCCGAAGGCCGCGTTCGACGGCGGCACGGTGACCGTGCAGGTGTTCTGAGCGGGGCAGCTGGTCGGCGCTACCTGACCGTTGAAGGTCGCCACGATCTGACCGGTGGCGCTCAAGAAGTTGGCGCCGGACACCGTCACGCTCTGCCCGGGAGAACCGCTGGCGGGACTCAACGAGGAGATCACGGGCGGGCCGGCCGGAGCGACGGACCGCGGTCGTGGGCGTCGGTCGGCGGCGAAGGAGAGGTGGTCGGTGTGGTCGTCCGCGCACCCGCCGCTCCGGGGTGGTCGGCGGCGAGTGCGAGGGCGCGCGTGGTCGCCGGTCCCGAGCCGGCGGCCGTCGAGGGCGGAAGGACGCCGAGCCGCCGCGTCAACGACACGATCAACGCAATGGCGGCCGCGACGACGAGGACGGCAACTGTGACGACGGTGCCGAGCAGCCAGCGATCGGGGCCGACTCGGTGGTGCTGCGACCTCTCCGGAGCTGGCGCGGGTGGCCGCGGCCTGGGCCGCCGGGGCGGCGCGACCTCGGAGTACGCGTCCGGCGGGGGGTCTCGGGTCGCGGGGAGAGAGGGGGAGCGGCGAGCGGGGGGGCACCTGCCGATTCACGGGCGCGACGCACCGCGCTTTCCATCGCCCCCAGGGCACGCTGACCCGGCGTTCCCGGAGGTGTGCTCGGCCGTACGCTCGTCTGACATCTGATCCTCTGACGCGTACCTTTCCCCGAAGCACGTCTTCCATTCACGGCATAGAATTCTGGTGCGTTGATCAGGAGACAGTGATGCGATCGGACCTTCTTTCCAGGCCGCGCCCATTGCGGCCCCAACAGCAAGCCAGAAACGACCAAGCCCGTTCCCGGAGGCGGGGTGGCGGTGGCGCTGGCGCCCCTCCTGGCCCACTTCTTCGGTGGTCCGCCCCCGGTGCGCATGGAGTTCTGGGACGGCACCTCCCTGGGGCCGTCGCACGGAGACACCCTGCGGGTGCGCTCGCCCGACGCGGTGCGGCGGCTGCTCTGGTCGCCCGGCGAGCTCGGCCTGGCGCGCGCCTTCGTCATGGGTGACCTCGCCTTCGAGGGTGACATCTTCGAACTCCTGGCGGAGTTGCACGGCGCGTCCCCGGACCGCATCCACGTCGGCTCGCGGCTGCCCTGGCAGGCGCTGCAGGCGGCTCGCCGGCTGGGGGTCGTCGGGAGGCCGCTTCCCGCACCGCCCGAGGAGGCGGCACCGCAGGGCCGGCTGCATTCGCGGGGACGCGATGCGCAGGCGGTGCAACACCACTACGACGTGAGCAACGACTTCTACGCCATGGTCCTCGGGCCCGCCATGACCTATTCGTGCGCACGGTTTGCGCCGGGGGTGGAGACGCTGGAGGCCGCTCAGGAATCGAAGCACGACCTCGTCTGCCACAAGCTCGGGTTGGCCGAACGGACCGGACAGCGCATCCTCGACGTCGGTTGCGGCTGGGGTGGTTTCGCGCGTCCATGCCGCCCGTCATTACGGCGCCCGCGTCGTGGGCGTCACGCTCAGCCCGGCCCAGGCCCAGTGGGGCCGCGACCGGGTTAGCCGCTGCCGGACTGGAGAAGCAGGTCGAGATCCGGTTGCAGGACTATCGGGACGTGTGGGACGGGCCGTTC
The DNA here is from genome assembly GCA_963744045.1 of uncultured Acidimicrobiaceae bacterium. GTDB lineage: Bacteria > Actinomycetota > Acidimicrobiia > Acidimicrobiales > RAAP-2 > Bog-473. Next base: position 135,595 of record CAVUSB010000008.1, read on the forward strand.
GACGGCATCGCCTCCGTCGGCATGTTCGAGCACGTCGGGTCCTCGAAGAGCGCGGAGTACTTCGCCACCATGCGCAGGCTTCTGGAGCCAGAGGGCCGGTTGCTCAACCACGCCATCTCGAGTGTGGGCGGCTCGCGGATCGGCCCCCGATCGTTCATCGGCCGCTACGTGTTCCCCGATGGCGAGCTCATCGACGTGGGCCAAGTCGTCCTGTCCATGGAGGAGGCCGGCTTCGAGGTGCGCGACGTCGAATCCCTTCGTGAGCACTACGCCAAGACGCTGAGGGCCTGGGTGGCGAACCTCCAGCAGCACTGGGACGCGGCCGTGGCCGAAGTCGGGGTGCGACGAGCCCGTGTCTGGCTGTTGTACATGGCGGCGTCGGCCAACGGCTTCGACGACGGGGGGATCTCCATCCACCAGGTGCTGGGCGTCGTCCCGGGTCCGGACGGCCGGAGCGGCATGCCCCCGACGCGGAGGCGCCTGGATCTGAACACCGTCGGTGGGTGTGCCGACACCCACCTCCGGTACTGTGAACCCCATGTCACCCGACCGTCAGATCGTCGTCTGCGACGGCGACGAGACGGGACAGGAGCTGCTCGACGAGGCCCTGCGGGTGCTCGACCCCGGCGTGCTCGGGTTCGCACTCGACCTGGTGCGGTTCGACCTGTCGCTCGGGAACCGGCGGGCCACCGCCAACGAGGTCGTCCGTGAGGCCGCCGCCGCCATGCGCGAAACGGGCCTGGGTCTCAAGGCGGCCACCGTCACGCCGGAGACGACAGGCGACGTCGGGAGTCCCAACCGCATCCTGCGTGAAGGTGTGCACGGATCGGTCATCGTGCGGACGGGCCGGCGCATACCGGGCGTCGCCCCGCCGGCGTCGGTGGTCCACCCGATCGTGGTGGTGAGGATGGCCGTCGGTGATGCCTACGGGGCGGAGGAGCACCGAACGGGCGATCGGGGAAGCGTGGCCGAGCAGGCCTGGCGGACCGAACGGATCGATCGTTCGACGTGCCGCTCCGTCGCGGAATTCTCGTTCGTGACGGCCTCGCAGATGGGTGCGTGCGTCTACGGAGGTCCGAAGTGGACGGTCTCCACGGTCTACGAGGGGATGTTGAAGGAGGAGATGGATGCCGCGGCGGCACGGTATCCCGACGTGCCGCTACAGGCCCACGCTGATCGACGCTGCCTATGCGGGACTGATCACCGAGTCGAACGCCAACCCGCTCGTGGTCCCGGCCCTGAATCGGGACGGAGACTGCCTCTCGGATCTCGTGTTGGCCCTCTTCGGCTCCATCGCCGGCGCCGAGTCCGTCTTGCTGGCACTCGATGACGAGCTGCGTCCGGTCGTCGCCATGGCGGAGGCGCCGCACGGCACGGCACCGTCGCTCATGGGCAAGAACGTCGCCAATCCGATGGCGATGCTGTTGGCCTGTGCCGCCGTGCTCGACCATGCGGCACGCGGCGACGCGGCCGTCGCCGAGGCCGCCGCGGCCATCCGCCTGGCCACGCTCGGCGCAGCGGCGGACGGGATTCGGACCTTCGATCTGGGTGGAGAAGCATCTACGTCGGAGGTCGTCGACGAGGTCCTGGTCCGCCTGCGCGCCGGCGCCCGAGGCTGATCACGAGGTCCATCTGCTGCACGGGGTTTGCCATCCTCGTGAGCGGGCATCAAGCGTTGGAAAGCGCCCAACCTGGCCAGGGGGCTGGCGCATCGAGAGGACGCCGGTCGAGGGGTTTCGTCGGGTTGCGAACCTGAAGGAGCGTCGGCCAGGTCTATTGCCGGGGTGCCTTGTTCCTACGCCGTGTCGGCGCATGCGAGGCCGCCGTCCTCCACAGGGTTTCCCCTCCTGTGTGGATTTCTCCAGCCGGATCATCAGACCAAGCCGAGAGGTGCGAAGAGATCGCCGTGCTTGTCGAGGCGCCGCAAGACGTCATCGGTCTCGAATCGGAGAAGTCCGGGATCGTGCTTTGCCGCGCAGCGCCGCACCTCGGCCGGGCTGACGGGCGTGGACACCGTCGGCGTCGGCATCGCCCGGACCGAGTAGACGGCGACCGTCGTCTTGGCCGGGTGGTTCTGACTCCAGTCGATGAGGACCCGTCCCTGGCGCAACGATCTGCGCATGTTGGAGACCACGAGGTCGCGGGTGTTCGGCCTCCAATTTCCGGGCGATCTCGTGACTGCGGTCCCGCGAGCTGTCCCACGTCGTCTTCGGCCCGACCGCGGCGTACAACTGCAGTCCTTTCGACCCGCTCGTCTTGGCGAACGACTCGACGCCCTGCCGGGCGAGCTCGTCCGTCACGTAGCCGGCCACCTCGCAACACTCGACGATCGACGTCCCCTCGCCGGGGTCGAGGTCGAACACCATGAAGTCGGGTCGCGCCGGGAGCTTGCGGCGTCGCCCGACATGCCAGAGCGGCACGTGGAGCTCGATCGTCCCGAGGTTGGCCGCCCAGGCCAAGGTCGGAACGTCATTGACCATGGCGTAGGGGATGACGTCCTTGCCGTCGTTGGCGGCGACGTCGACCGAGGGCACCCAATCTGGCGCGTGCGAAGGAATGTGCTTTTCGAAGAAGAACTTGCTCTCGACTCCGTCGGGGTACCGCTTCATCGTCAGCGGCCTCTCCCGAATGTGCGGGAGCATCGACCGGAGCGACGCGGACGTAGTAGTCGATGAGTTGACCCTTGGTGAAGCCGCTGTGAGGGAAGAGCACCTTTTCGAGGTTGGAGACGGAGAGCTCCCGGCCCTCGATAGTCGTGCGCGTGGCGGCGGCCATCACTCGACTACGACCTCGCCGGCGACTTGTCGGGCCGCAGGCCGCGCCAGGTGGGTTGGCGCAGCCGCTTCGCCGTCGTCCATTCGCTGAACTCGACCTCTCCCACCGTTTCGGGACGCACGAAATGCGCCTTCTCCGCATCAGCGGCCGGAAGCCCGGAGACGAAAGGGTTGGCCGGCGTCGCCAGGGCCTCGAGCTCGTGGAGCAGGTCGCTGCGGGCGTTGGCACTGAAGCCGGTCCCGACCTTGCCGACGTAGCGCAAGCCGCCTTCGTCGGGGATCCCGAGGAGCAGTGCGCCGAGACTGTCCCGGCGCTCGCCCTGCCCCTCCGTCCAGCCGCCGACCACCACCTCCTGCGTCCGGAAGTTCTTGACCTTCGTCCAGTCGGGATGGCGCCGACCTGGCCGATACGGCGAGGCGCGCCGCTTGGCGACGACGCCTTCCAGGCCGTTCTGCGCCGTGGCGTCGAGGATGTCCTGGCCCGAGACGTCACGGAACGAGTCCGTCGTCGTGAACGTCTCACCCGACAGGTGCAGTGACTCCAGGCGGTCCCGCCGCTCGTCGTAGGGGGCACTCAGCAGCGCATGCCCGTCGATGTACAAGAGGTCGAACGCCACGAACGTGACCGGGTCCGAGAGCGACCTGTCGCTTCGCCTCCCGCTGGTTCGACACATGCATGCGCTGCTGCAGCCTGGAAAAGCTCGGCCGGCCATCCTCGCCGAGCGCGACGATCTCGCCGTCGATGATGCAGGTGGTCATCCCGAGGAACTTTCCGATGTCGGCCAGCTCGGGGAACGAGACCGTCACGTCGAGATCGTTCCGGCTCTGTGCTCGCACGCGCCCTCCTTCGACGAAGAGGATCGCCCGGACGCCGTCCCATTTGATTTCGAACGCCCAGTTCTCGTCGTCCGCCGGGAGCTTGCCGGCGACGGCCAGCATGGGCTTGATGGAGTCGGGAAGCGGATCGGCCCGGGTGGACGAGCCGTGCCGGTGGATCATCCAGTCGCGGTCGTTGGTCTGGAAGAGCACGAAGCTTCCGGCGCCCTTCTTCCCGTGGAGCACGAACTTGACTTCTGCGTCCGACCACTTCTCCACGTCGTAGCGTTCCGGAGTCCCAGATCGTCATGCGGCCGCCCCCGTACTCGCCTTGCGGGATATCGCCCTCGAAGGTCGCGTACTCCAGAGGATGGTCCTCGGTATGCACGGCGAGATGGTTCTTCTCCGGCGTCTCGGGGAGGCCCTTGGGGAGAGCCCAGGAGGCAAGGACGCCATCGCGTTCGAGGCGGAGATCCCAGTGGAGACTCCGCGCGTGGTGCTCTTGGATCACGAAGCTCTGACCGGAAGGCTTCTTCCGAGGCCGGCGCCCCATGGGCTCCGGCGTCTTCTTGGGGTCGCGCTTGGTGCGGTAGGTGTCGAGCTTTCCCCGCACTCTTCCCCACTTCGACCCGTCGCTCTCGGCGTCACCAGCCACCACCGTACCGAGAGTCTCGTGTCGGCCCGTGCAACACGGGGTATGAAGAGTGAATGAGGCGCTGGTGAACGGACAGGTGGCGGCGGCGCGCCTACCCGGGTCGACTCACTGCGGAGAGGATCTGATGAACGTCGCTGAGCAGCTGGTCCGGAAGGTGGACGGGGCTCCAACAGGGCGTCCGGCCGCTGGCCTTCGTGGTCGGCGTCTGGAAGAAGTTCGGTGACGACCGGGGTGGCTCGCTGGCCGCCCTGATGACCTTCTACGGGTTCTTGTCCTTGTTCCCGCTTCTGCTGCTTCTGGTCACGATCCTCGGATTCTTCGGCGCATCCGAGCATTCCTTCGTCGGCCGGGTCGAGAACTCGGCCTTTTCCCAGTTCCCCGTGGTCGGGACGAAACTGAGCACCAACATCCACGGTTTGCACGACCGCAGCGTTCTGGGCCTCGTCGTGGGGATCCTCGTCGTGCTCTGGGGCTCACAAGGTGCGATTCAGACCGCGCAGTACGCGGCAGGCAGAGGTCTGGAACATCCCGGGCGTGAACCGCCCGAGCTTCGGCGCCCGCCTCGGGAGAACGGCCTCCATGACCGTCCTGCTCGGCGTGTTCCTGGTGGTGAGCACGGTGGTGGCCGGACTGGTGACGATCGGGCATCACGGCGGCTTGGCCGTCTTCGGAGCGGTGGTGGCCTCGCTCGTGGTGAACATCGGTCTCTTCGTCGTCGCCTTCCGGTTGCTCACGCCGAAGCAGATCCCCTGGAGCGACTTGATGCCGGGCGCTTTCGTCGGCGCGGCGGGCTGGACGATTCTGCAGTACCTCGGCGGCATCCTGGTGGAGCATTCGCTGCGCAACACGAGCAAGGAGTACGGCACGTTCGCGCTCGTCCTCGGCCTGCTGGCCTTCCTCTATCTGGCGGCCCAGGTCACCCTCTACGCCTCCGAGCTCAACGTGGTCCGTGCGCGGCACCTGTGGCCCAGGGGCCTGGTCCAGCCTCCGCTGACGGCGGCGGACAAGGAGGTGCTGTCCTCCATCGCTCTCGAGGGACAGAGGCGGCCGGAGCAGTACGTGACCGCCGGATTTCGAGCCGACGGAAGCACGGCGGAGGAGCGGCAAGAGACGCCGTCGACGCGAGTCGCCGTGGCTTCCAGTTTCCGTCCGGCGCCCGTGGGTATTTCGTCTCGGGCAACGCAGGCGTGCGACGAGGAGAGGTGACCATGGCCAGCCATACCGGAATCCGCGCTGTCGGGATCGGGACGGTCCTGGTTGTCGGGAGTGCGCTCGTCATTGGCTGGGCGTCACGGCGCCAGCGCACCTCGCCTGCGGTGCTCGCGGCCGAGCCGGCGTCGTGGCGCGTCGAAGGAGGTATCTGACAGTGTCTCTCAAGCATTCGGAGAAGCAAGGCTCGGCGCTGGACCTGTTGGAAACCGAAGACCTGGAGCTGCGCCACCTGTTCGCCTCGCTGCGCCTCACACGGGGCCCGTCGGTGGAGGAGCGAGCCAAGTACGGAGATCTTGCAAAAGAGGCGATCCGACACCTGGCGATCCGAGAGGCCGCACTCGTCGACCTGAGCGAGGTGGCCTCGAACGATCCGAGCCTGTCCGAGATCTCAGAGCGCCTGCAACAGAGCATGCAGGAGCATCGCCCGCACATCGATCGCGTGGAGAAGATGTCACGCGGGGTTCAGGGCATCAACCTCAGGGCCGGGCAGGATTTCGACGGCGAGATGGAGGGGCTGATGCAGATCGTGGACACCGAAATGGAGTGGGAGCTCGGTGTCGCGCTTCCCGACCTGAGAAGGACCCTCGAAGCAGCTGATCGCCAGGACGAACCGAAAACCGCCGAGTATCTCTCGGTCCACGCACCGACCAACCTGCACCCCGACGGGCCGCGGTGGTGGGAGCGGGCCCCGGTCATCTCCCGTCTGATCACCATGTACGACCGGCTGCGGGACTTTCCGAGGGCCAGAGAACGCCACTGAGTGGAGGCTTCCCCGGCCCTCATGAAAGACGGGATGGGAGCGGGCGTGATCCCGTAGTCTCTGCCTGACGTCCCGGCGCAGTCCGGGGCCGGGGGACTTGGGGGCAATCTGGATGCACGTCGATCAATTGGTCGAGGCCGCAGTGGTGCGGGCGGGTTCGGACGACTTCGGGGGCGACACGTGGCAGGAGGGCCTCGGGGTGCTGGTGGGCTCGCTCTGGACAGAATCGTCGCTCAACGAGCTGGGCCAGAGCGCCATGATCGACCAGATCGTGGGCCTCCTCGTCAACCGGCTCGAAGTGGAGCAGTGGTACGCGCTGACACCCCGAGATCGACGAGCAGGAGATCGTGGCTCCGCTCTTCGGGCTCGGACTGCCCCGCACGGGCTCCACCGCCTTGAGCTTCCTCCTGGCCAGCGACACCTCCAGGCGGTCGTTGCGCACGTGGGAGGCGGGGGCGCCATGCCCCCCGCCGGAGACGGCGACCGAAGACACCGACCCGCGGATCGCTGCGACACAGGCGGGCATCGACATGACGAACGAGATGTTTCCGGGCTTCTTCGGAATGCTGCCGACCTCGGCCACTGGACCGCAGGAGTGCATTCTCCTCATGGCGCTCGACTTCAGATCACAGCTCTTCGAGGGCATGGCCCGCATTCCCACCTACAGCTCGTGGCTCCTCGCCTGCGACATGGAGCCTGCCTACCGCTACCACCGGCGCGTGCTCAAGTTGCTGCAATGGCGCTGCCCGCCGGAAAGATGGTGGCTCAAGACGCCGGCCCACATGCATTCGATCGCAGCGCTGGACCGCGTGTACCCCGACGCACGATTCGTCATGACCCACCGCGACGTGGGGAAGGTGCTGCCGTCGGTCTGCGCCCTGTTCGAAGCACTGTCGAACGTCTTGACCGAGCACCCTGATCCTCTGGCTATCGGCGCCCACAACGCGATGCTCTGGCGCCACTCGCTGCAGCGACTGATTGAGTTCAGGGACAGCGGGAACGAATCTCGCTTCTTCGATGTCTCCTTCGGAGCGGTGCAGAGCGATCCGATGGCCGCGGTGGCGCAGCTCTACGCAGAGCTCGGTGACGATCTGAGCAGCGATGCCAGGAGACGCATGCAGGACTGGTGGGCCGAGAGCTCGAAGGATCGTTCGGGACCTCACAATTACAGGGGCGAGACATTCGGGCTGGATCCGGCGACCCTGCGCGAGCAGTTCGCGTTCTACTACGAGAGATTCGACGTCCCGATTGAGAAGTAGGGACCTCTCGGGGAAGGCGCCCCTGGGTGACGCAGCCCACCGGCTCTCCGTGGGTGACCACGGTGCGGGGCGCCCCTCCGCGCAGAAGTTGACTAAAACAGTCGGGTTTGTAACAATTGCGATTGAGGCGTCAGCTGTCGGCGTTCGGAACGTGATCGAAGGAGACCATCTCAATGCCTGATTGGGGTTTTGAAACTCGCCAGGTGCATGCCGGTGCCGTGCCTGACCCGACGACCGGGGCACGGGCGGTGCCGATCTATCAGACGACCAGCTACACGTTCCGTGACACCTCCCATGCTGCGGCGCTGTTCGGACTGGAAGAGCTCGGAAACATCTACACCCGGATCATGAATCCGACACAGGCCGTGTTCGAGGAGCGAATCGCCGCATTGGAAGGGGGAGTGGCGGCGCTCGCGGTGGCGAGCGGTCAGGCCGCCGAGACCATCGCGCTACTGAACCTGGCCGAGAACGGAGGGCACATTGTGTCGTCCGCGTCGCTCTACGGAGGTACCTACAACCTCTTCCACTACACGCTGCCCAAGCTCGGGATTGAGGTGACCTTCGTCGACGACCCCGACGACCTCGAAGCCTGGCGTTCCGCCGTGCGGCCCAACACCAAGGCCTTCTTCGCCGAGACGCTCGGCAATCCCAAGGGGGACGTGCTCGATTTCGAGGGAGTGTCGTCCGTCGCGCACGACCACCACATCCCCTTGGTTGTCGACAGCACGCTGGCCACTCCGTACCTGGCCCAACCGCTGCGTCACGGGGCCGACATCGTGGTGCACTCGGCGACCAAGTTCATCGGCGGCCACGGCACCTCAATCGGTGGTGTCATCGTTGACGGCGGCACGTTCGACTACGAGGGGAGCGGGAGATTTCCCGCCTTCACCGAGCCGGATCCGAGCTATCACGGCCTCGTCTTCGGCAACCTTCCCGAGTCTCTCTTTCCGGCTCGGTTCGTCCTGAAGGCACGGCTGCAGTACCTGCGTGACACGGGCCCCGCCATCGCTCCGCTCAATTCGTTCCTCTTCCTGCAGGGACTCGAGACGCTGAGCCTGCGGATGGAGCGGCACGTGCAGAACGCCACCACCGTCGCGCAATGGCTCGAAGCGCGGGACGAGGTCTCATGGGTGGCATACCCAGGACTCGAGTCGAGCCCGTGGCACGCGCGTCAACAGCGCTACCTCCCCAACGGGGGCGGTGCCATCATCGCCTTCGGGATCGCGGGAGGCTCCGAGGCGGGTCGCCGCTTCATTGAGGGTCTGGAGCTCTTCAGCCACCTGGCGAACGTCGGAGATGTTCGGAGTCTGGCCATACATCCCGCGTCGACCACCCACTCGCAGCTCACCGAGGCCGAACAGACGACCACGGGGGTCACGCCCGACCTGGTACGCCTGTCAGTGGGGATCGAGTCGATTGAGGACATCCTGGCCGACCTCGATGCCGGGTTCCGCGCCGCAAAGGCAACATGAACCAGGGGCCGTACCCAGGTGTATGGCTCCCCGGCGACGACCCAGGGCGCCGACAGTTCGCCGCAATTCCACCCGGCGACGACCGGGGGTTTTCTCTCGAAGGTGGCGGCCATCTGGCCAACGTGACTGTCGGCTACGAGGTGTGGGGTGAACTCGACGCAGCGCGCTCCAACGCCGTGTTGGTGCTCCATGCCCTGACGGGAGATTCCCACGCCGTCGGCCCCGCCGGACCTGGCCACGGCCTCGTGGGGTGGTGGGATGGCCTGATCGGGCCGGGAGCACCGATCGACAGCAACCGCTACTTCGTCGTCTGTCCGAACGTGCTGGGAGGGTGCAGCGGGACAACCGGTCCCGCGTCGGAGGCCCCTGACGGAGGGCTCTACGGATCACGGTTCCCGGTGATCACCATCAGGGACCAGGTTGCCGTGGAGGTCGCTCTGGCCGACACCCTCGGGATCGGGACGTGGGCAGCCGTCATCGGAGGCTCCATGGGAGGAATGCGGGTCCTCGAGTGGTGCATCGACCAACCCGACCGCGTGGCCCGAGCCGTGATCCTCTCGGTCGGAGCGGCCGCGAGCGCGGATCAGATCGCCCTGGCGTCGCTGCAGGTCCGGGCTATTCGATCCGACCCGGCATTCCAGGGTGGCGACTACTACGGGACCGATGCTCGCCCCGTCGACGGCTTGTCGCTGGCACGGGGGATCGGTCAGTACTCGTACCGGACCGGCGCAGAGTTCGAGGATCGCTTCGGGCGGACACCGCAGGACGAGGAGGATCCCTTGAAGGGCGGCCGCTATGCCATTGAGTCCTATCTTCAGCACCACGGAGAGAAGCTGGCCCAGCGCTTCGACCCGAACTCCTACATTCTCCTCAGCGAGGCCATGAACCACCACGACGTGGGGCGTGGTCGTGGTGGGAGCGGTCACGCGCTGCGACGTGTGAGGGCGGAGGTGACGGTGGCCGGCATCGCGTCGGACCGTCTCTACCCGGTGACCCAACAGGAAGACCTGGCGCGTCAGCTGCCAGGGCGTCCGCCCGTGCATGTCATTGACTCTGGGGCCGGGCATGACGGCTTTCTGCTCGAAATCGATCAGGTCGGCCAGGTGATCGAGTCCGCGCTGACCTGAGGACGGCTGCGGCGTGACGGATTCGCAGAGATGCATCAAGAGGAGCAAGCCAACGAAGAGAAAGGATTCACAATGTCCGTGTACGACGAAGTTCTCCAGGCCAACGAGGCCTATGCCTCCTCATTCGGGGCTAAGGGCGGGCTCGCGTTGCCTCCGGCACGTCACTTCGCCATCCTCACCTGCATGGATGCGCGACTCGACCCGGCCAAGTACGCCGGTCTCAGTGAAGGCGATGCTCATGTGATCCGTAACGCAGGCGGTCGCGCCAGTGATGATGCCATCCGCTCCCTGGTCATTTCGTACAAACTGCTCGGAACCCAGGAGTGGTTCGTCATTCATCACACCAACTGTGGCATGGAGTTCTTCACCGACGAGGTGATGCGCGGCCTGCTGGTCAGCAGTCTCGAGACGGCCCAGCTGGGAAGCGATGGGTTCCATGACGTCGGGCGCGGCCCGGGGTCGTCGGAGGGGAACTACATCGACTGGCTGACCATTTCGGACAACGCCCAGAGCGTGGTGGACGATGTCACGCGGATCCGCCGGCATCCCTTGGTCCCCGGTGGCATCGCGATCTACGGCTTGATCTACGACGTGGCGACAGGCCGGCTGGTGGACGTGCCGGAGGCCACCAAGGCGGGACTCCCGACCTGAGGGTCAGCGAAAGGCCTCCCATGCGGCGAATCCCGCCAGGCCAACCAGGACGACGGCCGTCACGATGCGCAGGGTGCGGATATTGATGAACCGCAGGAGGCTCTGACCGCCCACCACGGCCAGGCCGGCGACAGCCCAGAGGGCCAGGACCGCACCCACCGCCACCGAAAGTGGTGCGTGGTAGTGCGCCGCGAGGTTGGCCGTAAGGATCTGCGTGAGGTCGCCCCACTCGGCCAGGAAGATGACGATGAACGCGGTGCTGGCAACCCGTCGTTTGGTGGCCACCTCGCGCTCGACGATCTCTTCGTCATGGTCCTGGGTCGCCTCTCGGAGCGCCAGGGCCGCCCCCACGAGGAACATCGCAGCCACGACGACGTCCACCACCCTGTGCGGCAAAATGCGGAACAGGGCCACACCGATTGTGACGGCGATCACCACGTGGACGAGGAAGGCGCCAGCGGCCCCCAGCCAGACGGAGAACGGCTTGCCCCGGGTCGACAGCACCAGAGACGCGAACATGGTCTTGTCCGGCAGTTCCCCGATGAAGATGATCGGGAAGACGGCGACGACGACGGCGAAATTCACGCTGACCTTTCTCGCCGGTTCAAAGGGGTCTCCTTCGTCCCGGCCACGCTGACATGGCAGAAACGAAGGTCTCGCCCACCTGCGAACAGGTCCGCTGACCGGGCTCCTCGCAGAGCCAGCATGTCGACCAACGATTGCGGGCTACTCCCCTTCAGAGCGCAACGCTATCCGATTGGCGACGTCCTCGGGGCGACAGACGGCGAAAGAGGGCTCCGCGAGCCGAGCCCGCCGCCCGGGTTTGGTGCTCGCGGTCAGGCGTCGAGCGAATAGTAGAGATTGAGGGCCGATTCGTAGTAGGCGGGCCCGATCTGGCCCTGCGCGTAGCAGACGAACACCAGGGGCAAGTTGTCCGGATCGCGCCCGCGCAGCAGGTCCGATGCGCCGTCGGCGATGGGCCGTCGATCGGTGAAGAGGTCGCGGCTTCGCAGAAACGACTCAATGCGGTCGAGCTCGCCGAGCGTTCCGACGTTGAAGGTCACGGACCGCAGGCCAAGAGACTGCGGTCCGTGGCGAGTTTGATGACGCCCCCGCGTTTCGCGCAAGATCAGGACGATGGATTCGGGAGAAGCGTCCCCGAGTACGGCGATGGCGTCGTCGCGAGCGATCACCGCAAAGGGACCGAGCTCGCCGTAGAAGGCGACCGATCGTTCGAGATCGCCCACGGCGACCAGCGTGGACCGAAGAGTCCATGGCCGTGCGGCGTGGTCAGTGGTCATGGCGGCATCCTCCATGGGTCCGAGGGATCCTGCTGCAGCGTGCAGATCCTCAGTGCATAGGGTATCTGCGCACTCGACGGATGCAAGCGTGCAGGGCGGTTCCCGGGGGCGCCGTCCCGAGCCGGTCGGACCGACGTCAGGTGGGGGGTGGGGTCTCGTCTTTCGGTGGGTCGATGTTGAAATACGTGTCGATGCCGGTCACCTCGAAGAGGCGTCGTATGTCCCGGTTGGGCGACAAGAGAATCAGTTCTCCCCCCAGGGCTTCCGCCCGCTTGTGCGCCGCGATGAGCGCCGACAATCCGGTTGAGTCCACGAACTCCAACTCGGCCAGGTCGATTGCGATACGGCGCACGCCTTCCCGCGTCAGATCGGCCAACTCCTCATACAGCTGGGCGACGTTGGAGGTGTCGAGTTCGCCCGCGAGCAGGACGAGGGCATGCTGCGGTTCATCCTTGCGGATCTCGGTCTCCAGGATTCCATTGCGAGATATACGAAGCGCCAACGAAACACCAACTCCGTACTCTTGTCCGAACGCCACAGAGGCGACTGCCTGGTCTGAGGGCTCGTCTCACCCGCGGGTACGAGGTTAGTCGTTCCCGACCTCAGCCTCACCGGGACGTGTCCGACGCGCGCGTCTCCGTGCGGTCGTCGGACGTCTCGCGGTGTCATCCTCGTTTCGTCTCCTCGGCGAATGGGCAAACTCTGTGCGTCGGCGACAACCCGACGAGACGAGAACGGAGCGTCGGTATGGACAAGGAGAGCTTCATCGAATCCCTCAATGGGGACCTGCGGACCGAGTACCAGTCGATTGTGCAATACATCAGCCACATTGCAACGGTGACCGGCGCCGAGTTCCTGAGCACCATTGATGAGCTGAAGGTGCATCTCACGCAGGAGCTGAGCCACGCCCAGAAATTGGCCGAACAGATCGCGTTCCTCGGTGGTACCCCGGCCACGTCCGTGCCAGCGGTGGAGGCGGCTACCGGCCGGGAGGCGCTGGCCGCTGATCTCCGACTCGAGGAGAGTCAGCTGGAGCGGTACCGGGACCGGTTTCGTGAAGCAATGGACCTCGGACTGGCTGACGTCGCCGAGGCCCTTCGTCCCTTGCTCGAGCAGACGCAGGAGCACGTGCGGGACTTGCAGACGGTCCTGGGCCGTTGAGCCACAGGACCCAAAGGATGTGAGTTAGCTCATCCAACGACGGCGTTTCGGCAGCGCGAGCGGCGCCCACGTGCGACGCCAACGATGGCGAAGCTTGCGCTGAAGGTGTTGTTGCTCGGCCGTCATGCGTCCGGCCTCGAATGCGCCGGCGGGAGAAACGTCCTCTTCTGCCCGCTCTCGGAGCCACGATTCCGCGGTGACTGCATCATGGTGCTCCCCGAGGAGTGTCTGGAGATCTTCGGCCGCCTTTGCTGTCCGCCGAGCCGCTTTGCCCACGACAGGAGTCGCGGCCTCCGCCGCGTAGCGGAGCTGCTTCGCCCCGATCCGGATGCGGTGCAGACGTTCGTCCGACGGATCGGACCCCGACTTGCGGACCTGGCGACGGAGGGCATGCCATCGGGCGCCGACAAGGGAGGGAAGAACCTTCTCGGCCCTGTCCTCTTGGTGGATGTCGTCCTCACCGAGCACGAAGGGCGGGTTGTTCGCTGCCGCCTGGAGGTGATCGAGGAGAAGAAGGTAGCGGTCGCTGGCGAGGTGCTCTGCGACCCGTTCCGCCGCTTCGGCTCGTTGGCCGGCAAGCTGCACGCCGATTTCCTCGGGTGCGCCCGCCAGCTGCCCGGTGAGGACATCCGCGTCGCGCACCTCTCCCAGCGCCGACCCGAGCCACTTGAGGTCAAGGCGGACGTGGCGCACCCACACCGGATCGAGAACGACGTCGAAGGTGCGCAGGTCGGAGCGGAGTCGACGGGTGGCGACTCGAGCCTGATGGATGTCCTCGGGCGCGGCAGCGCCCACGGCGGCACGAAGACGCCAATCGTGTGCCAAGAGTCGGGTGAGGCCCTGCGTGAGCACGGCCGTCACCACGTCACCGAGTGTCGAGTTCGGACCAAGCTGACGCGCCGCCGCTGGGGCGACGGGAAACCCCATGGCTCGCTCCAGTTTCGGAGTGGTCTCGGGCGAAAGCCCCGCTCCCTCGAGCCGCGCCGTCACCTTACGGACGACCTTGGCGCCCGCGTCGTGGACCTCGAGTTCGACCTGCCGAAAGCGCAGACCATCGCGGGGGCCGCCCTTCACCGTGACGGTGTCGTCATCGATTTCGGCAAGGGTGTGGTCGGCCGCATCACGCAAGAGCAGGCGCTGGCGGCTGGATTGCAGCTCGACAAGCTGCTGGAGTCGCTGCCGCCGCACGAGCCCTTGGACGATCGCACTGGCACCCCGGGGGATCTCATCGCGCGGTCCCTCCCAGGAGACCTCAGTCCGGTTGAGGGTCGGACCCTCTGCCGCGGCGGGCAGCTTCAGCGTCCACTTGCTGCCCCGGTCGCCCTGTGTCACCCGATGGCGCAACGTGATGCCCTGATGCCAGAGGCGGCCATCAGGCGTATCGAAATAGGCCGTCTGCAGGTCTTGGCGGGGCAGGCGCTCCGTGCGGTGCACCAAATCCCTCAGGTCGGGTAGCCCCACGTCCAGGGGCGCCCCGAACTTCATCTCTCGCTCGAGCACCTCGGTGTGGATTTCTGCCATGGGGAGTCGATGCCCGAACCGCGGAGGGTGAAACGGGGCTCTTTGCGGGTTCGGAGGCTCGCTAGTGGGTGACGCTGTCGAAAAGCGCCAGGTTGAGCTTGGTGATCATTCGAGCGAGATCGTGGACTTCCCCTGACGGCCAGGCGGCAAGCATCGAATCGATCGCCTGATGCCGGCCACGCTCTATGGCGCGCATTGCTTTGCGACCCTGCGTCGTGATGTCGATCAGCCAGGAGCGCCCGTCGTTGGGGTCAACTTGCCGGGTCACGAGGCCGCCGGACTCGAGGGCGCTCACCTGCCTGGTGACGGTGGAGGAGTCGAGATGCAACTCTCGAGCGAGCCCGTTGATGCAACTCGGTCCGAGGCTGTCCAAGGTGCGCAACGCGAGGTAGCCGGCCCGGTCGACCTCCTGGTACAAGGAACTCTTGCGGCCGAATGTCTCCAGGTGCCGGACGAGCTTCAGGAGTTCGAGTTCGACCACGTCCAGGTCGTCGGCCACAGCGACACCATCCTCCACCACCGGGCCACGACGAGGGACGCCCATGTTCACTCCTCGAGCCCCAGCTCCGCTCTGGCCGTCTCCCTCATTTCGCCCGACGCGCGGGTTGGCGGGTCGGCGAACGTCACGAGTGCCCGAGAGGAGGGGGCGACAGCGGGTGAGGGACTGCTTCGGTGCGCCGGCGTCCGCCCAGGAGCTCCGCGTCCCGAGCGTCGACGCCCTTGATCCCCCTGACCAGGGGGGATTGGACCAGTGAGAAGGCTCCAGCGAACAGCACCAGCAGCGAGATTGCCTCGAGCGGTCCCCACGCACCGCTGGTCCGCAGATTGTCCCCGAACAGGGTGACGCCGATGATGATGCTGACGAGCGGGTCGACGAGCACGATGGTCGACTGGGAGGCAACGATCGGGCCGGCGTGGTAGGCGTTCTGGGCCAAGTACACGGACGCCAGGCCGAAGATCGCCAGGCCGTAGGTCTGCGGGTGCTCGAAGATGGAGACCCAGTCCTGGGCGAAGTAGTCGCCGACGGCCTTGATGAGGGCCGCAGTGAAGGCGAATCCGATCGCGCTGGCCGTGCCGAAGAGGGCCGCTCGCCACCAGCGGGGTCCTCGCAGTGCCAGCACGACGGCGATGGCCATGGCGCCTCCGCACGCGGCAGTGGCGACGCCCCACTCCCATGGGGGCGGAGGGGCGTTTCCCGGACGGGGATTGGCAAAGATGAGGAATCCCGCGAGTCCCGCACCTGCGGCGAACGCTCCGAGGTATTCACGCGAACCAACCTTGAAGCGGAACCAGACGGCCAACACGAAGACCAAGAACAGCAGCTCGAGGGTAAGGACGGGTTGGACCTCGGACAGCTGTCCGAAGTGCAGCGCGATCGCCTGGAAGAGGAACGAGAAGACCATGAGGACGAACCCCAACAGCCAGATGCCACGGCGTAACGCATGCGTCAAAAGACCCAGGGTCAGAGTGGATTCCGCGGGAGCGTCCTCCACCCCCATGCGCTGGAAGACGCTGGTGAGCGCGTTGGCTATTGCAGCACCTAGGGCACAGATGAAGACCATGTCGCTCGGGTGCCTAGACCGACTGCGTGTGCTGAGCGGGGGTAATTCTCTGTACTCTACACGTAAATACCTCCGCAACGACGGACATGTCTGGGCGCCGGACGCCACGCCTTCCTGATTGTGATCGGCGCTCACCGTTGCACGGGGCTCATGGGGGCCCTGATCGGCCGGGTCGCCGCTGCCGTGGTCGCGCACGCACCTTCCTCCGTGCTGGGGGAGCACGAGGGATCCTGAACAGCGACTTCGGGTACGCGCCCGAGCGCCCGTGCGAGGTCAATCAGCCGGGGCGCTCGGGCCTGGGGGCGTCCGAAGCCTTGCGTCCGCCGTGCGAACCCGCAGGTCTCGGACCTGCAGCCCCAAGATGACGTTCACGTTAGACTTGTTTGACGTTAACGGGAACCTCGGCCCCCCGTCGGGGTGGGCCACCGAAGTGCCTCCAGGAGACCCCTCATGCTCGATCACGCCGGGACGAAGCCGGCAGCCACGCTCACGATCCGGCCGTGCGGCCCGCCTCGACCACAGCCAGCCGATTCCCGAGAGCTACAAATGGGTCGCGCTCTTCGTGTCGACGCTCGGCATGCTCATGGCCACGATCGACGCGTCCATCACCCTGATCGCTCTCCCCGTCATTTTCCGCGGGATCGGCATCGATCCGTTGCTGCCGGGCAACAGCTTCTACCTCCTGTGGATGATCCTGGGATTCCTGGTGGTCACCAGTGTCCTCGTCGTGAGCTTCGGGCGACTGGGCGACATTTACGGGCGCGTCCGGATCTACAACCTCGGCTTCGCCGTGTTCACGTTCTTCTCCTTGGCGTTGAGCGTGACCTGGCTGACCGGGCATCCGGCAGGCATCTGGCTCATCGTGATGCGGATCTTCCAGGGGGTGGGTGCGGCCATGTTGATGGCCAACTCCGCCGCCATCCTCACCGATGCCTTCCCAGCGGGGAAGCGGGGCATGGCGTTGGGCATCAACCAGGCTGCAGCGTTCAGCGGCTCTTTCATCGGGTTGGTGCTCGGTGGTGTCCTGGCTCCCATCAACTGGCGTCTGATCTTCTTGGTCTCGGTTCCCGTCGGCCTGCTTGGGACGGCAATGGGATATCTCCTCCTGCGCGAGCTGAGTCCGCGGCGACCGGCCCGCATCGACTGGCCGGGCAACATCACCTTCGCCCTGGGGCTGATCCTCATCATGGTCGGCATCACCTACGGGATTGAGCCTTACGGTCATCACGCCATGGGATGGACGAATCCGGTGGTCCTGACGTGCCTGCTTGTCGGCGCCGCCCTGCTGGTCGTCTTCGGCATCATTGAGACACGCGTCGAGCAGCCCATGTTCCGCCTGCAGCTGTTCAAGATCAGGGCTTTCAGTGCAGGCTTGTTCGCCAGTCTGCTGGCGGCGCTGAGCCGCGGTGGGCTGATGTTCATGCTCATCATCTGGCTCCAGGGCATCTGGCTGCCCCTCCACGGCTACACCTTCGAGCGCACCCCATTGTGGGCCGGCATCGCCATACTTCCGCTCACCGCCGGGTTGCTCATCGCCGGACCGCTGGCGGGGATTCTCTCGGACCGCTTCGGCGCACGGATCTTCGCCAGTGGAGGCATGATCGGCACGGCAATCTGTTTTCTGCTTTTGGAATTCTTGCCCGTGAACTTCCCCTATCCGCTCTTCGCGGTGCTGTTGTTCTTCACGGGATTGTCGATGGCGGCATTCGGCTCACCCAACCGGGCCGCGGTCATGAGCAGCCTGCCGGCCGAGTACCGAGGGGTGGGCTCGGGAATGAACACCACCTTCCAGAACTCGGCCCAGGTCCTCTCCATCGGGATCTTCTTCTCGCTGGTGATCTTCGGCCTCTCGGGGTCCTTGCCGGCGCAGCTTGTACCACGGGCTGGTGGCGCACGGCGTGCCAAGTGGCGCAGCCCGCCAAGCGTCGCAGCTCCCGCCGGTCTCGACACTCTTTGCTGCGCTGCTCGGCTACAACCCGATGCAACATCTCGTCGGGCCGCACGTCTTGGCCCAGTTGCCTCAGGCGCAGCAGGCGACACTGACCGGCCGGAGCTTCTTCCCGTCCCTCATCGCGGGCCCGTTCAAGTCAGGCCTCCATGCCGCGTTCGACTTCGCCATCGTGGCCAGTCTTCTGGGCGCCGCTGCTTCGTGGACCCGAGGCGGCGGGGCGCCAGATGCCTCGGTTTCCGAGGGTGCTGTGGCTACGATCGACGATGAGAAGACACGGAATGTCGAGACGAATCCCGAGTCCGTTGGCGAGCCGGCGGGGGTATAGCAGTGAGGGAAAGCACTATGCCGGCGAAGGCAGCCAAGACGTCTGCGACACCAGTCGAGTGGCGCATCGGCGAAGTGGCGAAACTCACCGGGGTCACCACCCGGACGCTGCGTTATTGGGAGGAACTCGAACTCCTCCAGCCCAGCAGCTATCGGCCCAGCGGGGAGCGGCTGTATTCGCCAGCCGATGTGGCCAGGGTCACCAGGATCCGCAACCTCCAAGAGCTGCTCGGCTTCTCCCTGGCCGAGGTTCGCACTGTGCTCAACGCCGGTGATGTCGATGTGCTCGACCGGGTGCGGTCCGAACTGAAGGCGGAGAACCTCTCGCCGACGCGTCATCGTGAGCTACTCGACGAGGGGATTGCGGCCAACGACCAGCTCCTCGAACGGCTCGATGAGACGTTGTCGCGGATTCACGCGTTTCGCGACGAGCGAGAGGCGTCGGGAGTGCGTCTGCGTGAGGCCCGCCGTGAGTTGGCGGAAACAGGGGAGAGTCTCGAAGCATCGAACCTCACCGCGCAGGGAAGTTCGCAATAACGAGTTCGGAGTTCCCGTTCGCCACTCTCTCCTCGGGAGGGCTCAGGCGGGGGGGCCGGCGAAGTAGTACTGCGCCAACCCGAGCACCTGCTCCTTTTCCAGGTGATCGATGTCGACCCGCACATCCGCCACCACTTTGGCTGCGACGTCCTTGTGATGTTCTTCGACGTAGGCAACCCAGCGATGCGACGCGTTTGCCTTCCCGTTGCCGTGCCCGAGTAGGAGGATTGCGCCTGCAGGCGACAGGCGTCGGTCAGTTCGCGCCAGTAGGCCGGGCTGTCGTCCTCATATGTGCCGGAGGGATTTCCGGCGTGATGATGGACTTGGTGAAAGTGCCCGCGTGGGTCCGTCGCAACGAGACGATCCGGCCGGTCGCCGGGTGCCGCGTCGGTCGGGTAGATGATCGTCTCGTGAAAGTCGATGACCGCAACGACGTTCCTGCCGCGTATGCCCTCCACCATTGTCAGTCTTCTTTGCCCTTGCCTTCGAAGCCCGCGACGACGGTGTCATAACCGGCACTCGTCAACATCCGTCGCAAGTCGACGACTTGTTGGGTGTCCATGTCCTTTTCCTTGGGACGCCTGAGCACCTCCCTCTCTTCCCCGATCCGGAACACGAACATGTCGTCGTGCCGCTCTTCGATGGACCCCACGGTCTCCAACAACGAAATCACGTCGTGCCATTCGACGTTGTGGCTCGTCGGGTGCTGAAAGATCTGCAGCAGGGTGTCTCGATGATGGCCGGCGATGTGCTTGGGCTCTGGCGGTGACGACATCGGGATCCTCTCCTCGTTGTGAACGATCTCAATGTAGCGAGAGTTGGCCCCGTGGTCGCCCCTGCGCTCTGATGACCTGCGGGCGGCGCCGACTCGCTCGGGACCGGCCCGCTCGATCGGGGACGTCGTGACCGACGAAGCGAACGAGCTCACGGTCGGCAGCCCTCGGACGAGTGTTCCAGGGCCCGGACGCCCTCGTTCGGGACCACGATCCAATGGTGGTGGGTTCTCCGTCTGCCGTCGGCGCCGTGGGGGATCGGCGTGCACCCTCGCGTCATTCCCCGATTTGTCAGGCAGTTGTGGCTGTGCCCGCGGCACGCCAGAAGCTGCCGAACAGCCGTCCCGTGCGTGACGTGTCAGCCGCAGAGGCGTCGAGCCGCGCAAAGGTTGTGCGTGCTTTTGGATATCTGGTTCCGAAAGACACACATGCCACGGCGGGGCGGCGGCGAACGAGTGAGTCCTCGAAACCGACACGGGCGAGCCGTACGGGTGAAGCTGATCGTTGCCTCGCTGGGTGTGGTGCTGGCCGGTGCGGGGGTCGCTGCCGCCACAAACTGGGTCGTGGGCGTCGCCAGCGCGTCATCGGGACAGGCCCGGTCGGCGTCGAATTCCAACCTGATCATTTCCGCCGCTGCCTCGCCCGCGGCGGACGAGCTTCTCTATCCCGGCGCAACCGGGGACGTGGTCGTCACGATCGCAAACCCCAACCCGTACCCGGTGACCATCACTGCGGTGCAGCTCCCCTCGAACACGACCTACGCCACTGGATATACGACAAGCACTCTCGCCACGCCCGAGCCCGGGTGCCTCGCCGCCACACCAAGCACCGTGACCTGGAAGTTCGCGACGCCGGTGAGCGGGAGCACCCATGTGCTGGCGGCCCCCCTCACCGTGGCGGCCAGCGGGGCGCCCAACAATCCGCTGGCAGTGACCTTCATCAATGCCGCCACCATGGGGGCCTCCGCGCCGCTGGCTTGTGCCAACGCGTATCTCTCGATGCCGTCCTTTACGGGCATCACGTCCACCGGTGGGTCGGCGGTTTCGACGCCGACTCCGGCCACTGACGGCTGGCCCGGCTAACGAGGATTTCAGCGTCGCGCCCCGGTGTCAGCACCCTCTCTCGGGTGATGCGCAGGCCTTACGTCAGCATCCAGATCGTCAGTCCGACCAGAGCCCAGGGGACAATGACAAGGGCGAGTGCCAGCGCCGCCCACGACCCGACAGCCGTGACGGGTGGACGAGCCTCGTTCGCTGCCCCGAACAGACACAGCTGCTCGTTGAACGTGAGCCGGTGACGACTCACCCGCGGACGTGCGTCCTCGGCGATCGCTAATTGGTGAGAGGTGTTCACAGGTTCGGATCCTCCTGGAGATCGCGCTCCGTGTCAGAGGAAACAGTAGCGAGAACGGCCGATGCGCACAACGGACGAACAACAAATGCAACGTTCGTTGGAGTGTGAAATGGGAGTTGCAAAACGAGGCATCCCGAGGCCCGGCCCTGATGCGCACCGCCGTTCCCGAGAGCGGGCGCCGTGCGTCCAGCACCCCACCCAGAATCGGGCCTGCTGGGGCGACACCTGCCGGCGCAGCTCTTCGTGGGTCGGTCTTTACCGACGGGTTGCAGACGCCTGGTCGTGGGTTCCGCAGTGTGCTCTTAGGACTCTCCCTCCTTGTAGACCTCGGTGAAGATGTCACCCTGCGCCGCCCCTGATCCGGCCTTTCCGCCGCCCCGACCTCGCAGCACGAAGGCGATCACAACCGCGAGCGCTGCTCCGGCGAGAGGGCCGGCGATGTAGACCCAGTAACCAGTGAAGGTCGTCGACACCAGGTCGGGCCCGAACGTACGAGCTGGGTTCATCGACGCCCCCGAGATCGGGCTTCCCCACAATCCCGCCAGGGCGATGTAGCCACCCACGCCAAAGGCGCCGATGATGCCGATGTTCTGCGCTCCCGACGCCGTGCCCAAGATCACGCTGACCAGACCCATGGTCAAGATCAGTTCCATCCAGAACGCTGCCGTGTTGGAGTAACCGTGAGCCGGATAGTTGGACCCGTACATGGCCGACACGTTGATGACGGATCGCAAAAAGAGGGCAGCAAGAGTGGCTCCGGCGAGTTGCATCACGATGTAGCCCGGTACCCGCCACCACGGGAAGTCTCGACGCAAAGCGAACGCGATGGACACTGCCGGGTTCAGGTGGGCTCCGGAGACCTTGCCCATGAACAAGATGATCGCCATGACCATGAGGGCGGGTGCCACCACCGCGGCGGTGCGGCTGATCGTGCCGGGGAAGGCGTGGCCCATCATGCCGCCGCCGGCGGCGACCAAGACCAGGAAGAAGGTCCCCAAAAGCTCAGAGAAGAGGCGCCGCCACTCCTGGCGGGGATCGTCGAAATCGGTTATCCGATCGACAACCTCTTGTTCGTAGCGAGCAATCGGGCCGAGAGTCGGGACTTCTTGGAGTGCGGCCATGGGAATCTACCTCCGTGTGTGTGTTGACGTGTACGGCGACTGACTGCTGAAACGTGAATCGGATGACGACCGCCACCTTCGGATCATCACGTCACGATCAGGTAGATGCTCTTGCCGACGAGCCAGAGCCCGAGTCCTAGCGAGACCACAATGATCACTTGATCGGTGTGTGTATCGATCCAGGTTCGAATACGTCCCAGGAATTCCTGGGCTCGTTCCGGCCGGAAGCCGGCATAGAGCTCAAGGGCGATGTAGACGGCGGTGGCGACCAAGCAGAACAAGAAGAGAGCGATGTAGCTCTCCCACGATGTGAGCTTCGCCTCGGTGATGACAGCGACCCCTGCCGCGACGAGACCCCAGGGCTGGGTGAGCGGTGCCAGGCCTAAGGCATACAAGGGCGACATGTTGTCGAGTCCTGTTTGCCACTTGGGTGGCTTCTTCGGCGGCCTCGGCTTGCCCATCCTTCGCCGCTGTCGCACCGCAACCAACACCAGCGCCACGCCGATGAGAATCTTCGCGGCAAGAGCGGCCAGTGAGGGCGCCGTGTTCGGCTTCGGAGGCTTGTTTCCCGTGACAAGGACGGTGGCGGTGACCACTATGGCCAAAGAAAGCAGCCATCCGAAGATGAAGGCCGCGCCCTTGCGTGTCCCTCCCTTGGCCAGAAGAATCAGAAGGAAGGCCGTGAGGGGAATCGGCTCGAGTGTGATGACCAGGCCGATGAGGAGCAGATCGAGGATCACGTCGGCACCGGGTCAATCCCTGCATTCCTCGAGCTCCGACGGTCTTGTCGCCGAGTCCATGTCGACCCCCTCCGGTCAATCTGATCTGAATCAGGCGAGCTCTGCCTCAGGCCAGGATCTTCTTCTTCTGGGACTCGAACTCCGCGTCGGTGATGACCCCCTGCTTCTTGAGGTCGGCCAGTTTGGCGAGCTGCTCCGTCGAATCCGTTCCGGTGGCGGCGGTCTCCTTGACGTACGCATCGAACGCCTTCTGCTGCTGCGCCGCTTGCGCCGCCGCCCGCTCCTGCATCTTTCCGCCCCGTGCGATCAGATAGACGAAGATGCCGAGGAAGGGCAGAACTATGACGAAGATGACCCAGAGGGTCTTTGCCACGCCTCCCAGGTCGTGGCTACGAAAGATGTCGGAGAAGACGACGATCAGCAGCCAGATCCAGATGACGAGTACAAAGAACCCCAGCATGGTCCCGAAGAGATCGGCGAGCGGATAGGTGTAGGCAAGCATTGAGGTGTCCTCCCCTGATCGATGGAACGCACAAAATGAGCATCAGCCATCCGACGCCCGTGGCAGTCCCGGCCGGCGGAACGTCTCGGGAGTTGATTTCGGGTGACTGCTCGTACACGATCGAACCACGCGTGGGCAGCGGACGGCATCACCCGCGTGGGATGACTTTGCATGAAGTCGGACTCGTCTTGGTCCCAGGCGCTCACTCTCTGCTCGCTCAGAGGACGCCGATCTTCTGGGCGCGCGACACGGCCTCGTTGCGGTTGGCCACGCCCAGCTTCCGGTAGATGTGGACCATATGGGTCTTGATCGTGTTCACCGAGACGTAAAAGTGATCGGCGAGTTCGCTGTTCGAAAGCCGACTTGGGAGATACGACAGGATCTCGAGTTCTCGCACGGTCAGCGGCTCGACGAGGTCATTCCCAAAGGCGGGGAGAGCGAGCGCCTGGGACCGCCGGAGGATCTGGCGTCGAAAGGCAGAATCGACATCGGGCAGGTCGGACACCATTTGCACCGCCGCTGGACCTGTGCGCACGAAGGCTTCAACCAGAGACTGACTCTCTGCGATTCCCATCGCCTCCTTGAGGTGTACGTGAGCGATTTCGGAGAATCCCTCGATCTCGGACAGCCACGCTGCCAGGAGGAGGCCTTCAACGGTGGCCAGTGGACGATCTGCATCGGAGGAACGTGGGAAGGCGTTGACCCACTTGCGGGCCATATCGACGTCTCCGAGTGTGAGTGCGGTTGCCGAGCGCTCATAAAGCACCACCGGCGCCTGCGAGGGCGAGTTGTTCAGTAGACGCTGGGCCTGTTCGGCGGATCCGCCGAGTCGAAGCAAGCGGCTGTGCAGCGCGATGAGACGATCTGCGACAATCGGCGGCGCCGGTGCACCCAGATCGCTCCTGGCCGACACGACGGTCTCTGTCGCCAGTTGCCGCTTGCCGTCTGCCTCCTGCAAAAGCGCCGATGCCAAATGGCCGAGCCACGAGAGCTGACTGCGCCGATTGGCTTCAGCCCTCAGCACACCCTCGTGCAGCGAGAGCGAGGCGCGCCCGGGTTCACCACGCTCCAAGGCCGCGAGGGTGGCGCTCAAGTACGCCTCCGCGACGGAAGGATGCGCCAGGAGTCCGACCTCCCTCGCCGTTGACAACGCTTCGTCGGAGAGAGCAAAGGCTCGATCCGTATTGCCGCACCACGCCTCGAGCAGACCTAAGGAACCCAGGCCACTCACCTTCCAAATCGGGTAGGTCGCTCCTTGGGTGCCCAGTCCCCGAACAAGCCAGTCCCGGCCCTGCTCGAGGTTCCCTGCCTGGAAATGGGCCCGGCCGCAGGAGAGGACGGTCATCGTCTCGAGCGACGCCCGGTGGCTCAAGTTCATGATCACGGGGATCTGAGAAGCGCCGATCTGCTCGAGCATTTCGAGTGCGCGCACCGCCATGTCCAACGAAACCTCGGGGCGGGGCCGCCACTGAACCAGAGACGCGAGGAAGACCTGTGCACATGCCCGCACGCCATCGGAGGATCCGGCATCGATCGCCAGACGTCCCAAAATATCTTCTGCCCCTGTCGCAAGACCTTCGACACCCATAAGAATTCCCAGCAGGAGGCTCACCTCGTGCCGGTTCGCCCGGGCCGACTCCGGAACCTCGGTGATCCAGCGAATGACAGTGGCCATCTCGCCCTTCTCGAATATCTCAGAGCCCCGAGCCATGATCACGTCGAGCGCGCCGTCCCAGTTCCGGGCCCGAAGCAGGTACTCGATGGCCAAACTCACATCGCCTCGCTCGAGGTGCCACGAGGCTGCTTCGTTGAGCAAACGGTTCTCCGCTTCGGGCTGTTCCGCCCGCAGTCTGAAACGGAGCATGTCCCGGAAGAGATGATGAAAGCGAAACCACCGGCGTCGTGTGTCCAGGGGAACGAGGAACATCGGCTCCCGCTCCAGCTCTTCGAGAACGACCTGTGGATTCGGTTCTCCTGTGAGAAGGGCGACGAGTTCTGCACAGAATGAATCCAGTACGGAGATGCGGAGAAGGAATTCACGGCGATCGTCCGGCTGGGCCTGAAGGACCTCTTCGCTGAGATAGTCCGCGATCAGGCGGTCGTCTCCGCTGAACTGAGTGATGAACTCGTCCACGTCGTCGTGGAGCCTGAGTGTCATCCCCGCCAGCTGGAGCCCGGCGGCCCACCCTTCTGTTCGAGCAACCAGAGCAGCAACCTCGTCTCTCCCAAGAGACCGGCCGGTGATACGCGCCAAGAGAACGGCGGAGTCGACCTCGTCGAAGGCAAGGTCGGACTGGCGGATTTCGGTCAGTTGGTCGCGCAACCGACGACGGCTCCAGGCAATGGGGGGATCGACCCGGGTGGAGAGCACCAGGTGGATGTTGGGCGGCAGGACGTCGACGAGGGCACCCAGATCCGACATCAGGTCAGGGTTGAAGAGGTGATGGAGGTCGTCAAGAACAATGACGACTTCGGGGAGGTCTGCCAGCTGTGCCTCGAGAGCCTCGAGCAGCGGACGCGCCAAGGCCGCCTCCATGCAATGAGGTGAGGACGCCGAGATCGGCGAAGTCCGGGTTGATCCGTGCCAGCTCCAGCAGAAGGCGTTGTGAGAAACGAACGGGATCATTGTCGTCTTCGACGAGCTCGATCCAGGCGAATTGCAACTCTGGGTGGGCCGTCGCCCATTGGGTGAGGAGTACGGATTTCCCGGCGCCGGCCGGAGCGACAATGAGTGTCAGAGGGTGGACGAGAGCCTTGTCGAGTCGACGCCGAAGCGCGGCTCGATCGACGACATAATCTGGGGCGACAGCTGGTCCAGGCAACTGGGGGGCTCGTTCTCTGACCGGTTTTCAATTCAGTGTGCCACCGGAGATGCGGCAACGCCAGTGGACGACTCCGACCCCTTCTGTCGTTCGAAGGTCCGGTGTGGTGACCTCCTCTCCGTTCCTTCCCTGGTCGCAGCGCTGATGGGGGAGCCCTGTCGTCCTGACCGGCCGGGCGCACCGCGTCGCCCGCGTGATGTCCAGGTCGAACAAACGTGGGACCTCTTGAGCTTCACGTCACATCGTTCTCATTCGTCGCGCGACATTTCCGAGCGGCCGATTGCGTGGGGCCTTGACCCATGATCACCCTCCTGGGATGACGACATTTTGGACGTTCCGTTCCAGGATCAGGACTGTGCCTGGCCGACGTGTTCACGCGATCCCCACCGTGGGACAGGCAGTCTCGGGATGCGGGGTGGTGTCTGCCGGAAGAGCGGCAGAAGAAGGTCCCCCTTCCTGTGGTCTGACAGCCTCAGGAAAGTCGAGATGCTCCTTTTGAATGGCGGAAGTTTCGAAATCGTCGTGAAGGGGCGACTGAGTCCGACTTTGATCGCAGCGATAGACGGGTTCGAGGTCAGCCGATGCGACCTTGGTCTCACCCACCTTGTCGGGTGGGTACCGGATCAGGCTCGTCTCCACAGCACCATGCAGTTGCTCAGAGATCTCAACATCGAACTGGTGTCGGTGAATCCGATGGAGTCCGAAGAGTTCCACGCGCGTGAGACCGCCAAGAGGGGCACGCTCAAAGGAGAGACCGATGCCTGAGACCATCAACCGGTTCGTACTGCCCATCCATGATCGGCCGCACGTGGGCCTCACCACCTATGACGCCAAGGACCCCGAGACAGCGTTCCCGCCCATCGACGAGGTACGTCCACCTGAAGGATCTCCCAACGTCTTGATCATCCTTCTCGATGACATTGGTTTCGGAGCCGCCTCGAGCTTCGGTGGCGCCATCAACACACCCACGGCCGATCGATTGGCTGCTGCCGGTCTCAAGCTGACCCGATTCCACACGACGGCTCTGTGTGCGCCCAGCCGGCAGGCTCTGTTGACCGGGCGTAACCATCACACTGCGGGCATGGGGGCTATCCCCGAGGTAGCGACATCGGCCCCCGGCTACAACTCAATTCGCCCGAAGACGACCGCGCCACTGGCTCAAATCCTCAAGCTGAACGGTTACTCGACCGCACAGTTCGGAAAATGCCACGAGGTTCCGGTGTGGAAGACCAGCCCTATGGGTCCGTTCGACCAATGGCCTTCTCAGAGTGGGTTCGACTACTTCTACGGTTTCATCGGTGGCGAGACCAACCAGTACTACCCGGCCCTCTTCGAGGGAACCACTCCCGTCGAACCCCCCAAGTCTCCGGCTGAGGGCTATCACCTGACGGAGGATCTCGCGGACCGGGCGATCACCTGGGTCCGCCAGCAGAGGTCGCTCATGACCGACCGACCTTTTTTCGCCTACTTCGCTCCCGGCGCTACCCACGCCCCCCATCACGTGCCCCAGGAGTGGTCGGACAAGTACAAGGGTCGCTTCGACGCCGGCTGGGACGCCTTGCGCGACGAGGTGTTCGCTCGCCAGAAGCAGCTGGGAGTGATTCCCGCAGAGGCGCAGCTCACCGAACGCCCCCCGGACATCGACGCCTGGGAGGACGTTCCTGACCTTCTGAAGCCGGTGCTCGCCCGCCAGATGGAGATCTACGCCGGCTACCTCGAGCACGTCGATCACCATGTCGGTCGCCTCATCGACACGCTCGAAGAACTCGGCGTGCTCGACGACACGCTGATCTACTACATGATCGGAGACAACGGCGCGAGTGCCGAGGGGACGCCGAATGGCACATTCAACGAGATGCTCTCCCTCAATGGCGCCGCCGCCTTCGAGACGCCCGAGTTCCTGGCCGCCCACATCGACGAGTTCGGGACCCCGGAGGCGTACAACCACTACGCCGTGGGCTGGGCCCACGCCATGAGCACGCCGTACCAGTGGACCAAACAGGTGGCCTCGCACTTCGGAGGGACACGGAACGGAACCATCGTCCATTGGCCTCGCGGGATAGCCGCCAAGAACGAGGTGCGCAACCAGTTCCACCACGTGATCGACGTGGCCGCCACTGTGCTCGACGTGATCGGCCTCCCCGAGCCCACTTTCGTCAATGGCGTCGAGCAACTACCGCTGCACGGAGTGTCGATGGCCTATCTGTTCGACGACGCCAACGCTGACGAGCGTCGCGAGACCCAGTATTTCGAAATGGTCTGTAACCGCGGCATCTACCACAAGGGGTGGACAGCGGTCACTCGCCACAGCATTCCGTGGCTGTTCGGCGCGACGCTTCCCGCACTCGACGACGACGTGTGGGAGCTCTACGACACGACCTCGGACTGGACGCAGGCCCACGACCTGGCAGCCGAGAACCCAGAGAAGCTTGCCGAGCTCCAGCGGCTCTTTCTGATTGAGGCTGTGAAGTACAACGTGCTGCCTCTCGACGATCGACGTATCGAGCGCTTCAACTCCGAGATCGCAGGCAGGCCGCAGCTCGCCAAAGGCCCATCACAAGTGTTCTTTGGCGGTATGTCGAGGGTCACCGAGAACACAGTCCTCAATCTCAAGAACAAGTCCTATGCAATCACCGCCGAAGTCGTTGTCCCCGAGGGCGCCAACGGGGTCATTGTGGCCCAAGGGGGAGCGTTCGGCGGCTGGTCCCTCTACCTCCTCGACGGGATCCCCACCCATTGTTACAACCTGCTCGGACTGAACCAGGTCAAGGCAACCGGCACCGATCCCCTCACTGCCGGGACCCATCAAATTCGAGTCGAGTTCGCCTATGACGGTGACGGCTTGGCCAAAGGTGGAGATACCACGCTCTATGTGGACGGCACCTGCGTCGGATCTTCACGCCAGGAGGCCAGCATCCCGATGTTGTTCTCGGGTGACGAGACCCTCGACGTGGGAGGTGACCATGCCACGTCGGTGAGCGACGACTACACGCCCGAGACCAGTGGCTTCACAGGAACGGTCAACTGGGTGCAGCTCGATCAGGGGGCTGACGACAGTTCACACCTGATTTCGCCAGAGGATCGTCTCCGGGTCGCGATGGTCCGCCAATAGAGCCCAAGCATCCGCCTGGTCCGATCCGCGTGCCATGGTCGATGCCGGTGGCTCTTGCCACATCCGGACATGTGGCGCACCACTCCCGTGGCAGCGGGGAACGGCGTGCGTCGTCACTGCAATACGCTGACGGCATGGCGAACGCCTGCTGCACCCCGGGTCGTAGCGACCGACATCGCGAGCAGCACCGGTCGGGAAATCAGCCTCCTGTCGGTGGCCGTCTCCCCGAGACATTGGTCATGGTTCCCGATGGCCGCTATCGCATTGGCGACGAATCGGAGTGGTCCTACCCAGGTGACGGAGAAGGACCGGTGCACGAGGTGGACCTCGGTCCGTACCTGATCGACCAGTACGCGGTGAGCAACAAGCAGTTCGCCGAGTTTGTCCAGGCCACGGG
The DNA here is from genome assembly GCA_963744045.1 of uncultured Acidimicrobiaceae bacterium. Classification (GTDB taxonomy): domain Bacteria; phylum Actinomycetota; class Acidimicrobiia; order Acidimicrobiales; family RAAP-2; genus Bog-473. Next base: position 165,498 of record CAVUSB010000008.1, read on the forward strand.
GTGGCAGACCGACGCCGAGAGGTTCGAATGGTCCTTCGTCTTCGGCGGGCTGCTTCCCGACGACTTCCCTCCCACCAGAGCCGTCGAGGGTGCGCCTTGGTGGCGACAGGTCATGGGGGCCGATTGGCGTCATCCGGAGGGGCCACACTCGGACGCCGCGGACCGTTCGGATCACCCCGTCGTCCATGTCTCGTGGAACGATGCGCAGGCCTATTGTGCCTGGTCAGGGACGCGCTTGCCGAGCGAGGCCGAGTGGGAGGTTGCCGCCCGGGGCGGACTCGAAGGAAAGCCGTTTCCCTGGGGTAGCGAACTCGAACCTGAGGGCCGCCACCACATGAACGTCTTCCAAGGTGAGTTCCCCGGAGGTAACACCGGAGCCGACGGGTACTTCGGTACCGCCCCGGTCGATGCGTTCTCTCCGAACGGATACGGCCTCCACAATGTCTGCGGCAACGTGTGGGAGTGGTGCGCGGATTGGTTCGACGCGACGTACTACGCGACCTCTCCTCTCCGGGCACCCGCGGGGCCGCTCTCCGGCACGGCGCGAGTGCAGCGCGGCGGTTCTTATCTCTGTCACTCGTCGTATTGTCGCCGTTACCGGGTGTCCGCCCGGTTTGGCAACGAACCGGACAGCTCCAGTGGCAATGTGGGATTCCGCGTGGTGGTGGATCCGCATATCGATTGACCGCAGGTCAGGCGACTTCGCGTCGGACGAGAGTGTGCTCGACCGTGATTGCGCCGGCGGCACGATCCCTCCCGCAATGGGAAATCGTCCTGTTCGGGTGATGGTGACGGACGAGAGCGGCGCGACGGTGGTCACATGTCGAATCAAGGAACCACCGAGACGAGAGATCCCGCCGTCGAACAGGCCTCCACTCCGATCCACCTGACAACGGAGGAACGTGTCGCTCTGGGCAAGGCGGCCCGATCCACCACTCCCAGAGCAGCCCACGGGGAGTGGAAGGAGTCTTCGACGAGGCCTGATCCGGTCACCCTGCTCGAGAGCCAGGCCGAATCACGGGTCCAAGAGTTGGTGCCGATCCGCTACGGCAGGATGCTGGTTTCCCCTTTCACCTTCTACCGGGGGGCGGCCCTGATCATGGCGTCCGACCTGGCCACGACCCCGTGCTCCGGGTTGCAGGTCCAGGCCTGCGGGGACGCGCACCTCAGTAACTTCGGGGTCTTCGCGTCCGCGGAACGCAATCTGGTCTTTGACGTGAACGACTTCGACGAGACATTGCCCGGCCCTTGGGAATGGGATGTAAAGAGACTCGCGGCCAGTCTGGCTATCGCCGGACGTGATCGTGGGTTCTCTGACCGTGAACGCGCTGACGTGGTGCTCGATGCGATGTTCGGCTACCGCACGGAGATGGCGAAATTGGCCTCCATGAACGATCTCGACGTGTGGTATTCACGCATGGACATTGAGAAGGTGCTCAGAGACCTGGGAGATGAACTCGGACTCAGTGGGAAGAAGCACGAGAACGCTTCGTTGTCGAAAGCCAGGGTTCGGGCTGACAAGACGCTGGCCAAAGCACGTACCCGCGACAACCTGCAGGCGTTGGACAAGCTCACCCAGGTGGTCGACGGGGAGACGCGTTTCGTGAGCGATCCACCCTTGCTCGTCCCCATTGAGGAGCTGCTCTCCGAGGACCAGAGTGCCATGTTGACTGAGCGGATGCACGAATTGCTGAATCGATACCGGGGCACCTTGCAGAGCGATCGGCGTCATCTGCTCAATCAATTTCGGTTCGTCAGTATCGCCCGCAAGGTGGTTGGGGTCGGCAGCGTCGGCACTCGCGCATGGGTCGTCTTGATGGTGGGCAGCAACGGCCAGTCTCCGCTGTTGCTCCAGGCCAAGGAGGCGCAGAGGTCAGTTCTCGCGAATTCGCCGGAGAGAGCGACTATGCGAACCAGGGCGAGCGTGTCGTGGCCGGACAGCACCTGATGCAGGCTTCGAGCGACATCTTCCTTGGTTGGGACCAGGTCGAAGGCATCGACGGCGTGAAGCGGGATTTCTATATACGTCAGCTGAGGGACTGGAAGGGTTCTGCGGAGACCGATCAGATGACGCCGCAGTCCATGGCGGTCTATGGCCGATTGTGCGGTTGGACCCTTGCGCGCGCGCATGCCCGATCGGGCGATCGGGTCGCCATTGCTGCGTACTTGGGTTCAGGCAAGTCCTTCGACGGTGCGATCGTCTCGTTTTCCGAGTCCTACGCCGACCAGAACCAGCGAGACTATGACGCGCTCCGCAAGGCCGCTGCGGACGGGCGCGTACTCGTCGAGTCCGGGCTGTGATCCGGCGTACTCGTTTGTCTTCCTCGGCCACCGTCGTCGCGTCGAAACGGCCAATCCCGTGTGGAGCCTTGATGGCGAATCACCCTGTTCGGATGAGGACTTTGGCGAGAGCAATTCGTAATCTGGGAGAACACGAAAGGTGAGGACGAATCTCATGACGATAGGACCAGTCGAATACATCATCGTTGGGTTCCCTGGAAACAAGTTCACCGGAGAGATCGCTCCAGAGTTGGTCAATCTGGTCGAATCCGGCACAGTCCGGATCCTCGATCTGATCTTCATCGGCAAGGATGCTGATGGTTCTGTTGTTGCTTTTGAGTTCGACGAGTTGGATGCGTCGGCAGGATTCGGTGGGTTGGACGGCGAGGTCGGGGGACTCATCAGCCCCGAAGACATTGAGTACGCCGCTGCGGCATTGGAACCTGATTCTTCGGCGGCGTTGTTGGTTTGGGAGGACCTGTGGGCGGCGCGGTTCGCCGATGCCGTGCGCAACTCCAAGGGCGTCTTGCTCGAAGGGGCGCGGATTCCGCACGAACTGATCGCCCCGGCGCTCGCAGATCTTCCGGCAGCGGTCTGAGTCACGTCGAGAGACAAGAGACAGGAGAGCGACCATGATGAGAAGGCGACCAATCGCGAGGGCGGCTGTGCGAACGACGGCGGTTGTCGGCACTGCCGCCGTAGTCGGTGGGCATATGGCCAACAAGCAGGCCGCACAGGCCCAACAGGCTGTTCCAGAGCCACCTCCAGCCCCGTCAGCGCCTGCCGCGGTGGGTCCTGATCCGATTGAGCAGCTCACGCAGCTGGCCGCGCTCAAGGACTCTGGTGCGCTGACCCAGGCGGAGTTCGACGCTCAGAAGGCCAAGATCCTGGGATAGGAAAAACGGTCCTGCTGCGTTCTGGTGTCTGCGAGGCCGGTCCCGGAGTCCGTCCGTGCCGAGAGCCACCAAGGCCACTCGGTAGCCGCCTGCGGGGAAGCGGCGAGCCACTGCCATTCCAAGACCCGGCCCGGCACCGACCAGGAGAAGGTGGCGGTTGTCGATCGAGGAGGCAGAGTCAGTTGTCGAGTGGTCGGCCACAGCATTCATTCCTTTCGGCGGAGAATGCTCTCTGAGTTGACCTTCACATCTCTTGCGATCCCGGGCTGGCACGCATCTCAAATCTCGAGGATGTTCGCCCCGGTCGCGACTCGAAGGTCGAGACCTTCGAGCAGCGCAAGTCCGTACCGGGGCCCGACCTGGAGATCCAGCGTGATCAAGCATGGCTTCTCGACCTCTGGCCCTGAACTGAAGCCAGCGACTGCGATTGCGGGTCTGCGGGCACATTCGGCGTCAGGCTGTGGGGAAGAGGCGACTCACGAAGTCGTTGCGAAACTTGAAGGTCGGGTCGTACTCGACCATCAAGCGTTCGAAAGCGGGAGCGCGCCTGTAGCGCGCGATGATCTGGCGCGGACGCATGGTTGTCAGCTTGGCCCAGTGAGGCCGCGGGTCGAAGGGCATGAGCCGCTCTTCAATGGCTGCGATTGCAGGCAACACTGCTGATTGGTCGGCAGTCCAGGTGAAATGAAACGCGACCGAGTCCCGGCCGTAAGCGGGACTCAACCAGAGGTCATCGGCACGGACCGTACGGATCTCACTCACCAGCAAAGCCGGTGCAATGAAGCCACCGATCTCACGGAGTGCGGCAACAGCCCGTTGTGCGGCCATGCGTGGCAGGAAGACCTCCGATTGCAACTCGTTCCCGGCCCCCGCCTTCGTCTTGGGCCGGAAGTGTGGCAATCGTTCGTGCCAAGCTCCAACAACGCCAAGCTGCTCCGTGCACAACTCGGACGACATGCCGGGTATCGGATGAACTCCGTGTTGCGCTGACGTACCGGCAGACCACCTCGACGCGGGCTGATCCATTCGACGCTTGACCCAAACGTTGGCCTCGCCGCCGCCCCAATCGGTGAATGCGCTGACGCTGTAGCCGGCGCTGAAGACATCTTCCAGGCGATCCTCCAGGACCTCAAGAGGAACGCCGAGATGAACATGCTGAGACATCTGGTACGCAGGCTCGATGTTCAACGTCAGCTGAGTCACGATGCCCAGAGCTCCGAGCGTGACAACGGAGCCAGGGAAATGGTCTCGATCGATAGCGGCTCGGAGCTCAACCAGGTTGCCTTCTGCGGCGACGAACTGGAGAGCTGAAACGGAGGCTGCCAAAACACGTTGGTCGTCGCCGGATCCGTGAGTACCGGTTGCGCATGCCCCGGCAATTGAGATGTCTGGAATGGAGGCCGTATTCGCCAAGGCAAAACCCGTTCGGTGTAGTCCCTCGGCCAGTTCGGTGTAGGTCATGCCAGCTGACACCCTCACCGTCGAACTGATTGCATCGACTTCGAACGTCTTCGGCAGTCCGTCCAAGAGCACCAGGTCCTGGACACAGTCAACGATATTGCTGAACGAGTGGCCACATCCAAGGGGACGTACTTGGCGGCTGCCATCGACAATGTGACGAAGGTCGTCGAGCGATGCCGGCCGATGTATGCGTGTGGCGTGAATGGCGACGTTTCCGGCCCAGTTGGTCCGCGGACGAAGGTGGCTCACGTGACGACCCGTCTCAGGTGATCGGCAGCGCGCGCGTCCGACGAAGTACGTGGCTTCGCGTGATACCGCGTCCCTACCCGAGGACCACGTCCTTGCTGCCGAACGACCACGTCCACGTTCCGCCCCAAGTCCAGGATCTCAGCGACCTCGAGGTCTTCAGTGCCAGACTCGAGGACCGCACGGATCAGCGCCGGGCGCTTGCACGGATACCAGGCGGTAGGCCAAGTGGACCTCGCATGTGCGCCCCTCGGGACTCGAACCCGAAACCAGCGGAATCGAACGCGGAAGATCGTACGGGTAGGGGGATTGCGCGAGTTGCCTGACAGGGAACCATTTTACACTCACCCTCCGAGGCCGGAAGTGACGGGTGTTGCGCGTTACCTCGCGCGCGGATCGCGCACAGAGATCCCAGGATTCGAGCGACGACGCACGCTTTCACTTTGACAGCCCTCCGATTTCCGTGAAGCGACCCTGGAGGACAAAATGCTGAGCAGGATCGCACGATTACCAAGGGAGACGCGATGGAGATCATCAACTTGGGGGCGGCGGACGGGCTACCCCCGGTTAACTGGGAGAACGTCCTCGAAAGGCTCGATGCCGGATCGCCGCCGGCACCAGACGCCCACAACGCTCGCACCACGTGGCTCTCGACGCTGAACGGGGACGGGAGTCCCCACGTGACTGCGGTCGGTGCGCTCTGGCTCGACGGAAGCTTCTGGTTCCAGAGCGGATCGGGTACTCGGAAGGCACGCAACGTCGCCCGCGACCCCCGCTGCTCGATCGCGGTCTCGATCCTCGATGCCGACGTTGTCGCCGAAGGTGCGGCAGAGCGGGAGACTGACCCGGCCACACTCACGCGGCTTGCCCAGGCTTGGGCGGACCAGGGGTGGCCCGCCGCACTTGATGAGACCCGGACCGGTATCACCGCCCCATTCAACGCGCCGTCGCAGGGACCACCCCCGTGGAACGTCTATCGCATCAGGCCAGATTCGGTGATCGTGACACTGGGCACCGAGCCGGGTGGGCTGACTCGCTTCAGGTTTTGACCTCAGCCCTTTCGCGGCGTTTGGGGACGCTCTTTGGGCATTTCGCTCTGAGCTACGAGCGGTAGTTCAAGTACAGGACACCATTCTCGTATCGCTCGCAATTCACGAGTGACCAGTTGGCGGGCTTTGCGTCCTCGACGAAGAGGCGAGGACCTGGTCCCCGAGTCAGCGGGTACACAAAGAGGTGGAGCTCGTCAACCAGCCCATCGGCGAGGAGCTGCCGGACCAAGGTGCCGCTGCCGCTCACATAGAGCCCCCCGTCGTTGGCGTCCTTGATTCTCTGGATGACCGTCGAGGCATAACCGCCGATGATCTTCGAGTTAGCCCATGTGGCCTCATTGAGCGTCGATGAGACAACGTACTTCGTCGTGCCGTTCATGAACGGCGCACCTGGGTCCTCTTCCGCCGTTCGCTCTGACCATGCAGGGGCGAACATCTCGTACGTGTTGCGGCCGAGCAGGATGCCGGTGGACCCGCCCATAGCGCCGGCGATTGCTTCGCCCATCTTGGGATCGAAGCCGAAGTCCATCGTCCATGTGGGGGTGTCGATGACACCGTCAAGGCTCATAAACTCATGTACCCGAACCTGTCCCATCAGCTGCTCCCCTTTCTCAGATGGTTCTGACCTTAGGCCGGGAACGCGGAGACTTCCTTCACGGAGCCGTTTGATCCACGCGCCACCGACCGGCGTACGGGGAACCCTCCCCCTCGCTAGGTCATCAACACTTGACTCTGACCATCGGGGAGGGTTCATGCTTCATCTTGTGGATTACCTCATGGCAATAGGCGAGTTCTCGGACCGCTCAGGGATCTCCGCCAAACGGCTCAGGACGTATGCGACCGAGGGTCTCCTCGCCCCCGCAGCCGTGGACCCGGGTTCGGGGTATCGCTACTACTCGCCCGGCCAGCTGGCCGATGCCCGGGTGGTCGAAGCCCTCCGTCAAGCGGGCGTGGCACTCGCCGAAATACGTGTCTTCATGTCTCATCCCTCCGGTGACCAGCTCGACCTCTGGGCGAGAAAGCTCCAAATCGCTTTGAAGGATCGCCAAGACGCTCTGATGCTCGCTCGCCAGCTCATCGATGCGAGTGAAGATGCCTTGTTCCCAAGAGCCACGTCGGATTCCAAGGAGGCACCTATGACCACAATGCAAGCAGCGGGTCGCACTGACATCGGACAGCTGCGTGAGAACAATGAAGATGTCATCGTCAGCACCGATCGCCTTCTGCTCGTTGCTGACGGCATGGGAGGCCACCCTGGTGGCGAGATCGCAGCGAATACCGCCGCGGCTGTGGTTCCAGCGGCCTATACGGGCCGATCAGTTGACGAGCTCGAAGCAGCGGTCCGCGCTGCGAATTGGGCAATCCACGATCGTGCGGGCGCTCAGCCAGAGTTGGAGGGCATGGGCACCACGATCTGTGCGGTCGGACTGCTTGCCGACGGACACCTTGGCCTCGTCCACGTCGGTGACAGCCGGGCTTATCTCTGGCGTCAAGGATCTCTGACGAAGTTGACAGAAGACCACAGCATCACGGCCGAACTGATCCGGCGCGGAGAGCTACGCGAGAGCGAGGCAACGCAGCACCCCCGCTACGGAGTTCTCACCCGGGCACTCGGGGTCGGACCCGATATCGAGATCGAGCGCACGACGCTTCCCGTTGAAGCAGGGGATCGAATCGTCGTGTGCAGCGACGGCCTCTTCAACGAATTGTCCGGCGTTGACATCGAGCGCGCCGTGGCCGGAGGCTCGGACGTGGCCGCCGTTGTCGACTCCCTGGTCGATGGAGCCATTGCTCGTGGCGGTCACGACAACGTATCCGTTGTGGTCGCCGAAGTTGCTGCCTGAGGCGTAGCCGCTTTCCCGGCGAAGGGGGCAGTCCTCGACCCGTTGGTCCGCAAGCCTGAGGGGCAGAACTTGGTAACCACGAATGCATTGGGACCAACGTCCCTACCTACAGACACCTTCGACCCTAAAGCGGTTGGCACGACGTGGTGTAGGACTTCGCCATGGAAGCTAAAGAGGACATTCCGAAGGAACAGTGCCAGGCACTCTTGGGGAGGGGTACATTCGGCCGAGTCGCGTTGTCGATGGAGGCACTTCCTGCGATTTTGCCGGTGCAGTACTCCCTCGCTGGTGACAAGATCGCCATCTGTCTCGGAACCTTTCGTGTGCCAGAACACGCTGCAAATGGAGCTGTTATTGCTTTCTCCGTGGACGACATCGATCCTGTCCTCCGGCGGGGGTGGTCGGTTCAGGCCGTGGGCAGAGCCTCCTTTGATTATCGCGAAGTCGGTACGCGCAGCGACTGCGGCGAGCCGGCAGCTGGCCAGATCGTTTCCCTTGAGCCGCGTGTTCTCACAGGGCAGTGGCTAAATCTCTGCCCCTTCATCTCGACCGCCGACGCCTCTTGGAATCTCAGGGGCGACACCTCGTAGCGATACTCAATGACGTTCGGGAGTACCGGACGGTGACGCGGTCCTCGCCACAGATGGCACTTCAGTGTGTGCACGCCCCCAACGAGAGCGACCGCCCCGTTGCCCGATCACGGCCTGGTGCGTGTAGATCGTTCCGTCCTCGGCTGGCTTCTACGTCGCGCCACCGAGCTTCTTCGCCAAGGCGGTGACGAATAGCTCGACGTGATGGTCACCCTGATCCAAAAGTGTGGCGCATGCGTTCGCTCGGGCCTCCCGCTGATTTCCGTCCACATCAGCCAGGCTCTTGAAGGCGACCGCGGCATTCCTGTAGACACCGGCTGCCGCTCCAAGCTCACCTCCCGCTTTTGCGAAACCTCTCGGTGGATGTCCGCTTCGAAGCCAGTCGTTGAGATTGCTGCAGGCTGACACGACGAGTGACGCAACTGACTCGTCGGTTTCGGGGTTCGTCTCCAGATCTGCCTGGAAGATTCCCCGGAGGTTGTCAACGGCCTGGGTGACGGCCACCAGGTGGTCCTGGGCCATGGAGGCCCATTCGCGCCTCGCCGCATCGGAATGAGGGGTTCGAGGCACTGCCGCAATATACGCAGGTCAGGTGCATCAGTTTGCCAAACATTCGCGCGCTGTTCACCTTTAGATAACCCTAAGTTTGCCTTTTCGTCACGCTGGCCTGCGACATTGCAGCGGGGCTTCAACGAGAGGGAAGGCACAAATCGAGTGAGCGACCTGATCGTGAGGGGTGCAGGCGGACCCGAGGAACGGGAGATGCAGCCTCACGCCACTCCAGCGGCATCCGCGCCTACGGTCACCGATCTTCTGAACGAAGCCCCCACCAGCAAGTTCCATCGACGCACCGTCATCATCTCAGGTGTCGGATTCTTCACCGACGCGTACGACCTGTTCGTCATCGGGACCGTGGCCGCCCTCGTGGCCGTCCAATGGCATCTGAGCACGCTGCAGACGAGCTGGGTCACGGGTGCAGCCATTCTCGGCGCCTTCATGGGCGCTTTCGTCTTTGGTCGAATCGCGGACGTGATCGGTCGGAAGAAGGTCTATGTCACGGTCGCGGTGATCATGATCATCGGGGCGATCGCCTCGGCACTGGCGCCGGGATTCATCTTCTTGGTCGTCGCCCGACTCGTCCTGGGCTTCGGCATCGGTGGGGACTATCCCGTGTCCGCCGTGTTCATGAGTGAGTACTCCAACCGAAAGGATCGGGGACGCCTCGTTGGTCTCGTCTTCTCAATGCAGGCTTTGGGCCTCGTCGTCGGCCCGCTCGTGGCGCTCTTGCTGCTGTCCTCGGGCATCGGAGACTCGTTGACCTGGCGCATCCTGTTGGGCCTTGGGTCCGTGCCCGCGGCGGCCGTCGTGTACCTGCGCTCCAGGATGCCTGAGTCCCCGCGCTACTTGGCTCAAGTGCAGGGCGAGCACACTCGTGCCGCTGGTGAGCTGGAGCACTTCAGCGAGGGCGTAATCGCCGAACCGACTCGAACTGGTTCTGCGTCGAAGCGGATGCGTCTCGCCACCTTCTTGACCGACCCGCACATGCTGAAGCTTCTGCTCGGCACTGCAGGAGCCTGGTTCCTCTTCGACTACGCCTATTACGGCAACACGCTTTCCCTTCCCGCCATCCTAAAAGAGGTGGACGCCACGGCCAGCTTGGAGACAAAGCTGCTGTGGTCTCTCGGCATGTTCGTGATCTTCGCCGTCCCCGGCTACTTGCTCGCGGTCAAGCGGATGGATCGCATTGGCCACCGTCGCCTCCAGTTCATCGGATTCTCAGTCATGGCGCTGTGTTTCGTGGTGCTCGCCATCGTCCCCCGACTCACCGAGCAGGTGGCGCCGTTTTTGGCAATCCTCGGGCTGAGCTATTTCTTCATTCAGTTCGGGCCCAACATGACGACATTCGTCCTGCCCTCCGAGGTCTTCCCGGTGAGCATGCGCACCACTGGGCACGGGATAGCCGCCGGGATTGGCAAACTGGGAGCCTTTGTCGGAGTCTTTTTGGTCCCTGTTCTCCAAGACCACGTCGGACTGCGTGGACTTCTTGCGGTCGCCGGCGTGTCGGCGGTAGCGGGCTTCGCCGTTACGGGCCTGCTGCCCGAACCAGCCGGCCGAACCTTAGAAGATGTCGCCGATTACTCGAATGTAGAGGCAGCAGCGTCTGTGCGAGCGGTCATCACTGACGATGTGACGACGAGTCCGGAGCTTAAGACCGCTTAGAGCGAGCGTGCCCATATTCCGTCGACCTGGTTCTCATGGCCGCATCGCCGAGTGAAATGCCACCGCGCAGCGCGATGAGGACAGGTGATCATTCACTACCGTTCATTTTGCTGCGGAGGCGAGCGTTCTCGACCTTTCTCGTTTCGTGTTCATGTCGGTCCGGCGTGTCAAGATCGCGCGCCTCGTATCCGATGCGCATCACCGGAGGCACATCCAGCCCGTATTGGGGAGGGTCAGGCGGCTCCTCCGGCAGTATCGTGGCGGTATCTGCATTGATGCCATGGGTTGATTTTTCGTCAGCATGTTTCAGCTCTTGCTCTGCTCGTGCTAACTCTTCAAGGAGTGTCTGAAGTCCAATGGCGTCAAGCGCCGTGCGGGCCATGATTTCGTAGAACTCTTCGGGCGTCGTGACGGACTTGGGCATTAGATGGTTGTCGCGCTCGGCCATCCCCTTTGCCGCCAGCTTCACCATCCACTCGTAATCCGACATACAAGGAGTGTACGAGCCGAGTCCGTCACGTCCGGTTGCTGAACGAACGGCGAGGTTTTCGGGCCGCCCGGACCAGTCGGGGGCTTTGGGAGGTGCGGTTGAACGAGTAGAAACTCGCACGCCTCCCGCTCTACGGCACCCCCGCTGCCGTCCTCGTGCGTCGAGCCATTCTTGGGCATCCCCTCGCGATTTGGGTTCCCAGGTCCTCTGGCCACTGTGGTAGGCGAGGCCACATCCAATAGTGCTCACCCGCGTTCGCGCCCACTCGCAATCGCACGGAACGAGACTCTCTGCCGGTTCAGTCATCCAAGCACGAAAGCCCGAGAATCCAATCTCGTAGGGCTGTGGCCGTTGCGTCCGTGCCGATGACGCGTCCGTCGACGATCCGGGTCATGCGTGCCGTCGAGGCGGGCGCCCCCGCTCGAAGGCGAGGGACGCCCGCCTCGTGGCGCGAGTGGATCGCAGCGCCCCGGCGCCGTTGAACAGACCGACCGCAGCCCTGGTGATCTCGAGCTCGGCTTCGAGCTCGGCAATGGTCTTGAGGGCCTGGGCCAGCTCGTCAGCCTCGAGGCTCTTGATGCCCTCGGCGCGACCGGCGTCGATCAGGGCCTGGCGCTTCCACAGATGCAGCGTGGCCAATGAGACGCCGAGCTCTTTGGAGAGCGCGGTGACCTTCTCGCCGGCGACGAGACGGATACAGACCGCCCTGCGGAACTCTGCTGGGTATCGCTTGGGCATGACTACCTCCTGGTAGCTCACGACCCAACTCTTATAACCGCTGTCGCCCAAACGGGGTCAAGCACACTTCGTGCGCCCCTCGGGATTCGAACCCGAAACCTGCGGATTAAGAGTCCGTTGCTCTGCCGTTGAGCTAGAGGCGCACCGCAGAGTGTAGGCGAGCGGACTCACGCCTCAGGGAGGCCTGGCGACCTGTCTGCAGCAAGCCCCCCGCGCCGCCGGTCCGGGGCTTGCGCCTCGGACCGGCGACCCCCCAAGGGCACACCCAACCACGTCCTTCCCAGAAAACGGGGCGTGGTGAAGGTAGCACGGGCCACCGAGCCTGACAGGGGCGTCAGGTACACTCGCGCCGATCTGGCGGCGCCCCGGGAAGGCGCGAGACGACCGGCAACGCCGGGAAGGGAGTGCGGTGGAGCTCGAGTTCACGGCTGAGCAGGAAGAACTGCGTTCTTCCGTCCGCTCGTTCCTCGAGAAGGAATGCCCCGTCGATGTCGTGCGCGCCGTCGTCGAGACCGGCGAGGCGCCCGAGAAGCTGTGGGGCTCCATGGTCGCCCTCGACTGGCCCGCCCTCGCCGTTCCCGAGGAGTACGGCGGCATCGGCCTGACCATCATTGAGACGGCCGTCGTCGTCGAGGAGGCGGGCCGGGCCATCGCCCCCGGGCCGCTCCTGGCCACCGTCACGCAGTTCGCCCCCATGGTGCGCGAAGTCGGCACGCCCGAGCAGCAGCAGCGCTTCCTCTCGGAGGTGGCCTCCGGCGCCATCGCCGGGACGGTGGCGCTCTCCGACCATCCGCGCGCCTGGGCGTTGGAGGACGTCACCATGATTGCCGAACCGGCCGAGGGCGGCTGGCTGCTCACGGGTGTCAAGCTCGGCGTCCTTGCTGCCGAGGGCACCACGGAGGTCGTCGTCGTCGCCCGCGCCGGAGCCGGCATGGGCGCGTTCGTCGTCCCCGCAGCGGAGGCCGGCCTGACTCGGGTCCATTCGCTCGATGCGAGCCGACCCCTCGCCGATGCGACCCTCGAGCGCCTCTTCGTCCCGCATGACCGTGCCCTGGGCGAGCCCGGCAGCGCGGCGTCGACACGCGGGATTGCCCGCGCCCTCCAGGAAGCGACGGTCGGGCTCGCGCTCGAGACGGTCGGTACCAGCGACGCCCTCTTTCAGCTGCTGTTGTCCTACGTCAAGGAGCGCAAGCAGTTCGGCGTCCCCATCGGCTCCTTCCAGGCGATCAAGCACAAAATGAGCAACATGTTCATTTCCATCGAGCGGGCCCGCGCCCTCTGCTACTTCGCCGTCGCGTCCATCAGCGAGGACACGCCGGACCGGGCCGCCGCCGTCTCCATGGCCAAGGCGGCGGCCGACGACTGCCAGAGCTTCGTCGGTCGCGAATCGATCCAGTCCTTCGGAGGCATCGGGTTCACGTGGGAACACGACTGCCATCTTTTCGTCAAGAGAGCCGCCACTGATGCTGCGCTCCTCGGGGGCGCTGCCGCGCACTCCCTCGCCGTCGCCGCCAGCCTGGGCGTCGGTACCCGCTGATCGGATGCGCCCCGGCGAGTCGCTGATCGCCGCCCTCCACCTCGTGCCGCATCCCGAGGGCGGCTGGTATCGCCGCACCTGGGTGGCCGACGCGGAAGACGGCGGACGTCCCGCGGGCAGCGCCATCTACTACCTCCTCCTGGAGGGCGAGGTCTCCGCGCCGCACCGGGTGGACGCGACCGAGCTGTGGCACTTCTACGACGGCGATCCTCTCGAGCTGCGTCGCGAGTGGCCCGATGGGCGGAGCGACGTCCAGGTCCTCGGGCCCGACGTGTCGTCCGGGCAGTCGCCCCAGGTCGTCGTCGACGCCGGCGTCTGGCAATCGGCGCGCCTGCTCGGGCGCTATGCGCTGGTGGGGGCGACGGTGACGCCGGCCTTCGTCTTCGAGGGCTTCGAGCTCCGTCAGGAGCCGGGCTGAGCGACGAGCCCCCGCTCTGCGGTTGACCGCAGGCGGACCCGCTCGGGCAGATGGAGCGCCAGCAGCTGTTGCGTCACATCGGCCGGAACGGAGCGGGGTGTGGCGAGCGAGAGCACGATCATCGTCGCGAATGCGAGCGGCACCGTCCAGATCGCGGGTTCGCCGAGCAGGACGGCGGGCCACCCCGAGGAGCCGACTCCCACCATGGTCAGAAGGACCGCAATGGACGAAGCGAGTCCACCGAGGACCAGCCCACCGATGGCGCCGATCCAGGTGAAGCGGCGCCACCAGATCCCGAGGAGCAGGAGCGGGCAGAACGTGGAGGCGGCGATGGCGAACGCCCATCCGACGAGCACGTTGATGGAGATGTTGAGGACCGCGAGACCGAGGGCCGTCATCACCATGCCGATGGCGATGGCCGAAACGCGGAATGCCCTGACCCCGCCTCCCATGATGTCGTGCGACAGCGCGCCGGACATGCTGATCAGCAACCCCGACGAGGTCGAGAGGAAGGCGGCGAAGGCCCCGGCGGCGACGAGAGCTCCGAGGACGATGCCCAGGCTGCCTGCAGACATCATGCGGGGCAGGACCAGCACCACCGAATCGGTCTGGCCCGACGTGTAGAGGCCGGGCGCCTCCATCCGCCCGAGCACGGCGAAGACCGCCGGGAAGACGTAGAAACATCCGAGCAGCAAGAGTACGAACGCGGTGGTGCGACGGGCCGCCTGCCCGTCGCGGTTGGTGTAGAAGCGGACCAGAATGTGGGGGAGCCCCATCGCTCCCAGCACGGTCGCCAGGAGGACCCCGTACGTCGCCGCCAGCGCGTGGTCCGGTCGTCCCCCCAGCTGTAGGAGCGGCGAGGTCCAGGCCGCTCCGGTCATGATCGGATTGTCCTCGACATGCGGTGCGTGCGACCCCGCAGGGAACGTGAGCGTGGCGCCGGCGCCGACGGTGTGACGTCCCTCGCGCAGATCGATCGGCCCATGCCGCCGCGTACCGTCCACGTTGCCGGACGCCTCGATGCGGACGGCTGTCGTCACGGAGATCACCTCGGACTGCGGGAACTGCACCGCTGTCCGGTGCACGAAGGTCGGGGGTGCGGCCCCGGTCACTGTCGACACCGGCGGATGCTGGACGAATGCCAGGAGGATCAGCGCGGGCACTGCGATGGCGACGATCTTGAGCCAGTACTGGAACGCCTGCACGAAGGTGATCCCCTTCATGCCACCACTGGCGATACCGAGGGTCACGATGCCGCCCAGCACGACAACGCCGACCCAGACCGGTACGCCCACGGCAACCTGCAGGGTGACGCCGGCCCCCTTGAGCTGCGGGAGCAGGTAGAACCCGCAGATCAGGATCACGGTCGCCGTGGCGGCGCGGCGCAGCGCGGGGGAGCCCAGGCGTCCCTCGGCGAAGTCGGGAATGGTGTAGGCGCCGAATCGGCGCAGCGGAGCGGCCACCGCGGCCAGCAGGACCAGGTATCCCGCCGCGTAGCCGACGGCGTACCAGAGCGCGCCGAGGCCCTCGAGCATGGCCAGGCCGGCCACCCCCAGGAAGGACGCGGCGGACAGGTATTCCCCGGAGATGGCGGACGCGTTCAGCGTGGCGGGCACCTGCCGGGCCGCGACCAGGAAGTCGGCCGGGGTGCGGGCCACGCGTACGCCGCGGGCGCCGATGATCGCGGTGATGGCCGTCACCGCGACGATGGCGATGATGGAGGCCGGCTCGGTCATTGTTCCTTGAGGAGCTCGACGAATTGCTGCTCCAGCCGTTCGGCTCGGCGTACGTACCAGTACCCGAGGAGGACGAGCGGCGGGTAGATCCCGCCGCCCAGTATCAGCAGCGTGAGGGGCAGCCCCAAGAGCTGGGCCGTGGCCAGCCATGGGAAGAGAGCGGTGAGGAGCGGATAGAGCGCAAGGAGGGCCACGGCCGGCAGCAGCACGGTGAGGCATGCACCGCCCTGCGCTCGCATGAGCGACGCCAATAGCTCCCGCCCGTAGGCGTCCGCCTCGTACAGGTCGTCGAGCGCGGGGGAGCTGGCCCGCCCTCCGGGTCGCCGCGCCTGGCTGCGCACGACCTCGCGGCCGGACGCCGGCCCTGCGCTCACGAGGCGGTCGATCGCCGCGCGTGGCGCACGAGCCTGTCCCGGAGCTCCTTGGAATGGCGGCGGCTGACGGGGAGATCGAAGGCGCCGAGGCCGACGACCGTGTGGCCCTGCGACGTCCGGACCTCGCGGATCTCGCGCAGCGATACGAGGTAGCTGCGGTGGATCCGGGCGAATCCGTGGTCGCGCCAGTGCTCTTCGAGGAGCGACATGGGCAGCCGGACCAGATGCTGCGTCCCGTCGCGCAGGTGGAGGCGCACGTAGTCGCCCGAGGACTCTGCCCACGAGACCTCGTCGCGCGAGACCATTTTTGTCAAGGTGCCGATCTCCACCGGAATGGTCTCGAGCGCCCCATCGTCGGGGTGGTCTTCTTGGCGCGGCGGCGCCGCCCGGCGTAAAGCGGTCACGAGACGCTCTTGGGTGACGGGCTTGAGCAGGTACCCCGAACCGCCCACGTCGAAGGCGGCCAGCGCGTGCTCCTCGTGGGCCGTCACGAAGACGATCGCCGGCGGGTGCGAGAACTGTGCGACCACTCGTGCCAGCTCGAGTCCGTCCATCCCCGGCATGGCGATGTCGAGGAGGACCACGTCGAAGTGCTCGTCGTGGAGGTGGTGCAGCGCATCGGTGGCGGAGCTGACCGCCCGCACGTGGGAGGCCTCCGCCGAGTTCCGCAGCAGGTAGACGAGCTCGTCGAGTGCGGGTGCCTCGTCGTCGACCGCGAGCACGCTCAAACCGGTCGTCACGACATGACTCCGACGTGGAACTTCGGGATGCGGACGGTCACCCTGGTGCCCGCTCCGGGCGCGGTCTCGATCGTGAGGCGGGACTCGTCGCCGAAGACGGTGCGCAGCCGCTCGTCCACGTTGTGCAGGCCGACGCCCTCGTCGTCGTTGGTGCCGGTCAGGGCGCGCCGGATCTGGCCCGGTTCCGCGCCGACGCCATCGTCCTCGACCGAAATCTCGGCCTCGTTGTCGGCGTCCATGATGGTGATCTCGAGGTGGCCCGGACTGCTGCTCGGCTCCAGCCCGTGGTGGACAGCGTTCTCGACCAGTGGCTGCAGCACGAAGGGCGGGAGCATGACGCTCAACACTTCGGGCGCGACCCGGAGGGTGACCTCGAGCCGGTCGCCGAAGCGGGCCCGTTCCAGGTCGAGGTAGGTGTCGACCAGGCGGATCTCCTCGGCCATTGTCACGAACTGCCCATGGCTGCGGAAGCTGTAGCGGATGAAGTCTGCGAACTGCACCAAGAGCTCCCGGGCTCTGTCAGGGTCGGAACGGACGAAGGACTCGATTGCCGTCAACGCGTTGTAGATGAAGTGCGGCGAGATCTGTGCGCGCAGGAAGCGCAGCTCGAACTGGACGGCGCGCCGGCGTGAACGGTCGAGCTCAGCCAGTTGGAGCTGGGTCGAGACGAATTCGGCCACTTCCCCGCTCAGTCGGAGCAGGCTGGCCGGAGCGGACGAGTCAACGGCGACGATCGCTCCGACCACGACGTCGTCGGTCGTGATGGGCACGACGACACCGCCTTGGAGGAAGCAGGTCCCCGCGAATTCGCACGCCAGGTCGTGGGGGGAGAGGACCTGTGGCCGGCCGCTCGAAACCGCCATCTGCACCGACGACTCGACCAGCGCGCAATGCACTGCGTCCATGCCTTCGGCCGCCAGGATCCCGAAGGTGTCGGCGATGGCAACGCCCGTCGTGCCGATCAGCTGGCGCAGGTGGGGTATCGATCGCTCCGCCGATCCCTTGTTGAGACCGGTTCGGAGCGCGGGTGCCGCCAGGTTCGCCGTATGGAGCGTCGCCAGTGATGCCCGCTGCGTCGGCGTGCCGAGCCGGCGCTCGGCACGTACCGCGAAGCGGATCGCGATCACGATCACGACCACGACGCCCACGAGGGCGATCCACAGCGCCTCCTTCATCGGCCCCCTTGCCGCCGAGAAGGCACGCATCCATCCGGCGGTCTTTTTCAGTGCCCCTTAGAGAGAAGTGTGCCATATCGCCCCCGTTGCAATGCGTGCGCTTTGCGGTCGCTCGAGGCATCTGAGCCACGACCGCCGTTCGTCGTGTCGGGACGACCGCTTGCCGCATGAATGGGTCACTTCGCCGACGGCCCATTGCACTGGCGGAGTACCGCTTCGCACAATGAGGTCGTCCCGTCTGTTGGGGGGACGCGAAGAAGGCGGCTGCGCCGCTCGGGGGGTTGTCGTCCAGACGGCTGCTCTCGCTGGTGACCGGCCGCTCGTCCCACCACTGAACACGTGGGGGCTGTGTCCCACCACGCCTGACCAAGGAGGTGCTGACGTCATGGCAATCAAGGACGACACTGCGCAACAGCCGCTGCACAACGGCGCACAATCGTCGGTGCTGTCGCTGCAGGAAGTGGCCATCAAGGAGGTGCCGGCCATCGCGGACCCGGCTCCTCTGGGGCTGGCCGCCTTTGCCCTCACCACCTTCCTGCTCTCGGCCTTCAACGCGGGATGGACGAAGGGCACCGTCGCGTTCCTCGGCTTCGCCTTGGCCTACGGCGGCCTCGCCCAGCTGCTGGCCGGCATGTGGGAGTTCCGTAACCGCAATGTCTTCGGCGCCACCGCGTTCTCCACCTATGGCGCCTTCTGGGTCGGCGTCGCCGTCTACTTCTTCTGGGTCGTCCCCGAGTTCAAGCCGACGGCCGTCGAACTCAGCAACGACCTGGGATGGATTTCGGTCGCCTTCGTGATTTTCAACACCTACATGCTGCTGTGGAGCCTGTTCGTCAGTCGGGCCGTGTTCGCCGTCTTCTTGACCCTTGAGGTCACCTTCATCCTGCTGGCCATAGGGCACTTCTCCAACAGCACAAACATGGTGAAGGCCGGTGGCATCGCCGGCATCGTGACGGCTGCGGCCGCCTGGTATGCCTCTGCCGCCGGCGTCATCAACGGTATGGGTGGGCGAAAGGTCCTCCCCACGGGCGAACCGTTGCAGCTGAATCGAGCGGCATAGGTAATGATGGCGTCCGCGCAATGTCGGCACGAATGGAGGCTGTGGTGAGCGAGATCCGAGAGGAGGGGCTGTCTGCCCTGCTCCACGAGACCAGGACCTTCCCTCCGTCGGAGGAGTTCGCCAAGCAGGCCAACGCGCAGCCCGGCATTTACGCCGAGGCCGAGTCCGATCCCCTCGCCTTCTGGGCGTCCCAGGCCAAGCGCCTGACGTGGGACACCCCGTGGACGGAAGTGCTGGAGTGGAACCTGCCGTTCGCCAAGTGGTTCGTCGGCGGCAAGCTCAACGTGGCCGTCAACTGCGTCGACCGACACGTTGCGGCCGGCCTCGGTGCGCGCGTCGCCTTCCACTGGGAGGGCGAGCCCGGTGACACGCGGACGATCACCTACGCGAACCTGCTCACCTTGGTGAGTCAGGCCGCCAACGGCCTCGCGGAGCTCGGCGTGCGCGCCGGGGACAAGGTCGCGATCTACATGCCGATGATCCCCGAGACCGTGGTGGCCATGTTGGCCTGTGCCCGCTTGGGCGCCCCGCACACGGTGGTCTTCGGAGGGTTCTCCGCCGACGCGCTGCGGGGTCGGATCCTCGACTGCGACGCCCACTTCGTGATCACCGCTGACGGCGGGTATCGCCGCGGCGCCGCGGCCGCCCTCAAGCCTGCGGTCGACGAGGCGCTGCAGGAGTGCCCCGATGTGCGTCACGTCCTGGTCGTGCGCCGCACCGGCCAGGACGTGGCCTGGCACGAGGGCCGCGACGTCTGGTGGGACGACCTGGTGCCGCGCCAGCCCGAGACGCACGAGGCCGAGGCGTTCGACGCCGAGCAGCCGCTCTACATCATGTACACCAGCGGCACGACGGCGAAGCCCAAGGGTATTTTGCACACCAGCGGCGGCTACCTCACCCATGTCTCGGCCACGCACCGGCTCATCTTCGACATCAAGCCCGAGACGGACGTGTTCTGGACGGCCGCGGACATCGGCTGGGTGACCGGGCACAGCTACATCGTCTACGGCCCGCTGGCCAACGCGACGACCTCGGTCATGTACGAGGGCACCCCCGACACTCCGGCGCGCGACCGCTGGTGGCAGATCATTGAGAAATACAAGGTCAACATCTTGTACACCGCGCCGACCACCATCCGGACCTTCATGAAGTGGGGGGAGGACCTGCCGGCCGCCCACGACCTGACGAGCCTGCGCCTCCTCGGATCGGTGGGGGAGCCCATCAATCCCGAGGCCTGGATCTGGTACCGCTCCCATATCGGTGGAGACCGTTGTCCCGTCGTCGACACCTGGTGGCAGACCGAGACCGGTGGCATCCTGATCACGCCACTCCCCGGGATCTCCGCCACCAAACCGGGGGCGGCCATGACGCCGTTCCCCGGCATCAGCGCCGACGTGATCGACAACGACGGGAACTCCGTGGGGAACGGCGAGGGCGGGTACCTCGTGATCACCGAGCCCTGGCCCGGTATGACGCGCGGTATCTACGGCGACGACGAGCGGTTCGTCGAGACCTATTGGGCGCGGTTTCCTGGCCGGTACTTCGCCGGTGACGGTGCCAAGCGTGACGAGGACGGGGACCTGTGGTTGCTGGGCCGCGTCGACGATGTCATGAACATTTCGGGGCACCGCATCTCGACGACCGAGGTCGAGCACGCGCTCGTCAGCCACCCCGCCGTGGCCGAGGCCGCAGTCGTTGGCGCCAACGACGCCACCACCGGCCAAGCAATCGTGGCCTTCGTCACCCTCAAGGGGGCGAGCGACGTCGACGGGGAAGCGGGCGAGCGGCTGGTGGCGCAGCTGCGTGACCACGTGGCGCACGAAATCGGCCCGATCGCCAAGCCGCGCCAGATCCTGCTGACGCCCGAGCTGCCCAAGACCCGCAGCGGGAAGATCATGCGCCGGCTCCTGCGCGACGTCGCCGACGACAGGCCGCTGGGTGACGTCACGACGCTGCTCGACCCCACGGTTGTCAACGCCATCAAGGACCATATGGCCGAGGGAGGCGACGACAAGGAGTAGCCGGCGATCGGCCGAGCTAGGATTTACTAGTAAATGGCCAGCACCCCGGTTTTCCCCGAGCGCTCCGCTGCCGGCCTGCTCGGGTTGCAGGAGGCCGCGGACCGGCTGGGCGTGCACTACATGACGGCCTACCGCTACGTGCGGACAGGCCGCCTTCCGGCGACCCGGATTGGTTCGCAGTGGTGGGTCGACCCCCGCGACCTCCCAGCGGCTGCTGCGGGGAGCGTCGTGGCGGGACGCCCGCGCACGGAGACCCGACGGGCCTCTCGGGCAGCGACGGCGCGCCGCCTGGAGGACCGTCTCGTCGCGGGTGACGAGGCGGGGGCCTGGACGATTGTCGAAGGCCGGCTGGGTTCGGGGTCCGATCCCGACGAGATCCTGCTGGACGGGCTGGGCGAAGCGATGCGATCGGTCGGCCACCGCTGGCAGGCCGGTGACTACACCGTCGACGACGAGCACCGGGCATCGGGCGTGGCCACGCGGGTGGTGGCCCGACTGGGAGCCCGCTTCACGGCGCGGGGACCCAAGCGTGGCAGCGTGATCCTCGGAACACCACCGCACGAGCTGCACGGGCTCCCGACCGCCATGGCTGCGAACGTCTTGCGTGGCCGCGGCTACGAGGTCGTCGACCTCGGTGCCGATGTCCCGGAGGTGGCGTTCGGCAGTGCCGTCGCCAAGGTGCAGCGGCCACTGGCCGTGGCGGTCGCTGTGACCGCGGGAAACCATGACGCAGCGGTGCGGGAAATCGTGCGAGCCGTGCACGACGTGAGCCCGGGCCTGCCCGTGCTCGTGGGCGGTGCGGCCATTGCCGGCGAGGAGCACGCGACCCGTCTGGGAGCGGGCTGGAGTGGTGGCGACGCACGCGGCCTCGGTCAGCTGATCGACGGCCTCGATCGCGCCCCGCGTTGATCCCCGGCTCTACGCGGGGTGACCCAGCCGTTGCGTCGGCGCCCCGGGCCGGGCCAGCACCAGCTGCACGTCGGAGACGTGGCGCTCCATGAACGCCGCCTCGCAATAGCAGAGATAGAGGGTCCAGAACCGCCAGAATCGCTCGTCGAAGCCGAGTCGTTCGACGGCTGGGCGCTGGGCCTCCAGGTTGGCCCGCCAGCGCCGAAGGGTCTCGGCGTAGTGCGGGCCGATGTCCTCCAGGTCGACGATCCGCAGGTCCGACGTGCGGGCTACCGAAGCTGCAATGGCGCTGACCGAAGGCAGGCAGCCGCCGGGGAACACCATGGTTCGTATGAAGTCGTCGTGGAGCTTTGCCCGCTCGTAGCTGCCGTCGGCGATCGTGATGGCCTGCAACGCCATCCGACCCCGGTCGCTGAGGAGCCGGGCGCATGTGGCGAAGAATTCATCGTGGCGTCGCCAGTCGACCGCCTCAATCATCTCAATCGAAACGAGGGCGTCATAGCGGCCCTCCAGATCGCGGTAGTCCGAGCCGAGCACGGTCACGCGGTCGACGAGGCCATGTTGCGCCACGCGCTTCTCCACGAGTGATCGCTGGGCTTCGGAGATGGTCGTCGTGGTCACGCGACAACCGTGCTCTTCGGCGGCATGCAGCGCGAACCCGCCCCAGCCGGACCCGATCTCGATCACATGGTCTGTCTGACCGAGCTGCAGCTTGCCGGCGATCATCTCGAATTTGGCCACCTGGGCCGCTTCGAGGCTCGCACCGTCATCCGCGAAATAGGCGCACGAGTAGGCCATCGTCGGGTCCAGCATGAGCGCGAAGAAGTCGTTGGAGAGGTCGTAATGGGCCGCGATGTTCTCGCGATCCCTGTGCTTGCTCGGTGCTCGGAACCGCTGCATGCCGGCGAGCAGCCCGCCGGTCCGGCGCGCCGTCGAGTCCATGAACTGCCGGAGCGCCGTGGTTCGGCGAAAGGCGAGGCGCACGACCGCGGTGAGGTCGTCCGTATCCCACCAGCCGGCGATGTAGCTCTCGGCGAGACCGGTCGAGCCGCCGCGCAACGTGGCGGACCATGCTCGCGGGTCGTGGACCACGATGGTGACGTCCGGATCTCCGGACCCGGTCACGACCGGTCTCGGCCCGGGTACACCGCTGCCCTCGAAGCGCAAGGTGCCGGACCGCTGTCGCGCTCCGCGCCGGGCCAGGCTCAGGAGCAGGGAGGCACTCGTCCGGCTCATCCTCTGTTCCTATACCCGCTGCCCACTCTCTCCTCACCGGAGGGGGCAGACGCGGTGTCCCCCCGAGCGGGGTGCCGGTGGAACGGGGTCCCGCGTGCCGCGAGTCGCGCTGCCTGCGTGTAAATGCCGCTCGAGACCCGAGTCGTCATCAGCGGGTACGCCCACAGCAACCGGGCCAGCCCGGCCCGATCGAGCGGGCTGCGCCGCAGGACCATGGAGGCGGACAGCCCTGGTGCCGGGGTGACAGGGTCCGGTTCGTCCGCCCGCTCGGTGGACGAGGGCGGCGTCGCAACGTCGAGGCTGACCCTGATGCTCTCCCCGGGGGCGGAGTAGCGCAGGGTGTAGGTGGCCTGCGCCGGCAAGAAGGGCGAGACGTGCAGGGCCTTCTCGAAGGTGTGCGCCCCCGGTGGTCCGACGACGTAGGCGTGGCGCTCGTGCCACGGCGTGTTGGACACCTCGAGCACCGTCCACTCGACCTGCCGCCCCGACGGGTCGAAGCAGTAGAACAGCGTGAGAGGGTTGAAGAGCCAGCCCCAGGTGCGGACGTGGCCCAGCATCGCCACCGGACCCTGGACCGAGCCCCCGGCGGCCGCGACAGCCTCGGCGACAGCACCCTGCACCGTGGCGGCACCAGATGGCAGGTAGTCGGCGCGGTGGAACCGGATGGCGGCGGGCCACGCGCGCCGGTGCTCGGACGGATCGAAGTCGACCAGGGGATGGGCGCTTCTTCGTCCGGCCAGTTCGTCGAGGAAGAGGAGGGGCAGTGCCACCTTGGACGTGAACCGATGGCTCAGGCTCGGCGCGTCGGTGCGTCACCGTGCCTTCGTAGAGTGCGCTGCGGAGCGCCGGAGGGGAGATCGTCCTCACATCCTCCCGCCCAATCGCTCGCAGACCGCCAGCGCGCTCCGGACACCGTCCTCGTGGAACCCGAAGCCCCAGTAGGCGCCGCAGTACGAGACCGTCCCGGCGCTCAGGGCGCGCTGGTCCGGATTGGGCGTCGACCGCATCCTGGTCGATGATCGGATGCGAGTAGTCGAACCGGGCGACGACATGGCGGGGATCGATGGCCTCGTCCCGGTTGAGCGTCACCAGAACCGGTTGCTCCGACCGCAAGCCCTGCAGCCGGTTCAGGTAGTACGTCAGGGTGGCGCCGTCAGGCGTTCCCCGCGGGCGCACGTAGTTCCACGACGCCCACGCCCGGTGATTGGCGGGCAGCAACGTCGTGTCGGTGTGGAGGGTGGCCCGGTTGGGTTGGTAACGGAAGGCGCCGAGCACGCGACGCTCCTCGGGTGTCGGGTCGCCCAGGAGCGCCAGGGCCTGGTCGCTGTGCGTGGCGACGACGACATGGTCGAACATGGTCGGGCCTCCCGCCGTCAGGAGCTCGACGCCCCGCTGCTGGCGGCGCAACTTGGTCACCCCGGAGCGCACGTGCAGCCTGCCCTGCTTTCTGCAGCGGCTTGAGAATCGACTCGACGTAGCGCGCCGAGCCACCGGTGACCGTCCGCCACGAGGGCTGCTCGCCGGGACCGAGCAGCCCGTGACGGCTGAAGAACTCGACGAATGTCCGGGCCGGTATCTGCGTGAAGGTCGCGGGGTCCGCCGACCAGATCGCCGATCCGAGAGGGATCAGGTACCAGTCGAGAAAGCCCTGCGACCAGCGGCGGCGGGCCAGCAGGTCCGCCAGTGTGCCCGTCCCGGCGCCTTCGGCCGGCTCTGCCAGGACGGTGGACGCCAGTCGGTTGAACCGGACCACGTCCGCGAGCATGGCCAAGAAGGCGGGCCTGGCCACGTTGCGGCGCTGGGCGAAGACGGTCGACAGCGACGTGCCACGCCACTCGAGGCCGCATCGCAGGTCCGTCAGGCTGAAGCTCATATCGCTCGGGTGGGTCGCGACGCCGAGGTCCGCCAGGAGCCGGGTGAAGAGGGGATAGGTGTGCTCGTTGTAGACCAGGAAGCCCGTGTCGGCGGCGACCGGTCCCCCGGGGAGGTCGACGGTCACGGTGTGCGCGTGCCCGCCGGGCCGGTCGTCGGCCTCGAAGAGGTGCACCTCGTGGCGGTGCTGCAGGAGATGCGCCGCGGTCATGCCGGCGATACCGCTTCCGATGATGCCGATGCGCAAGGTCGTCCTTCCGAAGCTGTTAGATTTAGCACTAAACTAGCGGAAAGATCGGCCACCCGGCCGAGCACGAGGAGATGCATGGCGACGTACCGCACGGAGATCGACTCCACCTGGGAGCAAGAGGAGGTCTTCGAGTACCTTTCGACCTTCTCCAACGCCCGCGAGTGGGATCCCGGGGTGACCGAGGGAGAGTCGCTGAGCCAGGGCCCCGCCGACGTGGGTTCGGTGTACCGGCTCGCCGTGCGGATCGCGGGCCGGGTCGTGCCGTTCGACTACCGCGTGGTCGATATCGACCGTCCCCGTCGAGTGGTCCTCCAGGCGCGGCGCGCCGGGATCGTCTCGACGGACACCATCACCGTGGAGTGGGCGGGTCCGGGCTCCCGGGTCCGCTACGCGGCGGTGCTCGAGGGGCGGGGCGTGCTGCGCCTGGTGGCTCCCCTCATCGACCGTGCCTTCGCCGCGCATGGCAGACCGGGCGTCCGCCGGGTTGCGCCGCACGCTGGCGTGACACAGACGCGGCTCGGCCCGTGCGGTCGACACCGCACTCGAGGCGAGCGTCGTCGGCAGTTTCAGTCGGGCCGGCTTCCTCGTGCGGAGCCGCCTGGAGCAGTGGCGTCCGCCGTCCGACCTCACGGGGCGCGTCGTCATCGTGACGGGCGCCTCGTCGGGGATCGGCCGGGCGGCTTCGCTCGAGCTGGCGCGGCTCGGCGCCTCGGTGTGGCTCGTCGGTCGGAACAAGAGGCGGACCGAGGAGGCCGCTTGGGCTGCTCGCGCCTGCGGAGCGGGGGCGAGCGTCGAGCCGGCCGTCCTCGACATCGTCGATGCCGACGCGGTCGACGCCTTCGCGGCGCTCGTCGCCACGCGACACGAACGCATCGACGGGCTCGTCCACGCGGCGGGTGCGCTCTTCTCGACATACAACAGCACGCCCGACGGTGGCGAGTTGACGGTGGCCACGGCGGTGCTGGCGCCCTTCCGCCTGACGTGGCGGCTCAGTCCGCTGCTGCGCCGATCCGGCGACGCCAACATCGTGACGCTGTCTTCCGGCGGCATGTACACCCAGCCGTTCGACCTCTCCCGGCTGGAAATGCCCCGGGAGGAGTACCGGGGGACGACGGCCTACGCGCGGGCCAAGCGGGCGCAGGTCGTGCTGTCGCACGAGTGGGCCCGGCGCTGGGGCCGGGACGGCGTCGCCAGCTACGCCGCGCACCCCGGCTGGGTGGACACGCCGGGGCTGGCCAGCGGGCTGCCCTCGTTTGCCAAGCTGGGCCCGTTGCTGCGGACGCCCGCGCAGGGGGCCGACACCGTGGTCTGGTTGGCCGCCGGCGAGGCCAGGCGCCGCGACCTGAGGGATCCGCTGGTGGAGGGGTTCTTCCACGACCGGCGCCGGCGGAGCGAGCACCACGTGCCCTGGACGGTCCGGGGCCCCGGCGCGACAGAAGGGGCGCAGCTGTGGGAGTGGTGCCGCTCTCGTACGAACCTGTGCGGCGAACCGCCCGCTCCGTCGACGACAGCGGACAAGGAGACGACGTCGGACAAGGAGACGACGGCGGAAGAGGAATAGCCTTCGTCACCGTGGTGACGCTGGACCATCTCATCCTGACGGTGAACGACCGTGCGGCCAGCGTCCGCTTCTACACCGACATCATGGGGTTCGGCTACGACGGCGAGGACGGCCCGTTCTCGGTCATCCGGGTCAGCCCCGAGACGACGCTGCAGCTCGCCCCCTGGGGCACCGAAGGCGGCCACCACCTGGCCTTCGCCCTTTCACCGGAGGACTTCGACGCCGCGTTTGCCCGGGTGCGGGCGGCCGAACTGCCCTTCGGGGACTCGTTCCACGACGTGGGCAACATGCAGGGTCCGGGGGAGGAGGCCGGCGCGCGCGGGCTCGGCCCGACCCTCTACCTGTTCGATCCCAACGGCCACCTGGTCGAACTGCGCCACTACTGACCCGATCAGGCCGGCGCGTGCACCTCGAGCACCGTCGCCGAGCCCATGCCACCGCCGGCGCACAGGGACCCGACCCCGATACCGCCGCCCCGCCGGCGCAGCTCGTGGATCAGCGTGACCAGAATGCGGGCTCCGGAGGCACCCACCGGGTGCCCCAGCCCGACGCCACCGCCGTTGACGTTGACGATGTCGTGCGGGAAGCCGAGCTTGCGCGAGCAGGCCACCGCCATGGTGGCGAAGGCCTCGTTGATCTCGACCAGGTCGACGTCGGACTCGCTGAGCCCGGCCCGGTTCAGGGCTCGGGGCACGCAGATGGTGGGCGCCAACCCGGTGCGGGCCGGCTCAATGCCGCAGGAGTTCCACGACCGCACCGTCGCCAGCGGCTCCATCTGGTGGGCCTCGGCGTAGGCGCGCGAGACCACGACCAGGGCGGCACCCCCGTCAGCGATGCCCGACGAGTTGCCGGCGGTGACCTGGCCGTCGGGCCCGGTGAGCGATCGCAGGGCCGCCAGCTTCTCGGGCGTGGTGTCCCGGCGCGGATGCTCGTCCACGCTGACGGTCACGGTCTCACCGCGGCCCGCCGGCACGGTCACCGGCACGATCTCCTCGGCGAAGCGACCGTCGTCGGTGGCGGCGACCGCCCGCATGTGGGAGTGGTACGACCAGTCGTCGGACTCTTCGCGGGTGATGCCGCACTCGCGAGCGGTGTTCTCGCCGACCGTGATCAACATGTTGGTGTTGGGCGCCTCGGCCGAGTCCGGGTGGCTCGGGGGCATGAACTGCTGGACGCCGCCGAAGGGAAGGGGCGACTTCTCGAAGAGGAGCGGGGTGCGGGTCATGGATTCGATCCCGCCGGCGATCATCGCGTCGGCCATGCCCGAGCGGATGTGGGCTGCCGCCTCCTGGACGGCCATCATCCCGGTGGCGCACTGGCGTTGCACGGCGCCGCCCGGCGTGTCGGGCGGCAGGCCGAGGGCGTTGGCCACGTAGCGGGCGGTGCACCCGCCACCGCGCAGGACCTCGCCGAGGATCAGGTCGTCGATGTCCTCGGGGGCCAAGCCCGCGGCGGCCATGACCCCGGCCACCGTCTGCATGCCGATGTCCTCGATCTTGAGCCCGGCGAGGGCGCGACCGGAGCGCCCGATCGGTGTCCGTGTGGCGGCGACAATGACGGCATCGCTGGCTTCTGTCATGGAACATCCTCCTCAGGCCCGTACGAAGACGGGAATCGTGAACTCGTCGGAGATGGGCTGGAACGTGACCCGCAGGGGCATGCCCACCTGCAGCTCGTCGAAGGGGCAGTCGACGACGTTGGTCATCATGCGCGGCCCCTCGGCCAGGTCGACGATGGCGGCGACGTAGGGCACCCGGTCGCGGAAGGGGGGCATGTCGTTGCTGTAGATCACCGACCACGTGTAGAGCGTCGCGGCTCCCGCTGGCCTGGTACCACTCGACCTGCTCGCTCCAGCACTTCGGGCAGAACGGCCGCGGATAGTAGGAGTAGGCGTCGCAGTCGAGGCAGTGCTTCACGAGGAGGCGCTCCTCCTTGGCCGCCTCCCAAAATGCGATGGTGTCGCCCTCCGGCGTGGGGAGGTCGAACCGGACCGTGCTCATGCTCCTCTTCCCTCGGTCGGACCCCGGCGGCCGCGCCCCCGGGCAGTCACACGGCGCGGGGGCCGCCCCCGGATTGACCCCCGCGGGCGCATCGGCCATGCTGCAACGAACCTGACACCGGCGTCAACTTTCCGAACTCTGGGGGATCTGCAACCGTGCTGATGGACGATCATCTGGCCCGCATGGCCGAGGAGTTCGGCGACCGCACCGCTTTCGCCGTGGTCGACGTCGGGTCCCTGACCTTCGCCGAGTGGGACGGCCAGGCCAACGCCATGGCCCGCCGCCTCCTCGAGGCCGGTCTCGAGCCCGGCGGCCGCGTCGGCATCCATCTGCGGCCCGAGCTGGCGCTGCATTGGCTCATCTCGTACTCCGCTGCCCACCGCGCCGGCGGAGTCGCCGTCCCGATGAACCCCCGGCTGGCCCCGGCCGAGGTGGCCCACATGCTCGAGCACTCGGGCGCCACGATCGTCGTGGCCGACGGCGACCTGCTGCAGCAGCGACGGCGAGGCCGGGGCGAGCCGCCTCCTCGCCCTGATCGACGCCGGCGCGGAGGCCGGGACGCCGCCGCCCGACGTCCCGGTGCTCTCGCTGGGGCGAGGCCACCGCCGGCGACCGCACGCCCTTCCAGGCCCCGCGCCAGTCCGAGGACCTGGCCGACATCCTCTACACCTCGGGGACGACCGGCCGGCCCAAGGGCGTGGCCGTGCGCCACTCCAACGGCTCCATGATCGGCGCGGTCGAGCCCAACTGGACCGGCGCCGGCTGGCTGCACGCCAGCCCGCTCTTCACCTTCGCCGGCATCGCCCTCGTCTACACGCCCATGAAGCTCGGCCTGCAGGTGATCTACCAGCCCCGCTTCGACGCCGAGCGTTGGCTGCGCGTGGTCGAGGACGAGCGCCCCATGGCCGTCTTCCTCGTGCCCACCATGGCGCACCTGCTCATCGACAACCCGCGCTTCGCCGACGCCGACCTGTCGTCGGTGCAGATGTGCTCGGTGGGCAGCGCGCCGCTGGCGCCCTACGTGGTCGAGCGCCTGCAGGAGAAGATGCCCGACGCGCTGGTGTCGAACAACTACGGCATGACCGAGGCCGGGTCGGCCTACTGCGTCATGCCCAAGGGGGAGGCGGTGAAGCGCCCGGGGTCGGTGGGCCAGATCGCCCCGCCGGCGGTCGTGCGCATCGTCGACGAGCACGACCAGCCGCTGCCGGCCGACGAGGTGGGCGAGGTGCGCCTGCAGATGCCGGGGCGCCAGCGCGAGTACTTCGAGGACCCCGAGGCGACGGCCGAGATGTGGCGGGACGGCTGGCTGCGTCACCGGCGACCTCGGCAAGCTCGATCCGGACGGCTACCTCTACATCGTCGGCCGCTCCAAGGACGTCATCATCCGCGGCGGCAACAACGTCCACGCCACCGACGTGGAGCACGCGCTGGTGCAGCACGAGGCCGTCAAGGAGGTCGCCGTGGTCGGGGCACCGCACCCCGTGCTCGGCGAGGACGTCGTGGCCTTCGTCGTCCTGCATCCGGGCGCCGGGCCGACACCGAGGAGCTGCGCGCCTTCGGCCTCGAGCACCTGGCCGACTACAAGGTGCCGCGCCAGTTCATCTTCATCGACGAGTTGCCCCGGAATCCCACGGGCAAGGTGGTCAAGCCCGAGTTGCGCGCCCGCCTGGCCGCCCAGCCCGGCCTGATGCGGTGACACGCCGATGAACTCTGCCGGTTTTTTCGGCCAGTGGTCCAGGCGTTGTCACACCCACTCGTATACTGAGCAGATCATGACCGAGCAGAACGCGACGCACGGCCGGCTCTACCGGTGCCGGCGGGAGGGCAACTCCCTGGGTCAGTCGCGCCTTGCCATGTCCGAAGTACAGATTTGCGGGATCCCCAAGCTGAGCCTGGGGGAGGTGGCCCCGACGCCGTAGAGGACTCCAACCAGTCCTACGTCGAGGAGCCGCTTCCCACCAGGGAAGCGGCTCTTTTTTGTTCGGACGCCGGCACGAGTTCGGGAGGGAACGACCATGCACACAATCGACATATCGAGAGAGAGCGCCATCATGACGACGGAGCTGTGCCCGCGTCGCCGGTTCCACCCGGTGTCGCCGCGGGCCGAGGGCTACTGCTCGTGGGATTGCTACGACGCCGACGACGAAGAGGATGCCGACGAGGACAGGCCGACAAGGCCGCCTGATGCCGGCAGCGCCGCCCACCCGTCAGCCGAGCTCGTCGGGAAAGCGGAGCCGGGCCAGCTGGGTGGACTGCGCCACCATGTGGCCCCGGCTGTCCCACAGCACGCACGTCTCGTCGACCATCCCGTCGGCGACGAGGCCGGCCGTCATGCGGATGCCGAGCCAGCCGGGGGCGGGACGGGCCCGGACATAGGCCGACATCTGCAGCGTCGGGACCCAGCCGGTGGAGCCGATCATCAACGTGGCCGGCGGGATGGCGTCGGCGAAGAAGAGCAGCGACAGGGATCGGGCTCCCGGCCGTCGGCGAACCGGGTCCAGCCTCGAGTTCGGCCGGGGTTCCGCCGGCGGCGGAGAGGCGGCGAACGGGACGCGTGGCCGGATCGAGCCGTGGTCCAGGACGTCGAGGATCCCGACGTAGACGCCGGCCGGGGTCTGCGGCGTGAGGCGGATGCATCCTCGGGGTCCGGGGCGTGGAAGGGCGGGCGTGCCGTCGTAGCGGACGGCGGGCTCGTCCGGGAGGTCGCCCAGGACGAGCACCGCGTCGACCAGGTCTCGCCGCCCTGGACGAGCACGGCGCGCACGTGGGCGGCGGTGCGCCCGCTGCGCAGCACCGTGGTGCGGACGGTGGCCGGGGCGAGGGCGGGCGGCGGAGGTAGGTGATGGAGGCGGACACGACCTCCCATCCGGGGCGCCGGCACGGCGGGCGGCACACGCGGGCGGCCCGCCGAGCAGGGCCAGGAGATAGCCGCCGTTGGGCTTGTCGCCCACGGACCACAGGGGGTGGACGGTGGCCTCGAAGAGGTCGTCGTCCCGGTCGCTTCGATCGCCGAGGCTGCATCGAAGGAGATGTCCTCGGGGCCGGGCATGCGGCGCGACCCTAGCGGCGGCGATGATGGCGCATGACGTTCGACATGGTGGGAACCTTCGGCGACGACTACCTCTACTTCTACGAGGAGTCGATCGACGACGAGCACTCCGATGCCGACACGGCCGAGATCCTGGGCCTGCTCGAGCTGCCGGCCGGCGCACGCATTCTCGATGCGCCCTGCGGCCACGGTCGCATTGCCCGCCGGCTGGCCGCCGCGGGCATGGACGTGACGGGCGTCGACCTGACGCCGGCCTACCTCGAGCAGGCCCGCGCCGATCCGCAGCTCAGGCCGGACACCGTCACCTACCTCAGGGCGACATCCGCGCCCTCCCGGTCGACGGGCCGTTCGACGCGGTGGTCTGCTGGCTGAACTCGTTCGGCTACTACGACGACGCGGACTGCCACGGGTCTTGCGCGAGTTCCACCGGGTCCTGCGAGCAGGGGGAAGGTGGCGATCGACACCATGCACCACGACGGCGGGGTGCGGCACTTCACGCCCGCGCCCGACGCGGTGGTGGTCCAGCGCGGCGACGACACCATGGTCGAGCTCTCGACCTTCGACCCGATCGGCGGGCGGATGGTGATCGAGCGCACGGTCCACCGGGCGGGCGCCCGGTCCGCCGCGCCTCCTACTTCGTCCGGCTCCCCACGCCGCCCGAATGGGTGGTCTGGCTCGAGGCGGCCGGGTTCCACGACGTGCGAATTCCGGGCCGGCGGCGGGGGTCCGCTCGAGCTCGACAGCTGGGAGCTCGTCGTCACGGCGGTTGCCTGAAGAGCGCTCGACGGCGCCGTCGTCGCGACCTACCCTGGACCGTGAGCAAGCCAGAGAAGACGAGGGGGCGGTATGCCTGCATTCCGGATGTTCCTTGTTGCCGCGGCCGGCACGCTGATGGCGCTCTTCGCGGGACCCTTGTGCCCGGGCCGGCGGCGCCAGCACCATCACCAGCCCGCCCACGGTGGCCGCCACGAACTGGACGAACAACAACGCCGCCGCGGGGTCGGGCTCGAACGTGCTGGCTGACGTGTCCTGCACGACCTCCACCTTCTGCGTGGCGGTCGGCTCGGAGAACTCCGGTACAGGCGGGGGGACCCTCATCGAGCAGTGGAACGGCACGACGTGGAGCGTGGTGCCGAGCGTGACGCGCCGGCGACCACCGGTGACACCCTGAAATCCGTGTCGTGCGTCGGGGCCACGTTCTGTCTCGCCGTGGGGGGTCCGGCACCGGGCCCTCCGTCGCCGAGACGTGGAACGGCACAGCGTGGTCGTTCGTCACCGCCGCCCCTCCGGCGGGGAGCGCCGCACGCCCCTCTCGTCGGTCTCCTGCGTCTCCGCCACGACGTGCGAGGTCCTCGGCACCGCCACCGTCGGGGGCACGAACTCCATCTTCGGGAACCAGTGGAACGGCACCACCCTGACGGCGACGACCGCGGCCACCCCGGCGGCCACCACGAGCAACCCCGTGCCGAGCGCATCCGGCATGGACTGTGTCACCGCCAGCTGGTGCCTCGCGGTCGGGGACAGCGACAGCCAGTCCGCGGCGGGGTCGTCCTTCAGCGAGTTGTGGAACGGCACGGCGTGGGTGCTCCTGACGACGCCACAGCCGACGACGGCCGTCGGCAGCCAGTTGAGCTCGGTGTCGTGCGCGGGCGTCTCCTTCTGCCAGGCGGTCGGCCAGATCAACCTGACGGGACCCCTCTCCAGAACCTCATTGAGAGCTGGAACGGCACACAGTGGGCGATCACGGCCAACGTGCCGGACACGTCCACCACGCTGAGCCAGGGCCTCAAGGGCGTCGACTGCTTCAGCGCCACGACGTGCAGCGCAGTGGGGTCGTCCGCCGCCACCACGGGACCTTCGCCGGCGAGCCTGGCGCTCACCTGGAGCGGCACGACGTGGTCGATCGTGCCCAACACGCCGAACCAGGGCACGGTGCAGACCACCCTCGCCGCCGAAACCCGCCCGACCCACTGGTCCTGCGTGGCGGTGGGGAACTACGGGACTGGCCCGCGACCCTCGGCCTTCGCCATGGCGGCCCCCATCTCCCGCAGCGGCTACCGCTTCGTCGCCTCCGACGGCGGGGTGTTCAGCTACGGCCCCGGCGCGCCCTTCCTCGGCTCCATGGGCGGCACGCCGCTCAACAAGCCGGTCGTCGGCATGGCCGTCATGCCCGGCGGTGACGGCTATTACCTCGTCGCCTCCGACGGCGGGATCTTCTCGTTCGGCAGTGCGCAGTTCTACGGCTCCACCGGCTCCTTGCGGCTCAACGTAGCCGATCGTCGGGATGGCCCTGACCCCGGACGGGGCGGGCTACTGGCTGGTGGCGACCGACGGCGGCATCTTCAGCTACGGCGACGCCCAGTTCTACGGCTCGACGGGCAGCCTCAAGCTCAACAAGCCGAT
>CAVUSB010000009.1:0-17220 GCA_963744045.1 uncultured Acidimicrobiaceae bacterium
CCGCCTGGTGGTCAGCGGGAACGCCCACCTGATCATGCCGTACCACCAGGAGCTGGACCGGGTGACCGAGCGCTTCTTGGGTAAGAACGCCCTCGGCACGACCAAGCGCGGCATCGGCCCCGCCTACGCCGACAAGGCCACCCGTGTCGGATTGCGGGTCCAGGACCTCTTCGATCCCAAGATCTTCCGCGAAAAGCTCGACGTCGTGCTCAAGGAGAAGAACGCCGTCCTGGCCAAGGTGTACAACCGCCTGCCCATGGATGCCGGGGAGATCGCGGACCGCTACCTGGGAGAATACGCCCCTCGAATCGAGCCCATGGTCGGCGATACGGTCGGCATGGTCCACGACGCAATGGACGCCGGGCGCCAGGTGCTGCTCGAGGGGGCGCAGGCGACCTTCCTCGACCTCGACCACGGGACGTATCCCTTCGTCACCTCCTCCAACCCCGTTGCCGGCGGCGCCTGCACGGGCTCTGGGCTCGGCCCGCGGGACATCGACCGGGTGGTCGGCATCGCCAAGGCCTACGTCACCCGGGTCGGTGCCGGACCCTTCCCGACCGAGCAGGAGAACGACATCGGCGAGCTGCTGGTGGAGCGGGGCCACGAGTTCGGCACCAATACGGGCCGCCGGCGCCGCTGCGGCTGGTTCGACGCCGTCATGCTCCGCCAGGCCGTGCGCCTCAACTCCATGACCGAGGTGGCGCTGACCAAGCTCGATGTCCTCGACACCTTCGAATCCGTCAAGGTGTGCGTTGCCTACGAGGCCGACGGCATCCGCTACACCCACCTGCCCTACCACCAGTCGACCTTCCACAAGGCGAAGCCGGTCTACGAGGAGCTGCCCGGCTGGCGCACGGACCTGAGCGCGGTGACGGCGCCCGGTGACATGCCGGCGGCCGCCCGTGACTACGTGGCCTTCCTGTCCGAACAGATCGGCGTGCCCGTCCGCCTGGTCGGTGTGGGCCCGGGCCGCGAGCAGACCGTTTCCTTCGCCACCGCGTGAGGGTCTGCATCGTCGGCAGCGGCGCCCGAGAGCACGCGCTGGCCCACGTGCTGGCGCGCACAGCTGACGTCGTGGTGACGCCGGGCAACCCCGGCATGGCCCCGCCCATCATGGTGACGGACAACGAGTCGGTCGAGGAGATAGCCGCCGATCTCTACGTGATCGGCCCCGAGGCCCCGCTCGTGGCAGGACTGGCGGACACGCTGCGGGCGCAGGGCCGGGCGGTCATGGGACCGGGCGCGGACGGCGCGCTGCTCGAGGGTTCCAAGGCCTTCATGAAGGAGGTGCTCAGCGCGGCGGAGGTGCCGACAGCGGCCTTCGCCAACTTCGACGCCCTCGAGTCCGCCGCCGCCATGAACTATCTGGAGACGCTGCCCGGCCCGTGGGTGATCAAGACGGACGGGCTCGCCGCAGGGAAGGGCGTGTTGGTGGCGCAGACCCTGGACGAGGCCCGCCGGGACGTTGCCGCCAAGCTGTCGGGAGCCTCGTTCGGCGACGCCGGGCGCAGCATCGTCATTGAGGAAGAGCTGGTGGGCGAGGAATGCTCGCTGCTCGTCCTCTGCGACGGCACGCACGCAGTACCGCTGGTGCCCGCCCAGGACTTCAAGCGCATCGGCGACGGCGACACCGGCCCGAACACCGGCGGCATGGGCGCCTACGCACCGATGCCGCACGTTGACCGGCAGGCGGTGGACGCCATCATGGACACGGCCGTCCGCCCGCTGGTCGCGGAGCTGCGCCGCCGCGGGATCGACTACCGCGGCGTCCTCTACGCAGGACTCATGCTGACTGCGGACGGCCCCAAGGTCATTGAGTACAACGTGCGCTTCGGTGACCCCGAGGCCGAGGTCGTGCTGCCGCTGCTGGACGCCGACGCCGCCGAGCTCTTCCTCGCCGTGGCCAACGGCGAGCTCGAGGGCGCGCGCCCACCAGCCTTCTCCGACGATGCTGCCGTCTGCGTCGTGCTGGCGTCGCAGGGTTACCCCGAGCGGCCGCGGACGGGCGACACCATTGAGGGATTGAACAGTGCCGGCCAGTCGGTGGCCGCCATTGACGGCGTCACGGTCTTCCATGCCGGGACCCGGCGCCACAATCCCGACGGGCCGTTCTACACGGCCGGCGGTCGCGTCCTCGCGGTGACAGGGGTGGCCCCGACTCTGGAGCAAGCGCCGCGAGCGCGCCTACGCCGCCACGGTGCCGATTGACTGGGAGGGCATGCAGGTGCGCCATGACATCGCCGCCCGGGTTTCCGGCTCGCCGGTCGGCGCGAGCGAGGGGACCCGGTGATCCCGCGCTACGCGCCGGCGGACATGGCGGCGCTGTTCAGCGACACGGCCCGCTTCTCCCTCTGGCTCGAGGTCGAGTTGCTCGCCACCGAGGCCCAGGCCGCACTCGGCGCGGTACCGGCCGAGGATGCCGCGACGTGCCGGGCCAAGGCCCCCACGGTCGACGAGGTCTTCGTGGCCGACGTGCTGGCGCGCGAGAAGATCACGGACCACGACGTGGCCGCCTTCGTCGATGTGGTGCAGGAGCGCATCGGTGCGCCGGCCGGCTCGCACATCCACTACGGCCTGACCTCTTCCGACGTGGTGGATA
Source organism: uncultured Acidimicrobiaceae bacterium (assembly GCA_963744045.1). Taxonomy (GTDB): domain Bacteria; phylum Actinomycetota; class Acidimicrobiia; order Acidimicrobiales; family RAAP-2; genus Bog-473. The sequence continues at coordinate 2,600 of CAVUSB010000009.1, forward strand.
CCGCGCTCTGCGCGACCCTGACCCGGGCGGCCGACCTGTTGTTGGCCGACCTCGACGCGTTCGTGGCCGCCCTCAAGGCCCGCGCCCTGGAACTCCTGCACGTGCCGGTGACCGGCCGCACGCACGGCATGCACGCCGAGCCCACGACCTTCGGGGCCAAGTTCGCACTGTGGGCGCTGCAGGCCGACCGCGACCGTCGCCGGATGCAGACGGCGCGCGACGGCGTCGCCGTGGGCAAGCTCTCGGGCGCGGTCGGCACCTACTCCAACATCGATCCGGCGGTGGAGGCAAGTGTCTGCGCCGCTCTCGGCCTGACCCCGGTGCCGGCCACCCAGGTGATCGCCCGCGACCGGCACGCCGAATACTTCTACGCCTGTGCGGCCATCGGCTCGACCATCGAATTGATGTGCACGGAGATCCGCCACCTCGCCCGCAGCGAGCTCGGCGAGGCGGAGGAGCCGTTCGGTGCCGGACAGAAGGGCAGCTCGGCCATGCCGCACAAGCGCAACCCGATCCTCTCGGAGCGCCTCTGCGGACTGGCGCGGCTCCAGCGCGGGTATCTCGGCGCCGGGCTCGAGGACGTGGCGCTGTGGCACGAGCGCGACATTTCGCACAGCTCGGTGGAGCGGGTGGCCCTGCCGGACGCGTCCATGCTGGCCTGCTACATGATCCGCAAAGCCACCGGATTGGCTGCCGGCCTGGTGGTGCACCCCGAGCGGGCGCTCCGGAACCTCACCGAGGGCACGCTCGGACTCGTCTTCTCCCAGTCCGTGCTCCTGGCATTGGTGTCGGGTGGGCTGACGCGGGACGAGGCCTACCGGATCGTGCAACGCGACGCCCGCCTGGCCTGGGAGGAGCAGCGTCCTCTCCGCGCCATCCTCGAGTCCGACGAGGAGGTCACGCTCGACGCCGCCCAGCTGAATGCAGCCTTCGACCTCACCCGCACGTTGCGCCATGTCGACCGCTTCGCCGACGCCCTGGCAGCACTGTGACGAGCGAACAGTGAAGATTTCGCGGTGACGATCGAACTGCCCCGGGTCCACTCGGGCAAGGTGCGCGAGCTCTACGACGCCGGCGAGGGGCGCCTGCTCATGGTCGCCTCGGACCGGGTCAGCGCGTTCGACGTCATCATGGCGGAGCCCATCGCGGACAAGGGCCGGGTGCTGACGGCCATGACCACGTTCTGGTGCGACGAGATGGCCGACATCGTGCCGGGCAGCCAGGTCACCGCCGACCCGGTGGCGATCGCCGACGCGCTGGGTGGCGTGGCGCTGCCCCCCGACTGGGCCGGCCGGGCCGTCCTGGTGCGGGCCGCCGAAATGCTCCACCTCGAATGCATCGTGCGGGGGTACCTCGCCGGCCAGGCCTACGAGGAGTACGAGCGGTCCGGCACCGTGCACGGCACGACCATGCCGGCCGGTCTGCAGCTGGCCAGCCGGCTCGACGAGCCCATCTTCACTCCCTCGACCAAGGCCGCCGAGGGGCACGACCTCAATATCGACTTCGCCGCCGCCATCGATCTCGTCGGCGCCGAGGCGGCGCTGGCGGCGCGTCAGATCTGCCTCGCGCTCTACCGGCGCGCAGCGGCACGCTGCGCCGAGGCCGGCTTCGTGCTGGCCGACACCAAGTTCGAGCTGGGCTACGTGGACGGCGTGCTCTGCCTGTGCGACGAGGTGTGCACGCCCGACTCCTCGCGGCTGTGGCCGGCCGACCAGGTGGTGCCGGGCGAGACGCCGCCCGCCTTCGACAAGCAGCCCCTGCGCGACTGGCTGGCCGCGCAGCCATGGGACCGCCGGCCGCCGCCGCCCCCGCTGCCCGCCGAGGTCACCTCGGCCATGTCGGCGCGCTACGTCGCCGCCTACGAGCGTGTCACCGGACGCTCGCTGGACGACTGGTACGGTGCGACCTCATGAGGTTCCAGGCGCGCGTCGAGGTGCAATTGCGGGCCGGCATCGCCGACCCGGAGGGCGCGACGATCGAGCGCGCCTTGCCCGCACTCGGCTTCGCCGGCGTGGCCCACGTCCGGGCCGGCCGCTCCTTCAGCTTCGAAGTCGACGCCGCCGACGAGGGCGCGGCGCGCAGCACGGCGACCGAGCTGGCCGACCGCCTGCTGGCCAATCCGGTCATTGAGCAGAGCACCCTCGAGCTCCGGGCGCTCTGAGTGGCCCCGCGTATCGGCGTCGTCGTCTTCCCCGGCAGCAACTGCGAGCACGACGTCGTGCAAGGTGTCGAGGCGGCCGGTGGCACCGGCGTCCTGCTCTGGCACGGGGACGCCTCACTCGGCGCAGTGGACGCCGTGGTGCTCCCGGGCGGGTTCGCCCACGGTGACTACCTGCGTCCCGGCGCGCTGGCCCGTTTCTCGCCCGTCATGGAGGCGGTGCAGGCCTTCGCCCGCTCCGGCGGCCCCGTGATCGGGATCTGCAACGGCTTCCAGGTCCTGACCGAGGCCGGCCTGCTTCCGGGCGCCCTGCAGAAGAACGGCCGCCTGCGCTTCCTCTGCCAGCCGGCGCGCCTCGAAGTCACCTCCACGTCGTCCGTGTTGACGGCGGAGGCGACGCTGGGCGAGGAGCTCGTGATGCCGATCAACCACTTCTCGGGCAACTACACCTGCGACGACGAGACGCTGCGCCGCCTGCGGGCGGAGGACCGCATCGTCCTGCGTTACGTCGACAACCCCAACGGCTCGGTCGACGCCATCGCGGGCATCGCCAACGAGGCCGGCAACGTCGTCGGCCTCATGCCCCACCCCGAGCGTGCCAGCGCCGTGCTGTTGGGCTCCACCGACGGGCTCGTGCTGTTGCGTTCGCTCGTCGGAGCGGCCTCGACCCGCGCCGCAGCCTGAACACAGGCCGGCGACCGGCGCGGGCTCCCGTCCGCACCCCTCAGTGCAGGGTTACACGCGGGCCCGCGAGATCTCGGCCTTCTGCAGGACGGCAGCGCTGACGCCGGCGGCTCGCCAGGTGCCGTAGGTGATGCCCTTGCGCTCGCCGTAGGCCTTGGCCACCTTGATGAACTGCTTCTCCAGCGCGGAGAGATCCTTGACGCCGTCGACCCGTGAGCGCTCGTCGAGCAGATCCTTCTGCTCCTGCAGCAGGTGGAGCCGCGTCAGCGCGTCGGCCCCGGCGAGTTGGGAGTCGATGGCGGCCAGCCGACGGTCGATGGAGGCGGGCGTGCGCTTGCGGCCCCGCTTGGGCTTGGAGGTCTCGAGCGCCTCGAGATAGTGGCGAACGGTTGCACTCTCGGCACGCCCACGAGCGAGCGCCGCCTTGTGACCGCTGCTCATGGGCTTGCGAGGAGCCGGAGTCTTTCCCTTTGGAGGCATCTCCCCATTGTGCCGTATCCGGGGCGGGCATATGGCCCAATTGATGGAGTTTTCCTTTCTTTGTTCGACTGACCCCTATTTCGAAAGGAACGCGTCCACGAAGTCCCAATTCCACGCGGGGAATCACCGAATCCCAGAGGTCGGTGGGTCCACATTGTGGCGACCGGGACGGGCCTTTTCACGAACTCGGCCCGCAGCACGGGCCCGAGGGCCCGGGTCAATCTCGTCATGGGGGCGGTGCCCGACGTGGTGACGCCTGCCCTCTCGCGGTGCGTGCCGGGTTGGACCTGGGTCTGTCGGGCGCCCCGCATTCATGATGAGCGGTGCGGCGGGGTGCCGGAATCCGTGCCGGACGACCAGCTGTACCGGCAGAGCAACACCGGGAAGAGCCGTCGCCCGACCCCGGCGCGGGGCGGGGGCCTCTATCGTGGAGGTCACCATGACTCCTTCGGCCGAGGCGCTGCCGCCCGACCAGACCCCGGCCGGGGAGCCCTTGCACCGGGCGCTCGGCCTCACCGACGACGAGTTCGAGGCCGTCGGCAAGATCCTGGGCCGCGCCCCAAACCACCTCGAGCTGGCCCTCTACGCCGTGATGTGGAGCGAGCACTGCTCGTACAAGTCCTCCCGGATCCACCTGCGCCGCCTCCCCACCGAGGGGCCGCGGGTCCTCGTGGGCCCCGGTGAGAACGCCGGGGTCATCGATGCCGGCGACGGCATCGCCGTGGCCATCCGCATCGAGAGCCACAACCACCCCTCGGCCATTGAGCCCTACCAGGGGGCCGCCACCGGGGTGGGCGGCATTCTGCGCGACATCTTCACCATGGGGGCGCGCCCGCTCGCCGTGATGGACCCGCTCTTCTTCGGCTCGCCTGACGACGCCCGCCAGCGCTGGCTCGTCGAGGGCGTCGTGAGCGGCATTTCGGGATACGGCAACTCCGTCGGGGTGCCCACGGTGGGCGGAGAGCTGACCTTCGACCCGTGCTACGCCCAGAACCCCCTGGTCAACGTGCTGTGCATGGGCGCGCTGCCGGTCGAGCGCCTCGTGCTCGGCATCGCGTCGGGACCCGGCAACCTGGCGGTGCTGCTCGGGTCGAGCACCGGCCGTGACGGCATCGGCGGGGTCAGCGTCCTGGCGTCGGCCGGCTTCAGCGGCGACGAGGCCGGAGCCGCCGACGACACCAAGCGTCCCAGCGTGCAGGTGGGCGACCCCTTCGAGGAGAAGCGGTTGATTGAGGCCTGCCTGGAGTTGCTCGACACGAAGCTCGTCGTCGGCATTCAGGATCTCGGCGGCGCCGGCCTGGCTTGTGCCACCAGCGAGACGGCCGGACGCGGTGGCGTCGGCATGGACGTCGACGTGTCGGCGGTGCCCCGGCGCGAGGAGGGCATGGAGCCCTGGGAGGTGATGACGAGCGAGAGCCAGGAGCGCATGCTCGCCATTGTCACGCCCGAGTCGTGGCCGGCGGTGGCGGCCATCTGTGCCAAGTGGGAAGTCCGGGCCACCGTCGTCGGCACGGTCATGGAGCCCGAGCCAGGCGGGGGGGGCCGGCTCCGCATCCGCGACGGCATGGACGGCCCCGTGCTGGCCGATGTGCCGGCGGCGTCGCTGTCCGACGATGCGCCGCTCTACGACCGCCCGCGCCAGGCCCCCGTGCGCGGGGTGACCGAACCGCCCGCTCCGCCCACCGACTGCGCCACCGACCTCCTGGCCCTGCTGCGCTCGCCGGGCTGGGTCTATCGCCAGTACGACCACCAGCTCTTCCTCAACACCGTCGTGGGGCCGGGCGCCGACGCCGCGCTGCTCCGCCTGGCCGGCCCCGGACTGCCCCCGTCGGACCGCGGTGTGGCGCTGACAACGGACTCGAACCCGCGGGCCTGCGCGCTCGACCCCCGGCGCGGCCCCGCGCTCGTGCTCGCCGAGGGCGTCGCCAACCTGGCCTGTGTCGGCGCGACGCCGGCCGCCGTCGTGAACTGCCTGAACTTCGGGAACCCCGAGCACCCCGAGGTCATGTGGCAGCTGTCGGAGTGCATTGACGGCCTGGCCGAGTCCTGCCGCGCGCTCGCCCTCCCCATCATCGGCGGCAATGTCAGCTTCTACAACGAGAGCGCCGGATCCGACATCGACCCGACACCGGTGCTCGGCGTGCTCGGCCTCGTCGACGCCGTCCACGCGCCGCCACCCGGTCTGGCGTGGTCCGCCGGCGACAGCATCGTCCTGGTCGGCGCACGGGCGGCCGCGGACGGGTCCTTCCCCTTGGAGGGGACCCGCTGGGCCACCGAGCGCCGGGACCACCGCAGCGGGCAGGTCCCGTCCGTCGACTTCGACGCGCACCGCGCTGCCTGTGCCTTCGTCGCCGGGCTGGTCGCCGCGCAGGTGGCGGGCGAGGCCGACGCGCCGCTGGTGCACGCCGTCCATGACGTGTCGAGCGGGGGACTGGCCGTGGCGCTGGCCGAGATGGCCGCCGCGGCGGGGACCGGGTGCGCGCTGGACGTCGAGCACGCGGCCGAGCTCTTCACCGAGCTGCCGACGCGCTTCGTCGTGGCCACGGGCGATCCCGACGAGCTGTGCCGCCGGGCCGGGGCGGACGGGATCCCGGCCGCCGTGCTGGGTCGGGCGGGCGGCGCCCGGTGCACCCTGGGCGGCCTGGTCGACCTGCCCGTCGACGCCCTGCGGCAGGCCCACGAGGGGAACCTCGCTCTGGCCTTGGGAGAACCGTGATGCCACCGGCCTGTGCGAGAATGGGTGACGCGTGAAGGAAGCCTGCGGAGTCTTCGGGGTCTACGCGCCCGGAATGAGGGTGGCCAACCTCACGTTCGACGGTCTCTTCGCCCTGCAGCACCGCGGCCAGGAGTCGGCGGGCATGGCGGTGGCCGACGGTGACACGGTCACGGTCGTCAAGGACATGGGCCTGGTCGCCACCGTCTTCGACGAGCGCACCCTCTCGGGCCTCGAGGGGCATCTGGCCATCGGCCACACCCGCTACTCGACGCACGGCTCTTCGGACTGGGCCGGCGCGCAGCCCGTCTACCGCCCGGTCGGCCGCGCCGGCTTCGCACTGGGGCACAACGGCAACCTGACCAACACGACGGCGCTGGCCGAGAAGGCCGGCATGCTGCCGGGATCCATCGCCACCGACAGCGACGTCGTGGCCGAGCTGCTGATGCAGTCCTTTCCCGAGACCGAGGACCTGTCGACCGCGCTCCAAGCGGTGCTCCCCATCCTCGAGGGTGCGTTCTCGTTCGTCCTCATGAGCTCGGAGCGGCTCTTCGGCGTGCGCGATCCCTACGGCTTCCGCCCCCTCTGCCTGGGACGGCTCGGGCCGGCCGAGGCGCCCGAGGGATGGGTGCTGGCGTCCGAGACGCCCGCGTTGAGCGTCATCGGCGCCACCTTCGTGCGCGAGGTGGCGCCCGGCGAAATGGTCGTGATCGACGCCGACGGCCCCACCAGCCTGGAGATCCCCTGGCTGCGCGACGTGGAGCCACGGCTGTGCATCTTCGAGTTCGCCTACATTCGCGCGGCCCGACAGCCGGCTCTACGGGCGGGAGGTCCACGAGGTCCGGTGCCGCACGGGCGAGTTGCTGGCGATACAGGCACCGGCCGACGCCGACATGGTGATGGGGGTACCCGAGTCCGGCGTCCCGGCCGCCGAGGGCTTCGCCCGCGCCAGCGGCATCCCCTACGGCCAGGGACTGGTCAAGAACCGCTACATCGGCCGCTCCTTCATTGCGCCGGGCCAGCAGCAGCGGGCCGACGCCGTCCGCCGCAAGCTGAACCCCCTCACCGAGAACATCGCGGGCAAGCGGCTCGTGGTGGTCGACGACTCCATCGTGCGCGGCACGACGCAGCGCTCGGTCATCCGCATGCTGCGCGAGGCCGGCGCGGCCGAGGTCCACCTGCGCATCTCGTCGCCACCGTGGCGCTGGCCCTGCTTCTACGGGATCGACACGCCCTCCCACGAGGAACTGCTGGCGACCGACCACACGGTCGAGGAGATGGCCGGCATTCTCGGCGCCGACTCCCTGGCCTACATCACGATCGAGAACCTCAAAGAGGCCATCGGCGCCGACGGGGGCTTCTGCGACGCCTGTTTCACGGGCAACTACCCGACCCCCGTCCCGGCCTCGGTCACGCTCCGACGGCCCGAGCCGGTCGGGGTCACCGCCCACCAGGGCGCACTGCCCGGGGTCTGACCACCGTGGGAGAGGGCGCCACCTACGCCGGCGCCGGTGTGGACATCGCGGCCGGCGACGCCGCCGTCGAGCGCCTGCGCGGCATGGTGCAGGGGATCGGCGGGTTCGGCGGCCAGTTCCCGCTCGACCTGGGGCGCTTCCCGCGTCCGGTCCTGGTGGCCTCCACCGACGGGGTGGGCACCAAAATGGTCGTCGCCCGCGACACCGGTCGCTACGGGACGGTCGGCGTCGACCTGGTCGCCATGTGCGTCGACGACCTCGTCTGCGTGGGGGCCGAGCCGTTGTTCATGCTCGACTACATCGCCACGGGCAAGGTCGACCCCGACCAGGTGGCCGCCGTCGTCGGCCGGGGTGCACGAGGGCTGCCGCCAGGCCGGCTGCGTCCTCATCGGCGGGGAGACGGCCGAGCACGCCGGCGTCATGGGGCGCGACGAGCTCGACCTGGCCGGCTTCGCCGTCGGCGTGGTGGAGCAGGGGACCCAGCTCGGTCCCGAGCGCGTGCGCGCCGGTGACGCCGTCGTCGGGCTGGCGTCGCCCGGGCTGCGGTCGAACGGCTACACCCTGGCCCGGCACGTGCTGCTGGAGGGCGCCGGCCTCGAGCTGGGCGATCCGGCCTGGACGGGGGCGGACCACAGCGTGGCGGACGAGCTGCTGCGCCCGTCGGTCATCTACACACCGGCGGTGCTGGCACTGCGCGCCGCGCTGGACGACGCGTTGCACGCATGTGCCCACATCACCGGCGGTGGCATCGTCGGCAACCTGCCGCGGGTGTTGCCCGCCGACCTCGGCGCGGTGCTCGAGCGATCGGCGTGGGAGCGAGCCGCGGGTCTTCACGGAGATTCAGCGGCTCGGCCGGGTGGCCGAGGACGAAATGGACCGGGTGTTCAACCGCGGCGTGGGCATGGCCCTCGTGGTCGACCCGGGCTCGGCCGGCGAGGCCCTGCAGGCCTTGGCACGGGCGGGGCAGCCGGCCTCGGTCATCGGCGAGGTCGTGGCGGGCGCCGGGGTCGCGTTCCGGTGAGCGGCGGGGACACGTTCGCCGAGCTGCGGGACCATCTGCTGGAGCACTCGGTCAAGACGGGCGACTTCACGCTCAAGTCCGGGCGCAAGAGCAGCTGGTTCATCGACTCCAAGCAGACGGTGTGCCGGCCCGAGGCGATGCTGCTCGTGGCCGACGCCGTGCTCTCGGTCGTCCCCGACGACGCCACGGCAATCGGCGGGCTCACCATGGGCGCCGACCCCGTCGCCTTCGTGACCGCCGGCGTGGCGGCCACGCGGGGCCGGCTGCTGAAGGCGTTCAGCGTGCGCAAGGAGGCGAAGGACCACGGCGGGGGCGGCCGCATTGCCGGCGCGCTCGACCCCGGCGACAAGGTGGTCGTCACCGAGGACACCGTGACGCGCGGCACGTCGCTGCTCGAGGCCGCCCATGCGGTGCATGAGGCCGGAGCCGAAGTGGTGCTGCTGGTGGCGGTGGTGGACCGCGGCGGCACGGTCGAGGCGATGGCGGCGGCCGAGGGCATTCCGTTCCGCGCCATCCTCACCGCGCCCGACCTCGGGTTCCCCTTCGAGGGAGCCTGAGAGGTAAGCGTCTCATCGGGGGCCGCTCCCTAGATTGCGTAGACCGCTCAACTGGGAGGCGACGCATGGCGAGGGACGCCCGACAGCACGACCGCACGTCGACGTGCGCGAGGAGGACGAGGCTGAGGCGGGCGCACGGCGGTGTCACCGTGGCGCTCGCCGGCGCGCTGACACTCGGGGTCGTTGCGCTCGGCGGCTGACTCGCCGCGAACACCGGCGACGGCGGCCGCACCCACGCAGGGCTGGACAGCCATCGCGACGTCAGCGCCGACCGGGCCTGACACGCCGGCCGCGAACCCCAACGCCAGCTGGTCCTCGGTCTCCTGTGTGTCCGCCGGTCTTCTGCGCGGGGGGCGGGCTACCTACTCCGGCACCGCCTCGGACCTGCCGCTGCTCGGCGTGGAGACGGACGGGACGTGGTCGACCCTGGAGGCGCCGCTGCCCTCCAACGCCACCGACAACACGACGGCGAGCCTGAGCTCCGTCTCCTGTCCCGCTGTAGGAGTCTGCGTGGCGGTCGGCTTCTACGACGACACCACCGGCGGATTCGCGCAGCACGCCCTGATAGAGACACTCGCCAACGGGTCAGTGGACGCCGCTCGATGCGCCGGTGCCGCCCGACGGCCAGGACGATCCGAACTTCAGCGCGCTCGCTGCAGTCGATCGTCTGCCAGACGGCGCAGGCCTGCACAGCGGTCGGCAGTTACAACGGCACCAGCGGCAGCGGTGGCCAGTTCGGGCTGCGTCGACACGGAGAGCGACGGCAGCTGGAGCGCGCAGGCCGCGCCGCAGCCCGCGGCGGCGGCGGCGGACCAGGAAGTAGCAGCTGCTGAACGTGACGTGCGCGACCCTAGGGCCGTGCGCGGCGATCGGCTCCTACGAGGCCGGCGAGCGCTCCGCAGACGAACCCGGCGTTCCTCCTCCAGCAGTCACGGCGGGGTCGTGGACGGCCGAGGACGTGCCGCTCCCGTCGGGGGTCGGGCACGGATACCGACGCGTTCAACGATCTCGCGGGCATTTCGTGCGCGGCGTCTGCGAGGCGGTGGGGCAGGTGGAGCTGGAGTCCGGCCAGTTCGTAGGGCTGCTCGAACAGCTCTCGAACGGCTCGTGGACGCAGTCGGTGGCGCCGCGTGCCCGTCCGATGCCGGGAGCGGGGGGCGTTGGCCTCAACGGCGTGTCGTGCACCTTCGACGGGATCTGCACCGCGGTGGGGAGCTACAACGACCGCGGCCAACGGCGGCCAGCCGCTGATCGACAGCGTGCGACGGCGCCACGTCACCGCCACCGAGGGACCGCACCGGCGGACACGGCCACGGGCTCGGGCAGCGCCGGGACCCTGAACGCGGTGTCGTGCGTGTCCGGCACCGCACTGCGCCGCGGTCGGCTTCTACCGCAACAGCACGAACTCGGGCATGGACGTAGCGCTCACCGAATCGCTGACCGGTGGCACATGGAGCGCCCCGACCATCGCGCCGCCGGCCGGGGCGGGGACCGGCGCCGGCGCCAGCTCCATCGCTGCTCCTCGGTGAGCTGCACGGCCCGCGGCGCTTGCGAGGCCGCTGGGGAACTACGCGGACGCGTCGGGCAACGGGTTCGGGCTCGCCGAGTCGTACGTACCGGCGGAGGGCTACTGGTCGGTGGCCTCCGACGGCGGGATCTTCACCTACGGCCCGGGCGCGACCTTGGAAGGCTCGCATGGGCGGCCGGCATCTCAACGCCGCGATGGTGGGCATGGCCGCGACGCCGGGCGGCGGGGGCTACTGGGAGGTGGCGACCGACGGCGGCATCTTCAGCTTCGGCAACGCAGCGTTCTACGGCTCGACGGGCAGCCTGCGCCTGCAACGCGCCGATGGTGGGCATGGCCGCCACGCCGGACGGCGGCGGGATACTGGCTGGTGGCCTCCGACGGGGGCATCTTCACCTACGGCGACGACGTCGTTCTACGGCTCGGCCGGGTCGATCCACCTGAACAAGCCGATCGTGGGCATGACCGCCACGCCGGACGGGCACGGCTACTGGCTGGTGGCGTCCGACGGCGGCATCTTCAGCTACGGCGACGCCGCCTTCCACGGCTCGACGCGGCGGCCAGCCGCTCGAACAAGCCGATCGTCGGCATGGCGACGAGCGCGTCGGGGCTGGGCTACTGGCTGGTGGCCTCGGACGGCGGCATCTTCACGCTACGGCGACGCCGCCTTCTTCGGCTCGACGCGGCTCCATTGCGCTGAACAAGCCGATGGTCGGGATGATGAGCAGCTTCGACGGCGCCGGCTACTGGCTGGTGGCGTCCGACGGTGGCATCTTCAGCTACGGCGACACCGGGTTCTACGGTTCGGCGGGCTACCTGCACCTGAACGCACCGGTGGTGGGCGGCACGGCAGCTGAGGGTCAGAACACGGCGATCGGGTTGACCGGCGAGGCGGTGCCACGGCGGAGGACCAGGGGTGCGACGGTGCAGAGGAATTCCCAGCGCCTCTCCTCGGTGCAGGCCGTGCCCAGGGCATCGAGATCGAGGTTGTCCAGCAGGTGGACCCCCATGGCCACGATCGCCACGGTGTGGATGGGCATGCCGACGCCGTCGACCCGGGAGGGCAAGACGTCGGACACCCCGTCGCTGCCCAGCGTGGCCACCTCGCGCTCGCGCAGCCAGGGGAGGCAGGAGGCGTCGAGGCCGGCCGCGAGTTGACCGGCGTCCCAGGGCCCGTGTGCGGCGGCGCCAGCGCCAGCGCCCGGTGCGGACCAGGAGCGCGTCGCCCGGCCGCACCCTCAGGCCCGCCTGCTCCTCGGCCGCCTCGAGGTCCTCGGGGAAGACGGGCTCGCCGGGTTCGAGCGCGTCGACGCCGCGCCGCGCAGGAATGTCGAGCAGGATCCCGCGGGTGACGATGCCGTCGTGCAGCCGGTGGATGCCCAGCTTGGTGGCGCCGTGCGCGGTGACCGCCTCGGCGGGGTAGCCGTTGTAGAGCTTGCCCTCGTGGAAGATGTGGCACAGCGCGTCGATGTGGCTCGTGGCGAAGCCGTGCGAGGCGATGGCGAAATAGTCCGCTCCCATCCCTTCGGTCGCCGTCCCCGTCATGTGGTGCGCCACCGGAGCGGGGTTGTCGGCTGACGAAACCGTGTCGAGGGGGCGGGCGCACGACACGGTCCGGCCCGTGCGCACCGTCGCCGCCGCGGCGGCCGTGACCTGGGGGGTGATCAGGTTCGAGCGCGCCCAGCTGGTCGTCCCCGCCCCACCGCCCCCAGTTCGACAGGGTCCGGTGCAGGTCCAGGACGTCGGCAGTTGCCATGGGGTGGCGGGGCATGGTCGACAGTAGCCCCGGCCCCCTACGATCGGCCCATGACGACACTCCAAGGTGACTACGAACCCAGCCCCTCCGATTGGGTGCGCGACCAGGTGGCCGAGTACGAGGCCTCGGGCGGCCAGAAGGCAAACACCCTGCTGGACACGGGCCTGCCCATCATTGTGGTGACGACCCGTGGCGCCAAGAGCGGCAAGGTGCGCAAGACCCCCGTCATGCGGGTCGAGCACGACGGCGAGTACGCCCTGGTCGCCTCCAAGGGCGGTGCGCCCGAGCACCCCGAGTGGTTCCACAACCTGGAGGCCCACCCCGACGAGGTGCTGGTCCAGGACGGGGCGGCCCCGGTCGCCGTCACGGTGCGCGAGGTCAGCGGCGACGAGAAGGCCACCTGGTGGGCGCGCGCGGTGGCGGCCTACCCGCCCTACGCCGAGTACCAGGAGAAGACGGACCGCCAGATCCCCGTCTTCGTCACCACGCCCAAGGGCGGCTGACCGCCCGGCCGCTCAGCGCGAGCCCGAGCCGCTGCCGGCGTCGGCGGCGACGTCGGCGAACGCCTGCACCATGGCGGCCCGCCACGGGACGAGGAAGTCCTCGCGCTCGTGCGCCGTCTTGCCGAGTCGCACCACGATCAGGTCGAGTGCGGGGCAGATCGTGATCGTCTGGCCCTCGTAGCCCGAGGCGCGGAAGGTGCCCAACGGGTTGAGGGTGTCGAGCGTTTCGCCCCGCACGCCGAGCCAGTGCGCGCCGTAGGGGCTGGGGTCCTCCGGGTCGTCGATCGACACCATGGTGCGCCCGTAGTCCACCCAGCCGGACGGGAGGAGCCGCACGCCATCCCACATGCCGTCGCGCAGGTACAGCAGCCCGAAGCGGGCGTAGTCGCGCGCGCTGGCCCGCAGGAACGAGGAAGCCACCCAGGTGCCGGCCTCGTCGAACTCGGGGTCGGCACTCGCCATCCCGAGCGGCCCGAAGAGCCGGGTGTGCAAGAAGCGGGCGTAGCTCTCCCCGGTCCCACCGTGCGGGCCACGACCCCCGAAATGATGTTCGACGTCCCCGACGAGTAGTTGAAGCGCTCGCCCGGCGGTGCCGTCAACGGGCGGTCGGCCGCGAAGTGCGCCATGTCGGCCTGTCCGTCACCGAAGAGCATCTGGATCACGTCCGAAGTGCGATCGTCGACGTAGTCCTCCACGAAGTCGAGCCCGTCGCGCATGGCGAGCATCTGACGCACGGTGATGGCGTGGCGCGGGTCGTCGCCGGCGGCCCACTCCGGTACCGCGGCGGGCGCATCGAGGTCGAGCCTTCCGTCGCCGACGAGCAGGCCGACCACCGCGTGGAGCATCGACTTGGCCATCGACCAACTGAGGAGGGGCGTGTCGGGGGTCACCCGCGTGGGCGGACGGTCGAAGTGGTCGAGTGCGCCCTGGTAGCGCTCGACGACGATGCGCCCGTGGTGCACGACGATGACGGCGAAGGTCTCGGCCATCGGCCCGTCGTTGGCGAAGACGTCGTCGAGCAGCGGGGCAAGGTCGACGCCGGCCGGGAGGTCGCCCGCGGGCCATTCCTCCGTCGGCCAGTCCACGCCGGTGGGCTGCGGCGGCAGGGCGACCAGGTCGCTCACACCGAGGAGAGGAAGGCCAACAGCGCGGCGTTGGTCTCCGCGGGCTTCTCCTGCTGGACCCAGTGCGCGGCGCCCTCGACGACGGTCGTCCCGCGGTAGTCGGGCAGGGCGGCCGCCATCTCCTCGGCCGCGTTCGGCATCATGAGGGCTACGGGGTCGAGCACGCCGGTCAGGAAGCCGGTGGGCATGGTGTACACGGAGGCCGGGATGTCGTGGGAACGCTCCCAGTTGGCGTCCATGTTCCGGTAGAAGCTGACGGGGCCGAAGAACCCGCCCTTCTCGAAGGCCGCCGTGTAGACGTCGACGTCGGCCTCGGTGATCCATGGCGGCAGCACGTCGGGGGCCGGCGTGAGGATATCCAAGAAGCGCGTCCCCTCCCGCGGCGCGTCGGAGACCAGCGGGCCGGCATGGGCCATGCCTTCGGCCCCGGCGGAGTAGAGCATGGTGCGCAGGAAGCGCCGGGGGTCCTCCTCGAACTCGGCCTCCGCGGGCCCGACCGGCTGGAAGTAGAGCATGTAGAAGAACTTGTCGGCGAAGAGCACCTCGAAGATCTGGACGGGCGGGGCCGGCGCGTTCGAGTAGGGGACGCTCATGTTGTAGAGGGACGAGACGCGCGCCGGGTGCA
>CAVUSB010000010.1:0-116094 GCA_963744045.1 uncultured Acidimicrobiaceae bacterium
CCGAAGAGCATGGAGCCGATCTTCTCCGCCGCCTCACGCTGCATCGTCGGGGTCACGTGGCTGTAGAGGTTCGTGAACAGCGTCGCGTCGGCATGCCCGAGGCGCTCGGCCGCCACCTTGGGCGGGACGCCGCTGGCGAGCATGAGGGTGGCACTGGTGTGACGCAGCCCGTGCGCAGTCAGCCGCGGGACGTCCAACTCAGTGGTGTACGTGGCGAGCAGGCGGGACAGGTTCATCGGGTGGTACTGGCCGCCGTCCGGCCTGGTGAAGACGAAGTCGGACTCGATCCACTCGGTCGCCGCCAGGTGCTCGGTCTTCTGCAATGACCTTCTGCTTGCGCAGGACGTCGGCCAGCCCGTCGTCGAGGTCGATGGTCCGGATGGCGTCCCGGCTCTTGCCGACTCGAGGGCATCATGTCGTAGCCGAGGGTCGAGACGAAGTCCACGATCCGCACCCGGCGGTTCTTGAGATCCACGCTGGGCCAGCGCAACGAGACGAGCTCGCCGATGCGCAGACCGGAGCCGAGGAGGAAGGCCCAGATCGGCCAGGTGCGGTCGCCCTCCATCAGAGCGAGGAACCTGCGGGCCTCCTCGGGTGACCAGTACTTCGGGATCTTGCGCTGCGGCTTGGGGCGGGGGGCCTGCACGAGGGGGTTGGTCGGAATCGTGCCGGCTGAGCACGGCCAACTTGAAGGCGCCGGAGAGCGGAGCTCGGACCCGGTTGACCGTGTTCGGCGACAGCGGCTTCCCTCGGCCAGGCTTGCCGTCCTTGCCCTCTTCCTCTTGGCACCGCCCTCCTTGAGGAGCTTGCGTTGCCAGGCCAGGATGACCTCGGGCGTGACGTCCCGGACCCGGCGATCGCCGATGTACGGCCGGATGTAGTCCGTCCGCGTACTGGCGGTAGTCGAAGCGGGTCTTGAGGGCGAGGTTCTGGTCGGCGTCGATGCCGTCGAGGTAGAGGTCGAGCAGCTCGTCGACCTTGAGTCCGGCCGGAAGACGGAACGAGCTGGCCCCGGTCGACCTTGCCCAGGACCTCCCGGCGTTCCCGGGCCGCCTCGGCCATGGTGGCGAAGCCCCGCCGGGTGATCTGGTCACGCTTTCCGGTCAGCGGATCGTGGCCGACCGTGACCTTGAAGTACCACTTGCCGCGCTTGTCCTGGTACACGCCCTGCGGTCTGGCCGGCATCTATCCACAGCCTCCCTGACACCCTTGAGAACGCTTCCTGGTTCTCACGATGTTCTCACGGGGCTGTTTTCGGCTCAAGCGATTCGTCGAAAACGCTCTGACCTGGACTTTCTTGCGCGCTCGGAGGGATTCGAACCCCCAACCTTCTGATCCGTAGTCAGATGCTCTAGTCCGTTGAGCTACGAGCGCTGGGTGAAGAGAGAGAAGTCTATCGGACCTCGGACGCAGCGGACTGACGCCAAAACTGCTGATCAGGGGCAGTATGGCCCACCACGTGGATGTGGCCGCTCGGGAACCCGTCATGCGCCGCGCAGAGTCGGTACGTTGGCGGCATGGGTGAAGTTCGCAGGTTTGGACGGCGGGCGCTTCTCGGTGGCGCGGTGGCGACGGGAGCCGCCGTCGCCGGCCTGAATGCTCGAGGCGGGCGCCAGCGGGGCCCCGTACTCGGCCGTGCTCCCCAACGGCCGGGCGCCCTCGGGTGCGCCCGGGCCTCGGGCCCTGGGGGCAGCTGCTCCCGCCGGGCAGCCTGCCCTACCCCCATCTCCCGGCCGGCACCGACACGCTGCCCGCCATTGAGCACGTGGTCATCCTCATGATGGAGAACCACTCCTTCGACGACCACTTCGGCATGCTCGGTCGCGGCGACGGGCTCTCGTTCGGCCGGAACGGGTCGCCGCTCAACTACAACCCCGGACCCGACGGTGACTACATCCTCTCCTTTCCGATGCCGAACACCGCCACGCCGACCGGCTCCCAGATCAGCCAGAGCTGGGACAGCTCCCATCTGTGCTGGGCCGGTGGCACGAACTCGGGCTTCGCCAAGACCTGTGGGCCGGCGTCGATGGGTCACTTCACGGGCGCACAGCTCCCCTTCTATTACTCGCTGGCCTCGCAGTTCCCCATCGGCGATCGCTACTTCTGCTCGGTCATGGCGCAGACCTACCCGAATCGCCGTTTCCTCATTGCTGCGACGGCGCTGGGTGACGTGTCGACGAGCGCCTCGGGCATCTCCACGACGGACGCACCCAACGGGACCATCTTCGACCGGCTGAACACGTACGGCATCACCTGGAAGGACTACTACCCGGACCTGCCCACCGCGGCGCTCTTCCTCCCCAACTACCGCGAACAACCTGAGCGACGGGAAGATGGCGCCCATCAACCAATTCCTGAGCGACGCCGCCGCGGGCCAGCTCCCCCAGTTCTCGCTCGTCGACCCGTACACCAATTACTCCGAGGAGGACGGCGACATCTCCATCGGCGAGGCCTTCGCCGCCCGGATCATCGGTGCCGTCCTGGCGTCTCCCAATTGGTCGCGCACCGCCATGTTCCTCGTCTACGACGAGCACGGCGGATGGTTCGACCACGTGCCACCTCAGCCTGCGGTCCGGCCGGACAACGTGCCGCCGGAGATCACGGTTCCCCCGGACCAGCCCGGCGGCTACGACCAGACGGGCTTCCGGGTTCCCTGCGTCGTCATCTCGCCGTTCGCCCGGCGGGACTACGTCTCCCATGTCGTGCACGACCACACGAGCTTGTTGAAATTCATGGAGACGAAGTGGAACCTGCCGGCCATGACCTACCGCGACGCCAACGCCACGAACATGTTCGATTTCTTCGATTTCCACGGCCCCCCGGCCTTCGCCGAGCCCCCCAGCCTGGCGGCTCCCCTCAACCCGTTCGTGGGTCCTCTGCCCGCAGGGTCGGGTTCGCCGGGCTTTCACCCCATTGCGACGGGGGTGGCCGCGTCGACCCTCCCGCCCGCGGGCTACACCGTCAGCACGCCACCGCGACACTGGTGGTGACCCGGTAGCGGCGCCAAGGGCGCGAGCGGCCTCAGACGCTGATCGGCAGCTTGGTGTAGCCCCGGACCGTGCTCGTGTAGAGCGGGACCGCGCCGGCCATGTCCACCGACCATTCGGGGAAGCGCTTGAAGGTCTCCTCCAGGGCGATCCGCCCTTCGGTGCGGGCCAGGGCGGCGCCGAGGCAGAAGTGGATGCCGTAGCCGAAGGACAGGTGGTGGTCGAACTTCCGGTGGATGTCGAAGCGGTCGGCGTCGGGGTAGGCCCGCTCGTCGCGGCCGGCTGAGCCGGTGATCATCACGACCTTCGAGTGGGCGGGGATCGTCCCGCCGTGCACCTCGACGTCGTCGGTGCACCAGCGGCTCTGCACGGGCGACGGCGCCTCGTAGCGCAGGACCTCTTCGACGGCGTTGGGGATCAGAGCTGGCGTCGGCCACGAGCTCGGCCCGCTGGTCGGGGTTCTTGTCGAGCTCCAGCGCCGCCCAGCCGAGCATGCGGGCCACCGTCTCGGTGCCGGCGCTGCCGATGAGCGCGGCGAAGTTGACCGCCTGCTCGAGCGTGAGCCGGCGGGGCACGCCGTCGTCCTCGGTGATCTCCATGTTGACGAGGTCGGTGAACATGTCGTCGCGCGGGTTGGCCTGGCGGTCGGTCAGCGTCTTGCCGAGGTACTCCATGAAGCTGAACATGGCCGTCTGCGAGATCTCGTTCGACATGCCGGTCTCGGGGTCGAGGTGGAAGGACTCGTCGATCCAGCCGCGGACCATGTCGCGGTCCTCGGGCGGCACGCCGAGCAGGGCGGCGATCACGTAGGCCGGGACGCGGGCGCCGAAGTCCTGCACGTAGTCGAACGAGCTGCGGCCGACCAGGCCGTCGAGCAGGTCGACGCACAGGGCGCGGATGTCGTCCTCGAGCAGCTTCATGCGGCGCGGCGTGAAGGTCTTCGAGACCAGGCGCCGGTAGCGGGTGTGCTCGGGCGGGTCCATGAAGATCATCATCTGCATGTCGATCGGATCGGCCGTGATCATCTCGAGCACGGTGCCGTGCGAGGAGACGAACGTCTTGGGGTCGCGGCTGAAGGCGTCGACCTCGGCGAAGCGGCTCACGGCGTAGAAGTCGAGGTCCTCGTTGTAATAGAGGGGCTGCTCGTCGCGCAGGCGCTTCCAGACGGCGTGCGGGTCGGCCTTGTACTTCTCGTTGAGCGGGTCCCAGGCGAGAGGCTCGGTGTCGACCGCGGTCATTGCGGTCCTCCCTCGACGCCGACGTGCTGACCGTCCCAGAGCTTGATGCCGCCGAGGATGCCGGCGCTGTTGTCCACCACGGTGATGCGCTCGAGCACGTCACCGAGGTCGCGCCGGTTGATGCGGCCGGCGTTGCCGCCGCCGATGTAGAGGTGGTCGAAGAAACACAGCGCATCGAGGTAGGCGATGGCCTTGCGCACCCGCTTGTTCCAGCTCTCGTCGCCGGCCTTCTTGCGCGCCGCCTCGCCGACCTGCTCGTTGAAGGTCTCGCCCTTGCGGAACTCCAGGTGCGAGAACTCCAGGTGGGGCATGAGGCTGCCGTCCATGAAGAACGCCGTGCCGAAGCCGGTCCCGAGCGTGATCACCGCCTCGAAGCCCTTGCCCTGCACGACGGCCAGGCCCTGGACGTCGGCGTCGTTGGCGACCCGGCACGGCTTGCCGATGGACTTGGAGAGGGCGCCGGCCAGGTCGAAGTCCGACCAGTGCGCGAAGCAGCTGAGGATCGACCTTGGAGCCCGGGCCCTTCTCCAGGACGAAGTGCGGCGCGCTGAGCACGTGGCCCTGGCGGACCATGCCGGGGAAGCCGCACGACACCCGGTCCCCCTCGGGCAGCTTGGCCACGAGCTTGGTCAGCGTGTGGACCAACTCGTGCGGCGGCATGGGGTAGGTCGTGGGCACCCGCACCCGCCCGGCCACGGCCACACCGTCCTTGTCGAGGACGTCGGCCTTGAGGCCGGTGCCGCCCACGTCGATGGCGATCGTGAAGGGGTGCTCGTGCGGCATGCCGGCGGAGGTGTCAGTCACTGGGACGAACTGTAGCCAGCTGGTGCTGGGGTTTTGCCCGGCGGACCGGTCCCGTCATCCCCGGAGGACGTCGTGGAGGATGTCGCGGAGCATGACCTCCAATTCGTCCTTGGGCGTCGAATCGAAGGATGCGTCGCCGAGGAAGATGCTCGAGAAGACGACGCCGAAGGCCGCCGCCATGCGCACCCGGTCCCGCGCCGGCACCCGCTCGTCGCCCAGGACCCGGCGGAACTGGTTCTGAATGTCCTCGTGCTCGGCGTCGTGGTCCTCGCGGTGCAGCTTCTCCAGCACGGCCTGGTTGCGCTCGTGCATGAGGAAGAGCTTGCGCTGGGCCAGCATCTCGCCGACGATCTGGTCGAGCAGCTGGCCCCACAGCTCCAGCGTGACCGGCCCCTCCCCGATCAGCATCAGCGCCTCCCGACCGAAGTCGTGGATGCGCATGTGCAGCGCCATGAGGATGTCCTCTTTGGATTCGAAGTGGTAGTAGAGGGCCGCCTTGGTGACGCCCAGCTGCTCGGCGATCTCCCGCAGGCTGGTGCCGTCGTAGCCCTGCTCGGTGAAGAGGTCGAGCGCCACATCGAGGATGCGCTGGCGGGTGTCGGACTTGGCGTCGACCAGGGGCGCGAGGGGCTGGTCGGCTGCGCTGGCGGTCGGGAGGGGGTCGGAGAGCGGGCCGATGTCGGGCTCCTCGCCGATCACGGCCTCGAGCTCGCCGATGGCGTCGTCCTTTGCCTGTTGCCTCGGCGGCCTGAGCCTGGTCGTCGGCGGTCTGGGTCACGTGTCCTGGCTCTGCGGTGTCTTGGTCATGTCGCTGGCGATCTTGTCCATGTCGTCCTGCACCTTACCGGTGAATTGTCCGCGTAACCTACTTGACGACAGGTAAGTAGCTGCCTTACCATGCCCTTGGACAGCAGTTTACTTAACGACCGGTAAGGATGTCTATGGCTACTGACCTCATGATCCAGGCGGAAGGACTGACCAAGCGCTACGGGGAGACCCAGGCGCTGGCCGGTGTCGACATCGCGGTGCCGGCCGGGACCATCCTCGGCCTCCTGGGCCCGAACGGCGCCGGCAAGACGACCGCCGTGCGGGTGCTGACCACGCTGGCCCGGCCCGATGCGGGGTCGGCGACGGTGGCCGGCATCGACGTGCTGCGCAACCCGGCGGAGGTACGCCGCCACATCGGCGTGGCCGCCCAGGACGCGACGTTGGACCCGCTGCTCACGGGGCGCCAGAACCTGGTGCTGATCGGTGAGCTGTCGGACATGGGCCGGGCAGCGTCCCGGGCCCGGGCCAACGAGCTCCTGGCGCAGTTCGAGCTGACCGACGCCGCCGACCGCGTGCTGAAGGGCTACTCGGGCGGCATGCGCCGGCGGCTGGACCTGGCCGGCGTCCTTGATGACCCGCCCCCCGGTCCTGTTCCTGGACGAGCCGACGACCGGGTCTGGACCCGACGTCGCGCCAGCGGGTCTGGGAGGCCATCCGCGGAGCTCCTCGGCGAGGGCGTCACCGTCCTGCTGACGACGCAGTACCTGGAGGAGGCCGACGAGCTGGCCCACGACATCGTGGTCGTCGACCACGGCCGGGTCATTGCGCAGGGGACGCCGCAGGAACTGAAGCAGGCCAGCCGGGGCGCCCGGCTCGAAGTGACCCTGGCCGAGCCGCACGCTGCGGCCGTCGGGGCCATCGCGCCGCTGGTGTCCGGTCACGTCATCGTGAGCGACGACGGGCGGACGCTGAGTGCCGGAGTGGACTCGTCCACGGGCCTGGCCACGGTCGTCGTGCGGGCGCTGGACGACGCGGGCGTGCTGGTGGACAACATCGAGGTGCGGCAGCCGTCGCTCGACGACGTGTTCTTCTCGCTCACCGGCGGGCACATCGAAGAGGAAGGTGCCGACGAGAGCGACGAGCCGGTGTCGAGCTCGGGTTCGGGCTCCGGCGCCGCTGCCGGCTCTGCCGGTCCCGTCGGGTCCGGCGAAGGCCGCCACGAACTGGAAGGGGTACGCGCATGACGACCGCTGTGTTGACACCGTCGAGCACCGGGTTCGACCGCCCCCATTCGGGTGGCAGCTTCCTCGGTTCCCTGGCGGACATCTGGGCCATGACCCGGCGCAACCTGGTGCACATCTCCCGGGAGCCGATGCAGCTCTCGGACGTGACGATCCAGCCGCTGCTGTTCACGGTGCTGTTCGTCTACATCTTCGGCGGCGCCATCCCGATTCCCGGCGGCGGCAGCTACGTCGACTTCCTGCTGGCCGGCATTCTGGCGCTGAACCTGACCACCTCGACCATGGGGACGGCGATCGGTCTGAGTACCGACCTGCACGAGGGCATGATCGACCGCTTCCGCACCCTGCCCATGTGGCGCTCGGCGGTGCTGGTCGGCCGCTCGGCGGCCGACTTCCTGACATCGGTCTTGTGCGCCACCATCGTCATCCTCACCGGGCTGGCCGTTGGTTGGCGTCCCGGTTCGAGCGCCATCTCGGTCGTCGGCGGGTTGGGCCTGCTGCTGTTCTTCGCCTACGCGGTGGGCTGGGTGTCGGCGTGCGTCGGGCTGAACTCCAAGAGCCCGGAGTCGGCCGGCTCGTTCGGCTTCATCGTCTTGTTCCCGCTGACCTTCGTCTCCAACGCCTTCGTGCCGACCCAGCACATGCCGGGGTGGCTGCAGGCCGTCGCCAACTGGAACCCGGTGAGTGCGGTCGTGGCGGGCGCCCGCGACCTGTGGGGCAATCCGAACCCCTCCGCCATGGTGCAGGCCTGGCCGATGCAGCACCCGGTCGAAGCGGCACTGATCTGGTCGGTGGCGATCCTCGCCGTCGCCTGCCCGCTGGCGGCGCACTCCTTCAAGAAGCGGACGACCGAGTAGACAGACAGCGGGTCAGACGGGAGCTGCCGCCACGCTTGCACGATGAGTGCATTGGAAGAACGGTTGCGGGCCGCACTCAAAGAGGCCATGAAGTCGCGCGACACGGTCGCAACGTCGGCACTCCGCTCAGCATTCGGCGCCATCGACAATGCCCGGTCCGTCGAGGTGGAGAAGGCCCGACGCGAGGACAGCTCCTCGTACGTTGCCGGGAGCGCCGAGGGATTGGGAGCGGGCGATGTCCTGCGCCGGGAGCTGAGCGACGGGCAGATCGCCGAGATCGTCCGGGACGAGGCGGAGACCCGAAAGCGAGCAGCTGACGAATACGAAGGGCTCGGTCGGGCCGAGGAGGCAGGGCGCCTCCGCGCCGAATGGAGGGTGCTTCTCCGCCTGCTCCCGGGAGTCGATTGACCTCGGGGGCCAAGGGGTGGAGGATGGCACGAGAAGCTCGGAGCTCGGGGGTTGTCGATGATCGGACGTTTTGTCACCGTTGTCGGCTTTGCCGTCGTCGCAGTGATGGTCGCTCCAACCGTTCTGGCGCCAGCAGTCGGCGCAGCGCCACCACCGGCAGTCAGCGTGGCCAACCTCGTCACCTCGTCGTTCAGCGGTACGGGATCGTCGACGACCACCAGCGGGTGCAGTGGCGATTTCCTGACGTTCGCCGGCTCCTACCCCGGCAAGGCGCCTGTCGGCACGGTCGCCCTCAACGTGGCGGGATGCTTCGACTCCGATGCCTCGAGCTTTTCCGGCTCCTTCACGATCACGACGGGCGTCGGCTCGCTCAGCGGCAATGCCACCGGGCCGGAAAACACCACGTACGAGTCCACGGGCGGACCCGGGATCACCCCCGTCTCCGACATCTTCGAACTGACCCTGGGCATTTCGGCGGGGACGGGCTCATTTGCCGGGACCGGTGGAGCGGTGCAGACCGTCCTCACCACCGCGTACAACAACTTTGCGACCTTCGGCGGAACGCTCAGCGATTTCTTCACGCAGATCCTGGTGCCCCAAGCCGGCACGGTCAGTGGCGTGACCTACCTCGATGCGGCTGCGTACGACGCACCCGGGACCGCCATCACCAAGGTGGTCTTCGAAA
The DNA here is from genome assembly GCA_963744045.1 of uncultured Acidimicrobiaceae bacterium. Lineage (GTDB taxonomy): Bacteria > Actinomycetota > Acidimicrobiia > Acidimicrobiales > RAAP-2 > Bog-473. The sequence goes on from CAVUSB010000010.1 coordinate 8,989, forward strand.
CGGGTGGACAGGTCATCGGTACGGCTGCTCCCACCGCGTATGGCTGGATCGCCAAGTGGAACACGACCACCAGCGTGGCGAGCGGGTTCTGGGACGTCGTCAGCGTGGCGACCGACGCCAACGGCGGCACCACGACCAGTTTCCCGGTCTCGGTCCAAGTCACCAATCCGGTACCGACCACTGCAGTGCTCGTCCCCTCGAGCGGGGCCACCCTCTCGGGCAGCTCGGTCATTCTCGACGCCTCGGCCTCTTCCCCCGACGGGGCCCCGATCGCCAGCGTCAAATTCACGGTCACGGGTGGGGGGTTGGACCAGGTGGTCCTCGGCACGGCCACGCCGACCATGTACGGCTACATCCTCAAGTGGAACAGCACCACCGTCCCCAACGGCAGCTACGTGCTCAACAGCCTGGTGACCGACGTGGCCGGCAACTATGAACTGAGCCTCGGGGGGATCTCGATCACCGTCACCAATCCACCCCCGACCACCGCGGTGATCATTCCCTCGCCCGGAGCCAGCGTTTCGGGGACCTCGACGGTCCTCGACGCCACCGCGTCGGCCAACGTGACCTCTGTCACCTTCGAGCTCAGCGGCGGCACGCTCACGGACGACGTCATCGCCACCGCCGTCCCGACCATCTATGGCTGGATCGCCCAGTGGAACACGACGACCGTCCCCGACGGGACCTACGCGTTACAGAGTGTCGCCTCCTACTCTCGCTACTTCGCGTCGAGCGGCACCAGCGCACCCCTCACGATCACGGTTGCGAATTCAGGGCCTTCCCCTTTCGGTAGCCTCCTGACTCGTGAGCGGAGAACCTTGGATGGGCGACGCCTGCGCCCTCGTCGACGCCTTCCGGGCGGGCACCATCTCGCCCACCGAGGCGCTCGAGGGATCGTTGGGCGCCATAGCGGACTCGAAGCTCAACGCGGTGTGCTTCGTCGACGAGGAACCCGCACGGGAGGCAGCGGCGACGGCTGACGTGCAGTTGCCGTTCGGCGGTGTCCCGATCGGGGTGAAGGAGCTCGACCCGGTCCAGGGCTGGCCGCAGACCGAGGCGTCACTGGTGTTCAAGGACCGCGTCGCCGAGTACGACGCCACGACGACGGCCCGCCTGCGCGGCGCCGGCGCCGTGCTCGTCGCCCAGACGACGGCGTCGGAGTTCGGCGGCATCAACTGCACCTACACCCGCCTGCACGGTGCGACCTCGAACCCGTACGACCTCGAGCGGACCCCGGGCGGATCCTCGGGCGGCACGGCCGCCTCGGTCTCGGGCGGCCTGCTCCCTTTGGGCACCGGCGGTGACGGCGGTGGCTCCATCAGGATCCCGGCGGGCTTCACCGGATTGTTCGGGCTCAAGGCCACCTTCGGTCGGATCCCCAAGGGTCCGCACACCGAGATCGAGCCGCTGACCGCGGTCATGGGGTGTCTGTCCCGATCGGTGCGGGACACGGCCCGCTGGTTCGACGCCTTGAACGGAGCCGACGAGTACGACCCCTTCTCGCTGCCACGCGTCGAGGGCTGGGAAGCCGGGCTGGGACAACAGGACATCGCAGGAAAGCGCGTCGCCGTGTCGGTCGACCTCGGTGCGGCGATCGTCGCGTCAGCGGTGCGGGACAGGGTGGACGAGGCGGCCGGCCTGCTCATCAAGGACGCCGGCCTCGAGCGGGTCGACGTGCCGATCGCGCTGCCCCGGGGCGGGCTGGAGTGGGCGCTGGCCGGAACGGCGAGCCTGCTCGTCGGGCTGGGCGACCTCTACCCCGCCTGCGAGTCCGAGCTCACCCCCGAGATCATGCTGGCGGCCAACATCGCCACCAACCACTACAACCTGGACACGGCCAAGAACATCGAGGCGTTCCGCCGCCAGATCATCGTGCAGATGGCCGAGATCTTCGAGCAGGTCGACTTCATCATCTGTGCCACCAACCCGGACGTCGCGTTCGGCGCCCAGGGCCCGATGCCGACGACCGTCGACGGCGTGGATCTGATTGCCGAATACGGCTTCGAGGCTGCCGTGGGGAACAACGGCGCACTGACCATCCCCGCCAACACGACCGGCCACCCCGCGGTGGCCATTCCGGTCGGCCTGGTCGACGGGCTGCCGGTGTCGATGCAGATCATCGGGCGGCGTCACGCCGAGCAACTGCTGCTCGACCTGTCCCGCGTGGTCGAGCGCGAGCGCCCGTGGCCACTCGTCGCGCCGGGAGCGCCGATCTGAGTCGACGTGGCGCTGTGCGCTGAACAACATCCGCACAATTCGGTGGTGATTGTCGGGACGCCCGGTACTTTCCGACGAGGTAGTGGCGGGTGGGCGACGCGGACTCGGGACAGCTCTCGGCAGCGTCGCAACCGAGCCGCTCGGGGCCTGCGCCACCTGGTGACGGTCGGACCGGCAATGGGTCTGGCCACGAGTTTTGTTATTCCGTTGTGTCTTCGTGTGACTTTCGGTACCTGAGAAAAACAACCGTTTGCCCTAGCCTGTTCTGAGAAATGGCGGAAGAAATGCTCTTCACCGTCGCTGGGTCCGTCGCGATGCCAGCGCAGATGATCTCGCTGGAAGAGGCGGGTCTGGAGCAGCGCGCCGATCTCCAGGAGTGGGTCCTGTCGAATCCGGCCATCCTCGGACCCGCGGTCAAGGTGGTGACCTTCGAGTTCGACGGCGTGCCGACCTCCGGTGGACCCCTCCGGGACCGGGTCTCGGTGCTCGGGCTCGGCGCCGACGGCCGCTTGGTGGTGGCGGAGCTCAAGAGCAGCCGGGCGGCCGACACCGAGGTCTCGGCGATCAAGTACGCCGCCTCGGTGAGCCGGATGCTGCCCGAGTCGCTGGCCGAGCACTTCGCCCGCTTCCAGTCCCGCCGCCAGACCCCCATCAGCCCCGAGGAGGCCCTGGCCGAACTGCAGGCGCACGCCCCCGACCTCTCACCCGAGACGCTGCGCCGTCCGCGCATCGTCCTGCTGGCCCGCGACTTCTCCGCCGTCGTCAGCGCCAGCGTGGTCTGGCTCAGTGAGATGGGCCTCGACATCGCACTCGTGCAGATCAGTGCCTTCCGCTCCTACATCTACGGGCAGTCGGGCAGCAGCAACGTGCCGATGATTTCCGTCAGCCAGCTCTACCCGGTGCGCGAGGTCGAGGACTTCACCATCAGCCCGGAACGCCAGCTGGCCAAGGAGACGGCCGAGGCCAAGCGCCGGGTGCAGGACGCCGCGTTGGTGCGGCGGCTGATCTCGACGGAATCGGTGGCGGACGGCACGATCTTCACCCTCAGTCCGCGCACCGACCTCAACTTCGACATGCGGAGCCAGCTCGAGGAGTGGCTCGACATGGATCCCGCCCGCCGCACGGCGCACTGGCAGAACAACCTCAGCGCCCCGCTCGTGTGGGACGTGGACAAGGCGGCGTACACGCCGGCCGGGCTCGTCCGCCACATCGTGGAGCAGGCGACGGGGGTCACCGCGAACTACGTCGGCACGCAGTGGTGGCGCGATCCGACCGGCTGGAACATGGCCGAGCTGGCCGGCCCGCTCGGTGGCGGCAAGGGGGCCATGTACCGCGAGTACTGGTCGCGCTGGCTCGACAAGGTGCGCATCCGCCACCCGCAGTGGACGCAGATGACGACCCTGCCGGCGCAGAACTTCATCACGCTGCCGTCCCCGGTGCGCGGCACGCACTACGGCCTGAGCTTCGTCGCCGGCGGACGCCTGCGCTCGGACTTCTACGTCGACCTCGGCACCCCCGAGGCCAGCGCCGCCCAGTTCGACGCGCTGCAGGTCCAACAGGACCTGCTGGAGTCGCTCTACGGCGCGCCGCTCTCGTGGGAGCGGCTGCCCGAGCGCTCGGCCTACCGCGTCGCCGACTACAGCGAGGGCGACATCACCCAGGTCGAGGAGTACGCCTTCTTCATCGACTGGATGATCGATGCCCAGGCGCGGCTGCGTCGGGCCGTCAACGAGGTCCTCGACACCGGCGAGCCGCCCGACGACGAGGGGTTCGACCGGCGCTGATCCCTTTCTTTGGCTGGGGTCAGCGCCGGCCGGGTCCTCACGTCGTCTTCAGCTTCCACGCCGCCAGCGGTGCGAACACGACGACCAGCCCGGCCGTCCACAACAGCGACGGGCACGAGGTAGTACGACACCGGGTGGCCGAGCAGCTGCTCGGCCTGCGGACCACCGGTGAGCAGCCGCACCGTGTTGACCATCTGCGTCATGGGCTGGTTGTTGGCGAAGGCCTGCATCCAGCCCGGCATGGTCGACACCGGCACGTAGGCCGACGAGACGAAGCTGAGCGGGAAGACCAGGAACGAGAGGCCCTGCGCCGCCTGCGGGCTGCCGGCGGCGAGGCCCAGGGCGATGAACAGCCAGACGAAGGCGAAGCCGTAGAGGATGGTCAGGCCGAGTGCCGCCACCGCGCCGGCCGTGGTGCCGCGTGACGCGGAAGCCGACGGCGAAGCCCGCCGCCGTCATGACGACCACGCCCCACGCCACGAGCGCCGTGTCGGCGCCCACCCGTCCCGAGACGATGGAGAGCAGCCGGATGGGCAGGCTGCGCAGCCGGTCGAAGAGCCCGCCCTCCTTGTCGTCGGCCACGCCGCTGGCCGCGCTCATGCCCTGGAACAGCACGCCGGTCACGACGAAGCCCGGCACCAGGAAGTCCACGTAGGAGAGGCCCCCGGTATGGCCGACCGCGCCGCCGAACACGTAGCGGAAGATGAGCAGGAACAGCAGCCCCTGCGCCGTGCCCGCGATGAGCAGCGCCGGCGAGCGGACGAACTTCTTGAGGGTGCGCGCCGCCACCTGGCCGGTGGCGACGAGGTACGACGCGCCCTGGTTGGTGACGGCGTCGCGCGGTGGGGCCTGGCGCGGTGGATCGAGGGTGAGGTCCATGGTCATGCTGCGTCCTCCTTCGGAGTGGTCGGGTCGGTCGGTGGTGTGCCCGGTGAGGGCGAGGAACACTTCGTCGAGGGTGGGGCGGCGCAGCGCGATGTCCTCCACCGGCACCTCGGCGTCGTCGAGCGCGCGCACGACGACGGGCAGGAGCTTCGAGCCGCCGGGCGCGGCCAGCGAGCACCGGCGCGTCGACGGATCGGTGGACGGCTCGGCCATCCCGAGCGACGCCAGCACCGTCGGCCGCCCGCTGCATGGTCGGGACGTCGATCGTGTGCAGCTCGACCATGTCGGCACCCACGCGGGACTTGAGCTCGCTCGGCGTGCCCTGCGCAATGACGCGGCCGCTCGTCGATGATGACGATGGTGGCGGCCAGGTGGTCGGCCTCATCGAGGTACTGGGTCGTCAACACGATGTCGGTCCCGTGCGCGCTCATGGCGTGCACGGCGTCCCACACCTCGTTGCGGCTGACCGGGTCGAGGCCGGTCGTGGGCTCGTCGAGCAGGAGCAGGCGGGGCGAGCCGACGAGGCTCGCCCCCAGGTCGAGCCGCCGTCGCATCCCGCCGGAATAGGTCTTGGCCTGGCGGTCGGCGGCCTCCACCAGATCCATCTGCTCGAGGATGCGCCTCGGCCGAGGCCACGGCTTCGGCGCGGCCCTGGCCGTAGAGGCGGGCCACCATGACGAGGTTCTCGCGGCCCGTCATCATCTCCTCGACGGCGGCGGACTGGCCGGCGAGGCCGATCATGCGCCGCACCGCCATCGGCTCGCGCACGACGTCGTGCCCGTTGACGACGAGCGTGCCGCGGTCGGGCGCGATGAGCGTGGCCACCATGCGGATGAACGTCGTCTTGCCGGCGCCGTTGGGCCCGAGGATGGCCACCGGCTCTCCGGCCGGCAACGTGAGGGTCAGTCCGGAGAGGGCCTGGACCTTCCCGAATTTCTTGCTGAGGCCGTCGGCCTCTATGAGCGCGTGCATGCACGCCTCCTTTCGTGGGTTGCTCGGTCCACGGAGGTCGCCTACGCTCTCGAGTGCTGCCTCGGGCGAAGGTCCCTCGTGGATCGGCTCGTGGTCGTACGGGCCCGGGGTCGCGTGGTGCTACACGCGGCTCCGGGTCATTTCACTCCTTGGGGAGGTCGAAGGTGAAGTGCACCTCCTCGGGGTTGAAGTCCTCGGTCTGGAAGAGGCGCCACAGTTCGAGGCCCTCGAGCGTGCCGTTCTCCATCTCCTCGACGAGCGCCCGGACGAAGGCGAACTCGGCGCTGAGGGTGCGCTCCTCGTACTCGGACTCGAGCTCGAAGATCCGGGGCAGGCCGGCGTCGCGGGCGGCCTGCATGGCGCCGCGCATGGCGACGAGCTTCATGGTCAGGGCCTCGGCCCGGCGACGGAGCGCGGCAAGGGCGTCGTCGGGATCGAGCGCGGGCAGGAAGGAGAGGCCGGCCTGGAAGGCCGGGTACTCCTTGTTCGGGGTGCCGATGAGCTCGGTGAGCCAGTCGGTCATTTCGAGCGAGCCCTCGTCGGTGATTTCGTAGACGGTCCGCTGCGGGCGCTTGCCCTCCCGCACGGTGCCGGTGGCCTTGATGAAGCCCTTCTTCTCCAGAGACTCGACGACGGCATAGAGGGAGCCGTAATTGAGGCGGACGCTCTGCTCCTTGGCCCGGGTCCGCAGGGTCTGCGCCACCTCGTAGGGATGCATGGGCTTCTCGTAGAGGCAGACCAGGACGGCGAGAGCCAGCGGATTGGAACGGGACCATCTCGGCATGGTCGGTCAGTATATTTGATTCAGAGTAATCTGTAAAGAGTGCTCTGACGTGCGCTGGTGGGATCGGTCGCCGGCGTGGCGACGGGCGTAACCTCCCTGGTCGTGGCCCCGACCATCCTGCACGTGGCGCCCCACCCCGACGACGAGGCGGTGGGCTGTCCCGGTGCCCTGTTGCACCTGCGTCGATCGCGGGCTGGACCGTGGTCAGTGTCGTCGCCAGCCTGGGGTACTCGGGTCAGTGGGCGCGGCGACGGGCCGAGGCGGAGGAGGCGGCGGGCCGGGCCGGCTTCGTGCCCGTCTTCTTGGACCCGCCCCTCGAACCTGGACCTCGACGGGGACCTGGCCCTGGCGACCCGGCGCGTGGCGACCGAGCTCCCCGGCATCGTCGAGGAGCACGGCGCGTCCATCGTCGTCTCGCCCTCCCCGCACGACGTCCATCACGCCCACGAGGCCGTCGGCCGGGGCGTGCAGCGCGCCGTGGCCGCCCTGCCGCCGACACTGCGCTGGTGGATGTGGGGCGTCTGGGGCGACCTGCCGGCGCCCAACGTCTACTACGGCTACGACGCCGCGGTGCTGGAGCGGGCGCTGCACATCCTCGACGCCTACGCGGGTGAGCTCGAGCGCAACGACTACCGGCCCTTCCTGCTCGGGACGGGCGGCTGGCCAACGCCGTCATGGGATCCGAGCGCGTCTTCGGCTTCGGCTCCCCCGCCGCCAGCACGCGCCCCTACGCCGACCTCGTGACCGAGGTCCGCCTGGTCGACGGCCGGTTCATGGCGTCCGAGCCGCACCACCTGGACCAGGGACCCGAGCCGGCGGCCTCGTACCACGTCGACCTGACCCCGTGGCTCGACGCGCCGAGCGTCCACGAGCTGGTGGGCTACATCCGCGAGGTGCGCGAGGAGCCGGCGCCGTGACCGGCACCACCACGCTCACGCCGCGCCTGGTCGAGGACTTCGGGCGCGACGGGTTCGTGGTGGTGCCGGACCTGCTCTCCGCCGCCGAGCTGGCGCGCTTCGGCGCCGCGGTGGACGAAGGGGTGGCCCGGCGCAGCCGGCACGACACCCGGACCCTGGCCGAGAAGTCGCGCTACGAGCAGAGCTTCACGCAGTGCCAGAACCTGTGGGAGGACTGCCCCGAGGTGCGGCCGCTGACCTTCCATCCCCTCGTCGCGCGAGACGGCGGCCCGGCTTCTCGGGGTCGAGGCGGTCCGGATCTGGCACGACCAGGCGCTCTACAAGGAGGCCGGCGGGCGGGAGACGGACCCCCACCAGGACCACCCCTACTGGCCCATCGTCGAGACCGACACGATCACCGCCTGGATCCCCTTCGACGGTTCGACGCTCGAGACCGGTGCGATGGGCTACCTGCCCGGGAGCCACCGGCTCGGCGTGCGCGCCTTCGTCGACATCTTCAGCGGCCGGGGCGAGGACCCGCTCACCCGGGACGAGCTGGAGGCGATCGCGCCGGTGTTCGTCGAGGTCCCCGCCGGGTCGGTCGCCTTCCACCACGGCCTGACGTTCCACTTGGCCGGGCCGAACCGGACCGGTACCGTCCGCCGGGTGCACACCGCGATCTATTTCGCCGACGGGTCCACGCGGGGCGAGGGCTACTACCCGCATCCGGCGGTGGAACGGGCGGGGATCGCCATGGGTGCGGTCATCGCCAGCGACGTCACGCCCCTGGCCTGGCCCCTCCCGGGCGGGGTGCTCCCCGATCCACCGGCGGAGCCGATGGCCTGATGCCGGCGCTCACCGCCGCGCAGCGGTCCTCGTGGACCGAGCGGGGCTTCTTCCGGATCGCCGGCTTCGCCCCGGCGGAGACGTGCCGCGCCATGCTGGACCGGGTGACCGACGTGGTGCGGGATCCCGGCCTGGCCGCCGAGCTCGGCGTCAAGGTGCTGCCGGAGAGCAACAAGGCCGGCGTGGCGGTGGCCCACCCCGAGGACGGCGTGTCCAAGATCTTCCGCCTCCACCGCGACCCGGTCTTCGCCCGCTTCGCGCACTCGGCCGACGTCGTCGACGCCGTGGCGGAGCTGATCGCGCCCCGACATCGACGTCTTCCTGTCGCAGTTCATCTTCAAGACGGCGGGTGCCTGGGGGCAGCCCTGGCACCAGGATTCCTTCTACTTCCCCTTCGAGCCGGCGCGACCGGTGGTCGGCGTCTGGCTGGCCGTGACCGAGGCGACCCTCGCCAACGGGTGCCTCCACGTGCTGCCCGGATCGCAGGCCGAGCCGGTGCACACGCACGTCCCGGACCGCCGCCCGGGAGCCAACTACGGGTACTTCGAGATCGTGGACCACGACATGGAGGCCGCCGAGCCGGTGCTGATGGACCCGGGCGACCTGCTCGTCTTCGACAGCCACCTGATGCACTGCTCGACGGACAACGAGTCCGACGGCATCAGGGCCGCCATGGTGTACCACTACGCCGCCGCGGGCACCGTCGACCACTCCGAGGAGTACTTCCCCTCGACCAACGACTGGGTGCCGGTGCGCCGCCACGGGCGGCCGACGTCGCCGGTGGCGGCGTGACGTGGCGCGGACGGGCGGGGCCGTGCCGCTGAAGTTCGACGCCATGGTGCCGGCGCAGCCCTTGCGCCAGGCGGCGGAGATCGGCCGGCGGGCCGCGGCGGCGGGACTGTCCGGCCTGGTCGTGACGGAGGCGGGGCGCACGGCGTACCTCACCTGCGGCGCGATCGCCACGGCGGCCGACATCGACGTGCTGACGGGGATCGCGGTGGCCTTCCCGCGCAGCCCCATGGTGACGGCCGCCACGGCGTGGGAGCTGGCCGAGGCGAGCGGGGGCCGTTTCCGCCTGGGGCTGGGGTCACAGGTGCGGGCGCACATCGAACGCCGCTACGGCGCGGCGTTCGACCACCCGGGACCGCGCTTGCGCGAGTACGTCCTCGCCGTGAAGCAGATCTTCGAGTCCTTCCGCACCGGCGCGCCGCTGGCGGTCGAGGGCGAGTTCTACAACCTCTCCCTGCTGCCGCCCATATGGGCGCCCGGTCCGATTGACTGCGCGGACCCGCCCGTCGACGTCGCCGCCGTCAGCCCGTGGATGCTCCGCATGGCGGGCGAGGTGGCCGACGGCGTCCACGTGCACCCGCTGAACACGCCGACCTACCTGCGCGAGACGTTGCTGCCGAACCTCGAGGCCGGTGCGGCCCGCTCCGGCACGCACGGTCGAGGACCTCGAGATCATCGTCCCCGCCTTCCTGGTCGTCGGCGACACGGGGAACGAGCGGGCCGTCTGGCGCGAGCGGGCGCGCGTGCAGGTGGCGTTCTACGGGTCGACGCCCAACTACGCCTTCATCTTCGAGCAGCTCGACCGCGAGGACATGACCGACCTGCTGCGCGAGCGCCAGCGGGCGGGCGACGTGGCGGGGATGGCGGCGGAGATCGACGACGACCTCTTGGAGAACTTCATCACCGAGGGCACATGGGACGACATCGCCGACAAGGTCGTGGCCAGGTACGGCGGCATCGCCACCCGGGTCGTCAGTTACTTCGCCGGCACCGACGTCGTCCGGGACCCCGAGACGTTCGAGCGGTGGGGCGCAGCTGGCCCGGCGGGTGCGGGACGCCTCGTAGGCGAGACGCCGGCCCTCGGGCCAAGCTGCACCTCCGAGGTCGCAGGCCGACACCCGCTGCGTCCCGCCAGGCCGGCCGCGCACGCCCCCGTCTCGATGCGGAGCACGCCGCCAAGGGCAGAATAGGATGCCTTTTTCCTCCCGGGTGCTCAGGGGGACCAACAGAACGACAACATCGGCTCAGGGAAGGACTGCAGTGGCGATCCAATTGAAGGCAGGAATGAGGCTGCGCAGTGCGACCGACGCCTGCGAGGTCGTCGTGGTGAAGGCACCCGCCGATCCGGTCGATCTGCGCTGCGGAGGCCACCCCTTCCTGGCCGCCGACGCCGCGCCCGGGTCCGAGAGCGTCGTGGCGGGATTCGACGGCGGCACGCAGCTGGGCAAGCGCTACAGCGACGACGAGCTCGGCCTGGAGCTCCTCTGCACCAAGGCGGGCGAAGGGTCCATCTCGGTCGGCGAGACGATCCTGGCCGTCAAGGGCGCCAAGCCGCTGCCTGCCTCGGACTGAGCGTCCGGGCGCAGGAAAGAGGAGGGGACGCCGTCGTGAACATCGCCATGCTGCTCGAAATGGCGGCCGAGGGTGACCCCGAGCGCATCGTCCTCGGCTCCCACGAAGGCGGGATCACCGCCGCCGGACCTCCTCGAGCGCGCCCGCCGGGCCGCCATCTACTTCGAGAAGAGCGGCGCCGAGGTCGTCGGCTACTTCGGGCTGAACACCGACACGCTGCCGGTGGCGCTCTTCGGCGCCGCGCTGGCGGGCGTGCCCTTCGCGCCGCTCAACTACCGCGCCCCCGACGAGCAGCTGCGGGGCATCGTCGGCCGCGTCCAGGGCGGCGTCATGATCGCCGACGACGAGGAGGTGGAGCGCCTCGCCGCCGTCGGCGCCACCAACGTCATCACCAAGGCCGACGTTCGAAGCGGCCATCGCCGAGCCCGTGACCGGCGAGCATCCCTTCGTCGACCCCGAGGAGGTCGCCGTGCTGCTCTTCACGAGCGGCACCACGTCGGAGCCCAAGGCGGCGATCCTGCGCCACCGGCACCTCGTCTCCTACATCATCTCGAGCGTCGAGTTCCTCGGCTGCGAGCCGACCGAGGCGCAGCTGATCTGCGTGCCCTCGTACCACATCGCCGGCATCGCGGCGGTGCTGAGCTCGCTCTACGCGGGACGTCGCATCATGTACCTGCCGTCCTTCGATGCCACGTCGTGGGTCCGGCTGGCGGCGGCCGAGCACATCACGCACGCCATGGTGGTGCCGACCATGCTGGGGCGGATCCTCGGCGCGCTCGAGGAGGGCGGCGTCGAGCTGCCGGCCCTGCGCCACCTCTCCTACGGCGGCGGGCGCATGCCGCTCGAGCTCGTCGAGCGCACCCTGACGGACATGCCCCACATCGACCTCGTCAACGCCTACGGGCTGACCGAGACGAGCTCGACGATCGCCATGCTCACCCCCGACGAGCACCGCGAGGCCTTCGCCAGCGACGACCCGGCCATCCGGGCGCGGCTGGGTTCGGTCGGGCGACCCCTCCCGTCCCTCGAGGTGGAGGTGCGCGACATCGACGAGGCGGCCCTCCCGCCGGGCGAGAAGGGTGAGATCTGGGTGCGCGGCGAGCAGGTCGCCGGCGAGTACGTCGGGCAGACCACGCTGACCGAGGACGGCTGGTTCCGCACCCGCGACGCCGGCTGGTTCGACGTGCACGGCTTCTTGTACGTCGACGGTCGGCTCGACGACGTCATCGTGCGGGGGGCGGAGAACATCTCGCCGGGCGAGATCGAGGAAGTGCTCATGGCGCACGCCGCGGTCGCCGAGGCCGCGGTCATCGGCATCCCCGACGCCGAGTGGGGCGAAGCGGTGGCGGCCGTCGTCGTGCTGCACCCCGGCGGCGAGGCCTCCGAGACCGAGCTGCAGGTCTGGGTCAGGGAGCGCTTGCGCTCCACCAAGATGCCGGGCGTCGTCGCCTTCCGGGAAGAGCTGCCCTACTCGCCGACGGGGAAGCTGCTGCGCCGGGTCCTGCGCGACGAGCTGTCCGGATCCGGTCAGTCCATCGACTGAAAGGCACCCTCGTAGTCGTTCTCGAGCAACGGGATGACGCCCTCGCGTCCTCCGGTGGGCGCCAGCGCCGTCTCGCCCATCGTGTCGTGCAGCACGACCCGGTCACGTCCCTCGTGCTTCGCCTGCAGCAGGGCGTCGTCGGCCCGGCGCAGAATCGTCGCCAGCTCCTCGCCCGGTTCGCACTCGGTCACGCCGAAGCTCACGGTGAACTTGGGGAGCCCGCCGACGGTGATGGCGGCATCGAGTTGCGTGCGCACGGTGTTGAGCGCCCGCGCCGCATCGACGGCTGAGCAGTCCGGGAAGGCGATGGCGAACTCCTCGCCGCCGTAGCGCGAGGCGACGTCGCTGGTCCGCAGCGAATCGCGCAGCACACGGCTGAAGAGCCGCAGCGCCCGGTCCCCGGTCTCGTGCCCGTAGGTGTCGTTGAGCGACCTTGAAGTGGTCGAGGTCGGCCATGGCCATGGCGACCGGGTAGAGGTGGGCCGGAATGGCGTCGACCCGCTGCGGAGAAGGACCGCCGGTTGAGCAGCCCGGTGAGCGTGTCGGTCGAGGCCTGCAACTGCGTCTCGGCCATGACCCTGAGCAGGCCGATGCGCGCGCCCGCCAGCTTGGCCAGCGTGGCCAGGTCGTCGACGCGATCGTCTTCCACCTTCTCTCCCGCCTCACCCGTGGCGTGGATCACGCCCACCGTGCGGCCCATGATGGACACCGGCACGCAGAGCGCCGAGAGGCGGCCCTCGGGGCGGTTGCGCAGCTTCGGGCAGGCGTCGAGATGGTCGCTGTCGGCGAAGACCTGGGTCTGGGCGCGGCGCGCCGCCGGGCAGCGGTCAGGCGAGTCGACGCCGCAACTCGGCGGCTGTCCGTCGGGACCGACGGCCGCCATGCGGTGAAGGTGCGCATGGCTGTTGTCGGCCAGCAGCAGCTCGGCCGGGGCCTCGGGCAACACGGTCGCGAAGGACCGCTCAATGACCTCAATGACCTCGGGCTCGCCTTCGGCCATGTCGAGTGCGTTGGCCAGGCGACTCTCGAAACGCTGTCGCTGCACCTGGGCATCGCGGATCTCGGCCTGGCGGTCGGCGTCGGACATGGCCTCGCTCAGCTCCACGTTCAGCCGTTCGGCATCGGCCACGGCACTGCTCAATTCCGCGTTGAGGTCGCGGACCTTCTCGTCGGTGCGCCGCTGGTTGCGCTCCCCCAGGGCCACCAGCACGAAGGCCAGCGGGAACATGATGCCCATGAGGATGCCGACCGCCACCAGGTCGGCGTAGATACCCGAGGCGAGCGCCTGGCCGGCGATCATGCAGGGGACGAAGATCAGGGTGAAGGCGCCGAGGGCGATGATGGGGCTGATCAAGCGGAAGCGGGCTGACCGCTTTACCTCTCCGGACCACTCGTCCTCGGTGACCATGTGGCTCCCCCTCTCCCGCGCCGCACGCGGCGGGTGCCTCGCCAATTGCCAGGCCCCCACTGAGTCGAACGGGGCATGGCTCGGCCACGCCTGGAACGACTTCATGGGGGTTTCGTCGCACGGGCACGCGACCTTTAGGGGCTCGGGAGGGCGGGTCTGCATCGACCGATGAAGAGTCAGGAATTGTGCATCCGTTGTGCATCCGTTGTGCGTGTGTTGTGCTGACGTCGGCGCCGACTGCGGCCTCGGTCCGGCCCGTCGGCTCGGCCCTCGGTCCGGACACACCGTGATTTGCCGCCGACATGCCCGTGCGTCCCGGGCCGGTATTTGAGTATCCTTAATCTGTGATCCACTCCCGGGGGGAGCAGCACGAGGTCGTCCGGGGCCCGTCGCCGAGGCGGGCCGGAGCCGTCACGCGTGAACACCTACATCGAGTTCCTCCTCCTCGGGCTGGGCAACGGCGGCGTCTTCGCCGCCCTGGCCATGGCGCTCGTCGTCACCTACCGCTCGTCGGGGGTGCTCAACTTCGCCACCGGCGCCCAGGCCCTCTACGCGGCGTACACCTACTCGCTGCTGCGCAACGGGCAGCTGCTCATCCCCATTCCGGGACTCGGACCGACCGTCAGCGTGGGGTCGAACCTGGGCTTCTGGCCGGCACTGCTGATCACGCTGGCCATTCAGGCCGTGATGGGCGCCGTGGTCTACCTGCTCGTCTTCCGGCCCCTGCGCAACCACCGGCCCGTCGCCAAGGCCGTCGCCTCCATCGGCCTGATGGGCCTGCTCACCGCCGTCGTCACCTACCAGGTCGGCACGCAGGTCGTCCTGGTCAACCCGATCTTCCCGCAGAACCACGTCAGCTTCCTCGGCGTCAGCATCTCGACGGACCGCCTGTTGCTGGCCGGCACGATCATCGCCCTCGGCATTGTGCTGACCGTGGTCTTCCGCTTCACCCGCTTCGGCCTGGCCACCCGGGCCTCGGCCGAGACCGAGGTGGGCGCGCTGGTCAGCGGCCTCTCGCCCGACCGCATCGCCCTGGTCAACTGGGTCATCAGCTTCGTCGTCTCGGGCATCGCCGGCGTCCTGATCGCCCCGCTCGTCCCGCTGCAGCCGGGGACCTACACGCTGTTCATCGTGCCGGCACTGGCCGCGGCGGTGGTCGGGCGCTTCCACTCGCTCGGCTGGGCCATCACCGCCGGGCTGGGCATCGGCGCGCTCGAATCGCTCTCGGTCTACGTCAACGGCGTCCATCCGGACTTCCCCGCCGGCGCCGGCGAGCTGATCCCCCTCATCCTGGTGCTCGTCGTGCTGGCCGTGCGCGGCCAGACGATGCCGAGCCGCGGCACGCTCATGCAGGTCACGCTCGGGCGCGCCCCGCGCCCGCACTGGCGCATCGCCACCGCCATCGTCGGCACGGCGATCGGCATCGGCGCCATCTACCTCTTCACCGGCAACGACCGCGCCGCGCTCTACTCCAGCTTCATCACCGGCGTCATCTCCCTCTCGCTCGTCGTGGTGACGGGCTACACGGGCCAGATCTCCCTGGCGCAGCTCACCCTGGCCGGCGTGTCCGCCTACATCCTCAGCACGTTCGCCACCTCGTGGGGCATTCCGTTCCCGATTGCGCCGATCCTTTCCGCCCTGGTCGCCGCGGCGGCCGGCGTGGTGATCGGCATCCCGGCCCTGCGCGTGCGCGGGCTCATGCTCGGCGTCGTCACGTTGACGTTCGCCGCGGGCGTCGAAGCCATCTGGTTCAACAACAACTCCGTCGACGGCGGCGCCTCCGGGCTGAACATTCCGACCCCGCGCCTGTTCGGCATGGACCTGGGCATCGGGTCGGGCAAGGACTTCCCCCGGCCCGCCTTCGGCATTCTGTGCCTCGTCGTCCTGGTCCTCGTCGCGTTGGGGGTGAGCTGGCTGCGCACCAGCCGCTTGGGCACCGCCATGCTCGCGGTGCGCTCCGACGAGCGCTCGGCGGCGGCGGCCGGCATCAACGTGGTGCGGGTCAAGCTGATCGGTTTCGCCATCGGGGCGTTCATCGCCGGTCTCGGTGGGTCGCTGCTGGCGTACCAGCTGGGCAACGTGACGTTCCAGGACTTCGACGCCTTCTTGGGGCTGGTCGCCTTCTCCATCGTCGTGGTGGCGGGCATCACGTCGGTGAGCGGCGGCATCCTCGCCGGCCTGATCTCGTCGGGCGGCCTGCTGGTGGCGCTGATCTCCTCGGGCGTCGGCAGCGGCGGCGTCGACAACTGGTACGGCGTCGTCGCCGGCATCGGCGTGATCCTGACCGTGATCTTCAACCCGGAGGGTGTCGTCGGGCCGACACATCTGTTCCTCGAACAACAGCGCACGAAGGGGGCGCGGGCCCGGCCACGGGGCGCGCTGGTGGCGACGGGCGCGGCGACGCCGGCCGGCGCAGTCCCGCCGGCGACGCCGGCCGACGCAGTCCCGCGCGCGTCCGTACCGCTGGTCGCCCCGGACTTCGGGACGAACGGGCAGAGCGCGGGAGCGGCGGCGCTGGCCAGGACCCCGGGCACCATCACCTCGGAAAGGAGGCCGTTGCTCGCGGTGCGGAACCTCACCGTTCGCTACGGCGGCGTCACCGCCGTCGACGACGTGAGCCTCTCGGTGGACGAGGGCCAGATCGTCGGCCTGATCGGCCCCAACGGCGCCGGCAAGACGACGACGATCGATGCGCTGTGCGGCTTCCACGCCTGCGAGGGCACCGTGCTCCTGGACGGGCAGGACATCGGCGGCCGCTCGCCCCACATCCGGGCCGGGCTGGGCCTGGCCCGCACCTTCCAGCTCGCCGGCGTGGCCGACGACCTGACGGTGGAGGAGAACGTGCTGGTCGGCCAGCAGCGGGCGACGGCCGGCGACGCCGGCGAACTGAGCCGGATCCTCCATGACCTCGGGTTGTCGGACATGCGCGAGCTGCAGGTCTCCACGCTGTCCCAGGGCCAGCGCCAGCTCGTGTCGGTGGCCCGGGCCCTGGCGGGATCACCCCGGCTGCTGCTGCTCGACGAGCCGGCGGCCGGCCTCGACAGCACCGAGAGCCTGTGGCTGGCCGAGCGGTTGCGGGCGGTCCGCGACAGCGGGGTCACGATTCTGCTGGTCGACCACGACATGAGCCTCGTGTTGAACCTGTGCGACAGCATCGACGTGCTCGACTTCGGCGCGCTGATCGCGCACGGCACCCCCGACGAGATCCGCCACAACGAGACGGTGTCGACGGCCTATCTCGGCGCGACGCACCAACGGCTGGCGGTGTCGTGAGCGGCGCGGCCGTGCTCGACGGCGCCGCGGCGGGGGATGGCGACGGCGGCGGTCGCGGCAGCGACGGGTCCGAACGCGACGATCCGGTCCTCGAGGTGCAGGGTCTCGACGTCGGCTACGGCAAGCTCACCGTCGCCCGCGACATCACGTTCAGCCTGGCGCCCCGCACCGTGCTGACGATCCTGGGTCCCAACGGCGCCGGCAAGACGACGCTGCTCATGACGCTGGCCGGGTTCCTGCCGCCACGGGCCGGACGCATCCGCGCTGAACGGCCAACCCGTGAAGGGGTCCTCGCCCCGGCGCATGAACCGGGCCGGGCTGGTGCTCGTCCCCGACTTCCGCGCCCTGTTCACCGAGCTGACCCCCATTCAGAACCTGAAGCTGGCGGCCAAGGGCGCCGACCTCGACCCGGTCCTCGAGCTGTTCCCCGCGCTGCAGCGACGCGAGAAGCTGCGCGTCGGCGATCTCTCGGGCGGGGAGCAGCAGATGCTGGCCATCGCCCGGGCGCTGGTGCAGTCGCCCAAGTTGCTCCTCATCGACGAGATGTCGATGGGTCTGGCGCCCGTGGCGGTCGAGTCGCTCATGCCGGTGATCCGACGCGTGGCCGACGAGCACGGTGCCTCGGTGATCATGGTGGAGCAGCACGTCCAGCTGGCGCTCGAGGTGGCCGACGAGGCCATCGTGCTGGTGCACGGCAGCATCGTGCTCTCGGGGCGGGCCGAGAGCTACCGCAACGACATCAGGGCGATTGAGTCGGCCTACATGAGCGGGTCGGTCACGACGAGCTAGCGCCGTCACCCACGGGCCGCCGGTATCGGCGGCGCTCCTTCGGCGTGGCGGCGTCCTCCGAAACCGGCGACGGCGGGCGCCTCGGGCCGGCCGGCCGTGCCCTGGCCGGCGTTCCTCCGTCAGAACAGAGGCGTCGGGTTGTAGACCTTGATCGAGACGACCTTGCCGGCCTTGCCGCTCTGGACGACCCCGATGCCGGCGCTCGCCGAGCACACCGACTTGAGCAGCGGGATGGCCGTGCCGTTGCAGGTGAAGGTCAGCCCACCCGAGAGCGGGATGGTGACGTTCGTCGCCGCTGCCGTCGCCGCCTTGACGCCGGCCGCGGTGACGGGCTGCGTCGAGCCCTTCATGATGGAGCCGAGGGCGAGCACCGGAGTGACGCCGTCGGCCTGGTTGCTGCTGACGTTCGGGTTCGGGCTCACCTTCGGTGCGAACTTCTTCATCATGAAGGCGTACTGCGCGTTGTCCGCCTTCGACGAGGCCGTCGCCGTCGTGATGTACGAGCCGGTCAGCGTCTTGTCCAGGGTCGGTGAGTTGAGGATGCTCGAGTCCTGGCAGGTCGAGAGCACGTACTTGGGCAGCTTGAGCCCGAGCGTGCTGTACGCCCGCAGGAACGACGTGCACAGCGTCACGTCACCGACCATGCCCACGGCGTCCGCCCCACCCGAGACGGCTGACTGCATCTGTGGGCTGATGTCGGCGGTGCCCTCGTTGACGGGGACCACCGCAAAGCCGACACCCGCCGCCTTGTAGACCATGGCGCCGAACACCTGCGCGCCCTGAATGGCCGCCGGCACGTTCTCGACCAGGAAGGCGACCTTCTTGAGGCCGTGGGCCTTGGCGCTCAGCGCCATGGCGCCCAGGTAGGCGGGGAAGCCGCCTTCGAGGTCGTAGGCGCCCGGTGTCGTGAGCTCGGCCGTGGAGCCACCGCTGACCACGATGTAGGGGATGCCGGCGCCCACGATGGTCGGGACCTCCGTGGCGCCCTGCCCCGTGAACGGCTCGACGACGGCGACGACGCCGTGCTGGACCATGTCGTTGGCACAGGTCTGGCCGCCGGCCGGCGTGGACTGGTTCTCGCAGACATAGAGCGAGACCTTGTGGCCGGCCAGGCCGCCCCCGTACGCGTTGAGGTAGGACACCGCAGCCTTGGCGCCCTGCTCGACCAGCGCCGCCGTGCCGATGGAGCTGCCGCCACCGCCGTCGGTGATCATGCCGATGGTCACCGTCGACTGGGTGGCGGCGTCGGGCGTCTCGGCCGACGCCGCGGCTGCCCCGGCCGAGCCGATGCCCACGGTGGCCGACATGGTGCGCGGTGGTGATGGCGGCCACCCCCACCATGCTCAGGCCGAGGGCCCGCGCCTCGTTCTGGCCCCTGCCTTCGTCACCTTCGTCCCGCCCCGCCGCTCGCCTGATCGCCTGATCGCACCTGGTGTGAGCACTGTTCCTCCTTGGGGACCAGGGGGCGGCACCTGTGCTCATGAAGCCGCAGCAAGCCCCCCGGACGCTGCGACAAAAGAGGATACCGTTTATCGGTTCCGAGCGTCAACATACTGCAACATTCCTCGAAAGTGCGGGCAGGACCGGTTCACTTTTTGGGCTCCCGGAAGCCGCTTCCCTGGGACGCGCCGGCGCAGGGCCGCGCCCTGCGCCGTGTCCGCCCTGTGTGGACCTTTGGCGAAGAACGGGACACTGTTTGCCTCTTTGCGTCGGTCCACCGACCGGGTGTGCGGCCCCCCCGACCGGCGCCCCTCTGGAGACGAAGTCATTCCCCCGGTCCTTCTGCGATCATCGCTGCCATGACACGGACCGCGGGCAGCCGCACGACGACGATCCGACGGGCCGGAGGCTGACGGCCGTGGGGAGCATGGACGGAAAGGTGGCGGTGGTCTCGGGCGCATCGAGCGGATCGGGCGTCGGCATCACCCGGCGCTTCGTCCAGGAGGGCGCCACCGTGGTGATGCTGGCCCGGGCCCGACAGCGCCTCGAAGAGGTCGCCACCGAGTTCGGCGCGTCGGCCGTCCCTATCGCCACCGACGTCGGGGACCCCGACAGCGTGCGGGCCGCCTTCACGGAGGTCGCTGCGCGCTTCGGGAAGATCGACGTGTTGGTCAACCACGCCGCCGTCTACCGGCCCTGCGCGGTGGAGCTCCTCGACGACGACGACATCACCCGGCAGATGGCCACCAACTTCTTCGGGCCCGTCTACGCGTCGCGGGCCGCCGTGCCGCTGCTCCGGGCGGCCGGCGGGGGCGACATCGTGAACACCTCGAGCGAGTCGACGCTGCATCCATTCCCCATGCTCTCCATGTACGTGGCTTCCAAGGCCGCGCTCGAGGCGTTCGGCAAGGTCCTGGCCCAGGAGGTGCGCGACGACGACATCCGGGTGACGACGGTCGTGCAGGGCACCGCGGCCGGTGCCGGCGGGGGCGCCACGGACTACGCGTGGGACCCCGGCCACACGGCAGCCGCCCATGCCCTCTGGACCGAGCGGGGCCTCTTGTCCGAGGTGTTGGGGCGCTACAACGGACAGAGCGTCGACGACATCGGCGACGTGCACGTCTTCATCGTGACCCGGCCCCGCGAGCAGCGGCTCGACACGGTCCACGTGCGGAGCTTCTGACTTCAGCTCCCAGGTGGCCAGCGCCCCGGCGTCGGCCAGCGCCCGGGCCAGGTTGCGCTGCGCCCGGAAGTGGGCGTCGAGCCCCGAGTGCGCGGTCAAGAGGTCGCGCTTGGCGCCGGTGACGGAACAAGTGGCCGCCCGTCCGGCTCGACATGCAGGCGCCGAGGGCGAAGAACACCCGGTAGAAAGTCACGGCGCGCTCGTCGGTCGCCTCGGGCGTATCCGCCGGCGGCGCGGTACGCGACGACGAAGTCGGTCCAGTCCATCAGTGCGGTGGCCGCGGGCCAGGCAGCCGCCAGCTCGCGCGCCGGCGGACCGATGGTGGCTGCTTCCCAGTCCACCAGGGCGGTGACGCGGTCGCCCTCGACCAGCGTGTTGTGCAGTCCGAAATCACCTTGCAGCAGGCACAGCGGGCCGGAGGGCACGACGTCGTCAATGTGGTCGAGCAACCACTGGCGCGCCAGTGGGACGGCGGCGACGGCCGGACCGGTCAGGTCGCCGATGCGGGCGGCCATGCCGTTGACGGCGGCCGACAGCGATGCCCCGCTGACCGATGCCTGCACGTCGAGGCCGGTGTCGGCGAGCGTGTCGAGCGGGACCGCGTGCAGGTGGGCGAGGGCGGTGGCCAGTTGCGTCCCGATGGCACGCCGGTACCCGGGGGGCGGCGCGGCCAGATCGGGGAAGTACTCGCCCGCCTTCTCGCCCCGGACCCGCTCCATGACCAGCAGGGTGCCGGTGTCGTCGCCGTCACCCGACAGGTTCTTCGCGTCGTCGGCGAAGAACGGCTGCGCCACGGGGATGCCGCCGTGGGCGTGCACCGCCCGCAGGATGGCGAACTCGTCCGACGCCCGTGTCTCGAGGAGCCCACCGGCCGGTCCTTGCGCAGGATCACCTCGGCCGGGAGCTGCAGTCGTGCCGGCCAGCGAGACCAGCAGCGTCTCCTTGGACCGGCCGCCGGGGACGGCTACCAGCTGGGTCACGTCGCAGGTCCGGCGAGTCAGGGAACCGTCGCCGCAAGTACGCCGCCAGCTCCTCCCCCGTCACCGAGGACTCGGTGGGCGAGGCGGACGCGTCGGGCCGGTGCTCCTCGTCCAGGACCACCTCGCGCAACTCGTCGACGCGCTCGAGGTAGCGACGCTCGACGTCGACGAGCTGGCGGCACTGCAACGACGACGCCGGATCGTCGCTGGCCGCCCGCTCCGTGACACGGTCGGCGGCGCGGCGACGGAGTTCGACGAACTGCGCCGGAGTGACGACCTCACTGCCCGGTCGGTCGAGCAGCGCCTCGAAGTCGGCGCCGAACTCCTGACTGAGCGCGGGCGCCCACTCCTCTTCGACGATGAACTCGGCCAGGATCCGGTCGACCAACGCCGCTGCGTCCTTGGCCGTCGCGCTGGTGAGCTCCGGCGCGAAGACCGTGGCGACGGTGTCGCGCAGCTGGCGGTAGTAGAGCGCCCGGTCCTCGGCAGGCTGCCTCACGACGGCGTCACGGCGCTCACGAGGGCCGAACGATGCCGTTGGTCATGGCCTCGCCCAGCACGAAGCCGGGCGGGGCCTGGCCGTTCCGGGCGTTGAGCGTCGTCTCGAGGAAGCCCCAGCCGCCCGGCACGCCGTCGACGGTGACGTCGCCCACCGACTCCCAGCCCGAGCGCTGCGCCGTCACGCCGACCATGCCGCCGATGGTCGCAATCCGGACGTCCGTGGTGGTGCCGTCCTCGAGCATGTAATGGACCTCCGCCGAGGGGCAGGACACCGAGTCGTCGCCGACGTGCACGAGCATGGCGGCCTCCGCCACGGGAACCTTCTGACCGCCCCGACTGAGGGCGCCGATGCGGAAGAAGCTCCCGTTGGAGCCGACCATCGACGCGAACCGGAAGTGCAGCGCATCGTCGCCCGCACCGTGCGAGCCGCCGAAGCTCCGGCTCGAGACGAAGCTGTCCCAGCGCCGCACACCCCACGAGTGGTCGCGCCATGCCGGGGCGTCGACCACCTCCGAGCGACGACCGTCGAGTTCGACCGTCCCGCTGACGCGGCAGGCCACGTGGAAGTTGTTGGAGAAGATGGTGCCGGTCTTCCCCGAGGGCCCCGAGAACGTCTGCGCGTTGGCATAGGACCGGTCGCCCTCGTCGCTGATCACCAGGTCGGCGCGACAACCGTCGCTGCCGGCGTGCAGCACGAAGCGCAACGCCTGGCCGTCGTGGAAGATGCGCTGCGGGCCGCCGCACAGACCGGTCAGGCCCGTCGCCGAGTGCAGCACCACCTGTTCCAGCCCCTCGCCGTTGCAACGAAAGCGGGTCCCGTCCTCGTGGTAGAGGCCGCACCACAGGTTGGCCGTGCCACGGTTGGGCTCGTTGCCGATGCGGTGGTTGCCGCCCAAGCCGCTCCGAGGATCGCGCCAGGCCAGGTAGGCGCTCTCCTGCCAGTCGGGGTCGTCACCGGCCGGATGCAGTCCCTCGTCGGCGATGGTCGGGTCGGTGGGCATCGGGGCTCAGGATACGGAGAGCGATGCGACGCCTGCTGCGGTCGCGTCGCCGCGCTGCGCTCGCGACCATCACCGCTCCGAGACCTTCTCGGTCCCCTCCGACGCCGGAATGTCGGGATTGCAGATGTAGCGGACGTTGGCGATCGTCATGTCGCAGGCGGCGAAACTGGCCGAGACGGCGATGTCGGGCACCAGGCGCTCGTCGCCCCAGGCCGACGAGTCGAACGAGGTGAGCGAAGGACGGCCACGGTCGGCCCGTCGGAACTCGTACTCGGAGTCCACCTGCACGATCCGTGGCACCCACACGCCGTCGCGCTCCACGCCGACCGAGATGCATCCCCGGCGGGTACTGCACGTCGTGCCCCGTCACCGGCACCGGGTCGATCAGCGACACGTCCAAGATCGTCCGCCCCCCGTCGGTGACGACGCAGTCCACCCGGTCGTGGAAGCGCCGCAGGGCGATCTCACCAGGCGTTACCCGGAAGCCCCACGAGCGGGCCAACAACGACGACAGCGCCGGGTTGTCGCAACGGGCCGAGACGAGATACGCCCGTGGTCGCACCCCCGACCGGGCCGTCAACCGCACCTGGGCCAGGGCGAAGGGTCCGAACTCGGACTCCTTGGCCCGGTAGACCAGGAAGCTCACGACGGGCGGGATGGTCGGGTTCAGCGCCGGGGGCACCAGCGACTCCCGGTCGGCCACCCGCACCTCGTAGAGGACCTGCAGGATGTCGACGTCGTCCACCCGCAGCTCGACCTCGTCGTCGAGCACCACCTCGGGCGAGCCCGAGAGCAACGGGCGGATGTCCAGCGAACCGGCGAGCGGCATCAGGCCACCCCCGCCCCGGCCGGGACGCCGACGGGAACCGCAACCGGGCGACGCGAGGTGCCGTCCCTCGTCTTGAACCGTGGCATGACCTCTTCGGCGAACAATCGCATGGAGTCGAGCACGTACTGCTGGGGCACCACCTCCATGAACTGGTGGATGAAGTTGATGCCGTCGAACCCGACGTTCTCCCACGCCACGATGGCGTCGGCCACGTCGTCGGGCGTCCCCATGGTCACGCCCTTGAAGGCCTTGGCCGCGTCCCCCGGCGAGCCCGACTCGCGGCGCAGCGCCGGCAGCAGGCCCTCGGAGGGATAGGAGTGCGTCGGCAGCACTTCCTTGGCCGACAGGAGCTGCGCCGCCATGTAGGAGAACATCGACGCCACCTTCAGCCCGTTGCGCCGGCCCAGGTCACCGTCCTCGCAACACGACAGGAAGTTGACGGTCAGGACCTTGTCGTTGACGAAAGCGCCGACCGGCTCGCACGTCTCAATGTGCTTGCGGTAGTTCAGGACCTTCTTCTCCGAGTCGGCAAAACCGCCCGGCGACAGCCCGAGACAGCCCAGCCCGCGGTCGGCCGCGTCGATCTCGGTGCCGGGCGACGTCACCGCCACCCACATCGGCGGGTGCGGCTTCTGCAACGGCTTGGGCAGGATGGCCCGCTCGGGCATGGAGAACATGCGGCCGTTCCAGGCGAAGCGCTCCTGCATCCACATCTTCGGGATGACTCGGACGAACTCGTCCCAGGTCTTCTTGGTGTCGTCGGGGTTGGCCCCGAAGCCGCTCAACTCGGGCCACGTCGCGGAACGGCCGGTCCCCAGCTCCAGCCGCCCGCCCGAAACGATGTCGAGAACCGCCGCCCGCTCCGCCACCCGGATGGGGCTCTGGTACTGCGGCACGCACGCCACGACGCCGTGCCCGACCCGGATGCGTTTGGTCATGGTCGCCGCCGCCGACAGGAAGATGTCGGGGCCCGAGCAGTGCGAGTACTCCTCGAGGAAGTGGTGCTCGACGGCCCAGATGTAGTCGAAGCCGAGCTCGTCGGCGAGGCGCACCTGCTCGAGGGCGTTCTCGTAGACCACGGCGCTCCGAGTCCGCCGTCCACGGGCGTGGCACCGACAACTCCATGAACAAGCCGAACTCCATGCCCGCCCTCCCGTCCTCTTGCGCTTTTGTTAACGGCGATTAAACTTTAAGCATGCCTCGAGGGTCGAGTCAACGTGATTCAGCCGGATTTGTGAGAGGTGGCTAACATCCGTGCCCATATGAGCCCGCATGGAACGGCGTCCAAAACCAAGGGCGAGCGCACCCGCGAGGCGATCATGGCGGCCGCCACCGACCTCTTCCGAGAGAGGGGCTTCCGCGAGACGAGCCTCGGAGACATCGGCGCCGCCGCTGGCGTCAGCGGGCCGGCCATCTACCGCTACTTCGCCAGCAAGGGCGAGCTGCTCTCCGTCTTGATCGAGGAGGCGGCCGTCATCTGGAGGGGAACCGTCGACGACGTCTTGAACGAGGACATGCCGCCGCTCGTGACGCTCGAGCGTCTCATCGATGCCGCCATCGTGTTGCAGCTGCGCAACGGCAACCTGCGCGACGTCTTCGTCAAGGAGTACCGCTCGCTCGATGACGACGCGCGCCGACGGGTCGCGCGGATTGAGCGGGTGCGCATGGCTGAATGGGTCCACCTCCTCTGCGAGGTCCGCCCCGGTCTGGGCGAGGACGAGGCGCGCGCGGCCGTGACCATGCTCGATGGCATGCTGCGGTCCATCACCACGCTCGACCACTCGGACCCCGAGTTGTTGGCCCGGGTCATGAAGGACATGGTCTTCGGGGGCCTGCTGGCGGTCGGCATCCCGCGCGCCGTCGCACCCGTACCGGCGACGGCATGACAGACGTCGCCACTGTCGCGGCAGACGGCGCGGCGCGACGTCCCCACGGAGGACGCGTTTCGCCAGGAGGTCCTGACCTTCCTGCGGGCCACACTGCCGGCGAAGGGCGACGAGGCGAGCGGCGTCGTCTCCTTCGGCGGCTCGGGACTGGCGCGCTCGGTCGCGTTCCAGCGCCAGCTGGCCGACGCCGGCCTGGCCGGCATCACGTGGCCGGCCGAGTACGGCGGGCGGGGGCTCCCCGATCGCTACCAGCGCATCTACGACCGCGAGGCGAAGGCCTTCAAGATCCCACCTCGCTCGCTCGAGATCGGGCTCGGCATGTGCGGACCCACGCTGCTGGTGCACGCCAGTGAGGAACAGAAGAAGGCGTTCGTGCCACCATTGCTGCGCGGCGACCACGTCTGGTGCGAGCTGTTCAGCGAACCGGGGGCGGGCTCGGACCTCTCGAGCGTGCAGACGCGCGCCCGGCGAGACGGCGACGAGTTCGTGCTCCGGGGTCAGAAGGTCTGGACGTCGGGCGCCCAGCACAGCGACTACGCCGCCTGCCTCGTGCGAACGGACCCGGCGCGGCCCAAGCGCGAGGGCATCACCATGCTCATCGTCGACATGCACGTCCCGGGCGTCACGGTGCGGCCCCTGCGCCAGCTCACCGGCGAGTCCCACTTCAACGAGGTGTTCTTGGACGAGGTGCGGGTGCCGGTGGCCAACGTGGTCGGCGTCGTCGACGACGGCTGGCGCGTGGCCCGCACGATGCTCGCCTTCGAACGGCAGGCCCTGGGCAACATGGGCGGCGGGGGCGGCGGCAAGGGGGGCTTCAGTGCGCTGGCCGAGGAGGCGAAGCGGCGCGACCTGGCGGGCCGGCCCGTCCTGCGCGACCGCCTCGTGCAGCTGCGCATCCGGCAGATGGTCCTGCGCCACCTCAGCGCCTACCTGCAGGTGAAGGCCAAGGGCGGCGATAGTGCCGCGGCCTCGTTGCTCAAGTTGGCCATGGCGCAGCTGGTGCAGGAATCGGGGCTGGTCGCGGTGGAGG
Organism: uncultured Acidimicrobiaceae bacterium; assembly: GCA_963744045.1. Lineage (GTDB taxonomy): Bacteria > Actinomycetota > Acidimicrobiia > Acidimicrobiales > RAAP-2 > Bog-473. The sequence continues at coordinate 35,597 of CAVUSB010000010.1, forward strand.
CAGCGGGCATGCACGCGACGGCGTGGACCACCGACGACCCCGACGCCGGGCGCTGGTCGGAGCAGCTGTTGAGCTCCCTGTCGGCCTCTATCGGGGGTGGAACGAACCAGATCGTGCGCAACGTCATCGCCGAGCGCGTGCTCGGCCTGCCCCGTGACGAAGAAGGTGACCTCATGCCGGGCGATCTCGACCGTGACGGTCGGGATCCCGGCGACGCCCGGGCGAGGACGGCGCCAGCCGCCGCGCCGTCGGGCGCAGGGGCGACTCGTGGCCACTGAGCATCCGCCGGCTCCGGATCCCCCCGGGAGCCAGGCGCCGGTGCTCAGTGGCCTGCGGGTCGTCGAAATCGGCCAGTACGTCGCCGCCCCGCTCGCCGCCACGATCTTCGCCGACCTCGGGGCATCGGTGGTCAAGGTGGAACGCCCAGGGGGCGACCCGCTGCGCGCCGATCCCGCGCGCTTCGCCGCCTGGAACCGGGGCAAGGAGGCGGTCGAGCTCGACCTGCGCGTCGACGGCCGGCCAGGACTCGTTGCGGGACCTCGTCGACGAGGCCGACCTGCTGCTCGAGAACCTGCGGCCGGGTGCGCTCGAGCGTCTCGGCCTGGCCCCGGCCACACTGCGCGCCGGCCGACCCCGCCTGGTCACCTGCTCCATCACCGCCTGGGGTACGGACGGGCCGTCGCGCGACGAGCCGGGTTGGGAGCCGCTCGTGCACGCCCGGGCGGGCGCGCAACAGGGACTGTTCAGCGGGGACGATCCGATGTGGCTCCCGTTCCCCGTGGCCAGCGTCGCGGCGGCGCTGGTAGCCGTCCTCGGGGCCGGGGCTGCGCTGATCAAGCGCGCCTCGACCGGCTACGGCCAACACGTCGAGACCTCCCTCCTCGATGCGCTCTTGTTCTTGAACGCGGCGGCGATCTTCCACCGGGACGGGCACCGGCCCCGCATCGTGCGCCAGACCAAGTCGCCGATCCTGCGCGTCTTCGACACGGCCGGCGGCGGCGCCGTCATGGTCAACCTCAGCGGGACGGAGCGCTGGCGCGAGCTCTGCCGCGTCCTGGGCATGGACGACGGAGGCCTCGACTACTCGACTCCGGAGGGGCTCTCGAGGCTGTCCGACCGCGAATGGAACCGGGACGTGTTGCAGCGCGTGATCGCGCGCTTCGGCGCGCGGACCGCCGAAGAGTGGGAGACGGCGCTGCTGGCCCAACCCGCCGCCGTCGCCAAGTGCAATTCGCTCGCCGAGTGGCTGGCACACGACCAGGCGCGTCTCGACCACCTCGTCGTCGACACCGACGACCCGGTCCTCGGACGGGTGCCGCTGGTCGGCCCGCCGGTACGGATCGCCGCCGGGCCCGGCCAACCGCGGCCCGGCCGCCGGCACGGCGGAGAGCAGGGCGCGCTCGGCGGCCACCGCATCGTCGACCTGTCCTCGTTCTGGGCCGGGCCGCTCGCGTCACGGCTGCTGGCCGAGCTGGGCGCCGACGTCGTGAAGGTGGAGCCGCCCGGCGGCGAGGGCGGGTTCCAGATGATGCCGGTGCTGCCCAACATTTACGTCGACGCCAATCGCTCCAAGCGCGGCATCGTGCTCGACCTCAAGACCCCGGAAGACCGCCTGCGCCTGCTCGACCTCGTGGCCGCGTCCGACGTCGTGGTCGAGAATGCCATGGCGGGGGCGTGGGAGCGGCTGGGCCTGGCCGAGGACGCGCTGCGCGCGGTCAATCCCGCGCTCGTCTACGCGCGGGCCAAGGGCTTCGGGGTGGCGGGGCCGTTGGCCAGCCGCCCTTCCTTCGACTACGTCGTGCAGGCAGCGACCGGCATGGAGATGACCCAGGGCGGGGGTGGGCGGCCGGTGCCGGTCAACTTCACGGCCAACGACTACGGCACGGGGCTCTTGCTGGGGGCGGGGATCGTGCTCGCCTTGTTGGGGCGTGCCCGGGGCGTGGCGGTGACCGGCGTCGACGCGTCGCTGGCGTTGACGGCGACGCGTGTTCCAGTCCGAGGACGTGGCGGCGTTGACGGTCAGGGGTGCCGTGCCGGACCGGGTGGGCGCCGACCTGGCGGGCCCGTCCATGTGGTTCCACCTCTATGGAGCCAAGGACGGGTGGGTGACGGTCTGCTGCGTGACCGAGGCCCACCGGCAGGGCTGCTGCGGGCGTTGGGACTCTTCGGCCGGGACAGCGGTGGCGACGGGGCCAGTGCGCCGCTCGCCGACGAGGTGGCCGATGCCCTCGGGTTGCTCACGGTGGACGCCGCGCTGTCGGCGTTGCGCTCCGAGGGCGTCCCGGTCGCCAGGAGCATCCACCCGTCTGCTGTGCCGGATGATCCGCAGGTCGAGGCTCGTGAGCTGCTGCGCCGCTACCGGCACCCAGCGGCCGGGCGCTTCGTGCAGGTCGGGCTGCCGTTGTCGTTGTCGGTCGACGCGCCGGCCGTCAAAGGTCCGGCACCGACGCCGGCACCGGTGCGGCGGCGGATCAAGAAGGCGGCGTCGGCGTCGGCAACGGCGGCGTCGTCATCGACGGCGGCGGCGGTATGAGGAGGCGACCGCGTTGAAGATCGACGGCGGTCTGGGGACGGAGCTGCCCCGCGTGGCCGACCGGGTGGCCGCCGCCGAGGCCGCCGGGCTGGACTGCGTCTGGGCGGCCGAGACGACCAACGATCCCTTTCTGTCGTTGACACTGGCCGCCGAGCATTCGACGTCGGTGTCCCTCGGGACCGGGATCGCGGTGGCCTTCGCCCGCAACCCGATGAGCATGGCGTACACGACCAACCAACTGCAGGAGTACTCGGGCGGCCGTGTCGTGTTGGGCATGGGGTCGCAGGTGCGGCGGCACATTGAGAAGCGTTTCAGCTCCCCGTGGTCGCACCCCGCAGCACGCATGCGGGAGTACGTGCTCGCGCTGCGGGCGATCTGGGCCTCGTGGAACGAGGGGGCGACGCTCGCGTTCGAAGGCGAGTTCTACACGCACACCCTGATGACGCCGGTGTTCGCCCCGCCGCCGCATGCGTACGGACCGCCCCGGGTCTTCCTGGCCGCGGTGGGGCCCCGCATGAACGAGGTCGCCGGCGAGGTGGCCGACGGCGTCATCACGCACGGCATCTGCTCGCGGGCGCTACCTGCGTGAAGTGATCCTGCCGGCGGTGGACAGGGGGCTGGCGACGGCGGGCCGGGGCCGCGGCGACGGCTTCGAGGTGACGTGCCCGGGCTTCATTTCGGTGGTCGAGGACCCGGCGAAGATGGAGAAGGCCCGCGACGCCATGCGCAACCACGTCGGCTACTACGCCTCGACCCCGGCCTACCGGCCCGTGCTGGATCTTCACGGCTGGGGCGACCTCCAAACCGACCTCTACGCCTGCTCGAAGAAGGGTCGCTGGGATGCCATGGCCCGCCTGATCGACGACGAGGTGCTCGACACGCTGACCATCGTGTGCGCGCCCGACGCCCTGGCCGCTGAGGTGTCCGCTCGCTACGGGGGCCTGGTCGGACCGCATCAACGTGTCGTGGTGGCGCAAGGACTGGTGGCCCGACGTCGAGCGGGAGCTGCGGGCGCTGTGAGCGCGGCGGACGCCCGCACGTCAAGGGGTTCGTCGCACCCGGCTTCGAGCGGGTGGCCGAGACGTTGGGCGCCGGCGCCACGCTGACCTTGGGCGGGAGAGAGCGTCGGGCGGACCTCGGCGAGGGCGGCGGCGCGTTCAGCGCCTATGTCGGCGGGGAGTGCGTCGTCGACCTCTGGACGGGCGTGGCCGGGCCCGGACGGACAGGCGTGGGAGGAGGACACCCGGGCCGTCATCATGTCGTCGACCAAGGGCATGACGACGCTGTGCGCCCACATCCTGGAGGACCGGGGCGAGCTCGACCTCGATGCGCCGGTCGTCCGCTACTGGCCCGAGTTCGGCCAGGCGGGCAAGTCGGCCACCACGGTGCGCCAGCTTCTCAGTCACCAGTCGGGCGCCATCGGCGTGCCGGGCGCCGACGAGCTGCTGTCGTGGGACGGGACCGGCTGGAAGGACACCGAGGCGATCGCCGCCGCCATCGCCGGCGGCGAGCCGGCCTGGGAGCCGGGGACGCGTCACGGCTACCACGGGGTCACCTTCGGCTGGCTCGTCGGCGAGCTGGTCCGACGGATCAGCGGTCTGAGCCTCGGCACGTTCTTCGAGCAAGCGGTGGCCGGGCCACTCGGGGTGGCCTGCTCCATCGGCACGCCAGCCTCCGCCATCCCGTCCGTCGCCACCGTCATGGAGTTCCCGGTCAAGTCGGGGTCGAAGGGGGCGTTGCGCGCCATCGATCCCGAGTCGAAGGCCGGGCGCGCCGTCCTGGCCGGGGCCCACGGCAGCCTGTTCGCCGACGAGGTCGGCGAGCCCCGGTTCGCCGACTTCATGAACAACCCGGACGTCCTGGCCGCCGAGATCGGCGCACTCGGCGCTACGGCGACAGCGCGGGCGCTCGCTCGGACCTACATGGCGCTGGCCGAGGGCGAGGAGCTCGTCTCGCGGGCGTCGGTCGAACGCTTCCGCACCGAGCAGGTCTGCGGGCGCGACGCCGTCATGGGCGTCCCCACCCGCTGGGCCGTCGGCTACTCGCTCGAACCGCCGGCGCTCGTCCCGGGCGCGCCGCCGATGCACGGCCCGAACGCAGGAGCGTTCGGGCACATGGGTGCCGGCGGCCAAATCGGGTTCGCCGATCCGTCGGCGCGCGTCGGCGTCGGCTTCGTGCGTAACCACCTGGAGAACCAGGCGCTCCCGCTCATGGGCGCCGTCCTGGTCGACGTGCTGTACTCGTGCCTGGGGGAAGGGGGCGCCGGTGTACGCCGCTGAACATGCCAAGGAGCACCCAGACCAGCCGGCTGTCGTCATGGCCCCCTCGGGCCGAACGCTGAGCTTCGCCGAGTACGAAGCGGCAGCCAACCAGGTCGCCCACGTGCTCCGCGAAAGCGGCCTGCGCAAAGGCGACCATATGGCGATCTTCATGGAGAACCACCCCGCCATGCTTCTGGCCGAGGCGGGGGCCGAGCGCACGGGCCTCTACTTCACGCCGGTGAACTCGTACCTCGCGGCCGAGGAGGTCGCCTACGTCGTCAACGACTCCCGTTCCCGGGTGGTCGTGACGTCGACGGCCAAGGCCGAGGTCTCGGCACAACTGCCGGCGTTGTGCCCTGACGTGGAGCGCTTCATCATGGTCGACACGACGAACAGTGGCCACGTCGTCGACGGCTACGAATCGTGGGACGACACCGTCGGCGCCCAGCGAACGGACCATGTCCCCGATGAACAGCTGGGCGCCCCGATGATGTATTCGTCCGGCACGACGGGGCGACCCAAAGGCATCCTCCGCCCCATGTTCGACCTCCATCCGTCCGAGACCAGCATCGGCGTGCTCGGCATCGCCGGGCTGTGGCGGCTGCGCGAGGGCATGGTGTACCTGTCGCCGGCTCCGCTGTACCACACGGCCCCGCAGGTGAGCGTCGCCATCGCCCTGCGGATGAAGTCGACAGTGATCGTGATGGAGCACTTCGACCCTGCGCTGTATCTCGAGCTGGTGGAGCAGTACGGGGTCACGCACTCGCAAGTGGTCCCCACCATGTTCAGCCGGATGCTCAAGCTGCCTGACGAGGTGCGCGCCGCCGCTGACGTGTCGTCGTTGGAGGTCGTCATCCACGCCGCCGCCCCGTGTCCGGTGCCGGTCAAGGAACAGATGATTCAGTGGTTCGGACCGATCCTGCTCGAGTACTACGCGGCGACCGAGGGAAACGGGTGCACGTTCATCACCTCGCCCGACTGGCTGGCGCACAAGGGCAGCGTCGGCCGTTCCGTGTTGAGCGAGATCCGCATCCTCAATGACGACGGTCAGTCCTGTCCGGTCGGGACGTCGGGGACCGTGTGGTTCGCCGGCGCGACGGACTTCGAGTACTTCAACGACCCCGCCAAGACCGCCGACTCCCGCCGTGACGACGGGTCGACCTCGACGGTCGGCGACGTCGGCTACCTGGACTCCGACGGCTATCTGTTCCTGACGGATCGCAAGGCGCACATGATCATTTCCGGCGGGGTGAACATCTACCCCCAGGAGACGGAGAACCTTCTTGTGACACATCCTTCGGTGTTGGACGCTGCCGTGATCGGCGTGCCGAACGAGGACCTCGGCGAGGAGGTCAAGGCGGTCGTGCAACTCGTCGACGAGGTCGCGGGCGACGACGCGTTGGAGCAGCACCTCATTGCGTTCTGCCGGGACCACCTGGCGCACTTCAAGTGCCCGCGCAGCGTTGACTTCGTGGACGAGCTCCCGCGACTCCCCACCGGGAAGCTGTACAAGAGCGTTTTGCGCGAGCAGTACTGGGCGTCGCACGACACGCGCATCGTGTGAGCGACGGCGCCGTCGGCCTGCCCGACGATCTGGTCTCGTGGATGGAGCACGTCGGGCGGGGGCGTGTCGTGCTGGCCGACCGCATGCCGGGTGGCGCACGCAAGGAGGCATGGCACATCGACCTGGAACGGGCGGACGGGACGATGGCGTCGTGCTTCCTGCGCTACGACCGCTCCGACCCCGAGCGGACCAAGGATCCGTGGACCCTGCACCGCGAGGCGACCGTGTATCTGGCCCTGCAAGACAGCCCGGTGCCCGTCCCCCGCGTGCTCGGCGTGCACCCCGTGCACCAGGCCATGTTGTCCGAGCGGGTACAGGGGGCGAACTGGTTCTCCCGCATCACCGACCCAGCCGAGCAGGAGGCAACGGCGCGGGACTTCATGATGAAGCTGGCGTCGCTGCACTCGCTCGACGCGGCGGCGCTGGATCTGCCGGCCTTTCCGGCCATTGCCAGTGTCGCCGAGGCAGTCGTGGCCGAGCTCGACGAGTGGGAACAACTGCTGGTGGCGCGGGGCGGGACACCGGACCCGGCGCTCGCCTTCTCGCTGCGGTGGCTGCGCACCCACATTCCCGACTACGACGGGCCGCCGGTCTTGGTGCAAGGAGACACCGGTCCGGGGAACTTCATGTACGCCGGCGGCGCGGTGACGGCCGTCGTGGACTGGGAGCTGGCCCACCTGGGCGACCCCATGGACGACATTGCCTGGCTTTCCCTGCGGGCGACGCAGGAGCCGTTCACCGACTTCCCGACGCGGCTGCGCGAGTACCAGGCGCTGTCGGGCAACGTGATCGACGAGGCCCGGGTCCGCTACTACCAGGTCATGGCGGAGACCAAACTCCAGGTGATGAGCCACCGGGGCCCGCCGGTCGATGACGGCGACGGCGTCACGGGCGGCAGCCGCGGAGGAGATGCGGGCGGCAACGACGTCGGGAACGGCTTCATCTACCAGGTCCTCCACCGGCGGTTGTGGTTGGAGGCCCTCGCCGCCGCCAACGGCCTGGAACTGGCCCCGGTCGAGGAGCCCCAGGCCCGGGACCCTCGCGACAGCGACTGGATGTACGACGCCGTCCTCACGCAGTTGCGCGACGTCATCGTGCCGCGGACGACGGATCCGCTTGCACAAGCTCGGGGCAAGGGCGTCGCCCGCATCGTCAAGTACCTGGCTCGAGTAGATGCCTACGGCCCCTACTACGAGGAGTGCGAACTGCGGGACATGGCGACGCTGCTCGGCCGGCGGCCGGGCTCGATCCTGCAGGGCCGGGCGGACGCCGCGGCCGCGGTCGCAGCGGGATCCGTGTCCGAGCAGCACTACATCCTCATGCTGTGGCGCCGCACCGCCCGGGAGACCGAGCTGGCCCGTCCCTCCATGGGCGTGCTCGCCGACCGGCACTGGCCCTCGCTCCGATGACCGCAGCGACCGCATGAGCACCGCGTTCGGCGTCGACCTCGACCAGATCCGTCACGAGCGCACCTATCGCGAGCTCGTCCCCGCCGATGACGACTTCCACGACGAGGAGCTCACCGACCGTTGGTGGGAGACCGAGACGTGCTGGTTCTCCTGGAACGTTCCCGAGCGCAACCTCGGCGGGTGGGCGTACTGCCAGGCCCGGCCGAACGCCAACATCTGCAACGGCGGGGCCTGGGTGTGGGACGACCGCGCCGCCTCTCCATGGGAGCTGGCCTACCGGGCCGAGTACTCGGGCCTGCAGCTTCCGCCCCGAGCGGAGCGCGACATGCGGGACTTCGAATGGCCCAACGGGGTGCACGTCCGGGTGCTCGAGCCGCTGACGACCTATGCCGTCCGGCTACAGCGACCCCGGGGCGCTCGAGGTGGATCTCGTCTTCGAGGCCATCATGGCCCCTAACCCGCACCCGAACGGCGTGGTCCCCTTCGTCAAGGGTGCGCACTTCGACCAGGCCGGCCACGTCACGGGGACGATGGTCCTGCACGGCGAGCGGATCCCCGTCGACTGCTACTCGGTGCGCGACCGGTCCTGGGGCCCACGGCCGCTCGGACGGCCAAAGCCCCCACCCCGCGCCGGTGGGCAAGCCCCGTCGACAGGCGCGGGGGCGGGATCGTTCGGAGGCGTCGGCTACTCGTTCTGTGCCGCCGGACCGGGTGAAGCGTGGCTCACATACGCCGTCCCCGGGCCCGAGGTGGAGCCCGTCGCCTGCGGCTTCCTCCTCCGCAACGGCGAGTACGGACACATCCTGGCCGGCGAGCGTCGGGTGACGTTCGATGCGCAGACGGGCTGGCCGCTGTCCATCACCGTGGAAGCGGTCGACGAGTTCGACCGCCGGCTCTCCGTCCGCGGCGATGCGGTGAGCCGGCACTGGCGGGGCCACGGTGGCGACTCCCTCGTCCACTGGCGTTGGGACGATGGAGTCGAGGGCTTCGGCGAGGACCAGAGCTACTTCAGCCGCGACCAGTGGGAGGCCAACCGCCGGCGGTAGCGTCACCATCGTGCATCCCTTCACGGCGGCGCCATCCGCCGCCCGCTGGCTCCTCGTCGTCAGCGCCGTCTTGTGGCTGCTCGTGGAGTTGCGGGAGTCGACGAACCATCGACCGGAAGCCACCGCGTCCGACCGGGGCAGCCGCATGTACATCCGCGTCGCCGCCCTCGTGGGGGCGGTGGGGGCGATTGTGCTCACCCGCAACATCTCGTCGGGCCGGATCAGTCCCGACGTGGCCTGGGTCGGGCTCGTCGTGTTCTGGTGCGGCGTCGCTCTGCGATTCTGGAGTTTCCGCGCCCTCGGCCGCTACTTCACCTTCACTGTTCAGACGAGCGCCGACCAGCCCGTGATCACCAGCGGCCCCTATCGGTTCGTGCGCCATCCCAGCTACGCCGCCGTGCTCCTCATGGTCATGGGCGTCGGGCTCTTCCTCGGCTCCTGGTGGTCCTTCGCCTGGCTGACGGCCAGCGTCTTCTGCGGACTCTTCTTTCGCATCCGCGTGGAGGAGCATGCACTCCTCGGGCAGCTCGGTGACCGCTACGACACCTACGCGGCCGGTCACAAACGACTGGTGCCCTTCATCTGGTGACCAGCGCGGCGACAGGCCGACGCGAGCGCCGGGATCGACCGCTACTGCAGCGTGACGGGAAGCGCCCGGAAACCGCGTAGAGCTTGGACGGGCTTGTACTGCAGCCGGTCGCGCGGCACGGCCAGCCGCATGGACGGAAACCGTCGCACCAGCGCGCCGATGGCGATCTGTCCCTCCAGCCTGGCCAGCTGGTTGCCCAGGCAAAAGTGCTTCCCGAAGGCGAACGTCAAGTGGCGATTCGGATCGCGGCCCAGGTCCAACGCGTCCGGACGGTCGAAGACCGCCTCGTCCCGGTTGGCCGAAATGATCATGCCCATGACCTTGGACCCTCTGGGCATGACGGTGCCCTCGATGGAAACGTCGTCCAACAAGGTCCGGGCCGTGCCGCAGGGGACGGGCGTCGTGAAGCGCAGCAACTCCTCCACGGCGGACGCCGTCAAGGCCGGGTCCGCACGCCACCGTTCGGCCTGTTCCGGGTGTTCCATCAGGGCCACGGCCGAGCTCCCGATCAGGTTCGCCGTGGTGTCGTGCCCGGCCAGCATGAGAAGGAAGATCATGGCGATGACCTCGTCGTCGCTGAGCGAGTCGCCGCCCTCGTTGGCCTCGAGCAGCCCGGAGATCAGCCCGTCGTCCGGCGACGCCCGGCGCTGCGCCGCCAGCCGCTCCAGCACGCGGTAGAGCCGGCGGGCCGTCGGCACCGCCCGCAGCGCGTCAGCCGCGGAGCCGCTCCCCAAGCGGACGACGAAACGCTCCATCAGGACGTGGAACTCGTCGCGGTCGTCGTCCCCCACGCCGAGCATGGTCGAGATCACCGACAGCGGCAGCGGTGTGGCGAAGTCGGCCACCAGGTCGACGGTCTCCCCGCCTCGCCGCGCCAACTCCTCGACGAGCGCACCGACGATCCGTTCGATCTCCCCGGTCATCTGCTGCACCATCCGCGGTGTGAAGGCCTTGTTGACGAGGCGTCGCAGCCGGGCGTGGTCGGGGTCGTCCTTGTAGACCATGGAGCTCGTCAACAGCCGGAACATGTTGGGAAGGTGGCGCATGAGAAAGCTCGAGCCGCCACTGGTGGGGTCGCTCGAGAAGCGCAGGTCGTTGTGCAACAACAGCACGTGCTCGTGCCGGGTGAGCATGAACCCGGCCCCGCCCATCAGTTGCTTGGAGTAGGCCGGGGACACCGCAGCGCGCCGGCGTAGCTCGGCGTAGCGCGGGAACGGGTCGGTGAACATGACCGGGTCGGCCAGGTCCGTCACGGAGGCGCTCACCGGTCTCGCCACCTGCGTTGCAGGGCTCGTGCCACGCAATTGAGTATACCCATTTTAGATCCTGCCGCCGGCCCGCCCGCCTACGTCGTCGAGAAGACCTTGCGCGAGTAGTACCAGAGCGCCAGCGCGCTGAGGACGACCGCGAACGCGGCGAGCGCGCCGATCTCCGGCAACGTCTGCGCGAAGCCGTCGTGGTCGGAGATCAGCTTGACGAACGCGTCCATGGCCCAGGCCTGCGGCACAGCGTGCCCGACGTTCTTCACCGTGGTGCTCACCGCGTTCAGCTGGTAGACGCAGCCCCCGAGCATGCCGGCGACGATGGCCACGATCACGGCGGTCGCGATGGCCTGTTCCTGTGAGCGCGACCAGGTGCCGATGAGCACGGCGACTGCGGCGACGCTGATCCCGAGCAACACGACGACGAGGAGCACACTGAGCGGGTTGCCCCAGTGCACACGGAACAGCACGAAGCCCACGAAGATCAACCCGATCGCCATGCTGACCGCGGTGACCATCATGCTGGCCATCTGACCGAAGACGATGGCGCGCTTGTGCACGGGGGCAGCCGAGAGCCGCTGGAGCACCCCCAGCCGGCGTGTCTCGACCATGCCGGCCGACAGCACGAGCACCGCGATGCCCATGAAGAGGACGAGGTTGGCCGGCGCCACGTACCAGAACGGGCTGAGCGGTGCCTCGGTCGGGGTCGCCTGCAAGGTGGTGTCGGTGAATTTCGTGTCCGACCCCTCGGCCGCCATCAGGTCCATGAGCGCGACCGCGTCCGTGCGGGCCTGCACGGCATCGGTGGTGGACGATTCGACCAGGAAGTCGGCCCGCACCGAGTTGCCGGGCGCCGGCAGCTGCTCGATCCCCGCCACCACACGCCCCCGCAGGATGTCGTCGGTCAGGTCCTGCTTCGTGGTCTCGACGCGCACCTTGACACCGTCCGTCGTCTGCGCCAGGTGCAACAGCCGGGCCGAGGGGTGGTACAGACCGATGGGCTCCTTCGGGCTGCCTTCGAGCAGCCCCGTGATGAGGATGATGACGACGGGCACCAGCGTGCCGATGATGAGCAGTCGTCGGTCGCCCATCGCCCGGCGCAGGTTCACCCAGATGACGGCGAGCACGCTAGGGCTCCACCATCCGCCGCACGCGGGTCATGGCCAGGCCACCGGCGACCGAGGCGATCACCAACAGGACCACGAAGGGGCCGATGACGCTGCTCGCCGGCTGACCGAGCTGGTCGAGGCGGCCGAAGCCGACCAGGGCCCACCCGTTCGGGGTGCCCAGCGCCAGCACCTGGAAGGCGTCGGGCAGCGAGCCCGACGGCAAGAGGTTGCCGCCGACCAGGGCCAGGAAGAGGCCGACCAGCATCGTGATGCCGAAGGCCTGCTGCTCGGTCTTGGCCAGCGACGTCAGGAAGACCCCGATACCGCACATGGCGGCGGTGGCGCCGACGCACAACAGCAGGACGCCGAGCGGATCCCCCCAGTCGGCCCCGAAGGCGAACGTCGTGACCGCCCAGATCACGAAGATGGTGGCCATCCCGGTGACGAAGATCGCCAGCAGCTTGCCCAGGACGATCTGGGTCGGTCGCAGCGGAGCCGCCGTGAGCCGGGCCAGCGTGCCGGCCGACCGCTCCATGAGCAAGGAGCGCATGCCCAGACCGCTGCCGATGAAGAGGAACACGACTGCGATGTTGGGCGCGAAGAAGTTCAGGTTGACCTTGCCGCCGTGACCGACGCTCTGGCTGTTGATGGCCACCGACGCCGCGGTCGGGATCGACCGGGCCCGTCGTCACCGCCTCGTCGTGGGGCACCCGGCCTCGAGTACATGACGCTCGAGATCCCGGCCGCGACGGACTCGGCGTACTCCTGTCCGAGGGGCGACGTGCCTTTGGTGACGACGTCGAATCCGGGCGTGTGCGTCGCACCGGGGTCGACGATCGGGATGAGCAAGGTGTGCAGGCGCAGCTGCGACGGCAGGACAGCCACGCCGCCGTCGAGGGTCCCGCGGGCCACCGCGTCATGCACCGACGCCTGGCTGGGCAGCGTGGTCACCGTGACGTTCGTCGGGAGTTGGCTGGCGTGCAGCGCTGCCGAGAGCATCTGGGGCGATGCTCCCGAGACACCGATGTGGACCGGGGCGACGCTGGCCCCTCCGGCAAAGGACAGTCCGAGGACGGCCGCCATCAGGAGCGGCGCGCCCAGGCAGCCGATGAGGACGGAACGATCCCGCAGCCGGCGCCGGAGCTCGTTCCACGCGATGACGCGGATCAATCGCGCAGCTCTTTCCCGGTCAGGGTCAAGAAGACGTCCTCGAGGTTCGGCGCCCGCACCTCGACGCCCGTGAGGTCGACGCCGTGGCGACTCGCCACGGCGACCACGGCTGAGAGGACGGCCGGGCCGTGATCCGTGGTCAGTTCCAGATTGCCTTCGTGTTCGTGGACGTCGTGGACGTTGTCGAGCTCGAGGCAGGCGGCGGACAGCTCGTCGAAGGACTCGCCGTCACAGGACAAGTGCACCTTGTCCTTGCCGCCGTGCGTGGCGATCAGGGTCTCGGCCGTGCCCTCGGCTACCAGCTGGCCGTCGTCGATGATGCCGATGCGGTCACACAGCCGGGCCGCCTCTTCCATGTAATGCGTCGTGTAGAGGACAGCGATGCCGAGCCGCCCGACCGTCTCGAGGATGGAGTTGCGGCTCTGGGGGTCGACGCCCACGGTGGGCTCGTCGAGGACCAGCAGCTTCGGCCGGTGGAGCAAGCCCGCGGCCATGTTGGCCCGGCGCTTCATCCCTCCCGAATAGGTGCCGATCCGGTCCTTGCCCCGGTCCGCCAGCCCCACCAACTCGAGCGTCTCGCCGATGCGGGCGTGGAGCTCCTTGCCGCCCAGCCCGTAGAGCTGGCCGAAGAAGGTCAGGTTCTCGACGGCAGAGAGGTCGGGGTAGAGGGCCAGGTCCTGGGGGACATACCCGACCGCCGCCTTCGCCTCGAGCGTGCCGCCCTCGAAGCCGTCGACCGTGACCTCTCCCTCGTCGGGGATGGCCAGGCCGCACAGCATGGAGATGGTGGTGGTCTTCCCGGCACCGTTGGGCCCGAGCAGGCCGTAACACTCACCCTCGGCGATGCTGAAGGACACGCCCTTGACCGCCTGGCGGTCGCCGTAGCTCTTGCGCAGGCCCTCACAGCGCAACATCGTCTGCCCCATGCACCCTCCCCAAGGGAAAAGAGGACCCTCTTTTGTGCACCCTAGCAGAGCGGGTCCGCAGGCTCAGTTCGGGACAGAGAGACTGAGAGCTCAGGTCGAGGCTGCACTGCTCCGGTCGCTGCCTGCACCGCCGCCTGCTCGGGGACGGCCAGCGATGCTGTATTCCTTCGTCGATGGCGTCAGCCTTCGGCCAGCCGCAGGGGGAAGGAGTGGGCCGCGACGGCCAGGATCTCCATGCGGTCCTCCTCCAGCAGGAAGCCGGCGGCGATGGCCGCATCGAGCGACGCCGCGAAGCGCTCCAGGTACTCGTCCTCTCCCCCGGGGTAGAGCTTCGACCAGCGTGGCATCGTCGAAGGGCTCGGTGCGGCCGAAGAGCATGGCGAAGGTCTCGCCGCTCTGCCCGAGACCGCCCATCACGGCGGTCGGCACGTCGACCCACGGAGTGCGGATACCCCCGCGGGCGATGCCCTGCTCGTCCAGGCGGTAGCCCGTCTTGTCGTCGCTGAGCTCGAGGCCGGGAGCCGAAGGCGGCGCCTCCCCTCCCGCAGCCCACCGGCCCAGGTGGGCCAGGGCGGCCTGCGCCACATAGTGCTGCTGCGGGCCGGCGTTGATCGGCGTGTCCGTCTGGCCGATCATGAGGTTGCTCGTGGGGCGCAGCAGCTCCGCCATCCGCTCGGCGGTCAAGGTGCCGTCGTCGTGACGGCCGGCACTCACCGTGTACGTGTCGGCGTGGGCCGCACCCGCCATCTCCCAGGTGCGGAGGCGGTCGGAGTCGGGCTGCGCGGCCAGGCCACCCCCGAGCAGGATCACGTCGGTCTCGCTCTGCAGGATGAGGACCGGCACCCGGGCGTCGTCACGGATGCGCTCGCCCCTGCGACGAGATCGCCACGCGGGTCGCCTCCATGCCCGAGCGCTGCGACGCGGGGATGAACACGCCGTCGATCGAGACGCCCGACGCCGGCCGGCCGTGCACGAAGAAGCCGTCGAAGAGCTGTGCCTGCGGATCCACAGCGTTGATGTAGGTCACCAGGCAGGCGGCGGACTGGGATTCGCCCGCGGCGAGGATCTGCGTCGGCGCCAGGCCGACCAGCGGATTCTCGTCCGCCGGCAGCTGCAGCAACGCGCCGACCTGCGTGAAGATGTCGAAGGACCAGGCATCGCCGGGATGTTCGAGATCCTTGTAGCGCTCCGGCGCCAGCAGCTTGAGATGGATGCCCTCGACGAAGCCGCCCCCGTCGATGCCGACCTTCTGCGCCGACACGCCGACCCAGGCGTGACCCGCCGCGGCCAGGGAGCGATGGAAGAATCCCCAGTCCGGCGCGGCGTCGATGCCGGCCGACACGTTGTGCCACTCCACGACGACCGTCCCGCTGAACCGCAGCGGATCCTTGGGCCAGCGCGCCACGAACCGGGTCCGGAAGGGAGCCTCGGCACCGGGGGTCACGTCCCAGCGGCCGTCGGCACCGCGCTCGCCCTGCAGCTCGTAGGACCCCGCCGTGCCCTCGAAGCTGTACTCGATCTCCTCGTAGCCGAGCGTGGCCAGGTCGTAGTCCCGCATGATGTCCGGTGCCGCCCCCGGCATCACCTTGAACACTCCCTGTCGCGTGCTGGCCACCGTGAACCTCCCTGGATCGGCCCCGCAGGGGGGCGCGTACGAGGATACGGCGGGACCGAGGCTTGAGGCCTTCGAGGGGGCCGTGCTACGCATCACGGGTGTTCACCATGCGCTTCTCCCAGCGGTCCGCCACGCAGGATGCGGCCGCGCGGGCCGACCTGTACGCAGCGACCATCGACATGTGCGCCTGGGCCGAAGACCACGGCGCGCTGGCGGCGATCCTGAGCCAGCACCACGGCTCGGAGGACGGCTATCTCCCGTCGCCGGTCCCGCTCGCGGCCGCCATCGCGGCCAGGACGAGCACGCTGCCCATCACGGTCGCCGCCCTGCTCCTCGCGCTGTACGAACCCGTGAAGCTGGCCGAGGACCTGGCCGTGGTCGACCTGATCAGCCGCGGCCGGGTGTCCTACGTCGTCGGCATCGGGTACCGGGACGAGGAGTTCGACATGTTCGGTGTCGACCGCCGCGGCCGGGGGCGCCTGGTCGAGGAACGCATCGGGCTGCTGCAGCGCCTGTGGTCCGGCGAGCAGATCGACCTCGACGGGCGGCCGGTCCGCGTGACGCCACTGCCCTTCACGCCCGGTGGTCCGATGCTCGCCTACGGCGGTGGGACGGAGGTGGCGGCCCGGCGAGCGGGCCGGCTCGGCCTCATGTTCATGGCCGAGTCGCACGACACCACGCTCGAGGAGGCCTACCGGGCCGAGGGTGGCGACGGTGCCCCCGGCTGCTTCTTCGCACCGGCGGGGGTGCCGAACACCGTCTTCGTCGCCGACGACCCCGAGCGCGCCTGGGCCGAGATCGGCGAGTACCTGCTGCTCGACGCTCTCAGCTACTCGGGATGGAACGCGCACCGGGAGGGCACCGTGTCCATCTCACGTGCGCCGACGCGTCGCCGCGCTGGCGGCGGAAAAGGGCGCCTATCAGATCATCACTCCTGCCGAAGCTCGTGATCTCATTGCCCAGGGCAACGCGCTCGGCCTGCAGCCCCTGGTCGGCGGGATACCCCGCGACGTGGCCTGGCCGTACCTCGAGAACGCCGCCGCCGTCTCGTAGCACGCGATGCGCCGCGATCAGCGCCTCCCGTGGTCCCGGCGATCGCAACACCCGAGTCCACCAGCGCCTCGATGTCGTCGGCGGAGACTCGAGCTCGGCCAGGATCTCGCGGGTGTGCTCCCCGGGGTGGGGGGCGCGAAAGCGGGGCAGCGGCGGGTCCCCGTTGAAGTCGACCGGCGTGGCCAGCATCGGCATGCTGCTCTGCTCGTCGGGCACATCGACCACCGACTTCGCCGCCAGGAACTGCTCGTCCGCGATCACGTCCTCGATCGAGTTGACCCGGCTCCAGAAGAGCTCCGGCTCGGCATCGAAGGCCTCGGCCCATTCGTCGAGCGGCCGCGTGGCGAAGATCTCGTCCAGGAGCGCGATCAGCTCGCGGGCGTTGATCGCCCGGCCCGTGCCGGTGGCGAAGCGCTCGTCGGTGAGCCACTCGGGACGGCCGACGGCACGGGCCAGGGCCGGCCAATGGCGGTCGCCCTCGAGGCCGACGATCCAGAAGGGGCGGCCGTCCCCCGCCGTGTAGTTGTTCACGACGGGGCTGTACATCGTCTCGCGCACTCCGACATTCAGCGAGCCGGCCCCACATGAGCATGACGTTGAGGTCGAAGCCGATGGTGTAGCAGCCCTGGCGCAGCAGGGAGGTCGAGACCGACCTGCCCCCGACCCGTGCGGGCGTGCTCGACGAGGGCGGCGCTGATCATGGCGGCGCCGGTCATGGCGGCCGAGTGGTCCCCCATGCCGCCCCGCTGGAAGGGCAGCGCGCCACCGGGCGCGCGCAGCGCTTCGGCGATCCCGGCTCGCGGCCCAGAAGGCGGCGACGTCGTAGGCGCCCCGATCCGCGTCGGGTCCCTCGAGCCCGTAGCCGGTGATGATGGCGTAGACGAGCCCGGGGTGGCGCTCGTGCACCTGGTCGGGGCCGAGCCCGATGCGTTCGAGGGCGGCCGGGCGCAGGTTGGTCAGGAAGACGTCGGCCTCGGCCACCAGCTGATGCGCCAGTGTCCAGGCCACGTTCGTTCGAGAGGTCGAGGGCGATGGCGCGCTTGCCCCGGTTGTCCAACTCGAACACCGGATTGGACGGCAGGTCACCGCCGAGGACGTTGAGGAAGGTCCGGCACGGGTCTCCCTCGGGGGGCTCGATCTTGACCACGTCCGCACCCCAGTCGGCCAGGATGCCGCCGGCCGCCGGGGCCGGCGACCCAGACCCCGAGCTCGACCACCCGCACGCCGTCCAGCGGCCCGCTCATGGAACGGGAACCGGGCTCTAGCGCCGGAGGCGCGAGCTCAAGAGCGCTCACGCACTGTTGGACCGTATTCCATGCGGCGCCGATCGCCAGCTCGACTCGGGCTAGCGAGCCTCGACCGGCCGGCGCGAGACCGCCTTGCCGAGGTCGGAGGACTTGACCACGCCCGTCGCCTTCTCCTTGGGCCGGGTCGAGCGCACCGAGACGTCGTGGCCCACCGCGAGCCCGCGCAGCGCACCGACCGTGCAGTTCTCGCGCCCGCCGAGGAGCGAGAACGGGTCGTAGGCGAAGTGGCGCATGGCGTTCGTGTGCGTGATGCGGTCGATGTCGTAGTCGCTGACACCCTGGAGGTAGAGACCCAGTTCCTCGGGCGAGAACGGCCAGGTCGAGTCCGAGTGCGGGTAGTCGCACTCCCACATCACGTTGTCCATGTTCAGGAAGTCGCGACTGGCCACACCGAAGCGGTCGTCGATGAAGCACGTCAACACGTGCTCGTCGAAGACCTCGCTGGGCAGCTTGTCCCCGAAGTCCTGGCCGGTCCACGTGTGGTGCTGCTTGTACTGGTAGTCGATGCGCTCGAGGAAGTACGGAATCCATCCGATGCCACCCTCGGAGAGGGCCACCCGCACATCGGGGAACCGGCGGAACACCGAAGACCAGATCAGGTCCGTCGCAGCCTGCACGATGTTGAGCGGGGTCAAGCGTGATCAGGCAGTCGATGGGCGCGTCCGGCGACGTGACGACCATCTGCGACGACGAACCGATGTGCATGCAGGCCACGACGCCCTCGTCGCTGCAGGCCTTCCAGAACGGGTCCCAGTGGTCCGAGTGCAGGCTGGGCCAGCCCAGCTTCGAAGGGTTCTCGGAGAAGGTGACGGCGTGGGCACCCTTCGCCGCCGTGCGGCGGACCTCGGCCGCCAGGACCTCGGGGTCCCAGATCGCCGGCAGGGCGAGCGGGATGAAGCGGCCGGGGTGCGAGCCGCACCATTCGTCGATGTGCCAGTCGTTGTACGCCTGGATCATGGCCAGCGCCACGTCCTTGTCGTCGGTCCGGGCGAAGAGCTGCCCGCAGAACTGCGGGAAGGACGGGAAGCACAGAGCGCCCAGCACGCCGTTCGCGTTCATGTCCTTCACGCGCTCGTTCACGTCGTAACAGCCGGGGCGGATATCGCTGAAGGAGGTCGGCTCAATGCCGTACTCGTCCTTCGGCCGGCCGGCCACGGCGTTCAGGGCGACGTTGCCGACCTCGGTGCCCTCGTAGCTCCAGACGTTGGTCCCGTCCTCTTTCGTGAGGAACTGCGGAGCCAGGTCGACGTACTTCTTCGGCAAGCGGTCCTTGAAGAGGTCCGGCGGCTCGACCACGTGGTCGTCGACGCTGACCAGGACCATGTCGTTGATGTCCACGTTTCCCCCTTAGGAACCGTTGCCCGAGGTCACCGGCTTGGCGATCTCGGTCTTCATGCCACTCAGGAGCATAGGAGTCTCACTCTACGCACCCGGCCGGCCGGACTTTGAAAGGAAATCCGCGTACGCCCCCGCACCTCGAACTTCGTCGCGACGTTCGGAGCGCTCCGTCCGCAACAAGTTGCATCACTGCCCCTCGACGTCCCGTTCTCGCTGACCCGAAGCTCAGCGGTACTGCGTCTCCGACTTGTCCCGCGGCGCCGGCGGGTTCGGGGGGTAGTTGCCGATCAGCGTGTACGAGAAGCCGTTCTGCAGAGCGGCCGTCCGCGTCATGTCCAGGGACTCCCAAATGGCCCGGATCGTTCCCTGAATCGCCTTGGGGTTGCGCCGGGCGATCGACAGCGCGATCTCGCGCGCCCGGTCGCGCAAGACGTCGCGGGTCACGACCTCGGTCACGAGTCCGAGGCGGAGGGCCGTCGGCGCGGTGATGCGCTCCTCGTTGCCCATGAGCGCCCAGCGCAGCACGTCGCCGAGCGGCACGCCCCGGTGCAGCATGCCCACCGGCTCGAGCGAGCTCACGATCCCGACGTTGGCGTGCGGGTCGAAGAACACGGCGTCGTCGGAGCAGATGATGATGTCGGACTCGTTGAGGAAGTACTGCGCCCCGCCGGCGCAGAGCCCGTGCACCGCGGTCACGACCGGCTTCCACACCTTGTGGTGCAGCTTCGGGCTGAGGCTCTCGCCGGGATCGAAGCTGTTCCACGTGTTGTCCTTCATGAACCAGGGGTTCTCACCCCGGATGTCGACGCCGGTGCAGAAGGCCCGATCGCCGTTGGCCTGCAGCACGACGCAATAGATGTCGTCGGTGTCCCGGACGGTCTCCCAGGCCCACTGCATGTCGGCCGCCATGGCGTTGTTGAACGAGTTCAGGCTGTCCGGCCGGTTCAGCGTGATGGTGGCGACATTGTCGGCCACGTCGAACAGGATGGTCTCGCGTTCCATGGATCCCCCTGGGCGGAGCGGTCGAGAGGACAAAAGAGTATCCTCTTTTGACGTTCTCGGTTTGCGGCCGGGCGCGCGGGCCAGACAGCATCACACACGACGCAATCGCATACAGACAACCCGGACGTCAGCTGGCAGCTGCGTCAGAACAACAGAGAGGAACACTTCGTGGAGATCCAGGGGAAGAAGGCCGTCATCGTCGGTGGCGCGTCGGGCATGGCCAAGGCCTCGGCCGAGCTCTTGCACCAAAAGGGTGCGGACATCGCCATCCTCGACCTGCCGACCTCGGCCGGAGCGGAAGTCGCCAAGGAGCTCGGTGGCACGTTCCACGAAGTGGACATCCTCGACGACGCCCAGACCGAGTCGGCCCTGGCCGACGCGGTGGCGGCGCTCGGCGGCCTGCACATCGCGGTCAACACCGCCGGCGGCGGCAACGCCAGGCGCACGCTGAGCAAGGACGGCCCCCACCCGCTCGACGCCTTCCGCCGCACCATTGAGCTGAACCTCATCGGCACCTTCAATCTCAACCGGCTGCAGGCATTCCACATGTCGACCAACGAGCCCGAGGACGGCGAGCGCGGCGTCATGATCAACACCGCCTCCATCGCCGCCTTCGAGGGCCAGATCGGACAGGTCGCCTACGCCGCCGCCAAGTCGGGCATCGTCGGCATGGTGTTCACCATGGCCCGCGACCTGGGCAGCCTCGGCATCCGGGCCATGGCCATCGCCCCGAGCCTGTTCGCCACCGGCCTCACCGAGGGCATCCCCGACGAGTTCGCCGCCACCCTGACCAAGGACGCCGCCTTCCCCAAGCGGTTGGGCCGGCCCGAGGAGTACGGCAAGCTCGCCGTCGCCATCGTCGAGAACCCGATGCTCAACGGCCTCTGCATCCGGCTCGACGCCGGCACGCGCTTCGCCCCCAAGTAGGAGCCGAAGCGGGAGGGAGACAAGGGGGCGGCGTGCGAACGACCGAGCTGCAGGTGGACGTCACCGAAGCCGCCGGCCTGGGTGAGCCCGCGCACATCGCGCTGACCGTGACGGCGCCCCACGAAGTGCCGACCGACCCCGTCGTCTGCTTCGCCAAGCCGGGCGCCGGCTACTCCCGGGGCTACTTCACCGAGGATCTGCCCGGACCGGGCTCCGGGGCAGGCTCGCAAGCCGCCTGGCATGCCGAGCGCGGCTTCATCTTCGTCGCCGTCGACCACCTCGGCGTGGGCGACAGCTCGCTCCACGATTCCGATCGACTGTCCTTCGTCCCGATCGTGGCGGCGGCGCAGGCCGCCGAAGCCGAGGTGCGGCAGAGGCTCGCGGCGGGCACCCTGCTCGACGGGCTCGGCCCCGTGCCTGATCCGGTCACCGTCGGCATCGGCCAGTCGATGGGCGGCGCGTTCACCATCGTGCAGCAGGGGCGTCACCACTGCTACGACGGCGTCGGCGTGCTGGGCTTCAGCCCGCTGCACACCCAGCCGCCGACGCGGCCGGGCACGCCACCGCTCGCGCTGCCCTGGGTGTCACGCGACACCCTGCCGTCCGAGGGGATCTTCACCAACGCGCCGGCGCTGGCCGGTCTCGCCGGCAGCGAGAGTGTGCCGGGCCAGAGCGACGACAACGTCATGGCGTGGGGATTCCACTACGACGACGTGGACCTCGTCGTGGTGCAGCGGGACATGGACGACTACCCGGCCCGCCACGGCGACCTCCCTCCGTGGGCGTCGGCGACCATCCCCGGCACCGCGGTGCTCTGGAGCCTGGCCCCCGGCTCCATCCTGGCCGAGGCCGCGGCCATCCGCTGCCCCGTCCTGGTTGCGCTGGGCGAGCGGGACGTGGTCGTCGACCCCCGCGGCGAGCTGCGGGCCTTCGCGTCGTCGCCGAGCGTCGACTTCTTCGAATGCCCGCGCATGGCGCACATGCACAACTTCGCCGGTACCCGGGAGCTGTTCTGGCAGCGCATCGAGACGTGGGCCGGCTGGGTCCGAACGGTCCGGAACGCGCAGCCCTGACGCGTCAGTCCCCGACGCGGAACTGGTACGAGCCGGCGGTCACCGCTCTGTCGCCGTTACCCTCGTCGTGGAGGGTCATCCGCACCGCCACGACGCCGTCGGACCCCATGAGCGGTTCGGCATCGGCGCGGAACGGCCCTGCCTTCCCGCGCGCCAAGAACATCACGTGCGACGAAACCGCCTGCACCTGATCGGTGCCCGTGGCTTCGACGGCGAGGTCGAACGCAGCGGTCTCGAGCACGACGAACTGGGGTCCGAGGTGCAGTGCCGCATCGGGTGAGGCGACCTCGGACGACAACACCGGCAGCACCCAATGGCCGCCAGGGCGACGTTCTGCCCCGAAGACCTGCCACAGCGGCGGCAGGTCCGGACCGTCCTCAATGACGATCGGCTCGACCGGCATCTTCTCGAGCCCCGACGGGGGGCGTGCCGATGCTCACCCCCTGGCCCTGCGTCAGCGCCAGGACGCGGTCCGGTTCGTCCGCGTCGACAATGCGCGAGCGGCTGTACGCCATCTGCCGGCCCTGCTTGAGGACCTCGGACACCACCTCGAACCGTCGGACGTCTCGCCCCGGGTCGAGGACCTGGCAGGAGTGGATCACCGGGTTCGGCACCGCCTCCAGATCGCTCATGCCGCCACCCTCGGGCGCGGCGATCCCCAGCACCGCCAGGAGGATGGCCCCGCTCGGGCTCCGCATGTCGCTCCGCAGCGTGACCGTGTTGTCGGTCGGGCCGAGATCCATCTGCGACCAGGTGCGGCCGATGTAGCGGTAGCTGAACAGGCCGCCCCACCTTTGGCGCAGCTCGGCGGCGTAGGCCGCGGGATCCTCGCGCAGCTCCCGTATGTCTCTGGGCATCGCTCCTCAGTTCATCGCAACTGGTAGCGGATCGGGATGCTCTTCGGTCCCTGCACGAAGTTGGCACGGATCCAGGTCGGCTCGCCGTCCAGCGCGATCCGCTCCGCCCGTCCGAGGAGCTCCCTGAAGATGGCACGGATCTCCATGCGGGCCAGGTGTGCACCGAGACAGAAGTGCCGGCCGAAGCCGAAGGCGAGTTGGCTCGCCGCGTTCTCCCGGCGGACGTCGAGGTGCGCCGCATCGCTGAACACCGACTCGTCCCGGTTGGCCGACGCGAAGGAGAGCAGGAGATGATCGCCCGGCTGGAAGGCCACGCCGCCGACGGTGAAGGGCTCACGACAGGTCCGCATGAAGTGCTTCACCGGCGACACGTAGCGGATGAGCTCGTCGGCGGCTGAATGGATGAGGGTGGGGTCAGCCTGCAGGAGTGCCAGCTGCTCGGGATGGTCGAGGAGGGCGAGCAGCCCCCCGCCGATCACGCTCGATGTGGTGTCGTGACCGGCCGTCGCGATGATGACGTAGTGGCCCAGCGTGTCCATATCGGGCAACGGCCGGCCGTCGATCTCGGCGTTGGCGATGACCGAGGCCAAGTCGCCGGTGGGGTGCGCTCGCCGGTTCCCGGTCAGGGCGGTGAAATAGTTCATGAAGTCGACCAGGACCCCGAATTGCGATTCGTCCTCGACCAGGCGGCCGATGTCGGGGTCCTCGGCACCGAAGAGCTCCTGGGTCAGCCTGAGCATGCGGGGGTAATCGTCCTCGGGCAATCCCAGGATCGCCAGGATGACGTGCAGGGGAAAGTAGACGGCGACGTCGTTGGCGAAGTCGCAGCGGCCGCCCAGTTCGGCCATGCGGTCGACGGACTCCGTCGCCAAGGTGTCGACGCGCTCCTGCAGGGTCTTGAGACTCGCCGGCTTGAACCAATCGTTGACGATGTTGCGGTGGGCCTTGTGCTGATCCCCGTCCATCTGAATCAGCGTCTTGACGGGCACGTTCGTCGCTGCGTCCACATGCGATGAAGGGGTGACGGTCGGATACGGGGCGTTGGTGAAGGCCTCGGGATTGCGTTCGACCTCCATGACGTCGGCGTGCGTCGTGATGGCCCAGAAGTCGGGGTACCCCTCGACGTGGACTTGCAGAATCGGAGACTCCTCGCGGATGCGCTGCGCCGCGGCATGCCAGGCCACCGGGTCGGCGTAGGCGGCGGGGTCGACGAAGATGGCGCCGAGGTCCTCGGCGGCGGTCGCGCTCATGGGGTCGAGCATACGAGAAGAGCACGGAAAGTATCTAGAGGTTTCACGCAGGGCAAAGGCCGGTGCACTTGCCCCGGCGACGCTCCACCGCACACTCTTGAGCATGGACCTCGCCGACGACCTGCATTCGCTCCTCACGCTGGAGCGGGTCGACAAGGACCTCTTCCGCGGCCGGAACGCCAACTACGGCCCGCGCCGCACCCTCTTCGGAGGCCAGGTCGCGGCCCAGTGCCTGCTCGCCGCCGCGGCGACCGTCGAGCCGGGGCGGCTGCCGCACTCCTTCCACGGCTACTTCCTGCGGGCAGGGCGGAGCGACCTTCCCGTCATCCTCGAGGTGGACCGTGACCGGGACGGGCGGTCGTTCTCGGCCCGGCGCGTGGTCGCCATACAGGACGGCGAGGTCATCTTCTCCATGGTGACCTCGTTCCACGTCGAGGGCGAGGGCAGCCGCTTCGACAACGCCCCCCGGCGTGACGTGCCCGCACCCGAGGACACGGCATCGGGCGGGTGGAACACCCTCCTCGACGTGCGGCCCGTGACACCGACCGACTTCTTGAAGGGCGTGTTCACCGACTGCCTGTGGGTCCGCTCCGCGGTCTCGCTGGGCGACGATCCGCTCCTGCACCGAGCCGGCTTGACCTACCTGTCCGACCTCGGCACCGGGTTCGGCCAGCAGGACAGGGCGCTCGTCGGCCGCGGCGGCCCCTCCATCGATCACTCCGTGTGGTTCCAAGAGGACATACGGGCGGACGACTGGGTCCTGGTCGACCTGGTGCCGGTCAAGGCCCGCAGCGCCCGGGGCTGCTACCACGGCTCGTTGCGCGACCGCGACGGCCTCCTCGGCGCCACCATCTATCAGGAGCAACTGCTGCTCCCCGGCTCGGCGGCCGACATGCTGGCCGCGGCCGTTCCCTCCGACGAGGACCAACCGGTGCACCGTGACCCCGAGGAGTCGGCGGCTCGTCGGGGGGCGCACGAGGAGCACCCCGCCGGGGGCTGATGGGCCGGAGGCCTTTGGCGCCACGCCGCCTGGCGGTGGCAGGGTGGCTTGGTCAGTTACCGATAATAGAGGATACTCTTTAAGCCATGCCGATCGCCATCACCGAAGACCACCGAGCCCTGGGGCAGACGGCCTCGGATTTCCTGGCCAAGCACGATGCCCGAGGGGCGGCCCGGCTCCTGCTCGAATCCGATGCCGAGACCCTGCCCTCGTTCTGGGGGGACATTGCTGACCTGGGCTGGCTGGGCCTGCACGTGCCCGAGCAGTACGGCGGCTCGGGCTTCGGCCTGCCCGAGCTGGTCGTGGTCGTCGAGGAGCTGGGACGCGCGCTGACGCCAGGGCCCTTCGTGCCGACCGTGATCGCCAGCGCGCTCATTGACGCGGCCGGCTCCGACGAGCTGCGGGCGCGCCTGCTCCCCGGCCTGGCCGACGGGATCCATGTTCGGCGGCGTCGCGCTCGGCGTCGGACATCACGGTGCGCGACGGCCGGGCCGCCGGGACGGCGCCGGCGGTCCTGGGCGGCGGCCTCGCCCACCTCCTCGTCCTGCCCGCGGGCGACGACGTCATCGTCGTCGACGCGACCGCCGGCGGCGTGCAGGTGGAGGTGCCGCCGAACCTCGACCCGACGCGGCGCGCCGCCCGGGTGACGCTGGACGGCGCAGCGGCCGAGGTGATCGCCGGCGGGCGGCGTGCGCTCGTCGACCTGGCCCGCCTCGTTGTCGCGGCCGAGGCGACCGGCATCGCCACCGAGTGCACCGAACAGGCCGCCGCCTACGCCAAGGTGCGCGTGCAGTTCGGCCGGCCCATCGCCACCTTCCAGGCCGTCAAGCACCACTGCGCCAACATGCTTGTCGCCTCCGAGCTGGCCACCGGTGCCGTGTGGGACGCGGCCCGGGCGGCCGACCGAGGGCGCCGACCAGTTCACCTACGCCGCCGCCATCGCCGCCGCGCTGGCCCTGGCCGCCGGCGACGAGTGCGCGCAGCTCAACACCCAGGTGCACGGGGGCATCGGCATCACGTGGGAGCACGATGCGCACCTCTACCTGCGCCGGGCCACCGCACTCGAGGCCTTCGTCGACGGCGAGGCGGCGGCCCGTGAGATCACCGACCTGGTCCGGGCCGGGACGGCCCGCGACGCGCACCATCGACCTGCCGCCCGAGGCCGAGCCGATGCGCGACGAGGTGCGGGCCTTCGCGGAACGCGTGCAGGGGCTCGACGCCGCGGCGCAGCGCGACGCCATGATCGAGACGGGCTACGTCATGCCGCACTGGCCGCAAGCCCTGGGGGCGCGACGCCGGCGCCGTCGAGCAGCTCGTCATTGAGCAGGAGTTCGCGGCGGCCGGCGTGCGGCGCCCGCAGTACGCCATCACGGGCTGGGTGATTCTGACGCTCATCCAGAACGCCACCGAGGACCAGGTCGAGCGCTGGGTCCTTCCCGCCCTGCGCCAGGACGTCATCTGGTGCCAGCTCTTCAGCGAGCCCGAAGCCGGGAGCGACGCCGCCGGCGTCAAGACGCGGGGCACACGGGTGGACGGCGGTTGGCTGGTGAACGGGCAGAAGGTCTGGACGAGCGGCGCGCACTACGCCAGCTTCGGGCTGGCCACCATCCGCACCGATCCTGACGCGCCCAAGCACGAGGGCATCACGACCATGGTGATCGACATGCACGCCGAGGGCGTGGAGGTGCGCCCGCTGCGCATGACCACCGGGCAGTCGGAGTTCAACGAGGTCTTCTTCAACGATGTCTTCGTGCCCGACGACGACGTGGTCGGGCCGGTGAACGGCGGCTGGACCGTGGCGCGGGCCACGCTCGGCAACGAGAGCGTCTCCATCGGCGGCGGCCAGGGCGGACAGACCACGCCGGCGGGCGCGGTCATCAGGCCGTTCGATGCCCATCCCGAACGCCTGCCGGGCGGTTCCGGGCGGATCGGTCGCTACATTGCGCAGACCGAGGCCATGACGCTGCTCAACATGCGCACCGCCCACCGCGCGCGTCATCGGCGGCGGGCCCGGGCCCGAGGGCAACGTCACCAAGCTGGTCCTGTCGGAGCTCGGCCACGAGGCGTCGGCGATCACGGCTCGCGGTGAGCGGACCCGGGACCCTGTTCAGCGACGGCGCCGGCGCCATGGTGTCGAGCCTGGTGCTGATGCACCGTGGCATGTCGATCGCCGGCGGCACGTCGGAGATCAAGCGCAACCAGATCGGTGAGCGCATTCTCGGGCTGCCGCGGGACCCGCTCATCAACTGAGACGCTCGCTGTATTCTCAATTGGTGTCATCACGGCTGGACGCGTCGTGGAAAGTGCTCGCCAGCCCTTCGACGATCAGCGTGGACCGTTGCGTCGATATCTTCCTCAGGCCCGACGGTACCTTCGGCTTCGAAGAGTTCCGGCGAGACCCAGAGGACCGTGGCACCTGGACGCCCGTCGCGTACTACTCGGCCCAGGAGTACGACTCGGAGCACGACGCTCTCGCCGCGGCTCGAGCACGTGTTCCCTGGCTCGGCGACATCCTCGACGGAGGTCGCTGACGCTCACCCGACCGGCGTCGGTTGCACGGTGCCGGCCTACGCCGGGCCGAAGGTGGTCTCCGGCGATCGCCAGTCCGTCGAGACGAACCGGTGTGCGATCAGCCAGCGCCCGCCCACGGGCACGAAGCGGTCCCGGTAGCGGCCCATGTGGTCCAGGCCGACCTCGGTGATGACGGTGAAGTAGCTGGCGACGAGTGCCTCGTCGGGCTGCACGGACTCGAACCGGATGTTGGTCACGTTGTGGCGCACGATCCGGCGCTTGGCCCCGGCGCTTCGCTGTTGCGCCGCATGTTCCTGCGCCTGCGCAGCGGCGGGCGCACCACCGAAGCGCGCCATGATGGCGGCGCGACCCTGGAGCGGATCGGCACCGCGGATCTCGAGCACGCCGTCCTCACAGAACGCTCCGGCGAATTCCTCCAGCAGGTAGCGGTCACCGCTGTGGGTGTACTGCGCCAACGTGTCGCGGCACGCCTCACGGGCGGAGAGCTCCCACAGTTCCACGGTGGCGTCGACCTCTTTCTTCGAGTTGCGTGTGGCCCGGTTGCGGACGCGCCCGAATCCTACGCAGGTGACGGCACACCGACCGGCGTCGCCGGTGTACCCGACGTTCCCATCCCCGGCCCGTAGAGTGCGCTCATGGCAGACGACCGCGGCGGTCCGGCCACCGGCCTGCTGGAATCTGTTGATCGGGCCGCCCAAGCGGGCCTCGCACGACGGATCGGGCAAGGACCGCATCACCCCGGTCCAGGGGTTGTCGGCCCTCTCGCTCGACGCCCTGACGTCGGTGGCCTACGGGCCCGAAGCCATCATTTTGGTGCTGGCCGTGGCCGGCGCAGGGGCGCTCCATCTGGTCCTGCCCATCACCATCGCCATCGTCGGCCTGTTGGCGATCCTGGTGTTCTCGTACCGCCAGGTGATCGACGCCTACCCGATGGGTGGCGGGGCCTACGCCGTGTCCCGGGCCAACTTCGGCGCCCACACCAGCCTGGTGGCCGCCGCGTCGCTCGTCGTGGACTACACGCTGACCGTTGCCGTCTCCATCGCGGCGGGCGTCGCTTCGCTGCAGTCCGCCTTCCCGAGCCTGAGCGGCGCCACCATCCCGCTCTGCCTCGGGATCCTCTTCTTCATCATGGTGCTCAACCTGCGCGGCCTCGGCGAGACGGCCCGCGGCCTTCCTGCTGCCGACCCTGCTGTTCATCGTCGGACTCCTGGCCATCATCGCCATCGGCCTCATCCACCCGCTCGGGCTCGACGAGACGCAATTGGGCAAGTCCCAGATGCCCACGGTCGGGCTCAAGGCGGTGACGTTCCTGCTCATCCTCAAGGCCTTCTCGGCCGGGTGCAGCGCACTGACCGGCGTGGAGGCCATCGCCAACGGCGTGCCGCTCTTCCGAGAGCCCCGCACCGTTCGGGCGAAGCGGACCGAAGTGCTGCTCGGCGTCATCCTCGGCGCCATGCTGCTGGGCCTGGCCGTCCTGGCCAAGCGCTGGCACATCGGACCCCGCTCCGGGCAGACCGTGCTGAGCCAGATCATGGCGATGTCGATCGGACGGGGCTGGGCGTACTACGTCATCTCCATCACCATCACGGTCGTGCTGGCCCTGGCGGCCAACACGTCGTTCGGTGGTCTCCCCGTCCTGGCCAGCCTGGTGGCCCGGGACAACTACCTCCCGCACCTGTTCAGCATCCGGGGCGACCGCCAGACGTTCGGCAACGGCATTCTGGTGCTGACGGTCCTGTCGGGCGCGCTCCTCGTGGCCGTCGACGGCAACACGAACGAGCTGATCCCCCTCTTCGCCATCGGGGTGTTCATCGGCTTCACGCTGTCGCAGGCGGGGCTGGTCGTGCACTGGTGGCGCGAGCGCCCGACCGGCTGGCGCCGCCGTGCCTCCATCAACGGCTTCGGCGCGTGCATCACCGCCATCGCCACCGTCGTCTTCTTGATCTCCAAGTTCACCGAGGGTGCCTGGGTGGTCGTCATCGCCATCCCGGCCTTCATCGTGCTCTTCCTCCGCATCCACGCCTACTACGAGCGGGCGGCCAAGGATCTGCGCTTCGACGAGGACCCGGGCCGGCCCGAGCCGAAGCGCACCATCGTCGTCGTCCCGGTCAATCGGATCTCGCGGCTCACCGAGCACGCATTGAGCGAGGCCGAGTCACTCGGCCAGGAGGTGATCGCCGTCAGCGTCGTCCTCGAAGGCGGCGACGACGCCGCTACCTACGCCAAGCATCTCTTCGACGACTGGAACAGGTGGAACTGCGGCATACCGCTGCGCATCCTGCACACCGAGTACGCCTCGGTCGTCCAGCCCATCGTCGACTTCATCGACCAGCTGCGGGCGGATCATCCCGACGATCAGCTGGTCGTGCTGATCCCCGTCATCCGGCCGGACAAGGTGCGATACCGGATCCTCCACAACCAGATCGACCTCGTCCTCTCGTCGGCGCTGCGCGGCCGGGACGACATCGTCGTGGCCCGGGTCACGGTGCCGCTGGAACCTCCCGAGAACCAGCACGAGACGCCAGCGGAAGGTCGAGCCCCAGCCGAAGTCCGGATCCGGAGGCGTCAAGACCTGACGCCCGGGCTCAGCGGCCCTTCCACACCGGGTCGCGCTTCTCAATGAAGGCGGTCGCACCCTCCTTGGCGTCCTCGCTGCCGAAGACCTTGGGCTGCCATTCCGCGGCCAGCACCTTGGCCCGCTCGAGGTCGGTCGACGCCGTGCGCACCATCTGCTTGGTCGCGTGCAGCGCCAGCGGGCCGTTGCGCGCGATCCGCTCGGCCAACGCCACGGCGGCGTCGAGCACGTCGGCCGGTGGGACGACCTGGTTGATCAATCCCAGGGACAGCGCCCTTGCGGCGTCGATCGAATCGCCCGTCAGGGTCAGCTCGAGCGCAACGGCCAGTGGGATGCGCGTGCTGATGAACACGCCTCCGCCGGCAGCGAAGAGCCCCCGCTTGACTTCGGGCACCCCGAAGGAGGCCGCCTCCGAGGCCACGACGACATCGCAGCCGAGCAGGAGCTCGAACCCGCCGGCGACGGCGGTGGCGTTCGCCGCTCCGACGATGGGCACGCCGATCTCCCCATTGGTGAAGCGGACGAAGCCGCGCATGGCATCGGGGTTCCCGCTCGATGCCGCCCGAGCCGCCCTCGGCGAAGCCGCGCAGGTCCATGCCGGCGCAGAAGGCCCGGTCGCCCGTCCCCGTGAGCACGACCGCACGGACCGTCGGGGTCCTTCTCGGCCTCCAGCATGGCGAGGCCGATGGCCGAGCAGCAGCTCGGGGTTCAACGCGTTGCGTGCCTCGGGGCGGTTGAGGCGAAGTATCTGCACCGCTCCCCGCCGCTCCTTGACGAGAACCGGCTCGGCCGTCCCCTCCGTCGCAGTGTCCGTCATCAGGTCACAACCTTCCTCTTCGTAGCCGGCGATCGCCTCGGTCGGGTAACCGGGTCCGCTCAGTATGGCCGCACCCGCCTGCGGTTCGGCCACGCCGTGATCGAATGTCCCCGTTTTAGTACACTCAATAGGACGCCCTTGAGGAGGCATTCCGACACGTGGCAGGCCCTGACGACACCGAGACCGGTCCTCTTCACCGAGGTGACCGGGCGCGTGGGAACGATCACCCTGAACCGGCCGGCGCGCCGCAACGCGCTGAACGGGGAGCTGATCGGCGCGCTCGATGCTGCCGTGCGCCACATGGCCGACGACCCCGAGGTCAAGGTGGTCGTCCTGACCGGTGCCGCGCCCGAGGGCGGCACCGGGGGCTTCTGCTCGGGCGGCGACGTCAAGGACGGCGCACGCGGGCCCGGCGGGGAGAAGGGTGTTCCGGTCGACGCGCTGTCGGGCGACCTGTCCCGCCACGACCTCCACGCCGCCATGCTGCTGCACGTGATGCCCAAGCCGACCATCGCCATGGTGGGCGGGCCGGCCGTCGGCGCCGGCTGCAGCCTGGCCGCCGCCTGCGACCTGCGCTTCGCCGTCCGAGGATGCCGTCTTCTCGGTGAGCTTCTCGCCCAACGGCCTGTCGGGAGACTACGGGGGTTCCGTCTTCTGGACCCGCATCGGCGGGACGGCGCTGGCCCGGCGCCTCTACCTCCTGAACGAGAAGATCACCGCGCCAAGGGCGTTGGAACTGGGCATGGTGCACGCGGTACTCCCACCGGCGGAGCTCAACGCCTACACCTACGGTGTCGCCGGGACGTTGGTGCGGACCCCGGCCACGTTGCTGGCTCTGGTCAAGGACAATCTCAACGCCGCCGAGGACGAGGTGGAGCGGCGGCGCTGGCTCTTCGCCCACGAGGCCGAGAACCAGTTGACGTCGGCCAAGGTCATTCAGCCGGGCGAGCGCCCGAGGACCCGCCGGCAACCTGAGTCAGCGCGACCGGCCGGCGCGCCCGTGCGCCTGCGTCTGCGCCGCCGCCGCGTGGAATGCTCCCGACGCCGAAGCCAGTGGCCCGCTCCAGACGGTGACCGTGGCCGCAACGGCGCAGAGGATCCCCGCAGCGATGACCCGTCCCTTGTGCACCTTCATCCGGGCACTCTTGTTCCGAGATGTTGGAGGGAGGCGGGGAGAACCTAAGAATCAGCAAAGAATCGTCACACCGGATCAGCCCGCAGCCTCGCCGGCGGCCTTGCGCTCCGCCACGATCTCGTGGTGCCGCTCGAGCATCTGCACGGCCTGGGACGCCAGGTCGGCGGGCGGTTCGGGCAGGCGCACCGGCCCGTGCTCACGGCTGGGCAGCGCAACCGTGGCCTTGGCCGGGCAGGTGACGGTGTCGCGCTGGTTGGTCCCGCGCATGGCGATGTCGATCACGCACCGGCCGTCCTCCTGACGCTTGTCGACGACCTCGCCGGTCAGGATGTGCGTGTCACCGATGTAGTTGAACTTGCGGATCTCGCTCGACTGCGACACGAGCCACCCGTCGTCGCCGATGTAGTCCGTCATGTAGTGGCTGAGCCAGCAGTCGCGCATCACCCCGTAGTCGTAGGCCATCGGATTGCCGATGGCCTGGGCCCACGCGTTGTCCCAGTGCACGCGCTGCGCCACGTCGGGAACGCCGTAGTCGTTCTTCACGTAGAACGGCGCAATGCGCTGACGGTTCTTGTACGCGATGCGGTTGGCACAGGGCTCGTAGGGGACGAAGCCATAGCCGCCGGCGTGGAAGACGATCATGTCGGTCGTCGTCAGCGGCCCCTTCGCCATGGGCTGCAGCGCGTCGCCGACGTGCACGTCCTCCCAATGGCGCGGCGTCGGCGCCACGCGGCTCCTCGGCCGCGTAGACGGCATCGATCCTCTCCATGTCGGCGTCGTCGTACGTCGCCGGCTCGAGCGCGGCGTACTTGCCCTTCTCGCGCGCCGTCTTGCGCTCCGTGTAGATGGCGAGCGTGCGCGAGATGGCCACGATCTCGGCGCGCTGGTTCATCTTCACGCTGGTGTACGTGGTGAGGAGCGAGCGCTCGGCGAACTCCGACTTCTTCTCCACGACCGACTCGGTGCCGCCGAAGCTGTAGAGCCCGTCACCCTCCTGCAGCGGGCGGAACCATTGCCAGGTGCTGCCGGACACGAAGACGTGGATGCCGCGGAACGACGGCCGCTTGATCCGCTCCGCATGCGGGTCGCCGTAGAGGGGCCGGTTGAGCGCGATGGGGATCATGGGCGCCGCGATCTGGGCGCCCCAACGGGTCGTCGTGCCGTACTCGTCGGAGATGAAGAGCGGGTTGTCGTCGCCATAGCTGCGGGCGAAGTTGCGCATGGCGTCGGGCGTCGCCGTGGTGAGGAACTCCCGGCCCCCCACCGGCGACCAGCGGCCGACCAACGCCTTGGCCCGCTCGAATGTCCTCCTCCTTGAACTGGTAGTCCGTCGCCTTCTCGAACTCTGCCGATGTGGTGGTCGCCATGGCTCCCCTCCGGTTGCTGCCAGGTCAGGACTCTGTGTGACCTAAAGAGTATACTAAAAGGTCACCGGGTCGACCACCGGCCCCGGGCCTTCCCGGCGGGCTGACGCCCTTCCGCCGGACTCTGTCAGCGCACGAGGGCGCCGAGGGCCTCGAGGTGGCGGCGCATGCGATGGCGCGCCAATCTCGCGGTCGCCGGCGTCAATGGCGGCGGCGATCCCCTCGTGGGTCCGGAGCACCTCGGCCTTGATCTGGTTGCGGGTCTTCGGAGCCAGCCGCTCAATCTGGTGCAGGCGACTCAGACGGATCAGCACCAGGGCTACCAGCTCCAGGACCCGGTTGTGCGCCGCGACGGCGACGGCGGCGTGCAGATCGTGGACGGCTTCGACCAGCTCGACGTCGGTCGCGCCCTCCTCCCTGACGAGTGCGTCACGCATGCCCCCCGTGCCTTCGTCGTCGATGCGCTGCGCGGCCAAGTCGCTGATCGCCACCTCGACGCCGGTGCGCAGTTCGGCCAGGTCGGCCAGCGTCATGCCTCGGCGGGCCAGGTAGATCGCGGCCGTGTCCGTCACGGCGTTGGCGCTCGGGGCCATCACGAAGAGGCCGCCGCCGGGGCCCCGGCGCATGCGTGCGATGTGGTGATACTCCAATAGCCGGACCGCTTCGCGCAGCAGGGCCCGGCTCACCCCCTCGCGGGCGATCAGCTCGGGCTCGGTCCCGACCAGATCGCCCGACTGGAGGTTCTCGGCCACGACGGTCTGGGTGATGTGACGCGCCACCGCCTCGGCACCCTTGCCCTGGGGCGACTCCGCCAAGACGACCGAGTCCGGGAGGAGCTGGCGGGTCGAGCGGCGGCGGCGGAAGAACTCCGCCTCCGCTTCGAGATGCTTCCGCATGCGGTTGCGGGCCAGGCCGGCATCACCCGCCATGATCGCCTCGGCGATCTTGGCGTGGGCATGCTCCGTCTCACGGCCGAGGGCCTTCCCGAAGTGTTGCCAGTCCGGTGAATAGAGCTGGGCGACCCGGTTGAAGACGTCGACGAACAGGTCGAGCCCGGCATTGCGGCTGATCTGGGCCACCAGCATGTGCAGCCCGCGAGGATCGCCGCCCGGCTCCATCGGCCCTTCTTCGACGAAGCGCCGGAGCGCCGCCAGGTCGGCCTCGTCGGTCCGCTCGGCCGCCAGCTGACAGGCCAGCTCCTCCAGAATGATGCGGGCCTCGAAGATCTCGTCGAGCGTGGCGTCGACGCGATGCAGGTAGAGCACGACGGCATCGCTGACCGCTCCGACCGTCGGCTCCGTGATCACGAGTCCGCCGCCGGGGCCACGACGGGTGCGCGCCACCTGCTGATGCTCCAAGAGCCGTACGGCTTCCCGGAAGACGGCACGGCTGACGTGATAGCGCTCGAGCAGGTCGGCCTCCGACCCCAGCACTTCGCCGACCGGCCAGCCCAGCGCCATGACGTCCTCGACGATCGAATCGGCCACCTTGGCGGCGCGCTTGGCGTTCGACTCGGTGCCCGGACGGGTCATTTCGCGCCCCGCCGTCGGAGTCGTCATGCGGCAACACTATCCATCGAAGCTCGCATCTCAGACGTTTTGACCTGCACGTTCGCCAATAGAGTGATCCCAAAGCGTGGCACCGTGGACTCCCCACCTAACATGAAAACATGATTTGCGAACAAGGGGTCCGGCACTGTCGCAGCTGAGTCCTCCCCCCTCGGATCCCGTCGCCGCGCCACCGGCGCGCCGGCCCGGATCCGTGCGCCGCACGTCGACCGTGCTCATGTCCTGGCCCGACGGCATGGGCAACGACCTGCACCTGAAGGGCCGAGCCCGCGACCTGCTCACGCCGGTCGAAGGGGAGCCCGTGGTCGTCGACCAGGCCGACCTGTACGCGGTGACCGGCCGCGAGCGCGACATCCAGAGGATCGAAGCGGATCCGGCGCCGGCTGGTCTGGCACGCTTGGTGGGCTGCCGGGCCGGCGGCAACCTGCGCAAGGCGATCGCCGCCGAGCTGCCCGACGAGGCGGCGAAAGGCAGCCCGTTGCACCTGCTGCTCGACGACCTGGCCGGGTCCACGCTGATCTCCGGCTTCGTCTTCGTCCGCTGGCTCGACCACCTCCCCGAAATGCGTGAACGCCTCACCAAGGCCCCGGTCCATCAACAGATGGCGGACATCTGCTCGGGATTTCGAACCGGCTCGAGCGCGTTGCGCAGCGACGGCTCCATCGTCCACAACCAGAACACCGCGTACCCCGGGCCGCTGGCCGATCCGTCGGACCCCCTCGGCTGGCACGAGCTCGACGAACCCCCGGTCCCGGCCATGCGGCGCGCCCGGCGCATCGACGTGTGGGAGAACGACGGCACCGTCGGGATCGACGCCATGTTCCGCGACAGCGCCTGGGATCCCGACGGCCGCGAGCTGGTCGTGCACGAATACCAGATCTTCGGCGAGGCGGACGGCGCGACGGGTGTTTTGCTGTCGGTCACGGCCGTGCCACGTGTGCTGCCCTACGCCGAGTGCCCCGGTGCGGCACCGAACGCGGCGTGGATGGCCGGCACCGAACTGCGAGCGATGCGCAGGGAGGTCCTGGCGCAACTCCGCCACGCCGACTGCTGCACGCACCTCAACGACGGGTTGCGCGCCCTGGCCGAGGTGCCCGTCCTCGTCGCGTCCCTGTCCGCATAGACGCGTTGCGCGGAGGAAGCACCGTGCCCGAGACAGCGCCGGCGACCAGGGCGGGAAGGCCCCGTCGCTTCGAGACCGAGGACGAGCTCCGCATCCTCTTGAACGCCGCGCTCGTGGTCATGGAGCGCAACGGCTACACCGACGCGGCAGTGGCAGACATCTTGCGCGAGGCCGAGCTGTCGACCCGCTCCTTCTACCGCCATTTCGAATCGAAGGACCAGCTGCTGTGCGCGCTGTTCCGGCGCGAGGCCGACGCCGCGGCGGCTCGCCTACGCGCCAAGGTCGGGGCGGCGGCGAACCCGCGAGCCGCCTTGGACGCCTGGATCGACGAGATCCTCAGCTTCGGCCATGACCGGGCCAAGGCCGCCCGCGTCAGCGTCTTGGGCTCACTCGGTGCCATGAAGGCCGAGGGTTACGCGCGGGAGATGCACCACGCCTCGGAGGTCCTGACGGCACCGTTGGAAGCGCTGCTGCGCGACGGGGCGGCCGACGGCTCGTTCCCTTCGGCCGATCCGGCCGCCGACGCGCCGCTGATTCAGTCGGTGGTCTGGGCCGCCGCCGGCCTGCATCCCGCACGGGGCAAGTCGTCGTCACGGGCCGAAGCGGCGCGCCAGGCGCGCTCCTTCTGCGAGCGTGCGCTGGGAGTGACGTCCGAAGCCTGACGGATTCGTCCCGTCGTCAGAGCGTGGCGTGGTCCGTCAGAGACCACAGGGCCGGCTCGCCGTCCTCGACCTGCACCACACCGTCGATCTCGAGCACGCGCAGGTGCGAGACCGCTTCCCCGACGGCGGCGCGTCGCATGAAGCCCGCGATGTCGTCCCAGGGTCGGGACCACTTCATGTGTTGGGCGACGTCCCAGGCGCTGTGCGGACCCTCCCGCAGGATGGCGACGACTTCGCCGAAGCGCTCCCGGTGGTGCTGACGCAGCTCCTCGAGCCGGGCATGCAGGTCGTCGAAGCGGTACTCGTGGGCCGGCAGCACCTCGCTGACCTCGTAGGGCTCGAGCTTGTCGAGCGAGGCCAGGTAGTCACCCAGCGGGTTCGCACCGGCCTGGGGGTGGTAGGGGATGTTGGGCGTGATGCGGGGCAGCACGTGGTCGCCCGAGAGCATGAGCTCCTGGGTCGCCTCGTAGAAGCACAGGTGCCCCGGCGAATGGCCCGGCGTCCAAATGGCGGTGAGGTCCCAACCGGGAACCTCGGGCCGTGCCCCGTCCTCGAAGAGGATGTCGGGCACCACCGCGTCGACCAGCTGCCGCACGGGCATGGCGGCGTTCTGCAGTGGCTCCAGCTCCTCGGGCGGCGCGCCCATGCGCCGCAACGCGGCCGCCACCCGGTCCGAGCAGGTCGTCCGGCTCGTCGTAGCGGTCGTGAATGAGCTCGGCGTCGGCGGGGTGCAGCGAGATCCAGGCGCCCGACGCCTCCCGGATGCGACCGGCCAGGCCGTAGTGGTCCGGATGGATATGGGTGACCATGACCCCCTGCACGTCAGCGATGTCGCACCCGATCTCCTTCATGCCCCCCGAGAGCGCGCCGAAGGCGTCGTCGGTGTTCCACCCGGCGTCAATCAGGTACGGCCCACCGGTCCGTCTCGAAGACGTAGACCAACACGTACCGCAACGAGTTGTTCGGCAGGGGCACCGGAATGCTCCACAGCCCGTCCCGGACCTTCTCGACCCCCGGGAAGGGGTCGTTGGCCGCAGCGGCGCCCCGGGCGCGCTGGGCGTGGGACGGCCCCGGGCTGGGGGTGCGGGTGCTTGTGCTCGTGGCGCGACGTCGAGGTCACGACCGGGACTGCCCGCGGGGCTCCCGGGGCAGGCCCAGTCCCCGCTCGGCGATGAGGTTGCGCATGATCTCGTTCGATCCTCCTGCAATGGTCCAGGCACGAGCGTAAAGGAAGGCGTCCTGCCAGCGCCCATCCTCCTCCGCCAGCTCGTCGCCCTCGACCGCCATGGAACGGGGTCCCAACAGGGCCAGGGCTGCCTCGGTCGTCTCGAGGTTGAGCTCGCTGAACCAGATTTTGGCAATGGGGGCGTCGGCCGGCGTGATCTGCCCTTTCATGGCCTTCGTGGCCATGCGTTGCCCCAGGTGGCGCTGAATCCGGGACCGTGCCGCCAGGTCCCCGATCTGCTGGCGCACGGCTCCGTCCTCAATGGCCGGCCGGCCGCTCCGCTGCGAGCGGCGGGCCAGGCGCACGAGGCGCTGGGCCGGGTCGACCCCGCCGCCGGCGGCACCCACGCCGGTGCGCTCCTCGGCGAGGCTGGCGCCGGCGACACGCCAGCCCTCACCCGGGGCTCCGATGACGTTGGCCGCCGGGATCCGGACCTCGTCGAAGAACACCTCGTTGAAGTCGGTGGTGCCGGTCATCTCACGCAGGGGGCGGACGTCGACGCCGGAGCTGTGCATGTCGAGGATGAAGGCGGTGATGCCGCCTGCCCCCTCCACCGGCTCGGTGCGGGCCA
This sequence comes from uncultured Acidimicrobiaceae bacterium, assembly GCA_963744045.1. Lineage (GTDB taxonomy): Bacteria > Actinomycetota > Acidimicrobiia > Acidimicrobiales > RAAP-2 > Bog-473. The sequence goes on from CAVUSB010000010.1 coordinate 74,460, forward strand.
GCAGGTAGCCGTAGTCCGCCCATTGCGCCCACGTGCTCCACACCTTCTGGCCCGCCACGACGTAGTCGTCGCCGATCCGGGTGGCCCGGGTCTGGAGCGAGGTCAGGTCGCTCCCGGCGTCGGGCTCGCTGAAGAGCTGCGTCCAGATGTGATCGCCCCGTGCCATGGGCGGGTAGTACGTGGCGCGCTGGGCGTCGGTGCCGAAGTGCTTCAGCGCGCCGGCAACGAGCGGATTGCCGAGCACGTGCGGGACACCGGCCGCGCCGAGCTCCTGCTCCAGGACGCGCTGCTCGTACTCGTCACCGCGCTCGGTCGAGAAGCGGTCGAGCCGGTAGCCGGCGTCGTAGAGGTCGCGGGCGTAGCGGCGGAGCAGCTCGACGTCGTCGGCCCGATCGGGCACCCGCACGCCGGTGCGCTGCTTCCACGCCAGCACCGGCTTGTGGGCCGCGATGAACGCCTTGAGCGTGGCTCGGTAGTCGTCGTAGTCGTCGGGGAATGGCAGGAACGAGCACGTCCACGGCGTCAGCCCTCCGACCCGATCGCCATCTCGGTCAGGCGGACGAGGTGCTCGCGGTGCCATGCGCTGTCGCCGTAGAGCACCTGGTTCACCTTGGCCCGGCGGGTGAAGAGGTGGACGTCGTGCTCCCAGGTGAAACCGATGCCGCCGTGCAACTGCAGCGCCTCGCCGCAGATGTGGGCAAAGGTGTCGTCGACGTAGGATCCGGCAGTGGCGACGGCGGCGGCGGCGTCGCCGAGCCCGTCCCCGAGGGCGAGCGCGGCGTAGTGCACCGCCGCCCGCATGGCTTCGAGCTCCATGAGCAGGTCGGCGAACCGGTGCTTGATCGCCTGGAAGCTGCCGATGGTCCGGCCGAACTGCACGCGCTTCTTCGCGTAGTCGACGGTCTCTTCGAACAGCAGCTCCGCCGCACCGACCGACTCGGCCGACTGCAGCACGGTGGCGAGCGAGAGGCAGAGGTCGAGCGCATCGCCACCGCCGGACAGCAGATTGGCGGCTGGGACTCGTGACGCCGTCGAAGCGGACCTCGGCGAAGCGCCGCGTCACGTCCAGGCCGGACAAGGTCCGTACCGACAGACCAGGCGACCGGGCGCGGGACCAGGAGGTTGCACACCTCGCCCTCGAGGGTCCTTCCCCACGACCAGGAGGAGCGAGGCGTTCTCGGCCGCCTGCACGTAGCGGGCCATGCCGTCGAGCCGCCATCGGTCGCCCTCGCGCTCGGCGCGCACCTCCATCGCTGCGGGCTCGGGCGAGCCGTCGCCGCTGAGGCACCAGGCGGCGGTCGCCTCGCCCCTCGCCAGACGAGGCAGGTGCTCCTTGGCCTGGACCTCCGTGCCGAAGCGTGCGACGGCCCCGGCCACCACGTTGCAAGGGACGAAGGGACCGGGGTTGAGCGTCCGGCCGAGCTCCTCGCCCAGGACGACGAGGTCGACCAGGGGCTGCTCCGTCACGCTGCCCCCCTCGAACGCCGGTGGGATGAGCATGGTGGTCCAACCGAGCGCGGCGCCCTGCCGCCACAGATCCCCGTCGAAGACGTCAGGCTCCTCGATGGACCGGCGCACCTGAGCCAGCGACTGCTGTTCGGCCAGGAAGCGGCGCGTGGTCGTGCGCAGCAGCTCCTGATCCTCGGAGAACCCGAAGTCCACCGTTAGGAGTGTCCCATCACACTCTGCGCTCCGCCGAGGCCCAGTACTCGTCGCGCAGCAACCGCTTGTACAGCTTCCCGCCGTCGGTCCGCGGCAGGTGGTCCCGGAAGTCGACGCTGCGCGGGCACTTGTAGCGGCCGATGCGCTCCTGGCAGTAAGCGATCAGCTCGGCGGCCAACTCGTCGCTGGGCTGCACGCTCTCGACGACTTCGACGACGGCCTTGACCTGCTCGCCCCATTCGGCATCGGGCACCCCGATGACGGCGACATCACCCACCGCGGCATGCTCGGACAGCACGCCCTCGACCTCCGCGGGGTAGATGTTCACGCCACCACTGATGATCATGTCCTTGGCCCGGTCGCGGATGAACAGGTAGCCGTCCTCGTCCATGACGCCCACGTCACCGAGGGTAAAGGCCCTGCCCCGGCTGACCGACGCCGTGAGCTCGGGGTCGTCCTTGTAGGCGAACGTCGCTCCCCGCTCCGGTTCGAGGTACACGTCCCCGACCTCGCCCCGCGGCACTTCGTTGCCGTCCTCATCGAGGATCTTCACCTTCATGCCGGCGACGGATCGTCCGACGGTGCCGGGCTTCTCCAGCCAGCGGTACGGCTTGGCGATGGTCGCCGCGCCTTCCATGCCGCCGTACGTTTCCCAGATCACCGGGCCCCACCACTCCATCATCTGCTTCTTGACTTCCAGGGGACAAGGCGCCGCGGAATGGACGACGACCTCCAGGCTCGAGACGTCGTAGCGGTCCTTCACCTCCTGGGGCAGTCGCAGCAGCCGAACGAACTGCGTCGGGACCATGTACGCCGTGGTGACCCGGTGCCGCGCAATGGCGTCGAGGGTCTCCTCGGGGTCGAACTTGCCGAGGATGGCAACCGCCTGCCCGACGTTCAGCGCGCCGAGATAGAAGCCCTGGCACCCCCCGTGGTGCATCCCGGCAGAAATCAGGTGCACCCCCGTCAGCGGTTGGAACTGGAAGGCATGGCCGAACGTCTTGGCGCCGTCCGCGGCCACGGTGGGGTCGACCGTGCGCGCACGTGGGCGGATCACCGCCTTGGGCTGCCCGGTCGTGCCCGACGAGTAGTTGATCGGAAGTCCCAGCACCCGGTCGTCCGGCTCCGTCGTGGGCTGGCCTCCGGTGAGCTCCGGCTCGCCCGTGAACCCCGGGATATCGCCCCCCACCGAGACCCGCAGGGCGATCGAGCCCGTGCCCGACAGTTGCGGCACGCGATCGGCGAAATCGTGGTGCAGCACGACCGCCACCGCTTCGGAGTGGTCCACGATCCGCTGGACCTCGCCCCCCGAGAGCGCGGGATTGAGGGCGATGGACGCGAACCCGCCCTCCTGGGCGGCCAGCTGCCAGCACAGCATGTCGACGTCATTGGGTAGGGCGTAGGCGAAGATGTCGCCGGCCTGGAGGCCCTGGGCCCGGAGCCCGTGCACCAGCTGGTGGGCGCGTCCGGCCAACTCCCCGAACGTCAGTGTGACCCCCGACGGACTGGCCACGACCGCCGGCTGATCCGGGTACTCCTCGGCGAGATACCAGAATCCGAGCCGCCGATCCCAAGGGTGCTGCATGGCGAAATAGAGTATACCCATAATGTCCTTCGATCGCCTGGCCAGCGACGATCCGACCGCTCCCGCGTCATTGACCTCGGCCGCCGACTGTTGGGTCTTCGACGTCGACGGCTGCCTGATCGACTCGTTGACCCGCACCTCCATGCGCCCCGGTGCGCCGCGATCTCCTCGAGCACCTGGCGCGACAGGGCCGCCACAGCCTTCTGTGGAGCGCCGGCGGCGACGCCGACGCGCGGGCCCGAGCGGACGAGTTCGGGGTCGACCACCTCGTCACCGGGTATTTCGCCAAGGACCACCGCGACGTCGATGGTCGCTACCTGACGGCGCATCTACCCCCTCCGGGACCGCCACTGCTGTCTTCGTCGACGACCGGGAGACCGTGACCTCGAGGTCCTCGCGGTCTGCCCCTACCTGCGCGCCGACCCCTTTGACCGCGGGATGCGACACATGGCCGGGCGCGCCGGACTGGTCGAGCCCTAAGCCCGCCAATAGGGTGTACCCATCTCGCAGAAGAGCAGATCGGGGACATCATGGCTGGCCCGTTGAGTGGAGTGCGCGTCGTCGAGGTCGCCAACTGGACCTTCGTGCCCGCAGCCGGTGCCGTGCTGGCCGACCTCGGCGCCGACGTCATAAAGATCGAACCCCCGAACGGCGACCCCCAGCGGGCCCTCCTCAACATGCTCAACCTGAAGGGGGGCGGGCCCAACCCCTTCGTCGAGATCCCCAACCGCGGCAAGCGCAGCGTGACCTGCGACCTCACCACCGATGCCGGCCAGCAGGCCCTTGCCGCCATCGTCCGCTCGGCCGACGTCTTCGTAACCTCGAACCTCGCCCCCATCCGCACGAAGCTCCGCATCGACGTCGACGACATCCGGGCCATGAACCCCGACATCATCTACGTGCGCGGCACCGGGTGGGGCAACGACGGCCCGATGGCCGACGTCGGTGGCTACGACATGGCGTGCGGCTGGGCCAGCAGCGGCATGGCCTTCAAAATGACGCCGGCCGGGATCGAACCGCTCCCCCAACCACCGGCCTTCTTCGACCTCCAAGGTGCCAACACGATCGCTGGTGCCATCGGCATCGCACTGTTCAAGCGGTCCAACACAGGTGAGACATCGGTCGTCGACGTGTCCCTGCTGCACGTGGGCATGTGGGCGCTGTCGCCCGACATCGTCGGCGCTCCGTACATGGGGGACATCGCCAACTACGGCGACCGGACCAAGGCACCCAACCCTTTGGTCAACGGCTACGCCACCAAGGACCGGCGCTGGATCTACTTCGTCTGCTTGCAACCGGACCGCTTCTGGGACGAGTTCTGCACGCTGCTGGGCCGCCCCGATCTGATCACCGACCCGCGCTACGACAACTCGGCGCATCGATACGAGAACAATGTCGCGCTGGTCGGCGAGCTCGATGCCGTCTTCAGCACCCTGACCCTCGACGACGTCAAGGAGAAGTTCGCCGGGTTCAGCGGCGTGTGGGCCCCGGTGCTGCGTCCCTCCGAGCTGCACACCCATCCCCAGGTCGACGCCAACGGGTTCCTGCCGTCGGTGACGGCGCACGACGGCAGCGACTACCGCATCGTGGCGGCGCCGGCGCACTTCTCGGGCCACACCACAGCGCCACCCGGACCGGCTCCCGAGCTCGGTCAGCACACCGAGGAGGTCCTCCTCGAAGCGGGGCTCGACTGGGACGCTGTCACCACTCTGCGCGAAAGCGGCGGACTGGGTTAGCCGCCCGCTTCTGCGCACTCCTTCCCGGCGGCCACGACCGTTCTTCCCCCGATGACGCCGACTCCGACTGCGACGCGAAGTGATCTGAGCGGCGCCGACCTCATCGCTGCGGTGGCGGCCGAGTCCGACGAGGAGCTGGCGTCAGCTCTGGTCGAGGACTTCGCCCAGATGAGCGGCGCCCAGGCGCGGGTGATCGTCCGCCTCGGTGAGGTCGAGCGCCGCCACACCTTTCGGGGCGACGGAGCGACCTCCCTCGAGTCCTGGGTCGCCGAGCGCTTCGGGGTCTCGACGCCGAGTGCTCGCGCGTATGCCCGCGTCGCCGAGAAGGCCTGGGATCTTCCGCACCTCGTCGGCGGACTCTGCGCGGGGGACCTGTCCTTCGACAAGGTGCGGGCGCTGGCCGACGTGGCCACCCCCGAGTCCGATGAAGGGCTCTACGAGCGGGCCAAGGAATGCTCTGTGCGTGAGCTGGCCGACGTCGCCCGCTGCGAAGCCGAGCTGGCCCGGACTTCTTCTCCGTCGCGTTCTGGCTCCGAGCACGATGGTCGCTACTTGCGCTTCAACGACACCTCTCGCACCATCAGTGCCCAGCTGCCCGCCGCTTCCTACGCCCAGATCAAGGCACGAATCGCTGCGGTGGTGAGGCAGGTCCCCTCCGACGGGGAGACACCCCTGGACCAACGTCGCGCTGACGCCCTCATGGGGATCATCCAAGACTCGAAAGGCTCCCCCGCCGCGGCCAGCCCCTATGTGGTCGTGGCCCACGTCCCCTTGGGCGCCCTGGTCGAAGAGTCAGCCGAGGAGAGCACCCTCGCCGGCGAACTCGAGCACGGGGGCCTGATCGACACCGACACGGTGCGGCGCATCGCCTGCGACGCGACCATCGCGGTGGCGGTTGACGACGACGTCGGACACACCATGTACGAGGGGCGGGCGAGACGGTTCCCAAGCGATGCCCAGCGCCGAGAGGTCATCCGACGTGATCGACATTGTCGTTTCCCGGGCTGTGCCAACGTGACCTTCACCAACGTCCATCACATCGTCGCCTGGAAACCGGGAGGCCGGACAGACCTCGACAATCTCGCTCTGCTCTGCCTGTTCCACCACGGAACCGTGCACAAAAAGGGCTGGACCATGTCGGGCAATGCCAATGCGGAGCTCACCTTCTGCGGCCCCAGCGGCCGGGTCATGACCTCGCGCCCTTCCCCCCTTTGGACCAGGGTGACTCGGCCCAGGTCGGGTGCGTCGGGCTGAGGCCCTGCGCCGGCACGCCCCAACGACAGTCGCCTGCCGACAGCCCAACCCGGTCAGTCTTCGAGTTCGTCCACCAGGCCCCAGGCCCGCGCCGTCGCTCCATCGATGGTGCTCCCGGAGAACGCGAGCCACGCCGTACGCAGGCGCCCGATCCGTCGCGTCAGGCTGACTGTCCCACCCGCTCCCGGCACCAAGCCCAGGCCGATCTCGGGCAGCGCTATCTGCGTGTCGGGCGCCGCGACGACCCAGTCGGTGAAGGCCGCCAGCTCGATCCCGGACCCCATGCACGCGCCATGGAGGTAGGTCACCGTCGACTTGTCCAGCTGGGAGATCGCGCGCCCCACGCTGCGCTGCAGGCGAACGAGGTGCGCCGTCGCCGGGTCCGACCTGCTGCCGAACTCGTCGAGATCACCACCGGCGCAGAAGGCCCTGCCCTCTCCTCGTAACTCCACCCGCGCAATGTCCGGCGCGGCGGCCGCCAGGGTGAAGGCTTCGACGAGCCCATCTCGCATTGCCGCATCGAGGGCGTTGAGCCGATCGGGCCGGGTCAACGTGATCGACAAGACGTCACCCTCGCGCCTCACCCGAACCCGGGGCCCGCCGTCTTCCTTGACGCGAGCAGCGTGCGTGCCACGCCAGGTGGAGAACTCAGGCCCGGACTGCAGTACGGAGTACGCCGCCGACTCGGCCACGAGGCCCTCACCCACCGACAGGTGGTGCTGCCCCCGCAACAGCAGGGCAAGGGTCGCCGCAGTGATCGGATGGTCGGTGATGTTCTGCGCAATCCGGTCCAGCGCCGCATCGCCCTCGTCGACCGTCACGTCGCACAGTTCGAGCCAGCGGTCGTCGACCGCTCCGTGGGTCACCCCAACGACCACGAACGGCAGGCTCACCCGGTCTTTCACCACCTCCGCACCAGGGTCCGCCAACCCGTCGGACAGGTGAACCACGACTGCACCGGTGCGCTCGGCAGGGATCTCGCTGCGCAGTTCGGCAAGCAATGCTTCGGCGCTCAGAGGTTCGAGGATCGCGAGACGTTACCCTGCCGACGTGGACGACCCCCGAGTGGAGCGCTGGGCGAGCAGCGGGGCCATGGCGCTCACCGGTTGGCCCGACGAACCGCTCGGACCGCCGGGGGGCTTGGTGGAAGGGATCGATCGGCTCGCCGCGCCGTTCCCGGGACTCAATGCGCTTGCGCTCCTGGGCGAGCGGGCCGCACTCATGGGTCTGTGGCGACGGGGGGACACGAGCTGCGGGGGCAGCTGCCGCTTGCTCCGTTGCGCGGACGGGTTCATGGCCGTCTCACTGCCCCGCGACGAGGACAGAGAGATGGTCCCCGCCTGGCTCGAGCTCGACACGGTGCCCACCTCCGCGCCTGCCGTGTGGTCGACGGTGGCGGCGAAACTCCCCGACGCCGACCCGCACGTCCTCATCGAGCGGGCCCGGTTGCTCGGGCTCCCGGTCGCCCGCGTCGGTGAGGCGGCCCGGTTCGGGGCACGCGGCCCGGTCCTGGAGGCACGACTCGGCGACGCACCGCCACGTCCGGATGTGACAGGGCTCGTCGTGATCGACCTGTCGGCCCTCTGGGCGGGCCCGCTGTGCGGCGATCTTCTGGCCGGTGCCGGCGCCACCGTGGTGAAGGTCGAGTCGACGCAGCGCCCCGACGGGGCGCGCCGCGGCGCACGCGCATTCTTCGACCTCCTGAACGGACAGAAGCAGTCCGTCGCCCTCGACCTGCAGAGCCGTCAGGGCGTCGAAGCCCTCCGCGCACTGATCAGAAAGTCAGACATCGTGATCGAGGCCAGCCGGCCCCGCGCCCTGGCTCAGTTCGGCCTGGACGCCGGCGAGGCCGTCGGCGCGGACGGCGGCCCTCAGGTCTGGGTCTCCATTACCGGTTACGGCCGCGCACGGCGACGGCGCCAACCGAGTGGCGTTCGGCGACGACGCTGCCGCGGCCGGCGGTCTCGTCGTGTGGACGGACGACGGTCCGCTCTTCTGCGCTGATGCCGTCGCCGACCCGCTCGCAGGTCTGACCGCGGCGGGCGCCTGCGTCGAGGCCCTCCGTGCAGGCGGGCGCTGGCTGCTCGATATCTCCATGGCCGCCGTCAGCGCAGACCTCACCGGCCCGACATTGCCGACACCCACGGGGTTCGCCGTGTCACCACCGCACGCACGCCCGGTGACATCGAGAGCATCGGACCTGGGAGCCGACACCGCCCAGGTCCTCGCAGAGCTCGACATCGAGGTCTGACCGAGTCAGCTCCAGGCCAGGTTCTTGACCTCCGTGAAGTCCTCCAAGCCGTGCCGTCCCCACTCCCGCCCGAGCCCCGACTGCTTGTAGCCACCGAAGGCGCCGCTCTGGCCGATTCCGGTGAACTGGGATCCCCACCCGGGGCCCTGCCCGCCACCCGGGCCGACATCCGCCAGCGGTTCGGTCCCGACCTTCTGTACCGTCACGAGGCCGGCCCGTATCTGCCGGGCGACGTTGAACGCGCGTGAGTCCGACGTCGACACGACGCCGCCACCGAGGCCATAGATGGAGTCGTTGGCCAACCGCACGGCATCCTCGTCCGAACCCGAGTACGGCACCACCGTGAGCACCGGGCCGAAGATCTCTTCCTGGGCGATGCGGAGGTCGTTGCTGCTCACGAAGACCGTCGGCTCGAAGTAGTAGCCCTTTTCGAAACCATCGGGTCGCTTCCCGCCACACAACAGCTCGGCGCCCTGCTCGAGCCCGGACGCCACGTAGCCCTCGACCCTCGCCCGCTGCTGCTCGCGGATCAACGGCCCCAAGACGGTGCCCTCCGCACGAGGATCACCGATGGTGATCAGGGGCCGCATCGCCTCCAGGCCCTCCTTGTAGGCGGCCAGCAAATGTTCGGGCAACAACAGGCGCGTATGGATCACACAGCCCTGGCCGCAGTGCATGAGCACCTGCCCGAAGCCGACGGAGCGCGGGTAGTCCTCACCGACGTCGCCCAACACCACCGTCGCGCTCTTGCCACCGAGCTCCAGCTGGACCTTCTTCACGGTCGCCGCTGCCGACGCCATGATCCGGCGCCCGGTCGCCGTGGACCCGGTGAACGTCACCATGTCGACCATCGGGTTCGACGTCAGCTCGTCGCCCACGTCGCCGTGCCCGGTGATCACATTGAGCACCCCCGGCGGAATGCCGGCCTCGGCCGCCGCCTCGGCGATCATCATGGCGTCCAACGGCGTCCATGGATGCGGCTTGAGCACCACCGTGCACCCGACCGCCAGCGCAGGCGCCACCTTGACCACGTTGAGCATGAACGGGAAGTTGAACGGGGTGATGGCAGCCACCACGCCGATCGGCTCGCGCACAATGGCGCTCCCGCCCATGCCGGTCGGCCCGCCCGTCGGCATGCCGTTCTCCACCCACGGGAACGCGTGCTCCACGAGCGCGGCATTCGACCGCAACATCCCGATCGATCCGGCCCCCTGCACCGCATCGGTCAGGAACCCGGTCGAGCCGGTCTCGGCGATGATCAGGTCGCGCAGGTCGCCCGCCCGCGCCTCGAGAATCTCGGCCATCGCCACCAACTTGGCGGCCCGCTCCGACGGCTTCATATACGGCCACGGGCCCTCGTCGAAGGCCCGGCGCGCCGCCTCGATCGCCCGCACGGCCGTCTTCGTCGACGCCTCCGGGACAGACCCGATCACCTCTTCGGTCGCTGGATCCAGCGACCTCGATGGACCCCGTGGCCCCCTCGGACGTCCATGCGCCGTCGATGAACAGTTCGTAGTTCCAGGTCATGTGGTCCTCCCCGTCCCCTTCCCCGATTGAGGACACTCTGTTAGAGAGTAAAGACCTTCTGGTCGAGCCGCGCCAGTTCAACCCGGCCGCTACCGGCGGTGTCCCGATACGGTGAGGCCTGCTCGACATCACGATTGGAGACGGAATGACCATCGCCGCACCCTCTGCAGCACGCGGATCGCTTCTTCATCGGCGGGGAGTGGGTGAAGCCGTCGTCGGATGCCGTGATCGACGTCATCGACTCCGCCAGCGAAGAGCTCTTCTTCAGCGTGGCCGAGGCGCAGGAGGCCGACATGGCGCGCGCGGTCGGCGCGGCACGCCAGGCATTCGACGAGGGCCCGTGGCCCCGTCTGCGCCACAGCGGAGCGGGCCGAGTACCTGCGGGCGATCGGCGCCGCGTTGGAGAAGCGGGCCGAGGACGTGGGCCAGATCTGGCCACGCGAATCCGGCGTGCTCCACTTCATCGCCAAGGCGTCGGTCCCGGGTGCGGCCAGGACCTACGACTACTACGCCGGGCTGGCCGAGACGTTCCCCTTCGAGGAGGAGGCCCAGCCGAGCATGGGTGGCAAGTTCGGGCTGATGGTGCGCGAGCCCGTCGGGGTGGTCGGGGCGATCATCCCGTGGAACGCCCCCTTGAGCCTCATCACCTACAAGATCGCCCCCGCCCTGATCGCCGGGTGCACCGTCATCCTCAAGGCCTCACCCGAGGCCCCCGGCGAGGCCTACCTCATGGCGGAGATCGCCGAGGCGGTCGGCCTCCCGCCGGGCGTGCTCAACGTGGTGACGGCCGACCGGGAGGTTTCGGAGCTGCTGGTGCGCGACCCGCGCGTCGACAAGATCACCTTCACCGGATCGACCGCAGCCGGGCGGCGCATCGCCTCGTTGTGCGGAGAGCGGATCGCCCGCTGCACACTCGAGCTCGGCGGGAAGTCCGCGGCGATCATCCTCGACGACATGGACCTGGCCGCCGCCGCCGCCTCGCTGGCCGGAGCCGAGTGCTTCCTCGCCGGGCAGGTCTGCTCCTCGCTGACGAGGATCGTCGTCAGTCAGAACCGTCACGACGAGCTCGTCGAGGCGCTGGCCGGAACCTTCTCCCAGGTGCGGGTGGGCGACCCCTTCGACGCGCAGACGCAGATGGGGCCCCTGGTGGCCGAACGGCAGCGCGACCGGGTCGAGGGCTACATCGCCAAGGGCGTCGCCGAGGGCGCCACGCTGGCCACGGGCGGCGGACGCCCGAAGGATCTCGAGCGAGGGTGGTTCATCGAACCCACGGTCTTCGGCAACGTCGACAACTCCTCGGCCATCGCGCAAGAGGAGATCTTCGGGCCGGTGCTGAGCGTGATCCCGGCGCAGAACGAACAGCAGGCCATCGCCATCGCCAACGACACGATCTACGGGCTCAACGCCTCCGTCTTCACCAACGACGTCGAGCGGGCCCGCGACGTGGCCCGCCAGCTGCGCTCGGGCACGGTCGGCCACAACGCGTTCCGGACGGATTTCGGCATCGCGTTCGGAGGGTTCAAGCAATCCGGCATCGGCCGCGAGGGCGGCACCGAGGGACTGCTTCCCTTCCTCGAGACGAAGACCGTCATTTTGGAAGGGCGGCCCAGCGCCTACTGACCACGCCGCATCGACCTGACCTGGTCCGGGCCAGAGCCCGGTTGGCGTCGCCGCTCGGTCGATCAGCGAAGCTGCGTCGGTCACGTCCGCGCAGGGGAGGGATCCACGTTGTCAGACATCATGGAGGGTGTTCGCATCCTCGAGGTCGCCGAGCACACCTTCGTGCCGGCCGCGTCCGCCATCCTGGCCGACTGGGGCGCCGAGGTCATCAAGGTCGAGCACCCCGAGCGAGGCGACGCCATGCGTGGACTCGCCTCCAGCGGGGTCATGCCGTCCATGGGCGCCGTGCACGTCCTGCTCGAGCACTCCAACCGGGGCAAGAAGAGCATCGGCATCGACGTCAGCACGCCGCAAGGCCTCGACCTGATCTACCGCCTGGCCGCGACGTGCGACGTCTTCCTGACCAACAAGGTGCCCGCCGTCAGGAAGAAGCTGCACATCGAGCTCGAGGACATCAAGGCCCACAATCCCAACATCATCTACGTGGCCGGGACGGGCGCCGGCGAGCGCGGGCCGGAAGCCGATCGCGGCGGCTACGACTTCTTGAGCTACTGGTGCCGGGCCGGGAGCGCCATGGGCACGACGCCCACCGATGTCGACTATCTCGCCGGGCAGCCCGGGCCGGGTTACGGGGACTCCATCGGCGGCATGACCATCGCCGGCGGCATCATGGGCGCCCTCTTCCACCGGGAGCGCACGGGCGAGGCCCTGCCCCTCGACGTCTCGCTGCTCGGCGTGGGCATGTGGGCCATGAGCCCGGCCATCGCACTGTCGCTCCAGCTCGACATGCCCTGGCGTCCCGGCCCCAGCCGCGGGGGTGGCATCAACCTCCCGAACCCCCTCGTCGGCACCTACCTCACCCAGGACAACCGGTTCCTGGCCTTCTCCTGCCTCCAGGGTTTCAAGTACTGGCCGAGCGCCTGCCGGGTCATCGGCCGCGAAGAGCTCATCACCGACGAGCGCTTCTCCACGCACGAGCAGCTGGCCGCCAACGCCGCAGCCGCCCGCGCCATCCTCAAGGAGACCTTCGAGTCCGCTCCACTCAGCGAATGGCGGGAACGCCTCGACGCATTCGAGGGGCAGTGGGCGGTGGCCCAGGACAGCATCGAGGTCACGAAGGACGTCCAGGTCGAGGCGAACGGCCACCTCGGCGAGACCGCAGACCGCCGACGGGAGTGCCCTTCACCCTCGTCACGACGCCGGTGCAGTTCGCCGGCGTGCCCGCAGCGCCGAAACGGGCGCCCGAGTTCAACGAGCACTGCGAGGAGATCCTCGCCGACATCAACTGCAGCGAGGAAGAGATGATCGAGCTCAAAGTGGCAGGGGTGCTGGCGTAGAGCAGATGAGCGAGCCCCGGACCACGGCGTTGCTCTTCGTCGAGTGCCAGCGGGGGGTCATCGGCGACCTCTCCGTGCTCCCGGCGCTCGCCGAAGCGGCGCAGCCCGCACTCGCCGCCATGGCCCGCCTCGCCGCCGGTGCCCGCGGCGCAGGCGTGCAGGTGGTCCACCTCACGTACCTGCCGCTCGCCGGCGGCCGCTCGGCCAGCCAGCGTTCACCGCTCATGCGCGCCACCGCGGCGACGGCGGCCTGGCAGGGATCCGATGCGCCCCTCGAGATCGTGCCCGCAATCGGCACCGGCCCCGACGACCTGGTGCTGCCGCGCCACCAGGGCATCTCTCCCGTGCACCGCACCGAGGTCCTGTCGATCCTGCGCAACATGGGCATCGACACCATCGTGGTGGCCGGCGTGTCGACGAACCTGGCGGTCCCGCTGGCCGCCGTGGGCGCCGCCGACGAGGACTTCGGCGTCACGGTGGCCACCGACGCCACGGTGGGCACGCCACCCGAGCACCACGCATCCATGCTCCGGCACAGCCTCGCCTTCGTCGCCCGCCTCGCCACGACCGACGAGCTGCTGGCCGAGTGGTCCGCCTGAGGCTGCGTACCTCAGACCCGAACGGGAGTCAGCCCGGCCAGGCGATGGCCTTGGTCTCGAGATACTGCTCCAGACCCTCGATGCCACACTGGCGGCCGATCCCGCTGTCCTTGTAGCCACCGTAGGGCGAGTCGGCGCCGTACCAGAGGCCGCCGTTGACGCCGATGGAGCCGGTGCGGATGCGCCGGGCGATCGCCGTGGCCCGCTCCTCCGAGGCCGACACCACGCCGCCGGACAGCCCGTAGTTGCTCTCGTTGGCGATGCGGACGGCGTCGTCGTCGTCCTCGTAGGGGATCACGACGAGGACGGGACCGAAGATCTCCTCCTGGGCGATGGTCATGGAGTTGTCGACGTCGACGAACAGCGTCGGCTCCACGAACCACCCCTTCGGCTGGTCAGCCGGGCGGCCGCCGCCGAAGACCAGCTTGGCGCCCTCCTCCTGGCCCTTGGCGATGTAGCCCAGCACGCGGTCTCGCTGCTTGGCGCTGACGAGCGGTCCCATGACCACGGCATCGCTCGAGGGGTCGCCGTAGGGCACCGCGGCCATGCCGGCAGTGATGAGCTCGACGCCCTCGTCGTAACGGGAGCGGGGCAGCAGGAGCCGCGTCTGCATCGCGCAGCCCTTGCCCGCCGTGCACGCACACCATGGACGCCATGGGGACGCTGGACGGGAAGTCGGCGTCGTCGCACACGATGAGAGCGGACTTGCCACCCAGCTCCAGGAAGACACGCTTCAGCGTGGCGGCACCCTTCTCCATGATGCGCTTGCCGGTAACGGTCGACCCCGTGAAGGAGATCAGGTCGACCTTGGGGGAGAGCGTGAGCTCCTCGCCGACCAGGTGGTCCGACGAGGTCACCACGTTGACCACGCCGGCGGGGATGTCCGTCTTCTCGGCGATGAGGCGGCCGAGCCGGGTGGCGTTCCAGGGCGTGTCGGGCGCCGGCTTGATGATCGTCGTGTTGCCGGTGGCCAGGATCGGCCCCAGCTTGTTGAGCGTGACCTCCAGCGGGTAGTTCCACGGCACGATGGAGCCGATCACGCCCATCGGCTCCTTAATGACGCCGCGCCGGCTCTTCATCCCCATCATCTCGGAATTGGGGAGTGACCGCTCCCACTCGAACTCGTCGATCATCTTCGTCGGCCAGCCCAGGGCCTCGTCGATCGGCCAGTCGACCTGTGCCGCAAAGGTCATCATGCGCGGCGAGCCGACTTCGGCGATGATCTCGTCGCGGTAGGCCTCCCGCTCGGCCTCCAGGGCGGCCTGCAGCTGCTCCAGGCACCGCTTGCGGAACGCGTGGTTGGTCGACCAATCCGTCTCGTCGAAGGCGCGGCGGGCGGCATCGATGGCACGCCCCATGTCCTCGGCCGAGGCGTCGGCCACTTCGCCGAGCACCTCTTCGGTGGTCGGATTGATGTTGTCGAACCGCTTGCCCGACTTGGCTTCGACGAGCTCGCCGTCAATGAGCATGCGCACTTCGCCGGCACTGACTGGGTTGGTCATGCTGCGCCCCTTCCTCTGGAGTCCAGGAACGAGACTACGAAGCGGTGTCCCGATTGGCAAAGTGACCCGCGGGACACCCCGAATTGGCCCAGACGAACGGTCGGAGCCGAGAGATCGAGAATCTCTCGCACCCGTGTCGAATTGATGCAATTCCGTTCGACGCTCTGCCAGAGTGAGGCGAAAGACGCCTCCCTGAGAAAAGGAGCATCGCCGTGCGATTCCTGGGCTACACGCTTGCCAACGAGGCAGACATGCCGACGACACCGCCCGACCCCGAGATGTACGAAAAGATGGGCGCCTTCGTCGAGGAGGCGGTCAACGCTGGGGTCATCGTTGCTACGGGAGGGATCTCCCCGACCGCGGAGGGCGCCATCATCACGCTCAAGGACGGGGAATTCACCGTCGTCGACGGGCCTTTCACCGAGGCCAAGGAGCTCGTCGGGGGCTGGGCGCTCATGGAGTGCCGCGATAGGGACGAGGCCATCGAGTGGTCCAAGCGCTTCGTGAGCGTGCTCGGGGAAGGCGAGGTCCGCGTCCGGCCCGTGATGTGACGTGAGCGAGGCGTCCCGTCGCGCAGTCGGGTGGTTGAATCGGTGGCGTGGCGGCCACCGATTCAACCACCTCGATCGAGGCGCTCTTCCGCATCGAGTTCCCCCGCGTCGTCGCCGCCTTGGCGGCGTTCGTGGGTGACATCGGCCTGGCTGAGGATCTCGCACAGGACGCGTTGGTCGACGCGCTCCGTCAATGGCCGCGCGACGGAGTGCCGCGCAACCCGGCGCGTGGCTCACCGTCGTGGGAAAGCGTAGAGCCGTCGATCTCTTCCGCCGCAACCGCAACCTGAGCGAGAAGTACTCGCAATTGGGGCGAGAGCTCGGACAGGCTGTCGCACAACCCGCTGACATGCATGTCGACTTCGACCCTGAGTCGAAGGAGGAGATCGTCGACGACCGTCTTCGTCTGATGTTCGTCTCGTGTCATCCGGTTCTCTCCCTCCACGCCCGAACGGCGCTCACACTTCGTCTCATCGGTGGTCTGACGGTTCCCGAAATTGCTCGGGCCTATGTCGTGGCAGAATCCACGATCGCCCAGCGCATCGTCCGCGCCAAGAGGACGATCGCTGGTGCGGCCGTCGCGTTCGAGGTGCCAGTGGGAACGGACCGGACAGCACGCCTGGCGTCGGTGCTCCAGGTCATCTACCTCATCTATAACGAGGGTTACTCCGCCACCTCGGGACAGGAATGGTTTCGACCTGAACTCTGTGCGGAAGCCCTGCGGCTGGGCCGGGTGCTCGCCGCCCTGGTCCCAGAGGATCCCGAGGTCTGGGGTCTTCTCGCCCTGATGGAACTCCAGTCGTCCCGGCTGCGCGCCCGCATTGGGCCTTCGGGTTCTCCCGTCCTGCTCCTCCAACAGGACCGTCGCGCCTGGGACCGCCTGCACATCAGGCGCGGGGAGGACGCCCTGGCCCGCGCCGACCAGCTTGCGCGGTCCAGCGGCCCTTACGCACTGCAGGCGGCCATCGCCGCCTGCCACGCCCGCGCCTTCCGATCGGAGGAGACCGACTGGAACACGGTGGTCGCGCTCTACGGCCGACTGGCGCAGACGGCCCCCTCGCCGATCGTCGAACTGAACCGGGCTGTGGCCGTCGGCATGGCATCGGGGCCGGACGCCGCGCTGGCGCTAGTAGACCAGTTGGTCGCGACGCACACGCTCGACCGCTACCACCTTCTCTCCAGTGTGCGCGGCGATCTGCTCGATCGTCTCGGGCGCCATGCTGAGGCGGCGGTGGAATTCGACCGCGCCGCCGCGCAAGCGACGAATGCACAAGAACGTCAACTCTCCGCGGAGCGGGCCCGCGTCAGTCCAACCCGGGTCTCGCAGAACGATCCGTGATCCAGACGGGACGGCGGCGCAGAGGCCGACGTCCCTGCATCCACCAGGGCCGCAACTGCAACCGTGCCGGCGGCAGCGATCCGTAGACGAGCACGGCGCGACCCCGGGGCAGACAGCGCAGAGCCTCGGGCGGCAACAGGCGGCGCGGCGCAGTCGACGATGTCGTCGAGCGCCGCCCCGTCGGGTCACGCGTCACCGAGGGGCGGGGGGCCTCCTCGTCCCCGATGAGCCGGCTGGCGTACTCCAGCGTGTCGGGGTCGGCGATGCCGGGCAGGAACAGCTTGGCCCGGTGGTTGTTGAGGACAGTCGGTGCCCGGGCCCCGTAGCGCCCCCGCACCTGTGCCAGGTCCTGCCAGACCGTCACGATCTGGATCCCGTGCGACGCACAGGTTGCGGCCAGCCCGTCGAGTTCGGGCAGCGGGGCGATGTGCGCCGCCTCGTCCAGCACCACGAGAAGGGGCGGATCGAGCGGTCGGCCGGATTTCGTGGCGGTGGAGAAAGCATGCGCCAGGACCGCCTGGGTCAGCGCAGTGAAGTACCCGCGCAGCCGGCGTTGGTCGTGGGCCGGCGCGCACAGGTAGAGCGTGTGGGCCCCGCCTAGCAGCGCACTGGGTTCGAATGTCCCGCGGGTCGGCGGCCCGGGGGGCGGATGGGCGAAGGGAGCGAGGACCGTCTCGGCCGTTGTGTAGATGGAGCTGCGCGTGCGGTCGTCACGGCACCAGGTCGCCTCTGCCGCGTGCAGCACCTCGGCCGGCGCGGCCCGCTCCAGGATGGCAGCCACCTCGCCGACTTCCTGGGTATCCACCCAGCGCACCACGTCAGCCATGGTGCGGCCGTCCAACGCCGCGGCCACGAAGAGGGGCGCCAGCAGCTTGCCTGCGGTGGCGTACCAGAACTCACCGTCCGCCGTGGTCCCTTCCCCCTTGGCTGCCTCGCACAGTTCGGCCGACGCACGGCAGGCTTCACGCCATTGGCCGCAGCCGGTGAGGGGTGACCAGGTACTGGCCCGTGCATCCGTGGAGCCCGTCGGGTCGATGCACCACACCTGGCCCAGGCGCGACCGCGTCCCCAGCGTGTGGCGGAGGAGATCGCTCTTGACGCTGGCCGCCAGTACGGGCCCCCTCCACCCAAGGATCGCCGGCACGGCCAAGCTCGTCGTCTTCCCACTCTGGGTGGGTCCGACCACGACCAATGACTGGGCCGTTTCGGCCGCCATACCTGTCGGCCGTGCCATACCGGGCAGGACACCGAGGAGGAGCCGGCCCGGAGGCGCGCCCTCTGCAGCCACCAGCAGCGGCCGCAGGTCGCGTCGCCTGGCCCAGCGCGCGCCGCCGCGCTGGATCACGATGACTGCGCCCTGTCCGCCCTCGTCCCGTCAGCGACACTCCGCCCTCTCCCGTAAGGGAGACACCGGCCAGCAGCGCACCACCGAGAGCGAGCGGCAGGACGATCTCGGGGAGCGCCGCCACCGCGCCCTACCCCGCGGTCATGGCCGCGTCGGTATCGACCATACGCCGTTCCATCGCGCTGAGCCGGTGCTGCACCAGGAACGATCGCTGACCCACCTTCCACAAGGCGATTCCCCGACGGAGCTGCGGGAGGAGGTCCGTTTCGGTCGCCGAAAGCGAGAGCAATTCTGCCGCCGCTTCGAGCTCTCCCGGTGACTGCGCGTAGACCACGCGCGTCTCTGAATCAGAAAGGAGGCCTTGCGCGAGCGCGACCTGCTCGGAGTCCGAGGCCCCGACGGAGCGCAGATCCGACACCCGGTGCAGCACGGCCACGTTGGAAACGCCGAAGGAGCGGGAGAGCTTCCACGACGACTGGAGCCAGCGCGCCACGCCGAGGTTCGAAAGGATGGCCCACGCCTCGTCTACCACGAGGAAGAAGCGACCGCCGGCCGAGAGCGCGTTGCCCCCGCTGGCGGCGGTCCGGGCCAGTGCGGCCTGCAGCCAGGCCGTGGCGCACGCCATCAACACCCCGAGTGCGGTCGACGAATAGAGGGCGGAAAGGTCGAGGACGACAAGAGGCGAGGACAGATCGAGGCCGCCCGTGGTGGGTCCGTCGAACATGCCGCAGAGGTCGCCGTGCACCAGTCGACGCAGCTCCAGCGCGACGTCTCGACCGTCTTCGAGAAGGTCGCGTCGCTCGGTACGCAGCGAGCGAGCAGCGTCTGCGCTCGGGCTCAGGAGGGCTTCGACGACCACGGGCACGGTAGGAACCGCGTTGACGCGGGTCGACTCCGCCAGGGCCACGCCCAACGCGGCGCGTTCTCTGGGCACCAGTCCTCGACCGAGGCAGGCGCTGGCCAGCGAGGAGAGCAGCTCCATCCGCCGACGTCCGGTGGCGTCGGGCCCCGAACCGGCATCGGCATCGGCATCGGCCTCCGGACCCGGGTCCAGCGGATTGAGCCGGATGGCACCCCCCGGTCGCAGGGCCACGGGACGCACACCCCACGCATCCGCCAGATCGGCGTACTCCCCCTTGGGATCGACCACCCACGCTCGGCGCCCGAACACGGCTTGTCGCCACAGGAACGACTTGACGAACGCGCTCTTCCCCCGCCCGATCTGACCGAAGACAACCATGTTCGCATTGCTTACGATTCCCGCGGCGTAGAGCTCGAAGGGGTCGAAGACGAACGATCCGCCGAGCAGGTCGTCGCCTATGACGACGCCCCGCTGGCCCAGGCCTGCCTCGGCGATGAACGGGTACGCCGCGCCCAGGTTCCGCGTCGTCACCTGGTGCGCCGGCAGCTTCGGCATGCGCTCCCTCACGGCGGTGAACGGTCGCCCCGTAGCGGTCAGGAGGTGTCAAAGGTGCCTCGTCCCCGTCGCCGACAGGTCGCGAGGACGTTCGGAACTATCGGATTTCCTTCGGCTACGCTCCCTGCAACCGGGGGCGCACACGTGAGGAGGGTCATGCCGGACACCGAGCACGTCACCGTCCTATTCACGGACCTGGTGGGCTCGACGGCGCTGGCCGCCTCCCTCTCTCCCGATGTGGCCGACGAAGTACGTCGCGGGCACTTCTCGGTGCTCCGCCAAGCGATCGCCTCCTCGGGGGGCACCGAGGTCAAGAACCTGGGCGACGGCCTCATGGTGGTGTTCCAGACGGCTTCGCACGCCCTCGAGTGTGCGGTGGCCATGCAACAAGGAGTCGATCACGACAACGCGGGCGCCGGGCGCGTTCTCAGCATCCGGGTAGGGGTAAGCACCGGGGAGGCCACAAGGGAAGCCGACGACTACTTCGGTGACCCCGTCATCGAAGCAGCGCGCCTGTGTGCCAAGGCGGAGTCTGGGCAAATCCTGGTGACCGACCTCGTGCGGGCGAATGCTGGACGACGGTCCCTCCACAGCTTCACCTCTCTCGGCCAGTTCGAGCTGAAGGGCCTGGCCGACCCGGTCGAAACACTCGAGGTGACTTGGGAGCCCATTGCCGGCGACACCGGGCCGGGAGCAACGGTGCCGCTTCCTGCGCGTCTCGCGCACCGCCCCGGTGTGGGGGTGATCGGGCGGGACCAAGAACTCGACCTACTAAGCGACGCCTTGAAGAAGGTGAGCTCGGGGGCTGGACGCGAGCTGGTGCTGATCTCAGGGGAGCCCGGGCAGGGCAAGACCACCATGGTGGCCGAACTCGCCCGTCGCGCCCACGAGGCAGGGGCCATCGTGCTGCTCGGGCGGTCCGACGAAGAGGGCGGTTCCCCCTACCGCCCCTTCGCCGAGGCGCTCGGACATCTAGTCACCCATGCCCGGGAATCCACTCTGCGCGCCCACGTGGAATCCCACGGGTCGGAGCTGTCCCGCCTGGTGCCCGCGCTCGGACGGCGCCTGGGCGACTTGCCCGCCCCGCAAAGCACCGATCCCGACACCGAGCGATACCTCCTCTACGGGGCGGTAGTCGGCCTGCTCGAAACGGCGGGCGCCGAACACCCGGTCATCCTGTTCGTCGACGACCTGCACTGGGCCGACAAGCCGAGCCTCCAGCTCCTGCGTCACGTGGTAGCCAACACCTCGACCGCCCGGCTCTTGGTGCTCGGCACCTACCGCGACGCCGAGCTGTCCGCGGCGCACCCCCTCAGTGAGGCACTCGGGGCCTTGCACCGAGAGCCGGTGGGGGTTTCGACGCTCGCACTCAAGGGCTTGGACGACACCGACGTGGTGGCCTTCTTGGAGTCCGCGGCCGGCCACGAGCTCGACGAGACCGGAGTGGCGCTAGCTCACCAGGTCTACCGAGAGACCGACGGCAATCCCTTCTTCGTCGCCGAGGTGTTGCGCGAGCTCTCCGAATCGCGCGCCATCGTCCAAGACGCCACGGGGCGCTGGGTGGCCAAGGACCAAGAGGACACGGTGGTCCTGCCCCAAAGCGTGCGCACTGTGATCGGGACCCGGGTGGCGCGTCTCGGGGAACCAGCCGCAAAGGTGCTCGGGGCGGCGGCGGTCATCGGCCGCGACTTCGACCTCGACCTGCTCGCCGCCGCCACGGGCCGCGACGAGGACGACCTGTTGGACCTACTCGACGAGGCTCAGCGGGCCGCGCTCGTCTTCGAACTGCCCCATGCGCCCGGGCGCTACAGCTTCTCGCACGCACTCATCCAGCACACCCTCTACGAGGACCTCGGCCTCACCCGGCGCACCCGCTTACACCGCGTGGTGGGCGAGGCCCTCGAGGAACTTGAAATTGGGCGCGACGACCTGCGCCTCGGAGAGCTGGCGCGCCACTTCATCCTCGCCACCAGGCCGGCTGACACGGCCAAGGCCATCGACTACGCCCGCCGGGCCGGGGAAGCCGCCCTCGACGCGCTCGCCCCCGAGGAGGCCGTCGACTACTTCACCCAGGCCCTCGATCTCGTCGCCCAGAGCGGGGACACCGCCCCGAGCACGCGGCTCGACCTGCTGATCGCCCTCGGCACCGCCCAGCGCCGCGCCGGCATCGCTGATTCCCGCTCCACGCTCCTCGCGGCCACGCGTGCGGCCCGGGAGGCGAGCGATGTTGCGCGCCTGGCCCGGGCCGCGCTCGAGAACAACCGCGGCTGGTTCACCAGCTTTGGCCAGGTCGACACGGAGAAGGTCGAAATGCTCGAAGCCGCCTTGGCCGCGCTGCCGGCAGATGACAGCCCCGAACGGGCCCGGCTACTGGCCTCCCTGTGCGCGGAGCTGAACTACGGCGCACCACTCGAACGCCGCGTGGCATTGGCCGACGAAGCCAAGGCCATCGCCCGCCGGCTCGGCGACGACCGTGCCTTCGTCGACGTGGTCCACCGGTCGGGCGTGTCACTCTTCGCGCCTTCCACCTTGGCCATACAGTTGGCCGACCACGACGAAGCGGTGGCCGCCGCCGAACGCTTTGGGGATCACCTCGCTGCGTCACGCAGCCCTGCTGGCTACGCCATATTCGTCCGGGCCGGACGATTCGATCGCGCCTCGGAATTGGTTGCCCAAGAGCAAGCGTTCTCCGAAAAGCTCGGTGATCCCGTCTTCCGATGGGAGGCGACCTATCGCGCCGCCTCCGAAGCCATGCTCCGTGGCGATAACGCCGAAGCGGAACGACTGGCCGAGGCCGCCCTCGAGATCGGTGCCGCGATCGGCCAGCCCGATGCCCTGAGCTTCTACGGCATTCAGTTGATGTGCGTCCGGTTCGGGCAGGGGCGATACGGAGAACTCATGGCCCTGGTCACAGATGCCGCACGGGACAACCCAGCAATACCGAGCCTCAAAGCCACGCTGGCCGAGGTCACGCTGCACTCGGGCGACATCTCGGCGGCTCGGAAGATGCTCGACGATCTCGCGGCGACGTCCTTTGCGTTTCCAGAGGATACCTCCTGGCTGGACGCCGTCTCCGTGTGCGCCCGGGTGGCAGGGGAGCTCGGAGAAAAGGCCCACGCCGCTCTGCTCTTCCAGCTGCTCCTCCCCTATCGAGACCAGGTCCCGCACAACGGCCTGATTCCGGAGCTGTCGGTGGCCTCGCACCTAGGAGTGCTGGCCACCGTCCTCGGCCGCTACGACGAGGCAGAAGTGTTCTTCGCAGAAGCTGCGGAACTGAACGCACGTGGCCGGATGCGGTTGTACGGAGCTCTCACCAACTTGCAGCGGGGGCAGATGCTTCGTCGACGCAATGGCGACGGCGACGTCGACAGAGCCCGCAGCCTGCTGGAAGACGCGCTGTCGAGCGCAGCTCAGCACGGTTACGCCAGGATCGAGAGCCAGGCGACGGAAGAGCTCGGAAAGTTGTCGTAAGCGGAGCGACCAGCATGAGAAATCGTTGGCGGGCCCTGCCGTATACACGGAGCGTTCCGTGGCGCCCCGTGCTCGGTGCCACCAGGACCGCATTGGGGCAGCGGCACTGGGCTTGACTCTGCCCTCGCCCGATCTGGCGCATGCAAAGCCGACCATGTTGGGATTGGAGACAACACCGGCCCCATAGAGCTCGAACGGGTCGAAGACGAATGAACCCCCGAGCAGGTCGTCGCCGATCACCACCCCGCGTCGCCCGAGCCCGGCCTCTGCGATGACCGGGTAGGCCGCGCCGAGGTTCCGCGTCGTCACCTGATGGGCCGGCATCCGTGGCATCCGCTCCCTCACGGCTGGTGAACGGTCGCCCGCTTCATCTGGCAGCTCCGTTACCTTGACGGAGCCGCGACCATCGCCGTCGCGGGGAAGGTGGAACGCAGATGAGCGACTCGGACCGTCCGCCCCCGACCCTGGTGGTGACGTTGGGCGCCCTGACCGTCGTCAGCGGCTTCGCCGACGCCGTGAGCTTCCTGGGGCTCGGCCACGTCTTCACGGCCAACATGACCGGCAACGTGATCCTGCTCGGCTTCGCCGCGGCCGGGGCGCCAGGGTTCTCCATGGGTGCCAGCCTGTGCGCGCTCGCGGCCTTTGTCGTCGGCGCCGTCGCCGGCGGGCGACTGGCCCGACGGATCCAGCCGCTGCGGAACCTCCTCCTCGTCGCCATGGTGATCGAGGCGGCGTGCACTGCCGTGGCCGCGGTCATCGCCGGCACGGTGCCGGCCGTCGGCTCGGGGTGGCCCCGCTACGCCGTCATCGCCCTCCTCTCCGTGGCCGTGGGACAGCGCAACGCGGCCGTCCGGCGCGTCGGGGTTCCCGACATGTCGACCACGGTGCTGACCACGGCCTTGACGGGACTGGCATCCAACTCGCTGCTGGCGGGAGGGGCCAATCCGCACGCGCGCCTGGCCAGGACGACGATCCTTTGCATGTTCGGCGGCGCATTGGTCGGCGCCGTGCTCTTGCTGCACGCCGGAGCAGCCTGGTCGCTCGGAGTTGCCACCGGCATCGTCGTCGTGACCGCCGTCTTCTACAACCGGGAGGTCCCTCTCGCGCTCACCGAACCATGACGAACGACGAATCTGGAAGGCCCGTCCGGCTGCTCGCGGCGATCAGGACCGGAGCGGAAGGCAACGAACCTCAACCGGCAGTGCTCGACACCGTGGAGGTCGGCCCTGACGACGTCGACGACACGCCACCGAAATCGCTCCGCAGCGCAGCGGCGCTGAGCGGCGTCACGCTCAAGGTCTCGGGCTCGAAATCCCAGTAGCTCGCCTCGAACACGTGGTGCGCGTCGATCCATGCCGCCATGTCGTCAATGAAGGTCGGGTCATCGCCGCCACCGAGCTCCTCATCCTGATAGGTCCCGTTCAGGTCGGTGGGATTGAACACGCCGAGGCCCCACTCGGGCAGCACGATCGGTTTGCCTTCATGGGCGGCGAACTTGGCCAGCCAGTTCAACCCGTCGGGCTCGGTGAGGATCTTGTGGAACTCGTCCTGCTGGCACGTGACGCCCTCGCAGCCCTGCGCGCCGTAGTACCCCCATTGTTGGTCGTAGACATCGAGGCCGATGTAGTCGACATACGAGTTTCCCGGGTAGTCGTTGACGAGGTTCCCCGCCTTCGTCACGCCCGCGGTCGGGTTCCATTCGAAGGTGAACTTCTGGCCGGTCACCGAGCGCATGGTGTCGACGATCTGCCGCCAGTAGGCGACGAACGCGGCCGACTGCCCCCCTGCGGACCAGGAGAACCAATCGCCGTTGAATTCCCAACCCAGACGGATGATCGACTTGGCCTCCCCGCCCGCCACCATGTCTTTGGCCACCTTCCGGAAGTAGGAGTTGTACGCGCCGTCCGCCCCTCGCTGCAGGGTGTCGGTGCTGTCGGATGCCACGGCGGCGGAACCGCCGGAGGTGACGTCGGGGAGAATCGGGACGCCCCAGATCATCCGCAAACCCGACTTCTTCCAGGCCGCCATGTAGGACGGCGCCGTCTTCACGAGTGCAGACCAGGAGTCACCGTTCAAGAAGTCCATGGCGAAGCGCGGCCGTTCGCCGACAGCCCGTCCGAACGAGCTGACTCCCGCTGGTGATTGGTAACCCAGGTAGACGCCCAGACGACCCGGTCTGGCGGCAGTCGCGGCGGCTCCCTCCGCCGTCGGCGCGCCCACGCACGTCAGCAGCGTCGCGGCCAGGACAAGAGACGCGAAGGCACCCCTGTTGATTCGAACCCGCCGCCAGAACACACACATCCGCCAAGGCCCTCTTCGCTCGCCGTGAGGTCACGGTGCTCCGATACTAAGGGAACGCTCCGGCCCTCCCCTCGCGGCTCAGACGGGCCGTCCGTCCTCCAGATACACGCACGTTTCAGCCGCCAGTGCCACCCGCACGCGCCGTCGTAACGGCCCACTGAGCAGGACAAGCGCTTCGTCTCTCTCCACCAGGCGGTGCTCGGAGAGCTCCTCCTCTTGCAACCTGATGGAGGCCAACACCGAATCGGGCAGGACTCCGCAATCGAACAGGAATCGCATCCCACCCGGCTTTGACGGCTTCGGCCGCAGGAAGTCGACCGCGATCAACCGACCATCCACGACGTCGAGACCCACCTCCTCGCGCACCTCGCGCCGGCATGCCTCCCACGGCGTCTCGCCGTCGGCCTCCATGATCCCGCCCGGGATCGTCCAGTGCGCTTTGTACGTCGGGTTGGCGATGAGGAGCCGCCCCCGCTCGTCGAAGATCAGCGCACCTGACGACGCCGGGATCCGCGGCAGGACGAACGGCTCGGCATCGGCATCGGCATCGGCATCGGCATCGGCATCCTCCGTCATGCAATCCCCAACCGCTCGAGCTGTTCGTCGGGTGCGTCGACCGAGACCAAGGCGTGGCGCAGCAGTTCGACCAGGTCGCGCTCGACCGCCTCGCCCACCAGGTTCTCGTCTTCACCCGGGTCGATGTCCAGGTCGTAGAGGAAGTGGGCGTCGACCGTGTTGTGCCCCACCCAAAAGGGCAGCCGGTCGCCGGGCTCGAAGGGCTGGCGGATGACCGGCACGTCCGAACCCGGCATGAAGTCGAGCGTGGCCCGCCGGTCGGGCGGAGGCAGCCGGGTCGCGTCCTCGAGCCCGTGCACGGGCATGGTCGACCAGCGGTTGGACCACATCGACAGGGGGAAGTTGTCGCCCGAAGCACCGCGGGCGTACTTGCGGTGCCCGTCGGTCACCTGCACCCAGTTCCCGTAGACGCCGCCGATGGCCCACTCCCGCACCTGCGTTGCCGACCCGCGCAACAAGGGCGCCAACGAAGCGCCATGCCTGCGTCCAACGCTCCCCGTCGGCAGACCGAACACATCAGCCAGCGTCGCGTTGATGTCCACGTTCGTCGTCAGCGCCCCGCACGAGGTGCCGCCCGCAGCGCCCGGGCCAGTGCACCAGCAACGGGATATGCCCCAGCGGTTCGTACTGCATGACTCCTGGCTTCCCCCAGATGTCCTTCTCCCCGAGATAGTGCCCATGGTCCGTGCACACGATGACCGCCGTGCTCTCCCACAGGCCCCGCTCGCTCAGCGCGTCGAACACCTCGCCCACCCAGTGGTCGATCATGCTGAGCTTGGCCCCGTAGTTGGCCCGGATCTGCCGCCCCTCCCGCTCGCTCAACCTCCCCGCCCCGACCGCGCCGACGTCATAAGGGGGCCAGATCAACAGGTCGCCCTCCCACCCGGGGTCGTAACGCCCGGCCCAGGGCTCGGGCGTGTCGAACGGCTCGTGCGGGTCGAACTCGTCCACGAAGAGCATGAAGGGCGCGCCGCCCGGGCCCGGCGCGCCGTCGCGCAACCACCCGGCCGCCGCACGCATCGTCTTGGGCCCGGGGTAGTCCGACTCGGATCGGAAGAACGTCCGGGAGCGGTCATACGGGCGATCCTCGGCGTCCGCCCAGCGCAGGCGATCCCGCCAGAACCACCCGCCTCCACGGGCCGGCAGCGCCGGCGAGCCGATGTAACTCGGGTCGGGGTACGTCCGCCACGGGTCGCCCTCGTGCCCGCGCACGTAGTCCCAAGCGCTGAAGTCCGTGTGGTAGTTCTCGCCGCCCACCTCGAAGAGGTGCGGGTGGTCCGACACCAACATGGTCGTCACGCCCGCCCGGCGGAGCTGCCCGGTGATGGGCTCCTCCCAGACCTCTATGGAGCCCCAGGGCCGCCAGAGGAAGTCGAGCGAACCGCACAGAATGTCGTGGCGCGCCGGCATGCACGGCAGCGAACCGGTGACATGGGACGTGAAACGAACCGCACGCTCCCGGGCGAAGCGGTCGAGGTGCGGCGTCTCGAACTCGGTGCCGCCGTAGCTGCCGAGCATGTGGCGATTGAGGCTGTCGAGCAGCAACACGACGACATTGCCGCGGCTCTGCATCGACCGGTACAGGCGGCGGTGCATCAAGATGAATGGCCACGGGCTCATGGTAGGCCCGCGCCCGTCAGCGCAGCCCCCGACAGAGAGGGAGGGTGCAGGTATAGGCCGAGGCCTGGTCGCCGTAGAGGCGGCGCAACGCGAGCCGGCTCTGCCCCGCCGCGTGCTGCACCACGTCACAGGCCGCCACCAGCTGCTCCTCGTTCGGCGCCGACACGGTGACGTAGCCCGAATAGCGGAACGAGGCGTGGCCTTCCGCGAGCTCGGCCTCGCGACGGGCCAGGACCTCCGATTCGCGGGCATGGCGGGCTGTCGACACGAAGCCGCCGCGTCGCCGCAACTCGGTGTCGGCCAAGTCGGCCGTCCGCGATGCCTCCACCTTGCGCACCGCGCTGTCGAGGCCGAGCGGTTCCATCACGACCGCGAGCGTGCATCGGGCCGACCCCAGGAGGATCGGCGCCAGGAAGTCACTGCGCACCTCGATGCGCGGCCACTCGGCCACCCAGAAGGTGGCGTGCACCATGCCGTCCACCCGAACCTCGGACCACCTCTCCTCCATGGCCATCGGCCAGTGGTCCTGCACCGGTGCGGCGTTGGGTCGTGGCTCGTACGTGCGGAGAAGTTGTTGGGCCAGGTCGTCGGCAGACAGGACGGCCTCGACGCGCACGTCAGCATCGGAGAGCTGGCGGATGAGCGAGCTCATCTCGCGGGCCAGCGTGGCGCACCCCACCTCGAGCGAGCGGGTGAGCCGCACCTGGACGGCCAGGACGACATCGTGTGCGCAGGCATACGAGTCCAGGTCGTCGAGCAGCGCGTCGTAGGAGGCGGCGCAGGCCGACGCCGCGTCGGAAACCCTCTCCGCGGCGACATACGAGCGCAGTCCCTGCCCGTCGTCGGGGAATGCCGCCGCCACCCACTGCACCCGGTGCACCCCCGAGCCCTCGCGGGCCAACGAGGCGAGCACCGAGGCCCATGCGCCCACCCGGCGATCCTGCTCGTCTGCACCCAGGAGCGCGAAGCTGGCGCCGCGCAGGGACAGCGCCGCTGTGAGCGTTCGCCC
Source organism: uncultured Acidimicrobiaceae bacterium (assembly GCA_963744045.1). GTDB lineage: Bacteria > Actinomycetota > Acidimicrobiia > Acidimicrobiales > RAAP-2 > Bog-473. The sequence continues at coordinate 103,162 of CAVUSB010000010.1, forward strand.
GGCGCGATCGTGCACAACGCCCATGTCTCGCCAGTCGGCGCGCAGCAGGCGCATCCCACGGAGAGGGCCGATGCGCCGCGCACCAAAGATGCCCGTCCGGCGCGCCCCCAGCACACGACGACCGGAAGCCACTCGTCGCCGGTCCGGCCGGCCACGGGTACCGTCGCCAGCGCGCCGTACAGGACGAGGATGCCGACGGCCGCGGCGACCCCGACCGCGTTGGGCTCCAACCGCAGCACGATCACGCCGAAGACCAGTCCTACCGCCACCGTCATGATCTGCCCGGCGCGCCAGCCCGCCAACGCGCCCCCGCGTTCGCGGGGCCCGAACCGGTAGCGCGACCCGCGCTCGTCGCTCACGCTTCGGGGCCCTGGCCTGGCGGCCACGCCGGTGGCAGCTTCCTGAGGGAGGGACCTTCGTTGTCACCCATGTAGTACCGCCTCTCTCCCGGCTCGTAGCGCGTGATCAGGCTGTGGCCCGGCGGGACGCCCTCCCACATCCAGATGTCCTCCTCGGTTTCCGGGCCGAGGCGTCTCCCTTTCGCCGACTTGGCCCCCACCCGATCCGCCGGGTCGGGCTCGAAGCCCGTCACGGCGCCGGCAGCGCTCCCCATGCCGGCCACGTCTCCCGCGCCCGCCCCCGATGTCACGACACCGGCTTCGGCGTCACCGCCCGCCGACCGCATCGTCGGCGCCGGCAAAAGCGGCTTGGGTCCCTTGGGCCGCGGCCGGATACCTGCGGCGACCGCCTCGTCGTAGATTCGCTGCGAGTTCGGGTCACCTTCACCGAGGGGAATGCCCGAACGCGAATCCGAATCCGAATCCGAATCCGAATCCGAAGCCGAAGCCGGGCCATCGCCATCGCCATCGCCCACCGGCGTCGAGGCCATCAGCCGCGAGTCCCCCAGCGCCCCCAAGCCCTCGTGCAGTGCATGGGACGCTGCCGACCGGGGCATGCGGGTCATGGCGGCGGTACCCCGCTCACGCAACCCGTCGAGATGCGCCACCGCACCCGCCTCGACGGCCGGGATCATGCGCAGGATCGCGAAGGGCACGAACGTGGCCATGAGGAGGAGCGCACCGCCGGCCAGGACGGAGGAGAAGCCCGATCCATGGCTCCCTGTGCCGGCGGTACCCGAGGCGACGGCGCCCGCGGCCAGGCTCAACGTGGCCACGATCACGAACTTGGAGAGGATGAGCGCAGCCAGCGTCTCCACCAGCCGCCGGCACCAGTGCGAGATCGCCGGCCACACCAGTGTCGCCAGCGCCAGGGGCAGGAAGAGCACCGCCACGTACACGGCGGCCGCCCGGATGAGCAGCTCCAGCCACAGCACGAACGCCGCCACGGCAATCAGGAGGGCGACCAACAGCAGCACGAAGCTGGCGATGCTCGGGTCGGCCGCCGAGGACACCAGCCCCGAGGTCACTGTCGTGAGCAGCGAACCCACATCGGCGTCGGTCCCGCCGGCCACGGCGTCGCTCATGGCGTCCGTGGCGGACAGGCTCAGCACGACGATCTGTATCGCCACGACGGCCAGCAACAGCGCCAGCGGGAGTTGCACCAGGAAGGTCCGGACCAGCTGGCCCGGGTTCTGCCGCACTACGGCCTGGAGAGTCGAGGCCAGCAGCATCGGGAGGATGACCACGCCCGCCAGGGCGGTCATCTGCCCGTAGTGGGTCCGGAACCAGCTCGCCCCCACGTCCACGGTCGTCGTGGCACTCAGCACGTCGCCGATCTGGTTCAACAGCCACTCGGCCCCGCTGGCCACCCACTGACTGATCCCGTTCAGAATCGACTCGAAGCCGGCGGACGCGACCGAGCCCCCGATGCTGCCGGCCTGGCAGATGGGGTTGAGCGCGTCGAGACCGGTGCAGCCGGCGGTCAGCATGGACCCGGGTCAGTGCAGGTTGGTCCCGGCGTGGAAGAAGAAATTGACGATCGGCGGGGCGGCACCGATCAGCAGCGCCGCCAGCCCCGAGACCAGCACGGCACGGCGCCCGACCATCGACTGCTGGAAGTTCTGGGCGTGGACGCCCAGAGCCCATGCGGCCGCCCCGATCAACAGTCCTGCCAGCGCGGCGATGAGGGCCCAGGCACCCAGGCCGTTGGTGAGTTCCTGCAGGGTCCCGCCGCCCGGCAGCGCGTTCATGCTCGGGTTCAACGAGACATCGGCCAAGTGCCACAGCATGGGTGCCCTCCGGATCGTCGTGCGTGCCGGTGCCGGACCCTCCCGGACGCCGTTCGGCCGGAGAACGGTTCGCCGGGTGCCGTGTTTGCCCTTTCTTCTGCAGGGTCTTCGGGCGTGTAAAAGAAGGGCGGCGGCACATCAGAGCTCGTCGGGGTTGCAGAAGGGCAGCTCAGGGCGCGGCTCCCGCCCCTGGCACGCCGAAGAACCGGCGGATCACGCAGGCGTCTCCACGGCGACTGTTCACCCTTGACGCTCCAGCCCTGTCATATTGGGGGCGTGCCGCTAAGTGGGCCTGGGGAAGTCAATTTCGAGTATGTCCCAAGAGCTCATCTTCATTGGGGTCGCCGTTGCCGTCTGCGTGCTGGTCGGCTTCGTCGCCGCCATGCTCGGGCGGCGCTCGGGGCGACGGGCCATTTCGCAGCGGCTGGCCTCTCTCGGCACCCGCCTCGGCCTCGATCCGCCCCAGGACGAGTACAACGTGGAGACGTCCCTCGCCTACCTCGAGCAGGTCACCGGCGGGGCGGCGCAGGCCGTCACCGAGTCGAGCTCGGATGCCATCCGGCTCCGAAGGTCACTCGACACCCTGACCCAGGGCGTCGTGCTGTGCGACGAGAACGGCACCGTGATCTACCGCAACGGACGCGCCAATGCCTTGATGGTGAGCCGCCACGGCGACGCCCTGGCCGCACAGGCGGTGACCGACGTCCTGGAGGACGCCTGGCACGAGGGATCGGCCGAGCGCACCCTCGACCTCTACGGACCGCCCCGGCGCACGCTGCAGGTACGCGCCCGGCAGATCGACGACGGGCGGCGCCCGCTCGGCGTGATCGCGCTCATTGAGGACGTCTCGGAGCGCCGCCGGCTCGAGGAGATCCGGCGCGACTTCGTGGCCAATGTCAGCCACGAGCTCAAGACCCCGATGGGCGCACTGGGCCTCCTGGCCGAGACGCTGGTCTCCGAGCCCGACCCCGACGTGGCGCAGCGGCTGGCCGGCCGCATCCACAACGAGGCCTTCCGGGTGAGCCGCATCATCGACGACCTGCTCGACCTCTCGCGCATTGAGTCCGAGGAGGCCCCGCCGCGCGAGCCGGTGCTGGTCAACCTGGTCATGGCCGATGCCATAGAGCGGGTGCGCGCCACGGCCGACCAGCGCGGCCTCGAGATCGTCCTGCACGAGCCCTCGCCCCCGGTCGCCGTCCTGGGTGACCGGCGCCAGCTGGTGTCGGCCATGCACGCCCTGCTGGAGAACGCCATCACCTACTCCTACGACAACTCCAAGATCGTGGTGACCGGCGTTGCACAACGCTTCAACCCGAACCTGAGCCACCCCGCCGTGGTCGCAGAGGGCGGCGGCAGGGCGGACGATGGCCAGCCCGATTTCCTCACGGGGGAGCACCCGGCGGTGACCGCCGATTCGGTCTCCGGGGACCGCTGCCGCTGCTGGTGATGCCCCGGTCGAGCGCGACGCGTCCGTCGTGCAACCGGTCTTCCTCCCCGAGATCCTCGACCAGTACTCCCCGTTGGGCCAGTCCGCTCCCGGTGCCTCGGCCGCCACCGGGACCACGGCCCCGACCATGCCCGTGCCTCCGACGGTGAGCGCCGAGGGTGACACCGCCGGAACCGGTCCGGCGGACTCCGCTGCGGCGGCCTCACCCAATTGGCGCATCGAGGAGCGGGACAACGTCCGTTTGTCGGTGCAGGACCACGGCGTCGGCATCCCGGCCCGGGACCTCGATCGCATCTTCGAGCGCTTCTACCGCGTCGACCACGGTCGCAGCCGGGACACCGGCGGCACCGGGCTCGGCCTGTCCATCGTCCGCCATGTGGCCAACAACCACCAGGGCTGGGTCGACGTCGAGTCGCGCGAGGGCGAGGGCTCCACGTTCACCCTCGTCCTGCCCATTCAGGCGGAGCGGCTGGCATGAGCAAGACCGCCTCGAGTCAGGCACCGACACCGGCACCGGCAAGTCCGCCAAGAAGGCCGGCCGGACGACGCAGGGCGAGGGGCCCGTCAAGGTCCTGCTGGCCGAGGACGAGGAGTCCTTCATCGAGGCCCTGGTCATCGGCCTGACCAACGAGGGCTTCCGGGTGACCGTGGCCCGCGACGGCAACGAGGCCCTGCAGCTCTTCGACGAGACCGCCCCCGACATCCTCCTGCTGGACCTGATGCTGCCCAAGCTGTCGGGCATCGACGTCTGCCGGGCCGTCCGCACCCGCTCGACGGTGCCCATCATCATGGTCACGGCCAAGGGCACGGAGATCGACACCGTGGTGGCGCTCGAGGTGGGGGCCGACGACTACGTGACCAAGCCCTACCGGCTCCGTGAGCTGGTGGCCCGCATGCGGGCGGTGCTCAGGCGGGCGCCGGGGGGCTCCGAATCGGGCGACCTGGGCGGTTCGATCGAGTTCGGGAGCGACGGCATCTGGGAGTCCAACGGGATCAAGGTGGACTTCGACCAGCGCCGCGTCTTCGTGCGCGGCGACGAGGTCCACCTGCGGCGCAAGGAGTTCGAGCTCCTGCGCCTGCTGGTGGAGAACTCCGGCCGGGTGCTGACCCGGGACGTGCTGATCGACCGCGTCTGGGGCACCGACTACATCGGCGACACCAAGACGCTCGACGTGCACATCAAGCGCCTGCGTTCCCGCATCGAGGCCGACCCTTCAACCCCGGTTCTGATCACAACCGTCCGGGGCGTGGGGTACCGCTTCGCCGCCGCCTGAGCACTTGTTGTGCGTCCGTTGTTAACGCGTTAACGCCCTCCTGGGCTGGGTCGACGCGCCGCCGCAGCACCCTGACCTGGCGTGGCCCGAGGTTGCTCCGGCACGAGGCAACTGGAACACTGGCGCGGGTCGTGGCGGATGGGGAAGGTTTGATCTTGTCGGTTTTCAGGAGGGCCGCTGCCTTCGTGACCCTCGCGGCAGTGGTGGCCCTGGCCCCGTCGCCGGCCACCGCGGGCGCCTCGATCGTCCCCCCGCAGAATCCGGGCGCCAACATCACCCCGGCGCCGGGGTACTCCGGGCCCTGCGGCAGCCTCTCCAGCCCGAACCTCTACTGCCCGAGCGGGCTCACGCTGCTCTACGGCGACCGCCAGGCCGAGGGCCTCGCTCCCATGAGCCTGCCCAGCAACTGGACCTCGCTGACGCCCCCCGAGCAGCTGTTCGTCCTGACCGACGAGGAGCGGATCGACCGCGGCCTCGCCCCCATTTCGGGGCTCGCCGCCAACCTGAACGCCTATGCCCAGGCCGGCGCCAACGCCCACACGCGACCCGCCGTTCCCGCACTACGGGTCCACGGCGGGCTCCACCTCGGCCTCGACGTCGTCCCTCGGCACCGCCCTGGCGCTGTGGATGTACGACGACGGGCCGGGCGGAACCAACGTGGACTGCCCCGCCCACGGGCGGGGGCGGCTGCTGGGGCCACCGGGACATCATTCTCGGCTCCTACGCCGCTCCCTCCCTGATGGGAGTGGGGTACGGCCCCTCGACGACCCAGATCTTCGTCGGCGGTGACACCGTGGACACCCCGTACTTCACCTGGGCCCAGGAGGCCCCGTTGCTGCCCGTGGGCGTCTACCCCTACGGCGTGGACGCGTCGGTCCTGCCCGGGACGTCGCAGACCTCGTCGATGGAGCTGTGGGCCTCCGGCGAGAACATGAACATCACGGCGACCCAGTCGGGCGGCCAGGGGGTGTTCTCCATGGGCACGACGAACTGCAACCTGGCGCCCGGGGAGTCCTGCAGCGTCCCGGTGCACTTCACGCCGCCGGGCGTCGGCGTCTACACCGCCACGGTGTCGGTGAGCGGGCCCAACGGCACGCAGAGCGTGCTGCTGCGCGGCGTGGCGAGCCACGGGTACCACGTCGTGGGGTCCGACGGGGGCGTCTTCTGCTACGGGGACGCCCCGTTCGTGGGCTCGACCGGCGGGCACCGCCTGAACCAGCCCGTGGTGGGCATGACGGCCGCCAAGACCGGCACCGGCTACTGGATGGTGGCCTCCGACGGCGGCATCTTCAACTACGGCGGCGCCGGCTTCTTCGGCTCCATGGGGGGCCATGGCCTGAACGCCCCGATCGTGGGCATGGCGGCGACGCCGGACGGTGGCGGGTACTGGGAGGTGGCGTCCGACGGGGGGGTCTTCAGCTTCGGCGACGCCCACTTCTACGGCTCCCGGGGCGGCCAGCCCGTCGACGGGTCCATCGTGGGCATGGCGGCGGACGCCACGGGCCACGGCTACTGGCTCGTGTCTTCCGAAGGCGGGATCTTCAGCTTCGGCGACGCCGGCTTCTACGGCTCGGCCGGCAACCTCCCCCTCGTCCGGCCCGTCGTCGGCATGGCGGCGACCGCCAACGGGGGCGGGTACTGGCTGGTGGCCTCCGACGGAGGCGTCTTTTCGTACGGCGACGCCAGCTTCCAGGGCTCCACGGGCGGCATGGCGCTCAACGCGCCCGTGGTGGGGATCGCCGCCACCCCCGACGGCGGCGGGTACTGGCTCACCGCCTCCGACGGCGGCATCTTCAACTACGGCGACGCCGGCTTCTTCGGCTCCATGGGGGGCCAGCCGATGGCCGCGCCCGTCGTGGGCGGGGCCGCCCAGCCTGACAAGCCCGAGCGGCAGATGTCAGACCGTCAGCCGTTCGAAGTCGTCGGGGATCGTCGTCCCCGTCATGGACGCCGTGTCCACCTGCTCCCCTAGGTGCGTCAGGACCAGGTGCACGGCCGGGGTGGGCGGCCTGGAGGGCACGGACGGACTCCTCGTCCATGTGCGACCCCTGGACCCCGGGCGGGGTGTGCCGCCCGTTGCACTCCACCACCAGGACGTCGGACTCCCGGGCCAGCTCGCTGAGGCCGTCACACGGCGTGGTGTCCCCCGAGTACGCCGACGATCCGGCCGCCCCGGTCGAACAGGTAGCCGAAGCAGCGCAGGTAGGGCACGTGCACGACCTCGACGGCCCGGAAGCGCAGGGCCCGGCCTGCTGCCAGCTCCCGTCGACCTCGACGAAGCGCAGGTCCAGGTCTGGCGCGGCCCAGCGCGGTCACCGAGGCGACGGCGCCCGCCTCGTTCATCTGGGCCAGGTGCGCCTCAATGCCGGGCGGCCCCACCACGTGAAGGGTCCGGCCCCCGCCGTGCTCGGCCAGCGCCTGCAGGAGGAAGGGCCATCCGAAGCAATGGTCCGCGTGGAAGTGCGAGACGACCACCACCTCCACGGCCTCGAGGGGGATCCCGCAGCGGCGCAGGTGCGGCAACGCGGTGGGCGACGGCTCCACCAGGACGCGACCCGTCCACGACGAAGCTGTTCCAGTAGCGGCCGGGGGGGGCGAGGAAGTTGCCCGTCCCCAAAAAGGCCAGCTCGGTCATGGGTCATCGGGTGTCGGCCAGGGAGAGCAGCGCCGCCACCAGGACCGGGTCACCCTGCACGGCGGCGTCGGGCACCGGGAGGCGCCGGTACAGCATGAGCACCAGGTCAGAGGCCGAGGCCCGCAGCTCCGAGACCCGGGCGGACCGCCCGGCCGCCGACCGGTGCCGGCCACCCGCCAGCTCGCCCCGGTGTCGGTGGCGGTCAGGGTGACGGCCCCGGGCAGGGAGGCCAGGTCGGCCCCCACCATGATCTCAATGAACTCGGGCACCCCGTCGTCGGCCAGCCCGCGGTGCAGGGGCTCGGACGGCCCCGGTCACGCCCTCGGCGTCCCAGCGGTGCACGGACACCTCCTGCGCCTGGTGCCGGCCCACGGCGCCCGCCGTGTGGGGCTCGGGCCACCAGGCCCAGCAGGGCGAGTCGGGGCCGACCTCGCGCAGGGCGCCGACCAGGGAATACGTGCACCAGCCCAGCCAGGCCAGCAGATCGGCGTCCTCGGGGAACGGCGGTCAGCTCGGCGGCGGAACGCTCGTCGGGGTTCTGGGCCCGCACGTTCTGGCCCCAGTACCACTGCTCCACGCCGATGTGGTGGGCCAGGTCGCGCACCGACCACTCCGGCGTGGTCGGCACCCTGGCCTCGAGGTCGAGCGCCGCCACCACCTCGCTCAGGCGGCGGCTCTCGGCCGCAATGATCTCGAGCCGGTCGCCGAAGCCGAAATGCTCGCCGGCGGCTCGCTCCCGTCGACGTCCATGACCGTCATGTCACGGCGCCTTGATCAGCAGTTCGCCGCCGACGTAGGGGGCCAGGCATTCGGGCAGCTGCACCGTCCCGTCGGGCTGGCGCCCGTTCTCCACCAGGGCGGCCCAGATCCGCGGCCAGGCCAGGGCCGAGCCGTTCACCGTGTGCACCAGCTGCAGCGGCCCGCCGCCGGCGGGCCGGAAGCGCACGTTGGCCCGGCGGGCCTGGTAGTCCCGGTACCAGCTGACCGAGCTGACCTCGAGCCAGCGGTCGACCCCGGGCGCGTAGACCTCGAGGTCGAAGGTGCGGGCCGACGAGCCGCCCAGGTCCCCGCAGCACAGGTCGAGCACGCGGTAGGGCAGCTCGAGGTCCCGCAGCATCGACTCGGCCCGCTGCAGAATGTCGGCCTGGGCCTCGAGCGCGCCCTCGGGCGTGGTGTAGGCGAACAGCTCCACCTTGTCGAACTCGTGCACCCGCAACAGGCCCCGGGTGTCCCGGCCGGCCGAGCCGGCCTCACGCCGGTAGCAGGCCGTCGCCGCGGTGAAGCGCAACGGGAGCTCGGACTCCTCGACGATCTCGCCGCGGCGCAGGGAGGTGAGCGGCACCTCGGCCGTCGGGATCAGCCACAGGTCGTCGCGCTCGACGTGGTAGGCGTCGTCGGCGAACTTGGGCAGGTGGCCGGTGGAGGTCATGGTCTCGGTCAGCACCACCGTCGGCGGGCGGATCTCCTCGTAGGCCGGCGCGTGGCGGTCGATGGCGAAGGCGGTCAGCGCCCGCAACAGCCGGGCCCCCGCGCCCCGGTAGAGGGGGAACATGGACCCGGCCAGCCGCGCGCCGCGCTCCATGTCGAGGATCTGCAGCGACTCGCCGATCTCCCAGTGCGGGATCTCCTGGTGTGTCCGCCCTTTGGGGGCGGCCGCCCCTCGTCCTGCCCCGGCCACCACCGGCGGACTTCCACGTTGTCGTCCTCGCCCATGCCGTCGGGCGCGTCGTCCGCCGGGATGTTGGGCAGGTAGAGCAGCCCGGTCTGGCGCTGCTCCAGGTAGGCCTCGGCCTCGGCGGCCGCGACCCGCTCGTCGTCGCCCAGCTCGCGGCTGCGCCGCGCTGAGCTCGGCCGCCTGGGTCTCGTCGCCCGCCTTCTTGGCCTGCCCGACCAGGCGCGAGAGCTCCTTGACCTCGGCCCGCATGTCCTCGGCGACCCGCAGCCGTGCCGCTCCATGCCGCGTCGGCCTCCAGCACCGCGTCGACCTCGGCCGCCTCGACGCCGCGGCGGGCCAGCGCGGCCTTGACCGCGTCGGGATCGGCACGGAGCACCCGGATATCGATCACTCCTGCTCAAAGTAGTCTGCGACGCCGTGCCAGCCGTCGAGGTCACCGGCCTCACCGTGCGCTACGGGCCGGCCGGCACGCCGGCCGCGGTCGACGGCGTCGACCTGACGGCCGCAGCGGGCGAGGTGCTCGTCGTGCTCGGGCCCAACGGCGCCGGCAAGACGTCGACGGTCGAGACCCTCGAGGGCTACCGGCGCCCGGCCGCCGGCGAGGTCGCGCGTCCTCGGGCTCCGTCCCGTGGCCGACCACGCCGCGCTCAGCGGCCGCATCGGGGTCATGCTCCAGCGCGGCGGCGTCTACCCCATGCTGGGGCCGCGCCGGGTCCTCGACCTCTTCGCCGGCTACTACGCCGAGCCGGTGCCGGTGGACGAGCTCCTCGACCTCGTGGGGTTGCGTGCGGTCGCCGGCACGCCCTGGCGCCACCTCTCGGGCGGCGAACAGCAGCGGCTCTCGCTCGCCCTGGCCCTGGTCGGGCGCCCCGAGGTGGCCTTCCTCGACGAGCCGACCGCCGGCGTCGACCCCGAGGGCCGCATCGCCGTGCGCGCCGTGGTGGCCGGGTTGAAGGAGCGCGGGCGTGTGCGTCGTCCTCACCACCCACGAGCTGGGCGAAGCCGAGAAGATGGCGGACCGCATCGTGATCCTCTCGGCGGGCCGGGTCGTCCTGGAGGGGACGCCGCAGGGCCTCACCGCCGCGGCCGCGCCGCCGGCGAATCGTCACGTTCGGCGCGCCGCCGGCGCTCGACGTCGGGCGCCTGGCCGCCGCCGTCGGGCCCGGGACCACGGCCGCCGAGACCGCGGCGGGCCGCTACCGGGTCGAGGCGTCCGGGTCGAGACGCCCGCCGTCACCGCCGCCGTGGCGAACTTCCTGGCGGCACGCGGCGCCACCCTGACCGACCTGGCGACGGGCAAGACCCTCGAGGACGTCTATTTCGAGACGGTGGGGGTGGCCGGCGGAGGCCGCGGCCCAGGTGACGGCGGGCGATCGCCGGCGCCGGGGGGGACGGGCGACGGAGGCGGAGGCGGTGAGCACGACCGCCGGGACCCTCCGGCCGTTGCGCGCCCAGACCGGCGCCGAAGTCTTCATGACGCTGCGCCGCGGCGAGACGCTGCTGCTGACGCTCGGGATTCCCGTCGTCTTCCTGCTCTTCTTCTCGAAGGTCTCCGTGGTGTCGACCCCGACGGCGACCCCGGCCAATTTCTTCGTGCCCGGGATCCTGTCCCTCGCCGTCATGTCGACGTCGATGGTCTCCCTCGGCATCGCCACCGGCTTCGAACGCGGCTACGGCGTGCTCAAGCGCCTCGGCGCCACCCCGCTCGGCCGCCCACGCCTCCTCGGCGCCAAGATCCTCACGATCATTGCGGTCGAACTGGTCGCAGGCCGCCGTACTCCTGCCGGTGGGGCTCGCCCTGGGCTGGAACCCCGGGGGCGGCGGCCCGGCGGCGGTGGCGGGGGCGATCGGAGCGGTGCTGCTCGGCTCGGCCGCCTTCGCGGGGATCGGCCTCTTCATGGCCGGCACGCTGCGGGCCGAGGTGAACCTGGCCGCGGCCAACGGCCTCTACCTCGTCCTCCTGCTGCTGGGCGGCATGATCGTCCCGTTGGCCAAGCTCCCGAGCGGCCTGGCCAGCTTTGCCAAACTGCTCCCGGCGGCGGCACTCTCGTCGGGGTTGCATGCCACCCTGGGCAGCGGGAGCGCCGTCCCGGTCGAGTCCTGGATCGTGCTGGCCGCGCTGGGCCCGTGCGCCGCGCCACTGGCGGCGGCGTTCACGTTCCGCTGGGAATGAGGGCGCGCTCGTCCGCGGTGAGGGACGAGGGCGTCAGCACGGCGCCCCGCACGATTTTGTCGATCGTGCCATCCCCGTTGACGAACACCGCGTAGGGGTCGCCGTCGAAGTAGAAGAGACCGCTGGTGATGCCGGCCCCCGGGTCGGACGCGACCGGGAACGTCACCCCCGTCGCGTGGATGAAGGATCTGGCGGTCGACGCCTTGTCGAAGCTGTCGACGCCGATGACACGGATCCGCGACAGCGTTCCGTGCGCCTGGTCCTGCCTGCGCACGGCGGCCGCCAGCGGGGGGAGCTCCTGGTGGCAACTGGCGCACCAGGCGCCGAAGAACAGCAGGACGGCCGGCGTGCCGTTGCCACCGCCGTCGGCCGGGACGGACACCTGGGACGACCCGCTCGGACCAGGTTGGCCCCGGCAAAGGACGGCACGGGCCCTCCCTCACGGGGCGCGCTGGTGGTGGTCGAGCTCGTGCCGATGCTGGTCAGGAGCCCGATGAGCAGAATGATCAGCAGGCCGATGCCCAGGCCGACGAGGATGAACCGCTTCCGCGGCTTGCGGACCACCGGTTGGGGGGCTGCGTCCCCGGCAGCGTCCGCCTCAGGCGCAGGGGGCAGCGCCGGCTCTCGGGGTGGGACGTCGGTCATGCCGCGGGGACGTTAGTGAATGTGATTGCGGATGAGTACGTCGCCTGCCATCGCCACGAACAGCACGGTGAGGTAGGTGATGGAGTACCCGAACACACGCATCGCTTCGCGCCCGGTTGCCTTGTCGCTCTGGGCCAGCCCCCACAGGCGGGTCACGAGGTAGAGGAACCCCGCACCGAGCACGGCGGCGCTGATCATGTAGATCCAGCCCAGATGGGCGACAGGTCCGAACAGGAACGACACCGCCACCAGCGCCACCGTGTAGTAGACGATCTCCGTGGTGGTGCGCCTCATGGACGCGACGACGGGGAGCATGGGCACGTCCGCCGCCCGGTAGTCCTCCTTGTAGCGGACCGCCAGCGACCAGAAGTGTGGCGGCGTCCAGATGAAGATGATGGCGAAGAGCACCACCGGTGCCCAGCTCAGGCTGTCGGTGACGGCCGCCCACCCGACCAGGACGGGCACCGCGCCCGCCGCGCCGCCGATGACGATGTTCTGCGTGGAGCGGCGCTTCAGCCACAGCGTGTACACGAAGACGTAGAAGAGCGTCGCCGAGATGGCCAGCACGGCCGAGAGCAGGTTGACGGCGAGCCACAGCTCGACGAAGGCCGCCACCTCGAGCGCCAGGGCGAAGACGAGGGCGGCGGTCGGGGTCATGGCGCCGGTGACCAGCGGACGGTTCTTGGTCCGGTTCATCAGGCGGTCGATGTCCCGGTCCACCACCATGTTGATGGCGTTGGCCCCGCCGGCCGCCAGCGCGCCGCCGGCGAGGGTGGCCACCATGAGCCAGATCGGCGGCACGCCGCGCTGCGCCACCACCATGGTGGGCAGCGTCGTGACCAGCAGGAGCTCAATGATCCGTGGCTTGGTCAGGGCGATGTAGGCCCCGACCGTCC
>CAVUSB010000011.1:0-34134 GCA_963744045.1 uncultured Acidimicrobiaceae bacterium
CGGGATCCCCCGCGACGTGGCCTGGCCCTACCTCGAGAACGCAGCGGCTGTCGCGGAGGCTTTCGCGTAGGGCGGCGGAACCGCCGAGGATCGGTCAGGACGAGAACGCTGCGACCAGAGCCTTCTTGTCGATCTTTCCTGCGGGCGTACGCGGCAGCGACGTCACGCACTCCACCTGTTCGGGCCAGGCGATACGTCGCAGTCCCTGCGCCGCCAGCCATGTGCCCACCGCACTCACATTCAGGGGTACGGAACCCGGCGTGGTCTCGATGACCGCGCAGACCCGTTCCCCCGTGCGCGGCATCAGGAAGACCGATGACGGCAGCGTCGGCGACCACGTCCATCGCCCGCAGCAGGACCTCGACCTCGGCCGTGCTCACGTTCTCGCCGTTCCGGATGACGACGTCCTTCGATCTGCCAGTGATCCGGACGTACCCCGCCGCATCGACCGTTCCGAGGTCCCCGGTCCTCAGGTAGCCCTCCTCGTCGAAGGCCTCGTGGTCCAAGTCGGCGTCCACGTAGCCGAGCATCATCTGGGCGGCCTTCGCCCGCAGCTCGCCGGGTTGACCCGGCGGTGCATCGGACCCGTCGGCAGCGACGACTTTGAGCTGGACTCCTTCGAGCGCCCGCCCTTCGGATTCGGACAGCCCGAGGTCGGGATCGTCCGGGGAGCCCATCGTCAGCACCGGGGCTTCGGTCAATCCCCAGCCCGACACGATCCCCGCTCCACCGAGCGCGTACTTCACCCTTTCGTGGAGCCCCGCGGGCTTGGGGGCGCCCCCGCCCGGACAACACCGCAGGAGGGGAAACAGAGGAACGTCGGGACGTTGTGCTTGCATATCGAGATAGCCCAGGTGGAATGCGGTTCCCGACCCCGCCATGGTGACGCCGTGGCGAGCGAGAACGTCGCACGCGTCACGTGGTTCGAACGTCTCGAGCAGGATCAAGGCCGAACCGGAGATGAGAGCGGCCATCAGATTGATCGGCCCACCGATATGAGCGATCGGGAAGGCGATGCCGCTCCGGTCCGACCGGGACATCTCGAGGCGATCGGCCATCGCCCGCGCAACGGCGGAGAGCGTCGCGTCGGTGTGGAGCACTCCCTTTGGCAATCCCGTCGATCCCGACGTGTAGAAGACCCATTGGGCGCCCGTGGTCGACAGGCGGGAGCACACGTCGCCTCGTCCGCCTTCGTCGTCTTCGCTGACGATCGGCTGTTCGCCCAACACCTGCTCGACGGCAACCACCCGTGGCCCTGACGCATCGGCCGCCACGAGCTCATCGATCATCTGCGCGTAGTCCGTCGACCGGTGCGACGGCACGGACACCACGGCATCGACGTCGGCCTCCCGGAAGATGTGACCGATCTCGCGTGAGCCGTACATCGGGATGATCGGGTTCTGTACGGCTCGACCACCGCAAGCCCCACCATCACCAGGAGGGCGTCGACACCGGTGGGCATGATCCAGGACACGAGCTGCCCGGGGCGGACCTTGAGCTTGGCGAGATGCGCGGCAACCTTGGCGGCCTCCTGCTGAAACTCCAGGGCCGTCAGGCATCGATCCCGGTCATCGACGACCAGCAGTGCGTCGGGGGTCGCACTCGCTCGACCCGCGACAAGTCCGGCCAGCGACATGGCTCCGGCAGGCATGGAAGGGCCCCGGGTCGCGGTCCGGATTCAGCCGCCGTCGGCCGGCGCGACGTCGCGCAAGACCTCGCCGAACGGTCGGTCGCGATCGGGTGCGGGCTCGCGGGGCAGCCCGAGAGTCCGTTCGGCGATGATGTTGTGCTGAATCTCGTCGGTGCCGCCGTAGATGGAGGAGGCCGCGGAGAACACCATCGCCTTGCTCACCGTGCCGCCTTCGACGGCGGCCGGACCCCAGAGGAGACCGTGCGGGCCGGCGATCTCGGTAGCCAGTCCGGCGGCGAGCTTCACGATCCGGGTCTGGCTCAGCTTGCCGGTGCTGGCCACGGCCTGCCCTCCCCCTCGCTTCGCCTCTGCCTTGCCCCGCTGGGCGTTCCACAACCCGGTCTCGCTGAACGCGTAGAGACGGGCCAGCTGTTGTCGGATCATCGGGTCCGCCGCGCGGTCGAACGTCCGCGCCAATTCGACCACATCCTCGTAGCCCAGGGTGAGCTTCGCGTCCTCGGGCTCCTCGCGCGGCGGCGTCACCGGCGCTCCGGCCGAGCATCCCACCCCGTCGACCCGGCTCGGGAAAGCCGGCGTGGATGCCGCCCGCACCGATGCCGGTGCGCTCGAAGTGCAGCGTGGTCTGGGTGACGGCCCAACCATTGTCTTGGCCGCCGATGAGATCGCCGTCGTCGCACACCGCATCGTCGAGGAAGATCTCGTTGAAGACGGCGTCACCGGTCATTTCGCGGAGGGGTCTGGACGGTCACGCCGGGCTGATCCAGCCGGAAGGCGAACCAGGAGATCCCCCGGTGCTTGGGGACGTCGAAGTTGGTGCGGGCCAGCAGCATGCCGTAGTCGGCTCCCACGGCCTGACTGGACCAGACCTTCTGTCCCCGGATGCTCCACTTGTCCCCGTCCCGGGTGGCGCGGGTGGTGAGCCCGGCGAGATCGGAACCCGCGCCGGGCTCACTGAAGAGCTGGCACCACGCCACCTGTCCATTGAGGATGGCCGGCACCAGGCGGTCGATTTGTTCGGGCGTCCCGTGCGTCAGGATCGTCGGCGCGGCCATGAGCAGGCCGAGGCCGCCGGGCGGTCGGAGCGCGCCGAAGGACTTGAACCCGGAGCGCACGGTGCGGACGACGCGACGTGGGAGCCCCCGGCCGCCCTGGTCCGGCGCGAAATGCGGGGCGGTCCACCCGGCGGCGGCAACCAACTTCCACCATTGGTCGACCGAGCGATCCGGATCCCAGTTCTCGGTGAGCCACGCCTGGACCTCGTCCCACAGTGCTGCATTCGGACGTACCTCGGCCGGCGCCGGCGTCGACACGTGAGCATCGTCGCTCATGCAGGCGACCCCAAGAGTGCCTCGCAGTTGTCGTGCATGATCTTCCGCGTGCGTCGGCGTCGTTGAAGCCTCCGAGTTCCTTGGTGAAGTCGAGCGGGCTCGAGACACCCTCGCCGTGGGGCCAGTCCGAACCGAAGAGGATGCGCTCCACACCGACCAGCTCGGCCAACGCCTGGAGGTCCTCCTCGAGGTAGGGCGTGACCCACACGTGCTCGCGCAGCGTGTCCAGCGGGTCCTCCACGAAGACCCACGGCGTCTGGTTGCGTTGCTTGCGCAGCCGCTTCACCAGCAGCGCCATCCAGTCCGATCCGTTCTCGATGCTGGCCACGCGCAGCGTGGGGTGCCGCTTGAAGACCTTGTGGATGACGAGCGACGCGATGGTGTCGTGGATGGCCCGGTCCGAAACGAGGATCCTGCTGAGGATGTCCGTGTTGCCGAACCCCTCGAAGCTCGAGCTCGCGCCCCACCCCGCGGCCAAGAACCGGTTGTAGCCACTGTCGCCGAGGTGGAAGGCCACGGGGACCGAAGCCTCGGCCAGCCTGGCCCAGACCGGGTCGTGTGCCTTGTCCCCCAGCGAGCGGCCGGTCCCGTTGGGCCCCGGGAACCGGGGCAGGCCGGACGTGCACGAGCCGGCGCCCGCGCGCAAGCAGTGACTCGACCTCGACGACGGCCGCCTCCGGGTCTGCCAGAGAGAGCATGGGGGCGGCGAGGATCCGGTGCTCGTAGTCGAAGCCCCAGTCCTCCTCCAACCATCGGTTGAAGGCCGAGATCGAAGCCATGGTGGCCTCGACGTCGTTGCGCAGCCCCTCCTCCACGCCGCAGCCCAAGGTCGGGAAGAGCAGCGCGGCACCGAGACCTTGCTCGTCCATCACTGCGACGCGGGCGTCGCGGTCCTGGTACTCGGCGCGGAGCGGCTCGACCTGCAGGAGGCTGCTCGGGTCCACCCCCTCGGGGATCTGCCCACGGAAGAGCGGGTCCATGCAGCCCGGCACGATGATCGGGATCGAAGGTCGGGTTCGGGATGAACCGGTTGACCGTGCCGCCCATGAGGAGCTCGTAGTGCCTGCCCGACTGCACCGGCTTGACGCCGCGGTCGCGGAACTTCTTGTCGAGGTGCCGGGTGAAGGCATCGAGCGACTCGTAGTAGTGGTTGTCGGCGTCAATCGGCCTTGTCTCCATGGTGAACGGCCCTTCTGATCTGCGACTTCTGTGGGTAGTGACGTTTTCCCCTTCGTACAGTAACGCTTTCCGACGGAGGGGGCTAGCGGCCCTCGGCAGCCTCGGCCGCCTCGGGCGGCGCGAAGAAGAAGGCCTCGGCGTTGCCGTGCAGCCAGCGTGCCAGAACGTCGTCGGGCAGGTCGAGCGCGTGCGCCTCCCCCAGGCAACGGTTCATCGAGAGCACCGGGTAGTCGCTGGCGAAGATGATCCGGTCCTTGCCGCGGGTCCGCATGAAGTGGAGCAAGCGACTCGGGAAGCCGCTTGCGGCGACCAGGCCGAGGTCATCAGCCGGAGGTTCTTGTACTTGATCATCAGCCGGATGGCCGTGTCCCACCACGGGTCGGCGCCGTGGATCATGCACAGGCGCAGCTCGGGGAAGCGGACGCAGACCCGGTCGAGGTAGATGGGGTTCTGCACCTCTCCGGGAATCGGTGGCCCGGGGATGCCGGTGTTCATGCAGAGCGGCAGGTCCAGCTCGCAGCACTTGGTGTAGAGCGGGAAGTAGACGGGGTCGGTCGGCGGGTACATGCCGTCGCCCCAGAAGCTCGGCCCCACCGTGGCGCAGGCCACGGGATGGTCGCGCACGAAGGACTCCAGGGCCCGCACGGTCTTCATGGGCCGCAGCAGGTTGAACCCACCCACGGCCAACTTGAAACGGTCGGGCTCCGCCTCGGCGAAGCGCTGCGCCCGTGTCCTCGGGGCTGCTTGCCCTCGTGATGAGGATGGCCCGCTCGACCCCGTTGGCGTCCATGTCCTCGAGCAGCTCGGGCAGCTCCGGGCTCTTGAAGAAGGAGTCGCCCGCCCTTGAAGTAGTCCTCCTTCACGCGGACCATCCATTCGGGCTGCTTCTGATCCGCAAAATCGACATTGACGAGGCAATCGATTGCTTTCAACGCTGGCTCCATTCCGTTATCGTCCTTGCATCTGCGTCACGCCGAGACGGCTTCCGAGAGCAGGAGCCGCTGCAGCGCAGGCTTGTCGACCTTCCCCGATGCCAGCATCGGGACGGCGTCGGGGTCTTTCGTCAGGAGCCATCGGGTCGGCACCTTGAACGCGCTGAGCCGGGACTTGACCGCGGCACGCACGTCTTCGATGCGAGGCATCGGTGATCACGAGCGCCCCGATCTCGGGCTGCGCCCCGTCGTCGGACACGTCGGTCACGAAGGCCTGGCTGACCCCGTCGACGGACCGCAGCGCGGCTTCGACCTCAGAGGGATAGACGGTGGCGCCCTTGACCTTGACCATGTCGTCGAGGCGGCCCGAGTACCAGAGGTAGCCGTCGGCATCGAGCCGGCCCAGGTCGCCGGTCGCGGTAGAAGCCGTCGGGGGTCGAAGACCGTCGGATCGGACCCGCCCGCAGATGGCCCGCATCAGGTGGTCGCCGCGGACGCGGATCTCGCCCGTGCTCGCCGGCGGGCACGACCCGCCCGATGTCCGGGTCGACGATGCGGATCTCGACGCCGTCGAACGGCCGGCCGCAGCTGCCGAACTTGCCGGGCGGCAGGTCCGGTCGAGGCGGTCGCCGCAGTAGGGACCGAAGGTCTCGGTCATGCCGAAGAGGTTGGCCCGGGCCCCGGGGGCCGGGCGCCGCTCGGGAGGAAGGACGGCGGCGCAGGCTCCCGTCCCGCAACGAGGACAGGTCGGCGGTGGCGAAGTCGGGCTGGGCCGCCAGTCGGGCCGCCTGGTCCGGCCAGCCGCGGAACAGGGTCACTCGTTCGCGTTGCGAGGAGCTCGAGCGTGCGACGCCGGTTCGGGCTCGGCCTCGGTCAGCAGGGTGGCGCCGGCGACCAGCGCGGTCAGCAGCCCTGCGCCGAACCCGCCGGTCCAGAAGAACGGCATCGGGATGTAGAGGCGCTCGCCCGGACCCACGCAGCGGGCGTCGAGGCCCGACGCGACCGCACGCAGGCGCCGCCCCGTGGGTGTGGATGACGCCCTTGGGCGTTCCCCGGGCTCCCCGAGGTGAACAGGACGACCAGGTCGTCGGCCGGCCGCACGCGTTGCTCCAGCGCGCGGCACCAAGGCGGCCGGCACTCCGGCGTCGGGGAGCTCGTCGGTGGTCCAGACCCGGCGCAGCGACGGGGCCGCCGGGTGGCGCGTTCCGGCGCCGAGTGCGGCGCGGAGTCCCGGAGCGGCCGCCTTCGAGCTCGTCGAGATAGCGAGCGGCCGCGGAACTCCGCCGTCGTCGACGAGGTGCGACACGGTGGCCGTGGTGCAGTTGGGCCAGCAGCTCCGGCGGTCGCAGCAGGGTGCTGAGGGGCACCAGGACCGCGCCGATCCGCATGACGGCCAACGCCGATGACCGCCCATTCGATCCCGTTGGGCGCCAGCAGGCCGACCCGGTCGCCCTTGACCGACGCCGTCGGCCACGAGCCGGGCCGCCAGGGCGGCGCTCATGTCGTCGAGCTCGGCGTAGGTCAGCGCCTCGTCGAGCGTGACGAGGGCCCGCAGTCCGCCGTCGCCTGCCGCTTCGGCGGGCCAGCAAGGCGGGGATGGTCCCGGCCTCAGGCTCCACGGAGGAGCTCCTTGAGTGCCCGCAGGTCGAGCTTGCCGCTCGACATCATCGGGACCTTGTCCGTCCGGGACCGCAACGACACGGCGGGGCACCTTGTAGGCCGAGAGCCGACCCGGCGCAGGCGCGCTCGGAGGTCGTCGACGTCCGACGCTGCCGTCCGGCGGCACGCACCAGCGCGGCCGACGAGCTGCCCGCGCGGCCTCGTCGTCGATGCCGACCACGTGGGCAACCAGGCCGCTGACTTCGAGGATGGCGGCCTCGACCTCACGCGGGGAGACGTTGGCCCCGGCCGTCTTGATCATGTCGCTCTGCCCGACCCCGGAAGTAGAAGAAACCGTCGTCATCGACGGTGACCAGGTCTCCGGTGTGGAACCAGCCGTCGGCGTCGAACGTCGTCGTGCCGCTCCCGCCCGTCGTAGCCCTCCATGAGGAAGGGGCCACGGAAGGCGAGCCGCCCACCTCGCCGGCCGGCACACTGCCCGTGCCGTCAGGGTCGATGACCTTCGCCTCGAAACCGGGTACGGGCTTGCCGAAGGATCCCCGGCGCTGCTCGGGCTGCTCGCGACTCGTCGTCGCTGGCCAGGCAGACGCTGCCCGCCTCCGTCATGCCGAGCATGGCGTGATGCAGTTCGGGATCCGGCCGGCACGCGACTCGCCGGCATGATCGGAAAGAGGTTGCCTCGTCCGAATGGAGGTGAGGTCCCGCGACGGCGAACGTCGGATCCTCGGCCACGTGGGCGACCGAGGCGGCGAACCCGTTGACCATGGTGGGGTGCTCGCGCTCGAGCACGTCGAGCACGCCGGCTGCGGCAGTTTGCGCGTTGGCGCAGACCAGGGTGGCCCCGGCGACCAGCGTCCCCAGAAGGGCGTAGGCGAACCCGCCGATCCAGAAGAACGGCGAGTTCGAGAAGAGGATCTCGCTGCGGTCGTACCGGCGGAGTCTGGTTCAGGTTGTCCAGATGCCGGATCAGCGCGCCGTGGTTGTGGATGACACCCTTTGGTTCGCTGGTGGAGCCCGAGGTGTGCACGACGACCATGCGGATCGGCGGGCGTCACGGCGCGCTCGGCCGCCACCAGCACATCGGTGCGCACGGACGACGCCGTGGCGAGCAGCCCGTCGAGCGTCCAGCCGTCGTCGAGGTCCTCGCCGCCGGCCCCGTCGAACGCGAAGACGATTCGCCGCAGCGAAGGCGCCGCCGCCGCGAGGAGCGGCGGTGGCGCCGCCAGGTCGAGCGCCTCCATGCCGGCGGAGAGACTCGCCACGTAGTCGTGTGATCTGTAGCCGGGTGTGGCCAGCAGCAAGGTGACGTCGGCCCCGCGCAGGAGGCCGAGCAGCTCAATACTGGTGGAGAAGGTGCTCAAAGGGACGCTCACCGCACCGATGCGGGCGAGTGCCAACCAGGAGACGACGAACTCGGGTCCGTTCGGGAACAGGAGGGCCACCCGACTGTGGGGACCGATGTCGGCCGCCAACAGTGCCCGCGCCAACTCTGCGGACCGGCGAGAAGCGTCGCCGTAAGTGAGCACGCCGTCGTCGACGGCCAGCAGCATACGCTCGGGCTCCGCGTCGGTGCGGGCCCTGAGCAGCGCGGGGATGGTCAAGGGAAGGTCGTCGCCGGCCTCGATCACCGCGGCGGTCACGTCGTCACCGCCCGCCGGGGCGAGACCTCGGGCAGGTTGGCTCGCACACCCGCGACGGCGACGGCCTCGGCCTGGCAGACAACCTTGTCCCCCGCCGAGAGGGTACCGAGCGTGCGGATGCGCTCGTCGCCGACCGACCGGTCGAGCGCGAACCTCAACTCGGTGACGAGCGGAGTCGGTCGCCGATACGTCAGCAGGAGTGAGACGGTCTTGCCGGCCAATCCCAACTCGCAGTTGTGGTGCTGCACGACACAATCGAAGAAGACGGCGAGGAATCCCCCGTGCACCAGACCCGGTGGCCCCTCGTAGGCGATGGGAAAGGTGACCGTTCCCTGCGCCCGGTCACCCTCGACCGCAATGGTGTACTCGGGAACGCACGGGTTGTAGGCACCGATGTCGAAGGCATGATCGACATACACCCGCCCGTCGCCGGACGCGGCGTCACCCACCCGGGGCTCCGTGCCGGCCGGCACGAGTCGACGCAGTGCGTCCTCGCAGCGTTCCAGATCAGCGATGAGACGTTCGACCTGGTCGTCCTCGTTCTCGAGTGCGAGGGTCAGGCTCGTGACGCGCCGCAGACAGCGACGGGCGCGCATCGTCTGTGGCAGCGGATCGACGCCGAACGTCCAGCGGGCCATGCGTCGCTACCTCTCCGTCGGTTCCGAGTCGAGGAAGGCGTTGACGGCGAAGAGGTCGACCTTGCCGGATTCCGTGCGGGGCAGGTGCTCCATGCGGTGGATCTCGGTCGGCAATTCGTAGCGGGCCAGGACCCCGGTCAGGTAGGAAACCAGGTCCTCGGTGGACACCGGATCCGCGCCGGGGCGCAGCTCGACGACGGCAACGGGCACCGCGCCCAGGCGGCGGTCGACGCGACTCACCACGGCGGCACCGCGCACGGCTGCGTGCCGTTCGAGCGCCGCCTTGATGTCATCGGGGCGGACCTTGAACCCACCGCGAATGATCGCCTGGTCGGCCCGACCCAGAATGAAGAGGAAGCCGTCCTCGTCCAGACGCGCCAGGTCGGTCGTGCGAACCCACGAGTCGTTGCCCAACTGCCTCGCCTTGACCTCCAGGAGTCCCTCGGCCCCGGGCGGGAGAGGCGCACCTGATTCGACGTCGACCACGCGCAGCTCGCAGCCGTCGTGCGCCCGGCCGACGCTGCCCCGCTTGGCCGCCCAGAAATTCTCGTGATCGTCGAGGTTCCAGCCGGCGACACTCCCACCGAACTCGGTCGCCGCATACGTGACCAGCACGGGAATGCCGTACTTGGCGGTGAACGCGTCGGCATCGTCGGGATCGAGCGGCGCCGTCCCCGACACGACCGAGCGGATGCTCGACAGATCGCCGGGATTGAGATCGGCATCGAGGACCATGCGCAAGGCCGCCGGGACGAGGCTGGCAGTCGCCGGGCGGTGGCGGCGCACCGCATCGGACCAGGCGTCCACGGCGAACCGTTCGAGGAGACAGAAGGAGCGGCCGTCGCTCACGCACTGCAGCACGCGGAAGAGCCCGCCGAGGTGGACGAGGGGCGAGTTCACGATGGCGACACCGCGGCGGAGGTGGACGGTCTCGTCGCGGTTCGACTCGTAGTGCTTGGCCCCGACGAGGACCCGCTCGAGCATGCGGTAGCTGAGGTCCACGCGCTTGGGCGGCCCAGTCGTGCCGCTCGTGAGCATGCGCACCGCTGTCTCGGGCCGCCCGGGCTTCGTGCCGGTCCTTGCTGCGGCAGACCCTGGGGTGGTGACCACCGGTTCCCCGAGGGCCGACGCCGCGGCCGTGGTCGCTCCCAGGCCGTCGGACACCAACTCGGCCAGATCCTCTTCCTGGCCGGCCAGGACAGCGAGGTCCAGCGATGCGATGTCCTGCGCGGGTGCGATCCCGGCCCCGTCCCGGGTTGATGGTCACCACGCAACCACCGGCGCGTGAGGACGCCCAGGAGCAAGCCGATGGAGGCGGGTCGGTTGCGCAGGATGATGCCGACCTCTGCCCCGCCATGGTCGACCAGCGCAGCCGCCTGGCGCGCCGTGTCGGCCAGCTCACCCCACGTGGACCACGAGCCCTCGTATTCGATCGCCGACGCGTCGGGGTCGACGGCCAGCACGTCGATGATGCGCTGCGAGAGGCCGTCGCCGGCACTGCGGGTCGGCACGCTGTCGATCACCGGAGCCGGGGCTCCCGACGCGGTGGCGGATGCGCGGTCGCTTCGGCCATGGCCGATCGGGTTGCCCAGCGCGGGTGTAGATCAGTCCCTGCTCCATGGCAGCGCGGTAGGGCCGGTCGAGCGACTCCCAGATCGCCCGCACCGTGCCTTCGGTGGCGGCACGGGGGAAGGCGGCAATGCCCGCGGCCAGCTCGTGGGCGCGGGCCCACAGCGCCGCCCGCTCGACCACCTCGGTGACCAGCCCGATACGGAGGGCGGTCTGCGCCGTAACCCGCTCGTCGTTTCCGGTCAGCGCCATGCGAAGCGTCTGGGCCAGGCCGACCCGGCGCATGAGCCCGACCGGCTCGAGGGCCGAGACCAGCCCGTACGTCACGTGGGAGTCGAAGAACGTGGCCTCGGCCGAGCAGATGACGATGTCCGATTCGTTGAGGAAGTAGAAGGCACCGGCCGTGCACATCCCCTGCACCGCACAGACCACCGGCTTCCAGACCTTCTGCCACTTCGGGCTCAGCAGCTCACCGGGGTCCTCGTGGTTCCAGACGTCGTCGGGCTGCCCGTACGGCTTCTTCGTGTCGAGGCCGGCGCAGAAGGCGCGGTCGCCCGCGGCCCGCAGCACGACCGCATGCACGTCCGGGTCGTCCTTGACGAGGTGCCACGCATTGCGCACCTCGTGACACATCTGCCGGTCGAAGGCGTTGAGCACCTCGGGCCGATCGAGCGTGATGGTGGCGACGTGGTCGCCGCCGAGGTCTCGTAGCGGATCGTCGTGAACGAAGACGGGTCGACCTGGCGTGTGCCGTCGCTCACGTCCCGCTCCATTTCGGTTCCCGCTTCTCCCGGAAGGCCGCCGGGCCCTCCTCTGGCGTCGTCGGTGCGGACGACGCGCTCCCGGAAGGTCTCGGCCAGGATCTCGGCCTCGTGCATGGGGAGGTCGAGGCCCTTGCGGATGGCCAGCCGGGTGCCCCGGACGGCCAAGGGCGCGTTGCGGTTGACGAGCCCCGCCACCTCTTTCCCCCGCTCGAGCAGGCGGTCGTGCTCCACCACCTCGGAGATCAGTCCGAGCTCGTAGGCCCGCTGCGCACTCACGCGCTCGTGACGGCCGGTCAAGGCCACCCGCATGGCGATGCCGGTCGGCAGCACCCGGGCCAGCCGAACCATCTCGCGGCCCGACACCAGCCCGATGCTCACGTGCGGATCGAAGAACTCGGCGCGCTCCGAGGCGATCGAGATGTCACCGCAGGTCACGAGGTCGAGTCCGGCGCCGCAACACAAGCCGTTCACGGCGGTGATGATCGGCTTCGTCATGGTGCGGAACGGCGGCGTGGCCTCCTGCGGCGCCTCCCACTGCGGATAGGTCGAGAGGTACGGCTCCTCGTACACGACCCGGCCGTCGTCGGGGATCTCGGTGACGTCGGCGCCGGTGCAGAAGGCACGTCCGTTCGCCGTGATGAGCAGCGTCCAGACCTCTCCGTCCGCCTCGGCCGCGGCGTAGGCGCGGCGCAACTCGAAGGCCATGTGCGGGCTGATGGCGTTGAGCTGGTCGGGCCGGTTGAACGTGATGATGGCGGTGCGTTCCTCGACCTCGTAGAGGATGGTGTCGAACTCCATGCCGGTCCCTTCTGTCGCCGTTCTCGCCCGACCGGCCCTCAGCGGCCCTCGAACGTCGGGTCCCGCCGCTCCCGGAATGCGCTGAGACCTTCGCGGAAATCGGCGCTGCGAGAGGACAGCTCAATGGCCAGCGCCTCGCGCTCCATCGCCTCGGTGAGGCTCCCGTCGAGGGCGCCGTTGATGCAGTGCTTGGTCAGGCCCAGGGCGACGGTGGCACCGGCGCGCAACTCCTCGACCAGACGAATCCACCGCGCCCGTCAGCTCGGCGGAGGGGACCGAGCGATGGATCATGCCCCAGGCCGCGGCGTCGGCGCCGCTGACCGGTCGTCCCAGCAGGAGGAGCTCTTTCGCCCGGGCGACCCCGACCAGCCGTGGGAGCAACCAGGTGGCCCCGCTGTCGGGGGTGAAGCCCCGCTTGACGAAGGGCAGCCAGAACCGGCTGTCCTGGGCCGCCACTGTGAAGTCGGAAGCCAGGGCGATCTGGCAGCCCAGCCCCGCCGCCCACCCCTGCACGGCAGCGACGACCGGGAGTTGGATTTCGAAGAGCAGGGCGATGATGCGGTGCGCCTGCAGAGGGATGCGACGTTGCACGCTTCCCGTTCGCGGCTTCTCGCCTGACGCGTTGGCGGCGACCCAGTCCGAACCGGAACAGAAGTCGTCGCCGGTGCTCGAGAGAACGACGACGCGCAGGGTGTCGTCGGTCGACGCCGCTTCGAGCGTGTCGACGATGCGCCGCGGAGCCGGGGCGTCGAGCGATCCCTTGCGATCGGCCCGGTCGATGGTGACCCGCAGCACGCCCCCGGCGGACTCGACGAGACGCCGCACCCGTGCCGACGCCGAGGTTCATGACCTGGGTCACCCCGGCCCCGAGCCATGACCGCTGCAGCGTACGGTCGTCGCCTGCAGCGTCCGGCATCCCGACGGCGCGGGCCAGCGCATCGAGTGCCCACTTCACGAATCGCTCCCTGCGAAGACCTCGGCGATCGTTTGGAAATATCTATAGATTTTAGTTTAGGATGGACTTCGGGCGAGAACGCCAGCAGCGCCTCAGGAGGGCCCTTTCACAGTGAGCGACGGCCGAGTGCGGATGGAGCGAGACGATGCGTCCGGCATTGCGCGACCTGACGCTGGACAACCCGGAGCGCCGCAACGCCTACGACCCCGCGATGCGCGAACAATCGGAATGCTTCCTCGACGAGCTCGCCGTACGACGATGCCATCAAGGTCGTGGTCCTGCGCGGTGAGGGTGGCGTGTTCAGCACCGGGGCCGACATGAACAACGCCTACTCCTGGTACGGCGACGGAACGAAGCCCGAGGCCAACGGGAGCGGCAACGGAACGGCGGGGGACGCCAGGAGCCGCCGGCCCAGCCAACGCCGTCGACTCCTGACCGACCGCAAGACGTTCGACTTCTACCACTTCTTCCTCGGGCTATCCGAAGGCGACGGTGGCCGAGGTCTCTGGCCTTGCCCTCGGGGGTGGCTTCGAGCTCGCCCTCATGGCGGACATCTCCGTTGTGGGTAGCGATTGCCAGGTCGGCATGCCGGCCACCCGTTTCCTCGGTCCGGCACTCGGCTCGCTCCACATGTTCTTCTACCGTCTCGGTCCGGTGCTGGCTCGCCGGCTCCTGTTGACCGGCGACACGATCGACGCGGCGGAGCTGGCCGGCAAGGACGTCTTCACCGAGGTCGTCGAGCCCGGCGCGGTGGCGAGTCCCGGGCGGCGTGGTGGGCCGAGAAGGTGGCGCGGATGCCGGCGGACGGGATCGTCATGGCCAAGGAGGCGTTCCGCCTGATTGAGCAGCTGCAGGGGTACCAGGGCGAGGAGGTGCTCAGCTACCTCTTCCACGCCTACGGCACCAACCTGCGCTTCGAGGATGGCGAGTTCAACTTCGTCAAGACCCGGGCCGAGCACGGGACGAGGAGGGCCTTCGAGCTGCGCGACCAACACTTCGAGGTGACCCGAGCCCCGAAGCCTGACGCCGCCGCCGACGTCAGAAGTCGGTGCCGCCGTCGACGTTCACGGTGGCGCCGGTGAGGTAGCTGGCGGCGCTCGGAAAGCAAGAAGGCGATGACGTCGCCGAGTTCCTCGGGTCGTCCGGGCCGTCCCAGCGCGACCTGCATCCCCCACTCCTCGGTCATCACACGCTCCAGCGCCTCGTCATAGGGCCAGTGTCGTGACTCCGCGACGCTGGCCCGCAGCGCGGCGAGGATCTCCGTCTCGGTCGCACCCGGGGCACACGCAGTTGGCCCGCAGGCCCAGGTGCCCGAACGACTTGGCCAGGTTCTTGGTGAGCGTGGCCACCCCCGCCTTCAGCGTGGCGTAGGGGAACTGGTGGGCCTTCGGGGCGCGGATGGAGTAGGCGGCGGTGGTCACGATGGAGCCACCACCCCCTTCGATCAGGACAGGCACGGCGGCACGACATGCCCGCACCGTGGCGAGGAGCACATCGTCGAACGTGGCCAGCCAGTCCTCGTCGGACCCGCCCAACAGGTCGCGCTGGCCATGCATGCCCAGCCCGGTCGTGATGGCGACGCCGCGCAGGCCGCCGAGCGCCTCGAAGGCCTCGCGCACGACTGTCTCGGCCGCTCCCTTCTGCGTCAGGTCGGCGGTGAGCGCGACCACGGGCTCCTCGGATGTGGCCGACAGCTCCGTCGCGGCGGCGACGGCGCGCTCGCGGCCGCGGCCGGCGACCGCCACCCGGGCGCCGTCGCCGGCGAGGGCCTGCGCCGCGGCCCTGCCCATGCCGGCCGATCCTCCGACGATCAGGTAGCCGCGGCCACGTACCCCGAGGTCCACTACCGCCCGTCCCGGCGGGCGGTCGCGTCCGCCGCTCTCGAGCGCGGCCTCCCTGGCCCAGCCGTAGTCGGGTTTGCCATTGGCGTGGCGACGGACGCCGCCCACGACGGCCACCGCCCGCGGCGCCTTGAAACGCGCGATCTCCTCCGCCACGAACTCGCGGATGCTGCGTGGATCGATCGTTGCACCCCGTGCCGGCGCCACCACCGCCACGACCTCCTGACCGAACCGGTCGGATGGCCGGCCGACGACGAGCGCGTCGGCCACGTCGGGGTGCCGGCGCACCACATCCTCGACCTCCTCGACGAAGACCTTTTCGCCGCCGGTGTTGACCACGAGTGAGTCTCTCCCGAGAAGGAGGATGCGCCCATCGGCCGAAAGCTGGGCCCGGTCGCCGGGAAGGGTGACGCGCTCCCCGTCAATGATCGGGAACGTGCGCTCGGTCCTCTCCCGGTCGTGCAGGTACCCGAGTGGCACACGCCCGCGTCGCGCCGTCCAGCCCACTTCCGGGTCGCCCGGCTGCAAGAAACGGGAACGATCCGCCGAGATCACGGTCGCTCCCGTGCTCGGTGCGAATCCCTCGCTCTTCTTCCCTTTCGTGCGGGCACCGAAGGCCATACCCCCGGTCTCCGACGCCCCGTAGCCGTCGAGGATCACCACCTTGGGCAGAATGTCGAGCAGTGCCTCGGTGTGCTGCTCCCCGGTGGCGGCACCGCCCGTGCCCAGAATGAAGAGCGACGACAGGTCGTAGGGGCGGCGGCGCAGCTCGTCGAGCATGGGCACCGCGTAAGCGTCCCCCACGATCGACATCAGCGCGACCTGCTCACGCTCCGCGAGCTCAAGGACGGTTCGGGCGTCGAACGGACCGCTGTCCTCGTGCACGACAACGGTTGCACCCTGGTTCAATCCCGAGAATGCGGTCCACTGGGCCGCGGCGTGCATCAGCGGCGCCACCGGATACCACGGCCGGCCCGACCCCGTCCCCGCGGTGGCCGCTTCGACGATCGACTCGACGGTGGCGCCCTCGACACCCGCCATCGCAGAGACGTAAATGTCGGCTTGGCGCCACAGCACCGCCTTGGGCCGGCCCGTCGTTCCGCCGGTGCACACCAGGTAGAGGTCGTCCGGAGACGTCTCGGGCAACGGCTCCGTGAGCCGGGTGCGAGCGGCCTCCTCGAAGTTCGTGCTGCCGGGCAGCGCCGCCACCCCGGAGCCGTCGTCCACGTCGATCAGGACGACGTGCCGGTCGGCGATCGCCCTCTCGACGAGAGGGCCGTAGCGACGGTGGTAGACGACCGCCTCGACCCCGACATCGGCCAGCAGGGCCGAGATCTCCGCGGGTCGGTAGTGCTGGTTGACGTTGACGGGAACGGCGCGGGCACGGTACGCCCCGAACATCGCCTCGAAGTACTCCGTCCCGTTGTGCAGGACGAGGGCCACAGGGTCCTGCCCGCTCTCCCAACGCTCGAGGTCGGCGCGCTCGGTGTGGATGCCCACGCCCCGCTCGAACAGGAAGGCGGCAATCGCCTTGGTCCGTTCCGCCACCTCGCCGAACGTGCGCCGTACCGTCCCGCACACGACCATGTCGCGGTCGGGCACGGTCGCGGCGAGGACGTCGTGCACGGCCACGAAGGACCACTCCCCCGGATTCGACATGCAAAAAGTCTAGATGTTTAGCCGGACGGGCGCAGCTCCGGTCAGGCGCCTTCGGCGGTCCCGGCGACCGCGACGCCGGAGGTCACCAGTGCGTCGATCTCGTCGGCGGGGATCCGGAGCTCGGCCAGGATCTCGCGGGTGTGCTCCCCGACGTGGGGGGCACGAAAGCGGGGGCGGGGCGGCTCGCCGTCGAAGTCGGCCGGCGTCGCCAGCATGGGCATGCTGCTCTGCTCGTCGGGCACATCGACCACCGACTTGGCCGCCAGGAACTGCTCGTCGGCGATCACGTCCTCAATGGAGTTGACCCGACTCCAGAAGAGTTCGGGCTCGGCCTCG
This sequence comes from uncultured Acidimicrobiaceae bacterium, assembly GCA_963744045.1. Classification (GTDB taxonomy): domain Bacteria; phylum Actinomycetota; class Acidimicrobiia; order Acidimicrobiales; family RAAP-2; genus Bog-473. The sequence goes on from CAVUSB010000011.1 coordinate 16,911, forward strand.
AAAGCTTCGGCCCATTCGTCGAGCGGCCGGGTGGCGAAGATCTCGTCCAGCAGGCCGACGAGCTCGCGGGCGTTGATCGCCCGACCGGTGCCGGTGGCGAAGCGCTCGTCGGTGAGCCACTCGGGGTCGCCCGACCGCACGGGCCAGAGCGGGCCAGTGGCGGTCACCCTCGAGGCCGACGATCCAGAAGGGGCGGCCGTCCCCCGCCGTGTAGTTGTTGACCACGGGGCTGTACATGGTCTCGCGCACGCCGACGTTCAACGAGCGGCCCCACATGAGCATGACGTTGAGGTCGAAGCCGATGGTGTAGCAGCCCTGGCGGAGCAGCGATGTCGACACCACCTGGCCCCGGCCGCTGCGGGCGTGTTCGACCAGGGCGGCGCTGATCATGGCGGCGCCGGTCATGGCGGCCGAGTGGTCGCCCATGCCACCTCTCTGGAAGGGCAACGGACCGCCCGGCGCACGCAGCGCCTCGGCGATCCCGGCTCTCGACCAGAACGCGGCGACGTCATAGGCGCCTCGTTCCGCGTCGGGACCCTCCAAGCCGTAGCCGGTGATGATGGCGTACACGAGGCCGGGGTGGCGCTCGTGCACCTGGTCCGGACCGAGCCCGATGCGCTCCAGGGCGGCCGGGCGCAGGTTGGTCAGGAAGACGTCGGCCTCCGCGACCAACTGATGCGCCAGCGCCAGGCCGCGTGCGCTCGAGAGGTCGAGGGCGATGGCACGCTTGCCCCGGTTGTCCAGCTCGAACACCGGGTTCGAAGGCAGATCACCACCGAGGACGTTGAGGAACGTCCGGCACGGGTCGCCTTCGGGCGGCTCGACCTTGACCACGTCGGCGCCCCAGTCGGCCAGGATGCCGCCGGCTCCCGGGCCGGCGACCCAGACCCCGAGCTCGACCACCCGCACGCCCTCCAGCGGCCCGCTCATGGAGCGGGGGTGGGGGTGAAGCACACGGGCATCGACTCAAGACCACTCACGAAGTTGGAGGGACGGTATTCCAATGCAGCGGCATCGGCCAGCGCGAGGTCGGGAAGCCTGGCCAGGACCTCGCGGAACAACACACGGAGCTCCAGCCGGGCCAGGGCCGCCCCGAGGCAGAAGTGGGTGCCGAAGCCGAAGGCGAGGTGCGGGTTGGGGTCCCGGCGGAGGTCGAGCTCGTCGGGGCGCTCGAAGACATCGTCGTCCCGATTGGCCGAGGGGTAGAAGAGCATCAGCTGATCGCCCTGGCGCAACTGCTGGCCGCCCACCTCGACGTCACGGGTGGCGGTGCGGGCCATGTTCTTGACCGGCGACACCCAGCGGAGCAGCTCCTCCACGGCGAGCGGCAACAGCTCCGGATTCGCTGCCAGGTCCGCCAGCGCATCGGGACGTTCGAGCAAGGCGGCCATGCCGCCGCTGATGACATGGCGCGTGGTCTCGTCCCCACCGATGAGGATGAGCAGCGCCTCGTTCACGATGGACTCGTCGTCGAGGCCGACCCCGTGTATCTCGGCCTGGCACAACTTGGAGATGAGGTCGTCGCGCGGCTCGGCGCGGCGCCGTGCGATGACGCCGAGCTGGAACTCCCGGAAACCCATCATGGCGTCGAAGCCCGCCTTGGCCTGGGCGGGTGTGGGGTCGGCGGTGGTGGCCCGCATGAGGTCGTCCGACCAGCGCAAGAGGTCCTCGTGGGCATCGGCGTCGAAGCCCAGCAGGTCGGCGATGACCATGAGCGGAAGCGGCGCCGCCACGTCCCACACGAAGTCACACGAGCCGACCGGGCTGACGCGATCGACGATGCCTCGGCACAGGGCGGCGACCTTGGCCTCCATCTCGGCGATACGACGGGGCGTGAACCCTCGGCTGACCAAGCCCCGGCGGGCCTTGTGCTCGGGATCGTCCATGGAGATCATCATCGGGAGGTGCATGCCGTGTGGCCGGGGCGCCCGGAAGCTCGAGAAGGTGACCGGGTCCTTTTCAATGGCGAGGACATCGTCATGCTTCGAGATGCCCCAGACGTCGGCCGTCCCGTCGTAATAGACGGGCGCGTGCTGGCGCATCCAGCGCCAGACCTCATGAGGGTCGTCCGCGTACCAGTCACCGTCGAGGAGGTTGAGCCCGGGCCGGCCGGTATGGCTCGCGCGCACGTCGTCCTCCCTACGGGCGGGGCAACCCGCAACGGCGTTGGGCGATGATGTTGCGCTGGATCTCGCTGGTGCCGCCATAAATCGTCATCCCCAACGAGTACCGCAGCGCGTGCTCAATGAGACCGCCTTCGAGCGCGGTGGGGTCGAGACGGCTGCGCAGGGCGTCAGGCCCCACCAGCGCCGTGAGCGACTCGGCGTGGCGCACCACGCTCTCTGTGCTGTAGAGCTTGCTCATCGGGCCCTCGGCCACGGGAACCTCGCCGATCGATTCCATCCAGGTGCTGCGCACCTCGAGCAATTGGGACACCTCGAGGTCAACAACGGCGCGGATCAGCTGACGCCGGACCTCTTCCCGGTCGATCGGTGCGGTGTCGTCGTGACCGGGCTCGGATGCCCAAGCCTCGGCGCGCTCCACCAGGCGGTCGAGGTGCGAGCTGAACGGGGCCGAGTGCTCGTCCTGGAGGGCGAGCATCAACGACGACCAACCGGCACCGACCTCGCTGATGCGCCAGCGGTCTTCGAGGAACACGTCGTTGTAGAAGGTGATGTTGGTCCGTTCCCCCGAAACGGTGAACACGCCTTGGGCCTCGAAGCCCTCCGTGTCCAGGGGGACCAGAAAGGTCGTCAGACCGTGGTGACGCTGGCTCTCGGGGTCGGTGCGGGCGAGCAGGAAGACGTAGTCGGCGATGTGGCCGTTGGTCGTGAACATCTTCTGGCCGTCGATCATCCAACCGCCTTCTGCCGGTCGCGCCCGTGTCGTGACGGCGGCGACGTCGGAGCCGGCCTCTGGTTCGCTCATGCCGAGCGCAATGGTGGCCTCGCCGCGCAGCACCCTGGGCAGGACGTCCGACTGCAGCTCCTCGTTCCCGACCGCTTTGATCACCCGGGCCACCATCATGGACGTGGAGACGAGGTAGACCGGAGCGTCGACCTTCGTGAGCTCGTCGGTGAGCACGTGCACGCCGAACACGTCGAGCGGCTCGAATCCGTCGCGGGCCCAGTCCGCCCCGATCCAGTTCTTGGCGCCCATGGCGCGGGCAAACGACTCGTCGTGGGAGACCCCGGTCCGATACAAGCGATCTTCGAGGCCGGCGCTGAGATGCTCACCGAGGAATGCCCGTATCTCTGCCCGCAGCGTCTCCTCCTTTTCGTCCCAGGCGAAATCCATCACGTGCTCGGGAGGGGCGCAGAGCCATAGCGCGCCGTGGCGGCGCGCTGGTAGGCGTCGTCCGCGCTGCCCCAGACCCGGGCGCAGCCACGCGCCCGTCGATAGAAGAGCTGGACGTCGTGCTCGAGCATGAAGCCGTACCCGCCGTGGAAGTGGATCGCCTGGTAGGTCGCCCGCTCGGCCGTTTCCGACGCGAAACGCGAAGGCCAAGGCGGCGAGCTCCCTGCTGCGTGGATGGTGCGTGTCGAGTGCCCAGGCCGCTTTCCGGGCCAGGAGACGAGCCCCGTCCAGGCGAGTGGCATCCTCGGCCAGGGGATGCGCGACCCCCTGGTAGCCGCCGATCACACCGCCGAAGGCCCGGCGCTCCGCGGCATAGCGGCACACGTTCTCGTGCGCGGCAGCACCCATGCCGACCAGCGCCGCTGCCGTGAGCACGAACCACTCGTCCAACGCCGACGTCGAAGGCGGCGGTCGCCGCCGCGCCGGTGGCGAGTTCGGCGCCTTCGGCAAGGTCGATGTCGGCCAGGGGAGCCGATCCCAGGTTGGCGACGGCGTGGCGCCTCCCGGCGGGCGTCGGCACCAGCAACAACCGATCCCCGTCGAGCACGACCAATGCGTCGCAGACGGCTCCCGCCGGCACCAGGGCAGCGACGCCCGCCCGGGCCGGATGGAGGGACAAGGAAACCAGCCGGGTGCCGGCGATCGCCGCGCCCAGCGTCTCGTGAGCCACAGCGACGGCACGATCGACACGGGACAGGAGTCGCGCCGCCACCTGGCATTCGATCACCGGAGCTGGAGCGAGCCAACGACCTGCCTGCTCTGCCACCAGTCCGAGGTCGAGCATGGACGCGCCCCAACCACCTTGCTGCTCGGGGACGGCCATGCTGAGCACGCCGGTCTCGGTGAGGTCCCGCCACAGCGCGGCGTCGAACCCCGCCGGCTCTGCCGCCGCGCACCTGGTCGGGGAAGGACGACCGGCCGAACAGCCCGGCGAAGGCCGCGGTCAGCTGCTGCTGCTCCTCGCTCAGCGCGAGGTCCACGTCACTCCCCTCGGAATTCCGGCGGCCGCTTCTCGGCGAAAGCGCGCATCGCCTCGGCCATGTCCTTGGTCCCCAGGTTCACGTTCTGTGCCACGGCTTCGGCCTCCAGCGCCTGGAGTAGGGACGATGAAGTCGAATTTTCGAGCATCCGCTTCGTCATCGACAAGGCCATCGGCGGTCCGCCCGCGATGCGCTGTACGACCGCGTCGACGACCTCGTCGAGTTCATCGGCCGGCACCACGGCGTTGGCCAGTCCCAGTTCAGCGATCCGCTCCCCGCCGAGCATCTCCGCCGTGAGCGCCACCTCCATGGCCCGATGCAGGCCGATCCGCTTCACCAGGAACCACGAGCTCCCGTAATCAAGGCTCAGTCCGAGCTTCGCAAAGACGGCCGACATGCGGGCCGTCTCCGAACACCACAACATGTCTCCCGCCAGCGCAAGGCCGAATCCGGCGCCCACTGCGACTCCCGGGACCTTCACGACCACCGGGACGGGACAATCGTGCACGGCCATGACCGACTCGCCGAGCTGGCGCATGGCCAGGAGCTTGTTCTTCTCCCAGCCCGTGTTGGTGGCCGAAGGCGTGAGATCCGCACCGGAACAGAAGTCGCCGTTGGCGCCCGTCAGCAGCACGCAGCGTGCGTCGGAAGCCGAAATCTCCCGAAAGGCGTCGCGGATGGCCAGCCACATGTTCATGGTGCAGGCGTTGCGCGTGCCCGCTCGGTCGAGGGTGACGGTCACCACGTGATCCGAGCGCTCCACCCGGACGTGCTCGTCGCTGGTCATCGCTGCCTGGCCTCCCTTCGCCGGCCTGCCCCGCGGCCCGAGAGGTCGCAGGTGACCGGACATTCTGCATGCGCAGCGGTACGCTGCGCCGATTGTTGCGGAACCGTGACGATCTAGAGGTTTTTCGCAGAAACCTGTAGAGGTTGCATCCGTTAAACCTCTAAAGGTATCGTTCGGCCAGCAGTTCGTCCACCCGGCGCGAGCGCCGGCACAACGTACGGGGGGTTTCCGTGTCGCACGCCATTCGCCGAACGGCCAGCGTGGCCGCGGCGGGAGGGTTGATCCTCTCCGCCGGACTCATGGGAACCCTGCCCGCCTCCGCCCACGTGGACGCCAAAGGTCCCTCGTACACCATCGTCTACGAAACCCAGCTCAGCGGGAGCGCCGCCGACAGGGGCGTGGAGGCTGCCGAAGCGCCTCAGGCCTTCAAGGCCGCCTATGCCGGGTCCCCCGTGACGATCAACGTGTGTGACGACCAGGGGACGACGACGGGGAACATCGATTGCGAGCATGAAGCGGTGGCAGACCATGCCGCCGCGTTCGTCGTCACCCAGGCCAGCCAGGATCAGAGCCTGGTCGACGCATCCAACATTCCCGTGGTCGGAGTGGCCAACGACACCAGCCCCGAGTCGTTCGACGTCAGCGCGCAGCAGGGCCTCTTCGCAGGCATGGCGGTCGCACTCCAGAAGAAGGGGTGCAAGAACATCGGCCAGGTGATCGACGAGGGCGGCGAGTCCTACGGCGATCAGGTGGCCAAGGCGGTGAAGTGGCAATCGGTGACCGACGCCTACATCCCTCTCACCGCGCCAGACCTGTCGCCGGACATCGCGAAACTCGCACAGGCGCACGTGCAGTGCATCGACATGGCGATGCTCTCCACACAGATCCCCCAGGCGCTGACCGCCGTCAGGCAGGCGAAGCTCTCGGTCCCGATCGCGCTCCCCGGCGTGATCTTGACTCCGTCCGTCATCAGCTCACTGGGGTCGCTCGGCAACGGCCTGGTCGAAATCATCAGCACGCCTCCCGCGACCTCCCCTGCCGCGACGGCGGTGGCGAAGAAGATGCACGCGGTGAACAAGGGGATCAAGGTCGACGATGCCAGCCTCGACTCCTGGGCCATCGCCCGGATCATTCAGGATGGTGCGGCCAACGTCCACGGATCTGTGACGAGCACCTCGTTGCTGGCGGGCTTGAACACGTTGCGCAACGCCAGCACCGACGGCCTGCTCCCGCCTCTTTCCATGAAGCCGCAATCCAACCCCGCCGCCGTCCGGGACTTCGACACCTACGTGGAGTCCGCCATCCTCAAGAACGGGCAACAGACCCAACCCAGTGGGTTCTTCAACATCGCCCCGCAGATCAACACCGCGCTGACGAACGGCTAGCCGCGCCAGGGGGCCCGCGCCCTCGACACGTCCTGCGTCAGTCCGGCTCTCCGGACAGGGCGGACGAGTCGAGGTAGGCGCGCTCAATCTCGTCCATGCGCCCGCGGATCTCCGACGCCGGGCCGGAGATCACCACCGACCCGTTCGAAATGACATAGGCCCGGTCGGCGAACTCCAGCGCATCACGCACACGCTGCTCAACGAGCAGGACGCCGGCCCCCGCATCGGCCGCGGCGCGCAGGGCGATCAGCAGCCGCTCGCACACGAGCGGCGCCAGGCCAAGAGAGAGCTCGTCGGCCAACAGCACGGATGGCTCGGCCGCGATGGCTCGGGCCAAGGCCAGCATCTGCTGCTCGCCACCCGAGAGAAGGCCGGCCTTGCGATCCATGAGCCGCTCGAGTTCCGGGAACAGTGCGAGACACTTCTCCCTGGACTGGCCGCCGAGCCTCAGGTTCTCGGCCGTGGTCAAGCTCATGAAGGCGCTGCGCTCCTCTGTGATCACGCGCATGCCGGCCTTGGCCCGCTGATGGAGCGGAGCGGTCGTGACTGCACCCCGGAGGTACACCTGACCTGCCGTGGGCTTGATCTGGCCGGAAAGCGCACGCACCGTCGTCGTCTTGCCGGCTCCGTTGATGCCGAGCAGGGCGACGAGTTCCCCTGAGCCCACTTCAATGTCGAGATCCGTGACCACCGAGACCGAGCCGTACCCGGCACAGAGTCCCTCGGCAGCGAGCACGGGACCGGCATCGCCGGGTCCGGGCGTCGGTAGGGTCCGAGTCCGAGCCCGAGAGAACAGGCCCATGCTCAGCGGACCCCGGCGTTCTCGGCCCGGTGCTTGGCCGTGCCGAGATAGGCGTCGACCACGTTGGGGTCACTGCGGATCTGCTCGGGAGTGCCGCTCCCGATCACCAGGCCGAAGTCGAGGGCGACGATGCGGTCGCAGGTGCGCAGCACGAGGTCGACGTTGTGCTCTATGAGGAGGATCCCGATCCCGTGCTCCTTGGCCCAGGCGACAATGGTGTCGGAGAGCGCCATCGCATCGACGTGGCCGAGTCCGCTCGCCGGCTCGTCGAGCAGCAGGATCGAACCTCCGACAGCGAGCGCCCGCGCCACCCCGAGCAAACGTCTCTGGGCGAAGGACAGGTGCCTCGCCTGGGTCGGCAGGCTGTCCTCGAGCCCGAACGCCTTGATGGCCTCGCCCGCCAGGGGGCTCAACGTGCCGATGCCCGGATGCACCAGGTCGCTCGCGTAGGCCATGCGGTCGCGGCGGTCGCATGCGGCCTGCATGTTCTCCAGCACGCTGAGGTCGTCGAAGAGCTCGAGGCTCTGGAACGAGCGGGACAACCCGGCGCGAGACCGCTTCTCGGGACCCCATGCGCTGATGTCGACGCCTCCGAGGACGATCCGGCCTCCGCTCGGTTGGACGAAGCCGGTGATGGCGTCGACGGCGGTCGTCTTTCCCGCACCGTTCGGTCCGATCAGGCCAACGACCTCGCCGGATCGCACCTCGAGGCTCAGGCCCTCCAGCGCCTTGGTCCCGCCGAACGTGACGGAGACCTCATGGAGCCCGAGCACGGTGCCGGCGCGAGGCGGCGCCACGCCGGACGTGAGCGACTCGAGACCGCGGGCCGGGCGCCGGGTAAAGCGCGCCCGCAAGGGGGTCAGCCAGCGGGCCGATCCCCTCTCCATGAGAGGGACCAACCCGTCCGGAAATCGGGGGAGGGTGATCAGGAGGGCCGCGGCGCCGGCGATGGCCAGCCAGATGGCGACGTTCCCGCCGAGGAAGGAAAAGATCTGGGGGCCGAGGGTATCGGGCTGATAGCTGCTCGCTACGAGGGGGCCACCGAGGTGGCCCACGCCGCCGAGCACCCCTGATTCGGCGAAGGTGATGGAGGTGATGCCGACGAAGTTGGTGAAATCGGGCGCGCCCAGGAAGAAGCAGAGGAGCACTCCACCGATCGCCGCGATCATGCCCCCCAGCGCGAAGGCATAGATCTTGGCTCCGGCCACCGAAATCCCCATGGCCGCCGCGGCACGCTCGTTCGTCCGCACCGCAATGAGCCGGCGCCCGGCCCGGCCTCGTCGCAGATTGGCCACGGCCAACCCGATCAGCACGAGGAGGACCAGGGTCAGGGTGGCGAAGCGTGCGGGGTACTCCAGCCCCCCGACCGGGAGGCCGAACAGGTGCGGGTCGTCGGTGACGAAGCCTTCCGGTCCGCCGGTGAACTGCGTGTTCGTGAAGATGATGGCTTCGAGCGAGAAGGCCAGGCCGAGCGTCACGATGGCGAGCGCCACGCCTCGCGTGCGCACCCCTGCCAGTGCGACCACCACCGCGGCGGGAACCACTGCGACGACCCCGGCCAGCAGGGCGATGAGGAAGTCCACGTGGTAGGTCGAATACAGCCAGGAGGCGATCAGACCGCCGACGCCGGCGAAGGCCATCTGGGCCAACGAGATCTGGCCGCAATAGCCGGTCACCACGACGAGCGACGTGATGATGAGGGCGAAGACCAGCTGGTACTCGAACGCGACGAGCCAGTCATAGGGAAAGATGATCCAGATGCACAGCAACGAGACCCCGCCGCCCAGGAGCAGCAGATACGGGGCCGTTCTGCCCGAGCCGACCGACGGCAGCTTGCCGAAGAACTCACCGCGGCCGGCCACGCGGCGTCCCCGGAAGAAGAGAATGAGGGTCACGGCAATGAACGGCACGGCGGTGTCCCATCCGGGCGTCGAGACGTACCGGGTGACTTCGCTCTGGGCGACGCCGAGGACCAGACCGGCAATGGTCGTGATCGGGAAGGACGAGAAGCCCCCGATCACCGCCGCCGCCAGGATGGGGATGACGATGAGGCTGAGGTTCTCCGCGCTCAGGGTGGTGATCGGGACCAACAAGATCGCCGCCAGTCCGCCGAGTGCCGCGCCGATGAACCAGTTGGCGGCCGCCACCACGTCCGGCGAAATCGCGAGGGTCGCGGCTGCTGTCGGGTTCTCCGCCACCGCTGTGGTGGCGAGGCCGAAGGTCGTGTACTTGTAGATCGCCCAGAGCACCACGGTGAGCACGATCACGATGCCGAAGATCCAGAGGCGGTCCTGACCGACGGACGCGCCGAGGATCGTCACCGAATTGGTGGGAAGCGATGAGTTGACGGTGCGGGGTTGGGCCCCGAACACGAGGTTGATGGCTTCCTGCGCAATGACGAAGAGCGCCAGCGTCGCCACGATCTTGATCAGGTTCGAGGCATCCTTCAGCTGGCGGATCTCGACGTAGTAGAAGGCCGCACCGAGAGCACCCGACACCAGGAGACCGGCCGGGATGGCCAGCACCACGCTGAGATGCCAGTTCTGGTGCAACTCGTAGAAGACGTAGGCCGCCATCATGCCCATGGCGCCCTGCGCGAAATTCACGACCCGGGATCCGCGGAAGACGAGAACGAGGCCGATCGCCGCGATGGCGTAGAGCGAGCCGGCTCCGAGCCCGATGACGGCGAACTGAAAGACCTGGCTCATCGCGCCAGCGTCCGGCCGGCGAAGGGATCGGCGCCGCGTCCCATCAGGACGCCGAAGAGCTCATGCGGAGAAGCCATTGCCCGCCTGCACGCCGTCCGGGCCGGGACACGAGGCTGGACTTCGACATTGACCCCCCGAAAGGCACGTGGTCCCGATAGGCAGTGGAGCGCTGCCGGTCGAACGTAGCACAACAGGGTCTAAATATCTAGAGGTATCCCCTCACGCGGGCCAGCCCCGCACTCACTTTCCGCCGAGACGCCGAGCGGCCGCCGGCCCGGTGCGGCGGCGGGCGGACACGACCGCGTTCTGCGGGGCGGGGTCGGGAAAGCGGAGCCGGGCGGAGACTGTCTCGTGCCAATCGTCGGGCACCTCCGCGCCCAGGCCGCGCAGGCAGAACGAGGTGATCCCGACCAGATCGGGGCGTCGCACCCCGGCGTCGTTCCCGAGCGTCTCCGCCGTGATGAAGGCGGCGTTGATCGTAAGGATCAAGAACGTCGCGCCTTCGGGGTCGGCGGCGGTGATGCGACCGGCCGCCGCTGCCGCCTCGACCAGTCCGAGCAGCAGCGACGTCACCGCGGACTGGGCCCGGCCCACCAGTTCCGGCTGCGTCTCGGACAGCTTGACGCGCAGGCGGATGAGGCCGCGGTCGAGGGCGGAGCCGCTCAGCTCCGGCATACGCACCGCGGCCAGCATGGCGCCGGCCAGGCGTTCGAGCGGGTCGTCCAGGTCCGCGATCGCCTCGTCGATGAGCTGTGCGTACGTCCGCATCGCCTCTTCGAAGACGGCAAGAAGGAGGTCGTTCTTGCTCTCGAAGTACTGGTACAACGTCCGCAGCGACTGCCCTGCCTCGTCCGCCACCTCTTGCACGGTGATATCCGCCCCGTTGGAGCGGGCCAGGACCGCCGCCGCGGCGCGGATGAGGCTCATCCCCCGGTCGACGGAACGCTCTGCCGCGGTACGAAGAGAGCGGCCGACGACACGGCGCTGCCAGTCGGCATCCGAGTCCTCGGCCAGAGGTTCCTCGACGACACCCTGCGGCCGGTCGCTCTTGCCCATGGCCATCCGCTTACTGGTGGTCCAGCAAGTCGATGACGGTCTTCGCCTGCTGTCCCAGCATCACCTTGCCGACAACACCCATGTGTGTGCGCCAGTGGGTTTCCGCACCACCCTCATCGCCGGCTTCAATGAGGTCGACCAGCCGGTGCTGCGATCGCACACCCCGGCGGCGCGTCGCCGCCGATTCGCCGCTCGCATCGGCCTTGCTCACGATGGTGACGGCGCGGGCAACGACCTCGTTGAGCATCTCGGCCACGATCGTCAGGGTCTGGTTGCCCGCCAACGCGACCAGCTGTTCGTGGAACTCGGCATTGGCGATGCCGAATGCCTCAGGGTCCTCGATCGCCGCCTCTTCCTCTGCGATCAACGACCGCAACGTGCGGGCGTGTGTCTTCCGCTGACGGCTCGCCGCCACCAGACGGACCGCTGCCGGTTCGAGGATCGTCCGGGCCTCGAACACGTCGGCCAACGAGACGTTCCGCGACTGCAGCACGATCGCCGCCGTGCGCGCGGTCTGACGGCGGTCGGGCCGGTGCACGACGACGCCGCCCTGCACCCCGCGAATGACCGAAATCAGCCCTTCGGCCTCGAGGATCCGCAACGCCTCCCGGAGCGACGGCCGCGAAACGCCGAAACGCTCAATGAGGTCGGGCTCGTGGCCGAGCGAGTCGCCCTCGTCCAGCTCGCCCAAAATGATGAGCCGTCGCAGCTCGTCTGCGATCTGCTGGGGCTTCTCCCGCGGCTTCGTTCCGGGGCGACGTGTCGGGCTGGCAGTTGCCTTTGCCGCCACTACCGGACAGCCGCCGTCGGGCGCACGGACCAGGATATTTTCGCGTGAGGAGAGTGGGACATGTTGGATTCAGATACTATGACTTTCCCTATGGGAACGCCACGAACCAAGGGTCTGCAGCGCTTCGGCGGCCCAGCCGACGCCCAGCTGCTCTACGAGACGCAGCTGATGAAGATGCCGACGATGGATCCACCGGCCCCCGACGAGCTGATGGAATGGGCGACCGCATCCGGCCAGGTGGTCAAGGTCCTCTTCGGCGACCCCGAGGCGGGGGGCATGAGCCTCGTGTGGTCGTGGTTCGCCCCGAACTTCCCGCTGCCTCGCCACTCCCACAGCGCCGACTGCCTGTACTACGTGACGAAAGGCGAACTCCACATGGGTCGACAGGTGATCAGGGAGGGCGAAGGATTCTTCGTGGCCGACGGCGCGTCGTACGCCTACACGGCCGGTCCCGACGGCGTGGAGGTTCTCGAGTTCCGCGCGATCAGCCAGTTCGACATGCAGATCACCGAGAGCCTTCCCCGTTGGGCGAAGATGGTCGAGATCGCACGCGAGCACCGCGACACCTGGGCCGAGGAGCTTCCCGCCCACTCGTAGCGACAGCGTCGTGCGCTGCGCTGCTCACAGTGAGGGATCGATCACGATCTTGCCCTGCATGGAGTTCGCGGCCAGGAGGTCGAACGCCTCGTTCAGCGAGCCCAGTCCGACAGTGCGGCCGACCAACCGGGCCGGTGTGATGGCGCTCGAGACGAAGGCCTCAATGACCGTTCTGAACTCGTCCGGGGTGTAGTAGACGGCGAAATGAATGGACAGCTCCTTCATGAGCGCCGCCATCGACCAGAAGGGGTCCTGCTCGGTGCACACGCCGGCAACCACAATGCGCCCTTTGGCACGGGTGGCGGCGATGCAGGCGTCGAGCAGCCCGGGCTTGCCGACGCACTCGATGGCCACGTCGTATGCCCCCGGCTCGGCCGATGCGGCGTCGGCGAGGACGTCACTCGCGCCGAACTCCTCGGCTCCGGCCCGGCGGGCCTCGTTGGGATCGACGACCGTGACCCTGCCGGCCCCGCGCAACCTGGCCCAGGTCGTGCTGGTCAGCCCCACCGTCCCCGCCCCGACCACGAGGACCGAGTCCCCGGGCTGCAGGCGCGCCGCCTCCACGGTGTGGAGCCCGACGGCGTAGGGCTCGACCAGCGCGGCGTGCAACGGATCGATTGGGTCGGGCACCGCAAACGACGACACGGCGGGCACCGCGATGAGCTCGGCGAACCCACCCGGGCCGCCGCCCAACCCGTAGAGGACCGCCGACGCGCAGTGCACGACGTCGCCGGAGGTGCAGGAGTGACACGATCCACATGACGCCACCGGCAGCACCGCCGCGTGCATCCCCTCGGACCAGCCGTCGGTCCCGGGCCCGGGAACGACGCCGACCACCCGGCCACCGAACTCGTGCCCGAGGATCACGCCGGCCGGCATAGCTGGTCGTGCCTTGAGGTCGGAACCGCACAAGCCACATCCGGAGACCTGAAGGAGGAGCTCGCCCGGCTGCACCACCGGGTCCTCGACCGTCGTCACTTCGAAAGCTCCGCCATCAGCGAGTACCGCAGCCCGCACGTCCCTCTCCCTTCGGTCGACCGGCGCCTGATGATACCTCTATATGTTTTGACGACCTCGCTGCTAACCTCCGCCCATGGCAGAAGGACGTCTGGCAGGGAAGAACGCGGTCATCACCGGCGGTGCGTCGGGTATCGGCCTCGCCACGGTGCGCCGCTTCGTGGCCGAGGGGGCACGCGTCATGATCGGCGACATCAACGCGGAAGCCGCGGCAACGGTCGCCGGGGAGATCGGTCCTTCCGTCCGGGGACGGCGTTGCGACGTGAGTGACGAGGCAGACGTGGAGGCCTTGTTCCAGCACGCCGAGGACGAGCTTGGACCTCTCGACATCGCGTTCGCCAACGCGGGCATCGGATCGTTCGCTCCAATCGTCGACACCGACGTCGGCGAGTGGAAGCGCGTGGTCGACGTCAACCTCATCGGTCCGCTCGTGACGATGAAGCACGCAGCCCGGCGCATGCGGCCGGGTGGCTCCATCGTGGCGACCTCGAGCTTGAACGCAGTCCAGGCCTCCAACGGCATGAGCGCCTACTGCGCCACCAAGGCTGGCCTCGCCATGCTGGTCCAGGTGGCGGCGCTGGAGCTCGGCCCCGGCGGCATCAGGGTGAACGCCATTGCGCCGGGTCTGGTGCGCACCCCCCTCACCGACGCCATGTGGCTCCTGCCCTCCATTGTGGAGGACTTCGACGAGAACGCGCCGTTGGAAACCCAGACGTCGGCAGAGGACGTCGCCAGTTTGGTGACCTTCCTGGCGTCCGACGAGTCGACGTCCATTTCGGGCACCCTTCAACTCATCGATCGCGGGGCACATACGAAGCGCTATCCCGATCTTCCGGCGCATTTCGCCCGAGCCATGGACCTGCACGAGGGCTGAGGCGCGCCGGGACGGGCGCCTCCGCGTCCGAGGGCTAGTGGGCGCCGGCCGGAGTCCGCTTGACCGCCTTGCCCAGATCGGACGACTTGACCACACCGGTCGCCTTCTCCTTGGGCCTCGTCGAACGCACGGAGACGTCATGGCCCGCCGCTTGCTCCCGCAGGGCGCCGACCGTGCAGCTCTCGCGGCCTCCGAGGACCGAGAACGGGTCGTAGGCGAAATGGCGCATGGCGTTCACGTGCGTGATGCGGTCGATGTCGTGATCGCCGACACCTTCGAGGTAGAGACCCAGCTCCTCGGGTGAGAAAGGCCAGGTGGAGTCCGAGTGCGGGTAGTCGCACTCCCACATCACGTTGTCCATGTTCAGGAACTCGCGACTGGCCACACCGAAGCGGTCGTCGATGAAGCACGTCAGCACGTGCTCGTCGAAGACCTCGCTGGGCAGCTTGTCCCCGAAGTCCTGGCCGGTCCAGGTGTGGTGCTGCTTGTACTGGTAGTCGATGCGCTCGAGGAAGTACGGGATCCAACCGATCCCACCCTCGGACAGGGCAACCCGCACATCGGGGAAGCGGCGGAACACCGAGGACCAGATCAGGTCCGTCGCCGCCTGCACGATGTTGAGCGGGGTCAGCGTGATCAGGCAGTCGATGGGCGCGTCGGGCGACGTGATGACCATCTGCGAAGACGAACCGATGTGCATGCAGGCCACGACGCCCTCGTCACTGCAGGCCTTCCAGAACGGATCCCAGTGGTCGGAGTGCAGGCTGGGCCAGCCCAATTTCGAGGGGTTCTCGGAGAAGGTCACTGCGTGGGCGCCCTTCGCCGCCGTCCGCCGCACCTCGGCCGCCATGATCTCGGGGTCCCAGATGGCGGGCAGGGCGAGAGGGATGAAGCGGCCGGGGTGCGAACCGCACCACTCGTCGATGTGCCAGTCGTTGTAGGCCCGGATCATGGCCAGCGCCACGTCCTTGTCGTCCGTCCGGGCGAAGAGCTGCCCGCAGAACTGCGGAAAGGACGGGAAGCACAGTGCACCGAGCACTCCGTTCGCGTTCATGTCCTTCACCCGTTCGTCCACGTCGTAACAGCCCGGGCGAATGTCGCTGAAGGAGGTCGGCTCAATGCCGTATTCGTCCTTCGGCCGGCCCGCAACGGCATTCAGCGCGACGTTGCCGATCTCCGTGCCCTCGTAGCTCCAGACGTTGGTCCCGTCCTCCTTCGTCAGGAATTGGGGAGCCAGGTCGGCGTACTTCTTCGGCAGGCGATCCTTGAAGAGGTCCGGCGGTTCGACCACGTGATCGTCGACGCTGACCAGGACCATGTCGTTGATGTTCACTCGTCCCCCTAGGAACCGTTGCTCGAGGCCGCCGGCTTGGCGATCTCGGTCTTCATGTCGTCGAGCAGCATAAGGATGGGCAGTCCCGATTCGCTCAGCGCGTTGCCGTGACCAGTCTGGTGGATGTCGAACACCGACTGCACGGCGGCGTAGAAGCCCTGGACGTCGAGGGTCTGGTTCACCGCCCGCTTGGCCTGGCGCAGGGCGAAGGGGTGCTTCTTGGCGATCTCTTCGGCCAGGGCACGCGTCTCCGCCCGCAGGTCGTCGAGCGGCACCACCTTGTTGACCATGCCCAGGCGCTCCGCCTCCTCGGCCGTCATGGAGCGGCCGGTGAAGAGCATCTCCTTGGCCTTGCGTGCGCCCCATTCCCACGTGTGCCCGTGGTATTCGACACCGCCGATGCCCATGTTGACGACCGGGTCCGAGAACTTGGCGTTGTCCGCCGCGATGATGAGGTCACAAGGCCAGGCCAGCAACAGCCCGCCGGCGATGCACACTCCCTGGACCGCCGCGATCGAAGGCTTCGGAATGTTGCGCCAGCGCAACGAATACTCCAGGAATCGCCGGGACTCGGTCGCGTAGATGCCGGCCAGGGTCCAGGTCGGAGCCTCGCCGCCGTCACTGCTCACGCCCTTGATGTCGTGTCCAGCCGAGAAGTGCTTTCCGTTCCCCTGCAGAATGATCACCCGCACCTCATCGTCCTCGGCCGCCCGGCGCCAGGCCTCGTCGAGGTCATCGAGCATCGGCAGGGTCTGCGCGTTGGCCGCCTCCGCCCTGTTGAGCGTTATCGTGGCGATCCGTCCCTCCACCTCGTAGTCGATGAACGTCGTCTCCATTGCGGGCCCCCTGGCTCAGCTGGTGGAAAGTACGACTTTCATTCTACGCATGTGAGGCTTTCGGGCTCAACGGGCGCTCGGCAGGATGCCTGCACCTCGTCTTTCACCCGTCAGACGGTGCACGGGTTCGCAGCCTGGCGGATCAGCGGTACTGCGTCTCCGACTTGTCCCTCGGTGCCGGCGGGTTCGGGGGGTAGTTGCCGATCAGGGTGTACGAGAAGCCGTTCTGGAGAGCGGCCGTCCGCGTCAAGTCCAAGGACTCCCAGATGGCGCGGATCGTTCCTTGAATCGCCTTGGGGTTTCGCCGCGCGATCGACAAGGCGATCTCACGCGCCCGGTCGCGCAAGACGTCGCGGGTCACGACTTCGGTGACGAGTCCAAGGCGGAGGGCCGTCGGCGCGGTGATGCGCTCCTCGTTCCCCATGAGGGCCCAGCGGAGCACGTCACCGAGCGGCACGCCCCGGTGCAGCATGCCCACCGGCTCCAGCGAGCTCACGATTCCGACATTGGCATGCGGGTCGAAGAACAGAGCGTCTTCCGAGCAGATGATGATGTCGGACTCGTTGAGGAAGTACTGGGCCCCACCGGCACAGAGCCCGTGCACCGCGGTCACCACCGGCTTCCACACCTTGTGATGCAGTTTCGGGCTGAGGCTCTCGCCGGGATCGAAGCTGTTCCACGCGTTCTCCTTCATGAACCACG
>CAVUSB010000012.1:0-43801 GCA_963744045.1 uncultured Acidimicrobiaceae bacterium
CCGCGGTGATCTCGCTGCAGCACCACACGGGAGCGCGTCTCGCCATCGCCGGCGTGGCCCTGGTGATATTGCTCGGCGCGCTCGCCTTCTCCAAGCGCGGGTCCGAGGCGATGGATGCCGACTCGGCCGATTCGACTCCCGCTGTGGCAGCAGCCGCGGTCGATTGACCTGTTCAGGCGCATAGCGAATCGTTCTGTCGACGCCCTGGTCGAGAGCCCTGCCCTTGACAGGCGGGGTGGCGTACCCCCACTCTGACGTGACCATGCCCACCCTTTCCCACCCGATTGCTGTGCCGCGGGGTGTGCCGTGGGTAAGGCGCTCGTCATTGTGGAGTCGCCGGCCAAGGCGCGGACCATCGGCGGCATGCTGGGGCCCGACTTCATCGTCGAGTCGTCCATCGGCCACATCCGCGATCTGCCGCGGGGAGCCGACGAGGTCCCGGCCGCCTACAAGGGGGAGTCGTGGCGCGGCTCGGTGTGGACGTGGACAACGGCTTCAAGCCGCTCTACGTGGTGTCCTCCCCCAAGAAGTCCGTCGTGGCCAACCTGAAGAAACTGCTGAAGGGCGCCGACGAGTTGTATCTCGCCACGGACGAGGACCGCGAAGGCGAGTCGATCGCGTGGCATCTCTCCGAAGTGCTGTCGCCGACCGTCCCCGTCAAGCGCATGGTCTTCCACGAGATCACCCCGGCCGCCATCGCCCGCGCCGTCGAGGAGTGGCGCGATCTGGACCGCCGCCTGGTGGACGCCCAGGAGGCGCGCCGCATCCTCGACCGCCTCTACGGCTACGAGGTGTCTCCCGTCCTCTGGCGCAAGGTGATGCCGCGTCTGTCGGCCGGCCGGGTGCAGAGCGTGGCCACCCGCATGGTGGTCGAGCGCGAGCGGGCCCGCATGCGCTTCCGCTCCGCCACCTGGTGGGGCGTCGACGGCACCTTCACCAACGCTGCGACCTCGGGCTTCGGTGCCGCGCTGATCGGCCTGGGCGGGGCCACCGTCGCCACCGGCAAGGACTTCGACGAGCACGGGGAGCGCACCGGCAAGAGCGACGTCCGGGTGCTGGGCGAGGAGGAGGCGACATCGGTCGCGACGGCACTGGTCGGCCGCTCCTTCACCGTCAGCGCGGTGACCGAGCGGCCCTTCCGCCGCTCGCCGGCGGCACCGTTCATGACCTCGACCCTGCAGCAGGAGGCGGGCCGCAAGCTCCGCTTCAGCGCGCAGCGGGCCATGCAGGTGGCCCAGCGGCTCTACGAGCAGGGCTTCATCACGTACATGCGCACGGACTCGACGACGCTCTCGGACCAGGCGCTGACGGCGGCCCGGACCCAGGCCCGGGAGATGTACGGCGATGCCTACGTCCCCGATGCGCCGCGGCGCTACGAGCGCAAGGTCAAGAACGCGCAAGAGGCCCACGAGGCCATCCGACCCTCCGGCGAGACGTTCCGGACGCCCGAACAGGCCGGCCGCGCCCTGTCGGGCGACGAGCTCCGCCTGTACGAGTTGATCTGGAAGCGCACGGTGGCCTCCCAGATGAACGACGCCACCGGGACGAGTGCGCAGATCCGCTTGACGGCCGAGGTGCCCGAGGGTGTCGCCCAGGGCCAGGAGGCCGAGTTCTCCGCCAGCGGGCGCGTCATTGCCTTCCCGGGGTTCCTGCGCGCCTACGTCGAGGGGGAGGACGATCCTGACGCCGAGCTGGCCGATCGCGAGGTCGTGCTCCCGGCGCTGGCCGTGGGCGACGTGGTCGAGGGCTCTGCGTTCGAGCCCGGGTCGCACACCACGCAGCCGCCGGCCCGCTACACCGAGGCGTCGCTCGTCAAGGCCATGGAGGAGCTGGGAGTGGGGCGACCCTCCACGTACGCCAGCGTCATCGCCACCATCCTCGACCGCGGCTACGTGTGGAAGAAGGGGACGGCGCTGGTGCCGAGTTTCACGGCCTTCGCCGTCGTCGGGTTGCTCGAGCGCTACTTCGGCGACCTGGTCGACTACGGCTTCACCGCGTCGATGGAGGACGATCTCGACGAGATCGCCGCCGGGCGTGAGGAGGCCCTGCCCTGGCTGACGCGCTTCTACTTCGGCACGAATGTCCCCGGCGCCAGCAACGGGCACGGCGAGGAGGTCGAGGCGGTCGGCCTCAAGGCCTCCGTGGCGACGCACCTCAGCGAGATCGACGCCCGCGAAATCAACTCCATCCCCCTCGGGAACGGGACCGACGGCGAGGCGATCGTGGCGCGGGTCGGCCGCTACGGCCCCTACCTCCAGCGCGGGGAGGACAGGGCGTCCATCCCCGACGACATGGCCCCCGACGAGCTGACCATCGAGCGGGCGGAGGAGATCCTGGCCGCCCCCTCCAACGACCGGGTGCTCGGCACCCACCCCGAGAGCGGGCTCGAGATCCAGGTCAAGGCCGGGCGCTTCGGCCCCTACGTGCAGGTGGGCGAGGTCGTGGAAGGGGGCGACAAGCCGCGGACGGCGTCGCTCTTCTCCTCCATGGAGCCGAGCACGCTGACGCTGGAGCAGGCGCTGCAGCTGTTGCTGATCCCGCGCGTCATCGGGACGGACCCCGAGACGAACGAGGACGTGGTGGCCCACAACGGGCGCTTCGGCCCGTACCTCAAGCGGGGCGCCGACACGCGCAGCCTCGGCAGCGAGGAGCAGTTGCTGACCGTGACCCTTCCCGAGGCGCAGGCACTGTTCGCGCAGCCCAAGCAGCGCCGCGGCCGGGCCTCGGCCGCGCCGTTGCGCGAGCTGGGCACCGACCCGACCACCAACCTGCCCGTCGTCGTCAAGGACGGCCGCTTCGGCCCCTACGTGACCGACGGCACCACCAACGCCAGCCTGCGCAAGGGCGACGTCGTGGAGTCGATCGACATTGAGCGGGCGTCCGAGTTGCTGGGCGAGCGCCGGGCCGCCGGACCCTCGACGCGGAAGAAGAAGGCAGCCAAGAAGGCCGCGCCGGCCAAGAAGAAGGCCGCGGCCAAGAAGACCCCGGCCAAGAAGGCGGCCGCCAGAAGGCGGCGCAAGAAGCGGGGCGACGAAGAAGGCCGCCGGCACCAAGAAGGCTGCGCCGACCGAACCGTTCTGAGATGCCGGCCCGGGGTCGCCTCATTGCGCTCGAGGGCATCGACGGCTGTGGCAAGTCGACCCAAGCCCGTGCGCTCGCCGACGTGCTTGCATCCCGGCTGACCTTCGAGCCCGGCGCGACGCCGGTCGGGGCCCGCTTGCGCGAACTCCTGCTGGCGCCCGACGGTGCACCACCGACCGCGCGTACCGAGGCACTGCTGATGGCGGCGGACCGCGCCGAGCACGTGGCCCGCGTCGTGGAGCCCGCCCTGGCCGGGGGCGAGTGGGTGGTGAGCGACCGCTACGCCGGTTCCACCATCGCCTATCAGGGCTACGGGCGGGGCCTCGACCTGTCCGAGCTCGACGGGCTGGTCCGGTGGGCGACCGGCGGGTTGGCCGCGGACCTCTCCATCCTGGTCGACGTCAGCGTCGACGTGGCGGCGGATCGCCTGGCCGCGCAGGGCCGGCGTGGTGCCGACCGGATGGAGCGTCTCGGGCCGGACTTCGCGGCGCGGGTGCGCGAGGGGTTCTTGACCCAGGCGGCACTGGACCCGGACCGCTGGCTCGTGGTCGACGGGACGCTGGAGGTGGCGGCGCTCACGGCGCATATCGTGGCCTGCGTGCGCCAACGACTCGGTGACGCGCCCGCCGGGCGCCGGTGACGGCGGACCGGCCCGTCGCCGAGCTCTTCGCCGGCGTCGTGTCGCAGGACGCAGCCGTGGCGGCCCTGCGCGCCGCGGCAGCCAATCCCGTGCACGCCTACCTCTTCCGGGGCCCGCCCGGGAACGGTGGGCTCGCGGCGGCCTACGGGTTTGCCGCGGCGCTCCTGTGCCCCGAAGGGGGCTGCGGGGAGTGCGCAACCTGCCGGGCGGCCCTGGCGGGCACCGAGCCCGATCTGCACGTCGTGCGCCGCAGCGGCGCATCGGTCTCCATCGGTGAGCTGCGCCAGGTGGTCGCGTTGGCGCAGCGGCGCCCGCTGCACGCGGGCGCGCCAGGTGATCGTCGTCCTCGACGCGCATCTCGCCGCGCTGCGGGCGCCCGCCATCTTGAAGACACTCGAGGAGCCTCCCGGCGCCACGGTCTTCGTGCTGCTGGCGGACGATGTCATCCCTGAGCTGGCGACGGTCGCCAGCCGCTGCGTCGAGGTCGCCTTCCCACCCGTGCCGCGGGCCGACTTGGTGCAGTGGCTCACGGACTCGGGGGTGCCACCCGACATGGCGGCGGTGGTGGCGGACAGCAGTGGCGGCAATCCCGAACGGGCACGCGTCATGGTCGACGACCCCGACGTCGCGGCGCGCGTCGCGCTGTGGTCCTCGGTGCCGGAGGAGCTGACCGCGGCGGGGATGACGGCGGCCGGGATGACCCGGCGCGTCCTGGAGTCGGCCGACCGGGCGGTGGAGCCGTTGCGCGCCGCCCACGCCCGCGAGATCGAGTCGTTGACCGCAGCCGCCAAGGAGATGGGCGAGCGCGGGCTCCCCGGGCGTAAGGAGATCGTCGACCAGCACCAGCGCGAGGAGCGCCGTTTCCGCACCGACGCTCTGCGAGCGGGGCTCGGGGTGCTGGCCCGGGCGTACCGCGGTCGCGTCGTCGGGGCCGCCGGGGGAACCATGGTGGTGGGCGACCCGGACGTCCGCAGCGCCACGGAGGCCGTGGGCCTGATCACCGAGACGGCGGCAGCGCTGCCGCGCAATCCCAACGAGACCCTTCTGGTGCAGTCCCTCTTCGTGCGCCTGGCGGCGTTGGCGGCCTGAAGCCGTCTGGGCCAGGGCAGGCAGGCACCCCTCCGGGGCCTGACGCGGTCCTCACCTGCCGTCAACGGCGCGTCAGGGCCTGCAGCATTAGAGTCTCGCCGGACCTCCCCAGGGTGGCGGAAGCGAGTGGATGCATGGTGGCCGAAGGCGAAGTTCCTTCCCAGCGCTTGGAGATCCGGGTGCTCGGTCCGGTCGAGATCGCCTGGGACGGGCTGCCCATCGATATCGGGGGTGTGAAGGCGCGGGCGCTCGTCGCCCGGCTCCTCATCGACCGCCACATGATCGTCTCGGTGGATCGCCTCGTTGATTCCTTGTGGCACGACAACGTAGGCCCGGGGGCCGAGATCGCGATGCGCTCGACGATCTCGCGTCTGCGCAAGCGCATACGCGATGCCGGTGCGCCCGAGGACGTCATCGTGACGCGGGCACCGGGGTATCTCCTGGACCTCCCTGCCGAGGCGACGGACGCCTTCCGGCTCGAACGCCTGGTGGCAGAGGGCCGCGTCCAGCTGGCCCGCCGGCGCCCGAGCGACTGTGTGCGGCTGCTCTCCGAGGCCGAGGCGCTCTGGCGCGGACCGGCCTACAGCGAGGTCCGCGACGAACCGTTCGCCCGGGCCGAGGCACGCCGCCTGGAAGAACTGCGGCTGCTGGCCACCGAGACGCGGATGGACGCCGAGCTCACGCTGGGACAGCACGAGGCGGTGACGGGCGAGCTGGAAGCCTTGACCAGCGCCAACCCCATGCGCGAGCGCCTGTGGTCGCAGCGGATGCTGGCCCTCTACCGCTGCGGCCGCCAGGCGGAGGCGCTGAGGGTGTTCCAGGACCTGCGGGCCGTCCTGGTCGACGAGCTGGGGATCGAGCCGGGGCACGACGTGTCCTGGTTGGAGCACGCCGTCCTGGCCCAGGACCCGGCGCTGGACTTCGTGGCCCCGCCCGAATCCGGCCCCGGCCCCGCTCACGGGGACTCGACCCAATCGTCGTCTTCGCCCTACCAGGTCCGGGTGCCGGTGTCCCAGCGGGAGGGCCCGCTGGTGGGCCGGGCCCACGAGTCGGCGCTCCTGCGTGCCTGGTGGACCTCGGTCGGCGAAGGCGCCGGGCGCCTCCTGTTGGTCGACGGCGACCCGGGTATCGGCAAGACGCGTCTCGTCGTCGACCTGGCGCACGCAGTCGAGGCGGAGGGTCGGCTGGTCTTTTGGGGCCGCTGCGACGAGGATCCGGTGGCGCCGTTCCAGCCCTTCGCCGAGGGGCTGGGCCGCTACTTCCAGTCACTCTCGGCGGACCGCATTTCGCGCATGCCCGACTGGCAGCTCGCCGAGCTCTCCCGCCTGGTCGTGCGGCTGCGCGAGTACGCGCCGGTGGGCGAGGAGGAGGGTGGTGATCCCGAAAGGGAGCGCTTCCGTTTCTTCGAGGCCGTGGTGGCGACGCTCAACGAGCTGGCGTCCGGCGGCCCCGTCCTGCTGGTGATCGACAACCTGCACGCGGCAGACCAGCCGACCCTGCTGCTGCTGCGCCACGTGCTGCGGGGTGTCGACGACGCCAAGCTCGGCGTGGTGGGCATGTTCATCGACACCGAGGTGCCGGCAGCACACAGGCTGCGCGCCATGCTGGCGGATCTTCGCGCGGTGCACCCGGTGGCCACCGTGCACCTGCGGGGGTTGAGCAGCGCAGGGGTGGAGGAGCTGGTGCGGGGGTGGCCGAACACCCCGGCAGACCTCGTCCCCCAGCTCTGCCGGCTGACCGATGGGAACCCCCTCTTCCTCGACGAGCTCCTCCGCCAGTTGGGCTACCGGGAGGCCGAGCAGGCCGAGGAGGGGGAGGCACCCGTTCCGCCGAACCTGAGCCCGACCGAAGCGATCCGCGAACTCGTGGCACGGCGCGTCTCGCGGCTGCCCGAGGACGTGATCTACCTGCTGCAGGCGGCCGCCGTGGCCGGCACCGAGTTCGAGGCGGGCGTTGTCGCCGAGGCGGCCGAGCTGACCCCGGAGCGACAGCTCGACGCCTTCGACCGGGCCGAGGAATCACGCCTTCTCCGCCGCGTCGGCCAGGAGTTCCTCGGCCGCTACGCCTTCACCCACACGCTCGTGCGGGACGCGATTTACGGCGAGCTCCTGCGCGGGAGGCGGGTGCGGTACCACCACGAGATCGCCGTCGCCACGGAGCGAGTGCACGCCGGCGAGCTGGACACCTACGTCAACGAGCTGGCCCACCACTTCTCCATGGGCGCGGCACTGGCCGACGCGGACAAGGCCACCCACTACTGCCGGGCCGCGGGCGAACGCGCGCTCCGCCTGTTGGCATTCGAAGAGGCCGCGGAGCATTTCATCCGCAGCCTGGAAGTGGCCGAGCAGTTCGGCTCCTCCACCCCCGAGGCGCGCTGTGACGTCCTCATCGCCCTCGCCGAGGCCCAGAATCGGGCGGGCGACAGTGCGTCGGCCAACACCAACCTCGAACGGGCGGCCACGCTGGCGCGGTCCCTGGGCGATGCCGATCGTCTCGCCGCCGCCGCCCTGCGTGCCGGTCCGCTGAGCTATCTCGGCATTGTGCGAGCCGACGAGGAACAGATCCGCCTTCTGGAGGAGGCCCTGGCGGCACTACCCGAGGGCAAGGACTCGCATCTCCGCGCCATGGTGACGGCCCGACTCGGTCTCGTGATCGTGTACCGGACCAAAGTGCCGGCTACCGAAAATCTTCGACGCTCGCTCGCCCTCAGTAACGATGCGGTCGCCATGGCCCGGCGACTCGGGGACCGCGTGGCGCTCGGGTACGCGCTCAACGCTGCGGCATGCATGCGCTGTGGGATGTCGGGGCGGCGCCCGAGCGGCTCGCCACGGGGACGGAGCTCGGTGAGATCGCCGACGACATCGGCGACGAGCTCCTGGCCGTTCACGGGCACATGTGGCGTATCCGCGAGCTGCTGGCCCAGGGCCACGTCGATTCCGTGAACGAGGAGATCGCCCGGTTCCGTGCCCGCGACAGCGGGCCGGTGCATCCGCTCGAGGCGTCGTACGCCTTCAACGTGATGGCGATGATGGCGCTGTTGGAGGGTCGCTTCGAGCGGGCGGAGCAGCTCGGACAACACGCTTTGGAGGTGTCCGAGGGTCACAACGAACTCGCGCTGAGCTTCTACGGTGCGCTGATGCTGTGGACCTGGTGGCAGCGCGGCGACCTGAGCGGGCCCGGCCGGATGTTCCGGGAGGTCGTCGCACAGACCCCGACCGACTACCACACCGTGCCGGCGGCGCTGGCGCTGGTCCATGCCGAGGTCGGCGATGTCGAGGCGTCGCTGGTCCAACTGCGCTCGCTGGCCGAGCTCGGGTGGGAGAACGTGGCGGATGATCAGACCGAGGGCGTGTCACTGGCCATGGCGGCCGCGGCCTGCAGCATGCTCGGTCCATTGGCGAGTGACTTCGCCTCCCCCCTCCACGAGGCCATGCGACGATACGCCGGAACCGTGATCGTGGTCCGCGCGCCGGCCGCGGCGTGCCTGGGGCCGGCCGACCACTACCTCGGACTCCTGGCGGGGACCATGGGCGACCTCGCACTCGCCGAGGTGCACCACGAGGCAGCTCTGCGTCTGGCCCGTCGCATGGGCTCGCCACCTTTTGTGGCCGCGGCGGAGGTGGAGCTGGCCCGAATATTGCGCCAGCGCCGGCCGACCGGTGACGAGGAGCGCGTCGCCGTGCTGCTGCGCAGCGCGGAAGAATCAGCGTTGTCCATGGGGCTGCACCGGCTGGCAGGGCTGGCCGCCAAACCCGACTGACGCGGACGTCAGTGCGGCGCAGCCTCCCCACCGGGTGAGCCCGGCATGGGACGCCCCTCCTCGTCGTACGCCGCCAGCCTGTCGTCGGCTTCGCGAATACGCCGGCTCATGCCGCTGAGCAGGGCGTTGCGGAAGCCCGGGACCTCCATCATGGACTCGAACTCCCGCGGCCCGACGATGAGAACATCGAGGTCCGTTGTCGCGTGCACGGTGGCGCTGCGCGGCGCCGCCTCAATGGCCGCCAACTCGCCGAAGTAGTCACCGGCGTGGAGGATGTTCACCACGTGCCCTTCGCGCGTGACGGTGGCCGTCCCCTCCAAAATGACGAAGAGCTCGCGGCCGAGGCGCCCTTCGCGCAGGATGACCTCGCCCGCCTGAATCCGGAGTCGCTCGGCGATGCGCGCCATCTCGAAGAGCTGCTCGTCGGTGCAGGCGGCGAACCAGGGCACGCCCTGCAGGCGTTCGGGTGCGGCCGGCTCGCCTCGCTTGTCGTCTCCGCTCATGTGCGCTCCCCGTGGCGGAGAGCTCTACCCCGCGCCGTCAGGGTATGCGCTGGGCGGGTCCTGCTGGGGCGTCCGGGACCCCGGTCCTCCCGAAGGGCCGAAGGTCACAGCCGGGGAGACGCCGGAGACACCTTCCCCCGGTGCCGGGCACGGTCCGGGGCCTCGAGCGCAGCCGCCAGGCGGCCCTCCGCGGTCCGCAACCGTCTCGCCATGCTGCGGAACAGTGCGTCGCGGAAGCCGGGGATGTCGGCCATGGCGGAGAACTCGCGGGGACCGATGATGAGCACGTCGAGATCGGTCAACGCCGTCACCGTGGCATTGCGCGGGCCCGGATCCATGGCCGCCAGCTCGCCGAAGAATTCGCCCGCACCCAGGGTGTTCACCCGTCGACCCTGCTGGGTCACCGCCACCGAGCCGGTGAGGATCAAGAAGAACTCCCGGGCGATCCGCCCCTCGCGGGCCAGCACTTCACCCCTGCCCACCTGGACCCGCTCAGCCAGCTGGGCCACGTCCTGCAGCTGCGCGTGGGTGCAGTTCCGCAGCAGGTCAACAGCTTTCAAGCGCTCCACCGTCGCCTGTGTCCCCATGGTGGATACCACGACTTCAGCTCCTCCTGCTGCGGGTCCATGTGTCCCGCCACGTCTTCGGCCGCCAACCAGTCTGCGCCCGACCGCTTGCAGCGTGATTGCAGGGCTGTTGCAGAGCCGCGCTGAGCCGTCAGGGAGCGCGATCGGCGATATCGGGGGCGTAGACGAGCCCGGGCGCGGGCAGGCCCGGCCGCTCGTAGTCCTCCCGGTGGATCTGGTCGTCGTCGAGGGCGGCCATGGCCGGGTCGAGCGGCGGAATGGACCAGCGCGAGCGGAGGTCCTCGAGTGGCTCGGGGGCGTGGGCCCAGAAGTCCCAGTGGCCCGAGTAGAGATTCTCCGTCATGGCCCGGCCGCGGGCGATGGCCACCCAGAGCTTGGCGGCGTCGAGGCCCAGGTGGACGTTGCCCTCGTAGTTGTCCGCCCAGTCCGGATCGGCTTCCATCCGTGCCTTGTCGCCGGCGTTGAGTCCCTTGTTGATGTCGATCCCGAGGTGGTAGATCATGATCGTGGGCAGCACATGGCTCTCCATGAAGTCCACGCCGGGGTCGAACTGCCCACCGGTGAAGGCGGCGACGAGCAGCTCACCCTGGGCCGACGTGGAGTAGCCCGACAGCAGGTGCAGGCAGTCGTGGTTGATGGCCCAGAGCTCGGCCAAGCCGTCGGGGTCCCCGGGCCAGGTGTACCCGTTGCGTTTGTAGTGGTGGTAGAGCGCGTTGCCCAGCGAGTCCTGGGGAAGGTCGACCAGGCGGTCGAACCGGGCCACGAGCACCGGGTCCTGGGCGTCGCCGCCGTAGGGGTGAAAGGGGCCGTAGGGATCGTCGGGCTGCCACGGGAGGCCGGGGATGGTCATGGTGTTCGCACGGATCATGTCGAAGCCGGCCCAGCGGGCATGGTCCAGGCGCAGCTGGGTGAGCGCGTCGACGAACTCGGCCTGGACATGGAGCGCCGTGGCCATGTCCACCACGAGGCCGAGCTTGTCCTTCTCGACGCCGCCATCGAGAAGCGCGAGCACGGCGAGGACTCGGATGAGCTCGAGCCGCCGCTCGGGGTCGGTGATCGTCCGCACCAGCTCGCCCGAGGCGATCCGCGTCAGCGCCCCGAGGTTGACGGGCTCGTGATAGCCGAAGACCGTGGAGAGGGCGCCTGTGATGCCGCGCTCGTCTGCAGTCGACAGGGGCGTCGTGCCCGCGGTGGTGGCGACGGTCCAGGCGGCGCGGGCAATGGCCTGGGCCTCGGTTGGAGGAGCGCCCGAGGCGGCCGTGCCGCCACCTCCGCCACCCGCTCTTCCGTTGCGTGGTGCGTCGGACGGGGTCATGTCGAGCAAGGTATCGACAGCGCCCGAGACCGACTTGAGAGGGAGTCCGACCAGTTCATGCCTCCGCCGGGCACCGGATCAGCGGCCCGCCGGTCGGTTCGCTGGGCGCGTGTCTTTCGGCGTCTACCATGTTGGGCCGGTTCCGGAACCGAGGGTCCGAACGAGGCCTCCGGAATTCGGATACGGCGATTGCCTGGGTAGCTCAGTCGGTAGAGCAGCGCACTCGTAATGCGCAGGTCAGGAGTTCGAATCTCCTCTCAGGCTCCAGTCAATGCATTGCCACGCCTGATCTGTCCCAGATCGATCACGGTTGATCTGCAACCCAGTAACGGGTGATCCGTGACGTCGTGCCGGCTGACGTGCTCTTGTACCAACGCTGACGCAACAGCGGGCCCCAACCCGCTGCGGAGGATTACCTGGGGCCCGAAGCGGGTACGGGCTGCGCACGGCGGGCCCGGTCCCTGCCCTGGCTCCGGTGCAATTTGTCCGACACGGCGCTGTGGGGCATCGTCGGAGGAATGCCCGCTTTCCGGGACCGACAACCGACACCGACGAAGGCGAGACGACGCATGAGGCGGATGAGCAGCCTGGCTGGAGCCGGTTTCGGCGGCCTGATCCTGACGCTGGCGGCATCGATCGCCCTCCCTCTGGCATCGTCCGCGCTGGCCTCGGCGGCGACCCCGCACGTGTCAGTGGCCTCGGGCGCCGGGCCGGCCTTCTACCCGCCGAACTGCGGAACCGGGACGCCCGCGTACAACTACGAGGGAAGCGGCGACGCGGCCGACCCTCAGGTCGTCTACTCGGGCGGGACGTACTACGCCTTCACGACGGGCAACGCGCTCGGCAACAACATTGCGGCCCTCGTCTCGAGCGCTCCCAATTCGGGCTACGGGCCGTACACGGGACGCTGCTACGGCTCGACGGCCCTGCCGAGCCCTTCGTCGTGGGAGGCGGCGAACACCCAGACCTCGCCGGGCGTCTTCGAATACGACGGCCACTGGGTGATGTTCTACGACGCGGCCCAGTCGGGTCACGCGTCGGACTCCGGCTTTGACTGCCTGGCCGTGGCCACCGCAGCGTCCATCTCACCCACCAACGTGCAATTCAGCGACGCGTCGGGCGGCCCCGTCGAATGTCAGACGACGGGCTCCATCGACCCCCAGCCCTTTGTCGACCCCAGCACGGGTGTCGCCTACCTCGTCTGGAAGCAGAACGACGGCGGTTCATCGGCGCCCGCCTACATCTGGTCGCAGCAGCTGAACGCTGCGGGCACGGGTTTCGCGCCGGGATCAACGCCCACCATGTTGCTCACCAACAACACGGTCTCCTATCCGTGGGAGACGACCGTGGAGGACCCGTCGATGGTTGCGGCGGGCGGCGGCTACTACCTCGCGTTCTCGGCCGGCGTGTACACCAGCACGGGGTATTCCCAGGGGATCACCGCATGCAGCGGGCCGCTCGGGCCATGCGGTGCTCAGAGCCAGATCCTGACCACCTATGGTTCGGTGCTCGGTCCCGGCGGCGGTGCGCTCTTCTCCGACGCCAGCGGAAATTGGTGGCTCGATTACGCGGCGTGGCAGGGCGGCTCGGCGGGGTGCACCAGCTATTCCTGTGGCGCGGCGCGGCAGCTCTTTGTCGCGCCCACCTCGCTCCCCAGCCTCACCGGTCAGGTCCCCTGCACTGCGCCGGCTTCGCCTTACGGGTACTACATGGTCGCCTCGGACGGCGGCGTCTTCAACTACGGGAGCCTTGCCTTCTGCGGATCCACCGGCTCCATCGCCCTGAACAAGCCCATGGTGGGTATGGCGGCGACGCACGACGGCGGCGGGTACTGGCTGGTGGCGAGCGACGGGGGGATCTTCTCCTACGGTGATGCCCAGTTCTACGGTTCCGCTGGCTCGTTGCCGCTGAACAAGCCGATCGTGGGCATGGCGGCCACGCCGGACGGTGGCGGGTACTGGCTGGTCGCCAGCGACGGGGGCATCTTCAACTACGGCGATGCCAAGTTCTTCGGCTCGACCGGGTCGCTCCATCTCAACGCGCCGATCGTGGGCATGGCGGCGACGCACGACGGTGGCGGCTACTGGCTGGTCGCCAGCGACGGAGGCATCTTCTCCTACGGCGACGCGTCGTTCCACGGATCGACGGGATCCATCCATCTCAACAAGCCGGTGGTCGGTATGGCCGCCACGTCGGACGGCGGCGGGTACTGGCTGGTGGCGAGCGACGGAGGCATCTTCAACTACGGGGATGCACCCTTCCATGGTTCGGCCGGTTCGATCGCGTTGAACAAGCCGGTGGTGGGCATGGCCCCGACTCCAGACGGAGGTGGCTACTGGCTCGTGGCGACCGACGGGGGCATCTTCAACTACGGCGACGCCAACTTCTACGGCTCGACCGGCTCCATCGTGCTGAACAGGCCGGTGGTGGGGATGGCCGCAGGCTGATCGCCGCGCTCGTCGCCGCGGGCCCGGTTCCGGAAGACCACGTTCCGCTTCTGTTAGCCTAAACGGAACAAGGCATTCCGTCTCTGGCGATCGGATCGGCATGGCGACACGAAGCACCAACTACGCCCTCACCTTTGCCGTACTCGGCACGGCCGCCCTCGCCTTCGCCCTCCTGCAATCGCTGATCATCCCGGCCATCCCACAGCTGGAACAGACGCTGCACACGTCGGAGAGCGGTGCGAGTTGGCTCCTCACCGCGTATCTGCTCAGCGCCGCCATTGCGACGCCGATCCTCGGGCGCGTCGGGGACATGCTGGGCAAGGAGAAGATCATCGTCGCCGTCCTGCTCGCCCTCACGGTCGGCTCGCTGATCAGCGCGCTGGCGACCAGCCTGCCCGTCATGCTGGTGGGCCGGGTGATTCAGGGCACGGGCGGCGCCATCTTCCCCCTCGCCTTCGGGATCATCCGCGACGAGTTCCCCGCCGAACGGGTGGCGGGCGCCATCGGTGTCATGTCGGCCATCCTCGGCGCGGGGGCGGGAGCGGGGATCGTGCTGGCCGGCCCGATCCTCGTGCACCTGAACTACCACTGGCTGTTCTGGATCCCGATGATCATGTCGGCCATCGCGACGGTCGCCACCTTCGTCTTCGTCTCCGAGTCGCCTGTGCGATCGCCGGGCCGTATCAACTGGCTCGGGGCGGTCCTCATGTCGGCCTGGCTGGTGACGGGCCTGCTCGCCATTTCCTATGCGCCCCTCTGGGGCTGGGGCGACACGACGGTCATCGCCCTGCTGGGGGCCACCGCGGTCCTCATCGTTCTCTGGGTCGTCTCGGAGAACCGCTCCGACGCGCCCTTGGTCGACATGAAGATGATGCGCATTCCCGCGGTGGCGAGCACCAACCTTGCCGCGCTGCTCTTCGGGTTCGGCATGTTCGCCATGTTCATCACGCTGCCGCAGTTCACCGAGACACCTACCCGCGCCGGCTACGGATTCGGTGCGTCCGTCACCCAGTCGGGGCTCTACCTGGCGCCGTTCGCCGTCGCCATGGTGATCGTGGCGCCCATGACCGGGCGTCTGTCGAAGGCGTTCGGGTCGAAGATGGTGCTCGTTGTCGGGTCGCTCGTCACCGCCTCGAGCTACCTGTTGCTCATCGTGGACCACGACGATCAGTGGTTGGTCTACGCCGCCACGGGCCTGCTCGGCATCGGGATCGCCATGGGCTTCGCCAGCATGGCGAACCTCATCATTGAAGCGGTGCCCCCACAACAGACCGGCGTGGCCACCGGCATGAACACCAACATCCGCAACATCGGCGCCGCGCTGGGCAGTGGCATCGCCACCAGTCTCGTCGTGAGCGGGCTCGAGCCCGGAGGCCTGCCCAAGGAACGCGGCTACCTGCTCGCGTTCGCCGTCAGCGGGCTCGCTCTGGTCGTCGCCGCGCTCGCCGCGCTCACCATCCCCAAGCGGACCGTGCCCTCCATCGTCGAACGCGAGCCGCACCCGGCGCTCACGGCGGAGGCCGAGGTCATCGTCGGCTCCATCGCCTTCGGGCCCGAGGACCTGGCGTGACGCGGAGCGCCGCCGCCCGTTCCGCTATGGGCATCGTGGAGCCGCGGCCCCTGCGGCGGGACGCCGAGGTCAACCTGACCAGGATCCTGGGCGCGGCGCGCGACTCCTTTGCCGAGCACGGCTACGAGGCCTCCATGGAGGACATCGCCTTGCGGGCCGATGTGGGCGTTGGGACCCTCTACCGCCGCTTCCCCACCAAGGCCGATCTTCTCGACGCTGTGGTGGAGGCGGCCCAGGAGCGCAAACGCCAGATCGCGGAGGCGGTCCTCGCCGACGTGGCCGCCGAGGAAGGAGTCTTCGAATTCGTGCGCCGTTGCATTGCGGTGCCCAGCTGCTGGCGGGCGACGATTTCGGCGCCGCCGTGGAGGACGAGCGGGACGGGGCTCGGCCGGACGGCTCCTCTGCTCGAGGAGATCCTCCACCGCAGCCAGGGCGCCGGGTCGGTCCGCCCCGACATCGAGGTGGCCGACATCGTCGTGCTGCTCATGGCGGTGCGCTCCATCGCGGACGTCTGCGACACGAAATCCTCCAAGCCGTCCCTGCGCTTCCTCGAACTCGGGCTCGACGGCCTCCGCCCCGGGCACCCCGCCCCGGTCCACGACCCGCTCACCATCGCCCAGCTCGATCGGATTCTGCGGGGGCGCTGACGGCGCGCTGCGCTGCGCCGTCCTAGCGGATGAGCGCCGCCGCGACGAGACCCAGCGGGGCCAGGATCCAGCCCCAGCGAACTGCGACCACGACAACTTCGGAGCGGTAGCCGTAGAGGACCGACATTTGTATGGGCTGGAACGACGGCGCGCTCAGCGCCGTGAGGACGGCCACCACGGTCAGCGCGGTGGACCCGGCCAGTGCCGCCGCCGCTGCCACCACTGCGTAGTAGGCGATCCGTAGCACCGTGAGCCAGCCCCAGCGACGCAGGGCGTGCTCGGTCTGCGGCACGGCCAGGTTGTGCGGATGGATGACCGATCCCGTGAACAGGGCGGCGCCCGAGAAGGCCAAGAGCGGGCCGGCCAGGGTCAGGACGTCGGAGGTCCAGGCCGGAGCCGGTCCGAGGAGGTGGAGCAGGAGCCCGACCAGGGAGGCCAGGACCGGGGACTGGTCGACCCAGGTGGTGGAGCGGCGCTGGTGGAAAGGGGCGTCTCGTCGCATGAGGTGGACGGCCACGGCGTTCCAGGCGGTGGTGATCACGTTGGCCAGCACGGCGATCATCGTCCCGGTGGAGCCGGCGAAGGCGGCCGCGGTCGGAACCACCCAGAAGCTGGCGTTGGGGGTCACGGCCCAGGCCTCGAGCGAGCTCTGGCCGGGGCTGCGCGCGCCCCGGGAGATCAGCGTCGCCCCCAGGAGGAGCCACATCCCGGCCGACAGCGCCAGGGGCCCCAAGAGTTCGCCGGCCGAGGTCAGCCGCCAGGCGGCCACCAGCGACAGCGTGGCCGACGTGGCCAGGATCTGCACGCGGAGGAAGACGGGCCAGGCCCGCTGCACGGCCGGTCCGCCGCGGGCCGCGGCCCAACCGACGAGCCCACCCACCACGAACCACACCAGGGTGAGCACACCCAGATTGTGGCCGCTGCTGGACCCCTGAGCGGGCCAGTTGACGGCCGGCGGGGAGCGGATAAGGTGCGCCGATGCACACGCTACCGATGCACGAGGTGCTTGCGGAGGCGATTGTCGGGCGTCACTTGCTGAGCCACCCTTTCTACCGCCGCTGGGAAGCCGGCACCCTCGCCGAGGGTGAGTTGGCCGCCTACGCGGAGCAGTACCGCCACATTGAGCGCGAGCTCCCGGTGACGCTGGCGACCATCGCCGACGCGCTGCCGCCGGGTCGCGCCCGAGACCTCGTGGAGGCGAATCTGGCCGATGAACTCGGCTCGCCCGAACCGCATGCGGAGCTCTTCGAGACCTTCGCGGCGGCAGCCGGCGCCGCACCGGACGCGCCGGCGACGCCCTCGACGGCCGCCCTGCTGGCCGTCGTGCGGACGACGGCGTCGAACGACCCTGCGGCCGCCCTGGCCATGGTGGCCGCCTACGAGGTCCAGGCGGCCGACATCGCCCGCTCCAAGGGCGACGGTCTGCGCCGCCACTACGGGTTCGACGACGAGGGCACCAGCTTCTGGGACGTGCATCGCACCCAGGAGGTGGACCACGCAGGGTGGTCCATGGAGGCCCTCACGGCGTTGGAGGCCGACCCCGACGTGGTGCTGGCGGCCGCGACCGTCTCCGCCGACTCGTGGTGGCTCTTCCTCAGCGAGCGCGACGAGCTGGCGCCCGTCGGCGCACGCTGCTGAAGCTGCTCAGCTGAGCGTCCCCAGCCGGGCGGCGGCCTGCGCGAAGGCCGCCGAGCGCTCCCGGTAGTCGGCGAAGCGCCCGAAACTGGGCGCCGCCGGCGAGAGCAGCACCACGCCACCGGGCGGGGCCCACTCGAACGCGGCCGCGACCGCGGCGTCCAGGCTCGGTGCGTCGCGCACCTCGAGCTGTCCGCCCGTGACGTCCCGTACGGCCTGCCCGATGCGCGGGCCGTTGTCCGGCATGGTGACGACGAGCGTCGGTGCGGTGCGGGCCGCGAGCGTCCGGCCGAGGGGCGCGTAGTCGAGCCCCCGGTCGTGCCCACCGACGAGGAGCGCCACGGGGCGGTCGGCGAACGCCTGCAGCGCGGCCTGAGCGGGCAACACGTTGGTCGACAGGCCGTCGTCGACGAACTCGACCGCGCCGACCGAGCCCAGCGAGCGGCACCGGCTGGGCAGCCCGTCGAAACCCTGTGCGGCGTGGGCGAGCCGATCCTCGTCCGACGCGCCGGGGATGCCGAGCCCCTCGAGCACGGCGCGCGCCACCGAGGCGTTGCGCGCGTTGTGCGGCCCGGTCAAGCCGAGAGCGGCCGACCAGCGGGTGTCCCGCTCCACGTCGGAGCTGCTCACCCAACGCTGATGTGGGCCCAGGAGCCGGGCCTGGGCGCGTAGTTGGTCGTCACTGTCGTCGGCAAGGGCCAGCTGCACCCCGGGTTTGGTGCACAGTGACAACTTGTCGGCGTAGTAGCGCTCGACCGTCCCGTGCCAGTCGAGGTGGTCCGGTGACAAGGACGTCACGGCCACCACGGCGGGTCCGTTCTGCAGGTCGGGGACCTGGAAGCTCGAGGTCTCGACGATCCAGTAGTCCGGTGCCGGGCCACCGGCGGGGTCCCAGGGCGGGAGACCGATGTTCCCGCCGGCACGGGCGCGCACGCCCAGCCCGGTCAGGAGGTGCACGGCCAGTGCCGTCGTCGTGCTCTTCCCTTTCGTCCCGGTGATGCAGGCCACGCGGGTCGGATCCGCCTCGGCCATGAACAGGCCGAGGCCGCCGCAGACCGCGACCCCCGCCTCCTCGAGTTGCGCCACCTCGGGGCGGTAGCGGCTGATGCCCGGGCCCTTGACCACGACGTCGCAGCGGGTCAGTGCATGCAGCCCGCCGCCGCCGGTGGCCAGGACCTCCACCCCGTCGATCGCCGGCGCGGCGGGTGCGTCGTCGACCAGCACCGCGTCGCGGCCCATGGATCGCAGCAGGCGAATACTGGCCTGTCCCTCGACGCCGAGCCCCCAGACGCCGACGGACGCGTCAGCGAGTGCGGACCAGGAGATCGGTCGGTGCATAGCGATCCGGAATGCGATGGGTGCCCCGCGGCTGGAGCAGGGCGGCGGGGTCGGCGGGTGCGGCGTCGGCCAGCTCGGCGCGCAGCCGCGCCACGAGCTCGGAGGCGGCGCGGTCCGGCCGTTGCGCTGTCAGCACGAGGGCCGCCCGGCATTCGTCGGTGTCCCCGACGCACTCGAACGGCTTGACGCCGGTGCTCAGGCCCAGCAGGGTCCGGAAGGGCTCCTCGTTGTCGGGGTTCTGCAGGGGCTCGTCGCCGGCGAACACGGCTTCGAGCCGGTCGCGGTCCATGAACGGTGCGAGGACGAGATCGACGAAACAACACTTGTCGCAGCGGCCACACCAGTGGTCGAGCCGCTCATCAGGGTCCTGGTGGAAGGCGCGATTGCAACTGCGAAAGGTGTGGTGGTACGGCGTGAGGCCGGCGAACCGTTGGGCCACCCACAGCTCGCTGCGTGGGCGGAGCCAGGAGAACACGGAGATGTGCGGTCCCAGCGTCGAGAGGACGAGGTCGCCGAATGCCTGCTCGAAGTCGGCGCTCTTGGACCACTGGTGGTTCACGGCGAGTCCGTCGGTCACGAGGGTGGGCACGGAGGCCGACCACTCGTTGGACAGCACGACGGCGTCGCGCCGGTCGAGAACGGCCGCCACGAGCGCGGCCGCACCGACGATCGCCGTGACGGGCACGTGCCCGTTGAGCAACCCGAGCTGGGGAGAGCGCCGGACCAGGGGGTCGATGGTGCGCACGATGCGCGCCACGGGCAGCCCGGTGACGGCGGCGGCGTCCTCAATGGCGGCAAAGCGCTGGTTGGGCGGCTCGACCACACACAGTGCGGCGTCCGGGCGGTCCGCCACCAGCGACGCCACCGTCACGATGGAGTCGATCCCACCGCCGAAAGGAATGAGGGGGCGCCCCGGGTCGGGCTCGTAGCGCGGCGGCGATGCCGCACACGCTTCGGGGCCCTCCACCCGCACGCCGCGCAGGTCGATGCCATTGCGATAGGCGAACTCACCGAGGCCGTTGACGTAGAAGTTGCGGAGGAAGTCCCGCTCGGGCGCGCTCGTCTGCAACTCGCCCAGGTCGATCAGGGGGGCGGCCGAGGTCTTGTAGTACGAGACGCCGGCCAGCAGGTAGAGGATGCGCACGGCGGCCACGACCGCCGGGTCGTCCCAGTTGCCGCCGTGTGCGAATGCGAAGCGCTCGGTGAAGACGTGCGCATCCGTGGCGTACCGGCACACGACGACCGAGTCCGCCGGGTCGATGCTGTAACCGTCGTAGCGGAACCGGTCGGGTGGTGGCATGCAGGTGGGGTGGTCCGGCGATCCGGACCTGCCCATGCTACGGCGGCGCCCGGCCCGGACCGGCCTCAACCGGCGAGACGGGCCAGCAGGGCGAATCGCCCGCACGGCCGCTGCACGCGGTGGCTGAAGAACGCCTCGTCGGAGGTGGTGGCGCCGCTGTCGGTGATGTGGTCGCTCGGGACCCCGCCTGCGATGAGCTGCTGGCGATTGGCCGCGACCAGGTCGACCAGCCAGTGACCCGGACCATCGGGCCGTGCCACGGCAGGGTCGAGGGCGCTGGGCTGCACCGCGTCGGACAACGCCCGGACCACCTCCTCGGAGACCTGATAGTGGTCCGGGTGCACCGCCGGTCCGAGGAAGGCGTGTACCCGCCCGACTTCGGCGCCGTGGTCGGTCATGGCGCCGATGGCGCGGCCGACGACCCCAGCCGCCGTGCCGCGCCAACCGGCATGGACGGCCGCCAGGACGCCGGCCTTCGGATCGACCAGCGCCAGCGGGACGCAGTCGGCCACCAGGATGGCGAGCGTGACCCCGCGCGAGACGGTGACGAGGATGTCGGCGCCGTCGACGGCGTCGTCTTCGGAGGCGGTCCCACGGCCCCGATCGTCGCGCCCGACGAGCACGCCGGTGGCCCCGTGGACCTGGCGGGCGAAGACCACGGCGTCGAGCGCGACGCCGAAGGCCGCCGCGGCGCGGCGCCGGTTGTCGACGACCGTCCCGGGGTCGTCGCCCACATGGAGGCCCAGGTTGAGGGAGTCGTAGGGGGCCGCGGACTCGCCGCCGTGGCGAGTCGTCACGGCGACGAAGGCTCCGTGTTCGGACGCCTTGTCCCAGCGCAGCAAGGGGACGGCGGGGTGATCGGGCACGCCGCCCGACCCTACCGAGAGCATGATGCCCGACGGTCCGCCGCCGCGCCGATGGGCCTACGAAGCCTCGCTCTCGTCCCATACCGTGGTCGGGACCACCGAGAGGAGCGCTCGTCCTCTCGGGGCCGCGAGGTTGGTTGGCTGCAGCTCGGCGAAGCCGTAGAGCTCGGCCGAATCCGGGTCGGTGTCCGCCTCGCCGTGCGGCGCCTCGGGCTCCGCGACCCCGAGCACCGAGGCGAGTGAACGCCCCGCGTCCAGGGCGTCGAAGAGGAGGCTGAGCGACTCGAGCGAGAACCCCTGAGCCTGCAAGTTCAGGATGGCTTGCAGGCGGTCTCGATGCCCACGGTCGTAGAGGCCGGTGCGACCGCGGAGCACCGGGTGGGGGAGCAGGCCGAGGGTCTGCAGCGAGCGGATGCGCCTGGTGGTGGTGCGGGCAGCGGCGGCCAGCCCGTCGATGGTCAAGTTCCCCGGGCCGGCTGACTCCACTTGACAATGATAACAGATATCGATGTAACATCAAATGACGTCATTTACGAACACTGAGCAAAGAACGAACCACCGAGCAAAAGAGAAGGGGTGTGACGATGGGACTGAATCTCGACGCGGTGGGGGTCGTCTCCGAAGCGTCCGAGCGGTCGTGGACCTCCACGGATGCCTTGCTCTACGCCATCGGCGTGGGTGCCGGTGCGCTGGATCCCACCGGCTTCGAGCTCGAGTTCACGACGGAGAATTTCAGACGGGGTGACCCAGCGTGTCCTCCCCTCGTTCAGCGCCATCGTCGGGCAGGGTGGTGGCCGGGCCGAGATCGGCGACTACGACCCCGCCATGCTGGTCCACGGGGAGCAATCCATACGCCTCTACGGCGAGATCCCTGTGGCCGGCACGGTCTCCATCACCACGAAGGTGGCGGGCATGTACGACAAGGGCGCGGCGGCCCTGGTCGTCCTCGAGAGCGAGTCGCGCCACACCGGCACCGGCGCACTGGCGTTCACCAATCGCACCGCGCTGTTCATTCGCGGCGCCGGCGGTTTCGGCGGGCCGCGCAATCCGGAGGGCGACGCCGAGAGCGCGCTGGTGGCCGAGCCATTGCCGGCGGGTGAGCCCGACGAAGTGGTGTCCTACGCCACGCGCACCGATCAGGCGCTGCTGTACCGGCTGAGTGGGGACCGCAACCCGCTGCACTCGGACCCCGCCTTTGCCAAGCGGGCGGGCTTCGACCGCCCGATCCTTCACGGGCTCTGCACCTACGGCTTCACCGGGCGCGCACTGCTGCACGCCGTGTGCGGCTCGGAGCCGGCGCGCTTCGGTGCCATGCGCGCCCGCTTCTCCAAGCCCACCTTGCCCGGTGACACGTTGACCATCTCCCTCTGGGACGTGGGCGACCGCTTGCCGGGTTCGTACCGGTTCCGCACCGAGACGCAACGCGGCGAGACGGTCATCGACGCCGGGCTCTTCTCCGTCGCGCCCGGCTGAAGCGTCCCCGGATCAGCCCCGGCAGTCGGCGCACACGCCGAAGATCTCGACCGTGTGCGTCACCTCGCTGTAGCCGAGGTCCGACGCCGTCGTTTCGGCCCACCGTTCGAGGTCAGGGAGCTCCACCTCGGAGCCCCGCCCGCAGCGCCGGCACACGACGTGGTGATGGTGGCTCTCGCTGTGGCAGCGGCGGTAGACGAGCTCGCCGTCGGCAGTCTGCAACGCATCGAGCTGACCCTCCTCGGTCAGCAGAGCCAGGTGCCGGTAGACGGTCGTCAAGCCGACCGCCTCGCCGGAGGCACGGAGCGCAGCGTGGATGTCCTGTGCGCTGCGGAAGTTGTCCGAGCCCAGGACCACGTTCAGCACGGCGTCGCCCTGCCGCGTCCGTCGCGAGGTCCGGATCGGGTGCGCCACGTGGTCAACCACGGGTCAACTCTGCCAGCTCCGGCGCCGCCAACCGGTCCCGCCGCCGGGACGCGATGGCAGGTCCGACGAGTCGGGCGACGACGTAGAACGCGAAGCTGATAGCCACGATCAGCACGCTTGGCTTCACCGTGGGGAACTGGAAGCTGAGCAGGATCCCCCCGTCGGCCGCCAGCACCGCCATCGCGACGGAGAGCACCGAGACCGCGAAGGGATTGGCGCTCAGGCGCTGGGCGGCCGCCGCGGGGGTGATGGCGAGGCTGAGCACCAAGAGGGTGCCGACGATCTGCGCCGCCTCGGTCACCGTGATGGCCAGGATGAAGAGGAAGACGATCCCCAACACGCCGGTGGGCACGCCGTTGGCCCGGGCGACGTCGGGATCGACCGAGGCGAAGAGCAGGGGTCGCCGGATGACCGTGAGGACGATGGCCACCAGGACGGCGATCACCCCGAGGAGGATGATCTGGCCCGAGCTGATGCCGAAGATGTTGCCGAAGAGGATGTTCAGGGCCTCGCTGGCGTACCCGTGGTAGTAGCCGAGGAGGAACACGCCCAGGCCGAGCCCGGCGGCCAGGATCACCCCGATGGTCGAGTCGCGCTCCGCGGCGCGCTGCCCCAGCAGGCCGATGAGCGCGGCCACTATGAGGGCGCCCACGAGTGCCCCGGCGAGCGGGTTGTCGGCGACGAGCAACCCGGCGACCGCCCCGGTGAAGGCGAGTTCGCTCGTGCCGTGGACGGCGAAGGACATGGTGCGGGTGATGACGAACGGACCGATGAGCCCGCAGCTCACCGCGACGAGGAAGGCCGCTTCCAACGCGTGCTGCGCGAAGCCGAACTGGAGGAAGTAGCCGATGCCCATCAGTGCGCGTGCCCGTGGTGGGCGTGCCCGCCCGGTTCGGTGGGAAGCTCGTCCTCCGCGCTGACGACGAGGTAGCGGTCGCGCACCTTGATCACGTCGACCTCAATGCCGTAGAGGTCGCTCAACTGCTCGCTGGTGAGGATTTCTTCGGGAGGGCCGATGGCCCATTTCCCGCGCACGAGGTAGAGGATGCGGTCGACGTAGGGCAACACCGGGTTCACCTCGTGGGTGACGAAGACGACCGGCGTGCCGGACTGGCGGCGGCGCTCGTCGATGAGGTGCGTCACACCGCGCTGGCTGGCCAGGTCGAGGGCGAGCAGCGGTTCGTCGCACAACAGGACCTTGGGGTCCCCGAGCAGCGCCTGGGCGATGCGCAGGCGCTGCTGCTCGCCGCCCGAGAGCAGGCCGACCGGGGCATCGGCGTAGGCGCTGGCGCCCACCGCCCGTCAGCGCGTCGTCCACCCTGGCCTTGATGGCCCGGGCGCGCCGCGGCAGGCCCCAGTGGTGGCCGTCGATCCCGAAGCGGACGAGGTCGCGCCCCCGAATGGGCAGGGAGCGGTCGAAGGCCTGCTGCTGGGGGACGTAGCCGAGCTCGTGATTGCCCCGCCGCGGCGGGGCGCCGTTGACCCGGACCGTGCCGGCTGACAGGGGGACGAGGCCGAGCAGCACCTTGAGGAGTGTGGTCTTGCCCGTGCCGTTGGGTCCGAGCACGGCCAGAAACTCGCCCTCGGCGACGCGCAGGTCGACCTCCGACCACAGGGTCCGGGACCCGAGGCGCACGGCGGCTCCTCGGAGCTCAATGAGCGGCTCGGTCACGGGTTACGGCTCGACTCGAGGGCGTGGAGCAGGGTGGTCAGTTGCGACTGCTGCCACTGCTGGTAGGTGGCGACGCCGGAGGGCATCGTCTCGGAGACGCCGACGACGGGGATGCCGTGGCTGCGGGCCAGGGCGCGGATCTGGGTGGTCACCGGCGTGACCGTCTGGACGTTGTAGAGCAACACGTTGATGTCGTGGTCGGTCAGGAGCTTCTGCATGGCCAGCGTGTCGGCCGGCCCCGGGTCGGTGCCGTCCTCGATGGCGCGGGCAAAGCCCGGAGGTGTCTTGACGTCGAGGTCCGCTGCCGCCAGCGCGTAGCCGGGTACGCGCTCGGTGTAGGCCACCGGCACGTTGTGGAAGCGCGCCTTTATCGTCGCCAGTGTCGCAGTGAGCGGCGCCAGGGAGGCATCGAAGGTGGCAAGGTTGTCCTTGAAGGTCGCGGCGTCCCTGGGGGCCGCCTGCTCCAGCGCGCCGGCGATGGCCGCGGCCACGGTGGGCACGCGGGGGATGTCGTACCAGAGGTGCGGGTTGGGGTCGCGTCCGGTGACGTGGAGCACGCTGGCCGCGTTGACGATCCGCGGGCTGCCCCCGTCCGCACCGAGCAGCGAGCCCATCCAGGTGTCGTACCCCGCGCCGTTCTCGACCACCACCTGAGCCTGGGCCAGGGTGGCGGCGTCTGCCGCATCGGTCTCGAAAAGGTGGGGGTCGGCATTGGGGTTCGTGATGAGCGACGTCACCGTGACGTCCCGCCCGCCGATCTGACTGGTGACGTTGCCCCAGAAGTTCTCGGCCGCCACGACGTGCACGACAGCAGATGTGCTGGTCGATGCCCCGGCGCAGCCGGACAGGCCGAGGAAGGCGACGGTGGCGGCAGCGGCGGCCAGCGCCAAAGGGATGCGACCGAATCTCATAACCATAACGGTAATCATTTCGGATATAATTGGCAAGAGACACTTGCCGCATCGAGCTGTCCTCGGTCAGCTACCGAAGAGCAGGGAGTAGTCGGCGCCCCGGCGCAGGTGGTGCCCGCCGTCGACCCCCAGCGTCTCCCCGGTGACGAACGACGACTCGGGACCGATGAGGTAGCGGACCGCCGCCGCGACGTCCTCGACGGTGCCGACCGCGACCGAGGGGCATCTGCTCGAGGTAGTCCTCGAGCAGCGGCCCTCCCGCGGTGATGAAGGCCATCAACTCGTCGGCGATGATCCCGGGCGCCACCGCGTTGACGCGGATACCGAGCGGGCCGAGCTCCTCGGCTGCGGTCTCGGCCAGGAAGCAGATGCCGGCCTTCGACACGCCGTAGGCCCACAGGTGCGGATGGGGGAAGCGTCCGGCGCCGGAGGACATCAACACGATGGAGCCGGGTCCGCCCTGTGCCTGCATGGCGGCAGCTCCCTGCTTCACGCAGATGACCGATCCCGTCAGGTTGAGGTCGATGGTGGCCCGCACCGCGTCGACGTCGGCGGTGAGGACGGAGCCCAGGTGGAGCGAGCCGC
Organism: uncultured Acidimicrobiaceae bacterium; assembly: GCA_963744045.1. Lineage (GTDB taxonomy): Bacteria > Actinomycetota > Acidimicrobiia > Acidimicrobiales > RAAP-2 > Bog-473. Next base: position 25,846 of record CAVUSB010000012.1, read on the forward strand.
CCGCGCAGGCGAACAGGCCGTCGATACGCCCGGTGGTCTCGGCGGTGGCGGCCACGGCCGCCGCCACCTGCTCTTCGTCGGTGACGTCCGCCACGACGGCGCGGGCGGTGGCGCCGCCGGTCGCCGCGGCGTCGATACGGGCGCAGGCGTCGAGGAGCTTCTGCTCGGTGCGCCCGCAGATGGTGACGTGCGCGCCGTCGGCGGCGAACCGCTCCGCTGTGGCGAGCCCGATGCCACTCCCGCCGCCGGTGACGAGAATGGACCAGCCTGCGATACCGGCGGCCGCCATCACGCCGTGCCGGCCCGGTGACCCAGCGGCGCGGAGGGCGTGAACGCCACCGGCATGGCCTCGAAGCCAGAAATGAAGTTGGCCGGCCGGCGGGGCAGCGCGTCGCGTTCGGCCGTGAGGTGGATGTCTGGCATACGGGCCAGCAGGCGCTCGAACATCACCTTGAGCTCCAACCGGGCCAATTGGTTGCCGAGACAGAAGTGGGCACCGAAGCCGAAGGCGACGTGGGGGTTGGGGCTCCGGGTGATGTCGAACCGGTCGGGGTCGTCGAACACCGTCTCGTCCCGGTTGGCCGACGGGTAGAGCAACAGGAGCTCCTGGCCTTCCTTGATGGACGCGCCGGCCAGCTCCACGTCCCGCGTCGCGGTGCGGGCCATGTTCTTGATCGGGGACACCCAGCGCAGCATCTCCTCCACCGCACCGGGCATCAGTCCTTCGGGATCGGAGGTCAGGCGGGCCAGCTGGTCGGGTTGGGCCAACAACTCCTCCATGCCTCCGCTGATGACATGGCGCGTCGTCTCGTCGCCCCCGATGAGGATGAGCAGCGTCTCGTGAATGAGCGAGGACTCGTCGAGCGAGTCGCCGTCGATCTCGGCCTGGCACAGCACCCCGACCAGGTCGTCGCTGCTGCCGGTGGCCTTGCGATCGGCCAGGACGGGCGTGATGTAGTTGGTGTAGCCCTCGAAGGCGTGCATCGCCCCGACCATGGCGTCGGGATCGGGCGAGCCCTGGGACTTGAGCATGACGTCGGACCACTCGAGCAGCTCGGCGCGGTCAGCGGGAGCCACGCCGAGCATGTCGCCGATCACCGCAATGGGGAGCGGCGCCGCGATGTCGGCCACGAAGTCGCAGCGGCCACTCTCGCAGACGGTGTCGAGGATGGTGTCGCAGGCCACGCGCAGCTGGTCCTCCATCGCCCGAACCCGCTTGGGCGTGAAGCCCTCCGACACGAGCCGGCGCCGGCGCACGTGCTCGGGAGCGTCGAAGTCGATCATCATCGGCAGGGGCGGGTACTTCGGCCGGATGCCCTGGGCGTTCGAGAACGCCTCGGTGTCGACGGAGGCCGCTTTCACTGCGGCGTAGCTGGCCGCGGCCCAGATGTCGTTGGCCTCGTCGTAATAGACGGGCGCGTGGGCCCGCATCCAGGCGTAGGCGTCGTGGGGCTCCCGTCCGTAGAACTCCCCGTCCATGAGGTCGATTCCGAGGTCCGCAGGTGGGTTGGTCACGGTCGTGACGATATCCCCGGGTGGATAGGGTTGGCCCATGGCAGATCAGGCGACCTTTACCGACGTCGCCATGGAGTTCATGCCCGGGCTGTACTCGGCCGCTCTCCGGATGACACGCAACCGGGCCGATGCCGAGGACCTGGTGCAGGAGACCTACCTGAAGGCGTACCGCTCCTACGCGTCCTTCGCCGAAGGGACAAACCTCCGGGCCTGGTTGTACCGCATCCTCACCAACACCTACATCAACAACTACCGGGCGGCCCAGCGGCGCCCCGAAGTGGCCGATGTCGAGGACGTCGAAGACCTCTACCTCTACAAGCGCCTGGCCGGATCGGGCGGCAGCGATCCTGGTCGTTCCGCCGAGGACGAGGCGCTGGAGCGCTTCACCGACGACGACGTGAAGGCAGCGCTCGAAGCGCTGCCGGAGGCCTTCCGCATGGCCGTGTTGTTGGCCGACGTCGAGGGGTTCAGTTACAAGGAGATCTCCGAGATCACCGACGTCCCGATCGGGACCGTCATGAGCAGGATCCACCGGGGAAGAAGGGCACTCCAAAAGGCGTTGCACGATGTGGCTGAAGCGCGGGGCCTGGTCGGTAGCCTGCCTGGGGGGTCGATGGAATGAGCGAGAACGTGGCAGAGAGCGAGGACAGCGGGACCGTAGAGGCGGACGGGCTCTTCGGCGCGACCGTTGACTGCGAGGAGGCGGTCCATGTCCTGTACCAGTATCTCGACGGCGAGCTGACCGAGGAACGGCGCACGGAGATCCGTGTCCACCTCGACTGGTGTGGGCCCTGCAGTGGCGCCGCCGGCTTCGAGGCCGAGTTGCGCAGGGTCATTGCCAACCGGTGCAAGGACCGCGTGCCGGACAGCCTCATCCGCCGAGTGGCCGAGGCCATCGACGAAGAAAGCAAGCAGCACCACGGCGAGCACTGACCTCTCACCGGCGGCTGCGGAAGCGGTCGCCGACGGTCCCGCCATGGTGGACTGGGCTCTGGCCCAACGGGTGGCGGCAGGCGCCCTCATCCTCAAGCCCGCACCCGCGACCTACCGTTCGCGGGACCTGCAGGGACAGTTCGACGAGCTGACGGCGCGCGCGGAGACGTTGGTCAGCGAGGCCACCGGTCTCCATTCGACCCACGGGAAGGCCCGGGCCAAGGTCACCGATCGCGCCGGTTGGGCGGCGGCCAACGTGCGCTCCGTCGAGCGCCTGGTCGGTCCGGCCATGCTGGAACTGCAGCACAAGCGCGGCGCCAAGCTGGGTGGACCCTCCCTCGTCGTGGGTCGCGCCGTCGCCGGCACGCAGCTCGGACTGATGCTGGCCTACATGGCGACGCGGGTGCTCGGTCAGTACGACTTGTTGATCAACGACGACGATCCCCAGGACCAGGACCTCGTCTCCTACGTCGGCCCCAACATCGTCGCGGTCGAGGCGCAGTACGGCTTCGATCCGAGCGAGTTCCGCCTGTGGCTGGCGCTGCACGAGGTGACCCACCGGTTGCAGTTCACCGCGGTGCCCTGGCTGCGTGACCATTTCGTGGGATTGGTGAGCGAGCTCCTCGGGCCGCTCTCGGGCGATCCGTCCGGGCTGGCCGAACTGGCTCGCCGCGTCACCGACGACCTGCGGGCGGGCCGCAACCCGACCCGCGAGGGCGGCGTCATCGGCATGCTGGCGACCCCCGAGCAGCGGATCGCCCTCTCGAAGATCTCCGGGATGATGAGCCTGCTCGAAGGCCACGGTGACGTGACGATGGACCGGGCCGGCGCCGGGGAGGTTCCCGGGGCGGCACACTTCTCCCAGGTCCTCCACGAGCGCCGCAGCCAGGCGCGGGGGCTGACCAAGCTGATGTCGAAGCTGTTGGGTCTGGACGCCAAAATGCGCCAGTACGCCGAAGGGGAGCGCTTCGTGGAGTCGGTCGAGGCGGCCGGCGGGCCCTCCCTGCTGGCCCGGGTGTGGGAAGGGCCCGACTGGCTGCCCACGCTGGAGGAGATCCGCGATCCGGCAGCCTGGGTGGACCGAGCCGGTGGCTGAGGAAGGCTCCGGCCTTCCCTCCACCCTCATCGAAGAGCTTCTGCGCCGGTGCTCCTTCCCGCCGGAGGGTGCGCCGCTGGCCTGCGCGGTCTCGGGCGGACCGGACTCGTTGGCGCTTCTGCTCCTGGCCACAGCCGCCGGCTGTGCCGTGACCGCGGTGCACGTCGATCACGGCCTGCGCCCGGGCGCCGAGGCCGAGGCCGAGGTGGTGCTGGCGGCAGCGGCGCGGTTCGGCGCGCGGTTCGAGAGCCGTCGCGTGTCCGTCGCCGCCGGCCCCAACCTCGAGGCCCGGGCCCGGGTCGCTCGCTTCGCCGTCCTGCCGCCGGACGTCGCCACCGGGCACACCATGGACGACCAGGCCGAGACGATCCTTGTGAACCTGCTGCGCGGGGCGGGAGCGGACGGACTGGCGGGCATGGAGCCGGGTCCACGGCATCCGATCCTCGGGCTGCGTCGCCGTGAGACCCACGCGCTGTGTGCTGCGGCGCGCCTGCAGCCGGTGCGCGACGAGAGCAACGACGACCCGGCGTTCGTCCGCAACCGCATCCGGCACGAGCTCCTGCCGCTGTGCGCGCAGGTGGCCGGCCGTGATCCGGTCCCGTTGCTGGCACGGCAGGCCGGCGTGCTGCGCGACGAGGTGGCGCTGCTGGACTCGCTCGCGGCGAAACTCCTGCCGGATCCCACCGACGCCCGGGCCGTGGCGCGGGCCCAGCGCCCGCTGGCGCGCCGCGCCCTCCGGCGCTGGTTGCGGGAGGCTGGCGACGGGGAGCACCCGCCGTCGCTGGCCGAGGTCGACCGGACCTTGGCCGTGGCGGCGGGCACCTCGGTCGGGACGGAGTTGACGGGGGGCCGGCGGGTTCGGCGGACCGCCGGCCGTCTCCGGGTCGAGCCGCCGCGAGGCTCCGGTAGTGTCACGCCGGTGACCCTCGACGAGTCCGCAGCGGGCGTGCCGTCGTGGGCTGCAGTCGATGTCGGCCCCGCGCTGGTCGACGCCGAGAGGCTGGCGGCGCGGGTCGCCGAGCTCGGTCAGGCGATCACCGAGGACTATGCCGCCGACGAGCCGCCTTTGCTGGTCGCGGTCCTCAAGGGCGCCATGCTCTTCATGAGCGACCTGTGCCGGGCCATCGAGCTCCCCGTCGACGTCGACTTCATGGCCGTGTCCTCCTACGGCAGCGCCACCAAGACGTCGGGCGTGGTGCGCATCGTCAAGGATCTCGACTCTGAGATCGAGGGGCGCCACGTCCTCGTCGTGGAGGACATCATCGACAGCGGCCTGACACTGAACTACCTCCGGCGATACCTCACGTCCCGCCAGCCGAAGAGCGTGGAGATCTGCGCCCTCCTGGTGAAGGAGGGCGAGCAGCGGGTCGACCTCGACCTGCGCTACATCGGCTTCACCATCCCGCCCGAGTTCGTCGTCGGCTATGGGCTCGATGTGGCCCAGCGCTACCGGAACCTGCGCGGCGTCCACCGCTACAAGGGAGCAGAAGCGTGAGTGTCGACGTCGAACGGGTCCGGGCCGCGGTCTCCGAGATCCTGATCGCCATCGGGGAGGACCCCGAGCGCGACGGCCTGGTGGCGACCCCCGAGCGCGTGGCGTCCATGTACGAGGAGCTCTTCTCCGGGCTGCACGACGACCCGGCGCGCCACCTGGAGGTCACTTTCGCGGCGGGGCACGACGAAATGGTGATGGTGCGCGACATCCCGTTCGCCTCGCTGTGCGAGCACCACCTGGTGCCGTTCCTCGGCAGGGCCCATGTGGCGTACATCCCGGCCGAGGACGGCCGCATCACGGGCCTGTCGAAGCTGGCCCGCCTCGTCGACGGCTTCGCGCGCCGACTGCAGGTGCAGGAGCGCATGACGACGCAGATCGCCGACGCCATCGCCGAGGTCCTGACTCCCCGCGGCGTGCTCGTCGTGATTGAGGCCGAGCACCTGTGCATGTCGATGCGGGGCGTCAAGAAGCCGGGCACGGTCACGGTCACCTCGTCGGTGCGGGGGCTCTTCCGCTCCGACGTCGCCACCCGCGCCGAGGCCATGCAGTTCATCCGGGGCCACTGACGTTGGTGCGGCCGGGCGGACGGCGGCCCCTGGTCATGGGCGTGCTCAACGTCACGCCCGACTCCTTCTCCGACGGCGGCCTCTACGTCACCGCAGAATCCGCCGTGGCCCATGGCCTGGACATGATCGCCGCGGGAGCGGACGTGATCGACGTGGGAGGGGAGTCCTCCCGGCCCGGTGCCGAGGACGTCCCGGTCGGCGTCGAGCTGGAACGGGTGGTCCCGGTCATCGAGGGCCTGGCCGCTGCCGCTGGCCGGAGCGAAGGAGGGGTGCGGCTCTCGGTGGACACGCGCAAGCCCGAGGTGGCGCTGGCGGCGCTGGCGGCAGGGGCGAGCCTCGTGAACGACATCTCGGCCTCCCTGTGGGAGGTCGCCGCCGCGGCCGACGCCGGCTGGGTGGCCATGCACATGCGCGGCCAGCCGCGCACCATGCAGGAGGGGCCGCGGTACGGGGCCGTGACCGAGGAGGTCCGTGCGTTCCTGCTCGAGCGGGCCGCCCTGGCCCTGGAGGCCGGTGTAGGCGAGGTCTGGGTCGACCCGGGCATCGGGTTCGGCAAGACGAAGGCCCACAACCTGTCGCTGCTCCGCCATCTGGACGACCTGGTGCAGGCGGCCGCCGGTGCCGGCTGCGCCGGGGTGATGGTCGGGGTCAGCCGCAAGAACTTCCTCGGGCTCTTGGCCGCGCCCCGGGGGTCCGAGGAGCCGGCGCCCGTGGCCGACCGGATCGAAGGATCCCTGGCGACGGCGGCCGCAGCCCTGGTGGCAGGCGTGGGGATGGTGAGGGTCCACGACGTGGCGGCGACGGTGCAGATGACGCGGCTGTATGGTCCTGCCGCATGAAGGGAAAATGGGCCGCCGGCATTCCGCCGCGCAACTTCACCTGGGTGATCACCGATCATCTGGCCGTGAGCGAGCGGCCGGGAGGGTTCTCGGTCAACCATCGCCGCGTGCGGCGCCAGGAGGAGATCATCTGGCTCCGGGTGAACGGCTTCGGCCGCGTCATCTCGCTGTTGTCGTCGCCGCACAACCTGGCGGCCTACGACGACGAGGGGATCGCCTGGGCCCACTACCCCCTGGAGCGGACGGGAGACCCCCGGCCTGTACTCGCCGCCTGCTACCGGGACATCGACGACTCCCTGGGCGCCGGCCTGCGCATCCTGGTCCACCAGGACGAGCTGGGGGACCGGGTGATGGGCGTCCTGGCCGGGTACCTGGTCTGGTCGGAGCGGATCGGCAACCAGCCCCAGGCCGTGGCGCTGGTCGAGCACGTGGTGGGCCACGCCATGGGCGAGCCCGGCCGCGAGCTGCTCTCGGAGCTGGAGGGCATGCCGTCGCGCGGCCAGCTGCAGTGAGCGACCGGATCGAGGTCCGTGACCTGCGGGTGACGGGGACCCACGGCGTGCTTCCCGAGGAGCGGGACCGGGCGCAACCCTTCTCGGTCGACATCGTGGCCTGGGTCGACATGGAGGCCGCCCAACAGAGCGACGACCTCGCCGACACGGTGGACTACGGGGCGCTGGCCCAGGCTGCCGCCGACGTGGTGGGAGGGCGGTCGTACCGCTTGCTCGAAGCCCTGGCCGGCCGTCTGGCCAGCGCACTGCTGATCGTGGATCCCCGCCTGGAGGCGGTCGAGGTGACGGTGCGCAAGCTGCGCCCGCCGCTGGCGCTCGATGTGGGCTCGACCGGGGTCAGGGTGCGGCGCTCCCGCTGATGGCCGGAGGGGCAACCCCGCCGTGGCGCGCCTTCATCGGGCTGGGGTCGAACCTGGGGGACCGGCGCGCCCTGCTGCGCCAGGCGGTCGAGGGGCTCGGCGCAAGGGGAGACGTCACTGGCGTTTCGCCCCTCTACGAGACCGAGCCGGTCGGCGGCCCCGAGGGGCAGGGCCCCTACCTCAATCTGGTGGTCGAGCTCTCGACCTCCGACACCCCCCGCCGGCTGCTCGAGCGCTGTCGCGCCCTGGAGGCGATGGCCGGGCGGGTGCGCACGGTCCGCTGGGGCCCGCGCACCCTTGACGCCGACGTCCTCTGGGTGGAGGGCTGGGTGGTCGACGACGAGGATCTCGTCGTCCCGCACCCCCGCCTGTGGGAGCGGCGCTTCGTGGTGCGGCCGCTGGCGGACCTGGCCCCCGACCTCGTGACATCGGAGCAGCTCAGGCGCTCTGGTGGTGAGGTCGTCCCTGTGGGTAGTCTGTAGAGGTCGTTATCTTCGATCGTCTGTAGGCGAACGGCACCCGCGAGGGGCTGGAACGCCGAAGGAGGTCAGATGCACTCCATCCGGATCATCGGTCCCGGTCGGGCCGGCACGTCCCTCGCCGCCGCGCTGTCCGCGCGCGGCTGGGCCTTCGCCGGCTTCCTCGGGCGCCACGACGAGCTGGCGCACGCCGCCGCGGGCGTCGACCTGCTCGTCATCGCCACCCCTGACGACGCCGTGGCCGAGGTCGCGGCGGCCGTGGCGCCGTCGCCCGGCACCACGGTGGTCCATTTGTCTGGCTCGCTCGGCTTGGACGCGCTGGCCCCGCACCCGTTGCGTGCCACCGTCCACCCGCTGGTGCCGCTCCCCAATGGCGAGGTCGGCGCCGCCCGTCTGAGTTCTGGCGTCACCTTCGCCGTGGCCGGCGCGCCCGCGGGACGCGCCATCGTGACCTGCCTCGGCGGGCGCATGGTCGAGGTCGCCGACGATGACCGGGCGGCGTACCACGCGGCCGCCTGCATCGCCGCCAATCACGTGGTGGCGCTGCTCGGACAGGTGGAGCGGGTGGCCGCCTCGGTCGGGTTGGACCTCGAGTCCTTCCTCCCGCTGACACGGGCTGCCGTCGACGACGTGGCGGCGCTGGGGGCCGGCGCGGCGCTGACCGGCCCCGCCCGCCGGGGCGACTGGGCGACGCTCAGTCGCCACCTCGATGCCCTGCCCGAGTCCGAGCGCGCCGGCTACCAGGCCGGCGCGGCCCTGGCGACCCGGTTGGCCCAGACGGACGCCGCACCGGCGGCGCAGGCGGCGACTCCGGTGCCGGCCCAGGCGGCCGCGACCGAGCCGGCCCAGCCGGCAGCGGTGTAGGAGCGGTCACGGTGGAGGTCGTCGAGTCCGTCGCCACCTGTCGCGCCGTGCTGGACCAGGCCCGTGCCGCGGGCCGGGTGGTCGGGCTGGTGCCCACAATGGGGGCGCTGCACCGGGGGCACACGTCGCTGGTGGACCGGGCCCGCGCCGAGTGCGACGTGGTGGCGGTCAGCATCTTCGTGAACCCGCTGCAGTTCGGCGATCCCGAGGACATCGCCCACTACCCGAGGACGCTCGAGCATGACCTCGCGGTGTGTGCGGAGTCGGGGGCCGACGTCGTCTTCGTCCCGAGCGTGGACGAGATGTACCCGTCGTGGCCCGCCGCCCCCTCCACGACGGTGTCGGTGCGCGGCGTCAGCGAGGGCTGGGAGGGCGCCTCCCGGCCGGGCCACTTCGACGGCGTGGCCACCGTGGTGGCGAAGCTGTTCACCATGGCCGGCCCGTGCCGGGCCTACTTCGGCCTGAAGGACTTCCAGCAGCTGGCTGTCGTCCGGTGCATGGCGCGCGAGCTCTCGCTGCCCGTCGAGGTGGTCGGCTGCGCCATCGTGCGCGAACCCGACGGGCTGGCCCTGTCCAGCCGCAACGTGAGGTTGTCGGCGGACGAGCGACGGGCCGCCACCGTGCTCTCGCGGGCGCTGGCCGCCGGCCGGGCCGTGCTGGAGGACGGCGAGCGTTCGGGCGCCGTGGTCAGCGCGGCCATGCGCGCCGTGGTCGCGACCGAGCCGCAGGTGCACCTCGACTACGCCGTCGTGGTCGACGCCGACACCCTCGAGGAGGCGGCTGCGCTCACGGGGCTCGGCCAGGAGTCGCTCCGCCTGCTCATCGCGGCCCAGGTGGGTCCCGTCAGGCTGATCGACAACAGCGCCGTCGTGACGACCGCCGACCACGTCCGCGCCGTACCCGCGGCCACCGAGAAGGTGCGCCAACTCGAAAGGATCGGGTGAGCCGATGCGCCGCCGCATGATGAAGTCCAAGATCCACCGGGCCACCGTCACGGGGGCCAATCTGCACTATGTGGGCTCGGTGTCCCTCGACACCGAGCTGCTGGCGCTGGCGGACATCCTTCCCTATGAACAGGTGACCGTGCTCGATATCGACAACGGCGCCCGCTTCGAGACCTATGCCATCGAAGGCGAGCGCGGCCAGGTCTGCCTCAACGGGGCAGCGGCGCGCCTCGTGCAGCCGGGCGACAAGGTGATCATCATCACCTACGCCGACTACGAGCGCGCCGAGCTCGAGTCCTACGTGCCCCGCGTCGTGCACGTCGACGGGCGCAACCGGGTGATCGACGAGGTGTCGGCCCGCCTCGACGCCGAGCTCACGCTGAACGAACCGGCGTGACCACCGGGGCTCGTCCCGGACCCTTCGACGTCCTGGTCCTGGGGAGTGGCGTGGCCGGCCTGTCGGCCGCGGTGCGGCTGGCCGGTCCGGGCGGTCCATCGCCGTCCCTCTCTCTCGGCGTCTTGACCAAGGGCGTGCTGTCCCAGTCGGCGACGCGTTGGGCGCAGGGCGGCGTCGCCGCGGTGCTCGGGGCCGACGAGGACTCGACCGACCTGCATCTCGCGGACACGCTGGCGGCCGGCGCCGGCTTGTGCGACGAGGAGGCCGTGCGCGTCCTCGTCGACGAGGGGCCGGGACGCGTCCACGAGCTGATCGCCCTCGGGGTCGAGTTCGACCGCGAGGCCACGGGCCTGCTGGCGCTGGCCCGCGAGGGGGGGCACTCCCGCCCGCGCGTCGTGCACGCGGGTGGCGCCGCCACCGGCGCCGAGGTGGAGCGGGCTCTCGTCGATGCCACCTACAGCTCAGCCAGCGCGGTGCTCGAGGGCTGGTTCGCGCTCGATCTCCTCGTCGAGGGCGGCCGCTGCACCGGCGTGCTTGCCCTGCCGCCCGTCGGCGCTGGCGGTGACTCTGCCGCTCCGGTCGAGGTGCGGGCGGACCATGTCGTGCTGGCCACCGGCGGCGCCGGCCAGCTCTTCTCGGTGACCACCAACCCGGCCGAGTCCACCGGCGACGGTGTGGCGATGGCGCTGCGGGCGGGCGTGCCGACGGCCGACGTGGAGTTCGTGCAGTTCCACCCGACCGCGCTGCACCATCCGGCCATGCCCCGCCCCCTCCTCTCCGAGGCGCTGCGCGGCCACGGCGCGCTTCTGCGCGACCGCGACGGCGCGCGCTTCGTCGACGAGCTGGCTCCGCGCGACGTGGTGAGCCGGGCCATGGCCGCCCGCATGGCCGATCAGGGTGTCGAGCACCTCTGGCTCGATGCGACCGGACTCGAGCGCTTCCCGGCGCGCTTCCCGACCATTGCCGCATCGCTCTCGTCCATCGGTCTCGATCCCCAGAGCGACTGGCTGCCGATCGCCCCTGCGGCGCATCACCTGTCGGGCGGCGTGGTCACGGATCTGTGGGGCGCCACGGCGCTGCCCGGGCTGTGGGCGGTGGGCGAGGTGGCCTGCACCGGTGTGCACGGGGCCAACCGGCTGGCCTCGAACTCGCTGCTCGAAGGCATGGTGTTCGGCGCCCGGCTGGCCGAGCGCATCCCGTCGGGTGCGCGCTGCCCGGAGCCCACCGGCGCGCTGCGCACGGTGCTCGGCTCCGCACCGATCGACGGCATCGAATGCACCGAGTTGGTGCGGCCGGCCACGCCGCTGCCGCCGGACCCGGACCGGTGGCCGGACGTGGACGTGACGAAACTGCGCGACACCGTGCAGCGGGCCATGACGCGCGGCGCCGGTGTCGTGCGCAGCGCGGAGTCGATCGCGGGCGCGCGCGCCGTCGTGGAGGACGCGACGGCCGCCCTCGGGGACGCGGCCGCCTCGGTCGGTGCAGGGGAGCTGGCGAACCTGCTGCGGCTGGCGGACGCACTGCTGGCCTCCGCGCTGGCCCGGACCGAGACGCGCGGAGCCCATGCGCGGCGCGAATACCCCGAGACCGACCCCGCCTGGCGCCGCCGCCTGGTGCACGGCCACGCCGGGCGCGACAGTGAGGATCGCCGTGAGTGAGCACGACGGTGGCGAGGACTCGGGGGCGTACGCCAAGGCGGTGCGCGATGCGGTCGACCGTGCCCTCGCCGAGGATCTCGGCCCCGAGGGCGACCTCACGTCGGCACTGGTGCCCGAGGACGTGCGTGCACAGTTCGCGCTGCGCGCTCGCCGCTCGGGTGTGCTGGCGGGTTGTGACTGCGTCACCGAGACGTACCGGCGCGTCGGCCCCGAGATCGACCTGCGGTGGCGGGCGTCGGACGGGGACGATTTGTCGGCCGGCGACACCGTGCTGGAGCTGGCCGGTCCGTTGCGCCCCATCCTCACGGCCGAGCGCACGGCGCTGAACTTCCTCGGACGCCTGTCCGGCATCGCGACGCTGACGGCGCAGTACGTGACGGCCGCGCACGAGAGCAACCCGTCGGTGGCCGTTCTCGACACCCGCAAGACGACGCCGGGCCTGCGCCTGCTCGAGAAGGCGGCCGTGCGGGCCGGTGGCGGCACCAGCCACCGCTTCGGCCTTTCCGACGCCGTCCTGGTCAAGGACAACCACCTCGCCGGAACGACCATCACCGATGCGGTGCACCGGGCCCGCGCACTGTGGCCGGGCCGGATGGTCGAGATCGAGTGTGACGCCCTCGACCAGGTGGCGGAGGCGGCGCGGGCGGGCGCGGACGCCGTGTTGCTCGACAACATGGATCCGGGCGCGGTGGTCGAGGCCATTGCGGTGGCGCACGTGGACGCACCCGGCACCATCCTGACCGAGGTCTCCGGTGGGGTGACGCTGGCCAACATCGGTGCCTACGCGGCCGCCGGACCGGACCGGATCTCGGTCGGGGCGCTGACCCATTCGGCCCCGGTGCTCGACCTCGGGCTCGACCTGCTCTGGACGACGGCCGACACGGTCGGGCCGCGCGCGGAAGGGCGTTGAGGCGTGCTCCTGGTCATTGACGTCGGCAACACCGAGACGGTGATCGGGCTCTACGCTCCGGACGCGGACGTCGACACCCCGGCACCCGAGGAGAGCATCGGTGTCGGCATCGGGACCGAACACGACCCGACGGCGCCGCGCGGACTCACGCATCACTGGCGCCTCTCGACCGTGCCCAGCCGCACCCCGGACGAGCACGCCGTCCTGCTCACCCAGCTGCTGGACCTGGAGGGCCTCGACATCTCCACGTCGGTCACGGGCATCGCCGTGTGCTCCTCGGTGCCCCACGTCACGGCGGAGCTGCGCCAAATGGCGTCCCGCTGGTTCTCCGAGCTGCCGAGCGTCGTGCTGGGCCCCGGCACCAAGAGCGGGATGCCGATCCTCTACGACAATCCCAAGGAGGTCGGTGCCGACCGCATCGCTGACGCGGTCGGGGCCTACGACCTCTACGGCGGTCCTTGCGTCGTGGTCGACATGGGCACCGCCACCACGGTCGAGGCCATCAGCGCCAACGGCGAGTACATGGGGGGCGCCATCACGCCGGGCGTGGGTGTGAGCCTCGACGCGCTGTACCACTCGGCCGCCGCGCTGCGCCGGGTCGAGCTGGTCGAACCGCGCAGCGTCATCGGCCGCTCGACGGTGGAGTCGATTGAGTCGGGGACGCTGTACGGATTCGCGGGGCTGGTCGACGCCCTGGCCCGCCGCTTCATGGAGGAGCTCGGGCCCTCCGCCGTGGTGGCCACTGGGGGCTTCAGTTCGCTCATTGCGCCGTATTCGGACACCATTGAGCACGTGGAGCCCTGGCTGACCCTGCACGGCCTGCGCATCGTGTACGAGCGCAACGTCCCCTCATGAGCGACCAGTCCACGAGCGGGACGGGGCCGCCGGACATTCCTTACCGCTTCGACCGCACGCACCAGAACGCGGAGGTCGTCGCTGCCTGGACGTCGCTCGCGCCCGGGGAGGAGTCCGGCGTCACCGTCGGGGTGGCCGGCCGGATCATGCTCCTGCGCGATCAGGGGAAGGCGGCTTTCGGCGAGCTACGCGACGCGTCGGGCGCGCTGCAGCTGTTCGCCCGCGCCGCCGTGACGGAGCGCTTCGACGAGTTCGTGAAGTTGAACCTCGGTGATTGGATCGGCGCCACGGGCGAGGTCGTGCGGACCAGGCGCGGCGAGCTCTCGGTACTCGTCAAGGAATGGGCGCTGCTCGCCGAGGCGCGCCGCAACTTCGGCGACAAGTGGCACGGCGTCAGCGATGTCGAGACGCGCTACCGTCAGCGCGAGGTCGACCTGTGGGCCAACGAGCGCTCGCGCCAGTTGCTGCAGATGCGCAGCGACGTCGTGCGCAACATGCGCCGGCGCTTGTGGGAACAGGGCTTCGTCGAGGTGGAGACGCCGTTGCTGCATCCCATCGCGGGGGGAGCCACGGCGCGGCCGTTCGTCACGCATCACAACACGTTCGACACCGACTTCTACTTGCGTGTCGCACCGGAGCTGTACCTCAAGCGGCTCGTCGTCGGCGGCTTCGACCGGGTGTTCGAAATCGGTCGCAGCTTTCGCAACGAGGGCATCTCGCCGCGCCACAATCCTGAGTTCACGACGCTCGAGCTCTACCAGGCCTACGCCGACTACACCGACACGATGGTCGTGTTCGAGGAACTGGTCGCGGGGCTGGCGCTCGATGTGCTGGGGACCACGAAGCTCACCTATGGCGGGCGGGACCTCGACCTGACGACGCCGTGGCGGCGCGCCACCATGAGCGAGCTCGTCGCCGAGGCCACCGGCTTCACGCTCGACGTGCGCTCGCCCCGCGAGGATCTGGCCAAGGTGGCGACCGAGGTCGGCATAGAGGTGGACGCATCGTGGGGACCCGGCAAGATCCTGCTCGAGATCTACGAGAAGACGACCGAGCCCGAGCTGTGGGGCCCCGTCTTCGTCACCGACTACCCGGCCGAGGTGTCGCCACTGGCCCGGCGCCACCGCGACGGACCCGAGCTGGTCGAGCGCTACGAGCCCGTGGTGGCCGGTCGCGAGCTCGGCAACGGCTTCACGGAGCTGATCGACCCCGACGACCAGCGCGCCCGCTTCGAGGAGCAGGCCGCGAAGGCCCGGGCCGGCGACGACGAGGAATCAGCCGTGGTGGACGAGGACTATCTCCGCGCGCTCGAGTACGGGTTGCCCCCGACGTCGGGGTTCGGACTCGGCGTCGACCGGTTGTTGATGTTGTTCGGTGACGTGGCCAACATCCGCGAGGTGATCGCGTTCCCCACGCTGCGGCCCGACCGGGGCTGAAGGAGCCGATTCTTCACCCGTTCTTACGGTGAGGCGGCATCCTTCACGGGTTCTTTACAGCCTCCTAACACCTGGTACCCAGACTTGGGGTTGTCGTCGAACGGCGGCGGGTGCGCAACGATCGCACGGACAGTCTGAGGAGGACACATGTTTCGCAGGATCATCGCAGGAACGGCCGTCGCTGGAGCGCTGACACTGGGGCTCGCCGGCGCCGCGGGTGCCGCGACCGGTTCCACGGGCTCGACGGGGAACACGGGAGCCAACGCACCGGCGATCACGTCTTCGACGACGGTGTGCTCGCTGCTGCCCAAGGTAGAGGCGCGCGTCCAGAAGGTGGAGGGCAAGCTCGCCGCCGCTCTGCCCAAGGCGCAGGCGGCCGAGGCGAAGGCCAAGGCAGCGGGCCACACCAAGCTGGCTGACCGCATCGCTACCCGCATCACCAAGGCGCAGAACCGCGAGACCAAATTCAATCGCGCGACTGGCCAAGCTGCAGGCCGACTGCGGCACGAGCGCCGGCTGACTTTTCCGGAACCAGTCGAGATGCGCGGCCACCGACCGGGGGGACACCCGGCGGTGGCCGCCTCGCAATTCCGGGCCAATTCCGGCTCGGCCCGCCAAGATTTGTTTTTCGGCCCGCACCGCACAAGACGAGAGCACCGTCACCAGCGCCGGCTGACCGTCCGGAGCGGTCGAGGTCAGCCCGGAGTTCAAGCCCCGGTGCCGCCCGGAATCAGCCCGGAAGGTCGCTCAGGAGTTCGCCGGCCAGCCTGGAGAGCCCCGACCGCAGTGCGGGCTGGCTGATTCCGGCCGTGGCCTTCTGCGCGTCGTCGACGTAGCGCCGGGCCGCCTCGACGGACTCGGCGATCCCGTTCGAGGCCATCACGATGGCCCGCGCCTTGTCGCGTTCGGGCTGGCCCAGCGGCGCTCCGAGCAGTGCCCGCAGGTCGGGCCCCGCGTCGGGGTCGGCCAGCGCCACCAGGGCGGGGAGCGTGTAGATGCCTTCGGCCAGGTCCTGACCCGCCGGCTTCTGCAACTGGCCGTCGGTGGCCGTGATGTCGAGGATGTCGTCACGGATCTGGAACACCATGCCGAAGCAGTGCCCGAACTCCGTGCAGGCATCGACCTCGGCCGTCGGCAGCCCGCCGGTCAGCGCGCCGATGCGGCACGACGTCGCGGTGAGCGCCGCCGTCTTGCCGCTGATGGAGGCGAAGTAGTCCTCACGGCTGCGCACGGTCTGGAAGGCCGAGCGCACCTCGGTCACCTGTCCCTGGCAGAGCCAGCCCAGCGTGTCGGCCAGCAATTGGGCGATCTCGACCCCGAGGCCGGCCGCGATGGCGGCGCTGCGGGCCAGGAGATAGTCGCCGGCGACGATGGCGACGAGGTTCCCGAAACGGCTGTTGACGCTTTCGACGTTCCGCCGCATGGTGGCCTCGTCAATGACGTCGTCGTGGTAGAGCGAGGCGAGGTGCACGAGCTCGACCGCGACCCCGCCCATCAGCTCGTCCTCGGTGGCGTCGCGGCTGCCACCCGTCGCCGCCGCCAGCGCCAACAGGGGTCGCAGGCGCTTGCCGCCTGCTGCGATCAGGTGGGTCGTCACCTCGTCCAGGAAGCCGTCACCTGTGAGTACAGAGGCGGTGAGCAGGGGTTCCAGTCGCCGCATTCCCTCTTGGAGACGGGGCAGGCCGAGGGCCTCGGTCGGGTTCACTGGTCCAAACGTTAGGGCACCGGCGCGGAATGCCGACAGTTACCAGGTAGAACAGGCACAGCACTTCCTGCTCACCCGGGTTTTCGGCTCGGGTGCGGGACGCATCGCCTGCGGCGTGATGGACTAAGGCCACAGGTACACTGAACCGAGAAGCAAGAGGAACAAGGAGAGGCGGTCAGGGTGTTCGAACGTTTCACCGACCGGGCACGGAGGGTGTTGGTGCTGGCGCAGGAGGAAGCGCGCCTGCTCAATCACAGCTTCATCGGCACCGAGCACATACTGCTCGGATTGATCCACGAGGGCGAGGGTGTTGCCGCGAAGGCGCTCGAGTCCTTGGGGATCTCCCTCGAGGCCGTCCGCGAGAAGGTGGAAGAGACGATCGGCATGGCCGGCACGGCCCCGAGCGGTTCGCCGCCGTTCACGCCGCGGGCAAAGAAGGTGCTCGAGCTCTCGCTGCGTGAGGCCCTGCAGCTCGGCCACAGCTACATCGGCACCGAGCACATGCTCCTCGGCCTCGTGCGCGAGGGGGAGGGCGTCGCCGCCACCGTCCTGGTGAGTCTCGGGGCCGACCTCGGCCGCGTGCGCCAGCAGGTGATCCAGCTGATGTCGGGCAACCAGGGCAAGGAGTCCGTGGGCGCGAGCCAGGGCTCGAGCTCGGGAGACAACCCGGGAGGCTCGCCGGTCCTCGACCAGTTCGGCCGCAACCTGACCCAGCTGGCCCGTGACGGAAAGCTGGACCCCGTCATCGGACGTGCAAAAGAGATCGAACGCGTGATGCAGGTCCTGTCGCGCCGCACCAAGAACAACCCCGTCCTGATCGGTGAGCCCGGCGTCGGCAAGACGGCCATCGTCGAGGGACTGGCGCAGCGCATCGTGTCCAACGAGGTGCCCGAGACTCTGACCGGGAAGCAGCTCTACACGCTCGACCTGGGCGCGCTCGTGGCGGGCAGCCGCTACCGGGGCGACTTCGAAGAGCGCTTGAAGAAGGTCCTCAAGGAGATCCGGACGCGGGGCGACATCGTCCTGTTCATCGACGAGATCCACACCCTCGTGGGCGCGGGCGCCGCCGAGGGTGCCATCGACGCCGCCTCCATCCTCAAGCCGATGCTGGCGCGCGGCGAGCTGCAGACGGTGGGCGCCACGACCATCGACGAGTACCGCAAGCACCTGGAGAAGGACGCCGCCCTCGAGCGGCGTTTCCAGCCGGTCAAGGTCGACCAGCCGACGGTGGCGTTGACCATCGACATCCTCAAGGGCCTGCGCGACCGCTACGAGTCGCACCACGCCGTCAGCATCACCGACCAGGCCTTGGTGGCCGCGGCCAACCTGGCCGACCGCTACCTGGCCGACCGCTACCTGCCGGACAAGGCGATCGACCTCATCGACGAGGCCG
>CAVUSB010000013.1:0-27660 GCA_963744045.1 uncultured Acidimicrobiaceae bacterium
GTCGGGAGTCGTTCAAGGTGCCGTGGCGCGAGGTCGTGTGGGCGCTGCGCCGCCTCGAGGCGCGCGGGCTCGTCCTCGGTGGACGGTTCGTGGCGGGGCTCTCGGGCGAGCAGTACGCGCTGCCCGAGGCGTTCGACGAGCTGCAGGCGACGCACCGCCGCGGCGCCAACGGAGAGCAAGTGGTCGTGGCCGGGGCGGATCCGCTCAACATGACGGGTTCCATTCTCGGCGGGTCGCGCGTGCTCACCCGGCGCGACCAAGGCGTGGTGTACCGCGACGGCGTCGTCGTGGATCAGCTCGAGGCCGGTTGACGGCGTGACGCCGCATCGGACCATCGACCTCAACGCCGACGTCGGCGAGGCGGCCGATGCGGCCGGGCTGGAGGTGGAGCGGATGCTGCTGGAACTGGTGACCTCCGTGCACGTCGCCTGCGGTGGCCACGCGGGGGATGACGACTCCATGAAGGCCACCGTGGCGGCCGCCTTGGAGCGTGCCGTCGAGGTGGGCGCCCACCCCTCCTACCCCGACCGCGTCGGCTTCGGCCGCCGGCCGATGGACATCGACCGCAACGAGCTCGGTGCGTCGTTGACCGAACAGGTTGCCGCGCTCAATCGCATCTGCCGGTCGGCCGGCACGACCGTCCGATCGGTGAAGGCCCACGGGGCGCTCTACGAAGAGGTGGCGAAGGGGGGCGCGGTGTACGAGACCTTCCGCGACGCCGTGCGCGGCACCATCGGTGAAGATGCCGCCCTGGTCTTGCCCTCCGGCTGCCGTGCCATGGCGATGGTGCTGCGTGACGGCCTGACCGCCCGTGAGGAGGGATTCTGTGACCGGGCCTACCGACGCGACGGCGGCCTGGTCGACCGGGGGGAGGCCGGCGCGGTGCTCACGGATCCGGGGGCGGCCGCGGCCCAGGCACTCACCCTGGCCCGCGGCGCGGTGGTCGCCGCCGACGGGTCCGTGCTGACCTTGTGGGTGGACACGCTGTGCATCCACGGGGATTCGCCCCGGGCCGTGGCCATCGCCACGGCGGTCCGCGCCGCCATGGCCGAGGTGGGGATCAAGGTGCGAGCACCGGCGCGTGCATGACCCCTCCATCCCCGTCGGGACGGTGCGGCGCCTCGGTGACCGTGCCGTATTGGTCGGGGTCGCCGACGCGGTGGCGGCGCGGGAGCTGGCGAGCGGCCTGACGACGTTGCTGACCGGCGAAGCCGAGGTGGTGTGTGGCTCGGCGACCGTCATGGTCCACGCCACCGATCCCGACCTGGAACTGTCGTCGCTCGAGGCCGTCGTAGACGCAGCACGTGGCGAGGTGGCGCGACGCGGCCGCTCCGATGAGCGGGTCGGCCCGGGCCGAATCTTCACCGTCCCGTGTCGGTTCGACGGACCCGATCTCGAGGAGGTGGCTGCGCTCGCCGGCTGCCGGCCCGACGACGTGGTGGAGCAGCTCACCGCGGGGCCGTTGACCGCCGCCGTGGTGGGGTTCTCGCCCGGCTTCGCCTATCTCGTGGGGCTGCCGGGCCCACTGCAGAGTGTGCCGCGTCGCCCGCGCCCGCGCCCTGTCGTCCCCGCGGGGTCCGTGGCCATCGCCAACGGCCAGGCCGCCGTCTATCCGACCGCTTCGCCCGGTGGCTGGCATCTGGTCGGGCGCACCGGATTTCCCTTCTTCTCGGCGCTGGCGCCTCCCTACGCCGCACTGGCACCGGGCGACCAGGTCCGGTTCACCGTGGCCGAGGAGGGCGAACGCGTCGAGCCCGAGCCGGTCGTGGCACCGCCGTGGTCCCCGCCCCCGGACGCCCGCGCTGTCTTCGAGGTCGTCGTGCCGGGGCTGCGGGCCGTCCTCCAGGACGGCGGCCGCCGGTCGGTCGCCGCGGTCGGTGTCCCCGGTGCCGGACCGGCCGATCCGGTGTCGTTCGACCTGGCCAACCGCGTGACCGGGAACGCGCCGGGCGCGGGCGCGCTCGAGCTCACGGGGGGCGGGACCCGGTTGCGCTGCGTCGACAAGTGCCACGTGACCGTGGTCGGCGCCGCGCCCGAGGTCCGCGTCGACGGCGCCCCAGTTCCGGCCGGACAGCTGCTGCCGTTGGGCGCCGGCCAGGTACTCGAGGTCGGCCGCCAGCACGGTGGATGGCGCAGCTACGTGTCGGTGGCGGGCGGGTTCCTCGGGCCGGAGTGGTTCGGAAGCTGCGCCAGCGACGAACTGACCGGGCTCGGCCCCGGTCCTCTCGCGGCGCGGGATGTGCTGCGCGCCGGCGCGTGGGCGCCACCACTCGGCGACCACCTCGCGGCGGCCTGCGTCACCGACGTCGACACGTCGTCGCCGGTCGGCCTGCGCACCGTCCCCGGTCCGCATGCCGATCTGTTCGACGACGACGCGCTCCACGCGTCTCGCGGCGTCGGTCTTCGTGGTGGAGGCGGCATCGAACCGGGTCGGGGTCCGCCTGCGGGCAGAGGCGGGTGCGCTGCCCCTCCGGAGCAGGCCCGCAGGGGACACACTCGACTCCCAGGGCGTGGTGACCGGCGCCGTGCAGGTGCCACCCGACGGCGATCCGGTCGTGCTCCTGCCCGACCACGCCACGCTGGGCGGCTACCCCGTGCTGGCGGTGGTGGCCTCGGTCGATCACGGAGTCCTCGGCCAGTGCGCACCGGGGACCCGCGTCCGGCTGGTGCCCGTGGCTCCGGGTGAGGCGGACGACGCACGGCGGACCCGGCGTCGGGAGCTGGCACGCGCCGTGGCCGGTACGTACCCGCTGGCGGTCGACTGACTTTCAGAGCAGCAGCTTCACCGCCGTGCCCACGGCGACGACGATGACCACCACGCGCAGGGCGGGCGCGGGGAGGGCGAGGGCGAGACGTGCGCCGGCGTAGCCGCCGACGAGGCTGCCGGCCGCCAACAGCCCGACCGCCTCCCAGGCCAGCCCACCGTGGATGAGGAAGACGACGGCCGCCACGCCGTTGACGAGCATCGACAACACGGTGCGCAGCCCGCTGGTGTGGGCGAGCGTCACCGGGAGCGCCAGGCCCAGGATGGCGAGGAACATCACGCCCATGGCGGCGCCGAAGTAGCCGCCGTAGACGGACGCCGCGAAAACCCCCGCCACCAGGAGCACGGGCCGGGTGCGGGGGTGGGCGGAGCCCCGGTCCAGGGCCTTGCGCAGCAGCGGTTGGGCGGCGAACAGGGCGCCCGCGCCCAAGACGAGCCAGGGCACGACGTCGTCGAATGTGGCAGAGGAGGTCGTGAGGAGGAGAAGGGCCCCGGCTGTCCCGCCCGCCAGCGCCACTGGCGTCAGGCGCAGGAGGCGGCGGGACTGGTCACCGATTTCGCGGCGGAAGCCGGCCGCCGAGGCCACGTAGCCCGGCCAGATCCCAATGGTGTTGGTGATGTTCGCGGTCAGCGCGGGGTAGCCGAGCCCGAGGAGGATCGGGAACGAAATCAGGCTGCCCCCGCCCGCCACGCCGTTGAAGATGCCGGCACCCAGCCCGCCGAGCAGGAGGACCACGACGTGGGACGCGGGCATGCAGGAACAGTACGGGACGTCCGGAGCGTCCCCGCTGCCCTGCTCCTACGGGTCTGGAGGGAGCACCGTGCGCGTGACAACGGGAATTGTTCACGGTGGGCGCAAGGTTTGCCGCAGCGCCCCGTTTCATGAACGAAGGCTGAGGAGCCCTCCGTGGACCCGGAGGGAGCGCGAGGGGTAGCGGATGAGAGGTCGGGTCAGGATCGCCGCGACGGGGTCAGTTGTCTCAAGGCTGCCGCGTGCCCTGCGGTCCGGCGCCGGCGCCGGACCGTCCCGCGTAGGCGTTCGCTCCCTCAGTTCTTCCAACCACCGCCGAGGTGGCTCATGCGTCATGCGGCGGACCGCCACCGGGCCCGGCCTTCGGGACCTCCTCCGTTCCCCCTCCGGTCTCGGGGGCCGGCCCGGCGGCGGCCAGGCACCAGGTCGACGATGGCGGGGAGCGACAGATGCGGCGGGAACCGATGCTGCGGGCTGCTCGGGGCGGGGGCGGAACCCGTTCCGAGCAGGAGCAGCCGGATGCACTGGGTCCGGACGTGTCGACACCAGCCGGCGGGCTCCCGGATGCCCGCCCTCCTCTCTGAGTTCCCGGGACCGCCGATAGCCTGCGGGGGCGGCGGCCGTGCCATTCGGGCCGACGCCTCATCGGACTGGAGGTCCCATGGTCAGGCTCACGTGCCTGCTGCGCCGCAAGGACGGTCTCACACCCGCCGAGTTCCACGCGTACTGGCAGGACGTGCACGGTCCGCTGATCAGGTCGAGCAAGAGCGGGAGGCACGTGGTGCGCTACGAGCAGCACCCGCGCCCGCTCGACGACTACAACGGTGACGACGACGCCGGGTTCGACGGCGTCACGGTGCAGTGGTTCGAGGACATGGACGCGTACCGGGCCCACATGGCGGAGCCGGATTTCCCCGACATCTGGACCGACATCGGGAACTTCCTCGACACCGACCAGTTGCACTTCATTCTCACCGAGCACCCCCGCGTCATCATGGGCGACGACGCGGGCTCATTCCCCTTGGCCTGACTGCGGCGCCGGGGTCAGGGAAGTGAGCCCTGGCGCCAGGGCAGGATGGGTCGCCGGCACCGGCACCGGTCCCGTCTCGGTCTCGGATGGCGGTTGGGGCACGGCGCGGCAAGGTGGCGCGCACCGGCGGGCGGGCCGCTTCCGCCGCAGCCCGCCGGCGTTCCATCAGATCGCGCAGCTCGCGCCACGCCCTCCCCTCGGTGCGGGGCAATTCGTCGGGCAGTCGTTTGAGGAGCCGCCGTACCCGGCGCCGATGCTGCTCGGCGACACCGCCCATCATGAACACCGTGGGGGCCGGGAGGTGGGCGTCCCCTGTGGCCAGGTCGGCCAACTGGAGTGACGCCACCTCGGCGTCCTGCATTTCGCCGAGCTCGTCCTGCAGCACCGTGAGCTCGCGCACGAAGCGGGAAGTCTTCCCGCCGTACACGTCGCTACTGAACTCGAGGGCGTAGCGCAGCCGCTTGCAACGGATACGCAACGCGTGGAAATCCGTGACGACGCCGGAATCCTTGGCCTTCTTGGCCGCCTTGCGGACCTTGTGGTGAGGCCGCAGGACCAGCTCGGGCAAGCCGATTTCGGCAGGTACCCTCGTGGCCAGCGAGCGACGGGCCGGTCCCTGCTGCGCCATGGCAGTCAGTCCTTTGGCCAGGCGATCCCAGCGGACCGAATCGAGTCCGTTCAACATGTCGGTGCGTGCCGTCTCGCGCTCGCGCTCGAGAAGGGCTGCCAGTTCGGCCAGCGGGTCGTGGCCGTCAACCGTGACGTGGACGTCGGCGGGCGACAGCCCCTCCAGGCCCTCGAGCTGCACATCGAGGTCGCGCACGGCACCGAGGAGCCTGGCCAGCCAGCCGAGCTCCTGCCGGAAGACCTGGGCCCGGACGGGCAGCACGGCCCCGAACAGCGAGAGGGCGGCGCGCAAGCGGCGCGTCGCCACGCGCATGTCGTGCAGCTCCTCGGGGTCCTCGCCCAGTCGCGTGCCTGGCTCCTTTGCCCGCACCACGGCGAGCTGGCGTCGGAGGACGGCGAAGGCGAGATCCCCCATCGTCGAGTCGGCGGAGACGTCGGTCGGCCCGAGGTCGGGCATCCCGGGGATCTCCTCCCCGAGGGCCAGCAAGCCGGCCTCGAATTTGGAGAGGCGCGCCGGTTGGAGTCCACAGGACATGCGGAGCTGCTCCACTATCGGCTCCAGCGCGTCGAGCCACTCCGGGTGGACCTCGACTTCGACTCGCCGCAGCTGCATGGGGCGCTGGCCCGTGCCGACCACGATCATCGTGTCGTCGAGCGCGATCTCGGCCACATCGGCACCACCGACACGCAGCGCGAAGGGGCGGCGGCGGGTACGCACCTGGAGCACTTCGCGCAGCCGGCGGGAGCCGACGATGGCGCGCAGGCGCCGCCCGACCGGCCCGTCGTCGCCGAGCCCCGCCAGTCCGGACGGGGGAGGATCTCGGTGACCTCCAGACGCTGGCGCAGGCCGCTTCCCTCCGCGGGGCGGTTGTCCTTGAGCGTGACCTCGTCGTGGCGGCCACGGCGTCGGGTGCGGACGACGAAGCCGGCTCGGGCGACGCGCCAGTCGTCGCAGTCGAGATAGGAGTCGACCAGTCGCCGCGGTGGTCGGGCGAGCGCGGTCACGGTCCCTCCGTCACGCGTCTCGATGGAGAGGGTCGGGAGGGTGGCCAGCCAGCGTTCCACGGGCCGCAGGTCGAGCGCATCGAACTGCCACTCGATCTCGACGGGGTCGTCCCCGCCCGGCTCGTCTGCCTTGAGATCTGACATCGCGCTCACGCTACAGCGGGATTTCGTCCCGCTTCCTGATCACGATTGCCGCGGTCGCGCGGGGCCGCGACGGTAACCTTCGGGCTGGTGGCACGACGAGCAATGACGGCCGAACGCCCTTCCCAGACGGATGTGGTCCAGGCGGCCGGGGGGCTCGTGGTCCGCCGGGTGAACGGGCTCCTCCAGATCGTCCTCGTGCACCGGCCGGTGCAGCACGACTGGTCCTTCCCCAAGGGAAAGCTCGAGGCCGGGGAGACGCTCGAGATGGCCGCGCTGCGCGAGGTGGAGGAAGAGACGGGGATGACCTGCGAACTCCTCCGCTTCATCGGCCACACCGACTACGTCGATCGCAAAGGCCGGCCCAAGGCGGTGGCCTACTGGATCATGGCGGCCGCAGCGGGGTCCTTCCGCCCCAACCATGAGGTCGACGAGCTGCGTTGGCTGAGCCTCGAAGATGCGGCCCGTTTGCTCTCGTATCCCCGGGACAGGGAGCTGGTCGCGGTCCTCACCGCTGCTGACCAGGTCGAACCCCTGATCTAAACGCATCGACATTTTTCTGAAATTCCGTGTTTACCGGTCTCCAGATCGGGAATAATGGATCCAGCGATCTACCGCCTGATCGCACTGCCGGCGTGCGTGCCCCAGTCGAAAGCTCCAGGACCTATCGCCAAGGGCCCTGTGACAGCGCTTTGCGTGAATCGACTGGGGCACCGTCGGCACCTTTCGTTCTAAGGGCGTTTTCCCTGGTCAGACCACAAGGACTGCCGCGCCGTTGACCCGGTCGTCCCGCAGATCGCGCAGCGCCTCGTCGGCCCGCGCCATCGGGTAGGGGACCGTCGAGACGCGGATGCGGATCCGGGCCGCCTCGGCCAGGAATTCCTCCCCGTCGCGCCGGGTGTTGGCGGTCACGCTCTGCAGCGTCCGCTCCTCGAACAGGTCCCGCTCGTACTCGAGGGCGGGGATGTCGGTCAGATAGATGCCGGCGATGGCCAGCGTCCCACCGCGGTCCAGTGCCGCCAGGGCGGGTGGGACGAGGCTGCCGACCGGTGCGAACAGGATGGCTGAGTCCAGCGGTTCGGGCGGCGCGGCGTCCGCGTCCGCCGCGCTGGCGGCACCGAGTTCCAGGGCCAGCTGTTGGGCCTCCCGGGAGCGGGTCATGACGTGGACGCGGGCGCCTCGGGCCAGCGCCACCTGGGCCGTGAGATGGGCCGAGCCCCCGAACCCGTAGATCCCGAGCCGGCCTCCCTCGGGAAGGTTGGCCCGCAAGAGGGCCCGGTAGCCGATGATTCCGGCACAGAGAAGTGGCGCCACCTCCACGTCGTCGAACTCGTCCGGGAGCGCGTAGGCGTAGTCCTCGTCCACCACGAGGGAGTCGGCGTAACCACCGTCGACGTCCCAGCCGGTGAAGCGCGGGCGGAGGCAGAGGTTCTCCCGGCCCGACAGGCAGAAGCGGCATATGCCGCAGGTATGGGCGAGCCAGGGCACTCCGACGCGGTCGCCCTCCTGCCACCGCCTGCTGTCGGGGCCGAGCCGGTCGACCACACCGACGACCTCGTGCCCCGGCGTCACCTGGGGCCGACGGGGGACCAGATCACCTTCGGCGAGGTGCAGGTCCGTCCGACAGACGCCACACGTCCGCACGCGCACGCGGACCTGGCCGGGCCCCGGTTCGGGGACGGGCCGCTCCACCCGCACGAGCGGGTGCGCGTGGCCGTCGACCGGGCCGGGCCGATCCACCACCCATGCCTGCATACGGGCAAGCGTAGGGGCGGCGGTGCTGCCGCGTGCTGGGCACCCCTCTACCATGGGCGCGGACGAGGAGAGGCCATGCGTGTCAGGTCAGTCGGTCTGCGGCGGGGTCCGGCGTGACGACGCTCGTCGTTGCCGGCCCGTCCGGGCTCGTGGAGCACGACGGCGGCCCCGGCCATCCCGAGCAGCCGTCCCGCCTCGTCTCCGTGATGGAAGGCGTGCGTGCGCTCGGGACCGCACACGAGGTCATCTCGCCGGCCTTCGAGGAGGCCTCCATGGACGAGCTGGCGCGCGTCCATGACGCGAACTATCTCGCCAACCTCGAGACCTTCTGCGCCGAGGGCGGCGGGCACATCGATGCGGACACCTACGCGCGGCCGGACTCGTGGACGGCGGCCCGGCGCGGCGCGGGCGCGGGCCTGGCCGCCCTCCGGGCTCTCGAGCAGCGTGGCGAAGGCGTTGCCTTCGTGCCTGTCCGGCCGCCCGGCCACCACGCCACCGCCGACCGGGCCATGGGCTTCTGCCTGGTCAACAACGTCGCCGTCGCCGCGGCCTCGCGCACGGCGCTGGGCGAGCGGGTCCTGATCGTCGACTGGGACGTGCACCACGGGAATGGCACCCAGGACATCTTCTGGGACGACCCCGATGTCCTCTACGTCTCGACCCATCAACATCCGCTCTATCCCGGGACGGGCCGTCCCGACGAGGTCGGTGGTCCGGGCGCGCCGGGTCTGACCCTCAACCTCCCCCTGCCGCCGGGGGCGACCGGCGATGTGCTGCGGGCGGCGCTCGACCAGGAGGCGCGCGCCAGCATCGAGGAATTCGGAGCGGACTGGGTCCTGGTCTCGTGCGGGTTCGACGCGCACCGCGATGACCCGCTCAGCGACCTGCAGCTTTCGAGCGGGGACTTCGCCGAACTGGCCCGTGTCGTGCGCGAGTTCGCGGCTCGGCCGGGCCGGCTCGCCCTCTTTCTCGAAGGTGGGTACCAGCATGCTGCGCTGGCATCGTCCGTCGAGGCGACGCTCCGGGCGCTGCTCGGTGGGCGGGGTACCACCAGCGCACCGACCTCCGGGGGACCGGGGCTCGAGCAGCTCCGGGCGGATGGTACGGCTCGTCGTCGCGCCGTTGACCGCGCGCGACGAGGAAGCCGGGTCGGTCTAGCCGGGCACGCGGTGCACGAGCACCGGGCAGTGCGCGTTGGTCACGCAGTACTCGCTGACGGAGCCCACGAGCATGCCGACGAATTCACCGTGGCCGCGGCTCCCCACGACGAGCAGATCGGCGCCCTTGGAGGCCTCGACGAGTACCGGCGCCGGATGGCCGTTCACCAGCCGACCCTCCACTTTCAGGCCGGGATGCTCCGACCGCGCGTCCGCAATGGCAGTGTCGAGCATCTTTCGAGTATCCGCCTCAGGATCGAAATCGTCGGGGATCGGCACGGCCCAGCCGTAACTGGCAGGCCATTCCCACGTCATCACGACCTCGAGGGCGCTCTCTGTGAGGACGGCCTGGCGGGCCGCCCAGGAGAGGGCGTGAAGAGAGGAGGCTGCGCCGTCGAAGCCGGCGACGATCCTGCCCGTGTCCGATGGTTCAGCGGTCATTGCTCAGCACCTTCCATCCTGGGTTTCGCGCTCGGCAACGGTCCGGGTGCCGGGCGCAACGTGCGCTGCGAAAGGGACCGCACGGCGGTGAGCTTATCGACACGAGACAGGGCTTCTCCCAGCTTGTAGCGGGCCTCGGGTCGGAATGCGAAGATGGCGCCCGTGCCACTGGGTGTGTTCCTCGTCGACGACCACGAGGTTGTCCGGACGGGGCTACGCGTCCTGCTCGAAGCGGATCAGGACATTGACGTGGTGGGCGAGGCGGGTACGGTCGCCGACGCCCTCGCCGGCCTTCCTGCTGCGAACCCTGATGTGGCCATTCTCGACGTTCGCCTGCCCGACGGCAGCGGCGTCGAGGTCTGCCGTGAGATCCGGACGACGATGCCCGGGACCGCTTGCGTGATGTTGACGTCCTACGCCGACGACGAGGCGCTCATCGCCTCCATCATGGCGGGAGCCGCCGGGTACGTCCTGAAGCAGGTGGGCAGTCTCGACCTCATCGACACGATCCGCTGCGCGGGAGCGGGGCAATCGCTCCTCGATCCCGCCTTGACCGAGCGCGTTCTCGACCGGCTGCGCGAGGGACCGAAACTAGATCCGCGACTCGCCGGCCTCACCCCGCAAGAACGCCGGATCCTCGACCTCATTGCGGAGGGGTACACGAACCGACAGATCGCCGACACCATGTTCCTGGCGGAGAAGACCGTCAAGAACTACGTGTCCAACCTCCTCGGCAAGCTCGGCATGGAGCGCCGCACCCAGGCCGCCACCTTTGCCACTCGCATCAGCGAGCGATCGAGTCAGGAGTCGCGCAGCGAGGCCACCGGTACCTGACCGCTCCGTCGCGCGTCGGGCCTGAGACAGAAGGCACCGCCTGACGGGCTTCAGTGGGCGTCCGGGGCGTGATCCCGCTCGCCTGCAACGCCTCTTCCAAGCGTGCGCGCTCCTGCCGAGGCTGTTCGAAGCGGTCCAGGTCCGTCTCGATTCCCATCAGCCCGGCCAGGTCGACCAACGCCACGTCGTATGCGATCTCGCGGGCGAGCACGACGGGGACCGCATCGGGATCCGTGACCGACGGCGTGCCCTCGTCGAGCTCACCGCGTCGCCGCCGGAGCGCATCGAGCGCGCTGTGCGGAGTCGCGCTGAGCGCGACGGGCCCGCGTCGCCCCACCGCGGCATGGAGGAGTTCGGTGTACATCGACATCGGCGGCTCCCGTGCGCCGGCCGTCCCCTGTTGCCTGGGCCGGCCGTGTTGCGTCTCTGCGGGCCAGAGCCGAGGAGGATCAGCGGACGCTGACGACTTGGCGGGCTCGCTGTGCGGACGGGCCCAACGCGACGAGCCAGGGAAACAAGGAAGAGGCGCGGCCGCCCTCGCGGTGCCCCTGCCTCTTCTTGGCCCCTCCTTGTCGCCACGCCGTTCCCGTGACGCCACCCCTTTGGCGTTGCAACGAGTATGCGCCGACCCGGCATCACGCGGCAGGGCCGGAGGTCCCAATGTGGCGGGGAAGCGCGCGCCCGCTCGCCACCAACTCCACAATTGGAAAATGGCGACCGAGGGGGGTGGCCGCCATTCTCCAAGCACCGTTGTCTGGGAAGAGGAGGGTGTCCCAGCCATTGTCATTGCGTGCCGGGCAGAGGACTAGAGCCGAAAGTCATGGATTGACGACCTCTCGGATGGGCACCGGCAGGGACGTCGGAGGCAACGGCCCGTTGGCGCGAGAGTGGGACGCATGCCCAACGTCTGCACCCCCGAAGAAGCCGTGGCGCTGGTACGGCCAGTCGACCAGATCGGCTTCGGGCTCGGTCCCGGCATTCCCGATGCACTGTTGACTGCGCTGGGAACCCGTGACGATTGGGAGGACCTGCAGATCGGGGGTGCGTTGTGCCTGAATCTGTACGACGTCTTCACCAAGCCTGGGGTCAGCTACCGCTGCGGATTCTTCGGGCCGGCCGAGCGGGCCCTTTTGTCCATGGGCCACCGCGTTGAATTGGTCCCGGGGGGGTTCCGGCAGATGGGGCCGATCTTGGCCCGGTTCGCTCCGCGGGTGATGGTGGCGCAGGGGGCGCCGCCCGACGAGCACGGCGCGGTCAACCTCTCCCTGCACATGGGCGGCACGCGGGAAGAGCTGCTCCGTGCCGGGTGGGATCCAGATCGGCTGCTCATCATGGAAGTCAACTCCCACCTGCCCCGTACCCGCAGCCTTCGCCCCGACTACGACAACACCATCCCGTTGGAGGCGATCGACGTGCTCGTCGAGTCCGACGCCATCCCCTTCGCACTCGCCGACTCGCCGACGACCGACGCTGACGCAGCGATTGCACGCCACGCCCTCACCTATGTGCAGGACGGGTCCACACTGCAGACGGGCATCGGCGCCATCCCGAACATCGTGGCCGCGGAGCTGGCCCGCGGGCCGCTCGGCGGATTCGGCATCCACTCCGAAATGTTCACCACTGGCCTGATGCGGCTGCACCGGGCCGGCAAGGTCACCAACGACGCCAAGGGGATGTTCGACGGCGTGTCGGTGACCACCTTCGCGTTGGGCGTGGCCGAGCTGTACCGATGGCTCGACGGGAATGACGAGGTGGCGTTCCTCCCCGTCGACGCGGTCAACGATCCGACCGTCATCTCGCGGAACGCCAACCTCGTCTCCATCAACGGCGCCCTCTCGGTCGATCTCTACGGCCAGGTGATGGCTGACAGCATCGACGGCCACCAGATCTCGGGTGTCGGTGGTCACGAGGATTTCGTGGCCGGGGCCGAGCTGCACCTCGACGCCCATTCGCTCATCTGCCTGCGTTCGACCACCGAGCGCGACGGTGAGCTCGTGTCCCGCATTGCCGGCACACCCCCCGAGGGAACGGTGGTCTCGACGCCACGCCATCACACCGGCGTCGTCATCACAGAATACGGCGCAGCCGAGCTCACCGGTCGCACGGTACGCGAGCGCGCCCACCTCCTCGTCGACATTGCGCACCCCGACTTCCGCCGGGATCTGCGCAAGGTGGCTGATGGGCTCGGGCGGGCCTGATCAGCGGTCCAGACCGAGTGCGCCTGCCAGATCGAGGTCGTCGAGGGGTGGCGCGTCCGCCAGGACCCGCTCAATGAAGCGGTGGACGTGTGCGAAGACCTCTCGGCTGTTGACGGCCCAGGGCATCAGGATTTCGAACACGTGGAACATCCCGTCGAACTCCTGCCCGTATGTGGGGACCCCTGCCGCACGGAGACGATCGACGTAGCGCCGTATGGGGTCACGGAACATTTCGTTGCCACCCCAGGTGACACATGTCGGGGGGAACCCGCTCAGGTCAGCGTTCAGAGGCGCCACGGCGCTGCTGGTGACGTCGGCGCCGTGCAGGTAGGCCGACGTGGGGATATTCCACGGCAAAATGTCGTGGTCGGCGTTCTCCGTCACCGAAGGCTCGTCGAGACGGAGGTCGACCTCCGGTGAGAAGAGCAAGAGCCCAGCCGGGCAGACAGGCCGGATGCGCTCGGGGTCTTCGAGGAGAACGGTGTTGGCCAGCCCGCCTCCGCCCGAGTCGCCGGCGAGGAAGATCCGCTCGTGAGGGATTCCACGACCTATCAGCTCCTCGTAAATGGCGGAGGCGTCCTCCGCTGCGGCCGGGTAGGGGAACTCCGGGGCCAGACGGTAGTCGGCGACGAAGACGGCGCACCCGGTCTGCCGGCATACCTGCGCCGTGAAGAACGCGTACATGTTCGGCGAGGTGCCGATATAGCCACCACCGTGCAGGTAGAGCACGAACCCCTCGGGCGTCTCATGGCGTGGCACATAGAGAATGCCGGGCACGCCGCCGAAATCCGCCGGGCGGCCCACGACGTCGAGGGAACGGACGATGGGAGGCATGATCCCCTTACAGATGTCGTCGAGCACCAACTCGAGCGACCGGAACTCGGGGATGCGGAGCGACGAGGCATAGCCCATGAAGGCGCGGATGACCTCCCGGGTGACGGTGGTGCCCAGGTTGGAGAGCACCGACGAATCACCTGCGAACGGGCGGCGCCACGGCACCCGGGCCAGCGCGGCGCCGAAGTGCGCCGCCAGCAGAGACACGTCCAGCACCACGATCGGCCTCGGCGCAGTCTTCACCTCCGGTCGATTTCCCATTGCCATGTGCGCCAGGCTCCCGCGGCCGGGGCGCGACGTCAACACTGCTGCGTCGTGGCGGAGTCAACCTTCGATCAACGGATGCCGCACCGTGCGTACGGCGGTTGACGGACCACTACGTTGTGCATGGTCGCCAAGGGAATGGGGAGGCCATGAGGGGGCCTGCGACCGAGTTCGGTGATGCCGTGCAGCCGCCGGAGCGGCTGAATCGGACATCCGCGACGGTGATCATCCTCGTCTTGGTGGGTGCCGGCGCGGCCATGAGGGCGCAAGGTCTGACGACGCTCGGCCTCTATCGCGACGACGCCTGGGCAGCCATGTCGTCGAGGGTGGGTATCGGAACTGCGTGGCACATGTGGGTCACCGCACCGGGGTTCTACTTCCTTGAGCGGTCGTTCATCGACCTGCACCCCGAGAGCACCTGGTGGGCGCAGCTCCCCGAGCTGGCGGCCGGGATCGCCGCCATTCCCGCTATCTACTGCCTGGCGCGGTATTTCGCCTTCCACCGCACGGCCGGACTCGCGCTGGCCTCCATCGTCAGCGTCAGCCCGATCTGTGTCGTCTATTCGACGCGGGTGAAGGAATACAGCACCGTCTTCCTCCTCAGCGTCGCGGTGTTGTGGGCGGCGGAGTCAGCCCGGCGTCAACCGGACCGGTCTCGCCTTGCGGTGTTGACAGTGGTCTCGGTGGCGTCCTTCGTCGTTTCAGCGTCGCTCGGAGGCCTGATCGCCGGGGTGTGGATCGCATTGGGGATCTGGGTTCTGAGGACGCGCCAGCACCGCCGGGCCTTCACCGTCGGAGCGGCAGTGACATCGGCTCTCTGCGCGGCCGTCGCGGGGATCTTCTATCGCGCCCTCTCACCGGCGTTGACGAGATTTTGGAGCGGCAGCTACATCTCGCTCAGCTCGAGACTGGCCGTGACCGCGCGCAGTTCACTGTCGAATCTTTTCGCCAATCTCCTTCACTTCACCGGGTTCGCACCAACGGCCCAACTCGTCCTGCTGGTCGCGCTGCTGCTGCTCACGATCGTCGGCGCCTTCCGCAATGCCGCCATGCTCGGGCCGGCATGCTCCGCGGTGGTCGCGCTCGTTCTCAGCGCGGCACAGAGGGAACCGCTCGGCACTGGGCGTACGGACGAATACCTCTACCCCGTCCTCCTGTTGCTGCTGGCGTCCGGCGTCGCCCGCCTGTGGGCGGTGGCACGCAACCATCTGGGCCCAGCACATGCCAGGACAGTCGGGACTGCGGTTGCTTCCGTATCGGTCGCTCTGGTCGTGGTTCTGATCGGTGACTCCATCGCAACGGCGACGCCGTACCCCGGCGCCGATGTCCAGGCTCTCGCCGCTGCGCTGCGACACGACGCCGAGCCGTCCGACCACATAGTGGTGGGTGAGTTGACGCGCTATGCGTGGGCCTATTACGAGGACCATCCACCTCGAGTCCGATTTGGTCCCGACTGGTCGACCTCCTTCACGGTGACGAGCACGGATGCGCAAGTGTCCATCGTTCCCTCGGAGTACTACGAAGGCGGTTCGCACCCGGCGCGCTGGGCCAGTGCGTTCAGGAACGACCACCGGCTCTGGTTCGTGCTGACACCACCGCTGTCATTGAATCCCACCTTCGCGGCTCTCGTTCGCCAGGGGTGGCGCCCGGTGCGGACGCTGCACGCTGCGGGGTGCGCCGCCGTCCTGTTGGAGCGATAGGGGCGCTTGTCCGATCAGGCACCCGCGCCGTAGGCACGGCTCGAAAAATGTGGGGGGCCAACCGTCGTGGTACCGTACGCCCGCAACACACAAGCTGTAGCTGTACTGCCCGCGAGGGGAAGCCGGTGAGAATCCGGCGCTGGTCCGCAACCGTGAATGGTGCGCCGCCGAGGCGATGCCAGAAGCCGGGATACCTCAAGGTCAGAGAGTTCCCACCGTCGAGACACAAGGGCCGGGGCTCGGTGTGACCCCGCTGCTGCGGAGTTTTCCGGGTCGAAGTCCGGGAAGCGAGAACCGTGCACATCGTCCGCCGCACCCTGAAGGGTGCTTCTGCCGTCGGCCTGGCAACGCTGCTCAGTGCCGCCACCATGACCTCCTTCGCAGCGCCCGCAAGCGCCGCGACGGTGCCGCCCCAGATCCCGCAGTTCGCTGCCGCGCAGTCGGCGGCGACGTGGATCGTCGGACAGCAGGCCGCCAACGGGGAAATCGGCGGATCCGCCTCGAACACAGCAAATGCGATCCCGGGCCTCGTCGCGGCGCATGCCGCCTCGGCGGCCCAGGCGGCGCTGAGCTACATGGAGGCCAACGCCGCCTCCTACATCACGGTCGACAGTGCTGACGGTCCTGGCCGGCTCGCGGTCCTGATCCTCGATGCGCATGCCATGGGAGTCGACCCGACCAACTTTGCCGGTACGAATCTCGTGTCTCGGTTGCTGGCAACGGAGCAGAGCTCAGGACAGGACGCAGGGCTCTTCGGGACGGAGCAGCAGCTGGGGGACTACTACGCCGGCACGTTCGTCCAGGGCCTCGTCTTCTCGGCGCTCAAGGCGGTCGGGCAGACAGTGAACGCAACGGCGGTGGGCTGGCTGACAGCGCAGCAGTGTCCGAACGGCGGCTGGACGGTGCCGAACCAGGCCGTTGGTGGAGGGTGCACTGAGAGCCCCACGAACTTCACGGGCCCAGACACCCAGACAACCTCACTCGTCCTGCAGGGACTCGTTGCTCAGGGCGCCCTGACATCCGGCGTCAGGACGAGCGCCTTGTCGTACTACACCTCCGGACAGGAGGCGGACGGCGGATGGAGCGGGTACCCGACTCCCGGAACGCCGGAAGTGACCGACTCGCAGTCCACCGGATTGGCGATTCAGGCGCTGCTTGCGCTGGGCCTGTCCCCAACGAGCTCCACGTTCACCGGTTCGGGGCAAACACCCGTCAGTGCGCTGTTGTCCTTTATTGTGACCTCCGGGGCCGACACGGGGGCCGTGGGGTACACGGACAACAGCTCGGGAAACATTCTCGCCACCATTCAGGACGTACCGGTGCTGGCTGGACTCATTAACGGGTTCGGGCCGACGAACTCCTACTACGTGGCCACGGCCACGGGAGCGGTCCAGCCGTTCGGCTCGGCAAAGAGTTACGGATCGCTCGCGGGGACGACGCTGAACAAGCCCGTCGTCGGCATGGCGTCGACGCTCAACGGGCTCGGCTACTGGCTCGTCGCCTCCGACGGCGGAATCTTCAGCTACGGCAACGCCGCGTTCCTCGGTTCCCGCGGCGGCCAGCCGCTCAACAAGCCGATCGTCGGCATGGCGGCCACTCCTGACGGCGGCGGCTACTGGCTCGTCGCGTCCGACGGGGGGATCTTCTCCTACGGCGACGCGCTGTTCTATGGCTCACGCGGCGGCCAGGCGCTCAACGCGCCGATCGTCGGCATGGCCGCGACGTCTGACGGTGCCGGCTACTGGCTGGTGGCCTCCGACGGCGGAATCTTCAGCTACGGCGACGCCGCCTTCCTCGGTTCCCGCGGCGGCCAGCCGCTCAACAAGCCGATCGTCGGCATGGCGGCCACTCCTGACGGTGCCGGCTACTGGCTGGTGGCCTCCGACGGCGGGATCTTCAGTTACGGCGATGCCGTCTTCGAAGGCTCGACCGGCGGCATCACGTTGAACAAGCCGATCGTGGGCATGATCGGGACCCGTGACGGCGGCGGCTACTGGCTGGTGGCCTCCGACGGCGGGATCTTCAACTACGGCGATGCGCTGTTCTCGGGGTCGGCCTCGCCGCTCGGGATCAGCAACGCCGTGGGCGGATCGGATAGCGCCTCGTAGGTGCGCCGCCTGGGATGCAGGGCCCGGGTCCTCATGTGGGGGCTTTTCGTGGGTGCAGCTGCGGCAGCGCTCGCACCGGTGGGGCCCGGGGCCCTGATCCCACTCAAAATGGCGATCGCATCGGCGGACTCGGTGGGCAACGACGTCTACGTGGCGGTCGTCGTGGACTTCGGGAACGGGTCGGCGACGACCACCGTCTCGAAGTGCGTCCCAGTGGCTTCGAACGCCCACGACGCGGACGCGCTGGCTGCCGCAGTCGGCAGTGACAACGTGGCCTATGCCAGTTCTGGCCTGCTGTGTGCCATCGACAACTATCCCGTCAACGGCGTGCAGAACTGTGGCCAGAGTGTCGGTTCGGGCGACTACGACTACTGGTCGTACTGGCATGGCGCCACGGGATCGTGGGTCTACGCCAATGACGGCCCCGGGGAACACTCGGTGTCCAGCCCCGCCGATGACGTGGAGGGGTGGAGGTTCCAAGTGGACGAGCCGGATACTGCCGGGGGCCCGCGCCCGGTGTGGCGCCGTCCTACGCACAGATCTGCAATGCATCGACAGAGGTGCCGCCACCTCAGGGACCGTCTGCGCCGGCGACCACCACCACGATGCCTCGGCTGCGCCGCTGGCGGCTGCGCCGACTGCGCCGTCCGTGACGCCGACGACCGCAAAGACCGGTACGGGGGCAGTGGCGGGCGCGACCACCAGCACCGCAGTGAGCACCAAGGCGAAGTCGGGCAGTGGCCCCGCCACCACGACGACCACTGCCGCGGGCGCGACGACGACCACCGCGCCGGCCTCCGGCGGGTCGGGCGGGACCGACCGGACGGGGAGCCACGGATCCCCCGACGCGCATCGATCGGCCGTCGCCAGTGCCGCAACACACCAGAGTTCTGGCGGTGCTCCCTCCAGCAACCTCCTCCCGGTCATTGTCATTGCCGTGGTCGTCGCCGCCCTCGGTGGGTTCGCCCTCTTCCGCTGGCGCCGTAAGCCGGCCGAGGAGTGACACGGGCCGCCGCTCCCCGGCACCGCTCCCTCCACCCGGTGGCGTGGTGGCTCTGGGCGGCCGGATTGGCGATCTGTGCCATGCGGACGAACAACCCGTTTCTTCTGGCGTTGATCGGCGTCGTGGCGTGCGTGGTCGTGTCCGCCCGCCGCAGCAGCGCACCGTGGTCTCGTTCCATCGCGTTCTTTCTCCGCGTCGGCCTGCTCGTCATCGTCATCAGGATCGTGATCGAGATCCTCTTCGGTCAACGAGGCGTGCCCGGGCACGTCCTCTTCACCCTGCCCCGGATTCCGTTGCCGTCGTGGGCGGCCGCGGTGAGCATCGGCGGTGCAGTGACGTTGGAGTCCGTCCTCAATGCTTTCGTTCTCGGGTTGCAGCTCGCGGTGATTCTGCTCTGCTTCGGCGCGGCGAACTCGCTCGCCAGTCCGTACCGGCTGCTCCGGTCGCTCCCTGCGGTGCTCTACGAGACCGGTGTGGCCGTGACGGTGGCGTTGTCCTTCACGCCGGAGTTGGTGCAATCCATCGGGATCGTGCGGCAAGCCCGCCGTCAACGCGGCATTCCCACCAATGGGTTACGCGGCATGCGGGGTGTCGCCGTCCCGGTGCTGGAGAGCGCACTGGACCGGTCCCTCCAGCTGGCGACCAGCATGGACGCCAGAGGCTACGGACGCCGGATCTCCCTCGGGAAGGCGTCCCGTCGGCTGGCCAGTGGAGCCACCGTCGTCGGATTGCTGCTGGTGGCGGTCGGGGTCTACGGCGTCATCGACGGAGGGTCTCTCTTCGGATTGGGACTCCCGGTTCTCGCCGTCGCTGCCGTGCTCTGCGGGGTCGGACTGGCCGTGGGGGGGCGCCGTACGGCGCGTTCGCGCTACCGACCTGACCCGTGGCGACAGCCTGAATGGATTGTGGCCGGGTCGGGACTCGCCGCACTCCTCGCCATGTCAGTTGCCGGTGCCCTCGACGTGCCGGGACTCACCATTTCGTTCTCCCCCCTGGCCTTTCCCAGCATCCCTCTGTTGCCTGTCGTGGGGATCCTGATCGCCTTGGTCCCCGCTCTTGCGGCGCCGAGCCCGATCGCCCCGCCTCCGGCACCGGCGTACATGTCCGAAACGACAGATCCTCGAACACGGACGGCGGGCGGCCACGAAGGGCGGGCTCAACCGGACCTGTCGGGTGTCTCGGCATGATCACGTTCGATCAGGTCTCCTTCACCTACAACGAGGCGGAGCGTCCCACGCTGCGGCGGGTGAACCTCGACATACCCGAAGGCGAGTTGTGCGTTGTCGTGGGGGAGACGGGGACAGGGAAGTCCACCTTGCTGCGGGCGATCAACGGGCTGGTGCCGCATTTCAGCGGCGGGACGCTGGCGGGAACGGTCACCGTCGACGGGAGGACCACCAAGGACAACCGGCCGCGCGATCTGGCTGACGTCGTCGGTTTCGTCGGTCAGAACCCGCTGGCCAGCTTCGTGACCGAGACGGTGGAAGACGAGCTGGCCTACACGATGGAGAACCTCGGAGTGCCCCCCGATGCCATGCGCCGCCGCGTGGAGGATGCGATCGACCTGCTCGGTCTGCAGGACCTGCGCGACCGATCTTTGCGGGCGCTCTCGGGCGGTCAGCAACAACGCGTGGCGATCGGCGCCGTGTTGACCGCGTCACCGCGGTTGTTGGTCCTCGACGAGCCCACATCAGCCCTCGACCCGGCCGCAGCCGAGGAGGTGTTGAGCGCACTGGCCCGCCTGGTGCACGATCTGGGCCTCACCGTGGTCATGGCGGAGCATCGGCTGGAGCGTGTCGTGCCGTTCGCCGATCGGATCGTCCTGGTGCCCGGTGACGGCGCGCCTCTCGTCGTCGGGCCGCCCGAGAGCGTGATGCAGACCTCGCCGGTCGCCCCCCCGCTGGTCGAGTTGGGCCGGCTCGTCGCCTGGGACCCGTTGCCCCTGTCGGTGCGGGACGCGCGCCGGCAGTCGGCCCCGCTCCGCGAGCGGCTGGCTCCGATCGCACCACCGGAAGGCCACGCACTCCTCGCCCCCACCGTGGAACGCATGGAGGCCGCATCGGCTCGAAAACTCACGGTCTCGTACGGCGCCGTCGTGGCGCTCGACGGGGTGGACCTCTCGATCATGCCGGGCGAGGTGCTCGCGCTCATGGGGAGGAACGGTTCGGGGAAGTCGACGTTGCTGAACACGCTCTCCGGGGTACGTCGTCCGACCCGGGGCACCGTGGTGGTGGCCGACCGGGACCCCCAATCGCTGCGCGGAGCGGAACTCGTCCGTCACGTCGGGTTGGTGCCGCAGGACCCCGGGCTCCTTCTCTACGGGGAAAGCGTCCAGGCCGAATGCCAGGCGGCGGACAAGGCGTCCGCACTCGCGGCGGGGACGACGGCGGGCACGCTCGACCGTGTGCTGCCCGGTCTGCCCCGGAATCGCCATCCACGAGACCTGTCAGAGGGCCAACGCCTGGCTCTGGCCCTGGCCATTGTGGTCGCTCCGTCCCCCGCCCTTCTCCTGCTCGACGAGCCGACGAGGGGTCTGGACTATCCGAGCAAGGATCGCCTGATTCGGGTGCTGCGCGAACTCGCCGGGGACGGCCACGCGATCGTGTTGGCCACGCACGACGTGGAGCTCGCCGCCCGCGTCGCGGACCGTGCTGTGGTGCTGGCTGACGGCCAGATCATCACGGACGGCCCGGCGCGCCAGGTGGTCTGCCACTCGCCGATCTTCGCCCCCCAGGTGGCCAAGGTGCTGGCCCCCGAGGAGTGGCTCACGGTGGACGAGGTCCGCCGGGCCCTCGGTCAGGCGGTGCCGGCGTGACCGTCTCGATCCCGCAGCGCAACGCTCGGCCCAAAGATGGCCTGACCCCGGCTATACGTGTCGGCACCCGCTCTTCGTTCCTTCTGCTCCTCACCACGCTCTTCGGCGTGGCCGCCTTCGCCTGGCCGCTCTTGATCCACCAGTCCGCGGGTCAGGACACGGCTCACAGCGGCGATGCGCCATGGGTCTTCGTCGGTCTCCTGCCCCTCCTCCTGGCCATCCTGATGGCCGAGCTCTCCGAGGGGGCGATCGACGCCAAGGCCGTGGCGCTGCTCGGGATCCTCGCGGCGTGCTTCGCCGCGCTGCGGGTGGCGAGCCCCGGCATCAATGGTTTCGAGCCCGAATGGTTTCTGCTCATACTGGCGGCGCGCGTCTTCGGGCGCGGCTTCGGGTTCGTCCTCGGCGCTGTGGCGTTCTTCGCGTCCGGATTGATCACCGGTGGGATCGGCCCGTGGTTGCCGTTCCAGATGGTGGCGGCAGGATGGGTCGGTTTCGGCGCCGGTTGTCTGCCACCGATGCGGGGATTGCCCGAACGGTTGCTGTTGGCGACGTATGGCGTGGTGGCCGCCCTTGTCTACGGGCTGCTCACGAATTTCTGGTTCTGGCCCTTCCTGGGGTCGACGACGACCTACTCGTTCGTGCCGGGACTTGGCACGATTGCGAACCTGCACCGGTTCATCTTGTTCGACCTGACCACCTCCTTGGGTTTCGATCTCACCCGAGCCGCCACGTGCGCCGTCCTGATCCTCCTTCTCGGCCGCCCTGTTCTGGCGGCGCTGCGGCGTGCCTCACGGCGGGCCGCTTTCGAGCCACAGATCGATTTCTCGGAGGAGTCGGTCCCGGAGAACGGACAATGACGACGTGAAGATCGTTTCTCTCCTCCCGTCCGCCACCGAAATCGTCTTTGCCCTCGGGCTCGGTGAGGATCTGCGCGGCGTCAGCTTCGAATGCGACTACCCCGAATCCGCACGGTCGGTGCCGATCGTGTCGGGCACGGCGCTGCCCACCGACGGATCACTCAGCGCGGGGGAGATCGACGCCGAGGTCAGCGCGCGCGTGGCGGCGGGGGAGTCCATCTACACGCTCGACGACGTTCGGATCCGGGCCATCGACCCTGATCTCATCCTGGCGCAGGACCTCTGCCAGGTCTGCGCGGTCCCGTCGGGAGCGGTGGAGGAAGCGCTCGACGTGATCGGGTGCCACGCGCAGGTCGTCTCGCTCGACCCTGGCCGGCTCGACGAAGTGATTGCGTGCATCGGGACGGTCGGGGCGGTGACGGGCACCAGGAGGCGAGCCGACGCGCTCATGGAGGAGCTGCGGACCCGGGTGGACGCGGTGCGCCAGCGGGTGCGAGGACGACCACGGCCCCGGGTGCTCGTCCTGGAGTGGCAGGACCCTCCATTCAATGCCGGGCACTGGGTTCCCGACCAGGTGGAAGCCGCAGGCGGAGAGCCCGTCCTCGCCGTCGCCGGCGTCCGGTCGCGCCGGCTCACCTGGGACGAGATAGCGGGCGCAGACGTCGACATCACTGTTTTCATGCCGTGTGGCTTCGACCTCGAGGGAGCAGTGGAGCAGTCCCCTGCCCTCCTGGCCCATCCCCGAGCGGCGGGCCTGGGCCGGATCGTTGCCGTCGACGCCAACGCCTACTTCTCCCGTCCCGGTCCCCGGGTCGTCGACGGTGTGGAGCTCCTCGCGGCACTGCTGCACGGGACGCCGAGCACCAACGTTTCCGGAGCACGGGTCCTGCGCCCTTGACCCGGCCCGCTTCGTTCCGGGGGCCCGTCCGGCCCGCACCCAAGGCCGGTACTCTCGCGGCCACGATGTCCGACACTGTGGTTCGTCAAAGACGGGAGTTCGTCCGTGCCTGAAACCTCGGTCACGCGCCCACATTCCGTCCCGGTTGAGCACCACCCTCCGGTCGAGGAGTACCTGCAAACCATCGAATCCCTGGCCGAGGAGGGGGTCCCGGTCATTCAGGCCCGCATTGCCGAACGGCTCGGGAAGTCGGCGCCCTCGGTGTCGGAGATGGTCGATCGACTCATTGCCGACGGCTACGTCAACCGCTCCGGCCGCAAGCTCGATCTGACCCCCGAAGGTCACACCATCGCCAGGGGGGTCATCCGGAAGCATCGGCTGGCCGAGCGCCTCCTCGTCGACGTCATCAAGCTGCCGTGGCACCTGGTCCACGAGGAGGCGGGGCGATGGGAGCACGTGATCTCCGACGACGTCGAAGCGCGTTTGGTGGACCTCCTCGGTGACCCCGCCACTTGCCCGCACGGCAATCCCATCCCCGGCAGCGCCAACCGAGTCAGCCAACCGCCGCGCCAGGTCCGGCTGTCGGACATCGAACCGGGCCAGACGATGCGCTTCGAGCGGCTGACCGAGGAGGTCGAGATGGATGGGGCGGCGCTCCGCTACCTGGACGACGCCGGCTTCATTCCCGGAGCCACCGGCACTGTCACCACGAAGGCACCCGACGGCACGGTGATCGTGAGCGTCGGAGAGCAATCGGTGGCTCTCGGCGTGGATCTCAGCAAGCGGCTGTTCGTCGTCCCCATCTGATTCTGACGGGCGGCCGTCACCGCTTGTTCTGTTCCGCCCGCCTTGTGGTGGGCCCGGCGGATACCGGTTCGTGCCGACCTTGAAGACCGCTGCGACGAATGTTAGGTTAGCCTTCCCTGATAAATTAGGTACGGCAGGGCTGCCGAATGTCGACGAGGAGCCCCTTACATGTGCATGTTCTCGCTCTCCCGCCGGCGGCGTCGTGGCGGGCGCCCGGCTGCTTGTTCAGTGGGTGACGCACTCTGCCCGAACGACGCGCCATGACGTCGGAGCGCGGGCCTGGCGCCCAGCAGATATTCGTCGGGCTTCGGTCGACCCGGCGCACGATGGCGGCCGTAGTGGCCTTGTCATGCTTCGTCGGCCTGTTGACCCTCGGTGGGAGCGCAGCGGGCGCTTCGACGCCCTCGATCACCGTGTACAGCGGCCAACACGAGCAGACGACTCAGGCGCTGATCGCCGCCTTCGAGAAGAAGACCGGGATCAAGGTCGCAGTCCGCTACGACGACGAGGACACGTTTACCGACGAGATCCTGGCCGAGAAGTCGCACCCCGTGGCCGACGTCTTCTACACCGAGAACTCCCCGCCGCTCGAGCACCTTCAAGAGAAGGGCATGCTCGCCAAGCTGGACGCGTCGACGCTGACCAAGACGCCGAGCGCGTACAACTCGGCCAAGGGCGACTGGGTCGGGGTCTCCGCTCGGGTGAGCGTGCTCATCTACAACCCGAGCCTGATCTCCAAGTCCCAGTTGCCGACCACGGTCTTGGGACTGGCCGACCCCAAGTACAGAGGCAAGCTGGCGATCGCCCCCGGAGAGACGGACTTCCAGCCGATCGTCACCTCGGTCGACCGCACCCACGGCAAGGCCGCGACGTTGTCGTGGCTCGAGGGCATCAAGTCCAACGCCGGCGGTCACGAGTACCCGGACAACGAGACGATCGCCGACAAGGTCAACCGCGGCGCGGTCGCCTTCGGTGTGGTGAACCAGTACTACTGGTACCGGATGAGGGCCGAGCTCGGAACCTCCAGCATCCATTCGAAGATCACGTACTTCGCCCCGCGCGACCCCGGCTACGTGATTGACGTCTCGGGTGCCGCTGTTCTCAAATCCTCCAAGAACCAGGCGGCCGCCCAAGAGTTCGTCGCCTTCCTCGTCTCGCAGCAGGGACAACAGTTGATCGCCCATTCCAACAGCTTCGAGTACCCCCTCGACGACGGGGTGACGACTGAGGTGGCGGAGACACCCTTCGCCGAGCTGCAGCCCAACTCCGTCACGGTGGGCCAACTCGGGGACGGCGCAACGGCGATCGCGCTGCTGAGTCAGGCTGGGTTGCTGTGACCCTGGCGGCCGCGGAGGTCGCCCCGCCCCGGAAGTTCCGCCCCGGGCGTGGACGAGGACGGACCCGCTCCACCGGGCTCTTGCTCGTCAGCCTGCTGGTGGCCCTGATTCTGTTGCTCCCCCTTGCCTTCTTGTTGGTCGAGGCGCAGGGCGTAGGCGTGCATACGGTGGCATCGCTCATCAATCGTCCCCTCACGCTTCATCTGCTCTGGAACACCGTGCGGCTGGCGGTCGTGGTGACGGCGCTCTGCGCGGTGCTCGGGACGGGCGCGGCATGGTTGGTCGAACGCACCGACCTCCCGGGCCGCCGGATCTGGGCCGTGCTGTTGGTCGTACCGCTCGCCATTCCGGACTTCGTCGTGAGTTTCAGTTGGTCCTCGCTCAGCACGGCCGTGACCGGGTACTGGGGAGCCGTGCTGGTGATGACCTTGTCCATCTACCCGCTTGTCTATCTCCCGGTGGCGGCCAGCCTGCGTAACGCCGACCCCGCCCAAGAGGAGGTGGCGCACGGCCTCGGCGCCGGCCGGCTTCGGACGTTCTGGCGCATCACCGTCGGTCAAGCCCGTGTCGCCCTCCTCGGCGGCTGCCTCCTGGTGGTACTCGTGCTCCTGGCCGAATACGGCGCCTTCGAGATCCTCGGCTACCAGACCTTCACGACAGAGATCTTCACCGAGTTCTCGCAGGCCTTCAACGTCGCCGCGGCATCAGCCCTCTCTCTGGTGCTGGTCGCCTTGGGGCTCGTCCTCCTGGCCGGAGAGTCCCTGGCGTGTGGTCGCGGCCGGGTCAATCGAATCGATCGCATGGCCCAGCACCGCACCGACCGTCTCCGCCTGGGCCGATGGACCGGAATCGTCCTGCTCGCGCTGCTGGGCCTGGCGCTCCTCGCGCTCGGCCTTCCTGTGGGCTCGTCGATCTACTGGTGGGTCACGGGCGCCCAGCAC
Organism: uncultured Acidimicrobiaceae bacterium; assembly: GCA_963744045.1. Taxonomy (GTDB): domain Bacteria; phylum Actinomycetota; class Acidimicrobiia; order Acidimicrobiales; family RAAP-2; genus Bog-473. The sequence goes on from CAVUSB010000013.1 coordinate 26,268, forward strand.
GTGCTCGACGGCGTCTCGATCCTCAGCGCTGCTGGCCACACGGCTCTCTACGGCGCCTGCGCCGGGGCGGTCGCGACCCTCATGGCTCTCCCGGTGGGCATTCTCGCCATCCGCTACGACGGCCGGCTCCGCCGGATGCTCGAGCGCAGCACGTATCTCGTGCTGGCCATGCCCGGCATGGTGATCGCACTGGCGCTGACCTATTTCAGCGAGCAATACGGCGGCGGCCTCTGGTACCAAACGGCGCCGATGTTGGTGCTGGCGTACGCGATCATGTTCTTCCCGTTGGCACTGGTCGGCGTGAAGGCATCCGTCGGTCATGCGCCGGTCGACCTGGAGGAGATCGCGCAGTCGTCGGTCAGGGCGACTGGCCATGCTCCGCCGGGTCACCATCCCACTGATCGGGCCAGGGCTGGCTGCGTCGTTCTGCCTGGTGTTGTTCGCCGCTGTCACCGAACTCACGGCGACCCTCATCCTGGTGCCCACGGGGGTGCAGACACTGTCCACTCAGTTCTGGAGCGTACCAGCAGAATCTCTCCTATGGACAGGCGGCACCGTTCGCACTGATGATGATCGCCATCGCGGCGGTGCCGAGCTATGTGATCGGTCGTTACTTCGACCGCCTCCCGGGTGCCAGGGCCATGAGCGCGAGCGGGCGGCTGGCGGCCGCCGGCGCTCCGCGCGGGCCGGCGAGCGGGGGCGCCCCGACGTCCCCGGCCATCCGGATCACCGGGGGTCGACAAGAGCTACGCCACCCCCCGGTGCTCGCAGGGGTCGAGCCGCCGTGCCCAACGAGTCGATCACCGCCGTGGTCGGCGCCTCGGGAAGCGGCAAGACCACCTTGCTGCGCTTGATCTGGGCCGGCTTCGAGCACGTCGACGCCGGGTCCATCACGATCGGCGATGCCGGGTCGTGAACGATGGACGGCGCTTCGAGCGGGCCGAACGCCGGGGGGTCGGATACGTTCCTCAGGAAGGGCGTTGTTCCCCCATCTGAACGTGGCCCGCAACATCGCCTTCGGAGTGCCGAAAAAGGACCGGGGTGGCCGTCTGGGCGACCTTGTCGAACTGGTCGGTCTGTCAGGGCTCGAGGGTCGGTACCCCCACCAGCTCTCCGGCGGCCAACAGCAGCGGGTGGCGCTGGCTCGGGCTCTGGCTATTCGGACCAACGGTCGTCCTGCTGGATGAGCCGTTCAGCTCACTCGACGCCACACTCCGGGTAGGTCTGGGGCGAGATGTGGTCCGCGTCCTAAAAGAGCGGGGGGACGGACTGCGGTGCTGGTGACCCACGATCAGGACGAGGCCCTTGCCTTGGCCGATCAGATAGCGGTCCTGGACGAGGGACGCATTGTCGCGACCGCCGATCCGCGTTCGCTCTACGGCGACCCCACTGA
>CAVUSB010000014.1:0-14368 GCA_963744045.1 uncultured Acidimicrobiaceae bacterium
ACGACTGTCTGCTGCTGGCGATGGTGGCGCGGAAGCCCTGGTCCTAGGGAACGCCCTACGGCGTCGTCGTCGCCATGATGGTGTTCGGCACGAGCTCGACCCAGGTCTGGCCCGGCTGCATGGGGATCGGTCACGCCGAAGTCGTTGACGAACTGGGTCGGTGAGCCGAGCGTGGAGCGGTGCCACGTGCCCGGGATGGCGTAGCCGTTGCGGTAGACCACGGCCGTGCCGCTGGCGTTGGGATACAGGTCGGCCTGGACTTCCTTGCCACCCTGGTCGTTCTCGGCCCAGGGCCCGTAGCTGATCTGCACGTATTGCACGACGACGTTGGCGGCGGCGTTCTGCACGTTGTCGGCCAACATGTCCGGCGTCGTCCCGTTGTAGAAGCGCAGGAACGTGTCCGTCGCCTTGTTCCACTTCCACGTCACGTTGGAGGTCCCCGAGAAGTCGATGTTGACGCTGGAGACGGCCGTCCCGCCGGGTGGGGTGTTGTCCGAGTAGGTGAAGAGGGGCTGGGGCGGGGGTGGTCATGGTCGGGTGCGTGCCGTAGACGATGGCGGTCGATGTGTAGTCAGAGTCGGGTGCCACGTGGCCGGGCGGGTGGATCATGAGCGACGGCTGCTGCCGATGTCGACGTTGACGATCGGCGAGGCGTTGATGTTGGCGAGCACGGGATTGATACCACCGACGTGCGCCAGCAGGGGGCTGCCCAGCTGGCCGAGGATGCCGATGTCGATGTTGCGGGCAGAGCGCACGGGCCCGATCAGGGCCGAGTCCTGGCACTGGAACACGGCGGCGAAGCGGGTGATGCCACCCTCGACGGGCTCCTAGAAGATGATGTCGGCCTTGTCCAGGCCCGACTGGGGCCGGCCAGCCGGGTAGTTGTCGATCTTGACCGCCATGGCAGGTCGCTGCGGGACGGCGCCGGTCGGTGCCGGCACCCCGGTCAAGGGGCAGGCGGGCGCCGGTGCCGTCGTCGTCGTGGTGGTCTTCTTCGGCTTGGCGACTGCCTCGGGCGCCGGAGAGGACGAGCAGGCGCTCAACAGCAGCCCGGTCAGTCCGGCCGCCGCCAACCCGCCCAGGCGTGCGGGCGGCGCACCCTGAAACGTGTGGTCTCGGATCTGGCCATCGCTGGGCGTTGATCGTACGGGGGCCGGGTCCGAAAGTGGTGGCATCCCGATCGCGGCTGGCCGCGGCCCGGCTCAGGACGCGCCCGGATCAGGCCGAGGGGGTGCCGGCGGCGGTCCCCGCGCTGGCGGCGGCGCCGCTGTAGACGTCCGCCCAATTGCCGCTCGAACTGCCGTACGAGGTCGCCGGGCCCAGGCCGAACCGTCCGTAGACGTTCTCCATGGCGCGCCGGATCACGTCGGTCACCCCGGGGATGGGAGGGACGATGACGTTGGGAGGGATCGCCCCGGTGTTCCCGAGCAGCGACACGAAGCTGGCCGAGCCGCTGGCCAGCACGCCCCCGCCGTTCCCCGGCGCCGTGTAGTAGGTGATGTCGGACCAGTTGGCTTGGCCCGGGACAGGCGAGTGGGCGAGCACGTCGACGTTCTTCGGTCCGGGAAGGGACGGGACGTAGCGGTCGTACTCGCCCAGGATGACGGTGCTGAACGTGTGGCCGTCGGTGAGGCTGCACCCGTCGTAGAACCACGACGACGCGTCGGTGACCACCATGTCGGCCTTGGCCCCGACCGACTGGTACATGGAACCGATGAGGGTCGACTCGGGATTGTTGAGCGGTGCCTGGTTCCAGTTGACCGTGGTGAGCGCGGGTTGCTGGCTTGCGATCGGGTCCTCCGCGGCGTCCTTGTAACAGACCTCCAGGCGATTGGGGCCGACAGAGGTCGATTGGAGCCGGATCTGGCGATAGCAGGCGTTGGCGCCGAGGAAGGCCAGGTTGACGCCGCTGGCGTTGGCCGCCGCGGCCCCCTGGCGCATGGGAGTGGACCAGTACTCGTCGTGGCCCATGCTGAAGAGGCAGCGATGGTTCATGAGGAGTTGCGGCCGGGCGTGCAGGTCGACGTCGGTCCAGTACGTCATGTCCAACCCGAGGCTTTCGAGGTGGAACAGCAGCGGCAGCTCGTTGCCGACGAAGTCGGCGGCACCCGACGCCCACGTCTGCGGGTAGGGGCGGTCGAACGAGACCGCCCGGGCGCGGTCGGCGAACGTGCCTCGGCCCTGGCTGTCAGGCCCGTAGTAGAGGCTGTAGCTGCCCCAGAGGTTGTAGGCCTGCCACGTCGTGACGCTGTTCTGGAACACGTACGACGCTGTGGACTTGTCGTCGCGGATGGTGAGCGGGACGAACTGCTCCTCGCCGCTGTCGCCGACGAGCTTCAAGAGGTAGCACCCGGGGAGCCAGTCCTTGTTGATGTTGAGGGTGAGCGTGGGCGACCACGGGCAGGTGACCGTGCCGATGCCGGGTGTGACCACCGGCGCGGCCTGGACCTTGGCCGGGAGGAAGTCCGTCTGCACGATGAGGCGGCCACCGAGTCCCTGGTAGTAGCCCATCCGGTAGGCCTGGACCTGGACGGCGCGGGCGGTGCTGCTGACGAACACGGCGACGTCGTCGCCGGGGACCGCGCTGACCTGGCTGGCGAAGCCCTCGAGAGCGTGCTCTGGTTGGTTGAAGTTGCAGATCCAGTTCAGCGTGCCCCGTTTGGCGTTCTCGGCGATCAGCCAAGGTGCTGTCGGCACCGTGACGCCGCTCGCCAGTCTCTTGTTGACGACCGCGAGGTGCTCCGTGGTGGCGCGCTTGGCCTTCGCCGGGACTCGTTGCTTCGGGTGCGTACTGCGCAGGCGCGTGGCGCCGGCGAACCCGGCCGCACCGAGGGCGGAGAGCTGAAGGAATCGGCGCCGATCGATGGGGCGATCCGAGACCGGCACTGCGTTCTCGGCGTCGGAGCCACCTTCCGGCGGGAGGGGCTGCACGGGGACAACGTTACCCGCGACCTCCCAGTGCACGGCGGCGGGAGCGTGACGAGGGGGTCGGCACCACCACCTACCATTCGTACGTGAGTTGGGCCCGCTCCCTCCCGGCACCGCTGCGGCGGCCCTTGTCCCGGCTGGTGCACGCGGCCTGGGAGGGTGCCGCCGATCTGGGGGCCATCGGCCCCGACGACCCCCGGGGGCGTCGCTTCGGGCGCATGGGCGCCGGCGCCTGCCTGCTGTTCCCCCAGGGGGCCATCTACAACGAGCACCTGATCCACATCGGGGCCGAGACGATCGTCGGTCCGGGCGCCTCCATCTCCGCCGGCATGGCGCCCGGGCAGGAGATGCCGACCGACCCGGTCGTCTCCATCGGGAGCCGCACCCTGATCGGCCGGGGCTCGCACATCGTGGGCCACTGGGAGATCGTGATCGGCGACGACATCCAGACGGGTCCCTACGTCTACATCACGGACCAGAACCACTCCTATGACGACCCGGTCGAGCCGATCGGGCGGCAGTGGCCGACCGAGGCGCCGGTGCGCATCGGCTCGGGCAGCTGGCTCGGTGCCAATGCCGTCATCCTCCCCGGGTCGCAGATCGGCGAGCACGTCGTGGTGGCTGCCGGTGCGGTTGTGCGCGGTGAGGTCCCGGACCGCTGCGTGGTCGCGGGGGTGCCGGCGCGGATCGTGAAGCGCTGGGTGGAGGGCACGGGCTGGGTCACCGAGAAGGACGTGGCGCGTCCATGACCGGGGCGCTCGCGCCGTTCCTGGTGACGGTCAGCGGGCAGGACGGCCCGGGCCTCGCGGAGCGGCTCTTCGCCGCGCTGGCCGAGCGCGGCATTGAGGTGGACGACGTGGAACAGGTGCGCGTGCACGGGCGCCTGCTGCTCTGCGTCGAAGCCGACATGGTGCCAGAGCACGCGGCACCCGTGCGCGCGCTGCTGGAGGCCCGCTTCGACGGGGCCGGCGTCGTCGTGGCGATCGACCCCCTGGTCGAGGCGGCGATGGACGACATCGCCGAAGGCCATCTGGTCACGCTCCTGGCGCCGGAGATCGACGCGGCGACACTCGGGACGGTGACGGGGTCGATCGCACGGTGCGGCGGCAACATCGTGCGCATTCTGCGGCTGGCCGCCTACCCGGTGCACAGCTACGAGTTCACGGTGGCCGATGCCGACGTCGACGCGTTGCGGCGGGCGCTGGCCGAGGCCGCGGCGCGCTGCCAGGTCGATGTCGCCGTGCAGGCGATGGGGCTGCACAGGCGGGCCAAGCACCTGATCGTGTTGGACGCGGACTCCACCCTTCTACAGGGAGAGATGATCGACCTGCTGGCCGACCGGTGCGGGTGCGGCCCCGAGGTGGCGGCGGTCACCGCGGCCGCCATGGCGGGAGAAGTCGACTTCGCCGAGGCGCTGCGCCAACGGGTCCGGCTCCTGGCCGGCCTGAAGGAGGGCGACCTCGAGGCCGTACGCGAGGGCATTGTGCTGACCCCGGGCGCACGGACCCTGGTGCGCACCCTCAAGCGGCTCGGGTACGAGCTGGCGGTGGTGAGCGGCGGCTTCACCCAGGTGATCGGGCCGCTCGTGGCCGAGCTGGGCATCGACCACCTCGCCGCCAACGAGCTGGTCGTCGACGGGGGAGTCGTCACGGGTGAGTTGACCGGGGCCGTCGTCGACCGGGCCGGGAAGGCCGAGGCGTTGGCGCGGTTCGCGGCGGCGGCGGGTGTTCCGGTGGCGCGGACCATCGCGGTGGGCGACGGCGCCAATGACATCGACATGCTGGCGGCCGCCGGTCTCGGTATCGCCTTCAACGCCAAGCCGGTCGTGCGCGAAGCGGCCGACGCTGCACTCAGCGTGCCGTACCTCGATGCCATCCTCTTCCTGCTGGGCATCTCACGGCGCGAGGTGGAGCTGGCGGACCGGCTGGAAGGAGAGGGAAGCGGGTGACCGTTCTGGCCCAGGGCGAGCAGGGCCGGTCGGCCGACAACCGGGGCAGCCGCCCGCTGTTGCGGGGCTGGCTCCACGTCGGCGCGTTCTTCGCCTGGCTGATCGGTGGCCCCTTCCTGATCGCGGCCGGGCCCGACGCCGCGGCGACGACCGAGCTGGCGATCTACGTCGCTGGCATGCTGGCCATGTTCGGCACGAGCGCGGCCTTCCACCGGCTGCGGTGGTCCGCCCCTGCCTGGCGCCGCATGCGTCGAGCCGACCACAGCGCGATCTTCGTGGGGATCGCCGGGACGTGCACGGCGGTGGCCGGCCTGGCGTTGAGAGGGTGGGCCGAGGTGCTCATCCTCAGCCTCGTCTGGGCCGGTGCGGCCGCCGGTATCGCGCTGCGCCAGATGTTCCTCGACGCACCGCAGTGGGTGGTCGCCATCCCCTACGTCCTGGTGGGTTGGTGTCCCATCATCGTGGCACCGCAGCTGGTGCGCAGCCTCGGTTGGGGCGGCTTCGCGCTCGATGCTCTCGGCCGGGTTGTTCTACACGGTCGGCGCGCTGGTCTATGCGCGCGAAGAAGCCGGACCCGTGGCCACGCGTCTTCGGCTTCCACGAGGTGTTCCACGCCTGCACGCTCGTGGGCGCGGGTTTGTTCGCGTATCTCGTCGCCTTCGTTGCGCTGCCGCGGTATTGAGAAGCGTGCCGCGTCGTGACCGTGGAGCGACGGGCGTCAGAGAGGTCCGCGTCCTGAGCTGCCGGCGCGCGTCTCAGGCAATGACGCCGGCCTCGCGGCAGGCCGGCCAATGCGGCCGCTCCGAGGCCCAGCTCGTCGGTCAGGACTTCGTCGGTGTGCTCGCCGAGCCAGGGGACGCGCGTCTCGGGACCTTCGGCCACCTCTGCGAACTTCACCGGGATTCCCGGGATGAGCACGGGTTGGGTCACGCCGTCGGGGCGCGGGTGCTCGACGAGCATGTGACGCCCCGCCAGGTGCGGGTCGGCCACCACCTCCTCGTCGTTGGCCACCGGCCCCGCCACGAGTCCGGCCGCGTTCAGCGCGTCGCAGGCCTCCCTCTTGGACAGGGTGCCCGCCCAGGACTCGAGGGCGGGCCGGATGTCCGACTCGAGATGGTCCAGCCAGCCTTGGGGCGTGGCGAAGCGCGGGTCGTCCGCCCATTCCGGCTTGCCGATGGCGCGGGCCAGGTCCGGCCATTGGTGCGGCCGCAACACCTGGAGCATGAACCAGCCGTCGGCGGCCCTGAAGCCGTGGAGAATCCCGGGCCATGGCGTCCCCATGGGCATGCCCATGGACCAGAAATTCGGCACGACGTCGAGCACGGCCACGAGGGCGTCGAGCATGGCGACGTCGACGCGCTGGCCCCGGCCGGTGCGGTCACGCTGGCGCAGGGCGGCCTGGGTGCCGATGACGGCGAAGAGCGCGGTCACGATGTCGCCGAGGCCGCCCATGGGCGAGCCGATCGGCGGTTGCCCCTCGGGGCGTTTGAACTCGTAGGCGCCACTCATCGCCTCGACGATGGAAGCCAGCGCCGGCCAGCCGGCGTAGGGGGAGTCCGGGGTGCCCGCCGGCACCGCGTGGCCGAAGCCCGAGATGGAGAGGTAGACGACAGCGGGGTGCGCGGCCGCCACGTCCTCGTAGCCCAGACCGAGGCGCTCAATGGCACCGGCGCGAAAGTTCTCGGCGACGACGTCGAAGCGTGATGCCAGCTGCAGGACGAGGTCGCGCCCGGCAGGCTGTTTGAGGTCGACGACGATGGAGCGCTTCGACAGGTTGTTGCGCAGGAAGGTGGCGCCCACGGCGCGCCCGTCGGGGTCGGTCAGTGCCGGCGAAGCCGAGCGCCCGAGGTCACCGGTGCCGGGCGACTCGATCTTGACCACCTCGGCGCCGAGGCGTCCCAGCAGTTGCGTGGCGTAGGGCAGCGCCTGCATCTGCTCGAGGGCGAGAATCCGTACGCCGGTGAGCGGCTTGCCCCAGCGCTGCGCCTCGGGATTGACGATGTCGCCGAGCTTCACGGCCCTTCCAGGCCGAGCATCGCGATGGCATTGCCCCGCATGATCCGGTACACCTCCTCGTCGGAGAGATTCCTGACCAACTGTTCCGCGACGGCACGCGTGTCGGGCCACGTGGAGTCGGTGTGGGGGTAGTCGGTCTCGAACGTGACGCGGTCGGCACCGATGACCCCGAGCGAGTCGAGCCCGTGCTGGTCGCGGAAGAAGCAGCCATAGACCTGGCGGTGGAAGTAGGTGGAGGGCGGCTCGGGCACGATGTCCTTGACGCCGCCCCAGGCGCGGTGCTCGCGCCACACGTCGTCCACCCGTTCGAGGATGTAGGGCAGCCAGCCGATCTGCCCCTCCGAATAGGCCAGGACGAGGTGGGGGAAGCGGATGAGGACGCCGGAGAAGAGGAAGTCGCACAGCGACGACATCGCGTTGCCGAAGCTCAGCGCCGCCGCCACGGCCACCGGCGCGTCGGCCGACGTCGCCGGCATCTTCGACGAGGAGCCGATGTGCATGCTCACGACCGTGCCGGTCTCTTCGCAGGCGGCGAAGAACGGATCCCAGTATCGGCTGTGGATGCTGGGCAGCCCGAGGTGGGGTGGGATCTCGCTGAAGCACACGGCGCGCACGCCGCGGGCCGCGTTGCGCCGCACCTCGGTGGCCGCCTTCTGGGCGTCCCACAACGCGATGATGCACAGCGGGAGGAGCTTGCCTTGGCTGTCGCCGCACCACTCCTCGACCATGAAGTCGTTGTAGGCGACGACGCACGCTTCGGCGAGCTCCTTGTCCTTGGCCTCCAGGAAGGTCTGGCCGCAGAAGCGGGGAAAGGTCGGGAAGCACAGGCTGGCCTCGACCCAGTTCGCCTCGTTGTCAGCAATGCGGGCCTTCGGCTCGAAGCAGCCGGGTCGCATTTCGTCGTAGGTGATAGGTGACATCGTCATGTCGTCGCGGGCGAAGCCGACGGCCGCGACGTGGCGCTTGTTGATGTAGACGAGGTCCTCGTAGACCCAACAGTCGGCTTGGGGGCCCTCGGGGTCGAACGTCTGGCGGTACGTCCCGCCGCCGATGTGCTCCATGTCGCCGATGCCCCGGCGCTCCGCCCGAGGGCCGCGTTCGCGGTAGCGCGCCGGCAGCCACGTGTCCCACAGGTGTGGCGGCTCGACGATGTGGTCGTCGACGCTGATGATCTTCGGGAGCGGCGTGGTGCTCCCGAGCCGCGGGGTGGCGTCGTGAATGAGGTCGGTCATGGTTGCTCCAGTGTGGCCGCGAACGGCAGGAGCGGGGCCAGCGACTCCAACTCCGCTCGCACGGAGCGCTCGTCCCCCGCCCGCACCCGGAGCACCACCTCGGTGATCCCGAGCGCGGCGTAGTGCTCCAGCTTGCCCTGGTCGGCGATGGTCCCGAAGGGGACGACGGACAGTGCAGCGGGGTCGCGTCCGGCCTCCTCGGCCAGCGCGCGCAGGCGCGGGATGGCCGTTCCCAGGCCGCTGCCGCCGATGGGGATCCAACCGTCGGCAAAGCCCACGACCGCCCCCAGCACGGCGTCGCTGGCGCCGCCGCCGACGAGTGTCCGTACGCGCTGGCTGCTGCACCGGCTTGGGCCAGGACCACGTCCGCCCGAAGTCGACGAACTCACCGTGATACTCGGCCTGGTCAGTGGACCAGATGGCCTCGGCGGCTGCCAGGTGCTCGCGGACCACGTCGTGACGGCGGGCCCAGTCGACTCCGTGGTCCTCGGCCTCGGTTCGGTTCCAGCCGAACCCGACGCCGAGCGTGACCCGTCCCCCGGCGAGATGGTCGAGGGTTGCCACCTGCTTGGCCAGGAGGATCGGCTCGTGCTGGGCGGCGAGGAGGATGCCCGTGCCCAGCCCGATGCGCGAGGTCACCGCGGCGGCGGTGGCGAGGGCCACGAGCGGGTCGAGGCAACGCTTGTAGTCGTCGAGGCGCACGCCACCGACGAGGGCCGGCGGCGTGTCCTCCTCGACGGGAAGGTGTGTGTGCTCGGGCAGGTAGAGCGAGTCGAAGCCGAGCTCTTCGACCGCCACGGCGAGGGCGGCCGGCGCCAGGTCGGCATCGGTCAGGGCGGCGGTGATGCCGAGACGCACGGGTCAGGACCCGGCGGAGGGCCGGGCGGCGAACTCGGCCAGCGTGCCGCTCCCGACCGCGCTGCCCAGCAGTGAGGCGAACGCGCCCTGCTCGCGGCGGTTGGCCTCGACCACGGCGTCGCGGCGGGCCGCCCGCACGAGGGAGCTGCTGGCCCGGGTGGCGCCGCGGGGATGCGACGCGATGCGCGCCGCCAGCGCAACGGTCTCGCCGAGCACGGTCCCGGCGTCGCACACCTTGAGCGCGACGCCGAGCTCGACCAGCTCCGGCGCGTGCACCCAGTCCGACGTCAGGAGCACCCGCGCCGCCTGCTGCCAGCCCATCAGCGCGGGGAAGAGGAGGCTGCTGGCCGCCTCGGGGGGCACACCCAGCTCGGCGAAGGGGACGCGCAGGCGCGCCTCGGCGTCGACCAGCACGAGGTTGCAGTGGGGAAGAAGCGTGAACCCGAGACCGACGGCGACGCCGTTGACGGCGGCGAGCAGGGGCACCGACAGGTCGATGAGGCATTCGAGCAGGCCCATGAAGCCGTGGCCCGCCCCCGCGACGGCGGTCCCGGTGGCGATGGCCGCCATTTCGGCCAGGTCCTGACCGGAGGTGAAGGCCGTGCCGCGGCCGGTGAGCACGACCGCTCCGACCGCCTCGTCACTGTCGGCGGCGCGTAGGGCGGCGGTGACCTCCTGGTACATGGTGGTGTCGAAGGCGTTGCGCACCTCGGGCCGGTTGAAGGCGATGACGCGGACACCGGGCGCCGCCTCGTCGATCTCTATTCGGCTGTACGCCATGGCCCGGCTCAGGCCTCGGCGTCGCCGGCGGCGGCACGGCGCCGGATGACGGCCTCCGCCGCGCCACTGACGCCGGTGGACAGGGGCCAGCCGATGTAGTGGGTGAGGTGGACGACGATCTCACGGACCTGCTCGACGGTCAGCTCGCCGCGCCGGAGCGCGTTCTCGAACTGAATCTCCAGGAGCTCCGGCTTGTCCTGGGCCGCCAGGACGCCGATGGTCAAGATGCGCCGGTCCCGCAGCTCAATGGTGTCGTCGGTCCATATCGTCCCGAAGAGGTGATCGACGGTCACGTCGGTGTAGCGCCCCGGCAGGTCGCCAGGATCGACGGTGAACCCGTAGACCTCCTGCATCTTCGCCATGCCGGCGGCGCGCCTGTCTTCCTGCTCGCTCACTCGCGCTCCTTTTCAGTCGAGGTGTTCGGGTCGCGCCCGGCGGGCCCGACCCTACCCAGGTCAGACGATGGGCGGCCACGGCACCGCCGTCTCCGGCAGCGATCAGATGTCACCCTCGAAGCCGTAGATCCGACCGCAACGCCGCTCGGCCAACGTGGCCAGCGGCAGGTCGACGCCGAGGGTGGCACCGAGCTCCAGAATGGTGGTCAGGTCCTTGTGGGTGACCTCCGCCCCCGACCGCATGAGCTTGAGCAACCCCTCGTCGCTGCCGGCGGGCCAGGGGGCTGCGGTGGTGCGGAACATCAGCCGGGTGGCGCCGCCGATGCGCTTGTCGCTCTCGCGTGCCGCCTCGCCGAGCTTGAGCAGATCGATACCTGCGGCCTCGGCCAGCTCCTGCGCCTCGAAGGCGGCGAGCCAGGAGCCGTAGGTGATCAGGTTGCGGGCCAGCTTGGCGGCCAGGCCGGCGCCGGGCGGGCCCATGTGCAGCACCAGGCAGCTGACGGCGTCGAGGACGGGACGCAGCCGGTCGACCTCCTCTTCGGAGCCACCGATCATGCAGACGAGCTCGCCCGCGGCGGAGGCGTCGGGTCCGCCGCTCACGCCGCAGTCGACCACCGCAATCCCATTGGTGGCGCCCTCGGTGCGCATCTCCAGCACCGTCTCGGTCGGGATGGTGCTCACGATGACGGCGGTGCTGCCCGGCGCGGCTCCCGCAAAGACGCCGTCGGGCCCCTGCAGGACGGCACGGACCTGGGCGTCGTTGAATACCACGACGAGGATCACGTCACTGCGGGTGGCGAGCTCGGCGGGTGTCGCCGCCACATGGGCCCCGTCCCGGTACGGGGCGGTGGCCTCCTCGCGGACGTCGCACACGGACACAGGGAGGCCGGCTCGTATGAGGGCGGTGGCCATGCCGCCGCCCATGTCCCCGAGCCCGATGACCCCGACTCGAAACGCGGTCTGCGGCGCGTCGTTCTCGCTCTCCGTCACCTGGCCCAACCTCCCCATCATCACGCCCAGCATCGTCGTCCTTCGTCGCAGGACATCTAGATCTGGACAAGTGTCTGGACTATAGTTTGAACTAATGACCACGGAAAGCGACGACGGAAGACCCGAACGCGACGACTACTCGGGTGCCTTCGATCCCGGCTTCGACTACGAGGACCTGTCGAAGGAGGCGCTGGTCAGGCTGGTCCGGGAGTACGGGCTCATCGTGCACCTGCTGGACCGGTCCATGTGCGCCGCCATCGGCATCAAGTACGGCGCCGAGGCCGTCAAGGAGCTGGCCATCGAGGAATGGGCCGGTGCCAGCCCCGTCTACGGCGACCGTCTGCGCCAGATCATGAACGTCGAAGGCGACGGCGTCTCGGCCATCTTCAAGGTGCTCCAGCTCGACCCGGGCTTTCCGCACCACTACATGGACGTGCACTACGAGCTGGTCGACGAGACCCACGGCTACTTCGAGCTGGCCTACTGCGGCGCGCTGATGGACGCCGAGCCCTTCGGCGACGCCATGGTCACCAACATGTGCCACCACATTGAGGACGGCACCTTCGACGTGACGGCACAGGCGGTGAACCCCAAGGCGCACATCCGCCACGTGCACCGGCCGCCACGGGTGCCGGGGGACCGTGTGCCGCACTGTCGCTGGGAGATCGTCATTGAGGACGAGACCCACACCCTTCCCGAGAAGGACATCACGAAGATCACACGCATGACGACGGCCGCGACATTCTCCTTCCCGGACATGAAGGACGGCACGCCGCACGTGCCGAAGCCGGCGGACGCATGAGCATGTTCGACGCCGTCGAGGCGGATCGCGGTGACGCACCGGCCGCGCACGCGGGCCGCCGCCACCTCTCCGAGCGCCAGGCCGAGGTCATGGAGCGGCTGATCGCCGCCGCGGCGGAGGAGGCCGAGGAGCGTCCGTACAGCGAGATCTCGGTGCGGACGATCGCCAAGCGGGCGGGTGTGGCGCCGGCCACGGCCTACACGTATTTCTCGGGCAAGGACCATCTGCTGGCCGAAGTGTTGCTGCAGCGCGCGCAGGTTTCGCCGAGCCTCGTCGACCTCACCGTGTCGCTGCCCGACAGGGTGGCCGACACCGCCCGCACCATGGGCTTTGGCGCCATGGGGTCGGCGGCCGTCGCCGCCTGCACGACGGCCCTGCTGGGGGACGGGCCCGACGTGAAGCGCGTGCGCTCGCGGCTGGGCGCCGAGATCACGCGCCGACTGGCGGCCGCGCTCGGCGCCGGCGTCGATCCGGCCGTGCTCAACGTGCTGCAGGTGACCTACACGGGCGCGTTGCTGAGCGCCGGCATGGGCCATCTCGCCTTCGACGCCGTGCCGCCGCTGATGGCTGAGGCGACCGCGCTCATGACGGGCACGGGGACTGAGGCGTCCGCGTCGTGACGACGCTGGCCCCGCTGGCGTACAGCCCATACGACTACGGCATCCACGAGGATCCGTACCCGACCTACGCCCGGCTGCGCGCCGAGGCGCCCGTCTTCTACAACGAGGAGCTCGACTTCTTCGCCTACGCCCGCCACGCCGATGTGCTGGCGGCGTTCCGCGACGTCGACCGCTACTCGAATGCCTACGGCGTGAGCCTCGACCCCGCCGCTTTCGGGCCCGACGCGCACCGTGCCATGTCGTTCCTCGCCATGGACCCGCCCCGCCACACCCGGATGCGCTCCATCGTTGGCAAGAGCTTCACGCCGCGCCGGGTGGCGGCCATGGAGGACAACATCCGCGCCCTGGCCGTGGCCCACTTGGCACCGGCGCTCGAGGCGGGCTCGTTCGACTTCATCGCCGACTTCGCCGGGTTGCTGCCGATGGACGTGATCTCCGAACTGGTCGGCGTGCCGGCCTCGGACCGGGCCGAGATACGTCGCCTGGCCGACCTCCTGATGCACCGCGAGGACGGAATGACCGACATTCCGGCGGAGGGGCTGGAAGCGGCGCTGACGCTCGCCGGCTACTACGGCGACATGGTGGCCGATCGCCGGCGCCGCGAATACGACGACCTGACCTGGTCGCTGCTGCAGGCCGAAATCGACGGCGACCGGCTGACCGACGACGAGGTGATCGGGTTCCTCTTCCTGTTGGTGGTGGCGGGGAACGAGACCACGACCAAGTTACTGGGCAACGCCTGGTACTGGGGCTGGCGCAACCCGGACGAGCGAGCCAAGCCCTTCGCCGACCCGGCGCGGCGTACCGGACTGGGTGGAAGAGACGCTGCGCTACGACACCTCGACGCAGATGCTGGTCCGAGTGACGAGCCAGCCGGTGCGCGTCCAGGACGTCGACATCGAGGCGGGCCGGCGCGTCCTGCTCCTGCTGGGTTCGGCCAACCGTGACGAGGACGTCTTTGCCGACGCCGAGCGCTACGACCTCGAGCGCCGCACCCAGGATCTGGTCAGCTTCGGCAGCGGCCGCCACTTCTGCATGGGCGCCGCGCTGGCCCGTATGGAGGCGCGGGTCGCGCTGACCGAGGTGCGGGCACACGTGAAGGACTACGAGGTCGACCCGTCGGGGATGGCGCGCGTGCACTCCATCAACGTGCGGGGTTTCGCCGCGCTGCCGACGACCGTGACGCCGCGCTGATGCCGCGCTTCGAGCCCCACCCCGTGCGGCGCCCCACGGCGGTGACGGGTGGGTCTTCGGGCATCGGTGCCGAAGCGGCGCGCGCGTTGGCCAGGGCGGGCCATCCCGTGGTGCTCGGGGCGCGGCGCGTCGAGCTGTGCGAGGAGGTGGCCGCGTCGATCCGGACCGAGGGAGGCGAGGCGGTGGCCTGCCACCTCGACCTGGCCGACCCTGGGTCGGTGATCCGGTTCGCCAAGGAGGCCGACGCCGCCTTCGGGCCGGTGGAGATCCTGGTGTCGAACGCGGCCAAGATCCAGCCGGGCACGGCGCTCGAGACCAGCCCGGAGGACTTCGAGGAGGTCCTGCGCGTCAACATCGGCGGGCCCCAGCGCCTGGTGCGCGCCTTCGGCGCCGGCATGGTGCAGCGCCGCCGGGGCGACCTGATCTTCGTGACGTCCGACGTCGTGGCCCACCCCCGGCCCCGCATGGCGGCCTATGTGGCGTCCAAGTGGGGCCTCGAGGGTTTTGTCACGGCGCTTCAGATGGAGCTGGAAGGCACGGGGGTGCGCGCCGTGATCGTGCGGCCCGGTCCGACCCTCACCGGCATGGGTATGGACTGGGATCCA
>CAVUSB010000015.1:0-19173 GCA_963744045.1 uncultured Acidimicrobiaceae bacterium
CCGCCGATGGCGGCGGTCGAGTGGGTCCTCCCAGAGCCGGTGCACACCGTGGTCGACCTGGGTGCTGGCACGGGCGCACTGTCCCGCCTCCTCTCCGAGCGCGCCGACGAGGTGGTCGCGGTGGAACCCGACGACCGCATGCGGGCGGTAGTGGCCGAGTCCATGCCGGGGGTGCGGGCGCTGGCCGGCCGGGGCGAGGCGATCCCGCTGCCAGACGCCAGCGTTGCTGCGGTGATGGCCTCGTCCTCGTGGCACTGGATGGACACGATCCCCACGCTGCTCGAGGTGGGCCGAGTGCTCGTCCCGGGCGGCACTTTGGCCGCGGTCTGGTCGGGGCCCGATCCCGACACCGGCCTCATCGCCCAGGCGCAGGAGCTGCTCAGCGGAGAGGGCACGGCCCACACGGCGGGCATCGACGACCAGAGCCAAACCGAGCTGCACGCCGCCCTCAACGATCGGTCCGCGCTCGTGCAAGCGCTCGTCATCCCGCCCGGAGTTCCTTTCGACCAGCCGGAGCAGAAGGTGATCACCTGGGACGTCGCGATGAACGCCGACGAACTGATCGGGCTGCTGGGCACCTTCAGCTGGGTGATCCTCATGGAGGACGAGGCCCGGGAAAGGCTGTTCGAGACGGCGCGGCGGGTCCTGCGCGACGCTCTCGGCGTCTCCGGCGACGTGACCGTCGACATCGGCTACCGGGCCGAGGTGTTCAAGGCGCGCCGCCACGACTGAGCCCGCGCCGGTTCGCGTTCCTAACATGCACCCGTGCACACTGAGTTCCGGCCGGCGACGCCAGATGACGTAGAGGGCGTGCTGAGGCTCTGGCGGGAGGCAGCGGAACCGACGTCGACCGATTCGGCCGAGGCGCTCGACGGGCTTCTGCGACATGACCCGGGAGCCCTCATCGTGGCCGAGGCGGACGGCCGCATCGTGGGCTCGGTCATCGCGGGATGGGACGGTTGGCGCGGCGCCGTCTACCGGTTGGCGGTCGCGCCGGACTGTCGGCGCCGAGGGCTCGGTCAGTCCTTGCTGCGTGCCGCCGAGGAGCGCCTGACCGGGCTCGGGGTGCGCCGCCTGCATGCGATCGTGGTGGAGGCGAACACGAACGCGGTTGCCTTCTGGGACGCGACGGACTGGGAGCACCAAGCCGGGCAACTCCGCTTCGCCAAGGGGTAGCCCTGCTGTGGCGACATGCACCGGTGCGGCATGGCAGGGTCAGCCCTCTGGAGCGGGCCGGTCGAGATCGTGGATCAGGGGGCGGCTGTAGATCTCGTCGATCCGGTCGATCACGGTCGTCAGCGGAGGCGCGTACCCGTTGTCGGTATCGACGACGATGAGCGGGCAGTCCAACGCGAGCGGCTCGTAGAGGTCGGACTGGAGCTTTCGGGCCAAGGGCAGCAGCTTGAGGAGCCGCCTCTCGCCGCAGAGCGGGTCGTCGCGCATGCGACGTTCGAAGCGCGCCACCGCGTGCCCGCTCCTGCAATGGACATTGACGAGGACGCATTTTGGAGCAAGCCGCCGCGCCACGTCGGGCTCGCTCACGCCGCGGAAGAAGGTCTGCTCGGCGACGAAACTGACGCCGAGGTCCGCCCACAGCTCCATCGTCTCGTAGAACGGCTCGACTCCGGCCGCCCCGAGTTCCAAAGCCCGGTCCCGCGTTCGCCAGATGCCGTGCACCAGGTGGTCCTTGTGCACCACGGGCACGTCGAGTCCGTCGGCCAGAGAGGCAGCCAGGGTGGTCTTGCCCGCACCGGGCGCGCCGCTCACCAAAACGGCCAGAGGACGCCGGTTCGTCGGATGGGCTCCGTCTACCACCGCGGGCGGTTCAGTCCTTCCCGCGCTGTCCCGGCTGCTGCAGCTCGTTGCGCAGCGTGGGCGAGGACCAGACGCGCGAGCGCCAGGAGACGCGGGGGATGAGCGGCACGAGTGTCCGTTCCCGGGCGCAGCCGACCCAGATGCCCGTCCCGTAGGCGACGTCGTCAGCCACGTGCAGGGCGACGCTGCGCGCAGGGTCCAAGGCCTGCCGGTCGACAGCCCAGTCGCGCAATGCCGGAATGAGCAGCGCCAGCGCCGAAATGACGCGGGTCCGCCGGAAGGCCAGCCCGAGCACGAGCGCGGGCGACCAGGCGCGCGCCAGCGAACCGAGCGCAGGGAGCGCGGCGCGCACCGTGCCGCCACCAGCGATGTGTGCCGCCACGTTCACCGGGTCGCGCACCAGCCCGCGTAGGCGTCGGGCAAGGATGGCCACGGAGGCGGCCAGCGCCGCCAGTGCGAGCACGGGCCGCCGGGCCAGCACGAGGCCCCACACCGCCAGCGACCAGCCCGACACGTGGACGGGAGCCAGGGCCTGGCCGTGGCGCCGGGCCAGTGGCGCAGCCGTCGTGCCGTAGAAGGCTCGCCGGGTCAGGAACGCCAGCAGCGTCGGCGGGCCCTCGTGCGCCACGGCGCTCGAGGGCACGTAGCGCACGTCCCAGCCGGCTTCGTCCAGCCGCCACACCAGGTCCACGTCCTCGCCGCCGCGCAGGGCGGCATCGAAGAGCTCGGACCCGGTGACGACGTCGGCCCGGACCAGGAGGGCCGCGCTCGGTACGAAGGGGATGCGGCTCCCCGGCCGCACGGGCCCCGCCCGGTCACCGCGGTCGAGCAACGAACGCGCCGCTTCGCAATAGGTGGGCCCGCCGGCGCCCATGATGCGTGGCGCCACCGCTGCGACCAATGGGTCGTCGAAGTGGCCCAGCAGCGGCTCGAGCCACCCGTTGGCTGGCCTGCAGTCGGAATCGACGAACGCCACGATCCGGGAGTGGGTCGCGGCCAACCCCGCGTTGCGCGCGCGCCAGCCGGGCCGACGTTGGTAGCGAGCCCGACGAAGTGCGCGCCGTGCCGCTCGGCGATCTCCTTGGTCGCCCCCGCGTCGACCGACGCGTCGTCGACCACGACGCAGGTCAATCCCTCCAGCGTCCGGAGCAGCCGGTCGAGTTGGGCCGGCCGGTCGCGCACGGGCACCACGACCGTGACGTCGGCGGAGCCGATGGCCGTTTCTCCCGGCCGAGGGACGAAGGCGCCGGCCGACACCAGTCGCCGCGCCAGGAGCTGGGCGGGTCGGCGGGTTCCCACCGGCGCCCCGGACCGCCAGCGCTGGACCAGTTGTCGCGCCCGCTCCGAAATCCGGAAGAGGCGCAGCGGGCTGCCACCCAGCAAAACGGTTCCCCCGTCGAATTCCCGCGTCGACGCGTCCTCGTGCACGGAGAAGGAGCCGGGCAGCGGCGTCCCGTCCCGGGAGGGCGCGGGCCGCAACGCGGAGGGCATCCCGGGTGCGCTGGGCGGGGCCACCGCTCAATCTTGGCAGTCCGGGCCGGGGATAGGCTGGGCTGGTGCCCAAGGAGGTCGGGATGCTGGTTGAGGACCAAGACACCCAGGACGTCGAGGAGCTGTCGGACGAGGATGTCGACGAGCTCCTGGTGGAAGAGGTTTCCATCGACGGGATGTGCGGCGTCTATTGAGCGTGACCGAGACGCAGCCCGCCGGGGTTGCGTTCGCAGTTGAGCAGGCGTGGCAGCTGAACCCGCAGGTTGCCTTGCGCGACGAGTCCTTCGGGGCTCTCGCCTACCACTACGGCAATCGCCGGTTGGTCTTTCTCAAGTCGCGGCTGCTCGTCGAGCTGGTGTCGTCGCTGCATGACTACCCGAATGCGACCGAGGCCATCGCAGCGGTGGTGCCCGCGGGCCAGCATGATTCGTATCGTCGGGCTCTGGCCCGTCTCGCCGCCTCGGAGGTGATCGGTGTCCGCTGACACGGCACCTCTGCCCTTGAAAGAGCAGTTCAGCCGCGGCCTCGATGCGCCGATCTGCCTCACCTGGGAGCTCACCTACGCCTGCAATCTCGCCTGCGTGCACTGCCTGAGTTCGTCCGGGCGGCGCGACCCCAACGAACTCTCCCCGGCCGAAGCCCGCGGCATTGTCGATGACATGGTCGCCCTGAAGGTCTTCTACGTCAACATCGGCGGAGGCGAGCCGATGCTGCGGCCGGACTTCTTCGACCTCGTGTCCTATGCCGTCGACCGTCGGGTCGGCGTGAAGTTCTCCACCAACGGGACCCGGCTGACTGCTGAGCGGGCCCGGCAGCTCTCGGCGCTCGACTACCTCGACGTCCAGATCAGCATTGATGGTGCCACCGCTGCGAGCAACGACGCCGTGCGCGGCGAAGGCTCGTTCGCCGCCGCCCGGGCGGCTATGGACAATCTGGCTGCCGCCGACTTCGGCCCCTTCAAGATCAGCGTCGTCGTGACCCGCCAGAACGTGGAGGAGCTGGACGCGCTCGCTGCCATCGCCGACTCCTACGGCGCTCAGCTCCGTCTGACGCGCCTGCGCCCCTCGGGCCGTGCCGTCGACACCTGGGACGCGCTGCATCCGACCGCCGTGCAGCAACGAACGCTCTACCACTGGCTGCTCGAGCGCCCCGGGGTACTGACCGGTGACTCCTTCTTCCATCTGTCCGCATTGGGCGAGCCGCTCGACGGCTTGAACCTCTGCGGCGCGGGACGCGTCGTCTGCCTCATCGATCCCGTCGGCGACGTCTACGCCTGCCCGTTCGTGATCGACAGCCAGTTCCTGGCTGGCAATGTGCGTGACGCCGGAGGCTTCCCGACCGTGTGGCGCGAATCGGCGTTGTTCACCTCGCTGCGTGAGCCGCAGAGCGCGGGAGCCTGCGCCTCGTGCGGCTCCTACGACGCGTGCCGCGGCGGCTGCATGGCGGCCAAGTTCTTCACCGGGCTGCCCCTCGACGGCCCGGACCCTGAATGCGTGCACGGGCACGGCGAGGCTGCGCTGGCCGCGCTCGACGCGCGCCCGCAGTCGGCGCTCGGCCACTCCAAAGTCGGCCGGGACGGGACCCGGATTCCGGTGCCGACGCCCGTCCGCTTCCGCTCGCCGGCCCGCACCTGAGCCGTGGAGCTCGCCGGCGCCACCTGGCCCCAGGTGGAGGCGACCCGGGCGCGCACGGTGCTGGCGATCCCGTTGGGCTCGCTCGAGCAGCACGGGCCGCACCTGCCTCTCGACACCGACACCCGCATCGCCGAGGCGATCGCGGCGGGACTGGCGGCGCGCTGTCGCGGCATCACCGTTGCGCCCACCGTGGCCTACGGGGCGAGCGGTGAGCACGCCGGCTTCCCCGGGACGCTCCTCCTCGGCCACGCGGTGCTGTCCGACCTGCTCGTCGAGCTGGTGCGCTCCGCCCGCCCCTCCTTTGCCGGCGTGGTGTTCGTCAACGCCCACGGCGGGAACGAGGAGGCGCTTGGCTCGGTCCAGCGTCGCTGTACGGGCGAAGGTGACGAGGTGCTCGTGTGGCGAGCGATGACACCGGGTGGGGACGCGCACGCCGGACGGACGGAGACCTCCTTGCTGCTGGCGATCGATCCCGAGGCAGTGCGCCTCGAATTGGCCGAGCCAGGCCGGACCGAGCCGATCGGCGCGCTGCTGCCAAGGCTACGCACCGAAGGGGTGCGACCAGTATCGTCCAACGGCGTGCTGGGCGATCCCACGGGCGCGAGTGCCGAGGAGGGGCTCTTGCTCCTCGATGCTCTCGTGTGCGATCTCTTTGCGGCCGTGTCGGCGCACTGGTCACCGTCGTGAGCCCGGTCGCCATCGTCACCGGGGCAGCGCGCGGCATGGGTGCGGCGACGGTGGACCTGCTCGTCGAAGGTGGCTGGCAGGTCCTGGCGGTGGATGTCTCCGCCGACGACCCCGCCCTCGACTACACGCTCGCCACGAAGGCGGACCTGGAGGAGGTGGCCGGGCGCCACGGTGCCAACGTGCGCACCATGGTGGGCGATGTGCGCAGCGCAGCAGACATGCGGACGGCGGTGGACGAGGCCATCACCCAATTCGGTGGGCTCCATGCGGCGGTCGCGGCGGCCGGCGTGATCAGCGGCGGATCCCCTGCCTGGGAGATACCCGACGCCCAGTGGGACGTGCAGTTCGACATCAATGTCAACGGCGTGCGGCGCCTGGCCGCTGCTGTCGTGCCGGCGTTGCTCAATGCGCCGAAGCCGCGACAGGGACGCGTGGTGGCCGTGTCGTCGACCGCCGGCGTGCTCGGACTCCCGCGCCTCAGTGCGTACAGCGCGTCCAAACATGCGGTCATCGGGTACATCCGATCTCTCGCGGCCGACCTCGCCGGCAGCGGCATCACCGCCAACGTGGTGTGCCCCGGCTCGACCCGCGGGCCGATGCTCGACGCATCGGCGGCGGTCTACGACCTGCCCTCGACGGACGAGTTCGCCAGCCACCACCTGGTGCAGCGCCTGCTCGAGCCCGAGGAGCCGGCCGCGTTGATCGCCTGGTTATGCGGACCGGCCTCGTCCGGCCTGACCGGGGCGATCCTTCCGGTCGACGGCGGCATGACAGCGTCATAGACGATGACAGGAGCTCTCATATGACCGCAGCCGCATGCGCACACGTTGATCAGATCACTGAGGTCGATCCGCAGACGCCAGCGGGGTGCGGCGAGTGCATGAAGGTCGGCGGCACATGGGTACACCTGCGCCTGTGCCTGTCCTGCGGGGAGGTCAACTGCTGCGACTCGTCGCCTCACCAGCACGCCACGAAGCACTTTCACGCATCCGCCCACCCGCTCATGCAGTCCTTCCAACCCGCCGAGGACTGGATCTGGTGCTATGTCGACGAGGTCACGGTGGAGCCCGCTTAGGTCTGCCCGTAGGTGGTGTCCCGTCGGTCGGTCCGGTGGGTCCCGACCTCGGTGACGGCCCGGCGCAGGTCCGCCACCAGCGCAGGCACGGTGGCCGCGCTGCCGGCGTGCACCGTGGCGTGGAGCGAATCGGGCCGGTTCTGGCGGTCGAGGTACCAGCCCTCGGCCGTCAACCGCTCGCCGACGGCGAAGATGTCGAGCGCCTCGGGGTCGCGGGCGCCGAAGGCCAGCACCGTGGCCGGCGGATCGCCACGGACCGCCAGACCGTCGATCGACTCGATGCCCGCCCGCAGCGCGAGCGCGGCGTCGTGCGCGGTGCGCGTGAGCTCGAGGTAGCCGTCACGGCCGATGTGCATCAGGGCCGCCCAGGCGGCGGCGACGGGCCCCGCCGGCCGCGTTCCGGCCATCGCGGTAGAGGCGTAGAAGCCGCCCAGCCAGTCCGTGGTGACGAACAGCTGCTTGCGGGCGAGCTCGTGCGTCCGGTAGAGGATCACCGAGACGCCCTTCGACGCGTAGCCGTACTTGTGGACGTCGGCCGACATGGAGGTGACGCCCGGAACCCGGAAGTCGAAGGGCTCGTCCAGGCGGCCGAGCTCGGCCAGGAAGGGCAGGAGGAAGCCACCCATACAGGCGTCGACGTGGCACAGGATGCCGCGCTCCGACGCCAACGCGGCAATGTCGGCGACGGGGTCGACCACTCCCTGGGGATAGGTGGGCGCGGACGCGACCACCATGATCGTCTCGTCGGTGCAGGCATCGGCCAGCGCCTCGGCCCGCACGCGGAAGTCCGGCTCCACCGGCACGCGGACGAGCTCGACGTCGAAGTAGTCGGCCGCCTTGGTGAAGGCGGCGTGCGCGCTCTCGGCAGCCACCACGCGCGGCCGTGCGACACCGCGGTCGCGGCCGACGTCTCGCGCCGTCTTCACGGCCTGGAGCAGGCTCTCGGTACCGCCCGAGGTCAGGTAGCCCTCGACGCCGCCCCCAGCGGCCGGGTCGTCGGCGCCGAGCAGCGAGGCGGTGTTCGAGACAATGTCGTGCTGCATGACGCCGATGCTCGGGAAGGCCAGGACGTTGAGACCGTTCTCGGCACTGTAGAGGGACAGCGCGTCGGAGAGGAGCTCGTGCACGTCGTCCCCGGCCGAGTACACGAGGCTGAAGACCCGACCGCCCCGCCAGTCCTGATCGTCCTGCTTCATGGTGATCAGCTGCTGCATGACCTCGTCGCGTGGCAGGCCGTGCACGGGCATCGGCGTATGAGGGAAGGTCGCCATGCATTGTTCTTACTCCACCGGCGCGGCAACCGGAGACGGGTCCCGGGATCACCAAGGTCTTGCTCCCGCCCGGGACGGCGCAGCCTACGGTGGCCCCATGACCGACGACCTTGGCGGCAACGACACCGAGCGAGGGGAGCTCACCGCAGCGCTGGCCAAGCATCGGGGGCTCCTGGTACGGACCCTGCGCGGCATCTCCGACGACCAGGCGCGCCTGCGTCCCACCGTCAGCGCGCTCTGCCTCGGAGGGCTGGTCAAGCACGTCACCAGCATGGAGGCGAGCTGGTCCAACTTCATCACGGAGGGCACGACCGCCATGGGTGGGGCGGGGTCCGACGCCGCCGCCACCGCCGCTCGGTTTTCCGCCACCTTCGAGCTGAATGACGACGAGACGGTGGCGTTCCTGCTCGAGCGCTATCGCGAGAGGGCCCGGGCGACCGACGATCTGGTCATGACCCTGCCGTCCCTCGGGATCTCGCACCCGCTGCCCCGTGCACCCTGGTTCGAGCGGGGAGCGTCGTGGTCGGCGCGGCGCGTGTTCGTGCACGTCATCGCCGAGACCGCGCAGCACGCGGGCCACGCCGACATCATCCGAGAGTCGATCGACGGGGCAAAGTCGATGGGATGAACCCGCGGTCTGGCGCGTCGCCGCGCCGGTGCCGCGTGAGGTGCTCGTCTCGGCGCTACGAGCTCCAGATGATGGCCTGGGGCTCGGTGTAGGCCAGTAGCCCGTAATCCCCCCCGTCACGCCCCACGCCCGACATCTTGAAACCGCCGAAGGGTGCGTCGTGGTTCCGTTGCGCGGTGTTGACGCCGACGTGCCCGGCCTGCAGACGCTTGGCCACCCGCAGCGCACGCGCCCCGTCCTTCGAAAAGACGTAGTCGTAGAGGCCGAACTCGGTGTCGTTGGCGATGGCGATCCCCTCCTCCTCGTCGTCGAAGGGGATCATGGTGATGACGGGGCCGAAGATCTCCTCGCGCGCCACCCGCATGGTGTTGTCGCCGGTGATGAGCGTGGGCGCCACGTAGAATCCCGTGGGCAGATCGGCCGGGCGCTCCCCGCCGATGACGATCTCGCCGCCGTCCTCGATCGCCGTTTGGATGTGGGCCTCGATCCGCCCCCGCTGCGCCGCCGAGATGACCGGTCCGATGATGGTGGCGGTGTCGGTGGGGTCGCCCACCTTGAGGTAGCCCGCCATCTGGACGAGCCCGTCGCGCACCTGGTCGAACAGGCTGCGGTGCACCACCGCCCTCGTCGGTGCCGTGCAGATCTGGCCGGAGTGGAAGGACCAGGTGGAGCCGATGCAGCCGATGGCGCCCTTCACGTCGGCGTCCTCGAAGACGACACAGGCGCCCTTGCCACCGAGCTCGAGCAGCGTGCGCTTCATGGTGCGCGCCGCCTGCTCGCCGATCTTCACGCCCACCTGTGTCGAGCCGGTGAAGCTGACGCAGTCCACCTCGTCGGAATCGACCAGGGCGGCGGAGGAGGCCGGACCGTTGCCGTTGACGAGATTGACCACACCCGGGGGGAAGCCGACGTCGTTGAGGATGCGCACGAGCTCGACGATGGCCAGTGGATCCTGCGGCGCAGGCTTCACGACGACGGTGTTGCCCGCCGCCAGCGCGGGGGCCACCTTGCCCGCCATATTGACCATGGGGAAGTTGTACGAGGTGATGCAGGCCACTACCCCGAGCGGCTGGCGATTGACCATGCCGCCGATGATGCCGCCCGGCGCCAACGGGGTCGCCTGCGCGGGCTGGGGGAGCAGGGGCGTCTGCAGTACGCCCCGCGGGTCCCGGGAGTAACGCTCGAAGCGGTCCGCCGCCACGGGCACTTGCATGCGCGAGCCGACCGTTGCCGTCGCACCGGTCTCGGCGATCACGAGCGGCAGCAGTTCGGAGGACTTGGCCCGAATGGCGGCTGCGGCCTCGCGCATGAGGGCCCCGCGCTCCTCTGCCGACCACGAGGCCCACCCCGGCTGCGCCTCCTTGGCGGCCGCGGCAGCAGCCAAGGCGTCGTCCGCGCTGGCGTTCGGGGCCAACCCGACGACCTCCTCGGTGGCGGGGTTGACGATCTCGTAGGTGCCGTCTGACGCGTCGACCCACTTGCCCCCGATGAGGAGCTGGTGCTCGTTGCGCTGGGTGGTCTCGGCCATGTGTGCTCCCGACTCGGGTGCCGCCAGCCGATCTGACGGCGCGTCACATTCAACCCCGCCGGGCCGGGGTCCGCCAAAGTCGCAGTCCACGCGGGGTGGCCCGGCCCCTCGAGGGCCAAAATCTGGGACCGAGAGGGGTCGAGGGGGACTTATTTGGCCATTTATGACTTTTGTCACTTCGCAAGGTCATAGGACCTATGGGATTCTCTACATTGGTATACGTCCTCGGGGGAGTGAACGGAGTGGTCATGAAGAGGCCTGCCGACAACATCCCCGCCTCCGCACGTCCCGGCGAGGAAGATCCCGGCGGCCCCGGCCGGTCCATCTCGGGGATCGTGGGAGACACCATTCTCGGGAGTGCCGACGTCTCCCGAGCCCGGGAGCGCAGGCGGGTGGCGCGCGTTCGGCGGTTGGTGGCGGCCGGCGCACTGGCCCTCGGCTGGATCGTCATCCGCCAGACGAGCGGGCAAGGCATCTTTCCCACCCTCCACCTCCCGCACGGGCTCGGTACCGCTGTCCCCATCCTCCTCATCGTCGGCATGCTGGGTGCGGTCATGCTGGCCCCCCTTCTCGTCGCCGGACGGTCTCCGCACACGCTCATCCGGCCGGGCGAGACGCAGGTGGGCCTGGAGGACCTTGTGGGCATCGACCCCATCAAGGCCGAGGTCGTGCGCTCCATCAACTTGTTCCTCGCCCATCAGACGTTCCGCGACGCCATGGGCGGCTCTGCCCGGCGCGGCGTGCTCTTCGAGGGGCCGCCCGGAACGGGCAAGACCTTCGTGGCCAAGGCCATGGCGAAGGAGGCCAACGTTCCCTTCCTGTTTGTGTCGGCGTCGGCCTTCCAATCCATGTACTACGGACAGACCAACCGCAAAATCCGTTCCTTCTTCAAGCAGCTCCGCAAGCACGCCCGTAAGGATGGCGGCGCCATCGGCTTCATTGAAGAGATCGATGCCATTGGGGCTACTCGGCGGGGGATGGGCGGTACCGGCGGGAACGAAGGCGTGTCGGGCGTGGTCAACGAGCTGCTCGTGCAGCTGCAGTCCTTCGACACGCCGAGCCGGGGTCAGCGCATCGCATGGGCCTGGATCGACCTGCTCAACCGTTACCTCCCCGACAGGGGCAAGGTGCGCAAGCCGGCCACCGTGGCCGCAAACGTGCTTTTGGTGGGCGCCACCAACCGCAAGGACGACCTCGACCCTGCGCTCATCCGCCCCGGGCGCTTCGACCGCAGCATCTATTTCGGGCTGCCGGGTCGCCGTGCCCGGGGCGACATCATCGCCTACTACCTGGGCAAGAAGGCACACGCCGCCGATCTCGACGAGCAGGGCGCTGTCGATATCGTCGCCGGCATGACCTTCGGCTACTCCCCGGCCGCATTGGAGCGTCTGATGGACGAAGCCCTGGTCATTGCCTTGACCCATGGTCGCTCGGCCATGACGATGTTCGACGTGGCCGAGGCCAAGATGCTCGTCGAGCTCGGGGTCACCGACGAGACCATCTACACCCCTAACGAGCGCGACCGCGTGGCCACCCACGAGGCCGGCCACGCCACGGTGGCCTACTTCGTGGGCCAGACCCGCCAGCTCGACGTGCTCTCCATCGTGAAGCGCCGGGACTCGCTCGGTCTGCTGCAGCATTCCGACACGGAGGAGCGTTTCACCAAGAGCAGCGAGGAGCTCCGTGCGCTGCTCCAGATCGCCATGGGCGGCATGGTGGCCGAGGAGCACTGGTTCGACGAGGTGTCGACGGGTCCGGCCTCCGACTTGGCGGCCGCCACCTCCATCGGGGCGCAAATGATCGGTGCGTGCGGCATGGGCACCTCGCTCATCTCGGTCGCCGCCGCCGGCAACGGCTTCATGGAGGGCGGCCTCGTCGACAAGGTACTGGCGGACGCGACGGCCCGGGCCGAGCTCGACACGCTGCTCATGGGAAGTTGCGACGCGGCCAAGGCCATCGTCACCGCCCACCCGGAGGTGGTCGAGGCTCTGCGTGACGCGCTGCTCGAACGTGACGAGCTCGTGGGCTCCGAGATCACCGAGGTGGTCGAGTCGGCCCTCAGCGCCCCCAAGCCTGCGGAGATCGCCGAACTGCGCCCTTCAGGGACGGCCGGACGTCACGCCTGATCCGGGCCAAGGCTCGGATGAGCGCCGCCGCATTCGTCAGCGCGGAGGAGTCGCTCTGCCGCCACCAAGGACGCGCAGTACCAGGCGCCCCAGCCGGCCGGGGGGCTTGGCGGCCGATGCGGCCTTTGCCTCGGCCTCGTGATCCTTGGTGAGCGGGCCACCGAGCCGCCAGTACCGTCTCCCCCCGCCGGAGTAGCGCACGTACTTGGGGACGGGCGGGAGCGAGCGCTTCGGTTTGCGCCGTTGCTTGCGGTTTGCACCCTGGGCCACAGTGCGAGTGTGGCGCGAATGAGCTCCCTGCCGCACGGAGGCCATTCAGTACGATCACTTCGCAATGCCGGCGCGCCGACCCCGCCGGCGAGGAGGCGTTCGTGAGTTCCGCTGAGCACGGCGGCGCGACGGCAACCCCTGGTGGGCTGCGTCCGAAGCAGCTGCTCCGGATCCGGGCCGTCTGGGTAATGCCCTTGGCCGTCTCGGGCGTCCTCGTCTTCTTGATGAGTTTGTTCTACGTGGGATCGGTGGTAAACCCGCTGGGGCATCTGAGCGGACTCCCCGTAGGTCTGGTCGATCAGGACCAGGGGGCGACCGTCCTGGGCCGTTACGTCGACATCGGGGCCGAGGTGGCGACAGGACTCCAGCGATCGCACGCCGTCTCTTCGCGTCTCACGCTTGACAGCGGAGGGCTGGCGCAGGCGAAGCAGCAAATGAAGACCGACAAGACGTACGCCACCATTGTGGTTCCGGCCGGCTTGACGGATTCTTTGCTCTCGGCGTACGGCCTGGCGCCGACGAGTGGCACGAGCGGGTCGAGCGGCACGAGCACCAAACCGACGGTGCATATCCTCACCAACCCGCGTGCGGGATCGATCGGAGTCAGCCTGGCGACCGGTGTGTCCCAGCCCGCCCTCCAAGCCGCCTCACTCGAGGTCGGGCGTCAGCTCGGGGCAGAGGCTGCCACCCTGCACCGGTCGGTCAGCCCCGGGGTCAGCACGTCGAACCCGCTCACGGTCACCACCACCATGTTCAACCCGCTGCCCCCTAACTCGGCCCTTGGGTTGAGCGCGTTCTACATCTCGCTGCTGGCGATCATGTGCGGGTTCCTCGGTGCCATCCTCGTGCACACCACCGTCGACGCCGCACTCGGGTACGGCGTCACCGAGATCGGCCCCAAGTGGAGCCAGCGCATGCCCGTCCCCATCTCTCGCCGGGACACCCTGCTCTCGAAATGGGTCGTCGCAGTGGTGCTTGTCCCGGTCCTGACCGGGATCCTGCTCCTGGTGTCGGTCGGCCTGCTCGGCATGAACGCGCCCGACGTCTGGGAGCTCTGGCTCTTCACGTCGTTCGCCGGGATCGCCATCGCTGCGGGCACCCTGGCGCTGTTCGCCGCACTTGGCTCCCTGGGCCAGCTGATCGCCATGCTGTTGTTCATCTACCTGGCCCTGGCTTCGTCGGGAGGAACGATTCCGCTGCAGGCGTTGCCCGGGCCGTTCCGCTTCGTGGCCAACTTCGAGCCGCTGCGACAGGTGCTCGACGGCGTCCGCTCCATCCTCTACTTCGGCGCCTCAGGGGAAGCCGGTCTGACCAGGGGCGTGGCGCTCACGGCCATCGGACTGGTCTTCTGGCTACTGGTCGGCCTCGCCGTCACGTCCTGGTACGACGGCCGCGGGAAGGACCGCATGCGTCCTGAGATGCTGGCCTACGTCCAGGAGTCCGCGGCGGCGTACCGAGCACGCGGTGCAGCAGGGAATGCCGGCGCTCCCGAGCCCGCCGAGTCGAACGAGTCGAGCATTCATGGAGAGGGTCGAGCGGCGCCCTAGCTGCGATGTCCCGACCGCCCAGTGGCCCGCTGGGCCGCAGTCACCCTGGTCCACAGTGGCGAAGGCCGCGACACCATGACCCCACCCGTCGGGCTGACGATGGTGAGCTCTTCGTTGGCGTCCCCCGACATGGACCAGCCTTTGCGGTGCACCACACCGTGGTGGTGCTTGCACAGGAGCACGAGGTTGGGAAGGTCGGTCCTTCCGCCCGGTTTCCACGCAACGACGTGATGGACATTGGTGAAGGTCATGTTCGTACAGCCGGGAAACCGACAATGTCGATCTCGTCGCTTCACTTCCCGGCGCTGGGCATCGCTCGGAAAGCGCCGTGCCCGGCCCTCGTACATGGTGTGGCCGACGTCGTCGTCGACCCCGATGACGATCGTGGCGTCACAGGCGATCCGCCGCACCGTTTCGCCATCGATCAGGCCGACGTGCTCGAGCTCGCCGGCCCAGGCGTTCGGCTGACCTGACTCCTCCTGGGTCAAAGAGATGAGGGGGACGTGCGTCACCACGACGTACGGACTCGCCGTCGTGCTTGGAGCGGTCGAGCCTGGTGCAGAGGAGCGGATCAGTTCCAAGAAGCCGTCACAGAGACGCTGGTCCCAAGGACTCTCCCCGTTGGAAGGGACGTCCTTGGCCCGGGCTTCGAGACAGCCCCTGGTCTCGGCATAGTCATCGGCCGGGAGCTGCACGCTCATGGTGCAGAGCGAGTCGTTGAAGCGAAGATACTTCCGGTCGTGGGAGGAGCGGCCAGAGGCCCTGTCGGGCAGCGGTGCGGTGCGTATGACCTCGGCCAGCTCACGGACAGTGCACACTCTGGCCTGGTCGCAGAGCTCTTCATCGGTGTCGGGGGTGGCCACATCGACCACCGCCCGGACTTTGTCGAACGACACGTCGCCCGCACAGAGCGACCCCACCAGGTGGGGCAGGCCGTGAGCTTTCTCACCGACATGGGTCAGTGTCCGTGCCGTCGCCTTCGAGACGCCGAAGCGCTCCATCGTCCAGGATTCGGTCGAAGTCGCTCCGTAGTCTCGGAACGTCTCGCGTCGAGCGGCCTCGCCCAGGTAGAAGATGAATCTGCCCTCGGCGGCTGTTTTCTCCTTGAAGGCGTCTTCGAGGGCCGTTGTGAGCTCTTCGTTCGACAGTGCAGCGATCAGCTCGGAACGAAGCGGGGGCCATGCACTGTCGGACTGAGCCATCAGGTGTGAGAACGGTCGCCCGTGGGAGGAGAGTGAGCCTCTTTCCGATGGCGTCCTACGCCGAGGCGCCGAGTGCGGCGGCGATGGCGGCGCCGGTCGGCCGGGAGTTGAGGTACGGCTCGGGCGAGTGGGCGCGGTGCCCGTTGTCGATCACGAACTCTTCGACCCGCGGCCCGAAGTAGTCGGCCAGGGGGCTCTCGCAGGCCAAGTCGTTCAGCGCGCGGACGTTGACCCAGCGCTGCACCGAACCGGGCCAGACCGCCTGGCCGTCCACGGGGGCCGGCTCCAGGCTGTTGAAGATCATCGGCACGGCGAGTGGTGAGCCGAGCGTCACGAAGGTGTGCACCGGCCAGTCGTCATGGAGGGCCAACGCCGCGTAGGAGAGGACCGTGCCCAACGAGTGCGCCACCAGCACCCGCGTGTCGCCGGTGATCTCGGCCTCAATGCGGGCCCGCAGCCGGGCGTGCAGGCCGTTTTCGGCCAGCATCGCCGTGGCCAGGTCGAGGGTGCGGTCGAAGGTCGCCTCGCCCGCCGCCTTGGACAGCTTGGCGACGGCGTCCCCGCCGATCTCCGAGAGCATGTCGGCCATGCCGGCGCGCGACTGCTCGAGCTTGCGGTCCTCGTCGCTGCCGGGGTGGTGCCGGAAGAGATCGCCGTAGAAACAGACTGCGACATCGTCTGCATCTACTTCTGCCCCGTGGTGCCACAGCCCGTCCCGAACCGCTGGTAACCACCGGGCCTTGAGCTCATTGGGGCCCCACAACTCGTTGAAGGCCCCGTGGACGATGACGATGCGTGCCATGACGGTCAGCCCCCCAGGTGTGTGGTGTCGTTGTAGCCGCGGACGATCCAGCGGTCCGGCGTCACCACCAACTTCGAAATGGATGCGTTGTCGGGACCCACGAAGGCGAAGGGAACCGAACCGGTGGCCTGGGCCAGGATCTCGCCGATCGCCGCGCCGTGGCTGAAGACGACGACGCGTCCGCCTGGGTGGTCGGCGGCGATGCGCTCGACGGCGCGGTGGAGGCGGCCCCCGAAGGCCTGGCGCGACTCGGCGCCGGGGATCACGTCCCAGCGTTGTTCGGTCATCACCCTCTGGAACACAGGGTCGTCATCGGCAGCCTTCAGGCGCAGAAGGCCCCCCTCCCATTCGCCGAGGAACACCTCGCGCAGGTCGGCTTCCACGACCGGGGTCATGCCGGAGCGGGCCACCAACGGCGCGGCCGTCTGGACCGTCCGCTGCAACGTGGAGACGTAGAGCGCATCGAAGGGCTCCTGGGCGAGACGCAGGCCCACCTGCTCGGCCTGGTGGCGTCCGGCCTCGGACAGCGGCGGGTCGCCCTGGCCCTCGACGAGCTCGAAGGTCTCGCCCTCGAGCGAGTCGGCCGAGGCGCCGTGGCGCACGAGCAACAGCTCGGTGGAGCCGGGCGGTCCGACGTAGGGCCGCTGGCTGAAGCTTCGGGGCGACGTCACGGCCGCCGAGTGTAGGGAAGGTTCAGCGCGGGGCGTGCAATTCGGGCGGGCCGTGGTCGTCTTCATCCTCGACCACCTCCGCGTCAATGATGTTGGGATCGTCGGCGAAGCTCCCACCGCTCGAGCTCGACGAGGGCTGTCCTTGACCCTGTCCCCAGCGCGCCGGCCCGCCACCGCCTGGTCCGCTGAAGCCGGCGAAGAAGGCGCCGGGCGACTGGGTGAACTGCACTCGGAGCGGCCGACCGGCGTCCGGCCCGAGCTGCGCCCACAGCGGGAGAGCCCGGCGGTACACGACGTAGTACTGGGCGCACAGCGTGACGCCCAGGTAGAGAAGGAAGCTCGCCCCCTCGAGACCGGCCGCTCCGGCGTGGCCTTGTCCGGCATCGCCTGCGAAGTGCACGAGTAGCGACACAAGCCAGAGGGCCATGGTGACGGCGCCGCCTTGGCGCAGGACCCATCCGTTGCCCGTCCAGACGCGCATGGAGAGGCCGCGCAGCGCGCCCACGCCGAGCGCGCCGACCACCAGGGTGCCCACCACCCAGAGCCAGGCGGTGGACGAAACGTGATGGTTCCCGGCATAGGAGAACATCTCGAAGAGCCCGATGACACCGATGACGACCGGGAGGCGGGGTTGGAACACGCGGGGCACGGGGCGCACCCTGACCTGGCGCAACAGCACCAGGACGAGGATCAGCGCCCCCAGCGCGTACGAGAAGAACGACATCGTGTTTGAGCCTATGGCCGCGGCCGGCTCAGTGGGTCAGCAGGGGCCCCACTTCGACGCCGAAACGGGCCGTCTGCTCGCAGAATTCCTCGGCGCTGCCGGCCATGAAGCGCACCTGCAGGTGGTTGACGCCCATGTCGACGAGCTCGCGCAGGGAAGACGCCACCTCGTCCGCGCCACCGGAGAGGACCCAGCCGGGGAGGTCCCGGCCCGACCCCACCGAGGTGAGGTAGATGGGCTCCACGATGGTGCCGATGTCGATCGGGGCACCCCCGCGCAGCTCGTCGCGCAGCTCGCGCAGCCGCGCGATCTGGCCCGGCAGGTCGCGCGCGGCGCGTCCCCTGCGGGAGCCAGCCGTCGCCGAAGGCGGCTGTGCGGCGTATGGCCGCGGGCGACGAGCCGCCGATCCAGATCGGCGGGCGCGGCTGGCGCACCGGGCGCGGTGCGATCCCCATGTCCCGCGCCGGAAAGCGCGGTCCGGGCAACTCGGGGAACTCGTCGGTGAAGGCGCGGGCCAGCGCGGACACGGCTTCGTCGGTATGGCGTCCCCGCTCAGCGAAGTCGCCCGTCAGGAGCTCGTACTCCTCGGGCACGTGGCCGGCGCCCACGCCGACGATGAGGCGGCCACTCGAGAGGCGGTCGATGGTGGAGAGCTCCT
This sequence comes from uncultured Acidimicrobiaceae bacterium, assembly GCA_963744045.1. GTDB lineage: Bacteria > Actinomycetota > Acidimicrobiia > Acidimicrobiales > RAAP-2 > Bog-473. Next base: position 18,130 of record CAVUSB010000015.1, read on the forward strand.
TGGCCGCCCGGAGCGGATGGCGTTGGGCGAGGATCAGCACGTGGGAGAGCAGATGCGTGCGCGACGTCACGGCGGCCAGCCAGCCGAGGGTGGCCGCCGTGTCGTACCAGACGGTCCCCATGGCGTCGGCCAGTCGGCGCGGTATGGCCGTGTGGTCGCAGACGCCGAGGTAGAAGAAACCCGCCTCGTCTGCCACCCGGGCGATCCGCGCCAGCTCGGTCGGACCGGACACCTTCTCCCAGTCAGCCACGTAGAGCGTGGACTGGGACTGAATCGGGAGCTGCATGCCGTACACGACCTGCCCCTCGGGGACGGCGCGCACGACGTCGGCGGGGATCAACGCAGGGTCGGTCATGGGTGGACTCCGATCGGGACGAGGTGCTTCACGTAGTGGTCGCTCCGGCATAGGCGGCCAGGGCGGCGGCGTGTGCGGCGGGAGTGCCGAAGCTGCTCGAGTGCACCCGCGCCCGCTTGAGGTGCAGGTGCAACGGCACCTCCCAGGTGAAGCCCATGCCCCCGTGGACCTGAATGGCCGTCCACGCGTTGCCAAGGGCGGCCTCGTCGGCCAGCAGCTTTGCGCCACCGATCGACCGGTCCACCAGCTGGCTGGGGGTACAGCCGGCCACGGCCGCTTCGGTGTCGACGACGTCGGGTGCGTCGGCCAGGCAGGCAGCGGCGTGCACGGACGCGCGCGCCACCTCGGCCCGCACGAGCATGTCCGCGCACAGGTGCTTCACCGCCTGGAAGCTGCCGATGGGCGTGCCGAACTGCTGACGCTCCTTGGCGTAGGACACGGCGAGGTCCAGCGCCTCGGCGGCGTGACCCACCTGCAGCGCCGCCGTCAGCAGCGCGCCGTCTCGCCACAGCGAGCCGTCGTCACCCGGCACCGGCCGACCGGTCGGGAGCGTCTCGACGTGCCAGAGCGGCGTCAGCGGGTCGAGCGGCGCCTCCACCCGCGTCGCGCCCTCGGCGGTGACGGGAGCGAGCACGGTCGCCGACCCGTGGCCGTCGGCGGCGAACACGAGCAGCGCGTCCAGCGAGCCG
>CAVUSB010000016.1:0-39564 GCA_963744045.1 uncultured Acidimicrobiaceae bacterium
CGCCAGAAATGGCAGCGCAAATTGCACGAGGGCGGGTGGGCGGCGATCCACTGGGGACCCGACTACGCCCAGGGCCGCACCATCAACGCCATGCAGCGCCTCCTCTACTCCGAGGTGATGGCCGAGTACCGCACGCCCGGCACGTTCAACACCAACGGGATCTGGCAGATCGGGCCCATGATCATTCAGTGGGGCACCGAGGAGCAGAAGGCGCAGTGGCTCCCCTCCATCCTCGAGGCCGAGGAGCACTGGTGCCAGGGCTTCAGCGAGCCGATGGCGGGCAACGACCTGGCCAACCTGCGGACGACGGCGATCTACGACGCCGAGACGGACGAGTACGTCATCAACGGATCGAAGATCTGGATCTCCTCCGCGCACCTGGCCACGTGGGGACTGTTCCTCCTGCGGACCGACCCGACGGCCATTGAGCGGGGCAAGAAGCACGAGGGCATCACCGCCTTCATCTTGAACCTGAAGACGCCCGGCATCGACGTGCGGCCGATCCGCGACATGGCGGGCGAGGAGCTCTTCAACGAGATCTTCTTCACCGACGTGCGCATCCCCGCCAAGTGGCGCCTGGGCGACGAGGGCGCCGGCTGGATGGTGGCCATGGGCACGCTCGGCTTCGAGCGCGTCGGCATCGCCTCGCAGATCGCCATCCTCGCCGCCGACCTGCGCGCCATGGTGGCGGCCGCCCGCAGCGTGAACCCGAACGCGCTCGACGACCCGTCGCTGCGGGACCGCATCGCCAAGGTCTGGACCGAGATCGAGCTGGCGCGCCTCCTGTCGCTGCGGGCCCTGTCCAAAATCATGAAGGGCGAGAAGAACTGGCCCGAGGTCCCCTTCGCCAAGCTGTCGTGGTCATCGATGGCCCAGACGCTCGCCGAGCTGGCCGTCGACCTCCTGGGACCGGCCGGCGCCCTGGCGCGCGGCGGGCCCGACGCGGTGGACCGGGGCAAGTGGACCCGCCTGTACGCCTTCCAGCGCTACTCGACGATCGGCGGCGGCTCCACCGAGATTCAGAAGAACATCATCGCCGACCGGGCCATTGCCATGCCCGGCAAGTCGCGCGGCTGACCCGCTCCGCCCGTTGCCCGCCGACCCCCGCGCCACGTGCATCATCGGCGTCGCCCGCCGCACCTGGCACCCCTCCGACGCACCCGACGGTGCGCCCGAGCCCCTCGCCATGTGGGAGGAGGTGGCCCGTGACGCCGCGGCGGACACCGGAGCCGCGGACGCGTCCTCCGTGCTCGGCGCGCTCGAGAGCATCGACGTCGTGTTCTCCCAGTCGTGGCAGTACGACGATGCCGCCGCCCGCCTGGCCGAGCGCATCGGGGCGTCGCCGGCCCGCCGGCGCTACTCGGGCATCGGCGGATCGGTGCCCCTCGTGCTGGCCACCGAGGTGGCCCAGGAGATCCGGGCGGGGCACCTCGACCTGGCGCTGATCACCGGCGCGGAGGCGCTGGCCACCGTCCGCCGTCTGAAGAAGGCCGGCGAGAAGCCGCAGTGGTCGTTCCGCCCGGCCGAGAAGCGGCCCTTCCCGATGGACATGGACTTCGACCCGTCCGAGATCAGCCACGCCGTCTTCGAGGCCTACCTGACCTTCGCCTTGTTCGACAACGCCCGGCGCGCCCATCTCGGCCGGGGCCTCGACGAGCACCGGGCGCGACTGGGCCGGGTGCTCGCACCCATGACCGAGATCGCGGCGGCGAGCCCGCACGCCTGGTTCCCGGTGGCCCGCAGCGCCGACGAGCTCGTGACCGCCACGCCCGACAACCGGATGGTGGCGTACCCCTACACGAAGCTGATGACCTCCATCATGGACGTCGACATGGCCGCCGCCCTGGTCCTCGCCAGCGCGGCCAAGGCGGACGCGCTGGGCGTCCCCGAAGACCGTCGGGTGTACCTGCGCGGCTCGGCCTACGCCGAGGACCCCTCCCACGTGGCCGGACACCCCGACCTGTGGCGCTCTCCCGCCATGGCCGGCGCGGCCCGAACGGCACTGGCCGGAGCCGGCATCGGAGCCGACGACGTGGCCCACTTCGACCTCTACTCCTGCTTCGCCAGCTCGGTGTGCTTCGCGCTCGATGCACTGGGGATCGGCGAGGACGACACGCGCCCCGTGACGCAGACGGGCGGGTTGCCGTACCACGGCGGGCCCGGCTCCAACTACATGACGCACGCACTGGCGGCCATGGTCGAGACGCTGCGCCGCGACCCCGGCTCCTACGGGGTGACCACCGGCGTCGGCATGCACATGCAGAAGCACGCCTACGGGGTGTGGTCGACGGACCCTGGCCGCGGTGCGTTCCCCGAGACCGCACCGGCCGCACCCGCCTCGGGGCCGCTCGCCATCGTCGGGTCGCCCGAAGGCGATGCCACCGTGGCCACGTACTCGGTGCTGCACGGCCGGGACGGCGGGCCCGAGCGCGCGCTGCTGATCTGCGACCTCCCGGCGGGAGGCCGTTGCTACGCCCTGCTCGACGGCGACGCGGCGGCGCTGGCCGGCGCCGAGAAGGACGAGCTGATCGGACGCACGGTGACGCTGGCGCCCGCCGACGGGATCAACCACGCCCGGCTGCACTGATCCCGACCGCACCGGGCGCGGCAGCACTGGACCCGCATGCCCGGAGCCCGCACGCAACGGGTCGTAGGAGGGCTCGACGGCTGCCCCGGGGGGTGGGTCCTCGCCACGGTCCCTGTCGGCCACAGCACGGCCGAGTTCGAAATCAGCGTGCTCCCCTCGCTCGAACCCGTGGTCGGCGAGCTTGCCGCCGGGCGGCTGGTCTGCGCCGCCATCGACATTCCCATCGGCCTGTCGGACCGCGAGCCGCGGTCCTGCGACGTCGCGGCGCGCCGCGCCCTGGGCCCACGCCGTAGTTCGGTCTTCCCGGCACCGGTGCGTGCGGTTCTCGAGGCTGCCTCTTATGCCGAGGCCTGTGCGCTGTCCCGTCGCGCCTGCGGGAAGGGCATCTCGAAGCAGCTCTACAACATCTTGGACAAGGTCCGCGCCGTCGATGCACTCCAGACGCCGCAGCTGCAGGACCGGCTCTTCGAAATGAGCCCCGAGCTGAGCTTCGCCGAGCTGGCCGGTGGCCCCATGCCGGCCAACAAGCGTACGGCCGAGGGGCGCGACGACCGCCGGCGGGCCCTGGCATCCGCCTTCGGGGAAGCGGTGTCGGCACTGCTCGACGGGCCACCACCCGCGGGAGCGAAGCGGGACGACGTCGTCGACGCGCTCGTCGGCGCCTGGACGGCTCGCCGCCGCGCCGCCGGCCGCCACATGCGGCTCGGCGGTGAGGTGGACGGGCGGGGCTTGCGCATGGAAATCGTCGCCTGACGATCCGGACCGCAGCCCACTTGCTGCGCCAGCGGACCAAGGTCACCTCGCCCGTTGGCGCCGCCCCCGTCTCAGCTGTTGCCGCTGCTCCCCGAACTCCCGCTGTTGCCGGCAACACCTGACCCCGGCGCGGGAGGCACACCCGGTGCGTGGTTCGGCAACAAGAGTGATTCGGTCGTCGTCCCGCTGGCCGTGGTGACCTGGGCCGCGGTTGCGCCCGCACTGTCGGGCCACCAGGCCACGAACCAACCGTCGGCCACCGTGGTCACGACGTCCTGGCCGTCGTCGCGGACCAGCGTCACCCCGGTCACGCCCGTCGCGACGCGGCCGTCGACGAGCGTGTAGGGCCCGTCGCTCGTCGACAAATGACTCTGCGACACCTGGGACAGGTCGCCCGAAGCCGTCCCGCCACCGACCGAAGCGCTGGATACACCACCCGAAGCGGTACCGCCCGACCCGCCGCTGCTCCCGACTTGTGTCGAGGCGCCGAGCGAAGCCGATCCTCTCGCCGAACCTGACGCCGTTCCCGAGGAGCCACCGGACGAGACCATGTTGACCTCGGTGAACGAGGAGCTGGTGAAGCAGGCGGCGTACGCCCCGTCATTCTGGAACAGCGCGACGGTGAAGGGTCCCCGCACGTCGGTGAGCACGTTCTCCCATGGGCCCGAGCCGAGGCTCGACCCCTCGGGGCCGGGCGGCGTCGTCGTCAGCTGGCTCTCGCAGCTGGCTGCCGCCGACGGCGACGGCGAGCTCGACGGAGTCGTCGGCGCGGCACTCCAGCCGGCGTAGGCCGGAGCCGCTCCTCCGAGGACAACCGAGAGCACGGCGCCGGCGGTGACGGCACTGGCCAGCACCCCGGCGCCGACGGTCACCGGCGCACGGAGTCGGTGCTCCCGTGGCCGATAGTCGATGGACCGAAGGCGCGAGGCCGCCGCCTCCGGTACCGCCGCCGCGCACACCGCGAACGCCTCGCTCAGGTCAGCTTCGAATTCGGTCTTCATCGGTGACACTCCCTTCTCCTTCACTGATCTCCGTTGTGTTGTTCCCTGCGGCCATCGATCGCGGGTTGGGCGGGTCGACGATGACCCGCAGCCGTTCGAGGGCGCGCGACGTCGTGCTCTTGACCGTGCCCACCGAGCAGCCCATGACCTCGGCCACCTGCGCCTCGGACAAGTCTTCGAAGTAGCGCAGCATGAGGGTCACGCGCTGGCGCGGCGCGAGCTCCCCGAGTGCCTTCGTCAGATCGGTGCTGCTTTCGACCCCGATGAGCACCCGCACCGCGCTGTCGTCCTCGTAGTCGGTGACCGGCCGCGCGTCGGCGCGTCCCAGTTCGTCCTGATGTCGGGAGCGGCGCCGGCCGTCGTCCAGGGCAAGGTGCACGAGGACCGTCCGCGCGTAGGCGGTCGGGTATTCCATGGAGCGGACCCGGGGCCATTGACGCGCCACGCGGCAGGAGGCACTCCTGCACGAGGTCCTCTGCCAAGGCGAAGTCCCAGGAAATCAGATACGCGGTACGGAGCAACCCGTCGACAGATTCCCCGACGAACTGGTCGAACTCCTGCCGGGAGCGCGACGGACGGCCACGGTGGTTCGCCAGAGCGCTCACGAGGGGACGTCCATCACATCTGTCTCAACCCCCCCGGGAGCGCACAAGGTTGCGCCGCCCAGGCAAGTTGCGCCTCACCAGGGGAAACGGCCACCCGAGCGTGCCGGGAACCGGGGAACGCCTCTGCCTACGCGGCGCGGCGGAAGTCGAGGAACTGCGACACGCGCATCACGCGCATGATGGCGCGGCCGACCAGTGGCACGTGTTGGCGGTGCAAATCCGTCACGAGCTCGGGCTCCGTGAGTTCGTACTCCTTACCCCGCGTGATGAGGCGCACCGCCCCGTGATTGCGCGCGTTGCGCACCCACTCGGCATCGGGACCGTAGGTCAGGGCGAAGCGGAACCCGTCCTTGGTGCGGAAGACGTTGACGGGCGTGCGGTACACGGTGCGGGTCCGCCGGCCGACATGGATGACGATCCCTAGTCCCGGCATCCACCCCGCAACGTGAATGGCGACCTTGTTCGTCACGGCGCGGTTGAAGCGCGCCACGCGCCGGCCGAGACGGGGCGGACGCGGGGCGACGGTCGACGCCGACCGGCGCTGCCCGGAGTGCGCGCTCATACGAGCGTCAGGCCCCCGTCGACGGCCAGAACCTGCCCGGTGACGTAGCTCGCCTCGTCCGAGAGGAGGAAGACTGCCACTGCTGCCACTTCCCAACCCGTGCCCTGCCGGCCCAGCGGGACCGGCGAGCGGGTGCGCGAGGGACGCCCGGCCGAGGCGGCCCGGCCGAGCGGTGTGTCGATCAGGCCGGGGGCGAGCACGTTGGCCCGGATGCCGCGGCGGGCTCCCTCCACGGCCACGTGGCGGCTGAGGCCGATGAGCCCCGCCTTGGACGCGTCATAGGCCGGGATCCGGCTCCCCGGGCGCAGGCCCGCCACCGAACCCACGAACACGATCGAAGCGTTGTCGGACAGGGTGACCAGGGCGCGACGCACCAACATGAAGTGGGCGCGCAGGTTGAGGTCGAACGTCTTGTCCCAGTCGTCGATGGACGTGCCGGCGACGCCCATGCCGAAACCGGTGCCCACGTTGAGCACGAGCCCGTCCGGCGCCAACCCCGGCTCGTCGGAGATCGCCATCCGGCATCCGTCCTCGGTGGTGACGTCGGCCACGACGATCGCCGCCTTCCCGCCTTCCTCGGTGATCAGCCGCCAGGTCTCCTCGACCGCCGCCTCGTCGCGGTCGACGCAGACCACCGACGCCCCCTCCCGCGCCGCGCGCACCGCTATGGCGCGGCCGTTCCCGACCGGCGCATCGGGATCGCGCGAGGGCTGGGTCCCGGCGCCGACCACCGTGATGCTCCGTCCCGCCAGGAGCGGCGTCATGGGTCCACCGGAGTCACGCGCCGACCTCTCAATCCGCCGGACCGCCGGGCACGCTCTGCGCCAGCGCCTCGGCGCGGGGCTCGAGTTGTATGCGCAAGGAGCCGAGCACGGTCGTCAGCATCATGTAGTGGCCGATCAACATGAGCAGCTCAATGAGCTCGCTCTCCTGCAGGCCCGCCGCCAGCGTCTCCCACGTGCCCTCGGACACGGCGCCGTCGTCGGCCGTCTCGTCGACAGCACGCAGCGCAGCGCGTTCGACGGGGGCCCAAGGGACCGTGTCGAACGCTCCCTCGCCGTCACTCACTGCCGCGAGCTCGGCCGGGGTCACACCCTGGACCTCGGCGAGCCCGATGTGCTGCGCCCACTCGTAGCGGCCACCGAAGCGGGCGGCAGTGCGCAGGATCACCAGCTCGCGCAGGCGGCCGGGCAGGCTTCCCGCCAGCAGCGCCCCGCCGAAGCCCAACCAGCGCCGGAACAGCTCGGGGTCGGCCCGGCCCAGCGTGGTGAAGATGTGCATCGGCTCGTCAGTGCCACCCGGCGAGTTCTCCAGGACCCGCGTCAGGACGGCGTCCCATTCTCCCGCTGCGAGCGGTGGCAGGCGGGGGCCGGTGGTGGTCATGGCCGCATCGTAGGCACGCGGCACCCGCCCGGTCTTGCGGCCCGCAGACCTCAGCGCAGCGGCCGGAATCCCATCGGCGGCGGCCCGGATCCGGGCAGGCGCCGCACCGGGGCGTCGGGCCGGGAGACCTCGTCGAGGATGCCGTACTCGAGCGCCTCGTCGGCGCCCATGAAACGGCCCCGCTCCACGTCACGTTCGACCGCGGCCGACGCCTGACCGGTTGCCGCAGCCATGCGGGCGCAGAAGCGCTGCCGTTCCCCGGCGCGCAACTCTGCCCACTGGGCCACGTTGCGCACGTGCGCGTGCAACGTGGTCACCGGTTCGGACAAGGAGAATCGGGTGCTCGGCAGGGCGGAACGATGGGCGCACACGGCCACCACGCCGACGGCGCCCGAGCCCACCTGCCCGAGGCAGAGCGCACGCACCGGCACCCCCATGAGCTCGACCACGTCCATGAGCGTCAGCGCCGGCGCCAGCGCCGCCTCGCCACAGTCGACCCGCAGCGTCACAGGGTCGTCACCCTCGGCGTCGAGCGTCATCAATTCAGCCGCCACACGGGTGACGGAGAAGTCGTCGAGCGGGCCGTGCAGCAAGACCACTCGCTGGGCCAGCAGGCGGCGGGCGACGACGTCGGAGAGCGGCTCGGGCCCGGCGCCCGTCCCCGGGGCCGGGTCACCCGGAAGCCAGGGCCATGGTTCCTCGTGGTCAGGCATGCTCGATCCTCCATTCCAGGCGGGCGCCCAGTGCGGTCGTGTAGCGCTCCACCGTCGAGAGGCGGACGTCCAGGTCGCCCGCCTCGAAACGGGCCACCGCCGACTGGGAGGTCCCCATGCGGGCTGCCACCTCCGCCTGGGACAGCCCGAGCTCCCGTCGGAGCGTCATGAGCTGCCCCGACACGGAGTGCCGGCGCTCGGCCATTTCGCGGAAACCGGGAAAGACGGTGGGATGGCGGCGCTCGTTCACGACGGACGCATTATCTCATATTTGATATAACGTGGGAAGGACCCCAGCCAGGGGCGCAGCCAGACAGACGGAGACAAAGGAGCGGCACCATGAGCCCGAGCACCACCCCGACCAAAGGTCGCCCGCAGGAGCGCCTGCGCCAGGTCTTCGTCCCCACCGTGATCGAGGAGGGCAACCGGGGCGATCGGGCCTTCGACATCTACAGCCAGCTGCTGCGCGAGCGCATCGTCTTCCTGGGTCAGGAGGTGGACGACCAGGTGGCCAACCTGATCATTTCCCAGATGCTGTTCCTCGAGGCCCAGAACAGCGAGCGGGACATCTACCTCTACATCAACTCCCCCGGTGGCGTGGCCTACGCCGGCATGGCGATCTACGACGTCATGCAGCACGTGGAGCCGGACGTGTCGACCATCTGCGTCGGCATGGGCATGTCCGCCGCCGCCATGATCCTTTCGGGCGGCGCCGCCGGAAAGAGGTTCGCGCTCCCCAACGCGCGCGTCATGATCCACCAGGGCTCGGCAGGCACACGGGGCGCGCCCTCCGACATGGAGATCCAGTTGCGGGAGGTGCTCTCGCTGACCCGGCGGATGTCCGAGATCATCGCCCACCACAGCGGACAGCCCCTGGAGCGGGTCGCGGAGGACATCGACCGGGACTACTACATGACAGCGCAAGAGGCCCGTGACTACGGGATCATCGACGACATCATCCTCCCCCGCCGGGGCCTCTGCGCACCGGGCGAATCCACAACTTCGCTCGAGGGAGGGCGCCAGTCCGAGCTGCAGGTGGCCGCGACCGCGTAGCTGTCGACTGAACGCGGAACGACAGGAGGGCGCAAGAGACGACCCCGTCCCACCCCACCCCGATAAGAGCACCCACGCGACCGACCGGCCCGACGCCACTGGGAAACCGGGCCCTACGCCAACGTGGCGGGCCTGACCGACTCCTTCGACCCCTCCTTCATGGCCTGCGCCGAGCCCCCCGCCCCGGCCAAGCCGCCGCCCGCGCCGCTCCCGTGCTCTGAGGGTCAGCCGTGCCGCCGACACCGGCATCCACCACCCCGGCCGGGTCCTGATCGACCGCTCGACGGCCCCTCGCACCTCCCCTGGGACGGGCGCGTAAGGTATATGACATTGGTGTCAGGGAAGCCGCCGGAGTGGGAGCACGTCGAGCGGCAGAAGGGGAGGACGAAATGCGCACTGAGGACATGATCCTGGTCAGTGTCGACGACCACGTCATTGAGCCTCGTGGGATGTTCGATGGGCTGCTGCCGGCCAAGTATCAGGACAAGGCCCCCCAGCTCGTCCGCCGCCCTGACGGAACCGATGTCTGGCAGTACGACGGCAACCAGATCCCCAACGTCGGCCTCAATGCCGTCGTCGGTCGACCGCCCGAGGAGTACGGCATTGAGCCCACCTCGCTCGACGACATGCGAGTGGGTTGCTACGACGTGCACGAGCGTGTGCGCGACATGTCGGTCAACGGCGTGCTCGGCTCCATGTGCTTCCCCTCCTTCCCCCAGTTCTGCGGCCAGCTCTTCGCCCGGCGCGAGGACAAGGACGAGGCCCGCGCCATGGTGCAGGCCTACAACGACTGGCACATCGACCGCTGGTGCGGCGCCGAGCCGGGCCGCTTCATTCCGCTCTCCATCCCCGTGATCTGGGATCCCGAGCTCGGTGCGGAGGAGATCCACCGGGTGGCCAAGAAGGGCTGCCACGCCGTGACCTTCTCCGAGAACCCCGAGAAGCTCGGCTGGCCCTCGCTGCACAACGAGCACTGGGACCCCTTCTGGGCCGCCTGCGCCGACGAGGGCACCGTGGTGTGCATGCACCTGGGCTCCTCGTCCCAGATCCTGATGACCTCGGTGGAGGCACCGATCGACGTCATGATCTCGTTGCAGCCGATCAACATGGTGCAGGCCGCCGCCGACCTCGTGTGGTCGCCCATTCTGCGCAAGTACAAGGACCTGCGCTTCGCCCTCTCAGAGGGCGGCATCGGCTGGATCCCCTACGCACTCGAGCGCATCGACTACGTCTACGAGCACCATCGCAAGTGGACGGGCCAGGACTTCGGCGACCAGCTGCCGAGCCAGGTCTTCAAGGACCGCGTCATCACCTGCTTCATCGACGACGCCTTCGGCGTGCAGAACCGCCACCACATGAACATCGACAACATCACGTGGGAGTGCGACTACCCCCACTCGGACTCGACGTGGCCGCAGTCACCCGAGGGACTCATGAAGTACCTCGACGGGGTCTCGGACGAGGAAATCGACAAGATGACCCACCTCAACGCCATGAAGCACTTCCAGTTCGATCCCTTCAGCGTGCGGCCGCGTGAGCAGTGCACCGTGGGGGCCCTGCGGGCCGAGGCATCCGACGTCGACACCGCACTGGTCTCCCGAGCCCGCGGGCAGACGTCGGTGAACGAGAAGGGCATCGTGTCGGTCAGCAGCTTCACGACGCGCTTGCTCGACGACGACGAGAACTGACCTCCTGCGACACTGAGGCCGGCTCGCGACGACCCGGCCCCCAATGCCCCTGTCCATTGCGGCCCGGTGCCCCACCGGAGCCTTCCGACCCCGCCCTCGGGCCTGACCACAGCACCGGAGCCCATGTCGATCGACTACGCCCTGGGTGACGACCACGTCGTCACCATCACCATCAACCGACCCGAAGCGCGCAACTCCATGGACATGGAGCACTTCTTCCAGCTGCGCTCGGCCTGGGACCGCTTCGGCGAGGACGACGACGCGTACGTCGCCATCGTGACCGGTGTCGGGAAGGACTTCTGCGTCGGGGCCGACCTCAAGACGTACATCCCCCAGATCACCGAGCTGCAGAGCAAGCTGGCGGGCGGTCAGCGTCCCGAGGAAGTCGGTGGCTATCGCCTCGACGACGGCGTCAAGGCCGTCCTGCGCGGCACCAAGCTCTACAAGCCGATCATCGCCGCCGTGAACGGCGTCTGCGTGGCCGGCGGGATGGAGATGCTCGGGGGCACCGACCTCCGGGTGGCCAGCGACACCGCGACCTTCGGTGTGATGGAGCCGAAGCGCGGGTTGTTCGCCGGCGGTGGCACCACCGTGCGCCTCCCCCGGCAGATCCCCTGGCCGGCCGCCATGGAGCTGTTGTTGTGCGCCGACCAGGTGCCGGCCCAGCGTGCCTACGAAATGGGCCTGCTCAACGAGGTCTGCCGCCCGGCCGACCTCATGGCGCGGGCCTACGACTACGCGCACCGCATCACGGCCAACGGCCCCTTCGCCATCCGCAAGACCAAGGAGTCGGCGCTGCGCGGGCTGGCCACCGACATGCGGGAGGCCTACAAGATCGAATCGGAGATCTCGGGCGAGGTCTTCAGCAGCGAGGACGCCAAGGAGGGGCCCAAGGCCTTCGCCGAGAAGCGGGCGCCCAAGTGGCAGAACCGATGAACCGCCGGGGGTGAGTCCGGACCGGCGCGAGCGTCGCCACGGCGATGACGCGTCCGGTCACGTGGCCAGAGCCTCTCGGACGAGGTCCGGTGTTGCGCCGGGCGCACGCCCGAGGTAGTCCACGATGGCGGGGTCGTCGAGGTCGAAGGTCTCTCGCAGCCCGGTGACGATGTGGGCCAGATACCCGGGCGAGGGCGCCGCAGGGGTCACCGACTCGGGTGGCCCGGGGGCCGTGAACGTCAGGACAGGGAGCCCGTCGAGAATGCCCAGACAGAGCAGCCGGTCGTAGCGTCCGGGCCCGGCCAGCATGGAGTAGCCGCCGACGAGCGCCGCGGGCGGGACGTCGAGCGGCCGCGTGGGCCGACCGTTCTCCTGCGCCATCACGTCCTCGAGCTGCTCCCAGGTGACGCGCCAGGCCCGGGCGAAGATCTCTCCGCCGCGGCCCTCGCCCGGTGCGGCCGGCGCGAAGGCGGCCGGCGCGCCGCCCCAGGTCCGCGGCGTGGCCGAAGAAGTACACGTGGCCCGGCAACCGCAGCGCCCGCCAGGACTCGGGCCGCCGTCGGTCGCGCGCGCCGGGCTGGGCCCGGCGCGCGCCGGGCGCGGTGCCACCGCCGATGTAGCAGGCGAACCGCTCGGCGGAGAGGTTGGATCCGTAGGCCGCGTAGAACACCTCACGGCGGCGGGGGGACGTCATGCACCAGCCTGGCTCAGACGGCGGCCCGTCCGCTGCGGCGCCGGTGCAGCGGCACGACGAGCTCGGTGATGAGGCCGATCAGCGCCCCGCCCACGACCCCGAAGAGGATCCCCGAGTAGAAGGCGTCGTTGTTCTCGCGCTGCGTCGCGCTCGAGTTCGTGGCGGCCAGCTGAATCACCTGCGGGGTGCCCTTGATGCTCCAGGACCACCAGCTCGGCGCCGAGACCGTCGGGTGCGGGTCGGTCTGAATGGCGTAGTTGGCGGTGTTCTGCCCACTCTCGAGGTGAAGCGTCCGGGTGACCGTCGCCATGCCCAGATCTCCCGTCTGCGGGATCTCGGTGAAGGCGACGTGGCTCGAGATGCCCCGCAAGGGCGGGAACCGCGCGCTGAGGTACGGCCCGCTGAGGCTGAACGGGGAGTCGGTGTCCCAGTGGACGCAGAGCCCGGGTGGGGCCACGGTTTCGCCCGTCGATGCGTACGTCTGCAGAGGAGGCGCAACCAGGGCGGGCACGGGCTTCTGCAACGGGTAGCCGACCGTGCCGTAGCGGTACCCCGAATGCGTGGCACAGGGCCGCGCCGTGCCCGGGTTCAGCACGATGAAGCCCCACCGGCTGGCCGGCAGCGGTTTGCCGTCGAACGTCACCACCGGGCCCGTCGCGAGGCCGACGGCACCGGCCGCTTGCGGACCGGCCACCACCGTGTACTCGGCCGCGTCGACCAAGGGGACCTCTCCCTTGTCGTAGAGCGCCGTCACCTTCAGGGTGGCCCCCTCGTCGCCGGACTGCCTCAGTGTCTGCGTGGCGCCGAAGCCGGAGCCCGCGACGAGGATCCGCACGTTCTGTGGCACCGGCGTGAACCCGTTGGAGTCGGGGTGCAGGTTCCAGCCCACGAAGCCCAGCACCACGCAGATGACGACGAGGGCGACGATGAGGGCCACGTGCAGCTCCTCGAAATAGCTGCCCCTGCGTGACTCGGTGGGACCGCTCCGCTCGGGCTGGTCGGCCGTGGCCATCGCCGCACCGTACTGCCCCGCTCGGGTCGTTGCACGGGGGTTGCATTCCCCCGTGCCGGGTCAGCCCCGGGCGGCTGTCCGGCGGAGCGAGCGCAACGAAGGGAAGCCGACCACCAGGGTCTGCAGCCGCCAGCCGCGCGGTGGGATGCCGCGGCGCTTGGCCATCCGCCCGGCGACCAGCGCCTCGGTCAGGTGGATCACGGCGGTGCCGATCAGCGTGAGCTGCAGGGTCTCCCGCGGCGGCAGGGCGTCGCCCGTCATGTCGTTGACCTTGTCGTAGGAGGTCTTGCTCACCGCGAGCTTCGTCAGGGCCACGATGCCGCCGTCGAGGAGGAGGAACCAGAACAACGAAGGGCGTACGACGCCGGACCGCTTTGCACCTGCCATGCGGACGTTCTATCGAGAGCGGGCGTGAGGGAGCAACTGCACCGGGTCGGCCCGCCGCGCCGATGTGGGACGCGGCGAGGCGGCGAGCTGGCCGCAGGCGGCGTCGATCTCGGCGCCCCTGGTGATGCGGATGGTGGCGTTGACCCCGAGGGCAAGCAACTCGTCCCGGAACTGGCGGACGCGCTGCCGAGAGGAGCCGACCACGGGATAGCCCGGCGTGGGGTTGAGCGGGATCAGGTTGACGTGGGCGCCGAGCGGGCGGGCGAACGCCGCCAGCTCGGCAGCGTCGCTGCTGCGGTCGTTGACGCCGTCGATCATGGCCCATTCGATGGAGAGGCGGCGGCCGCTGGCCGCCACGTAGTCCGCACAGGCGCCGGCGAGCACGTCGAGCGGATAGCGCCGGTTGATGGGCACGAGCTCGTCGCGCAGCGTGTCGTTGGCGGCATGGAGCGAGACGGCGAGGTTCACCGGCAAGGTCTCGGCGGCCAGGCGACGGATGCCCGGCACGATGCCCACCGTGGAGAGCGTCAGATGCCGGGCCGAGAGGCCCATGTCGCCGTGCAGCCGTTCGACCGCGCCCCACACCCGGTCGTAGTTGGCCAGCGGCTCCCCCATCCCCATGAAGACGATGTTCGAGACGCGCCGCGGCGCAGCCTCGCGCATGGCGACGGCGACCTGCTCCACGATCTCGCCTTGGCTGAGTTGGCGCTGGAACCCGGCCTGTCCCGTGGCGCAGAACTGGCAGCCCATGGCGCAGCCCGCCTGGGTGGAGACGCACACGGTGACCCGGTCCGGGTAGCGCATGAGCACCGTCTCGACCTTGGCCCCGTCGTGCAGCGCCCACAGCCACTTGGTCGTCTCCCCGTCGTCGGCGGATTGCCTCGACTCTTCGTACAGCGCCGGCGCGAGCACCGTGGCCAGGAGGCTGCGCAGGGCGGCCGGAAGCTCGGTCATGTCCTCGGGCCGCTGCGCCCGGACGTGGAGGCCGTCCCAGACCTGACGTACTCGGTAGGCCGGCTGGCCGTCGAGGATGACGGCCAGCTCCTCCCGCGTCAGGTCGTACGGGGCGGGCATGACCTCAGGCTAGGGGCGCGACGACCCCGCGGTGGCGGCTCCCTAGCTGTACTCGGTGCCGAGGATGACCGTGCCGGCCGCGGTGAACCAGCCGCTGGTGCCGTTCACGCACGCCAGCGTGGCGTCGGGCACCTGGCGCCCCTCGGCCTCGTGACGGAGCTGCCGGACCGCCTCAATGAGCAGGAACATCCCACGCATGCCGGGCTGGCAGGCAGACAGGCCGCCCCCGTCGGTGTTGGTGGGCAGCGCGCCGCCGACGCGCATTCTGCCGTCTTCGACGAACGCCCCGCCTTCACCCTTCTGGCAGAAGCCCAGCCCCTCGAACGTCAGGATGACCATGGGCGTGAAGGCGTCGTAGACCTGCGCGGTGTCGATGTCGTCGGGCGTGACGCCGGCCCGTTCGAAGGCGAGCTTCCCGGACCGGGCGCAGGGGGACTCGGTGAAGTCCTCCCATTCGCTCATCGTCGTGTGCGAGGTGGCCTCGCCGGTGCCCAGCACCCAGATGGGTGCCTTGGCGCAGTCCCGCGCCCGCTCCTCGTGGGTGAGCACGATGGCGCCGCCGCCGTCGGTCCGGATACAGCAGTGGAGCTTGCTCAACGGGTCCCACACCGGAGGGGCGTCGACCACGTCGGCGATCGTGATCGGGTCCCGGTAGAAGGCGTCGGGGTTGAGTCCCGCGTTGTAGCGGGTGGAGACGGCCACCTCGGCCAGCTGCTCCATGGTGGTGCCGAACTCGTGCATGTGGCGCCGGGCCACCATGGCGTAGTGCGACCCCACCGGATGGCCGAACGGTGCCGCGAACTGAGTCGGCCCGCGCGTCCCGAAAGAGAGGTTCGCCATGCGCAGCTTCTTCTTGAGGTCCGCGCGTTGCGTCGACCCGTAGGTGAGCACGACGACCTCGACCAGGCCCTGGGCGATGGCCGCCGCGGCGTGCTCGACCATGCACTCCCAGATGCTGCCGCCGTGCCCGGTCGAGTCCACCCAGTCGGGCCGGAGGCCGAGGTACTCGGCCAGCTCCACCGGCGGCAAGGCACCGGTGAGCGACATGAGCCCGTCGACCTCGGACTTCTCTATGCCGGCGTCGGCCAAGGCACGCGTCGTGCCCTGGAAATTCAGCTCGAAGGCCGTCTTGTCATCGACGCGCCCGCAGTCCGACGTCGCTGCGCCCACGATCGCCACGCGGCGGTTCGGCATGGATCTCCTGTTCCTGTTCGACCGGATAGCCGGGGTCATGCGGCGCCCCGTTTTGAGGCCCGGGTGACGCGAGTGGAAGATTAGGTCGCCGAGGTGGGCACCAACCCCTCTGCCGGCTGGGGCCCTACGGCGTGCGATTGCGTGGGAGGCCCGTGTCGTGTTGGCCTGATGGAGTTGCAGACGGAGCTGAGACCACCCCAAGGAGAGCGATGAGCGACACCACTGAGAGCCCGGCCGGCGACGATCTGATACGCCGGGTCGAGGACGGCATCTGCTGGATCATCCTCAACCGGCCCGACGCCGGGAACGCCATGACCCAGTTCATGCGGGACCAGATCGCCGAGTGGGTGCGCGACGCGTCATCCGACCTCTTCGTCCGGGTGGTCGTCATCACAGCGGTCGGCGAGAAGGCCTTCTGCTCGGGTGCCGACCTGCGGGGCGGCCAACTGCCTCCGCGGCCCAGACCCGACGAGGCACCCCAGAGCGTCGTCGGCGAGGCGTCACGGATGATCCGGGACGGCTGGCAGAGCCTGGTCACCTCCATCCTCGACTGCGAGAAGCCCGTCATCGCCGGGGTCAACGGCACGGCGGCGGGTGGCGGGATGCACCTCGCGCTCGCCTGTGACCTCGTCGTGATGGCCGAGGAGGCAAAGTTCGTCGAGGTCTTCGTGCGAAGGGGCATCGCCCCCGATGCCGGCGGGGCCTGGATCCTGACCCGCCTGGTGGGGATCCAGAAGGCCAAGGAGCTGTTCTTCTTCGGGGACGACGTCCCGGCCGCCGAGGCCTACCGCATCGGGCTGGTCAACCGCCTCGTGCCGCGCGCCGAGCTCCAGGCGACGCTGCAGGAGATGGCCGGACGGCTCGCCCAGGGACCGACCAAGGCGATCTGGATCGCCAAATGGCTGACCAACCGGGCGCTCGACGTCGACCGCGCCACGTCGCTCTACGACGAGGCCGTGGGCCAGGAGCTGGTGACGAACACGCTCGACTCCAAGGAAGGTATCGCCAGCTTCGTGGAGCGGCGCCCCGCCGAGTTCAAGGGCTGGTAGCGACGGCCCACGCCCTCATGGGGCCGACGTGGTCGTCGTCGTGGACGACCCGTTCAGGGCCGGACCCGTGGTCGTCGTCGTCGACGACCCGGTTGTGGGCGTCGTCGTGGTCGCGTTCGCCTTCGGCGCCGTCGTGGTCGTCGAGGTCGTCGCGGCGGTCGTCGTGGTGGTGGTCGTGCTCGACACGCCGGTGGTCGAGGTGGTCGAGGTCGGTGTGGTGGGCGGCGCCGGCGACTGGTTGCCGAGATTGCCCAGCGTGGTCCCCGTGTCCGCTCCGCCGAAGATCGTCGACAGGGGCTTACCCGAGATGAGCTCGATCGCCGTGATGAACAGCAGCGCCAGGACGAACACGATGGCCACGGTCCCGGCGATGGCGCGCCAGGAGAAGCCCTGCAGCGGACCGCGCGCCGGCGTTGGTCGTGCGGTCGACGTCGTGGTGGCCTGCAGGCGTCGGGCGGCCGCGGTACCCGTTGTCGCCGAGGCCCCCAGACGCACGGTCTCGGCGGCCGGTACCTCCGTCGATCCCATTTCGATCGTCTCGGGCGCGCGGCCGCCTTCGGGCCCCGAGTGCCCGACCACCTCGGTGGGGGCCGACGATGCCTCGGCGTCCACCGATGCTGTCGCCGGTCCGCTCGTCCCGGTGCCCCCGAGCCGACGCAACAAGGTCGCGCTCTCGGGAGCCCGCACCGCGACCTGTTTGACGACCTGGTGGCCGCGGTCGATCGATTGCGCCACGAAGGCGGTGGCCATGGTGGCCGCTGCCGAGCCGATGGCCACGCCGACGATCGTCCCCTTCACCCCGAAGAACGACGCGATCACGGCGGCGCACACCGCGCCCGCGGTGGAGGCGAGGATCTGGCGAATCGAGAACTTCACGCACCGCGTGTCTAGTCGCCCACGAGGGGCTCGACGGCACGGGTGATGAATTGGCGGGCACCCGAATCGAGGACCCAGTCGTGTCCGAAGCGGGCGACCGGTCCGGCAAAACGAGAGACGAGCCTCAACGCCCTGTTCCCGGGCGCCAGCGAGCTGTCCAGCGTGGCGGTGCACCCGCTGTCGGTGTCGCACAAGGTGAGTGTCGCCACTCCCACGACGTCGCCGGCGACCTTGGCCCGGACCCGCACGGCCGGCTCGACGTCCTCAATGGCGACCCGGAACCGAACCAGATAGGGCACCGGCGGTTGCACCTCGCACCGCCACTCCTCCTCCGACGCCAGCGCGGCGGCCTCGAATGCCCGCAACCACGGCCACCACGTGCGGTACTCGGACACCTCGCTGATGAGGCTCCACACCTCCTCGCGTGGCAGCGGCAGCGCGTACCGGTGCACGGTCGTGATGGCGCCGGCGATCACGCGGGCCGGGACGGTCCCGTCATGGTGGGGACTCACTCGCCGAGGGACCCGTCGCCCTGCACGCGCAAGCGGACCGGATGCCCATCGTGACGAGCCCCTTCCGCCATCGTCACTGAGCGCGCTTCGTGATGCACGTACAGCTCTACGTCCGCCGTGGGCGCAGGGACTTCGAGATGGTCGACGTCGGCGCCAGGGTGGCGGCCGGCCGGGTCACTGCAGGCAGCATCGGCCCAGGCTAACGGGGTGCCCCGGCGAAATCACCGCCCGGGAAGCGGCCGGTAACATGGCCTCCGTGCGTGAACGGTGGCTTTCCAGGAGAGCCGTATCGCTCCACCTGGCCGTTCTCGTGTTCGTCCCCGGCTGCGCGGTCGCCGCCTGGTGGCAGATCCACCGGGCCGAGGACGGGAACCTGCTGAGCTACCTCTACTCGGTCATGTGGCCCGTTTTCGGGATCCTGGGCCTGTACTTCTGGTGGATGTTGCTCCACACCGATTACGAGACCGTCGGGCTCAGGGGAATGCGACGCCAGCAAGAAGCTGCGGCCGCCGACGCCGGGGGACCTGTCGCCGTTGCCCCGACGGCGTCCGCAGTGCCGTCGCCCCTCCTCGAAGTCGAAGACCCGGCATTGGCGGCCTACAACGCGCGGCTGGCCGAGCTCGCCGCCCAGGGACCCAAGACGTGGCACGCCCGCGAAAAGGTCGTCGTCCGGCGGGAGCGATGAAGCGGCTCACCCAGCGCGGCATGCCCGGAGCGCTCTTCCGCTACCAGCTCATGGCCAACATCGTCGGCGTGTTGATCATTCCGCTGTTCCTCTTCACGGGCCTGCACTACGCAATCGGGGGCTTCAAGGTCGAGCTCGCCATCTTCGGCGTCGGGCACGGCTACCTCTACATCGTCTACCTGATCGCCGCGGGATTCCTGGCGCTCAAGGCGCGGCTCCACATCCCCTGGATCATCCTGCTGTTCGCCGCCGGGCTGGTCCCGGGCCTGACCTTTCTCGTCGAATGGATCGTCGTCACCCGCAAGATCCAGCCGCTCATTGCCGCGCAGGAAGCGACTGGCG
The DNA here is from genome assembly GCA_963744045.1 of uncultured Acidimicrobiaceae bacterium. Taxonomy (GTDB): domain Bacteria; phylum Actinomycetota; class Acidimicrobiia; order Acidimicrobiales; family RAAP-2; genus Bog-473. Next base: position 19,107 of record CAVUSB010000016.1, read on the forward strand.
CCAGCGAGACCCCCGGAGTCAGCCCAGCCGCTCGATGACGGTGCCGTTCGCCTGGCCGCCGCCCTCACACATGGTCTGGTAGCCGTACCGGCCGCCGGTCGCCTCCAGGTGGTTGAGCAGCGTGCCCATGAGCCGCACGCCGCTGGCGCCCAGCGGGTGCCCGATGGCAATGGCGCCCCCGCGAGGGTTGAAGCGCGCCATGTCGTAGGAAAACTCCTTCTGCCACATCAGCGCGATGGCGGCGAACGCCTCGTTGCACTCCACGGCGTCGAACTCGTCGACCTTCATGCCCGAACGCTTCAAGAGCTTGTGGGTGACGGGCACGGGAGCCGACAGCACAATGGCCGCATCGTCCGCCGTCACGGCGAAGTGGGCGAAGCGGGCACGGATGGGGAGACCCAGCGACTCAGCCACCGAACGGTCGGCAATGAGCATGGCGGCCGCGCCGTCTGTCGTCTGGGAAGAATTGCCTGCCGTGATGTCGGGCGCCGTGTCCGGCTCCCAGTTCTGCGCCGCCGGCAAGGCGGCGAGCGCCTCGATCGTCGAGGAACGCCGGATGCCCTCGTCGCTGCGGAGCGACTCCCCCGTCAGGCTGCCGTCCTCTGCCTTGATCGGAACCGCGATCGCTTCGCGCTCGAAGTGCCCGCTGTCCCAGCTCTCGGCGGCCCGGCGGTGCGACTCCAGCGCGTAGGCATCCATCTCCTGGCGCGTGATCCCGTAGCGCTCGGCCAGGACCTGGCTGACCCGGAACTGGGTCCACAGGCGTCCGTCCACCGCCTCCATGAACGACGGCGGGAACGGCCCCGTCCCGCCCCGCGCGTTGGACGCCAGCGGCACCCGGCTCATGACCTCGGCACCGCAGGCGATCACCAGGTCGTAATGGTCCGCCGCCACCCCCGCCGCCGCGAAGTGGACGGCCTGCTGCGACGAGCCGCACTGGCGATCCACCGTCGTGGCCGGCACGCTCTGGGGCAGCCCGGCCGACACCCAGGCGTTGCGGGCGAGGTTCGTGCTCTGCTCGCCCACCTGGCTGACGCACCCACCGATGACGTCGTCGATGCGCCCGGGGTCCACGCCCGTCCGCTCGAGCAGCGTGGTGAGGGCGAAACCCAGGAGGTCCGCCGGGTGCCAGTTGGCGAGGGCGCCGCCCCGCTTGCCGAACGCCGTCCGCACGACATCGACGATGACGGGCTCTCTCATGATGCTGCCTCCTCCATAGTCCTCACGACCTGCCGGCCAGCTTGTCCGGCTCTTCCGCCCCGGCCGCGCCAGAGGCGACCGCTTCCTCACGACGGGCCATCAACGTCTCGACGGCTGCGCCGGCGCCGGCGGGATCGCCCTCGTAGGCGACACTGCCGTGGTTCAACACGACGGCCCAGTTTGCCAGCTGGAGCACCCGGTTGACCTGCTGCTCCACCACCACCAGCGCCGTCCCGTTGCGATTGATCTCTCTGAGCCCCTCGTAGACCTGGTCGACGATGACGGGAGCAAGTCCCAGTGACAACTCGTCGGCCACCAGGACCTTGGAGGGGACCACGAGGACCTTGGCGAGCGAGAGGAGTCGCTGCTGCCCCCCCGAGAGCGTGCCGCCCGACTGGCGACGCCGTTCACCGAGGATGGGAAAGGCCGTGTAGGCGCGTTCGAGGTTCTCCCTCAGCTTGCTCCGGCCTGCTCGCTGGCGGAACGCCAGGGTCAGGTTCTCCTCGACGGTCAGGCTCGAGAAGACACCGCGCCCCTCGACCACGTGCGCCATGCCGAGCCGGGCGATCTTGTAGGCCGGCATGGTCGTGACGTCCTGGCCCGAGAAAAGCACCTGGCCCACCGACGCCGTCACCAGCCCGGTGACGGTCCTCGCAACGGTCGACTTGCCGGCACCGTTCGACCCGACCAGGGCCACGACCCCTCCGGTCGGCACCCTGAAGGACACGTCGAAGAGCGCCCGGTACGGGCCATAGGCGGCGCTGACGTTGCGCACAGAGAGGACGTCGGTGCTCGCCGGCGCGACGGTGTCGGTGACGGTGGCGGTGGTCACGCCAGCCCCATCTGACCCAGATAGGCGTCGCGCACCGCCGGATCGGCCATGCATTCGTCGAAGGTTCCCGCGAACAGCATGGCTCCGAGATCCATGACGACTGCCCGATCGACCACTTCGGAGACCATGGCGAGGTCGTGTTCGACCAGGAGCACTGCGGTGCCCCGCTCGCGCTGGACGGTCCGGAGGACCGCCGCCACCTCAGCGGTCTCGTGCAGGTCGAGCCCCGAGGACGGCTCGTCGGCCAGCAGGATCTTCGGCTCCGTCGCCAGGGCCCGCGCCAGCTCGACCAGACGGCAGTGACCCAACCCGAGCGCGTTGACCGACGTGTCCGCCAGATGCGAGATGCCCACCAGATCGAGTGTGGCCTCGATCCGATCCACCTCCTCTTTCTTCGGCTTGCTCATGTTCAGGAGGTCCCGCCACAGGCGTCCCTCTCCTTGGCGCGAGCGCTCCGCCACCATCAGGTGGTCGCGCACCGACATGTCGGTGAACACCTCCACCCTCTGGTAGGTGCGGCCGATACCCATCCGGGCCCGCTTGTACGTCGGCAGGCCGGTCAGCGGCCTCCCTTCGAAGATGATGTCGCCCGCCTCGGGTCGCAGCTGCCCGCAGACACAGTTGAACAAGGTCGTCTTCCCCGCCCCGTTCGGGCCGACCAACCCGACGCTCTCACCGGGCGCCACGTCGAAGGTGATGGTGTGCACGGCCTGGATCCCGCCGAAGGACTTGCAGACGCCGTGGAGGCGCAGGAGGGGTTCCACGTCAGCCACTGGCACCCGACGCCGACATGGCGCGCTCCTTCCTGTCTTCGGCTTCAGCCTCGCGCGAAGAACAATCGCTCGAACCGCATCGTCGAACGACGCTTCTGGTACTCGAGGACCCCCTCGGGGTGCTGGGCGTAGGTAAGGGCACCGAAGGCGAACAGGACGATGGTCAGGCTGGGTCCACCGAAGCGCGACGGGAGGTACGTGAGGAGCTGTTCGACCACGAAGAGGCCGATGCCGGCTTGAATGGCGCCTTCGACGGTATTCACGCTCGTCGTGACCACCAGCACGACCAGGACCAGCGAGAAGGTGGTGTTCCAATCGTCGGGCGAGACGTGTTGCTGCTGAATGCTGTAGAGCACGCCGCCCACGCCGGCGATGGCGCCGGAGAGTGCGAAGACGACGATGCGCTGCCAGGTCGGGTTCACCCCGAGACCGGCCGTCGCCGTCTCGCTCCCGCGCATGGCGGCCAGGTTCCGCCCGACCGTCCCCCGGCGGACCAGCAGGACGATTACCACGGCCACGATCAGCACGGACATGGAGAGGATGAACATGGCGTGGCCGTCGAAGTTGAAGAAGGCGCTGGTGCCCAACCACTTCGACTGCAAGCTGGTGCCCTGGGCGCCGCCCGTGACCCAGATGTCGTTGAAGGCGGTGTTGTCGAAGAGCAACGCCGCGGCCAGCGTCATCAGGGCCAGGCCCAGCCCCCGCAGGCGCAGGGACAGAAGCGCCAAGACGACCGCCACCAGGGCCGCGATGACACAGCCGATGAGGCCCCCGACGAGGAAGTTGAGTCCGAGGTGGACGGAGAAGACGGCTGCGGTGAAGGCGCCGATGCCGGCGAACGTCGCCTGGCAGAGCGACAACTGGCCCGCCATGCCGGTGATCAACGTCACCGAAAGGCAGATGATCGACAAGGTGAGACCGTTGTTGAAGACCGTCTCCCAGGTGACCGGGATCCAGGTCAGCATGGACACGATGAACGCGGCCAGGACCACCCACCACAAGGTCCGGATGATCCGATCCATGCTGGGGGCGCGCGCGCTGGCGGCGATGGGCACGGGTGGCGGGTCGATCGTGGCGAGCGGATCCCGGCTGGAGTCCAGATTGCGCAGCCCCGGGAGGATGAGCAGCGCGGCCGCGATCGCAAAGAACGGAATGGAAGGGACGACCGCTGCGTTCCAGAAGCTGTTCGGCGGGATGTAGCCCTGCAGCACCGTCGTGACGACGCCGATGAGCACGGCCACCCCTGCCGCGATGGGCAGCGAACGCAGCATCGCCCAGGCCGCCGCCGCGATGGCCGTGACCGTCAGGGTGACGAATTCGTCCGAATTGAAGGCCCCGTACACGGGAGCCAGCAGCACGCCGGCGAGAGCCGCCATGAAGCTCGAGATGATCCAGGCCAAGGCGACCACGCCGTTGGCGTTGATGCCGTCGAGCTGCACCAGTCGCCGGCTCTCCACCGCGCCCCGCATCTGCAGTCCCAGGCTCGTGAAGCGCAAGAGGATGGTCAGCAGGATCAGCACGACCACCGTCACCGAGATCGTGGCCAGGTAGATCCCGTTGACCGGGGTCCCGTAGGCGCCGCTGCCGATGGTGAAGTACACGGTGTTCGGGTTGAAGAACGGGAAGATCGTCGTGGTGGCATCGAGGTTCTGGGGCCCGAAGATCACCGGCAGCAGCGAGGGGATCCCGACCAGGAGGGCCAGGCCACAGACCAGCTTCGCCGTCCCGTTGGAGTTCGGGATGTGGCGGAAGATGAGCCGGTCGAAGGCGTAGCCCATGACCGGACCCATCACCACGACCGTCAGGAGGAAGGCCTCCCACCCGGACCAGCCGTGGTACTGGGTCAGGTACGTGAAGATGAACGCCGAGGCGAAGGCCTGCGCACCAAAGGCAAAGTTGAAGACCCCCGTCGCCTGATAGGTCAGGACGAGACAGACCGCGACCAGCGCATACGTGCACCCGTACGGCACTCCCGGAAGCGCGAAGCCCAGCAGTTGCTCCATTGCCTAAACCTGTTCCCCGCGCCGACCTTCGCCAGTCCCCCGTCCGCCGCCGCTCAGGCGGGGGACGGCGTGCCGGCCGGCAACGGGAACACCGGGTTCTTCTTCGGGTTGATCGACTGGAAGCAGTTGAAGACGTTCTTCCCCTTGTTGAGCGTCGGCAGGTACTGGTCGCCGGAGACCTTGATGTAGGCGAGGCAGTAGGGCGGCGCGTTGCCGGTGTGCCCTGCGCTCTTCCAGTTGACCGGCGCCGTGAGCCCGCCAGCGGTGAACGAAGTCAAGGAGTTGTCGGCAGCGATCACCGAGGCCTGGGTGAGATTGTTGCCGGCCAGCTTGACGCCCTGGACGAAGAGAGCCGCCGACTCCCACCCCTGCAGGGCGATCTCGTCCGTGGCGTACTTGGGCTCGTACTTCTTCATCTGCGCGAAGTACAGCTTGAGACCCGGGTAGAGCTTCGACGAGGCGGTGAACGGGACGTGCCCGATGTCGAAGTACACACCCTGCATCAGGCTCTGGTTCGTGTCGAGCGTCGACTGGTCGTTCCCGCTGAACCACAGCTGCGTCATGTTGGTCAGCCCGTACTGCTTAATGGCCCGGGCCATCGTGACGTTGCCCTGGACGTCCATGCAGCTCACGACCATGTTGGAGCCGGCCTGCTTCATGCGCTGCACGTCGGTGGCGACGGTGGAACCCGGATAGTTCACCTTGAGGTCGGAGTAGCTGACGTTGTAGCCGGCAGCCTTGAGCGAGGTCTGCTCGGACTGGCACGATGCCGCCGAGGCCGCCACCCCGTAGGCGATGAAGGCAATGGACGGCGACTTCTGCGTCTGGCGCGCCACGTAGGCGACCTGCGGCCCCGCGGCCGGGTAGTACTGCACCGAACCACCCGCGGCGAACAGATTCTTGGGGCCCTGCCAGTTCCCGGTCACGTTGTAGCCGTAGGTCGGGATGCCCGACTCGACGAAGAGGTTCGGCGAGAAGAAGGCTGTGGCCACCCCGGTCACCGCGAAGACGTGGTCCTGGTTGATCAGCGTGTTCGCCAGCTGGTTGAACGTCGTGGGGTTACCGGCGTCATCGAGGGCGTACTTGTAGTCGATCTTGCGGCCGTTCACGCCGCCTTGGGCGTTGATGTAGTTGTAGTACGCCTTCTCGCCGTAGATGAGCGAGGAGAAGTTGGACGCCAGCGTCCCCGTCTGGGTCGAGATCGTCCCCACCGTGATGGAGTTCGACGTCACTCCCGGCGCCGAGCTCGCCGCCGCCGCGCCGGCCACGCCGCCCGACGTCGTGACGACCGCTGCTGCCAGCATCGTCCCCAGCAGCGCCGCTGCTGTCAAAGCCTTGGATCCATGTCTTACCCGCATGCCGTCCCCGATCGTGTGTTGTACATCCCCCCCAGGATGCCGGTCACTGTAGCTGGAGGCTTTCACGCCCATTGCTCACCCCTTGTGTTCTTTTTCACGTTGCCGAACTCCCTCTCTTCCGTCTGCCTCGCACGCGTCGATCAGTTCAAGAACAGCCTCCGTCGGTCGTACTCGCGCAACGCCCGGACCTCGTCGATACGGACGGCAGGAAGGTCCTCGACCCGGCGGGCCACCTCAGGCGCATAGCCGCACGCTGACGCGAACGCCCGCACCCGCTCCTCGAGCGTCCCCTCCCCGTGGGGCACCGCGGCCAGTCGCAGCACGCCGTCGTCACGGCGCAGGATGCCTTTGTCGGTCACGACACTGACGACCCGCTCCCCGGGCGAGGTGACGTAGGCGACGCTCTCGGGAAGACGCTCCGGCCGGGCCAGCGTGACGACGACGCAGGCAGACGCGCGGCTGGCGACGTCATTCGCCCCACCCGACCCGACCAGGAAGCGGCCGCCTGCCAGCTGGGTGGAGTTCAATGCCCCGTGGCGATCGACCTCGGCGGCGCCGAGGCAGCCCACCGTCGTGGTGCCGGGGCCCCCGATGACCATGCCGAGCACGGCCGAGGCATCGGAGAGGTACGGGGTGGCGGGAAAGACGCGCTGGTTGAAGATGTAGGGGTCGGCGGGCGTCGGTTGGTACCCCCACAGCCCGAGCTCGGCGGTCAGCATGACGCTGTGCCCCGCGGCCCGGGCGCGCCCCACCGCGACCCAGGCGGCGAGATTGGCCACCCCGGCGCCGGCCAGCACGGCGTCGGCGTCGACGTCGGCCACGACCCGTTCGACTTCGCGCGCTCCGAGCGAGGCGGCTTGTTCCCACCGGGAAATGGAAGGGTCGTCGACGACCGGATGGGCGTCGGCATCGGCCTTCCACGACATGGGGTCGGAGCGCCCTTCGAGCCAGCTGAGCTGCTCCGCTCCGACGCGCGCCAGGTAGGCCTCGTGTGTCGCCGGACCGAGCACCCACTCGTCGACGTAGGAGTCGAACTCGCCCCTGGCCGCCGCGTCGGCGGCGGCGCTCCAATGCGCCACGTCCTCCCCGTAGCTGCGGACGGGGAGCGCAGGGGCATAGCAGCCCCCCGGATGGGCACCGAAGGGCGTCTCCACCACCGCGAGGACGCGGTGCCCGGGCACACGGACGCGGTGCCCGAGACCCTCGAGGTCGTCGACGACGCGCTCGACGGTCGCCACGACGCCCCGGCGAGCTGCCCAGGCGCCCCAGACGCCATCGAGGAGCGGCTCGGAGAAGACGAGGTTGCCCGAGGGGTCCGCGGCCGCGGCGTGGACGAGCGCCACGTCGGGCACCAGCGGCTCGAGCAGGCCCAGGGGGCCGAAGGGCGAATCGACGACGGCGAACGCCCTGTTGTCCGCCATGGCGGAACCGACCAGTGATCCGGTCACCGCCGCTGGCAGGCCGCGAGCGGCCGCCTCCAGGCGCTGCGACAACGTCAGGATCGACCAGTGCTCGACCTCGACCTCGCCCGACTCGTAGGCCTGGCGGAAGATCGGGTTCGGGTTGTACGTCGGGAAGCTGTTTCCGGAGTACGCCGTCACCACTTTCTTGAGCAGGCCGCCCCGGAAAAAGGCTCCGCCCAGCGCGCCCAGGCTCGTCATGATGAGGGTGAAGGAGGGATCCGTCCGCCAGAATTGACGGGCCAGCTCCCGGGCGGCCGCCGTCCAGCGGCTGTGTCCCATCATCACCAGGACGGCGTCGCCGGGCTGCACGCTCCGGGCGACTGCTTCCTCCAGCGTGGTCACGACGGGTCGGCCCGCCGTGAGGGCAGTCGAGCTCACGAAACCTGCTTCACAGCGGACGCCAAAACGCGTAACCCCTGGTCCGACCTCATTTTTTGCCCCAACCAAACCTGACCACCGTGTCAGGTTAGCCATTTCGACCATGCCCGGCACTACCATGCACCTGGCATGGGATCGCCGAGAGTCGAACACGACCCGGCGTCCGCACCGAAGAGGTCCGTTCGTCCTCCGGCGAGGAAGGTGACGGCCGGAAAGGGCGCAACCCGGGGGGTGATCGGGCCCGATGAGGTCCCGATGGGCGATGCCGACGCCGTGGGCGCTCCGGCCAGCAAGCGCGTCCTGCGCAGCCAAGGCCGGCGCACCATGCGCAAGCTGCTCGATGCGGCGATGGTGGCGTTCGACAAGCGCGGCTACCACGCCACGCGGGTGAACGACGTGGTCGAGATTGCCAAGACCTCGCACGGCACCTTCTACCTCTACTTCTCCAACAAGGAGGACCTGTTGCGGGCCCTCGTGGCCGAGGCCGCCGGCGAGGCCCAGACGCTCTACGACGCGCTGAACACGCTGCCGGCCCAACCGGGCGCGCCGCGGTGGGAGGACGTGTACGCGTGGGTCCGGGCCTACTCCGCGCTCTGGACGCGGTACGCACCACTCTTCCGAGCCTGGACCGATCTGGCCACGATCGACCCCGACCTCGTCGACGCGATCCGCGGCACCTTCACGGCCATGTCGGGTGCGCTGGCGACGCAGATCAGGCCCGACGCGTCGGGCCACATCGTCGATCCCGATGCCGCCGGCCTGGCCGCGCTGGCCATGCTCGACCGCTTCCACTATCTCCGTGAGTTCCTCGGGCAACCGATTGACGACGTCGCGCTCGAGACGATCACGACGATGGTGTACAGAGCCCTGTTCGATCCGAAGGCCTGAGCTCCCCGTCGCGCTGCCTGCCGCCTGCTACGTGGCCCGGCCGCCGAACACCAGGTCATAAATGCCGTCGACCCCCGAACCGTGGAGGGTCAGCCCGCCGTCGACCACGATGTTCTGCCCGTTGACGAACCGGGCCAGGTCGGAGCAGAGGAACACGACGACGTCGGCGATGTCCTCGGGCGCCCCGATCCGGCCCACCGGCGTGCCCTTCTCGAAGCGCTCCGTCTGCTGGGGCATGAACTCGAACATCTGCTCGGTCATGGCGGTCAGGATCATCCCCGGCGACACCGCGTTGACCCGGATGGTGGGACCGTATTCCAACGCCGCCGAGGCGGTCAGTGCGGCGACGGCCGCCTTGCTGGCCGCATACGGGCTCTCCCCCGCCGCCGGCCTGGTCCCGCTGATGGACGCCGTGCTGACGATGGAGCCGCCTCCGCCGGCGAGCATGTGGGGCACGGCGGCGCGGATGCCCGCCCAGACTCCGGTCAGGTTCACCCGCAGCACCCGGTCCCACTCCGCCACATCAATCTCGTGGAGCTTGTTGAAGGCGGAGGTGCCGGCGTTGTTGTAGATGATGGACAGGCCCCCGAGCTCCGCGGCCGCCGCATCGACGGCATCTGCGCAAGGCGTCGGGGTCGCCGACATCCACGCCGAGGGCGATCCCGCCGATTTCCTCGGCGACGGCGACGGCGGACTCCCGCTGGAGGTCGAACACCGCGACGCGCGCACCTTCTTCGGCCATGCGGCGGCAGGTCGCCCGCCCGATGCCCGATCCGCCGCCGGTGACTACGGCCCGCTGGCCGTCAAGCAGTCCCATCGTCCCCTCCTGTGGGTGTCGTTGTCGGCGTGGCTGCGTCACGGTCGGTCCACATCGGGGACGTGATCCGCAACGGTTCGTCGAGCTCCCGGATCAGCAGTTCCTGCGCCATGCTCAGGTGCAAGGTGCCGTCCTCGCCGTGCATGGTCGCACGGATGGTGGCCCTCCCCCCGGCGTTCACGAGTGCATGGAGATCGAAGAAGCTCCAGGCATCGGCGCGCCAGGGGCGGTGGAACCACAGGGCGTGGTCCAGGCTGGCGTCGGTGTGCGTTCCCCAGACGCCCAGGCTGTGCGGGCGGAAGGACGCCCCGGTCATGTCCGAGAAGTAGGCCAGGATGCCCGCGTGCACGGCCGGGTCATCCGACAGCTGCTCTCGTGTGCGGAACCAGCAGCGGCGGGTCGACCGGTACGTGCCGTCTTCCCGGCGTTCGGTCGCCCCGAGCTCCCGGATGTCGAACGGAAAGGGCGCCTCGAACCCGTCGACCTCCGACGGCGGCGGGATGGCCGGGGCGATGGGGAGCTGATAGCGGTCACCCTCTTCGGGAGCGTGGAACGAGCACGTCATCTGGAAGGTTTCCTTCCCCTCTACTCGGCTCGTCACCTGCCGGGTGCTGAACGATCGCCCGTCACGCACGCTGTCCACGACGTGGGTCGTCTGCGAACCCGGGCTCGTCGGTCGGAGAAAGTAGCCGTGCAGCGAATGCACCTCGAACTCGGCGGGAGCGGTCCGCATGGCGGCATTCAGGGCCTGGGCGACCACCATGCCGCCGAAGACGCGCCCGTGTTCCCACCATTTCGGGCTGGTCGTGGTGAAGGTCGGCCTCCCGCGGGCGTCGGGGCCGGCGGCGCGGGCGGTGATGGCGTCGACCAGTTCGGCCACGGTGGCCGGTACGACCTCGGCCTCTTCGGCCTCGTCAAGCCCCACCGGAGGCTCCGCTGGCCGACGGGGCCATCACTGGACCTCGACCTCGACCTCGAGGCCCTTGGAGGCCAGGTCCACGCAGCGGTTGTCCTCGGCGTATCGGAGACCCTGCACATTGAAGAGCCTGACCTCGGGTCCCTCCAGCGGGAACGGGCCCCAGTGCCAGGTGCCCCGATGCAGCACGATGGACTCCAAGGGTTCGATCCGGAAGGCACGGATGGAGCCCCGGTCCGCCTGGGCCTGGTCCCGATCCTGATCGGAGAACGCGACGGCGGCCGGCGCCACGACGATCACGGCCGGAACGTTCAGCGGCATCAGGGCCTGGGTGTGGGTGTCGTGGCGGAACAGCATTTCGCAGCGCAGGCCACTGGCGGTCTCGGGCACTTCGGCCCGGGCGTGCCCGATCAGGTTGACGTGGGCATCGGCCCACTCGAACGTCAAGGTCTCGTTGCCATCCCTCGGGTCGACGTCGGCGACGGGGAGCCAGCCGAAGGGCGACCACTCGTCTTGTGTGAGCGCCACCGGGACCATGGCTCGTTCTCTTTCAAATCCGTCTGGGGACATCGCTCACTCTCGTCTACCTCGACAATGCGTGGCCGGCGCCACGCGGCCTAACCTGACACCGGAGTCAGTCTAGGAAATCTTGGGAGGCCAACAGGATGGATGTGCGCAGCATCGAAGCCAAGGCGCCGGTCGTCGAGCACAACGGCACCGTTCCGGTCTGGTGGATGATCGAATCCCGCGAGTTCAAGGACATCACCGACGGCGGCTACCTGGAGCTGGTGAACGAGTTCGAAGTCCCAGGTGGTGGGCTCGTCGACCCGCACTCTCACCCCACCCACGAGTTCTATTACGTCATGAACGGCAAGGGCATCATGACGATCGACGGCGAGGACCGCGAGATCTCACAAGGTGACCTGGTGTACATCCCGCCGGACAAGGTGCACTCGCTTCGCCCGATCAGCGACCATGCCCCGATCCACTGCTTCTGCTTCGCCATCGGCGTCAAGGGCGCAGGCGCCATCAATTACACGACGCACTAGGTGGCCCGCGTCCTCGTCACCCGCCCCCTGACAGAAGGCGGGACAGATCCCCTGCTTCATGCCGGCCATGAGATCGTGCTGCTGCGCCAGGACGGGACCCCCGTGCCGCCGGACGAGTTGATCCGGGTGGCGGCCGAGTACGACGGCATCGTGTGCCATCTCACGGATCGCATCGATACGGCTGTGCTCGAATCCGGGCGAAGGGGAAGGTTGCGAGTCGTCGCGAACGCGGCCGTCGGATACGACAACATCGATGTCGTCGCGGCGAATGCCATGGGCATCACGGTCTGCAACACCCCGGGCGTGCTCGATGACACGACGGCGGATCTGGCATTCCTCCTGATCCTCACCGCCACGCGCCTCGCTTCGGCCGCGGAGAGTGATCTGCGCGAAGGCCGGTGGGCCGGCTGGGGGTTCGGCACGCATCTCGCCCGCGACGTGCACGGCGCGACTCTCGGGCTCGTCGGCTTCGGGCGCATCGCTCGTGCCGTCGCCGAGAGGGCCGAGGGCTTCAACATGGGGGTCATCCACACGACACGGCACGACACCGGCATGACCGGATTCGTCTCGACCCTCGACGAGCTGCTGGAGCGATCGGACATCGTCAGCCTGCATGTCCCGCTGACCGAGTCGACGCGCCATCTCATCGGCGCGGCGGAACTCGCTCGCATGAAGCCGACCGCGGTGCTGATCAACACGGCGCGAGGTCCGGTCGTGGACGAAGACGCCCTCGCGGACGCGCTCGAGTCGGGCTCCCTCTACGCGGCCGGGCTCGACGTCTACGATGGCGAGCCCAAGGTCAATCCGCGGTTGCTCGCCGCCCCACGGACGACCCTGCTTCCTCACATCGGAAGTGCAACAATCGACACGCGCACGCGCATGGCCCGCCTGGCGTGCCAAGGCGTGTGCGATGTGCTGGCCGGACGGACCCCTCACAACGCAGTGGTTGCCGCACCGCAACCCGCTTAGCAACGACCTTCACACCGGACGAACAACCTCGTTCAAGCATCGGGGGTCGAGCGAACCGAGAGTCATTTGGTCGGCTCTCAGTTCGGGACGGAGGTGGCGGTGCGAGCGGTTCGGGCGGTCACTGTCACTACGGCCGCGTTGGTGACCGTGTTGGCCGTGGCCCTCACGGGAGTTCTCGGGGGCCAGATGTCCTCGCGCCCGGCGGCCGGCGCCGCAGCTACCCCCACGTGGCAGGCGACCGCAAGCTACACACCGCTGGCCAATGTCGATGGGGTTTCCTGCGCGCCGAGCGCAACTGCGAGCTCCGCGACCTGCGTGGCCGTGGGTGACGACGGCGGCAACGTGGCCTCCGTCATCGTGACCCAGAACGGCGGCACGACATGGTCGAACTCGACTCTCCCAGCCAGTGTCACCTCACTGTCCACCGTCTCGTGCCCGTCCTCAGCCGTCTGTTACGCCGGCGGCGGTGGGGGCATCATGAAGTCGAGCAACGGCGGGGCGACCTGGACCATTCAGGACCCGTCCTTCCCACCTCAGTCGATCTCTTGCTTCACGATCGACGAATGCACTGCCGTGGGCGGAACCGGGATCGTCGGAACCACAGATGGTGTCACTTGGAACGCTCAAGGGGCACGCCGCTGGACTTAACTCGCTGTCTGGAGTGTCTTGCCCTAGCTCCACGACCTGTGTTGCCGTCGGATTTGACGGTGGAATGCCATCGATAGTTGGTACTCAAAATGGAAACACTTGGACGAGATTGGATCTGCCTTCCGTGTCGTCACTTTCATCCATCTCATGCGCAGATCCAACGACGTGCGTTGCGGCTGGTATTGGCGAGGGCGGTGGGGCGACCTCCCTGAGCACCGTGGACCTAACGACCTGGACGCCACGAGTCTCCATCCCGTTTGGTTCGCAGCTGAACTCCATCGCTTGCCCGAACGAGACCACCTGCGTTGCCGTTGGTACGAACCTCAGACTCGACCCCCTACGTCATCAGCACGTCGAACAATGGTTCGACGTGGTCACTCCAGAGTCCACCCGCGAACGCAGTGGATCTCACCGGGATCTCCTGCTCCGGTTCCGAAGACTGCATTGCTGTGGGCAACACCGGCAACATCGGGGCCGGCTCCACCATCATGGGAACGACCACAGGCGGTCTCTCGTGGACGCAGCAAGTCCCGCCGCCAGGTACGAGTCAGTTGAGTTCGGCTTCGTGCCCGAGCACCGTCGACTGCTTTTCGGTGGGGATCGACTCGGTCCTCGTCTCGGTCAACGCGGGATACGCATGGAGCGCGCAGCCCATTCCTTCTGCCGTCGCCGGACTCAATTCCATTTCGTGCGCGACGACATCCGACTGCACGGCGGTTGGCTTCGGCATCTTCGGTAGCCCTGTAATCATCGGCACCTCCGACGCCGGCAGAACATGGACTTCTGAACCCGTTCCCTCGGGAGTCGGCATTCTGACCGGAGTCTCGTGTGCGAGCACTGCTGTATGTCGGGCGGTGAGCGACTTCGGGAGCTCAGCGCCCAGCATCATCGGGACCGGCGATGGCGGGCGAATCATGGGCGACGGAAGCGTTCCCCGGGACCGTGACCAACTTCACAGGCATCTCCTGCGCGGATTCTCTCCATTGCACCGCCGTGGGGGTGTCATCCGTCGGCTCCGGCTGCGGTGATCCTTGCGACGGAAGACGGTGGGTCCACCTGGGTGCCGCAGACACCCCCTCCTGCTGCGACCGTCCTCGATGGCGTCTCGTGTCCGAGCGACACGACGTGCTTGGCGACCGGATCCCACGTCGTCGGCACGACGGATGGCGGGTCCACCTGGAGCGACCTGGGAACCCCCGCCGGAACGACCGCCCTGGAGTCGGTCAGCTGCATCAGCACGGCGGTATGCACCGCGGTGGGAGGCGCCAGCATTCTCACAACGACGGACGGAGGCACCGGATGGACGAGCGGACGGGCCCCGTCGGGCGTCGCCTCCCTCCTCGGGGTGGCCTGCGCGAGTCCGGTCAACTGCGAAGCCGTCGGCACCAACGCGAACTCCGGTGGCGCCATCGCCACTCTGTCAGCCCCGCCGAACGTCACAACCGCCGGCCTCACCGTCGGGACCATCGGCGTGCCGTATGCCGCATCGCTCGCCGCCGGGGGCGGGTTGGCTCCCTATTCATGGGCCGTGACCGGAGGAACGCTCCCGCCCGGAATCCATCTGGCAGCCAACGGCACCCTCAGTGGCACGCCGACGATTTCGGGGCGGTATCAGGTGACTTTCACGGTGACGGACGCCAACTTCTTGTCGGGAACGGTCAGCCTGGTGATCGCCATCCAGCCGCTCGGAGCGCCTGGGTACTGGGAGGTCGCCAGCGACGGCGGGATCTTCAGTTACGGCGGTGCCCAGTTCTACGGATCCACAGGGAGCTTGCACCTCAACGCCCCGATCGTCGGCATGGCCGCCACGCCGGACGATGCGGGCTATTGGCTGCTCGCCTCTGACGGTGGCATCTTCGCCTTCGGGGACGCCGTCTTCTACGGTTCCACCGGAGGCATGCATCTGAATGCGCCCATTGTCGCCATGACTCCGACGCCCGACGGGGGCGGATACTGGCTCGTTGCCTCCGACGGCGGCATCTTCTCGTTCGGTGATGCCACCTTCTACGGGTCGACGGGAAGCCTCCACCTCGACAAGCCGATCGTGGGCATGGCCTCGACCATCGAGGGGCACGGCTACTGGCTCGTGGCATCCGACGGCGGGATCTTCGCCTATGGCGATGCTGCGTTCTTCGGTTCGACCGGTGGTCTGCCGCTCCATGAGCCGATCGTCGCCATGACCTCGGCCCCCGACGGCACCGGTTACTGGCTCGTTGCCTCCGACGGGGGCATCTTCAGCTTCGGTGACGTGGGCTATTTCGGCTCAGCCGGCGGCATGCCGATCAATGCGCCCGTGGTGGGCATGGATCGCACGGCCGACGGTCAGGGCTACTTCATGGTCGGCCGGGACGGCGGGATCTACAACTTCGGCGACGCCGGCTTCTACGGCTCCGCCGGCGGGCTGCACCTGAACCGTCCGATCGTCGGTATGGCCGCCATTCAGTCGCAGTAGGTCACCGCCTTCCGTTCACCACCGGTCCGAGTGCTTCAGCGTCCGCTCCAGAATCCCCAGCGTGGCCCGCAGCGCCGATTCGGGGATGATCGGGAAGATGTTGGCCTCTTTCCACTGCGGGTCGATGGTCGACCAGTCGTAGTACGAGGTGACCACGGTGCCGCCCTCGGTCGGTTCGAGCCTGTAGCCATAGATGTGGCCGATCTGGGGCTTGATCTGCCCTTCAATGGTCCACGCGATCTCGCGGTCGGGCTCGAACGTCGTGATGTGCACCGTCACGTCGTAGCGGCCCATCGGGAAGTCGTTGAGCGCCTCTCTGTCCATGTGGATGACGAACTCGTCGCCGACCTTGGTCGCAGGTTCGCCTGTCGAGTCGAGCAACATGCCCGAGCTGTCGATGGTGACGTGACCTTTCGGGTCGCTGAGAAGAGCGAAGATGCGCTCGGGCACCTCGGGAATGGTGCGCGCCACCTCCATACGCTCCATGGGCTCGTCCGGTGCCGCCGTCTCGTCACTCATGGACGCATTGTGCCACCCGAACCCGACACGTGGTCAGCCCTGCCGAACGAGCGCGGCATCGAGCCCCAGCAGCTCCACGGTGCTGGATCCGGCTTTGAGGGCCTCGAAGAATCCCGCTTCCTTGGACTCGCGGCCATTGGCTGCCGCAAGCACGTCCTCGAGCGCCGAGCCCGCCACGAAGGCGACGCCGTCGACGTCCGCCACGACCCAGTCTCCCAGTGCCACCTGGACGCCCCCCACCCGGACCGGCGCTCCGACCGTCCCGGGCTTGTCCTTGGTCGCACCCGTCAGGGCGATCGTCGCCGAGAAGACAGGGAATCGGTGCGCCTCGAGGGCGGCGACGTCGCGGACCCCGCCGTCGAGGACCAGCCCGGCCAACCCCGCCGCCTCGGCCGCCGTCGTCAGCACCTCGCCCCAATAGCCACGGTCGGCCACCTGGCCGACGTCCACGACGAGCACGCTCCCCCGTGGCGCGGTCGTGACTGCGACATGCACCGCCAGGTTGTCCCCCGGGGTGCAGCCAACGGGGTAAGCCGGGGCGGCCACGGCAGCGCCGGGCCACGCCGGCCGAAGCCGGCGATCCGCCGCACGGCCACCCGACTCGCCGATCGTGGCCGAACCGAGGCGCGTCAGCGCCGCCGCGACGTCCTCGGAACTTCTGCTGGTCGTGCTCACTTCGTGATCCTCCTCGGTCGGGTGCCCGTGCATTCGACCACCCGACGGGGGTGCCGCACCAGCCCTCCGTCGCCGTCCGGCCGTACACTCCACGACGTGTCCGACGAAATGCTGATCGTGACCCAGGTCGCCCCGTACGCCACCGGCCCCGCGGGCGTGCACGGCGTGCTGGACCAGGCGGCGACCGCCCTGCGCGAGCTGGCGAGCATGCACGGCCTGGCGCCGACCGTGGTCACCGACGTCGGTGACGTCTCGCCCGACCGCCTCGAGGCGGTCCGCGTCGTCGCCCTCTTCACCATCGGCGAGACCCCGTGGTCCGCTTTGCAGAAGGCGGCCCTGCACCGATCCTGGCAACGAGGTCGGCTGGGCGTCCTCGGCGTCCATTCCGCCACCGACGCCAGCCACGGCTGGCCCGAGTACGGCTCCATGCTCGGCGCGCGGTTCGACGGCCACCCCTGGACCCAGGACTTCGCCGTCGACGTCGTGGACGGCAACCACCCGTCCACGGTGCATCTCGGCACGCGGTGGCAGTGGCGCGACGAGGTCTATCTCTTCGCGGAACTCCGGCCCGACGCCCGGGTCCTCCTGCGCTTGGCCGACGACCAGGTGGATCTGTCGGTGCCGGGCGGGCGGGTGCCCGACTGCGGATTCCCCCTCGCCTGGATCGTGCAGGACGGCCCCGCTCGCACCTTCTACAGCGCGCTGGGCCACTTCCCCGGCGCGTGGGAGACCCCGGCCTACCTCGAGCACCTGTCGGGCGGCCTCGCCTGGCTGACGCAGAGCGCCTAACCTGACGCCCATGTCAGGGTCGTCGCTCCCAGAGGTGATGGCGGCAGCCGTCTACCAGTCACCCGGCGTCATCAGTGTGGAGGACCGCAAGGTCCCCCGTCCGGGTCCGGACCAACTCGTGGTCCGAGTCCACTCGTGCGGCATCTGCGGATCCGACATCCATCAGCTGCGCGACGGCTGGGGGTTCACGCCCGGCGCCGTCGCCGGCCACGAATGGAGCGGCGCCGTCGCCGCGGTCGGCGAGGACGTCACCGACTGGTCCGTGGGCGAGCTCGTCGTCGGCGGTCCAGGACTCCGCTGCGGCACCTGCCGTCGCTGCCTCGAAGGCAAGCCTTCGCAGTGCGAGAACCGCAACAGCATGACCGGTGAGCAGTCCGACGGCGCCTTCGCCGAGTACATCCTCTGCCGGGCCGGCGGCGTCCTGCGCCTGCCCGAGGGCCTCTCCCCCCGTCACGCCGCGCTGGCCGAGCCCCTCTCTGTCGCGCTGCACGGCATCACCCGCTCGGGCGTGGCGCCCGGCGACAGCGTCATGGTCTTCGGCGCTGGCCCGATCGGCGCCCTGAGCGTGGCCGCCCTCCACGTCATGGGAATCGACCACATCACGGTGGTGGAGCCGCACAAGGGTCGGCGTCAGTTGGCGGCCGACCTCGGCGTGACCTCTCTGGTCGACCCAGAGGAACTCGAGGTCTTCCCACCCTGGGAGCCCGAGCGCATGTCGTCACGTGCCGTCGACGTCGTGCTCGAGTGCTCGGGGCACCGGGCCGCCATTGAGGCAGGGTTCAGCCAGCTGGCCCGTGGCGGCATCCTGGTCATGGTCGGTGCCGGCATCGACCACCCTCAATTCGACATCAACCGCATGATCCTCAACGAGCTGACCGTGACGGGATCCTTCGTCTACGACCAGGGTGGCTTCGAGCGGGCGCTCGAGCTGCTGGCGTCCGAGGGCTTCCCGTCGGAACTCCTCATCGATCCCGACGACATACCGCTGGGCGCCATCGGGGACACGCTCGAGGCCCTGGCCGCCGGCCGCATCGCCGGCAAGGTCATGGTGACCCCGTCATGACGCATCCCTTCTACCCGAGCGGCAATCCGCGCTTCAACCACGTGGCCATGTCCCTCCCGGCCGATCTCCTCGACGCCACCAACCGGGCCGACGTGTGCCGCTTCTTCGACGAGGTCCTCGGCTTCACCGAAATGGAGGTGATGACCGAGGACCGCCGACGGCTCATCATGAGCTGCGTCCACTGGGATCAGTTCATCTTCCTCATCGCCGAGGACGACCCGATGAAGTGTCCCCGCATGGATCACTACGGCTTCGCCGTCGGCTCCCTCGACGAGCTGCGCGGCGTGCGCGATCGGGCGGAGGCCTTCGGAAAGTCAGACGACCGCATGGAGCTCATCGACCTGCACGTCGACGACCAGGGCATGGTCAAGATCCACTCGGTGTACGTGCGCTACCTCCTGCCCATGACGATCGAGTTCCAGTACTGGGAGTTCCCCGAACCCGCGGCCACCGCTTCGAGCTGAACGCACCACGCCCTCCCGGTACCGTGCCGGTATGACCCCTCCCACCGACGCCGCCGCCCGCGCCGAGCGCTTCCGTGCCCTGCACCGCCCCGGCGCCCCGTTCCTCATGCCCAACGCCTGGGACATCGGGTCCGCGGCACTGTTCGCCTCACTCGGCTTCGAGGCAATCGCCACCACCAGCGGCGGGTTCGCCGCCACGCGAGGCCGGCTCGACGGCGCCATGACCAAGGACGAGGTCCTTGCGCATTGCGGCGAGCTGGCCGCCGCGGTCGACATCCCGGTCTCGGCCGACCTCGAGAACTGCTTCGCCGACGACCCCGAAGGCGTGGCCGCCACCATCACCGCGGCGGTGGGACTCGGGCTGGCCGGCGGGTCGGTGGAGGACTTCACCGTCAACCGCGACGCTCCCATTTACGAGCTGGCGCATGCGGCGGAACGGGTGCGCGCCGCTGCCGAGGCCGCCCACGCCGGCCCCACGAATTTCGTCCTGACGGCCAGGGCCAAGAATTACCTGCACGGTCGCCGGGACCTGAGCGACACCATCGCCCGCCTGCAGGCCTACCAGGAGGCCGGCGCGGATGTCCTGTTCGCGCCGGCGCTCGTAGATCCGGGAGACCTGCGCCAGCTCTTGGCCTCCGTCGACATCCCGGTCAGCGTCCTCGTGCTCCCCGGTGCACCCACCGTGGGGGAACTGGGCCAGCTCGGCGTGAGCCGGATATCCGTCGGCGGCGCGGTGGCCGTCGCCGCCTACGGCGCCGCCATCAACGCCGTCACGGAGCTGCGTGACACGGGCACCTGCAGCTACTGGGACCTGGCCGCGGTGGCGCGGCCCGTGATCGGGGACGCCTTCAGTCGCTGACGGCGACCGTCACCTCGATCTCGACCGCCCCGTTGCGGGGCAGCGCCGCCACCCCGATGGCCGAGCGGGTGTGCCGGCCGGCCTCCCCGAAGACGTCGGCCAGGACCTTGCTCGCCCCGTCCACCACGGCCGGCTGCTGGATGGAAGTCGGGCGCGGACGAGACGAAGCCCGTCACCGTGAGGACGCGCTGGACGCGGTCCAACGATCCGAGCTCCTCCTCCAGGACGGCCAGGGCGTTGAGCGCGGAGACGGCCGTGGCCTCGGTCCCCTCCTCCACCGTCACCGTGTCGCCCAGTCGTCCCAGACAGGTCAGTTCCCCGTCAATCCGGGGAAGCTGGCCCG
>CAVUSB010000017.1:0-19860 GCA_963744045.1 uncultured Acidimicrobiaceae bacterium
ACCGATCGGCGTTGCCGTGTCGGTAGCAGAGGAGATCCCGGAGCTCCTCGCCGAAGGCCGGCGCCGGCTCGAACTTCAGCTGGGCAACGCGCTCTTCGTCGGCCGCTTCGTCGTGAGCCAGAAGCAACGCGAACTCTCGGCGCGCCTCGACGCACTCCTGGGCAACGGCGCGCCGCCCACGGTCGACGATGCCGGCGGCACCGCCGAACCGCCACCGGCCTCGCCCGGCCCGCAACGCCCCGCACCCGACCCGGCCGCCGCGGTCATCGTCGCCGGCGCGCTCGCCGACTACGACACGCTGAGTGCCTCGCAGGTGGTCCGCCGGCTCGAGAGCCTTGGTCCCGAGGAGCTCGACGCCGTCCGGCGCTACGAGGCCTCCACTCGCAACCGTCGGAAGATTCTCAACCGGGCCGGTCAGCTGCTCGACGAGCAGTCGAGCGGCCCCACGGCTCGGTAGGACAGATGGAGCTGGCCCGACCAGCCCGGGCCGAGGATCGACAAGCCTGTACGCGGCTGCTCTCCCATGCCCTGGTCGCCGCCGAAGCAATGCGGGGCGGGGCCGCCCTGGTCGGTGACGCCACGACGGTCGCCCTGCTCGACCACTGGACCCAGCCCGGAGACACCACCCGTCTCCTGGTAGGGGAGTACGAGGGGGTCGTGGTCGGCTTGCTGGCCGTGACGGCCTCCCCGGGTCCCCGAGGCCTTACGAACGGACTGATCGAGTGCTGCTACGTCGAGACGGGTGCCCGCGGGGTCGGCGTGGGCACGGAGCTGATGGCCGCAGCGGTCGCCTGGTGCGCCGAGAGGGGATGCGCGAGCGTGGATGCGCTGGCACTCCCGGGTGACCGAACGACCAAGCAGCGACTCGAGGCGGCCGGGTTCTCGGCCCGCCTCCTGACACTCAGCCGCCGGTTGGACTGAACCGGCGCTCGGTGTTCACCCGTCGCGGTGGCGGCGGGGGGATGCGGAGCCCCAACAGCTTGGCCAGGGCGGGGACCGCACCGGCGGCATTGCGGGCTGCCTGCTTGGCCACTTCGTCGTCGGGGATCCCCGACGGCTTGACGGTACGGCGCACCGGCGACGCCACGACGGCGTCGAGAAGGCGCATCCAGTCTTCGGGCGCCAGGTCGGCGGTCATGGCCTCCCCGGCCGCGGAGGCCAGCCTGACGGCCAGATCCGCCGGGCACCGCGTGCCGGGCTCGGGAGGGCGGATGGAGGCCTCGACCGCCTGCAGCACCCGACCGTCGTTGAGCGCGTTCGTGATGCGGGCCAGCCACTCCTCGCGGAGTGCCGTCGTCCGCTGGTCGAGAGACTCCTGGAGCGCCTTGGCCATGGCCCGGCCCTCCTCGTCGAGGTTCACCGTGCGCGAGGCCGCGACGACGGCCCGCAGCTCCCGCAGCCGGTAGTCCTTCCCCGACGTCTGCGCCACCGAGGCACGGTCCTTCCAGTCGGCCAGGCGCACCGCCGGCAACAGCTCGTCGGCGATGGCCAGGAGCGCATCGGTGGCGACCGGGGGCTTTCCGGCGGCCTTGTTGGAGGTGTTCTGCGCCTCGATCGCCTGTCGCACGGCTTGGAGCCCGCCGCGCAGGAGCTGCTCGGCCACGGGGATCTGCTCGGGCCGCAAGGCGGCGAGCATGGCGTTGCGGTGCACGGTGGAGGTCGGTGCCACCGGGCGCTCGCCCCGCGCGGGGCGTCCGTCACCTTCACCCGGGCGCCGGGCGCCGGGTCGACGGGGGCCTCCCGCGGCGCGCGGGGGTCGATCGCCGCCACGCTCGTCCCGTCGCGTCTCACCCTCGGGTCCGCGGCGATTGCCGCCACGTCGGTCTCCGCGCTCGCCGTCGTCGTCGCGGTCGCGGCGTCGCTTGTTCGAGCCCGGAGCCAAGATGACCGAGACGTCGGGTGCCCGCCTCGGCGTGCCCTTGACCTCAATCCGGCCTTCCACCCTCTCGGGTGACCGGGCCGGCTTCGCGGGGGTCAGCGAGAGGATCTCGATGCCCTCGAGGCCGATTTCGACGTCCGCCCGCAGCACGGCGCCCACTGCCTCTCCGGGCGGCACGAGAGCAGCCTCGACGGTCCCCTTGGGCTGGCGCGCGCCGGCCGCGCGCCAGGTCCATGACCCGTCGCCCGTCTGGCTCGTCAATTCAATGTCGATCCTGCGTGACATGCGGCGGACACGCTACCTCGCCTGGCGCCCCTCCCCGATGCCGGGACGCGATCGGCATCCCGTAACATGGGGTTTCAGGACGTCCGCTGGACTGCGGGAGCCACCGGGCCGAGCCACCCACCCGTGATGCGGTGTGGACGAGCCATGCCCTTTTCAGGAGGATCCACATGAGTGAGGACACCGAGCAGCCAGGGCCGGAGCCCGCTGCCGGCACACCCGAAGACGCCGCACCCACCGACGCCGCACCCACCGACGCCGCAGCACCCGCCGGGGAGACTGCACCGCAGTCCGAGCCGAGCGGGGGTGCCGTCGGCGCCCAGCCCAGCCCAGCCGCCTTCCCCCCTCCCGCAGCGAGCTCGTCCTTCCCTCCGCCTCCGCCCGGATCATGGGCGCCGCCGCCCGCCGACGCCCCCACCGGCCCGACCACTGCGGTGACACCGGTGGCGGTGCCGTTCTCGTACCCGCCGTCGGGCGACGCGACCTACCCCGGGTCCGTCCCTCCGGGCTCGAGCCGGGGACGGCCGGGCAAGGTGCGCACCTGGCTGCCGGTGGTGATCGTGGCGGCGCTCGTCGGCGGCGGCATCGGCGCCGGTGTCACGGCGCTGTGGGACAACAACAACGGCAGCGGTGGATCGAACGTGACCATCCACGAGAGCAGCGCCGCACCCGGCGCGGCCGTCCTCAGCGGCAACGTGACCATCCCCGAACTCGTGAGCAAGGTCATTCCCGCCGTGGTGTCCATCGACGTGAAGTCGAACGGGAACGAGGACGAGGGCACCGGCATGATCATCACCTCGAACGGCGAGGTCCTCACGAACAATCACGTCATTGAGCTCTACAGCCAGGGCGGCGGCACCGGCACGATCACCGTGACCGAGTACGGCCAGACCAAGCCCCTGCCCACCACCCTCGTCGGCTACGACCAGTCCAAGGATGTGGCGCTGCTCAAGATCGACAACGCGTCGGACCTCCCGACGATCACGTTCGGGAACTCCGGCAAGACCGTGGTGGGCGACGCCGTGGTGGCGATCGGCAACGCGCTGGGACTGGCGGCCGGCACGCCGACGGTCACCCAGGGCATCATCTCGGCGCTCGGGCGGTCGGTGACCGCCGGGGGAGAGGGCACGCAGACCGAGACGCTGCAGAACATGATGCAGACCGACGCCGCCATCAACCCCGGCAACTCCGGCGGCCCACTGATCGACACATCAGGCCAGGTCATCGGCATGAACACGGCTGTCGCGGGAACCACGAGCGACGGGACGTCGTCACAGAACATCGGCTTCGCCATTCCCGCCGCCTCCGTGGAATCGCTCATCTCCGAGCTCCAGAAGGGGGGCCAGTCCGGGAACGGGGGCGGGTACCTCGGCGTCGACATCACGACGCTGACGCCGGCGTTGCGCCAGCAGTACGGCTTTACGCCGACGAGCGGCGCGGTGATCCTGAGCGTGGTCTCAGGTTCACCGGCGGCCAAGGCCGGCCTCGTCCAGGGCGACGTGATCGTCAACATCAACGGGACGACCATCACCTCGTCGGACGACCTGCAGAAAGTCGTGCAGGCGGCCAAGGCGGGTCAGTCCGTCTCCATCACCTATTACGTGGGCGACAGCAAACGGACGACCACGGCCACCCTCGGCAGCCAGGCCCAGGCGCAGCAGCAGCAGGGGAGCAGCGGGAACAGCGGGAGCACCACCAACCCCTTCGGTGGGGGCGGGTTCCCCGGATTCGGGAACTCCGGCAGCACCGGAGGGACGCCCTAGTGCCCGAACTGCGGGTGCCTGCGCGGCCGCAGCCCACGAGTCGCAGGCGGACGAGGGCTCTGCCCTGAACCTCGGACCCAGGACTGTTCTTCCGAGATCCTGGGCGCCGCTACGGAACGCTCCACAGTCGTTGGGGGCCGGAGTCACAGCCTGTCCTTATGTCGCCCACGTTGAGTTTGCCCAATGCGGCCCCTCTTCCGACGAAGAGAATCTGCGATCGTCCTTGTCGTTGCGATTCTCGCCGCATCCACCAACTGGACCAGTTCTGCCGCCGCGAGTCCACCCATGGAAGCGGGCAGTGACCCGACGACGGCGACACTCGTCTACAACGAGGACTTCCCCGATCCCAGCATCCTCGTGGTCGGCCATACGTACTTCGCGTACTCCACAAACTCCGACGGAGAGAACGTTCCCCTGATTGAGTCCCACGACCTGTCGCACTGGCGCCCCGTAGGTGATGTCATGTCCGTCCTACCGGTATGGGCGAGCGAGGGGTACATCTGGTCGCCATCCGTGAGCAGTGCGCCAGCCGGTGGCTACCAGATCTTCTTCAGCGCTTTCGACCAAGCAGAAGGCGTGATGTGCCTCGGCCGTGCGACATCACAGTCACCCTTCGGCCCGTTCGTGGACGTAAGCGGCGCGCCATTCCTGTGCCAGGTGAGTGCAGGGGGTTCGATCGATCCTTCTCTGTATCGAGCCGGCGGAACGGACTATCTCGTGTGGAAGCAGGATGGAGAGGGAGGGCAGACCCAAGCGATACTCTCAGAACCCCTCGCTGACGACGATGCTCAGCTGCTCGACAAACCGACCGAGCTCATCAGCGCGACCCTGGGCTGGGAAAGGGGAGTGGTCGAGCGGCCCGCGCTCATCGAACTTTCGGGTGTCCTCTACCTGTATTTCAGCGCAGGTGACTGGTCCACGGCTCACTATGCAATCGGAATCACGACCTGTTCGGCTCCGTCAGGACCATGCCGCAGCGACGCTGCGCAACCTTCGGAGATCTCGGCCAGCACTGCTTCGGGGGTGGGAAGTCCCACCTTCTTCGCGGCCAACGGTCACATATACATCGCCTTTTCCGCCTGGACGCAGGGGATCGTTGGCAACGAGCACGGACATCGGGCGTTGTTCCTCATGCTGCTGAACGGGGCCTTGTCGACGTCGAGCTCGGGAGTGCGGTGGTCACACCACGAAGGTCATTGCCGCCATCCGCCGGAGCAGGACGGTTTCCTCCGAATTCCGACTCAGCTCACTGGTTGCTGACGGCGCCCGACGGGATGTCGAAGTTCCGGTCGGGGTGGGCCGGCGGAACGTTCATCGAACCGTTCGGGGTCCACCCGCTGGCCTCGATGTCCTCGAGCACGTGGGCCATGTTGTAGGTGTCCTCCTCGTAGGAAAATTTGCCGTCGCCGGCATAAATCAGGCGCGAGTAGCCCGATTGCCGGTAGGGCGTTCCGTCCGGCCGTGTCCGGGGCATGATCTGCGTCCACTTGACCACGACGTCGTTGCCCTCGATCGCCGTGAACTCAATGGGGAACTTCCAGTCCTCCATGCCCAGCATGGAATCCACCAGCCAGTGCGCGATGGCGTCGCGCCCCTCGATGCGCCCCCAGGCACCATCGATGTACACCGCATCCTCGGTGTAGAAGTCGGCCAGCACGCCGAAGGCGTCGGGCTCGAGCCCTTCGTCGATACGAGATCGCAGCTCGTGGTATCGCTCCACGGTTGCCTGGACTTCCTCACGCGGAAACGGCATGGTCGTCTCTCCCTCTGCTAGGTCTCGACCGCACGGTAGGCGATCCGGCACAGGTCGAGCTCCGCCAATGCGCTCGAGCGGTCCGCGAATCCCTGGACCTCCACCGATTTCTCGGGCTCGAGATCCTTGTAGATGCTGAAGAAGTGGGCGATCTCGTTGCGCAGGTGCTCGGGCACGTCGTCGATGTCGTGGGCACCGTCCCACTGGGGGTCGTGTTCGAGAACGCAGATCAGCTTCGCGTCCACGCCCTTCTCGTCGCTCATGGAGAACATGCCGAGGATGCGCGCCCGCACGACGCAGCCGGGGAAGGTCGGGTCGGCCACGAGCACGAGTGCGTCGAGCGGGTCCCCGTCACCGGCCAGGGTGTCGGGGACGAATCCGTAGTCCGCAGGGTAGGTGGTGGCGGTGAAGAGGCGGCGGTCCAGCCGGATCACGTGCATCTCGTGGTCGTACTCGTACTTGTTACGGCTGCCCGTGGGGATCTCAATCACCACGTCGATCGCGTCGTCGGGGGGAACGCTCACGGTGCCTCGCGGCGCTGGCCGGGGTCGACCGGGCTCATGATGCCGACCCCATTGCCGTCAGGGTCGCTCACCACGGCGTAGCGGGCACCCCAGAAGGCGTCATAGGGCTCCTGCTGCACGGTGACGCCGTCGGCGGCGAGAGCCGACACCAGCGTGTCGACCTCGGCGCGACTGTCGACCTTGAATCCCAGGATCGCGCCGCTGTGCCCGGACGCACCCCGGTTCCACTTGGCGGCGAACGCCACACTGTCGAGATCCAGATCGAGGGGAGTGGCCTCGTCGTGCCGAGCGGACACGTGCTGGGAGTCCCAGACCGGATCGGGCTCGTCCCCGAAGTCGAGGCCGAGACGGGTGTAGAAGGCGCGACTGGCCGGAACGTCGGTCACGACGAGATTGATCTGGTCCAGGCGTATCGGTGCCATGGCGCCACCGTACCGCTCGGCGATGGGTGGTCGCCGCCGGCGAGATGGACGGTCTGGCCCTCGGAGTCAGCCCCCGAAGGCGCCGCCCCCCGCGATGCGCGCACGGAACGTACCGCCCCCGCCGCTGAATCCGCCGCCGCCGAATCCGCCCCCGCCAAGGCCTCCGAGCCCTCCGAAGGTGTTCGTTTCGGTGTTCGAGGAAGGCACCGCCTCGGCGTAATCGGCGAGCACCACGCTCTGCCCTGGCGAGAGGCCCGAGACCACCTGCGTGTACTCGTCGCCGACCATGCCCACCTCGATGACCTTGCGGGTCAGAGTGCCTTTGTCGAGCTCCATCACGTAGCGAACCGAGCCGGCCGTCTGGACGGCCGAGGTGGGGACGGCGACGACGTTCGAGACCTTGCCCGTCGCGATGGTCAGGTTTGCAGCCGAACCTGCGTGCAGGTTCCCGGCCGAGGCAGGGAGTGCCACGACGACGGGGTAGCTGTAACCCGACGTACTCGACTGCACGGGACCGACTTGGGCGACCGTGCCGGCAAGGCTGCCGTTGTCGCCGTCCACCTCGACCGAGGTCGTCTGTCCGACTTTGACCGTGGGGACTTGCGAACTGTCCAGAGTCGCCTCTGCTTCGTAGGAGTTCGTCCCGATGATCGTGATGATGTCGGTGCTTGAGCCGGCACTGACGGTGTCGCCGGCGCTGATGCCCACCGAAACCACCGTCCCCGCAATCGGACTGGTGAGCGTGGTCTCGTTGAGGGACTGCTGCGCCTCGGTCAACTGAGCCTGCGCCGTATCGATGTCGGCCTGGTCACTGGCGATCTGTTCGGGCGTGTCGGTGTCCGTCGATCCCGAGCCGCCTGTCGTCCCGGCGCCGCCAAGGCTGCCTGCTGTGCCGCCACTGGCCGCGGTCCCGCCGCCGGTGTTGCCCGTGACCTCAGCCGTCAAGGTGGCGTCGTGGGCTGCCGAACCGGAGATCGCGGCGCTGGTCTGGGTGGGGGAGGTGCCCGGGGTACCGCCTTGGCCCCCCGTCCCGCCGGTGCCCCCCGGGGACGAGCCGCTTCCCGAGGACGAGCCGCCCGAGGCCGCATCGAGCGCCTGTCCCAGAGCTGTCTCGTCTTTGGAGACTGTGCTCTGGTCCTTGGAGACCTGTTGCTCGTCGGTAGAGACGGTCTGTAGTCCTGCCTCACAGGTTGCTTGGCCAGTCGGCGTGCTCGTGTTGGCGCTCGTGCATTCGCCTTGGGCCTGCGTCAGATCCGCCGCCTCCTTCTGCTGGTCCTGGTTGAGCGTCGCCTGGTCTTGGGTCAATGTCGTCTGGTCCTGGGTGATCGTGGCGCTGGAGGCGGTCACGCTGCCCGAGGGGACAGTGGTCGTCGTGCTCGAGGGCGTCGTCGTCTTTGACGTGCCCGTGGCCGAAGCGGCGCCTGAGGCGGAAGCAGCACTCGAGGCCGACGATGCGCTCGACTGGTTCTCCTCGTCTTCGACCAGTTTGGCCTGGTCCGCGGCCAACGCCGACTGGTCCGACGACACCGTCTCGCTGAGCGCGGTGGTGTCGAGTGTGGCCAGCGTCTGGCCGGCCGTCACGGCCTGCCCGGGCGTGACCGTGACCGTCGCCACCTGGCCGCCCACCTGGAAGGAAGGCGCCACGTCATTGACGGGTTCCACATTGCCCACCACGGTGAGGTTCGTGCCGATGTCGGCACGGGTGACGCTGGTGGTCCGATAGCCCGTCGAGCCGGCGCTGACCGACGCCCACGCCGCGACAGCACCACCGACGATCATCACCGTCACGAGGCCGCCGACGAGGACGGCGCGGCGGTGGCCCGACCTACCCCAGCCCGACTGCGCCTTAGGCACCGCTGCCCCCGGACCCTCCGGGCCCGCCCGCGCCACCGGGGAAGCCACCGCCACCGAAGCCACCCACCGTGCAGGAGCCGCTGGCACTGGCCGAGCTGATGCGCACCGTGGTGGCAGTCACCGCCCCGTTGGTGGCGGCAGAACCGAAAGCACTGACACAGTCACCGACGGCGAGATCCGTGGACGCGGCAGCCTGGGTCGCACTCACCGTCGTCGTGCCCGACGTCGTCACGGTGAGCTTCTCCGTCTTGGGAGTCACCGGCTTCTTGGACTTGCTGGAGCTCGGTGAGCCCTTCGCTCCGTTGCCGGAGAAATTGCCCAGGGCCAGGGTGCTCCCGGAGACGCTCAGCGTCGACCCGGTCACTGCGGTGACCTTTCCGGTGACGATGGACATGGAAGCCAGTCGCTTGCGGAAGTTGCTCGCCCCGGAGCCACCGCCGGGGAAGCTGGGACGGGTCCCGGCTCCTCCGCCCTCGGGCCCTGCTCCACCACCGGCCCCGCGGCGGAACCCGAAGCCACCCGCTCCGCCGGGCGCGCCACCGGCGGCGCTACGGCCTCCGAACGCGTTGCACGTCCCAGTCGACGTCGGCGTGGTCACGGTCACGCTACGCGCGGCCACCGTGGTCTTGGACTTCTTCGATGACGTCCCGGTCACGGAGACACAGTCGCCGACCGTGAGCGAACTCACCGCCTCGGTCACGGTCTTCGAGAACTGCGTGGTCGTGGTCCATCCGACGGTGGTCTGTCCGGTACTGGCGTTCTGCACCTCCATAGTGGTGCCACTGAGCGCAGCGACGCTCCCGGATGCACCGGTCGGCTGGTTCGTTGCGGCGCCCGCGGGTGCCGCGGCCATCGCGACCACCACGAGCGCGGTGAAGCCACCGCCGACGAGTTGTGCCCAGCGCCTGATGTTCGCGCGTTGGCTAGTCGGTGTCTGCATCTGAAATGTTCCTCTTTCTCTTTCCTTGTTGCGATCTGGGGATTGCACAGGCAACTTCTATTCGCTCCGTAACGCATCAATCGGAGCCAGGGACGCGGCCCGGCTGGCGGGATAGACACCGAAGAGGACGCCGATCGCCAAGGCGATGCCCAGAGCACCGACGGCGGCGGTCGCGCTCGTCGTCATGGGGTCGCCGATGAGGCCGGGTAGATAGAGAACGCCGAGGATCCCCGCCACCACGCCGAGGATCCCACCGAGAATTCCGAGCACGGACGCCTCGACGAGGAACTGGCGCCGGATCACCCGAGGCGTGGCCCCTAGCGCCTTGCGCAGGCCGATCTCACGGATGCGCTCGGTGACCGAGACCAACATGATGTTCATGACGCCGATGCCCCCGACGATGAGGGAGACCGCTGCGATGCCCCCGAGCAGAATGGTCAGCGTGTGGTCCACCGAGGTGTCGGCGGCGATGAGTGAGGCCTCCGACGTAATCGTGAAGTCGGCATCGGACGCCGTGGTGATCCCGTGCAGCTGCAGCAGCAGATGGTCTGCCTCCTGGTAGGCACCCGTGAGATCACCCGCCGACTGTGCCTGAATGGCGATGGAGCTCACCGAGTTGCGCGAGGTGCCTCCGAAGATGCGCTCGGCGCCCGTGGAGATAGGGATGATGAGCGTGTCGTCGGGATCCGACGTGCTCGAAGAAGAGCTCGACGACGCTCCCGTCGAGGTCAGGACGCCCACGATGGTGACCGGCGTGCCGTTGACGTCGACCGTCTGGCCGACCGGGTCGCCGCGGGTGAACAGCTCCGATGCCGTCGTGGCGCCGAGTACCCCCACCGCTGTGTGATCCTTCACGTCCTGGTTGTCGATGAAGCGTCCCTCGGCCAGTGTGCGGCCGCGGACGGCCAGCCAGCTCGCCGTCGTGCCCTGAACGCTGGTCGTCGCGGTCTCAGAACCAGCGGTCAGGACCTCGTTGTCCGAGGTGATGGGCGCCACGGCCTTGACGTCGGGGTCGTCGACTTTGGACTCGAGCGCCGAGACGTCGGCCATGGTCAGGGTGGAGGCCGAACCGAGCGCTTCGCGGATGCCGCTGGTCGACGTGCTCGAGCCGGGCGTGACGGTCAACACGTTCGAACCGAGCGAGTTGATTTCGGAGGTGACCTGGCTCGACGCGCCCTCTCCCAGGCCGACGGCGATGATCACGCCTGCGATCCCGATGAGAATGCCGAGCACGGTCAGCGAGGAGCGCATCCGGTGGCTGCGCACGCCGTTGACACCGGTTCGGAGCGTCTCGAGCCAGTTCACCGGATGCTGTGGCTCTCAAGGCTGCTCTCGTCACGCTCCGAAAGCAGGCCGTCACGGATGCCGACCACACGTCCGGCGGCGGCGGCGACGTCTGAATCGTGGGTGATGAGCAGAATGGTCCTCCCGGTCTCGTACAGCTCGCCCATGAGGCGCATCACGTCGGCCGCCGATTTGGAGTCGAGGTTGCCGGTGGGCTCGTCGGCCAAAATGAGGTCGGGTTCGGTCACGAGTGCTCGTGCGACGGCCACACGCTGTTGCTGGCCGCCGGAGAGCTCGCCCGGACGGTGATTCACCCGCCCGGCGAGCCCGACCCGGGCAAGGGCCTCCATGGCCCGCTCCTTGCGCTCCGAGCGCGAGACGCCCGCGTAGCTCAAGGGGAGCTCCACGTTCTGCCACGCGGTGAGCGACGAGAGGAGGTTGAACTGCTGGAATACGAAGCCGATGCGGCGGTTGCGCACCTCGGCCAGTGCGGTCTCGCTCATGTGGCTTACGTCCTCGCCCGCCAGGTGGTACTGCCCCGAGGTCGGAACGTCGAGACAGCCTAAAATGTGCATGAGCGTCGATTTGCCCGAGCCCGAGGGCCCGATGATGGCGACGTACTCGCCTTCCTTGATGGAGAGGCTGACCCCGCGCAGCGCCGCAACCGAGATCGACCCGGTGCGGTAGACCTTGGTCACCCGCTCGAGTTCGATCACGGTGTCGCGCGTCACCTCGACGACTGGTGTCCCCGTCGGATCAGTGATCATCACCCGGCTCCGGGGAAGCCGCCGCCCGTGAACCCGCCACCACCGCCGAACCCGGCGCCACCACCCGGGAAGCCGCCCGCGCCACCGAAGCCGCCCCTGGTTGCTCCTGTGCCGCCAAAGAGGCCGCCCGATCCTCCGCCCGGCGCCTTGAAGCTGACTTCGCGTTCGAGCACCTTGTCACCGGACTTGACGCCGTCGAGAATCTGCGTTTCGCCGCTCTCTGCCGCGCCGACCGTCACGTTCGTGACGACGTGGCTCCCGTTCACGACCTTGGTGACGGTGGCCTGACCGGCGCTCGTGTACGAGATGGCGTTGGTCGGGACCTCGGTCACGTCGTTCAGCTGCTTGACGATGATGCTGACGTCGGCCGTGGCGCCCGCGTAGAGCCCGCTCGGGCTCCCGGTCACGTCGACCACGACCGGGAACGTCGTGACGTCGGAGGACTGGCTGCCGATCAGGCTGATGGAGCCGACGGTGCCATAGACAGTTGACGATGTGGAGGCGGCGGTGGAGGACCACCGGAGGCGGCGGCCCGGGCGCCGAGTGCGCCGGCCGCAGCGGTGGTCCCGCCTGTCGACGAGGCGCTGCCGCTCAACGAGATGTCGACCTGGTCCCCGTCGCTGATCTGGCCGATCTGGGTGTCGTCGACCGTGGTGTTGACGATGTAGGAGTCAGTGCCGATGACCACGATCTGGCCCGATGACGAGCTCGAACTGGTCGACGAGGAGCTGCCGGTCGAGGCCGACGTGCCGGTGCTGCCGGCCAGTCGCGCCAGTGGCGCCGCTCGAACCGCTACCGCCGCTGGAACCCGACCCGGTTCCGGTGACCTGCTGGCCCACCGTCAGGTCGACCGAGGCGACGGTCCCCGCGATGGTCGACGTCAGCGACGCGTCGTTGAGGTTGGTCTGCGCGGTCGAGAGCGACGACTCGGCCGATGTCACCGACGACTGGTCCGAGTCGATCTGGCTCGTCGACAGCGCTCGAATCCTCGTCGCTCGCCAGCTTGTCCTGTGCCGCTGTCAGCTGCGCCTGGGCGGCATTCAGTTGCTCGTTCAGGGCCGTGGTGTCGACAGTGGCCAGGACCTGCCCGGCCGTCACGGTCTGTCCCGCTTTGACATTGACCCCGGTGACCACCCCCGAAACGGCAAAATTCAGGTTGGCCTGGTTCGCCGGCTCGATCGTCCCCGAACTGGTGACGGTCTG
The DNA here is from genome assembly GCA_963744045.1 of uncultured Acidimicrobiaceae bacterium. Taxonomy (GTDB): domain Bacteria; phylum Actinomycetota; class Acidimicrobiia; order Acidimicrobiales; family RAAP-2; genus Bog-473. Next base: position 12,672 of record CAVUSB010000017.1, read on the forward strand.
TTGAATGGTGCCCGTCGTGACCGGCACCGTCACCGTGGTGATCGAAAGGCCACCCGCTGTCGACGAACCCGAGGTCAGCCACAGGGGCAACGCAATCGCCGCGGCGACGATCACGACGACCGCGCCGACTATCGGCCACCGGTAGCGCCTCCAGACAGATGGCGGCTCGGGGGCGAGGACGTTCTCGTCGTCGAGCGGCAACTCTTCGGTGAGGTCCACCGGGGTCTCGGGCGCCTCGGCGTGTCCGGTATTGGCCATGGCAGCCAGTCCAGAGCAGACATTTCACAGTGAGCCGAATTCCAGCTGTGAGCCCCCTTGGTATCGCGTGGAAGAGCCGAACAACTCTCCTGGTAGCGGCGCTCCAGCCGTCGAAACACCTCTCTCACAGAACCGACCCAGGGGGCGCACGCCTTGCCCGAATGTCGACGGCGCATCCTGTCTCTACAGCTGAAGCGGCACCGGGAGGCGTCTCCCCCCTACACCCCGGTCCTCCCGGTGCCGCCCGGCTCCCCTTGAGCCCGCTGCACAGCCCTCGAACGGCCCCTCCCGGCGCCAGGTGATGTCACTCCCGTCGCCCCATGGCGGGGGAGAGCGCCCACCCGGACCCACAGAAACACCGGCGACTCGGCTCTGCCACCGGCGTCACCTTCGTCAGGTGGGCGCAGACACCGGAGTTGCTGGGCGACCAGCCGGCAACAAGACGACACCTGAAAGTGAGCCTCCGGCGTACGGCGGCGAGACGTCCTTGCCGTTGCGACATTTCACCCGCCGCCGGCGCTCATGACGTGCCGCTCGCCGGCGAGCGGCTGCGACTCGCCGAGCTCGAAACACCGAGCGGGGTCCCGCCCGGTGTGAGCGCAAGCCCGTGACCTGGGCTCCCCTCTCGCTCTGTCCGCCGATAATGTTCATTATGTTAAGTCATAGATGAATTCGAGGAGGGGGCCGCAGGTCGCGGTTCACGACACCGCTCCTCCGGGACGACCTGTACACGGCGTCGGACGAAGGCGGCAGCTGACAGGCCGGCGTACCTTTCTCATCGAACCCGTGGAATCCACTGATGTCTCGGACCGCCGTCATGTTCGGACCGGCGGATACCCGGCGCGACACGTCACACATGTTCCGCCGGCGCCGACGGAGCCGGAGGACGACCCGCGGACGTGGCGCCCGCCTGTCCTGGCCCACCACGCCGCGGTTGCCTCGACTCGATCCGACCGGCTGGAACGCTCGTCCCGGTGCCACAGGTCCAAAAAAGGTCTTGATTCGGGCGCTCGAATTAGGTAAAGTGACCGGCGGTAAGGCCCCTCGGTTAAAGGTTCAAAGTCCAGGCGGACGAGAAGGCGAAAAGCCAGCTGAGGGGGTTGTAGGAGAGGTCTAAACGGAGTACTGTCCCCGGAATGTCCGGGGACTTTTGCGCGGGCGCTTTTGCGCGTGTTTTGGCGAAGACGTGGCGTCCATGAGCGTGGCCACTCCCCCGCCCGATCCCGAGGTCGCCGCCGAGCAGGCCGCCCTCGACCACGCGCTGGACGTCGCTCGGGACGATGCGGCAGCGGGCCGAGAACCTGTTGCAGGACCTGATTGCCGCCGGGAGCCCGGACCTCGACTACGTCGCCGCACTGTCACGGAGGGTCTCCCTGCTGGCGGACAGCCCGCGGCCGCTGCTCTTCGGGCGCATCGACGAAGAGGACGGACCCACCTGGCGCATCGGTCGGCGCCACGTCGAGGACACCCGTTCGGATCCCGTCGTCGTCGACTGGCGGGCCCCGGTCGCCGTGCCCTTCTACCGAGCCAGTGCCAAGGACGCCCTGGGGCTGAGCCGACGGCGCCAGATCATGGTCGACCGAGGATCCGTCATGGCCGTGGCCGACGACCTCTTCGGTGACGCCGGCAGCGACGCCGGCACCACGCGGCTGCGCGGCGGCGACGCCCTGCTGGCCGAGCTCGAGCGGGCTCGCACGGGCGAGATGCTCGACATCGTCGCCACCATTCAGGCCGAGCAGGACGAGATCATCCGGGCGCCCCTCGACCAGCTCCTGACGGTGCAGGGAGGACCCGGCACGGGCAAGACCGCGGTCGGACTGCACCGGGCCGCCTTCCTTCTCTACAACCACCCTGGACTGAGTCGTGACGGCGTCCTGGTGCTCGGCCCGAGCCGGGCGTTCCTGCGGTACATCGCGCAGGTCCTGCCCTCACTCGGCGAAGAGGCAGTTGTCCAGACGACGATCGGCGACATCGCCCCCAAGGCGAAGGTCCGGGCCGAGGAGCCGATGGCGGTTCGTCGGCTCAAAGGTGATGCCCGCATGGGAGAGCTCCTCCGGCGCGCCCTCGAGGGCAGGCGGCGGCCGCTCGAGGAAGACGCCAGCCTGCGCGTGCGCTTCGCCCGGGCGACGTTGGACCGGGAACGGGTCAACGACCTCGTCGCCTCCATCGTCGCCCGACCCGCTCCCTACAAGTCGGGCCGGCTCGCGCTGCGGTCGCGCCTGGTCAGTGCAGCACGGACAGCGTTCCGCTCCTCCGGCCGGCTCGGAGCCGACGAGGCCTGGTTCGAGGGCGAGCTGACGTCCTCCGAGGAGTTCGGCGCCCTGCTGGACACGCTGTGGCCCTCGGTCTCCCCCAACACCTTGGTGCGCGACCTGCTCTCGTCGCGTGAACAGCTGGAACGCTACGCCTCCGGCCTTTTCGCGCCCGAGGAGTGGCAACTGCTCTGGCGGAGCCGTGGCTCGACCGTCAGTTCCACCGCCTGGAGCGCTGACGACCTGGCCCTGCTCGACGAGGCGGCGTTCCTCACGGGAGGCCGCACCCGCTCGTACGGGCACATCGTGGTGGACGAGGCCCAGGATCTGACACCGATGCAGTTCCGCATGATCGCCCGACGCGCCCCGTCGGGCTCCGTCACGGTGCTCGGTGACCTGGCCCAGGCGACGGGGCCGTGGACGTACGCGGACTGGGACGAGGTCCGCAGTCACCTGCCCGTGGCCGCGCCGCAGCACCACGACGAGCTGACGTTGGGCTACCGCGCACCGGGCCGCGTGCTGGACTTCGCCTCGCGCCTGCTGCCCGTCGCCGCACCGGGCATCCGGGCCACCTCGTCCATCCGGCCGGGACGCACCGATCCCACGGTGCGGCGGGTGCCCGAGAGCCAGCTGGCCGCCGCGGCACTCGAGGAGGCCGCCATGCTGGCCGAGCACCACGCCCTGGTGGCGGTCGTGGTCCCCGAGGACCTCGTACCCGAGGTGACCCGTCTCGCCCGCCGTGACAGCCACGTCGGGGTGCTCGAGCGCGACGCCATGGCGCGGCCGGTCACCATCGTCCCTGCACCCGCTGCCAAGGGTCTCGAGTTCGACGCCGTGGTCGTGGTCGAGCCGGCAGCCATCGCCGGCGACGACCGTCGAGGCCTCCGGCTGCTCTACGTCGCGCTGACCCGCCCCATCCAGCATCTCAGCGTCGTGCACGCCGAGGCTCTCCCCGGCCCGCTCCTCGGCTGAACCGAGTGCATTCCCCTACGATCGAGGGCATGGCACTCGACGTCGACGGCAAGGTCGCACTCATCACGGGAGGGAGCAACGGCATCGGTGAGGGCGTTGCCCGGCATCTGGCCGGCCGGGGCGCACGCGTGGTGATTGCCGACATCGACGGGGCCCGGGGCAAGGCGGTCGCCGAAGAGCTCGACGGCCGCTTCATCCGGACCGACGTGACGGACCCTGCCGCGAGCACGGCCGCTGTCGCCTTCGCCGTCGAGGTGTTCGGCGGTCTCCACGTCGCCCACCTCAACGCAGGCGTCACCTCCTGGTGCGGCATGGGCGACGACTTCGATCCGGAGGCCTACCGGCGGTCGATGGCCATCAATCTCGACGGGGTCGTCTACGGGATTGCGGCGGCCCGGCCCGCCATCATGGCGAGCGGCGGAGGGACGATCGTGGCCACTGCGTCGATGGCCGGTCTGGTGGCCGCTCCCTTCGACCCGATATACGCGGCCAACAAGCATGCCGTCGTGGGACTGGTCCGCTCGCTGGGCCAGTCCTACGAGGCCGACGGCATCCGCATTCATGCGTTGTGCCCGTCCTTCGCCTACACCAACATCATCAAGGGGTCCGAACAGACGCTGCTCGACATGGGCTTCCCGATCATCGACGTGGCCGAGGTCGTGGCGGGATTCCAGCGCATCCTCGACGCCGATTCGACCGGTCAGTGCTGGTACGTCGTCGCCGGGCGCCAGAGCGAGCCGTTCCAGTTCCGTCGTGCTCCAGGGCCCCGCCTCGACTGAAGGGGTCCCGATCGCCGCCCGGATCGGTGGATACGATTGACGGTCGACGACCGGGGATGGATCCCCCCGGGGGCACAACGCCCAAACCGCCGACACCGACATGGCTGATGGCTCCTGAGCGGCGGCACGGAGGCCCCTGCCATGGACGAAGATCAGCTGCCGAGGGCCCATGAACGAGACCGGCGCCGGGGCGACGCCCTCGACCGGCCCACTGTTCCGCTCCTCGGTCTGTCGGCCGCCACGCTGCTGGCCATCTTCGTCGGCGGAGCGCTCGGCACCCTCGCCCGCTATCTCCTCGACGCGCACCATCAGGTCCCGCAGGGCAGCTTCCCCTGGGTGACCCTGGTCATCAACCTCTCGGGCTCGCTCGTTATCGGCGGGCTGGTCCCGCTGACCGAGCACGTGGCGCCACGGGCCCCCTGGGTGCGCCCGCTCCTCGTCGTCGGTTTCCTGGGGGATGGACCACCTACTCGACGCTGGCGGTCGAGGCCACGTTGCTGGCCAAGGACGGGGACATCAGCACCTTCGTGGCCTATGTCGCGGCGACGGTGATCGGCGGACTGGCGCTGGTCGTGGCCGGCAACGTGCTCGGCCGGAGGATGGTGCCGGCATGACCAGCTCCTCCCCCACTCTCGGCCTGGCCCTCGTGGTGGCGGCGGCGGGCGGAGCGGGCGCCGTCCTGCGGGCCTTGGTGATCCACCACGTCGGCCTGCGCCGATCCGATCCGCTGCCCCTCGGCACCATGCTGGTCAACGCGTCGGGGTCACTGCTGCTCGGCGTGTTGACCGGGCTCTCCCTCTACCACGGGCTCGGATCCCACCTCCTGGCCGTCGTCGGCGTCGGCCTGTGCGGCGGCTACACGACCTGGTCGACCGCGAGCTGGGAGACCATCCACCTGCTGCACAGCGGGCACCGCACGGAGGCCGTCATCTACACCGTGGGCGGACTCGTGATCTGCCTCGGTGCCGCCGCCGCCGGCCTCGGCCTGACGGCGCTCGCTTAGCGCGTCACTCCTCGAAAGCCTCGGGGGGCGGACAGTTGCACACGAGGTTGCGATCGCCGTAGGCCTGGTTGATCCGGGCGACCGGAGGCCAGTACTTGGCCGATGTCAGCCCAGCCGGGTAGACGGCGGTCTCACGGTCGTAGGCCCGCTCCCACGCCGACACCAGCGCAGCAGCCGTGTGCGGGGCACCCCGCAGCGGGCTGTCCGCCACCGCCCAGCGGCCCGACGCCACCTCGTCGATCTCGGCCCGGATGGCGATCATGGCATCGCAGAAGCGGTCGAGCTCGGTGAGGTTCTCGCTCTCGGTCGGCTCCACCATCAGCGTTCCCGCCACGGGGAAGCTCACGGTGGGGGCGTGAAAGCCATAGTCGATCAGTCGCTTGGCCACGTCGTCGACCGTGACGCCGGTCGCCTTGGTCAGGCCCCGCAGATCGAGAATGCACTCGTGGGCGACGAGGGCGTGCTGCCCCGTGTAGAGGATCGGAAACGACGGCGCGAGGCGTGCCGCAACGTAGTTCGCCGCCAGGACGGCCGACTTGGTGGCATGGGCCAAGCCCTCTCCTGACAGCATCCGGATGTAGGCCCAGCTGATGGACAGGATCCCGGCGCTGCCGAAGGGCGCTGCGCTGACCGGCCCGATCCCTTCGCGCTGGGCGACGCGGGTGCAGCGGGTGCGAAGGGAGGAAGGGCACCAGGTGCGCAGCCACCGCCACGGGGCCGACCCCGGGTCCACCCCCGCCGTGGGGGATGCAGAAGGTCTTGTGCAGGTTCAGGTGCGAGACGTCCCCGCCGAACTGTCCGGGCTCGGCCAGTCCGAGGAGCGCGTTCAGGTTCGCCCCGTCGATGTAGACCTGGCCCCCGTGCTGGTGGACCAGTGCGCACATGTCGCTGATGCCTTCCTCGTACACCCCGTGCGTCGAGGGGTACGTCACCATCATGGCCGCCAGACGGTCGCTGTGCTCCTGACACTTCGCACGTAGATCCTCGAGATCCACGGTGCCGTCGTCGAGCGACGCCACCACGACGACACGCATCCCGGCCATGACGGCCGAGGCCGCGTTGGTGCCGTGCGCGCTCGAGGGAATCAGACACACGTTGCGTTCGTGCGCGCCCTGTGACCGGTGGTAGGCCGCAATGGCGAGCAGCCCGGCCAACTCGCCCTGGCTCCCCGCGTTGGGCTGCACCGACACCTTGGCGTAGCCCGTGACCCGGGCCAACCATTCCTCCAGTTCGTCGACGAGCGACAGGTAACCGGGCGTGCTCTCCAGTGGTGCGAACGGATGGACGTCGGCGAACCCGGGTAGCCCGACCGGCTCCATCTCCGTCGTCGCGTTCAACTTCATGGTGCACGACCCCAGCGGAATCATGCCGCGGTCGAGCGCGAAGTCCTGGTCGGAGAGGCGACGCAGGTACCGCAGCATCGCCGTCTCGGAGTGGTGCTCGGAGAAGACGGGGTGGTCCAGAATCGGCCCCCGGCGCAGGAGCGCCTCGGGGAGGGCGCTGTCGCCGCGCGCTCCGGGTCATCGGCCCCGAAGGCGGCGAGCACTGCTGCGACGTGGTCCGCCGTCGTCGTCTCCCCGCACGAAATCCCGACATGGTCCTCGTCGACGAGGCGCAGGAGCACGCCGCGTGCACGGGCGTCATCGACGATCGCCGCCGCCCGGCCCTGCACCGCGACGACCACGGTGTCGAAGAAGTTCTCGTGCAGCAGCCGAAGCCGGACTGCCCGAGGCCGGCCGCCAGGTCGACGGTGCGGCGGTGGACGCGGCGGGCGATGCCGCGCAGTCCGTCGGCACCGTGGTACACGGCGTACATGGAGGCCACCACGGCCAACAGCACCTGGGCGGTGCAGATGTTCGACGTTGCCTTCTCCCGGCGGATGTGCTGCTCACGCGTCTGCAGGGCGAGCCGGTACGCGGGGCGCT
>CAVUSB010000018.1:0-14530 GCA_963744045.1 uncultured Acidimicrobiaceae bacterium
TCACCGCGCCGTGCATGACGACGACCTGTGGCTTCGAGATGTGCCACGCGGAGACGCAGCTCACCAGGCCCTGACCCATGACCTGGCCGACCTTCACGTTGTTGAAGCTGACGTAGTAGGCGCGGCTGCCACCGAGCGTGAGGCGGTCGTAGTCGATCACCTTGACGCCGCGGGTCTTGGCGTAGTTCTCGATCTGCGTCCCCACGCCGGAGTCCAGCGGGTCGACGAGCAGCACCGTGGCACCGTTCGAGATGTCGGTCTGCGCGTCGGTCAGCTGGGTGGTGTCGCTGCCCAGTGCGTTCTGCACGACGTACTGGGAGGAGCTCAACCCGGCTGCCTGGAGCGCCTTCGTGATGTCCGGCTGGTCGAACTCGACATAGCGGGTCGAGCTGACCGTGTCCGGCATGATCGCGGCGACTTTCCCCTTGCCGGCCGCGGCCAGGGACTTGAACTGCTTCATGAAGCTGAAGTTGTTGGTGAACGAAGTGGTCGAAACGTTGGAGGGCCCGCTTGCGCGAACGGAGGCCGAAGCCCCTCCACCCCCAACGCCCACCAGCGTCGCCGACAACGCGAGGGAGAGTCCCCCGAATATGCCTGCCCTGCTGAAACGCACATTGACTCCTTCTGGTCCTGGTCCGCCCATTTTGAGCGGTCCCCCTACTGACTGCGGTCTACCCGTATGTGACGGGTTGTGTTGCAGTTTTGTTTCAAGTTCCTGAACCATACCGAGGTCTTCCGGGGAATGCTGGGCGTTTCCTGAGAACGGCCGTTGCGGCGGGTCAGCCAGCGGCTCGGTGGCCCGGGCCCAGGCGGCCGCACCGGACAATCCGGCATCGTCGCCGAGGGCGGAGCGCACGATCGTCAGATCGGCCGGATGATGGCCGGGGCGCTCCATCACCATGGCGCGCAGCGGGCCGAAGAAGGCGTCCTGGCGGCCCATCCCGCCCCCGATGACGACGGTGCTCGGGTAGAAGGACATCACCAAGTTGGACACGCCGGCGGCGCAGGCGGCAATGGCCTGCTCCCAGATGGCGAGTGCCCGAGGCTCACCGGCCGCCGCGGCGGCCTCGATCTCCTGTGAGCTGACGGGCCCCAGACCGGCCTCCCGGGCCTGGCGGGCGACGCCGCTGCCGGACCCCAGTTCCTCGACGGTGCTCGGTGCTCCGTCCCGCCAGGCGCGCCAGTCGATGACGACATGCCCGATCTCGGCCAGTGATCGGCTGCCCCGCACCACCCGGCCACCGTTGACCACCCCGGCGCCGATACCGGTCGAGACGGTGAGGTAGGCGACCGCAGAGCTGTGTCGCACCGGCGCCGAACCACGCCTCGCCGACGGCCGCCAGGTCCGCATCGTTGGCAATGCTCACCGGAAGACCGAGTTGCGCGCTGAGGCTCGCCGCCGAGAGCTGGTCCGGCCACTGCGACGGGAGATTCGGTGCCCACAGGAATCGACCCGCTTCGTAGTCGACCCCGCCGGGAAGCCCGACGACGGCATGGGAGGCCGTCCCGTATCCGTCTTCGGATGCCATGGCGGCAACGAGGTTGGTGAAGGCCGCGGGGACGTCCGAGTGGGCCGGGGTGGGGGCGGATCGGCGCAGCAGGATTTCGCCTTCCGGGCCACGAGGGCTGCGCGCATCTGCGTTCCGCCGACGTCTGCCGCCAGGACGGGTCGCGTCACTCCCGGTGCCTCATGCCCGCCAGTCTCCCTCGTGGTCGTTCGGTGCGGCGAGCCTGACGCCTACTCGGTCGCCTCGCCCGGACCGTATCCGGCCTTGCGGAGCAGGCGACGGAGGATGGTCAGCTGCTCTGCATCGATGTCCTTGTGTCGGAGGGGATCGAATGTCTCACTCTCGTCTCCGAGTGTGACCAACACGTGGCCCTTGTGCGTCTCCTGCACCGTGGGTGCACCGTGCCACCGAATTGAGCAGCGACAGGACTGCATGCCATTCGATGTTGTGGCTCAGCGGGTGGTTGAAGATCTGCGCCATCGTGTCCCGCTGATGGCTGTTCAGGTGCTCGGCCTCGCCCACGTGGATTCCTCTCGTCCTTCACCATCGGGCGAAGAGCCCGCGGCATCCATCCTGCCACCTGTCGCGGTCCTCGAAAGGCGCCGGTCGTGCGGCAGGGTGGTGCCGTCGAGCCCGCGGGGGAAGACTTCAGGGGTGACGTCCTTGTTCCATGACCGCGTGGACGCCGGGCGTCGTCTGGGCGATCTGCTGCTGGACGCGGGTGGTCTGGAGGGAGACGGGGTGGTCGTCCTGGGGCTGCCACGGGGTGGGGTCCCCGTCGCGGCGGAGGTCGCACGGGTGCTGGGAGCCCCGCTCGACGTGATCATCGTGCGCAAGCTCGGCGTGCCTTCCGAGCCGGAGCTGGCAATGGGCGCTCTCGGCGAAGACGGGGTCAGGGTCGACAACGAAGTCGTCATGGCGTCGGCTGCGCTCGGCGGCTCCGACTATTGAGGCGATCGTGCGGCGAGAAGAGGCGGAGCTCGCACCTCAGGGCCCTGCGGTACAGAGAGGGTCGACCCAGGCTGGACCTGCAGGGCCGGTGCGCCGTCATCGTGGACGACGGGATCGCCACCGGCTCGACCGCCCGCGCTGCGTGTCGCGTTGCCCGCGCTCACGGCGCGGCGCGAGTCGTGCTGGCTGTGCCGGTGGCGCCGAGGGGCACGGTGTCCGCGCTGCAGGTCCGAGTGCGACGACGTGGTCGCGGTGGCCAGCCCCGAGCAGTTCGACGCGGTGGGCGAGTGGTATGACGACTTCTCACCGACGTCGGACAGCCGAAGTCGTCGAGTTGCTCCGGAATGCTCAGTCGTAATTGAAGGTCACTGCGTTCGAGGCTCCTCCTGCCGTGGTGACCACAACCTGGGCCGAAGGAGAGGTCGACGCGGGAACGGTCACCGTGCAGGTGTTCTGGGCGGGGCAGCTGGTCGGAGCGACCTGCCCGTTGAACGTGGCCACAATGTGCCCGTCGGTGCTCAAGAAGTTCGCTCCGGAGATCGTGATGCTCTGGCCCGCCGAGCCGCTCGAGGGACTCAACGACGAGATCACCGGAGGGCCGTTGGGGGCGACGGCGACCGTCGTGGAGGTGGAGGTCGTCGACGAGGATGGAGGGGCGGTCGAACCGGCCGTCCGGCCTGGACCCCCGGATCGGGGGTTGGTCGAATGCGACCCGGTCGGTGCTGCGGTCGTGGGGGCCGAACGGGTGGCGGTGGGGGTCGACGGAGCCGGACTGGCGATCACCGAGACCAGCAGGGCGATTGCCGCCGCGCCCACGAGGGCGGCGACCACGGCGACGGAGCGGGTCAGCCAGCGCTCGCGTCCCGGCGAGGGCGGACGACCCACCGGCGCGCCCGGGAGGACGGCCGGCACCGGCTCCGTTCGATCCGCCGGCCCAGCGGGGACCTCCCCTCGGGTCGGCGTGGGGTCAGGAGGTGGGGCGACACCTGCCGATTCACGGGCGCGGCGCACGGCACTTTCCATCGCCCCCAGGGCGCGCTGACCCGGCGACCCGGGAGGCGGTTCGGCCGCCGCATGCTCGTCTGCCATTGATCCTCGACCCCTACCTGTTCCCCGAACGATCGGATCCATTCGCGGCATAGCATGAGTGCGAGTTCACCAGGAGACAGCGATGCGTTCTGACCTCATCTCCAGGCCGCGGCTCTCGCGGCCGCAGCAGCTCCCGGCCCCTGTGGGATTCGGCCGGTGGCGGGGTGGCGACGGCGATCGCCCCGCTCCTCACCCATTTCTTCAGCGGTCCGCCGCCGGTGCGGTTCGAGTTCTGGGATGGCACTTCACTCGGGCCGTCGAAGGGCGACACCCTGCAGGTGCGCTCAGCCGATGCCGTTCGGCGCTTGGTCTGGTCGCCGGGCGAACTCGGCCTGGCGCGGGCCTTCGTCATGGGGGACATCGCCTTCGAGGGAGACATCTTCGAGCTCCTGGCGGCCCTCCACGCCGCATCTCCCGATCGCATCCATGTGGGCTCTCGCTTGCCCTGGCAGGCCATCCAGGCGGCCCGCCGCCTCGGCGTCATCGGTCGTCCGCTCCCGCCGCCGCCGGAAGAGGCGGCGCCACGCGGCCGGCTGCACTCACCCAGCCGCGACGCCCAAGCGGTGCAGCATCACTACGACGTCAGCAACGACTTCTACGGCATGGTCCTCGGGCCTGCCATGACGTACTCCTGCGCACGGTTCGCGCCCGGAGTGGACACGCTCGAAGAGGCGCAGGCGTCGAAGCACGACCTCGTGTGTCGCAAGCTCGGACTGGCCGACCGACCCGGGCAACGCATCCTCGATGTCGGTTGTGGCTGGGGCAGCTTCGCCCTCCACGCGGCCCGGCAGTACGGCGCCGAGGTGGTGGGAGTCACCCTCAGCCCGGCGCAGGCGGGGCTGGCACGTGAACGAGTCGCCCGCGCGGGCTTGGAGGGCCAGATCGAGATCCGTCTGCAGGACTACCGGGACGTGCGTGACGGGACATTCGACGGCATCGCCTCGGTCGGGATGTTCGAGCACGTCGGCTCTGCGAAGAGCGCCGAGTACTTCGCCTCCATGCGCCGACTGCTCGGGCCGGAGGGCCGGCTGCTCAACCACGCCATCTCGAGCGTCGGCGGATCGCGCATCGGCCCCCGCACGTTCATCGGTCGCTACGTGTTCCCCGACGGTGAGCTCATCGATGTGGGCCAGGTGGTGCTGTCGATGGAGCGGGCCGGGTTCGAGGTGCGCGACGTGGAGTCCCTCCGCGAGCACTATGCCAAGACCCTCCGCGCCTGGGTGGCGAACCTCCACGAGCACTGGGATGCCGCCGTGGCCGAGGTGGGGGTGCGGCGGGCTCGCGTCTGGGAGCTCTACATGGCCGCCTCGGCGAACGGGTTCGAAGACGGGGGGATCTCCATCCACCAGGTGCTGGGTGTCGTCCCGGGGCCGACAGGCTCGGAGCGGCATGCCCGCCACGAGGAGCGCCTGGGACTGAAGGCCGAACGCGGTGTGGCGGCCCCGGCCGCCGGTACTCTGATCACCGTGTCGCCCGGCCGCCAGATCGTCGTCTGTGACGGGGACGAGACCGGCCAGGAGTTGCTGGACGAGGCGCTGCGGGTCCTGGACCCCGGCGTGCTCGGGTTCGATCTCGAACTGCTGCGGTTCGACCTCTCGCTCGAGAATCGGCGGCTGACCGCCAACGAGGTCGTCCGCCAGGCCGCCGCCGCCATGCGGGAAACGGGCCTGGGCCTGAAGGCGGCCACCATCACTCCCGAGACGACGGGCGATGTCGGGAGCCCCAATCGCATTCTGCGCGAGGGCGTCGGCGGCTCGGTCATCGTTCGGACGGGGCGGCGTATCCCCGGTGTGGCTCCGCCGGCGTCCGTCGTCCACCCGATCGTGGTCGTTCGCATGGCCGTGGGCGACGCCTACGGGGCTGAAGAGCACCGCACGGGAGATCCGGGGAGCACGACCGAGAGCGCGTGGCGGACAGAACGCATCGATCGCTCGACCTGCCGTTCGGTCGCGGAGTTCTCCTTCCGAACCGCTGCCCAGACGCATGCGTGTGTCTATGGAGGCCCGAAGTGGACCGTCTCCACCGTGTACGAGGGGATGTTGAAGGAGGAGATGGACGCCGCCGCGGCGCGCTATCCCGACGTGCCCTATCGACCCACACTGATCGACGCCGCCTATGCGGGACTCCTCACGGAGTCCAACGCGACGCCGCTGGTGGTTCCCGCGCTCAATCGGGACGGTGATTGTCTTTCGGATCTGGTGTTGGCCCTCTTCGGCTCCATTGCCGGGGCCGAGTCGGTGTTGCTGGCCCTGAACGACGATCTGGAGCCCGTCGTGGCCATGGCGGAGGCGCCGCACGGGACGGCACCGTCCCTCATGGGCAAGAACGTGGCGAATCCGATGGCGATGCTCCTCGCCTGTGCCGCCGTGCTCGACCACGCGGCAGCGGGACGACGCCGTGGTGGCCAAGGCGGCCGCCGCCATCCGACTGGCCACGCTGGGCGCGGCGGCGGACGGGATACGGACCTTCGATCTGGGCGGAGAGGCCTCCACCTCTGGCGTGGTCGACGAGGTCCTTCGTCGCCTCCGAGCCGACGCCGGCGCCTGATCGTCCCATTCGCTGCCGAAACGGGGTTTGCCCGTCCCGGGAACCGGGAAAAGATGTTCGTAAGCGCCCAACCTGGCCAGGGGGCCGGCGCCCCCGGAGTGACACCGGTCGAGGGGGGTTCCTCGGGTCCGGGCCCGAGGAGAGTTTCAGCCGGTGGCGTTTCGCCGGAGCGGATCGATCGCTCTGTCGCGGGCCGCTGTTGCATGCGCGCACCGTGCGAGGCGACGGAACGGTCGCACTTCGGCGCCGCTTGCGCGGCGTTGTCGCGTTGCCACGATCACGAGTGCGTCCGCGTCGCTCCCGTCCTTGACGCGGTATTGCTGCGCGTCGCCGCTCGATTCCTCGCGGGATGGTCGCAGAGCGTGCATCGGCGCAAGAGACCACACTCCTCCACAGCTTTCCCCACGCATGTGGATTTCTTACGCAAAATTTGAAAATGCGGTCAGCGGGGATCAGGGCAAGCCGAGCGGGGCGAAGAGGTCTCCGTCCTTGTCGATGCGACGCAGCACGTCGTCCGTCTCGAAGCGGAGAAGATGCGGGTCCTTCTTGGCGGCGCACTGCTGCACCTCGGCGGGACTGACGGGCGTGGAGACGGTCGGAGTCGGCATGGCTCGGACCGAATAGACGGCCACCGTCGTCTTGGCCGAGTGGTTCTGGCTCCAGTCGATGAGGACACGGCCCCGGCGCAACGACTTCCGCATGTTGGAGACCACCAGTTCTGGGTGGTCGGACTCCAACTTGCGGGCAATCTCGTGCGTGCGGTCCCGCAGGCTGTCCCAGGTCGTTCTCGGACCGACGGCGGCGTAGAGCTGCAGCCCCTTCGAACCGCTCGTCTTGGCGAACGACTCGATTCCCTGCCGCGTGAGTTCCTCCGTGACGTAGCCCGCCACGATGCAGCAGTCGACGATGGATGTCCCCTCGCCGGGGTCGAGATCGAAGACCATGTGGTCCGGTGGGGCGGGGAGCTTGCGACGCCGACCGACGTGCCACAGGGGCACGTGCAACTCAATGGTCCCGAGATTCGCCGCCCAGGCCAGCGTCGGCAGGTCGTTGACCATGGCATAGGGGATGACGTCCTGGCCGTCGCTGGCGGACACGTCCACCGAGGGCACCCACTCCGGCGCATGCGAAGGGATGTGCTTCTCGAAGAAGAACTTCCCTTCGACGCCGTCAGGGAATCGCTTCATGGTCAGCGGTCGTTCCCGAAGGTGGGGGAGCATGACCGGGGCAACGCGCACGTAGAAGTCGATGAGCTGACCCTTGGTGAACCCGCTCTGCGGGAAGAGCACCTTCTCCAGATTGGAAACGGAGAGCTCTCTGCCTTCGATCGTCGTACGGGTGGACTTCGCCATCACTCCACCACGACGTCCTGCGGCGCCTTGTCGGGACGAAGGCCACGCCACGTGGGGTGGCGCAGGCGGCCTGCGGTGGTCCATTCGCCGAACTCGACCTCTCCGACCAGTTCGGGTCGCACGAAGTGGGCCGACCCGGCATCGGCGCTCGGCAGGGCGGTGACGAACGGGCTGTCCTTCGAGGCCAAGGGCTGCAGATCCTCGAGAAGTTCGGCGCGGGCGCGGGCGCTGAAGCCTGTCCCGACCTTGCCGACGTAGCGCAGACCACCGTCGTCGGGGATGCCCGAGGAGGAGGGCGCCGAGACTGCCCCGGCGCTCGCCGCGGCCCTCCGTCCAGGCGCCCAGGACGACTTCTTGCGTGCGAAAGGACTTGACCTTCGTCCAGTCGGGACTGCGCCGACCGGGTCGATAGGCCGAGGATCGACGCTTGGCGACGACACCTTCGAGCCCGTTCTCGACCGTGGCGGCGAGGATGTCCTGTCCCGAGACGTCCCGGAACGAGTCGGTCGTGATGAAGGTCTCACCGGAGAGATGCAGCGACTCCAGTCGGTCCCGTCGCTCGTCGTAGGTGGCGTCCAGCAGAGAATGGCCGTCGAGGTAGAGGAGGTCGAACGCGACGAAGGTGACAGGATCCGAGAGGGAACGACGTTTCGCATCGCGTTGGTTCGCCACGTGCATGCGCTGCTGCAGTCTCGAAAAGCTCGGGCGTCCATCCGCACCCAGGGCCACAATCTCGCCGTCGATGATGCAGGTGGTCATGCCGAGGAACTTTCCGATGTCGGCCAGCTCCGGGAACGAGACCGTGATGTCGAGGTCGTTTCGGCTGTGGGCACGCACCCGCCCCCCTTCCACGAAGAGGATGGCGCGGACCCCGTCCCACTTGATCTCGAAGGCCCAGTCCTTGCTGTCGGCGGGCAGGTGACCCGACGACCGCCAACATGGGCTTGACGGCGTCAGGCATGTCGTCCGCCCGGGTGGAGGTGCCGTGACGATGGATCATCCAGTCGCGGTCCTTGGTCTGGAAGAGCACGAAACTCCCCGTGCTCCTGGCTCCGTGGAGCACGAATTTGACCTCGGTGTCCGACCATTTCTCGACGTCGTAGTAGCCCGAGTCCCAGATCGTCATTTGGCCGCCGCCGTACTCGCCCTGCGGGATGTCGCCCTGGAAGGTCGCGTACTCCAGGGGATGGTCCTCGGTGTGCACGGCCAGATGGTTCTTCTCCGGGGTCTCGGGCAGGCCCTTCGGCAGGGCCCACGAGGCCAGGACGCCGTCGCGTTCGAGCCGGAGGTCCCAGTGCAGGCTCCGCGCGTGGTGCTCTTGAATCACGAATCGCCGCCCTGACGGCTGGCCCGGGCGGCGGGGTGCCCATGGGCTCGGGCGTCTTCTTCGGATTCCGCTTGGCGCGGTAGGTGTCGAGCTTCTTCGCGTCGCTTCGACTGCGTCGACCCGTGGACTCTGGCGTCACCGGATACCACCGTACCCAGAGTGTCGGTTGGCCGTTGCAACACGGGGTATGAGAGAACGAACGCTCATGTGGAAACGGAGAACGCCGTGCAGAGGGAGCTGACGTCTGATGAACATCGTTGAGCGGCTCGCCCGGAAGGCGGACACGGCCCAACAGGGTGTCCGGCCCGTCGCCTTCGCGGTCGGGGTCTTCAAGAAGTTCGGGGACGATCGGGGTGGTTCGCTGGCCGCGCTGCTCGCCTTCTACGGGTTCTTGTCGTTGTTCCCGCTTCTGCTCCTCCTGGTCACGATCCTCGGGTTCTTCAACGGCTCGGAGCACTCGTTCGTCCAGCGCGTCGAGAACTCGGCCTTCTCCCAGTTCCCGGTGGTCGGGACGAAGCTCAGCTCCAACATCCACGGCCTGCAGGGCCGCAGTGTCTTCGGATTGATCGTCGGGATCCTGTTCGTGCTGTGGGGCTCCCAGGGTGCCTTGCAGACTGCGCAATACGCCCAGGCGGAAATCTGGAACATCCCAGGCGTGAACCGACCGAACTTCTGGGCCCGACTCGGGCGCACCGGTCTGATGATGCTGGTGCTCGGCCTGTTCCTCCTCGCCAGCACCGTGCTGGCGGGTGTCGTCACGATCGGGCATCACGGTGCGTGGGCCGTCGTCGGGGCGGTCGCGGTGTCGCTCGTCGTCAACGTCGGCCTCTTCGTGGTCGCCTTCAGGCTGCTGACGCCCAAGCAGATCCCCTGGAAGGACATGGTGCCCGGCGCCATGGTCGGGGCCGTGGGGTGGACCGTGCTGCAGTACATCGGTGGGGTCCTGGTCGAACACTCACTGCGCAACACGAGCAAGGAGTACGGGACGTTCGCACTCGTTCTCGGTCTCATCAGCTTTCTGTACCTGGCAGCCCAGGTCACCTTGTACGCGGCCGAGGTCAACGTGGTGCGGGCGCGGCACCTGTGGCCGAGGGGCATGGTCCAGCCCCCTCTCACCGAGGCGGACAAGGAGGTCCTGTCGTCCATCGCACTCGAAGGGAAGCGCAGGCCCGAGCAGTACGTGTCGACGGGCTTCCGGGCCGAACCGACCGCCGCAGAGGAGTCATCCGAGGCCTCGTAGGGCTCGCCGGCCCGTTTCCTTCCTCCGGCCTGCGGGTATGTCCGGAGCGAGGTCGTCGAAGGCGGAAGGAGACGCGATGTCGATCGGGCTGCGCACAGTGGGAATCGGGATACTCCTCGCCGTGGCCGGCGCCCTCCTCGTCGGATGGCGGCACCGGGTCTCGGCGCCGCGGCACCGGCACCGGCGCCGTCAGGCCTGGAAGAAGGCATCTGACGATGCTCTCGGGCGGGCAGCACGAGGACATCCTCGACTCCTCGGGCATTGCGGACCGGGAGGTGCGGCATCTCTTCAGGACGCTCCAGGGGATGCCGGTCCGATCCACCGAGGGCCGGTCCGACGCTCGCGGCGGTCGCCATGGAGGCTGTCCGACAGCTGACGGGCAGTGTCGGGAGCCCCGCGCGCTCGGGCGTTCTCGATCCGGCCCGCTCCGAGGCCGGCCCCGAATCTCGAGGATTCCGTCGCCCTGACCCCGAATTCGGAAACCCGGGGTGCGGTCCCGTAATGTCCTTGCCGTCGCAGCACAGCCTGCGGCGGGGGACACAGGGGGCCATGGCACTACAGGTCGAGCAACTCATTGAGACCGCGGTCGACGCGGACGGGATCGGACGACTTCGGCGGGGACACCTGGCGGGAGGGTCTCGACGTGCTGGTGGACTCCGTCACGAGGGACTCTGCGCTCAACGAGCTGGGCGAGAGCGTCATGACCGACCAGATCGTGGGCCTCTCTGGTGAACCGGCTCCAGGTGGAGCAGTGGTACGCCCGGCACCCCGAGATCGACGAGCAGCAGATCGTCGCGCCGCTGTTCGGGCTGGGACTCCCGCGCACGGGCTCCACTGCCCTGAGCTTCCTGCTGGCCAGCGACACCTCCAGGCGCTCACTGCGCACCTGGGAGGCCGGGAGGCCATGCCCGCCGCCCGAGACAGCGACCGAATACACCGACCCCCGGATCGCCGAGACGCAGGTGAACATCGACATCACCAACGAGATGTTCCCCGGCTTCGAGGGCATGCTGCCGACCGCGGCGACGGGCCCGCAGGAATGCATCCTCTTGATGGCGCTCGACTTCAGATCGCAAGTCTTCGAGGGCATGGCCAGCATCCCCTCCTACAGCTCGTGGCTGCTCTCCTGTGACATGGAGCCGGCCTACCGCTACCACCGGCGCGTCCTGCAGTTGTTGCAGTGGCGCTGCCCGCCGGAGAGGTGGTGGCTCAAGACGCCCGCGCACATGCACTCGATCGACGCGCTGAATCGGGTCTATCCCGATGCGCGGTTCGTCATGACGCACAGGGATGTCGGGAAGGTGTTGCCCTCGGTGTGCGCGGTGTTCGAGGCCCTGTCGAACATCTTGA
Source organism: uncultured Acidimicrobiaceae bacterium (assembly GCA_963744045.1). Classification (GTDB taxonomy): domain Bacteria; phylum Actinomycetota; class Acidimicrobiia; order Acidimicrobiales; family RAAP-2; genus Bog-473. Next base: position 11,365 of record CAVUSB010000018.1, read on the forward strand.
CCACGAACCCCGATCCCCTGGCGATCGGCGCCCACAACTCGGAGCTCTGGCGCTACTCCCTGCAGCGCCTGATCGAGTTTCGGGACAGCGGCAACGAGGACCGCTTCTTCGACGTCTCGTTCCGGGAGGTGCAGAGCGATCCACTGGCCGCGGTGGAGAAGCTGTACGCAGAGCTCGGCGACGATCTCAGTGCCGATGCCCGTCAGCGCATGCAGGACTGGTGGGCGGAGAGCTCGAAGGAGCGCTCGGGGCCACACCGCTACAAGGCGGAGACCTACGGGCTCGACCCGGCGACCATCCGGGAGCAGTTCGCCTTCTACTACGACAGGTTCGACGTCGCCCTCGAGGATTGAGGAACGGCGACGCCTGTCCTCAGGTGGCCTGCGGCTTCACGGCCGCTTCCAGGCGCTCGATCAGATCGGCGAGGTCCTTGAGCCCACCCTGCGTGTGGATGTCCAGTCGATCGAGGATCTGGACCGTGTCGTCGTAGGTGTGCTGCGACCTGGCGTCGCTGGCCTCGCTCTGCACGTTCTGGCCGACCATGATGACCGACAACAGCACAAGCTGGAGGAACGTCTGGGCGATCCAGGCGATGATGCCCTCCCCTCCGGGCTTCAGGGCGGGCCGCAATCCGAGCAGGGCGATGACGGCGAAGGCATAGGCGCACCACATCGATCCGACGATGTTGGTGAGGAAGACGGCGATCTTGGCGTTGAGCCCGTCCGCTCTCTTGATCTGTTCGCTCAGCCCTCGAAGGCTGATCGCGTGCTTGATGTGATGGCGTGCCTTGACCGGCGGTGCGAGCTGTACGTCACTCATTGGGCCCTCCTTTTCGGTCGTCAAACTCTCCCATGGACGTGGGCGCCGAGCGCGAATGACCGAAGCAGAGGGGTGCAGCCGGGTACTCGTAGAATCGTTCGAGGTGCCCGACGGCAGGCCCTCCGGATCGGGCCCGGCCCGAGGTGTCTCAGTCGTGTGATGCGGCCAGATGGCGTTCGAACGAGGCGATGATGTCCGCGAAGACCCGCTCCTCGTCCTGTTCGCCGTCGATCTCAAGGACGAGATTGCGCCCACGGTAGAAGGCGAGGAGTGGTTCGGTCTCGGTCCTGTAGACCTCGAAGCGATGCGCGATGACATCCTCGGCGTCGTCGCTCCGACCCTCGTGTGCCGCGCGCGCCAGAAGGCGCCGCCGCAGCTCTTCGCCGGCGACTTCGAGATGGATCACGGCCTCGAGTGCGATGCCCCCGACGTGCTTCGTCAATTCGTAGGCGGCCTCGGCCTGGCGCAGGTTCCGGGGAAAGCCGTCGAGCACGTAGCCACCGTTGCGACTCGCCGCAATGATCGGCTCGGTCAACATGGCGAAGATCAGGTCGTCGGGCACGAGGTCGCCGCGCCGCAGGAAGTCGGCCGCCTGTTGCCCGATGACGGTGCCGGCCTTCACCTCCTGCCGGAGGAGGTCTCCGCTCGACAGGTGGGCCACCCGGTAGTGGCCGGCCAGCTTCTCGGCCTGCGTTCCCTTCCCGGCTCCCGGCGCAGCCACCAACAGCACTCGCATCGACGGCACCCTACCGCCGCCGCCGAAGCGGTCATGGCGGCATGAGGAGCCGGCGCGGGCGGTGATCCGGTCGCTCCGGTGCGCTGAGGTCACGCCGGGCGTCAGTGGCAGCGATCGGCGGCTCGGCCGACCGTCAGGACGCGGGCGGGTTCGCGGTCGACGTGAAGGTGACCGCGCGAGTCGACGGCGCGCGTCGTCGGGGAGCGAAGCGCCCCGGCGAAGTCGATGTCGGCGGCGGGGCTGGGGGCCTGAATGGCGTAGCCCTGTCCGGCGTCACATCCGAGGGCGGCGAGCACGTGGATGAAGTCGAGCCGCTCGATCCCCTCCGCGACGACGCGCAGGTCGAGCGCGTGCCCGAGATCGATGATGGAGCGGACGATGTCCTCGTCCCGACCGCCCGTCTCCTCGCCCTGCAGGCGCGAGGTGAACGTCCGGTCCAACTTCAGCTCGCCGACGGCCAGGTCGTTCAGGTGGGAGATGGAGGAGAAGCCGGTCCCGAAGTCGTCGATGGAGACGCGGATGCCCGAATCGGTCAGGCTCTGGATGACCCGCTTGGAGCGGGTGACGTCGGCGACGACCATGCCTTCGGTGATCTCGAGCACCAGTGCTTCGGTGGGCAGCCCCGCCCGGGCCAGCAACGCGCCGACCCGCTGCGGCAGGGACGAATCCAGGAGGTCGGTGGCCAGGAGATTGACTGCCACCGCGGCCCGGTGGCCGTCGTGCCACCACCGGGCGCAGTCGGCCACCGCCTCCTCGAAGACCCAGGTGGCCAGCGAGTGGATGAGCCCGCTCTCCTCGGCCAGGGCCAGCAGGTGCTCGGGCGGGATGAGGCCGAGGGTGCGGATGGGGCCAGCGCAGGAGCGCTTCGACCGTGACCACCTCGCCCGTTCGGAGGTCGATCACCGGCTGGTAGTGCAGGGCGAGCGAGCTCTCGGCCATGGCGACCCGCAGGTCCTCGATCAGCTCGAAGCGGTCGGCCTCGTCGTCGAGCGCGGCCTCGTAGACGTCGAAGGAGCCCCGCTCGTTCTTGGCTCGGTACATGGCGATATCGGCGCAGCGGATCAGGTCATCGGCCGTCGTCGCATGCAGGGGGGCCAGGGCCACGCCGATGCTGGCGCCGACATGCAGGCTGGCGGTGCTGACGTCGATGGGTTGCTCCAGCAGCGTGGTGATGCGGCGCGCCACCGCCGTCGCCTTGTAGGCGTCGGCCCCGTACAGGACGACGGCGAACTCGTCGCCACCCAGGCGCGCCACCAGGTCGTTGCGACGGACGACCTGGCGAATGCGTGGTCCGATCTCGCGGAGGAGCGCGTCTCCGGTCTGGTGCCCGAACGAGTCGTTGATCTCCTTGAAGTGGTCGAGATCGATCAGCAGGAGGGCCAGGCCGCTCGCCTGCGTGCCGCCCTCGGGCAGCGCGCCCAGGGCCTGTGTGGAGTTCGTCCAGCAAGCGACGACGGTTGCCCAGCCCGGTGAGCTCGTCGGTCGTCGCCTGCTGCTGCTGCGACTCGTTGAGGGCCCGCTGCTCGCGGAGCGAGACGGCCATGCGTGCGGCCGCCGTCATGAGCGTTGCGGTGGCGAGCGCGACGGCAATGACGTTCACCCGGCCCAGGT
>CAVUSB010000019.1:0-398630 GCA_963744045.1 uncultured Acidimicrobiaceae bacterium
GCGGCGGGCGGGGAGAAGAAGGCCTGATGGCCATCACCGACGCCCCCAGGATCATCACGGCGCGCCTCGGCTACGAGGACTCCTTCACGCTGGAGCGCTACCTCGCCACCGGCGGGTACACCGGGCTGCGCAAGGCCCTGACCATGACCCCCGAGGCGGTGGCGGCCGAGGTCGACGCGGCCAGCCTGCTGGGCCGGGGCGGCGCCGGCTTCCCGGCCGGGCGCAAGTGGTCGATGCTGCGCAAGAACCCGGTGACGTACCTGGTGATCAACGGCGACGAATCCGAGCCGGCCACCTTCAAGGACCACATGCTCATTGAGGGCGACCCGCACCAGATCCTCGAAGGCGTCCTGATCTCCGCCTACGCCCTGCAGGTCACGCAGGCGTTCATCTACCTGCGCGGGGAGTTCGCGCTGGGCCTCGAACGCCTGCAGACGGCGCTGAACGAGGCCTACGCCCACGGGGCGGTGGGGAGCAACATCTTCGATTCGGGGTTCTCGCTCGACATCGTGGTGCACCCCGGCGCCGGCGCCTACATCTGCGGCGAGGAGACGGCGCTGCTCGAGTCGCTCGAGGGCAAGCGCGGCTTCCCGCGCATCAAGCCCCCCTTCTTCCCGGCGGCCATCGGACTCTACGGCGAGCCCACCGTGGTCAACAACGTCGAGACCATGGCCAACATCCCCTGGATCGTGAACAACGGCGGCGCCGCCTTCGCCGCCCTGGGCGCCGGGCGCTCCACCGGGACGCGGCTGTTCGCGCTGGCCGGCCACGTGCGCAACCCGGGCAACTACGAGCTCGAGATGGTGAAGACCACGTTCCGCGACCTCATCTACGCGCCCGTGCTGGGCGGGGGCATCCGCGGCTCCAACACGCTCAAGGCCTTCATCCCCGGCGGCGTGTCGGCCCCGTGGTTCGGCCCGGACCAGGTGGACCTGCCGCTCGGCCAGGACGAGGTGGGCAACGCCGGCTCCATGCTCGGCTCGGGCTCGGTCGTCGTCATGGACTCGGCCACGTGCATGGTGCGGGCCGCCTGGCGCATCACCAAGTTCTTCTCCCGCGAGTCGTGCGGGCAGTGCACGCCCTGCCGCGAGGGATCGGGCTGGCTGGAGCGCATCATGTACCGAATTGAGAACGGCGGCGGGCGCGAGGAAGATCTGGACCTCCTCATGGACCTGTGCGACAACATCTCTCCCGGCGTGGCCTGGCCCCCGCAGCAGACCACCATCTGCGTGCTCGGGCCGTCGATCCCCTCGTCGATCGCGTCGGGCATCCGCATGTTCCGCGACGAGTTCCTGGTGCACGTGAAGGAAGGGGGGTGTCCCTTTGACTGACACGGCGAAGACGAAGAACCCCACCGACGCACTGGCGCCGGACGCCAAGGAGGACGGGACGCACACCTTCACCCTGGACGGGCGCGAGGTCAGCGCCAAGAAGGGCGAGCTGCTGATCGCCGCGGCCGAGCGGGCGGGGACCTACATCCCGCGCTTCTGCTACCACCCGCGCATGGAGCCGGTCGGCATGTGCCGCATGTGCCTGGTCGAGGTCGAGGGTCCCCGCGGCGCCACCCTGCAGCCGGCCTGCTTCATCGAGGCCGGCGAGGGCATGGTCGTCGACACCACCTCGGAGAAGGTGAAGAAGGCCCAGGACGGAGTGCTCGAGTTCCTGCTGGCCAACCATCCGCTCGACTGCCCGGTCTGCGACAAGGGCGGCGAGTGCCCGCTGCAGGACCAGACCCTGGCCTACGGCCCGGGCGAGACCCGCTTCATCGAGGAGAAGCGCCACTTCGAGAAGCCGATCGCCATCTCCGACCTGGTCCTGCTCGACCGCGAGCGCTGCATTCAGTGCGCCCGCTGCACCCGCTTCGCCTCCGACGTCGCCGGCGAGGCGCAGATCGACTTCGCCGGGCGGGGCGAGAACGTGGAGGTCGCCACCTTCCCCACGGAGCCCTTCTCCTCCTACTTCAGCGGCAACACGGTGCAGATCTGCCCGGTCGGCGCGCTCACCGCGACGCCCTACCGCTTCACCGCCCGGCCCTGGGACCTCGACCAGGTCGAGTCCACCTGCACCGCCTGCTCGGTGGGCTGCCGGGTCGCCGTGCAGTCCTCGCAGAACCGCCTGACCCGGCTGCTCGGCATCGACTCCGAGCCCGTCAACCACGGCTGGCTCTGCGACAAGGGCCGCTTCTCCTTCGAGTCGGTCAACGGCGACGAGGTCGACAACGGGCCGGAGCAGCCGACCGAGGTGGCCGACGAGGCCGTCGACGTCGCGCCCGCGACGGCGTCCCAGGTGGTCAGCCTCGGTGCGAGCCGCGGCCAGTTCCTGGGCGAGGCGCGCGAGACGGGGCGCTTCGAGCACGGCCGCCTGGTGGAGCCGCGCATCCGCAAGGACGGCGAGCTGGTCGCGGTGAGCTGGGGCGAGGCCCTGGCCGCGGCGGCGGACGGCCTCTCCGCCGCCAAGAGCGCCGGCGGCGCCGGCGCGGTGGCCGTCATCGGTGGGGCGCGCCTGACCAACGAGTCCGCCTACGCCTGGGCCAAGCTGGCCAAGGGCGTCATCGGCACCGACTCGGTCGACGCCCAGCTGGGTGACGGTCTTCCCGCCGAGCTCGTCCTGGGGCTGCCCCGGGCCACCATCGACGAGGCCTGCGCGGCGCCGGTGCTGCTCACCCTGGCCGGCGACCTGCGCGAGGAGCTGCCGGTGCTCTTCCTGCGCCTGCGCGAGGCCGTGGTCGGCGGCGACACGCAGCTGCTCGAGATCGCACCGGCCCCCACCGCCCTGACCGCCCTCGCCAGCGCTTCGCTGCGCATCCGGCCGGGCGATGCGCCGACCATGGCCCGTGCCCTCACCGGCGACGCCGCTGCCTCGACCGCGCTGGGCACGCATCCCGAGGGCGCCACCTTCACGCAGGACCAGATGGAGGCCGCCCGCGGCGTGCTGGCGGCCCACCCCGGCGGCGAGGGCGTCGTCGTCGTGGCCGGCCGGTCCTCGTACGCCGAGTCGGGCGAGGTCGCCGCGGAAGCCGTGCGCGCGCTGGCCGCCGCGCCTCCCCAAGGCGACCTTCCTGCCGGCGCTGCGCCGCGGCAACGTCTTCGGGGCGCTCGACATGGGACTGGCTCCCGGGATCCTGCCGGGGCGGGTGAGCCTCGATGCGGGACGCCAGCGCTTCACGGCCGCCTGGGGCTCGGTGCCCGCCGGCGCCGGCCTCTCGACGGCCGACATCCTCGCCTCCATGGCGGGCGAGCACGACGACGCCGAGGATGGCAGCGGCGGCACAGGGGTGCGCGCGCTGGTCCTGCTCGGCGCCGACCCCCTCGACGACTTCCCCGACCGTGCCGTCGCCGAGAAGGCGTTGGGGGCCGGGCACTTCGTCGTCGCGGTGACGGGCCACCCCTCGGAGTCGGTCGACGCGCACGCCGACGTCGTGCTGCCGTGCGCGGTGTCGCACGAGCGGGCGGGCACCACGACCAACATCGAGGGCCGGGTCAGCCGCCTCGGCCCCAAGCTCTCGGCGCCCGGCTTCGCCTGGCCCGACTGGATGATCGCCGCCGAGCTCGCCGCCGCTCTCGGGTCGGACCTCGGCCTCGCCAGTGACAACGACCTCTCCGACGAGCTGGCCCGCACGGCGCCGGCCTACGCCGGGCTCACCCAGCAGGTCCTCCACTCCGACGTGGCGCACGACGGCATTCTGGTGCCGCTCACCGGTAACGAGGACCACCGCGACGACGTGTCCCCGATCGACCCGGTGGCACTGCCGGGCGTGGAGTCGGTGGAGCGTCAGGGCGCGCCGCCGCGCGTCGGCACCGGCGCCAGCGAGCCCGCCTCGGAGAACGTGGCCGATCTGGGCAGCCCGCCGCCCCTGCTCTCGTGGACCGGTACCGGCGGTGCCGAGCCGCTCCAGATCCCCAAGGCCGACAGCTACAGCCTCCGGCTCGTGTCGGGTCGCCGCCTTTACGACGCCGGCAGCTCGGTCACCGGCTCGCCCTCGCTCACGCCGCTCGTGCCCACGCTGGTGGCCCGGGCCAATCCCTACGACCTCGACCGCCTCGGTGCGCACTCGGGCGATCGCGTGAAGGTGCGTTCCGCCCGGGGCGAGCTGATCCTGGCCGCCGAGTCGGACGAGGGGGTGGCGCGCGGCGTCGTCGCCATCGACTTCAACGTCCCGGGTGGCGAGAGCGCACCGCCCAACGCGGTGGCCACGCTCATCGACAGCCGCCAGCTGGTGACCGACGTGCGACTGGAGTCGGTGTGATCGCCGCCGCCGCCCTCCTCTCCAACTCGGCCCCGCTCCTGACGCACAGCGCGGACAGCGGGAACGGCGATCCGCTGTTCTCCTTCGGCCTCAACTGGCAGGTCTGGCTCATCGTCATCATCAAGTGCCTCGTGGCCTTCGTGGCGCTCCTCGTCGCCACGGCGCTGATGATCTGGTTCGAGCGCAAGGTGATCTCGGACATGCAGAGCCGAGTGGGCCCGAACCGGGCCGGGCCGTGGGGCCTGCTGCAGACGCTGGCCGACGGCACCAAGCTCATCTTCAAGGAGGACCTGCTGCCCGACCGGGCGGACTCCTTCGTGTTCAAGCTGGCGCCCTACCTCTCGGTCATCCCCGCCGTGCTGGTCTTCACCGTGGTCCCCATCGGGGGCGTGATCACCATCGGCAGCCACACCTTCGAGCTGCAGGTGGCCGACCCGCCCATGGGGATCCTGCTCGTCCTCGCCATGTCGGGCATCGCCGTCTACGGCGTCATGCTGGCCGGCTGGTCCTCGGGCTCGAAGTACCCGCTGCTCGGCTCGGTGCGGGCGTCGGCCCAGGTGATCTCCTACGAGGCTGCGCTCGGCATGACCACGGTGATGGTGGTGCTGGTGACCGGTTCGCTGTCGACCCGGGCCATCGTGGCGTCCCAGTCGAACGGCTTCTGGAACTGGAACCTCATCCGGCTGGGCTTCTTGCCCTTCATCTTCTTCATGATCGCCATCACGGCCGAGCTCACCCGCCCGCCCTTCGACCTCACCGAGGCGGACACGGAGCTGGTCGGGGGTTTCCACACCGAGTACTCGTCCATCCGCTTCGGCCTCTTCTACCTGGCCGAGTTCATGAACACCATCACCATGTCGGCCATCGTCGTGACACTGTTCTTCGGCGGCCCCAACGGCTACATCTTCCACATCCCCGGCGCCACCATCTACATGCCGATCATCTACTTCCTCCTCAAGACGGTGGCGTTCTGCTTCATTTACGTGTGGTTCCGCGCCGCCCTGCCCCGGCTGCGCTACGACCAGCTCATGGATCTGGGCTGGAAGCGCCTCATCCCGCTCACGCTGGGGTGGCTGCTGCTGGTGGCCGCCATCGTCGCCTGGGGCTGGGCCGGGCTGATCCTCGTGCCCGTCGTGATCCTGGCCTCCTTCCTGCTCATCAGGGCCAACAAGCTGGGCAAGGAGATCGGCGACGACGACCTCATCCTCCCGGCGGTCGGGAGCCGGGTGACCCGGCCGTCGCGGCTGTCGCCGGTCCCGGACCCCGTGTCAGGAGGGAAGGCGTAATGGGCGTCGGCGACGAACTGAAGGACCAGCTCTCGTTCCTCGGCGGCTTCAAGCTGACCTTCCAGCATCTGACCCGGCCCCGGGTCACGACGAAGTACCCCGACGAGAAGAAGCCCAAGCAGCCGCGCCAGCACGGTCGCCACGTCCTCAACCGCTACGAGGACGGCATGGAGAAGTGCATCGGTTGCGAGCTGTGCGCCGGCGTGTGCCCGGCCGACTGCATTTACGTGCGCGGGCTCGACAACCCGCCCGATCACCCGGTGTCGCCCGGGGAGCGCTACGGCTACGTCTACGAAATCAACTACCTGCGCTGCATCCATTGCGACATGTGCGTCGAGGCCTGCCCGACCGAGGCCATCACCGAGTCCAAGTTGTTCGAGTTCTCCTTCACCAACCGCTTCGACGCCATCTACACCAAGGAAGAGCTCGTCGTGAACGACGACGGCACGCCGAAGAAGCTCCCCTGGGAGGACTGGCGCGAGGGCGACGACCAAATGACCTCCGGCTGGATGCGCGCCACGGCCCCGTCGGGCAGCGCGCAGTACGAGGGCGAGGTGCAGTGGTCGGGCGAGCTCGGCTACGGCGTGCGCGCCCCCGAGGGCGGCCAGTCGGCGCACCGCGACGACGAGGCCACCGGCACCAAGCCGCTGCGCGAGGTGCTCGAGGCCCACCTGCTCGACGAGGACATCCCGCTGGCCCACCGCGGCATGCAGGGCCGCGTCTGGCGGGCCAAGGAGGGCGCGGCGGCCAACCGCAAGAAGATGGACGCCATGCGGGCCCGCATGAAGGATCTGCGGGCCTCCCGCAAGGCGGCCAAGGCCGACGCCAAGGCCGAGCGGGCGGACGTGGCGGCAGGGAGGGCGGCGGACGCCTCGGTCCACGCGGCTGCCGCCATCACGGGTGCGGTGGTGGAAGCGGACGGCACCGATGACGCGGACGGCGCGCGCCGAGGGGAGCGACTGACCCATGCTCCACGCCGTGCCGCTCCTGGCTGCCACGCGCGCCACCTGGCCCGACATCCTGGTCTTCGCCGCCGCGGCGGCGGTGATCCTGGTCGGCGCCATCGGCGTCGTCACGTCGCGCAACCCCGTGCACGCCGCGCTCAGCCTGGTGCTGACGCTCTTCGGCGTCGCCGTGCTCTTCATTGAGCAGGAAGCCGACTTCCTGGCCGCCGTGCAGATCATCGTCTACGCCGGCGCCATCGTCGTCCTCTTCCTCTTCGTGATCATGTTCCTCGGGGTCGACCGGTCCGAGGACATCACCGTGGAGCCGCTGGCCGGCCAGCGCCCCCTCGCGGTCGTGTTCTCGCTCATCACCCTCGGCGGCGTCCTGGCCATGGCGGCGACGGCGCACTGGGTCACCGGCGCCAAGCAGGTGGTGGGGCCGATCCAGGGCCACATCGCCGGCCCGAATTCGCCGGCGGGCGAGCCGGCCCAGCTGGGCAAGCAGCTCTTCACGACCTACCTCTTCGCGTTCGAGGCCACCGCGGCGCTGCTCGTCATCGCGGTGGTCGGCGCGGTCGTGCTGGCCCGCCGCCCGCCGACCGACCATGCCGACAGGGAAGACAGCACCGAGAGCGAGCTGCCGGCATGAGCCTCTCGGGATCCTGGTACATCGGCCTGGCCGCCATCCTCTTCACCATCGGCGCCATCGGCCTGCTGGTGCGGCGCAACGTCCTGATCATGCTCATGTGCATTGAGCTGATGCTCAACGCGGCCAACCTGACCTTCGTCACCTTCGCCCGCATGCTCAACGACATCGGCGGTCAGGCGATCGTGTTCTTCGTCCTCGTGGTGGCCGCAGCCGAGGTCGTGGTCGGCCTCGGGATCGTGGTGACCAACTTCCGCCGCCGCGAGACGACGGTGGCGGACGACCTGGATTCGCTGAAGGGCTGACCCGTGGTCCATCTCGCGTACCTCATGTTGCTGTTGCCTCTCGCGGGCTTCCTGTTCCTGGTGACCTTCGGTCGCCGCCTGGGCGACCCGGTGGCGGGGTGGATCGGGACCGTCGCCGTCGGCGGCGCTTTCGTGGTGGCCTGCTTCGTGCTGGCCGGTGTCCTCGGCCTGCCCGACAACGGCCGGGTGGTGGTGGACAACTACTTCACCTGGTTCAGCGCGGGCGGACTGACGGTGCCCGTCGGGTTCCTGGTGGACCCGCTGTCGATCACGATGTGCATGTTCATCACGTTCGTCAGCGCCTTCATCCACCTCTACTCCATCGGCTACATGAAGGACGACCGGGACTACTCGAAGTTCTTCATCTACCTGAACCTGTTCGTCTTCTCCATGCTGCTGCTGGTGCTGTCGGACAACCTGCTGCTCACGTTCGTGGGCTGGGAGGGCGTCGGCGTCTGCTCCTACTGGCTGGTGTCCTTCTGGTTCCAGCGCGAGGCGGCCGCCTCGGCCGGCAAGAAGGCCTTCATCTACAACCGCATCGGTGACGTCGGCTTCCTGCTGGCCATCTTCTTGATCTTCGAGCGGACCGGCACCCTCCAGTACGAGAGCGGCCCGGGCGGGGGGATCTTCGGCCAGCTGCACCAGCTCGACGGCGGCTACGGCCTGGCGGCGGTGCTGCTGCTCTTCCTGGCCGCCGCCGGCAAATCGGCCCAGATCCCGCTGTTCAACTGGCTGCCCGACGCCATGGAGGGCCCGACGCCGGTCTCGGCCCTCATTCACGCCGCCACCATGGTCACGGCCGGGGTGTACCTGCTCTGCCGGATGAACCCCCTGCTGCACGTGACTGCCACGGGGTCCGAGATCATCGCCACCATCGGGGCCGTCACCGCCTTCACCGCGGCCACCATCGCCTGCGCGCAGCAGGACATCAAGAAGGTGCTCGCCTTCTCGACGGTGTCGCAGATCGGCTACATGATCCTCGCCGTCGGCACGGGCGCCTACATCGCCGCCGTGTTCCTCATGGTGGCGCACGCCTTCTTCAAGGGCCTGCTCTTCCTGGGGGCGGGCTCGGTGATCCACGGGCTCGAGGACGAGCAGGATCTCAAACGGATGGGCGCGCTGCGCCGCTACATGAAGTGGACCACCGTCACCTTCACCATCGGGTTCCTGGCCATCGCCGGCATCCCGCCGCTGTCGGGCTTCTGGGCCAAGGGCGACGTCCTGGACAACACGTTCGCCCACTTCAAATGGCTCTGGGTCATCGGCCTGGTCACTGCCGTGCTCACGGCGTACTACATGAGCCGGCTGGAGGTCCTCGCCTTCGGGGGCAAGGAGCGCTTCGACAAGCCGGGCCCCCAGGGCGAGCCGGCGCTGCACACGCCCCACGAGTCGCCGTGGGTCATGCGGCTGCCCCTCGTCGTCCTGTCGTTCTTCGCGTTCTTCGCCGGGGCGCTCGACCTGCCCTGGGTCCACACCGACAACCTGGCGAGCTTCCTCGCCCCGGTGTTCGCCGGCACGCTCTACAACGACAATTTGGGTGCGGGGCCGGAGTGGGCGCTCGCCCTGGCCGACATCGCGGCGGCGTTCATCGGCCTGATCGTCGCCTGGTGGCTGTGGCGGGGCGACGAGGTCTACCAGCCGCGCCTCGAGCCTGCGTTCCTGCAGCGGGTCTGGTACTGGGACGACTTCTACGACCTCGTCATCGGGCGCCCGGCCCAGCGCCTGGCCACGTTCTGTGCCTGGGTGGTCGACGTCCGCGTGATCGACGGAGCGGTCAACGGCACGGCGCAGCTGGCCAAGGCCACGGGGAACGCGGCCCGCAAGCTGCAGACGGGCTACGCACGGAACTACGCGCTCGGCATCGCCCTCGGGACGGCCCTCATCGTCGCCTTCTTGCTGAGCCGGACGTGGTGGGGATGAGCCACTCCGTCCCTTTCCTGACGCTGCTCATCGTGCTGCCGGCCATCGGGGCGGCCGCGTTGGGCCTGCTCGGCTTCGACCGCTCGCTGCACAAAGAGGTCGTCTACGCCCTGGCACTGATCGTCTCGCTGGCCACGGCCGTCCTCGCCGTGGCCGCCTTCATCGCCATGAAGGTGCACGACGGCGGCTTCCAGCTGGTCTCGAACCACGAGTACACCGGCACGAGCCTCGGGGTGCACTGGTACCTGGGGGTCGACGGCATCTCCATCTTCTTGGTGCTGCTCACCGCGCTGCTGTTCCCGCTCGCCATCATTTTGGGACGCAACCGGGAGAATCCCCGGGCCTACTTCGCCTGGATCCTCCTCCTGGAGGCGGCGGTGATGGGGAGCTTCCTGTCGCTCGACCTCATCGTGTTCTTCTTCATGTTCGAGCTGACCCTGGTGCCGTCGTACTTCATCATCGCCGGCTGGGGACACCAGCGCCGGGCGTACGCGGCAATCAAGTTCTTCCTCTACACCTTCCTCGGCTCGGCCTTCCTGCTCGTCGGGATCCTGGCGCTCGCCTTCATCCACGAGTCGCAGTTCCACTACCTCACCTTCGAGCTCGGGCCGCTGATGCAGACGCACCTGTCCTCGACGACGGAGATCCTCCTCTTCCTGGCCTTCACCGCGGCCTTCGCGGTCAAGGCGCCCCTGTTCCCGTTCCACACCTGGTCGCCCGACGCCTACACCGAGGCGCCGGAGGAGGGCTCGGTGCTGCTCTCGGGCCTTCTGGCCAAGCTGGGCACCTACGGCATCATCCGCTTCGACCTCAACCTCTTCCCCCACGCCACCCGGACCCTGGCCCCGCTCTTCCTGACCCTGGCCGTCATCGGCATCGTCTACGGCGCCATCGTGGCCTGCGCCCAGCGTGACATGAAGCGCCTCGTCGCCTACTCGTCGCTGGCGCAGATCGGCTTCATCGCGCTCGGGACCTTTGCGCTGAGCACGCAGGGGCTGGCCGGTGCCGTCCTGCTGATGCTCAACCACGGGATCATCGTGGCGGGGCTCTTCATCCTCATCGGCTTCATCTACCAGCGCCGGGGCACCTGGCAGACGAGCGAGATGCGCGGCCTGCAGAAGGCGGCGCCCGTGCTGGCCGCCGTCTTCACCGTGGTCATGATGGCGTCCATCGGCGTGCCCGGCCTGAACGGCTTCGTGAGCGAGTTCCTCGTGCTCTCGGGCACCTTCATCACCCACCGCTGGTGGGCCGTGGTCGCCGTCCTCGGCGTGATCGTGGCCGCCATCTACCTGCTCTGGACCTACCAGCAGGTCTTCCACGGCGAGCCGCGGGAGGCCGACGAGAAGACCCGTGACCTGGTCCTGCTCGAGCGGCTGATCATGGCGCCCCTCATCATCTTGATCGTGTTCCTGGGCGTCTACCCCAAGCCGGTGCTCGACCGCATCAACCCGTCGGTCAACCAGCTCATCGCGCACGTGGAGTCCTCGACCGGCCACTACCAGCCGCCGGTGGCGGTCCGAGGCGTGGGGGGAACCAAGTGATCGCATCGCTGCTCGCCTCGGTTACATCGCATGCGGCGACGCACGCCGCCTCGAACTCGGTCACGGTGCCGTCCATCCGCTGGCTCGCCATCCTGCCGCCCATCATCATGATCGGCGGCGCCGTGGTCCTCCTCGGCCTGGCCTCGCTCGTGCGCAAGCCGCTGCGCGGTACGCGTGAGCACCATCGCCACGGTCATCATCTCGGGCGGCGCGCTCGGGGTCGCGCTCTGGCAGTGGAACGACGTCCAGCAGCACGGCGCGCACACCTACGTCAAACACGCCGTCGTGATGGACGGCTTCAGCGTGCTCATCACCATCCTGGTCGCCATCGCCATGCTGCTCACGGCACTCGTGGCGGACGGCTACCTGCGACGGGAAGGCACGCACGGCGCGGAGTTCCACGTGCTGGCGATGCTCTCGGCCTCCGGCGCCATGATGATGGGGATGGCCAACGACCTGATCATCATCTTCCTCGGCCTCGAAATCCTCTCCCTCGCCCTCTACGTCTTGACCGCCTTCAACTACAAGCGCGCCGCATCCGGCGAGGCGGCGCTCAAGTACCTCATCCTGGGCGGCTTCTCCTCGGCCATCTTCGTCTACGGCATCGCGCTGACCTACGGGGCCACCGGGTCGACGAACCTGACCCAGATTGCGGACTACCTGTCCAAGAACGTCGTCCTCACCAACGGCCTGCTGCTGGCCGGGCTCGCCCTGATGCTGGTCGGCTTCTCCTTCAAGGTCGCGGCGGTGCCCTTCCACATGTGGACGCCGGACGTGTACCAGGGTGCCCCGTCGCCCGTGACCGGATTCATGGCGGCCGTCGCCAAGGCGGGCGCCTTCGCCGCGTTGCTGCGCGTCCTGTTCTCCTCGTTCGGGGTCATCGAGACGGACTGGCGTCCGATCATCTACGGGTTGGCCGTGCTGTCGCTCGTCCTGGGTGCCTTCGTCGCCCTGCGCCAGCGCGACGTGAAGCGGATGCTGGCGTACTCGTCCATCAATCACGCCGGGTTCATTCTGCTGGGGGTGTCCGCCGGCACGGCCCGGGGTGCCAGCGCGTCGCTCTACTACCTCTTCGCCTACATGCTCATGACCATCGGAAGCTTCGCCATCGTGACGGTGCTGGGGGGCGAGGGCGACCGGCGATCACGACATCTCCCGCTACCGCGGCCTGGCCGGCCGCCAGCCCGTCATGGCCCTGGCGCTGGCCGTCCTGTTGCTGGCCCAGGCGGGTGCACCCTTCACGACCGGGCTGTGGGCGAAGCTGCAGGTGGTCTTCGCCGCCGTCGGGGCGGGCGAGGTGCCCCTGGCGGTCATCGCCATGGTGACGGCGGCCGTGGCCGCCTACTTCTACCTGCGGGTCGCCGTCCTCATGTACGCCGGTGGCGGCCTGGGCGAGTCCGAGGGCGGAACCGGCGGTTCGGCCCAGCTGGGCGCCGAGGGCGGCATGACCGGAGGCGGCACCATCGTGGCGGGGGCCGAGGGCAGCGACACGGGCGGCGGGCTGGCGTGGGCCACCCCGGCCGCCGCCGCCAGCACGGTGACCACCATCAACGAGCAGATCCTGCTGGACGACGAGGCCACCGCGAGCCGAGGAGGAAGCGGAGTCCGAGCGGGTCCCGGTCCCGGCGCTCGCCGGCGTGGCCATCGCGCTCGTGCACGGGGGTGACGGTGCTGTTCGGTGTGTGGCCGCAGCCGCTCATCGACTTCGCCAACCACGCCACCCTGCTGTTCCTGCCCAAGTAGGGCGGGCGTCGGGCGGCCGAGCTCCGACCGTCGGCAGTCGTCAGTCCAGGACGGTCTCCGCCTTGCCCCTGCGGATGGCGGCGATCAGCGCCGCATGGTCCCGCTCGTTCTGGTCCGCGTAGCGACGGGCGAACCGACGCATGGCCTTGGTGAACACGTCGCTCTTCCCCATGTAGGCATCGATGGCCGCGGGATCGCCCGAGCGGGCGTGCGCCCGGGCGAGCGAGTTGCCGCAGGCGATGGCGAACTCCACGAGGACGGGCGCAATCAGCTCGGTGGTCGGGATCAGCTTCATGTCGCGGAACTGACGGACATAGAAGTCGCGGTCGCCCAGGCTGCCCCAGCCCACGAAGATGTCGGTGGCGCTCTGCACCATTCGCTTGCCGGCGATGACCCGGGCGCCATGGTTGTCGTGCCCGCTGGAGTAGGTGTAGGACTCGTAGACCGAGGGACCGGCCTGCTTGCACTGCAGGAAGAGCGGGTCCCCGGTCGCGCTTCCTTCGAGGAGCACGAGATACACCACCATGCCGACGCTGCCGACCCCGACCACCTGCCGGACGACGTCCACCGCGGTGAAGCGGTCGAAGAGCCGGCGGCGGTCCTCCTGGAGCGTGAGGCGGTACTCGCCGAGCAGCCCCTCCACGATGTCGCCCTGCTCGTCGTCGTCGAGGGTCACGCGCAGCGGGGGCTGCGGGGTGATGCGCGCCCGCCCGCGCCGCTCGGTGGTCAGCTTCTCGAACGCGCCGCGGCTCGTCCGCGTCTCCTTGTTCTTCTCGAATTGCACCTGCACCTGGCCGCGGTCGGCCGGTTCGAAGTAGTCGATGAACTGGTCGAAGCGCGTCCCCTCGTACCAGATGTCGAGAAGGGGCAGCGTGGAGTAGTACCGCATCCGGTTGCGGTAGGCGTCGACCGCCGCCGTGACCGCGGCATCTGCCTTCGAGGGCTTCACCCCGTTCTGCCGCGCCGCCACCACCAGGCTGGCGGCCAGGCGGGCCACGTCCCACTCGAAGGGCCCGGGCAAGGTCTCGTCGAAGTCGCGCAGATCGAAGTTGAGGTTGCGCTCCGGTGTGGCCCACAGGCCGAAGTTCAGGACGTGGGCGTCACCGCAGAGCTGGACCTCAATGCGGCTGTGCGGCCGGGAGGCGAGGTCGGCCGCCATCACCGCGGCGGCGCCGCGGTAGAAGTTCCACGGCGAAAGGGCCATGCGCTGGTGCCGGAGCCCGGCGAGTTCGGCGAGCCGGATGTGGTTCTGCGCCAGCAGCGTGTCCACGGGATCGTGCCCGCGGGTCTGCTCGTCCCAGTTGCCCAGATCGGCACGGGGGGCCAGTATCCGGGCTTGCCGACCCATCTCGCGGCGCTCGGCTTCGGTGGCCGCGAGATCGTACTTGGCGGCAACTGTTGCAGGAACGGAGTGGATCTGGGTCTTGCTCACGGCGTCCCTCCCTCTCGTTCCGAACCGGGCTTCCATCCTTGCCCAGGTCGGTGGCACGTCGGGAGCGCGCCGCTGCCCCGGGCCACCGCAAGCCGCCCGCCGTCTTGCCTGCCGTACCGGCCGCCACGAGGGCAGGACCCCGGAATGGATCGACAAGAACGCGCAAGGGGTTGAGCCGGCGCCGGGCGGCCACACGCTGCTCCGGTCCGCCGTGGCGGTGCATGGACGGCGCACTCGATGCTGCGCCGTGCAGAACCAGGCAGGGCGGGGCGACCCCCAGACGACCTCGGCCACCCCGCCCCTCGCGCGCAATTGTGGCGGCGCCGTGAAGCCGGGGAGTAGGGCCGTTCGAAGGCTCCCCGCACAACAGCCGCACAACGGAGGTCGAGGTTCGAGCCAGACAGCGGCTAGCCGAGCTTGCCGTAATCCGTCGTGCGCCAGCGCGCCGGCGCCATGCGAAAGGCGACGCTGTCGGCCGCCTGGTCCGCCGTCGAGGCCACGTAGAGGTCGCCTCCCTCGGCGCCGAGGTAGCGCTGGGCCAGGGCACGGCGCTCCTCGTCGGAGACGGTCTCGTCCAGTGCCGTGATCGGCCCTTCCACGCTGACGTAGCGATAGGGCATGGTCTCGGACTGGACGCAGAGCGAGAACCGACCCGCCGCGCGCAGGAGCTGCGCCTTGACGCTGTGCCCGCCGGTGACGATGGTGACGGTCCCGCCGGGCGCGTAGGAGTACCAGACCGGGACGGCGAGGGGGCCCCGACCCGGGTCGTCGACACTGAGGACGCCAACGTGCAGCCCGGCGAGAAAGTCCTCGCGTTCCGCCGTGGTCATGGTGAGCGTCATGCGGCGCCTCCGGAGGAGGAATGGTGGGGCGGGCGATCACGGCGTTGCTCGTCGGACCAGCAGCGGTCGCAGCCCTCGCAGGGTCCGCTGTCGCCGCGGCTGCGGTGCACGCCGGCGTGACCGCAGCGGGGGCAGCGGGGCTCGGTCATGGGCGCGGCGCCGTCCCGGCCTCTTGCCGGGGGTCCGCTCCGTTGCCGGCGTGCTCCTGCGCGGCGAGCACCTCTTCGGGCAAGGCGGGCCCCGACCGCTTGGCCACGCTCGTCGTGAGGAGCCGCCCGATGACCGGGACCTCGGTCAGCGACTCGGCCCGCATGATCTGCACGACGACGGGCACGAACTGTTCGGCCGAGTCGAAGACGATGTAGCGGGGGAGCCACCGCGGCTCGTACTTGGCGTTGAACCGCCACAGCGTCTCTATCTGCAGGACGCCGGAGAGGCGTCGGAGAGCCCAGCGCTCGACCCGCTGCGTGACGCCGTCACCGCTGTCCCCCTCGAGCACGGACCGCAGCGCGGCGAAGTTGAGGCTCAGGCCCTTCATGCCCATCTCCTTGAGATGCTCGATGGTCGAGCAGAGGGCGAAGTCGAGCAGCCCGTTCGGATGGTCGCCCGGGTCGCGACGCATGAGGTCCAGCGAATAGCCGCCGATGGCCGGAGAAGGCACGAACTGGCACATGGCGACCGGTGCCCCGTCCGGACCCTCGACCAGCGTGAGCAGCAGTCCCGTGTCCCGGCGGTCGAAGAGGCGCCCCAGCATCATGGAGAAGCCCCGCTCCTGTTCACCGCGGCGGCTCTTGGCCATGAGGTCGGCCATGCGGGCGGCGTCGGCCGGGTCGAGGCGGGCGGGGTCGAGGAACCTGACGGTGTAGCCGTAGCGCGGCCACCCGGTTGACCGCTTGGCGCAGGCCTTTCATCTTGCCGCCTTGGAGCGAGAATGCACGGGGGTCCACCACCGCCTCGTCTCCGATGTAGAGGAAGCGCATGCCGGACGCCTGGTACGTCGGCAGCCACTCCTCTCCCGCGCCCATGACGCCGAGGCCCCACCCGTTCCGGTCGACGAAGCGGCGGAACGAGTCCCACACGTGGGCGCGCTCGGAGAACGGCCCGATGGGGTCGGGGGAGACCAGGCAGACACCGCCGAAGACGGCGTAGGCGACGAGCGAGTCGCGGTGGAAGAACCACTGCTTGTCGTCGCGCAGGGCGAAGTAGTCGAGCGTGCCGGTGCCGTGACGTCGCACGATGTCGCGCGCCCGGAGCTCGGCGGCACGCCGGCCGATCGCCGGCGCGCCCCGATGACAGTCGGCGGTCGACCACCGGCCGGGTCAGCAGGTACAGCGCCACCACAATCAGGCTGATGCCGACCGCCAGGAGGCTGATCGACACGTAACGGTCGATGGTGGGAGGGAAGACGACCCAGTCCACACCCACGAGGCGCTCCGCAGAGCCGAGGAGCACCTCGGGCCACCCGGGGAGGGGGTGGTGGTGCACGCGGCCGGCCACCTCCACTGCGAGGAAGCCGCCCAGGGTCGCCACCACCCCGCCGACGGCGAGGATGACGAAGGCAGAGACGAGCGTCGCCTGTTCGGTCTGGGCGCGGAAGCGGTCCCGCTGGACGATCAGCAGCGCGAGGACGCCGGCACAGACCACGAGCGTCACGACGTCGGCCGCGTGGAGGAGGTGCAGCGCGAGCGAGGCGATGAGCAGCATGACGGCGACCAGCCACGAGCGCCGCTGACCTCTGAGGATGCCGCGCGACAGCATGATCATGCCGATGCCGGCGAGGGCTGTCAGCGCTCCGGCCGCCTGGACGACGGCGACGGGCAGGTATTGCGCAATGAGGTGCAGGTGCTCGCGCAGCGGCGTCGTGACGGAGGACAGCAGGTCGATCGCGCCGGCGATGAACAACAGGACCGCAGCGAGACGGCGGATGCGGCGGACCCGGATGTGGTCCGCCGCCACCTCGGGTGCGGGCGGCCACGACGCACCACCCGGCCAGCTCGCCGCCAGCTCGGCGTGGACCTGGGCGGCTTTGGATCGGCCCTTGACCACGGTGTCGGCGGTGACGAGCCGCTCACCCATGGTGGCGAGCGGCAGATCGGCCTCGGCCAGGAGCAGCCGTACGTGAAGCTCCGCCCCTGTCTCGATCTCGAGGGTCGACTCCTGTCGGTGATGGAGGAACGTGGGCGGGAGTCCCGAGCCGCCCCCGATGTTCGTGCACGACCTCGGCGGTGCGCGCCCGGGCAGGCGAAGAAGCCGGTGTCGAGGTGGGTCAACTCGGGAACCAGCGCCCCCCCGACGATGACACCCGAGGCGCCGGCCTCGACGGCGGCCCGCGCCGCGTCGAGCGCGTCAACGCCGTCCAGCTCGAGTTGCGCGTGGGCGATCGGCCGCGTGCCCGACGGGCCACCCGCCCAGGGCGCCGGCAGGTCCTCACCGCCGAGCGCCCGCCAAATGCCGCGTGAGGTGATGGCGACGACGAGAGCCAGAATGGCGAGAAGGGCCACGGCGATCACGAGGGTCACGATGAAGCGCGAAGGCCAGGTGGCGTCGTAGGCGCGCTGGAGCGCGGTCTGTTGCCGGTGCGTGCGGAACACGCGGCCCAGGCCGTCGACCACGAACTCGACGCGCAGCAACAGCGCGATCACGGCCAGCGCGAGTGGCGGGGCCCAGAGGTACCGGCGCAGCCGCCGGTACAGCACGCGCGAGGTGACGAAGCGCCGCGCCGAGCAGAGGATCGTCCAGGCGGTCCATGCCGACGAGCCAGGGCCGGTCGTCGGAGGGCGTCGCGTCCATGGGCGGGTTGCCGTCGGGCCGGAGCGTGCCGGCGCGCACGAGCACGGTGCGCGTGCCGGCGCCCGTCTCGCACGCGAGGTCGACGCCGTCGCGCACCGCGACACCGCGACGCTCCAGCGCCTGCACCAGTGCCGGAGCCCGCTCGGAGGGCTCCATCACGACGACCACCTGGGAGTCGGCGCGGGAGGCGAAGGCGCCCAGCGCGTCCATCAGGTCGGGATGTCGGTCCAGCACGCCTGTCGGATCATCCGGGCACCCCGGTGCCACCAGCCGTCCGCAGACGATGACGATGCCCGGTCCCTGCCATTCGTCGAGCCGCTGGGCGATGTCCCCGCAGGCCGCACGCGAGCTGTCCGTGGGATCGGGAGGGAGGAGGAGATCGCCGATGACCTCGACCCGCCGGCCCAGCGCCACGGGGAGCATGCGGTCCAGTGCCGAACCGTCAGCGACCGGCTCGCTTCCCACCCCCGTGTCGGCTTCGGATCCCATTTCTCGTCCATCGTGTCACCTTCGAGGCCCCCGACTCCTCCGCCATGAGGAGGATTCGCCTCTTCGGGGCCGCAGGAGACCCTTAGGCTGGTCGTTCGTGCCCGAGACCAAGCCAGAGGACGACCGGATCAACTGGACGTGGCGCGCCGAGGGCGCCGCGCCGCACCCCGGCGGGCCGGCCGTGATCTTCGACATCGACGGCGTCCTGTCCGACGCCGCGGGTCGCCAGCATTTCATCGAACGAGGGAAGCGGGACTGGGCGTCCTTCTTCGAGGCCTGCGGCGACGACCCCGTGATCGAGGAGATCGCCCGGCTGCTCGAGCTCCTCGATCCCTCGCTCGCCGTCATCCTCCTCACCGGGCGCCCTCACCGTGTCCATCCCCAGACGCTGGCCTGGCTCAAGCGGTACGGATTGCGCTGGGATCTGCTGGTCATGCGCTCGCGGGGCGACTACGCCCAGGTCACCGAGTTCAAGCAGTCGGTGGTGGAGGATCTCCGGGCACACGGCTTCGACCTGCGGCTGGCCTTCGAGGACGATCCGTCCAACCACGCCATGTACGTGGCGGCCGGCGTGCCGTGCGTCTACATCCACTCGGGCTACTACGAGTAGCGCAGCTGGCGGGCCCACCCGACGACGAGCGCCAACGCGGCGAGCACCAGCAGCGGGAGGTCCCCCCAGTGGTCGTAGAAGCGTGAGGCCGCGGCGCAGCGCGACGGTGGCGAAGAGCACCTGGCGCCGGCCGAGCGCGCTGCGTTGGAGGACGACGCCCCGCTGCGTGACCACCGCGCTGAATCCGGTCGGGGCGGCCTGCACGAGGTCGCGCCCGGTCTCGACCGCCTGCACGATCGCCGCGGCGGTCTCCTGCGTCGGCACCTGCGAGCTGCCGTAGGAGGAGGTGTTGGTCGGAACGGCCAGGAGCTGGGCGCCGTGCGCGCACCGACGCGTGGCTGCGTCCGGCGTAGAACACCTCGAAGGAGACCAGCAACCCGAGCGGGCCGGCCGGTGTGCGCAGGAGGCCGGTGCCGTGACCGGGAATGGCATCGACGGGCACCCCCGACAGGTTGGCGAAGTGCGAGAACAAGGAGCGGAGCGGCACGTACTCGCCGAAAGGCACCCGGTGGACCTTCTCGAAGACGCCCACGATGTGGCCGCGGGGCCCCCAGGCCACGATCTCGTTCCGGAAAGCGGTGGCGGACGCCGGTTCGGTGACACCGACGAGGAGCGTGGTGTCGAGTCGCCTGGCCAACCGGCTCAGGAGCGCCGCCTGTGGAGATCCCGCCAGCGGGCGGCCGAGCGCCACCACGTCTTCGGGCCACAGGACGAGTCGGGGAGAGGGCCTGGCCGTGGCCACGGCCGACGTCGCCGCCAGCTGCGCGGCGAGGACGGTGGTGGGCGAGACCTGCTGCTTGCTCAGGCCCCGCTGGCCGCCCCCTTGCACCAGGGCGACGCGCAGCGTCGAGACGGGCGCCCCGCCATCGGGCGCCACCGCGCCGATCACGACCAACGCGACGAGGCCGACGACGATGGCCGGCTGCGCCGACGGCGGAGAGAGCGCCGACACCGACGTCGGCGCGCCCAGAGGGACGCGGCGATCGTGGCGAGCGCGACCCCGCCGGCCCACACGCCGGCCGTGATGAGGAGAGGCCCGCCGAGACGGGCCAGCTCGACGAGCGGGCCGCGCGCCTGGCCCAGGAAGACGCCGCCGAGGGGGAGCCCCCCAAAGGGCCACGTCATACGGACACACTCGGCCAGGGTGCACGCACCGACGTAGGCCAGGGCGCGCCCGCGCCGCGGTGGCGTGGCGCCGGCGGCAGCGGCGAAGAAGAGCGCCTCGATCGCGACCAGCACGACCGCGCCGTACCAGTTGAAGGCGCGGGCCCAGAAGAGGCCGATGGCGTAGCACCCCAGTCCCGCCAGCCAGCCGGACCACAGGCGGTACCGGAGGCGCAGACCGGCCAGGCGCCAGTAGAGCAACGCGGCGCCAACGAACCCCAGGGGCCACCAGCCCCACGGAGGGAGCGAGAGCGCGAGGAGGACGCCCGCCGCGACCGAGGGGGCGGCGACGCGGCCCCGGCGCGGCAGGCGGCCGCTCACAAGAGCGCGCGCGCCGCAGACCGCCCACTGGCGATGCAGGCGGGGATCCCGACGCCGTGGTAGGCCGCGCCGGCGACGGCGACACCGCCGAGGCGAGCCAGCGCCGACTCCACTCCGGCCGTGCGCAGCAGGTGGTGCACCCGGTACTGCGGGAAGGCGTTCGAGAAACGCGTCACCCGCGCTGCCGCAGGCTGACTCCCCACGCCCATGAGCGCGTGCAACTCCTCCCAGGCCCGCTCCGCGACCTCCTCGTCGCTCCACCCGGCGGCGCGGGTGTCGTCGATCCGCCCGAGCGACGCGCGCAGCAGCACCTCACCGGCGCGGTCGAGGTGCTGCCACTTGCGATCGAGGTACGTGCACGCCGTGACCGCCCACGGTTCGTGCCCCTTGTGCGGGCTCCGGCGCGGCACGAGGAACCCCGTGCCGTGCAACGTCGAGGGGATGTCGTCGGCGGCCGACCCGGAAGGTCACGAGTACCACCGAGGCGTAGTCGATGGCGTCCAACAGTCCCGCCACCTCGTCGTCGTGCGGGCGGAGAAGTGCCGCGGTGGCCGGCGCCGGCGTGGCGAGCACCACGGCGTCGGCCTCGACGGATCCGCCCGCGGACGCGACGAGCCATCCCCCCGACGACGACCGTTCGAGACGGTCGGCCGACGACGAGAGGCGGAGGTCCGCACCGCGCGTCCGCAGGCCCGCGGCGAGCGCGTCGACCAGCGACGCCATGCCCCCGTCGAGCGACCAGAAGAGCGGTGGCCCGTCGGGGTCGGGCGGGGGAACCTCGGCGCGCAGGGCCTTCATGAGGCCACCACGCCGCTGGGCGGCGGCCAGCAGGGGTGGGAAGGTGGCGGCGGCGGACATGTCGTCGACCGAGCCGGCATGGATCCCGCCGATCAGGGGGTCGACCAGCATGTCGACGACGCGTTGCCCGAGCTTGCGCGCCACCAGCGGACCGATGGCGCGGTCGCCGATCGGCCCGCGGACATCGGGCCGGGGCAGCACGGCATCACGAGCGAGGCCCAGCGCGCCGCGGGCGCCGACGATGCCGGACCGGGCCGTCGGCCAGAACCGGGTAGGGATGCCGAGAGCGTGGCCCTCGGGCAACGCGCGCAGGCGCCCGCGGGCCCACACCGACGCACCCCGGGCGCCGCACGGGCATCAGGTGGTCGGCGATCCCCACCTCCCCGCACAGCTGGACCGCCTCGGGTCGGCGGCCGAGGAACCCGTCGGGGCCCAGGTCGACCACGCGCCCCCCGATGTCCACACTCTGCAGGGGCCCGCCGAGTTGCGGCGACGCTTCCAGGAGGGTGACCGCCGGCGCGCCGGCCAGCGGGGTCGTCCCACCGGTCAGCTCCCACGCTGCGCTCAGGCCGCTGATACCGCCGCCGATGACGACCACGCGGCGTGGCGCCACCTCAGGGTGCTCCATCGGTGGCGATGATCAGGTCGGCCAGCGCGGCGATGAAGGCGGGGTCGTCGTTGAGCGATGCGGTGCGCACATAGCCGAGGCCACTCGCCGCCGCGACGCCCGCCAGCTTCGACGTCGAGGTCGTAGAGCACCTCGAGGTGGTCCGTCACGAACCCGATCGGACAGACGACGACGGCGTCGGCCAGTCGCTCGGCCGCGAGTTGGCGCACGACGTCGCGCACGTCGGGACCGAGCCAGGGCTTCGGGGGTCCGTCCCGCGCTCTGCCAGGCCACGATCCAGTCGTCGAGCCCGGCCGCGGTGGCCACGAGCCGGGCCGACTCGGTCAGCTGCTCGGCATAGGTGTCGCCGGTCTCCCGGATCCGCTCCGGCAGCGAATGCGCCGTGAAGATCACCTTCGTCCGGCCCGTCAGGGCCCGCCGTGCGTCCTGCACGCGGGCGGCGAGGAGCGCCACCAGCGCGGGGTGCGCGTACCACGGCGCGACGGGCACGAAGGGCGTGGCGCCCAGCGCGACTTCGGCGCGGTCGAGGTACTCCTGCGAGCCCAGGGAGGAGCCGTGCGGCGTGAGGACGAGGCCGATGACCCGCTCCAGCCCTGCTGCGCCGAGCAGGGCGGCCGACTCCTCGATGAGGGGCTCGGTGTGCTTGGCGCCGAACGACACGATGTAGCGGCCGGGGGCGCGCGCCGCGAGCTCGGCGCGCACGGCATCGACCTGTGCCGCCGTGCGGAGCGCCAGCGGTGAGACGCCACCGATGGCGGCGTACCGCGCCTCGAGGTCGGCCAATTGGTCCGGCGTCGGTGGACGGCCGCGGCGGATGCGCGTGTAGAAGGGGGCGATCTCGCTCGCGGCCGCCGGCGTGCCGTGCGCCATCAACAGGACGCCCGTGGTCATGCCCGCGCGGTTTCTGCGTGGACCAGCTCGACGACGGCGGCCAGGATGCCCGGATCCGATTCGGGGAGGACGCCGTGACCAAGGTTGAAGACGTGGCCGGTGCCGGTGCCGTCGGCGGCGGCCGCCAGAACGGCCCGGCTGGCTTCGGCGACGACGGGCCACGGCGCCAGGCAGAGGGCGGGGTCGAGGTTCCCCTGCAGCGCGCGACCCGGGCCCACGCGCCGGCGCGCCTCGTCGAGGGGCACGCGCCAGTCGACGCCGACCACGTCGCTGCCCGCGGACCCCATCGACGCAAGGAGCTCGCCGGTGCCGACACCGAAGAGGATCGTCGGCACGCCGAGATCGGCGATGCCGGCCAGGACGGCACGGGTGGCAGGGAGGGCGAAGCGGGCGTACTCGCCGGGCGCCAGCGAGCCCGCCCAGCTGTCGAAGAGCTGTACCGCCTGCGCGCCGGCCTCGATCTGCGCCCGGAGCGAGGCCACGGCCATGGCCGCCAGCCGATCGGTCAACTGGTGCCACAGCTCGGGGTCGCCGTGCATCAGGGCCTTGACCTTGGCGAAGGTGCGGGACGGCCCGCCCTCGATGGCGTAGCTGGCCACGGTGAAGGGCGCGCCGGCGAATCCGATCAGTGCCACGCCCGACCCCGCCAGCTCGCGGCGGGCCAGACGGACCGTCTCGGCCACGTACGGGTGCATCCGTCGCCGGCTCGAACGGTCTGAGGCGCGCCAGGTCGGCTTCGCCGCGGAACGGCTCGGCCACCACGGGACCGCGGCCCTGCTCCACGTCGACGCCGAAGCCGATGGCGTGCAGGGGCACGACGATGTCGGAGAACACGATCGGCGGCGTCCACGCCGTAGCGCCGAACGGGCTGGAGGGTGAGCTCGGCCGACAGCGAGGCGTCGCCGATGGCGGAGAGGATGGACCCCGGCCCGCGGGCGGCGCGGTACTCGGGCAGCGCGCGACCCGCCTGGCGCATGAACCACACGGGCGTGCGGGAGACCGGTTCCCGCACGCAGGCGCGCACGAGGTCCGTGCGGGCATCTGCCGCCTGGCTCACCCGATCGGCTCTATGACGACGGCCGTCCCGTAGGCGCAGATCTCCGTCCAGTTCCCGCCCATCTCCGAGGTGTCGAACCGCATGGCCAGGACGGCGTTGCCGCCTCGGGCCTCGGCTTCCTCGACCATGCGATTCGTGACGTCCTCCCTGCTCAGCTGCAGGTTTTTGGTCATCCCCTTGAGCTCGCCGCCCGCCAGGGACTTGAAGGCCGCGCCGAACTGGGAGCCGACATTGCGCGAGCGCACGGTGAGGCCGAAGACCTCGCCGAGCACCGAGGTCACCTTGTAGCCGGGGACGTCGTTCATGGTCGAAATGAGCATGGCAATCCTTTCGGGTCGGGCTCATCGTACGCGTCAGCACCCTGGACTCAGGGGCGTGACCGGGCGTTTAAACTGAACCGTTTCCCCGTGGGCCGGGGTGAGGAAGGGGAGAGGTGCCCGAACATCCCGATCTACTGGATGAGCAGGAGTTCCTCAACCGTGCCTACGACGGGTTGGAGTTCATGCGGGGTGAGGCGCGCCAGATGCTGCAGGGCGTGCTCGACCTCGGACGGGGCGGCACGTTCCAGTCGCGCACCGAGCGCGACATCGTGGTGCGCACCAGCCTGGCCCGCCTGGAGCAGCTCGACATCGGCGACCAGGCGCTGTACTTCGGGCGCATCGACCGTCTTCCGGAACCGGGGGACGACGCCGCCTCGGAGACCCCGTTGTTGGGCGAGTCCTTCCACATCGGCCGGCTCGCGGTCTCGGGCCCCGATCACGAGCCGCTGGTGGTGGACTGGCGTGCGCCCGTGGCGGAGCCCTTCTACCGGGCGACGGGACTCGACCCGCAGGGCCTGGCCCGACGACGCCACCTCTCGGTGCGGGGGCGGGCCGTGCTGGGGCTCGAGGACGAGTACTTCGTCGACCCGGATGGCCGGCCGGGCGCGGTGGCCCCAGGCGGTGCCGGCGGCGCCCAGTTCAGGGACGGCGGGGAGCGGCTGCTCTCCGACGGGCTGGTCCTGGGGGGCCCCGGGGCCCTGCTGTCCGCGCTGGGCCAGGCGCGCACGGGCCAGATGGGGGACATCATCGGGACGATCCAGCGCGAGCAGGACGAAATCATCCGCTCGCCCTTGCCCGGGGTGCTGGTCGTCCAGGGCGGCCCCGGCACCGGGAAGACGGCCGTGGCGCTGCACCGGGCCGCCTACCTGCTCTACACCCACCGCTTCCCGCTGGAGCGCCAGGGCGTCCTCGTCGTCGGCCCCAATCCCCTGTTCCTGCGGTACATCGAGCAGGTCCTCCCTTCGCTCGGCGAGACCGGGGTCAGCCTGTCGACCGTGTCGGGTCTGGTGCCGGAGGTGCGTGTACGCGGGGTCGACGACGCCGCCGGCGCCAAGCTGAAGGGCGACGTGCGCATGGTCGAGGTGTTGCGCCGGGCCGTGCGGACCCGCGAGCGCCCGCTCCGCCGCGACCTCGAGGTCCCCTTCGGCGCCGGGCGTGTTGCGGCTGTCGGCGCGCGCCGACCGAGGACATCGTGGGCATGGCCCGCCGCAGGCCGGGGACGCACAACGCCCGTCGTCGCTTCGTGGAGGCTCACGTCCTGCGCATGTTGTCGGATGACTACCGCGCCAGGCTCGGCCGGAGCGGCATTGACGGAGCGGACGACGCGCCGACCGCCGAGGAGCAGAAGGATCTGGCCCAGCGGCTGCGCCGGGTGCCCGAGGTCAGCTGACGCCCTCGACCGCATGTGGCCGCGCCTGTCACCGCACGAGTTCCTTCACGACCTCCTCGGCGCCCGGCGCGCTGCTGGCCGCGGCGGGCAAGGGGATCCTCAGTCCTTTCGAGGTGGAGCGGCTGTACCGCCCCCGCAGCACCGCGCTCGAGACGGTGCCATGGACGGTGGGCGACGCTGCCCTCATCGACGAGGCGCGCACCCTCCTCGGTCCCCGCCGGGGACGTCCGGCCCGGGTGCGCTCCAAGCGGGCCGAGGAGGGTACGGCGTCGGAGATGGGATTCTGGCCGCAGGGGCTGGCCGCCTCTCCGGAGCCCGCGCCCAGCGCGTCGACAGCGTCCGAGGACGACATCCGCGCCTTCGGCCACATTGTGGTGGACGAGGTGCAGGACCTCTCGCCGATGCAGCTGCGCATGCTGGCCCGGCGGTCGCTGTCGGGCTCCATGACGGTGGTGGGCGACATCGCGCAGGCCACCGGGCCCTGGGCCCCGGCGGGGTGGGACGACATCACGCGCTACCTGAGCCCTCAGCGGCCGCACGCGGCTGGTGGAGCTCACGGTGAGCTACCGCACCCCGGCCGAGGTCGTGGCCCTGGCGGCGCAGGTCCTGGCGGTCGCCGCGCCGGAGATCACGCCGCCGCGTCCGGTCCGCCAGTCGGGCTTCCCGCCCCGGGTCGTCGCCACGAGCCGGGTCGGGCTCTCCGCCAGGCTGGCCGAGCTGGCCCGCGAGGAGGTGGCAGCGGTGGCGCCGGGCCGGGTGGCCGTCCTCGGGCCCACCGTCATGCTGCCCGAGCTGACGCGGGCGCTCGACGAGGCCGGCCTGGACCCGGTCGATCCGCGCGACCCCGCGGGCGACGGTCTGGCGGCGGGCCTGGTGGTGCTGCCGGCCGACGAGACCAACGGCCTCGAGTTCGACTCGGTGATCGTCGTGGAGCCCTCGCTGATCGCCTCGGTGGGCGACGAGGCCGCCGGCGAAGGGCCGCCGGTGGCCACCACACGGGGCTTGCGGACCCTCTACGTCGCTTTCACGAGACCCACCCGGCGGCTCACCGTGCTGCACGCGGAGCCGCTGCCGGTCGAGCTCCACTGACCTGGGTCTTCGCCCCGGCCGGCGCCGCCGTGACCGCCCCACCCCTTGGTTGGCGTGTTCGGCATCGGGTCGACTAGAAATTCACCTGTGACCCAGGCTGTCTCGGCGGAGGTCCCCGCTCCCCAGGGAAAGATCATCCACGACCGGCCACCCATGCTGGCCATCGGCGTGATGATCTGGCTCGGGTCCGAGCTGATGTTCTTCAGCGGCCTCTTCGCGGCCTTCTTCACCATCCGGGCCAACACCGTCGGGCCCTGGCCGCCCGCCGGGACCGACCTCGACACGCTGCGAGCCGGATTCTTCACGCTGATCCTGGTGTCCTCGAGCTTCACCATGCAGAGGGCCGTGTACCAGGTGGAGTGGCGCAAGCGGCGGTCGGCCCGGATCTGGGTCGTCTGCACCATCATCCTCGGGGTCGCCTTCCTGGGGAACCAGGTCTACGAGTGGCTCTACAGCACGACACGCTGGTACACCAACTCGTACGGCTCGCTCTTCTACATCATGTCGGGCCTCCACGGCCTGCACGTGTTCATCGGCTTGATCGCCATGGTCTTCCTCCTGGGTCGCATGCGCGGCGACAAGGGCGGCGACCCCGGCGAGCTCTCCGCGGTACAGGGGGTCTCCTACTACTGGCACTTCGTCGACATCGTCTGGGTCGGGCTCTACAGTTGCCTGTTCCTCCTCAAGTAGGCATGCAAGGCGTGCGGGCACCGATCAAGAGGACAGTGAGCAGCCGATTCCTGCTTCCGGCGGGCCTGCTCTCGGTCGCCGCCCTGGCGTCGTTGGCGATGTTCTTCCCTGGTGCTCTCGCCAGCGCGAGCGGCCACGCGGACGCGGCACACGTCTCGATCTCGCCCGACCAGGTGACCACGCGTGCGTGCGGCACGGTCAACATCAAGGGCGTCACCACTGCGGTGCCCAATGCCGGGAACCCCTTCCTCAGCTCCTCGAAGAGCTGTCTGAACGGCCACCTGATCTCCTACGGCAACACCGCCATCACCTATGCCAACCCGCCCCAGGCGTTCGTCTCGGCCGGCCGCCTGCTGTTCGCCCAGACCTGCTCGAGCTGCCACGGCAGCCAGGCCAACGGCGTGAATCCCGACGGGACAGGCGACCATCGGGCCCAACCTGCAGGGTGTCGGCGCCGCCACGGTGGACTTCTGGGTGACCACGGGTCGCATGCCCGCCGCCGACGTCAAGGCGGTCGAGGCCGAACGCAAGCCGTCCCGGCTGACCCCCGTGCAGGCCCTGGAGCTCGCCGCCTGGGTCAACTCACTGGACCCCGCCGTGCCCGCCGTGCCCAATCCACACCTGGCCGGGGCGGACCAGTCGGCCGGGCAGGACCTGTTCTCCCTCAACTGCGCCGCCTGCCACACCATTGAGGGATCCGGTGACGCGTTGGCCTTCGGCACCAACGCCCCGTCGCTGCAGAACCGCTCGGTGACCGCCCAACAGGTCGTCGAGGCGATCCGCACCGGACCGGCCAACATGCCCCGTTTTTCGGGCAACCTGACCGACCGCCAGGTGACCGACATCGTCTCGTACGTCACCGGCCGGCTGCAGCATCCGGTGAACCCCGGCGGGGCCGCGCTCGGTGGCGTGGGCCCGGTCGCGGAGGGCTTCGTCGCCCTGCTCATCGGCGTCGGCGGCCTTGCCCTCATCTGCTTCTGGATAGGCGAGCGTTCGTGAGCGACGCGGACCACCAGCCCTCGCGCACGCGGGTGCCCATGCCGATCGCCGCGTTGAGCGACCCGCACATGGGTGATGCGGCGAAGAACCCCGACCGGACCGAGAAGATCATCGGCCTGATCCTCTTCGTCAGCATCGTCTTCTTCGCCGTTGCCGGCGCGGCCTACGTGCAGAACTGGAGCCCGTGGACCTTCGGCGGCGCGCTCGGCGCCGGCCTGTTCGCCCTCGGGTTCGGCCTCACCGCCTGGGGCAAGTACCTCATGCCGCAGGGGCCCTTCGTGGAGGAGCGCCACACCCTTGCCTCGACGCCCGAGGAGCGCGACACCATGTCGGCGGCCCTGGTCGAGCGCTCCGCCGTCGTCGTCAAGCGGCGCAAGATGCTGGGAGGCCTCTTCGCCGCGGGCGCCACGCGTCTTCGGGATCGTGGCGGCCTTCCCGCTGATCCGCTCGCTCGGCCCGCTGCCCGGGACCTCCCTGGAGACCACCGGCTGGCGCAGGGGCATGGTCCTGGTGGATTCGAGCGGCCGTCCGGTGCGCAAGGACACCCTGGTGGTCGGCGGCATCATGACCGTCTACCCCCAGGACACGGTCAGCCCCCTGACGGGCTTCATCACCGACCAGGGGCAGGCGGTCGACCAGACGGTGCTGATCAGAGTGTCGGACCAGCCCTTCACGACCGAGCCGGGACGCGAGAACTGGACCCCTGACGGCTATGTCGCCTACTCCAAGCTCTGCACCCACCTCGGCTGCCCCGTCGGTCTCTACGAGCAGGAGCTCGAGCTGCTGGTCTGCCCCTGCCACCAGTCGATGTTCAACGTGCGCAACGGCGCAGTGCCGCAGTTCGGACCGGCGCCGCGGCCGCTGCCCCAGATGTACCTCGGTTACAACGACGACGGGCACCTGATCGCCATGGCACCGTACAACCAGCCGGTCGGGCCCGGCTTCTGGGAGCGCAACTCGTGAGCACCACCGCCGCCGACCAAGCGCAGCAGGAAGGAGGCCCTCGGCCCCTACGGGCGCGTCGGGCAGGCCGTCGGCGAGCTCGACGACCGGCTCGGAGTGGCCAAGGGCGGCCGGGTCTTCCTCGACAAGATCTTCCCGGACCACTGGTCCTTCATGCTGGGCGAGATCTCCCTGTACTCGTTCGTGGTGCTGCTGGCCACCGGCGTCTTCTTGTCGCTCTACTTCGTCCCCTCGACCCAGCAGGTCATCTACCACGGCAGCTACAAGCCGCTGGACGGCCAGTGGGTCTCGGAGGCCTACAAGTCGACCGTCGGCATCTCCTTCAACGTGCGCGGCGGCCTCCTGATCCGCCAGATGCACCACTGGGCGGCCGACATCTTCACCGGGTCGATCATCGTGCACATGGCCCGCATCTTCTTCACCGGCGCCTTCCGCAAGCCCCGCGAGCTGAACTGGATCATCGGCACCACCATGCTGGTCCTGGCCATCCTGGAGGGGTTCATCGGCTACTCGCTCCCCGACGACCTGATCTCGGGCACCGGCCTGCGCATCGGGTACTCCATCGCCGAGTCGATCCCCTTCGTCGGCAGCTACCTGGTGACGTTCCTCTGGGGCGGCCAATTCCCGGGGACGGGCGTCATAATTCCGCGCTTCTTCATCATCCATGTCCTGATCATTCCGTTGGTCCTGATCGGCCTGCTGTCGGCGCACCTGGGGCTCTTGGTGCGCCAGAAGCACACCCAGTTCAAGGGCGAGGGCCGGACCGAGAACAACGTGGTCGGCTCGCCGATGTTCCCGACCTTCATGGCCAAGACGACCGGGTTCCTCTTCATGGTGACTGCGGCGACCGCCCTGCTCGGCGCCTTCGCCCAGATCAACCCGATCTGGCAGTTCGGCTCGTACGACGCGTCGAAGATCTCCTATGCGGTCCAGCCCGACTGGTACATGGGCTGGCTCGACGGCGCCCTGCGCATCATGCCGTCCTGGGAGCTCGCCTTCTGGGGGCACACCGTCCCGCTGGAGGTCTTCCTGCCGGCTGTGGTCTTCCCCGGCATCGTGTTCACGATTGCCGCCCTGTGGCCCGCCCTCGAGCGCCGAATTCACGGGAGACGACGAGTTGCACAACCTGCTCGACCGGCCCCGCGACAGACCCAAGCGCACGGCGTTCGGCGTGGCGTTCTTCGCCATGCTGTTCACGCTCTTTGCTGCCAGCTCGACCGACGTCCTGGCCAACTTCTTCCACATTTCGCTCAACGTCGTGCTGTGGTTCTTCCGGTTCGCGTTCTTCATCGTTCCCATCATCAGCGGCCTCGTCGCCTACCAGTTGTGCCGCGAGATGCAGGGCGTGCACGGCATCGGACAGCGCAAGCGCGCGGTGATCGTGCAGCGTTCCGCCGAGGGTGAGTACTCGACGGTCGAGGCGGCGCCCCGGCCGGACGACGAGCACGAGGAGCTCGACCCCGAGCCGGTGCCGGTACGCATCGACATCGAGCCGTTGAGCAACGGCGGCATTCGGCAGCCCGAGAGCTCGCCCACGGGCGCGCGCCAGGTCAGCCGCTGAGCCCACGGCGGGGCAGGGCCACCGCACGCGACCTGTGGGTCGCCGCTGAATCCGTTCACGCCGTCACCTACTTCGCACCGGAATGCCGCACCGCGCTGCGCGAGGCGGGGTTGCGCGGCTTCTGGTCGGGGTATTTCGCGGCGCGCGCCGCTCCGCTCGGCCACGTCGGCGCCGGCCCGGTCACCGCGGCCTTCTGCAACTTCCACCCGGCGATGGTGGCGAGGGCGGTGCCCGGTTGCTGGGACGCCGTGGCGCCCGAGACACTCTGCCGAGTACGGGCCATCGCGGCGGCGGAGGCGCTCGGCGAGGTGTGCCGGATCGAGGCCCGGTCCGCCCTGGTCGCCTCCCTGCCGCTGCTGCGGCGGGCGGCGGGTGCGTGCGACGGAGCCGGACGGATCATGGCCGGCGCCAACCGCTCACTCTGGCCCCGCATTGCGATCGCGCTGGGGACCGGGGGGCTGGGCGAGGTCTGGCAGGCCTGCACGACCCTGCGCGAGCACCGGGGCGACGGGCACGTCGCCGCGCTCGTGGTGCACGGCATCAGCGGCCTGGAGGCGCACGTGCTGGCGGCCGGGACGAAGGCGATCCCGGTCGAGCTGCTACGCGACAGCCGGGGCTGGAGCGAGGTGGAATGGGACGCCGCGACGGCCGTGCTGACGCGGCGCGGCCTGTTACACGCCGACGGGCGCGTGACCGATGCCGGTCGCACCCTGCACGGCGAGGTCGAAGAGCTGACCGACCAGCTGGCCGAGCGCGCCTATGCCCGCATGAGTGACCAGGCCCTCGAGGAGCTGCACGGCGTGCTCGCCAGCGCCGCTGCCGACGTGGCCGCCTCCGGTGTGGTGCCCTTTCCCAATCCGATGGGGTCGCCCCGTCCCACTGCGCACTAGGCGGGCCGCGGTGGCGGCCAGCCGGGCAGGAGGGCCAGTTCCTTGCACAGCTTGCGTGACGACACCATCTGGCCGGCGTAGCGCAGCGCCTCGGCGTCGTCGCCGAGCCAGGCGGCCACCTCACCCGCCACCTCGGGCGGGGCGGGGACGTGACCGGCCCCGACGAGCACCTCGTCCATGCCCGAGGCTCGCATGGACTCGGTCAGGGTCAGGCCGGGGGCGATGGAAAAGGCCGAGATGCCTCGCGCCGCGAACTCCACGTGGCACATGTCCGTGACCCGGTGGAAGGCCGCCTTGGCCGCCGCGTAGGCCACGCCCCACCCACCGGCGCCGGCCGGGGCGGGCGGCGTCGTGAAGGCTGCCTCGGAGAGCATGTTGACCAGCCGACCCTCCCCCCGAGCGAGCATGCCGGGGAGGAGCAGCTGGGTGAGGAGCAGGGGGTGGAGATAGTCGCCGACGAGGCAGCGTTCGGCCAACTCGAGCGGCAGGTCCAGGATTCGGTCCATGGTGCCGGGACCCTGGTAGATGGCATTGTTCACCAGCACATCGACCCGACCCAGGTCGGCCAGCGCCACGGCGGCGACCTGCTCGACCGAGGAGCGGTCGAGCAGGTCCATGGGCACGGGCAGGCAGGTCCTCCCCATCGCCTCGATCTCGGCCGCCGTGGTGTCGAGGCTCCCGGCAATGGGGAGCGGGTCGTCGCGCACCAGGGTGCTCGACGCGTGGGCACGGCCGTCACCCTCGTGCACCGTGCGGGCGGTGATCACGACGTCGAAGCCACGCCGGGCGAGCGCGACGGCGGCACAGCGGCCGATGCCCCGGCTGGCGCCGGTGACGAGGGCGACCCGTCGTGCGTCAGGCATCGGCCACCTACATCATCCCCGCGATCTGGTGGCCGCCGTCGACATGGAGCACCTGGCCGTTCACGTAGGCCGCGTCGTCGCTGCACAGGAACACCACGACGCGGGCGATGTCGTCGGGGGTGCCCAGGCGCCCGGTCGGGTTGGCCTCGGCCAGGCGCACCTGCACGTCGGCCGGCACCTGCGCTGCCGCGGTCTCCGTCAGGATGAATCCGGGCGCGATGGCGTTGGCACGAATTCCGTCGCGGCCGTAGCGGACGGCCAGGTGACGTGTCAGCTGGTTCAAGGCGGCCTTGGACACCCCGTAGGCCACCCTGGTCGACTCGCCGATGGTGCTCGTGCCCGACGAGATGGTGACGATGGAGCCCCCACCTCCGGCCGCCATGACCGGGATGGCATGGCGCGCCAACAAGAGGGCGCCCCGGGTGGTGATGTCGATCGCTCGCTGCCAGACGCCCAGATCGACGCCGACGGCATCGGTGTCGAGACGCGGATGGCTCCAGGCCGCGTTGTGGTCGATGGCGTCGACGGTTCCGAACTCGGCGACGGCGCGCTCGACGAAGGCGATAACCGACTCCTCGCGGCGGACGTCGCAGAGCAGGCCGATGGCCCGGCCCCCTGCGCTCTGCACTTCCCCGGCGACCGACGCCGCTCCCTCGATCGAGACGTCGCCCACCACCACCGATGCGCCGGCTCCGGCCAGCCGGAGTGCGGTGGCGCGGCCGATGTCGGAGGCACCGCCGCTGACCAGGACGATCTTGCCGTCGAGCGGCCCTCGTGGCGGCGCCATGGGGCCATCGTAGGAGGACCGCCCGGGCGCCACCATCCGGTTCCTGCGGGCGCAAGGAATTGGGCCGGAGGACCACCGACATGGGAACATGCCGATGTGCGGGTGCATCGCAGCTTCGCCTTCGTGGATGTCTCGGGCTTCACGGCATTGACGGAGCTGGAAGGCGACGAGCGCGCCGTCGATGTGCTGACTGCGTTCCGGGCACTCCTGCGCGACATCTGCTCACGCCGGGGCGTGCGTATCGTCAAATGGCTCGGTGACGGCGTGATGCTCGTGTGCGTCGACACCCGACCGCTCGTCGAGACAATTCTGGAGTTGCACTACGTGGTGGGCGAGGTCGGCGCAGTCGAGACCGTCTCCATCCGTTCGGGTCTCACCAAGGGCGACGTGATCCTCATGGAAGGAGACGACTACGTCGGCCACTGCGTCAATGTTGCCGCGAGGCTGTGCGACCTGGCGTCCGCCGGTGAGGCGCTGGCGGCCCCGGCGGTGATGGGAGATCTCCCCAACTGGGGCGAGGTCCTTTCCGAGACGCATGTGACGCTGCGCGGGGTTGAGAAACCGGTGCCCGCCTCGAGCATCCGTATCGCACAAAGCACGGACGCTGCCCACGATCCCATCTGCGGGCTACCACTCACCGTGGACACCGCCCAGGAGATCGCCCACGACGTCCGCGGCTCCATGGTGCTGTTCTGCTCGCCGGGCTGCGTCGACACCTGGCGCCGCCGGCCGGCACGCTCGCTGTCCCGCTGACGGGGGCGTCCCCCTCTGCGCGCAGGCCCCCCTCTCTGGCGTCTGCGCCAGCCCCAGTTCCCACTCAACATACGTTGCCATTCGGCCGATACCAGGAGGACTCAAGAGGGGGACCGAAGAACCAGGAATGCGTCAACTCCCAGCAACTCGACATGCCCTCCAACGTGACCAAGTTCTGGCGGAGCTACGTCTTCATAGGGGTCCTCACCTACAGCATGGGTGCCACCGCCGTCCTCGCCTACTCGTTGGCCACGTCGGGCCCGCACAGGGGTGTGATGCTGGCTCTGAGCGGACTCAGCCTGCTCGCGTCCGTCGGCCCGTTCCGGCTCCTGGGTCTGCGCCTCGTCGAGACGCGCTGGTCCACCCTGTTCTTCACCTCCTGGGCCGCCTTCACCTTCGTCTTCATCGCCGTGGGCGCAGTCCTCAACGGCGGGGTGCGCAGCCCGATCTCGTACTTCCTGATCCTCCCGATGCTCTTCGCCGGACTGGCGTACTCCGCGGGGACGGTGACGTTCCTCGCCGGCTTCGGCGTTGTCACGAGCCTCGCCGTGGGCCTCCTCACCCCCGATCGGAGCTGGTCGACGACAGCGTTCGTGGCGGTGGGGATCGTGATCGCCGGTGTCATCACGGTGGCGGCGGCGGCACAACGGGACCGCCTCATGCGCCAGCTGATGGCAGCGGCCAGCGTCGACGCTCTCACCGGGTGCCTCAACCGTGGCGCGTTCGGGGAACGCCTGGTCCACGCGTCGGTGCTGGCGCAGCGTCACGGCGGCATCTTCAGCCTCGTCGTGGCGGACCTCGACAACCTCAAGGCGCTCAACGACGCCAACGGCCACCACTGCGGCGACCGCGCCCTCCGCCTCCTGGCCGGCGTCCTGCGGCAGGCCGCCCGCGAGACCGATGTGGTCGGACGCCTCGGGGGCGACGAGTTCGCCCTGCTGCTCCACGGGACCGATCAGGAGGCGGCACTGGCCATGGCCACTCGGCTGCGCGACGCGCTCCATGACGTCACGGGCTCTGACTGGGTCACGGCCAGCATCGGGATCAGCACGTGGTCGGGCCCCCACGACGGACCCGACGTGCTCCTCCGACGGGCCGACGAGGCGCTCTATGCCGCCAAGCGCTCCGGCCGGGACCGAGCTGCGCTCTGGGAGCCGGCGGCGACCGAGGCGCAGGCGGGGCTGCAGTGGCTGGCCCGGCGCCCCCGCCACCCCGCGGTCAAGAACGTGACCCCCGCCCAGGCGGTCGGCTGACCGGTCGAATCATGGCCCGGGCCATTTCGGCCACGCCGAGGGTGAGCACCGACACGCGATGCTTCATGTTCTGTTCCCCGCTCGTCGGTGTTCGTCCCACCGCACCATGTGACCAGAAGATCAGGTGAAGGTCGCGCCGTCTCGACAGACGAAGGTGATGCGTATGAGCCGCCCGCTGCGGTACGGCTCCTCTGAGATGCGGACCTCGATCGTCTCGACGTCGGTCTCGAGCCAGCGCACCTCGACCGGCAGCCGGCGTTCGAACGCGTTCTCGAGTGCCGCCATGATCGCCTCGTCGACGGCCGGGGGGATGGCGGCGAGCACGGCACGCGCCTCGACCCTCCCCTGGTCGGAGCTCAACCGGTCCAGGACACCCGCTGATTCGACCGCAGCATGCACCGTGTCGGCGGCCTCGACGACCGACTGGGCGTTGGCGTACTCGTCGCGGGTGGCGTCCCCCAGTACGTCGTTCAAAAGTGCAGGAAATTCCAGACCAACCATGCATCGCACCATAGAGCAAGAGCCTGGCGATCGCTCGAGCAGTGGTCGTCGGGCCGCGCCCTTCGTTTTCCCGCCGGTGGCGCGGATGCCACACTGCACAGGTGCGAGGCAGCGCTGGGCTCGGAGCGGGCTAGTCCCGTGCTCGACGCGCCCGCCATTTCGTTCGCCGTCAGGGACGGCACGCACCTCGCCTACCAGGTGGCGGGCACCGGCCCACCAGAGATCGTCTTTGTCGGCGGCTCCATGGCCACCACGTTGGCCTGGGAGGATCCCGTCACCGCCAAGGGCTTCCGGAGGCTCGCCAGCTTCGCCCGCCTGACGACCTACGACCAGTGGGGTACCGGGCGCTCGGACCGTTTCAATCCGTCCGACGCACCGAGCCTCACTGACCTGGTCGGCGACCTCGCGGCGGTGATCGATGCTGCTGGCGTCACCGATCCCGTCCTCTTCGGGACCCACAACGGCGGTGCGGTCGCCGCCCTCTACGCCGCAACGTATCCGGTGCGCCAGCTGATCTTGTGCAACACCTGGGCCCGGTTGCAAGTGGCTGACGACTTCCCGATCGGTTTCAGCGACCGTGTCCTCGACCGTCTCGAAGAGCGTTACAGGACCGAGTGGGGGCAGGGGCGCATCTACAACGAGTTCGCACCGCGTTACGACGATGCGCCCCCCGGGCAGGTCGAGCTGGCCTCGACCAGCCAGAACCAGCTCGTGACCATCTTCCGCATCAACCGGACGTACGACATCCGCGCCGTGTTGCCGACGCTCTCGGTACCCACGCTGGTCATCCACCTGGAGGAAAACGCGAACATCCCGCCCGATCACGGCCGCTTTATCGCACAGGCCGTCCCGGATGCCCGTCTCGTGCTCCTCCCGGGCACCGACCAGGTCTTCTTGCGCAACTACGCGACGCCCGTGATCGACGAGGTGGAGCGCTTCGTCACGGGCGACCTCTCGCCGTACACCGACCATGTCCGGGCCGTCATTCTGTTCACCGATATCGTCGACTCCACTCCCCGAGCCGCCTCCCTGGGCGACGAGGCCTGGAGTGCGCTGATCGACGAGCACAACGCCCGGGTGAAGCGCCAGGTCGTGGCACACGGTGGTCGTGTCCTCAAGAGCACCGGGGACGGCTTCCTCGTGGCGTTCGCCGAATCCGATGCCGCCGCCGCCGTACGCTGCGCCCAGGCGTCCATGGGTGCTGTGGCGGACCTACGATCTCCGGTTGCGGGCGGGTCTCCACGTCGGCGAGGTCTTCCCCATGGGGAAGGACGACGTGTCAGGTTTGGCCGTGCACTTCGCACAGCGGCTCTGCGGGCGTGCCGAAGGCGACCAGGTTCTGGTGTCGGCCGCGGTACGGGAGTGCTGTGTCGAGGGGAGCCTCGAGTTCGCGCCACGGGGGGAGGCCGAACTCAAGGGGATCCCGGGCTCGTGGGAGGTCTTCGAGGCCCATGATCACGCGGCCCGTACGAAGCCCCTCCCGGGCGACCTTGACATGTGACTAAAAGGTCACATATAGTGCAGAGGTGGATGAGGTGTTCAGGGCCCTGGCCGACCCCACCCGGCGCGAGTTGCTCGACGAGTTGTTCCGGGAGGACGGGCAGACCCTGGGCATGCTGGAGGAGAGGTTCTCCATGACCCGATTCGGCGTCATGAAGCACCTCAAAGTGCTCGAAGAGGCCGGGCTGGTGGTGACCAGGAAGCGGGGCCGTCAGAAGCTCCACTTCCTCAACCCGGTGCCCATCCGGCTCGTCCACGACCGCTGGGTCAGCAAGTACGCGGAGCCCTGGGTGGCAGGACTCAGCGAGATCAAGGAGAGACTGGAGAGCCAGATGGAAAAGGTGTACGAGATCTTCATCAAGACCACGCCCGAACGGTTGTGGGCGGCGATCATCGACCCCGAGATCCGGGCCAAGTACAACTTCGGTGCCGCGGTGTACTCGGAGTGGAAGGTGGGCGCACCCATCAGCGTCGACGTGGAGCAGCACGGCGTGCATCTGGGCGAGGGCGAGGTGCTCGAGGTCGACCCGCCGCGGCGCCTGGTCCACACCATGGCCGCGCTCTGGGACGACGACGTGAGGGCGGAGGGGACCTCCCGGGTCACCTGGGAGATCGAGCCGGTCGGCGACGATTCGTGTCACCTGACCCTCACTCACGACGAGATGCGAGAAGGCGCCAACTCGCAGATCTACGGCGGCTGGCCGATGATCCTCTCGGGCCTCAAGACCTGGCTCGAGTCGGGTGAGCTCCTCACCACGCCCGGGTCCATCCGCTACAGCTGACGACGGGAGGCGACATGCGGCAGCTGATCGTGATTGAGTTCGTG
This sequence comes from uncultured Acidimicrobiaceae bacterium, assembly GCA_963744045.1. Lineage (GTDB taxonomy): Bacteria > Actinomycetota > Acidimicrobiia > Acidimicrobiales > RAAP-2 > Bog-473. The sequence continues at coordinate 38,039 of CAVUSB010000019.1, forward strand.
ACCCTTGACGGCGTCATGCAGGGACTCGGATCGCCCGACGAGGACCGCGACGGCGGGTTCGCCCACGGTGGCTGGGGCGCGCCCTACGGCGACGACATCCTGCAGGCGGCCGCGCTCGAGGGGCTGGAGTCCACCACTGCGTACCTGTTCGGGCGTCGCACCTACGAGAAGATGCTGTCGTTCTGGCCGCTCCAGCCGGACACCAACCCGATGGCGGCCCACCTCAACACCACACCGAAGTACGTCGCCACCCGCACCCTGGATGACGCGCAGCTGACCTGGACCAACGCCCGGGTCCTCCGGGGGGACCTGACTGCCGGGGTCCGACGGGTGCAGGCAGAAGGTGACGGGACCATCGCTGTGCTCGGCAGTGGGGTGCTGGTGCAGCAGCTGGCCGCACTCGACCTCGTCAACGGCTACCGCATCTTCCTGCACCCGCTGCTGCTCGGCGGCGGCAAGCGCTTGTTCAACGAACTGGACCAACCCCAGCCCCTGCAACTGGTCGGCGTGGAGCGGACCAGCACCGGCGTCGTCATGCTCAGCTACGACTGCGCGATGCATGATCATCGGCCTGCACACGGTCGGCATACCGGTCACCGATCAGGATGCGGCCCTGGCGTTCTACGAGGCCCTGGGATTCGAGACGCGCCTGGACGTGCCCATGGGAGAGGGCGCACGGTGGATCGAGGTGGCGCCTCCCGGATCGCCGGTCACCGTTGCGCTCGAGCTCGCCCACGCGGATCGACCCATCGGGACCGAGACCGGTGTCCGCCTCTTGACGGGTGACGCCGACGCCGCCAACGCGGCCCTGCGCGCTCGCGGCGTCGATGCCGACGAAGTGCTGCGCTGGCCCGGCGTGCCGCCGATGTTCGCCTTCCGAGATCAGGACGGCAACGGGCTGGTGATCGTCGAGGAGGCATGAGCGCGCGGCTGGCGGGTGCAGCACGATCGTAGGTTGACATACCGAGCGTGAGGAGGCCGAGGCCGGCGCCGAGAATGCAGACGCCCGCCCAACCGTGGGAGCCGTAGAGCGCCCCGGCACCGAGGGAGCCGGCGGCGCCCCCGAGGAAGTAGCAGACCATGTAGGCGCTGTTGATGCGGCTGCGGGCATCGGGGCGCAGCGCGTAGATCACCGCCTGGTTCGTGATCTGCATGCCCTGGGTACCCATGTCGAGGACGACGATCCCGACGATGAGGAAAGCCAGCGACGTGCGGCCGACCCACAGCAGCGCGAACGAGCCCGTCAGGAGGACGCCGGCGACGACGGTCGTGAGGGTTTGTCGGGAGGAGTCCGCCAGCTTGCCGGCGAGGTTGGCCGCCAGGATTCCGCCTGCACCGACCAGGCCGAAGAGCCCGATCACGAGGTTCGAGTACCCGTACGGACTGCCCGAGAGAAGGAAGGCCAGCGTCGTCCAGAGGACGCTGAAGGCGGCAAAGGCGCAGGCGCCGTGCCAGGCCCGGCGCCGGAGCACGGGCTCGGTCCACCAGGAGCCGGAGCGACGACCCGACCAACTCGCGGTAGCTGCGGTGGGGGCGGGCGCCTTCGGAGGGGAGGGCCCGCCAGAGCACTGCGGCGAAGGCGACCATCAGCGCGGCCGAGAGCCAGTAGATGGCCCGCCAGCCGGCCGCCTGGGCCACCAGCCCCGACACCGTGCGTGCGAGCAGGATGCCCAGCAACAGCCCGGTCATGATGCGGGCGACCACGCGGCCCCGCCGGTCCTCGGGTGCCAGGTCGGCCGCGAAGGGGATCATCACCTGGCCGGCCACCGAGGCGCCGCCGACGAGGATGGATGCGACGGCGAAGATCCACAGGTTCGGGGCGAGGGCACAGCCGATGAGTGCCACGGCGCTGACGCAGAAGAGGCGGGTGACGAGCCCCCGGCGCGGGTGGAGGTCGCCCAGGGGCACGACGAGCAGCAGGCCGGCGGCATAGCCGATCTGGGTGGCCGTGATGATGGTCGAGGTCGCCCCGGGCCCGGAGTGGAACGTACCGCGCAACCTGATGCAAGACAGGTTGCGCGTAGTAGAGGTTGGCCACCACCGCGCCGGTGGCGACGGCGATCAGGACGACGAGTCCGCGTGGCAGCTCCTGCGTCTGGTGCGATGTCGCTGCCACCGGATCAGGCTACCGGCGGCCCCTGCTGGGTCAGACGGTGCCGCCGCGCCGGCTCTCGGCGGTGACGCCGGTGAGCGCGGTCAGGATCAGCGGCACGCCGATGAAAGCCAGCCAGCTCCCGAAGACCAGTGCGAGCACCGTCGTGAAGGCACCCATGCCGAGCACGAAGGGCCAGATGGAAGAGCCGGGGAAGGAGTCGATCGTCCCGGCACCGTCGGCCATCTCCGCGTCCTCGCGGTCCGAGGGCCGGTCGCCCGCCGCGTGGACCTTGCCCCAGTAGAAGTACTTGTGGCCGTGGAAGCGCCGGTGCCAGAAGAAGTAGTACAGCCCGGGCAGGAAGCCGAGCAGCGTGGCACCGAGCAGCATGACGCCGCCGCCGTCGTCGTAACCCCAGAACCAGTAGATGAGGCCGACGATGCCGAAGAAGACGCCGAGGAAGAGCAGGAACAGCGACTCGATCTTCATACGCCGGCGGCCACCTTCCCGTTCCCGTCACCCTTCCCGTGCCCATTTCCGTTGCCGTTGCCGTTGCCGTTGGAGTGCGCGTTGCGGCCGTGCGGCACCGTCAGATGCTCAGGGTGGTTGTAGTCCCAGGTCGGGCGCTCCGAGCGGATCGGCGGGAGGTGGGTGTAGTTGTGGTGGGGCGGCGGCGACGTGGTGAACCACTCCAGAGTGTGCGCGTCCCACGGGTTGTTGCCGGCGGGAATGGGCTTGCGCCACGAGACGACGAAGTTCACCAGCAGGAAGGCGAAGGAAATTGCGATGATGAAGGCGCCGACCGTCGAGACGATGTTGTAGCTCTCCCAGCCGAGGTTGGACGGGTAGCTGGCCACACGGCGGGGCATGCCGAGCAGACCGACCACGTACTGGGGCATGAAGGTGATCCAAAAGCCGATGAACATGAGCCAGAAGTGCCACTTGCCCAGGCTCTCCCGGAGCATGCGGCCGAACATCTTGGGATACCAGTAGTAGACGCCGGCGAATCCGGCGAACACGGCGGTCCCGAAAAGCACCTGGTGGAAGTGGGCCACCACGAAGTAGGTGTCGTGGGTCGCGAAGTCGATCGGCGGTGACGCCAGCATGATGCCCGTCACGCCACCCATGAGGAATGCGAACAGGAATCCGATCGAGAACAGCATGGGTGTGGTGAAGGTGAGCTGGCCGTGCCACATGGTGCCGATCCAGTTGAAGAACTTGATGCCGGTCGGCACCGCGATCAGCAGGCTCAGGAACGAGAAGAAAGGCAGCAGGACGGCGCCGGTCGTGAACATGTGGTGTGCCCACACCCCGGTGGACAGGGCGGCGATGGCCATGGTGGCGAAGACCATGCCCTTGTAGCCGAACACCGGCTTGCGGGAGAAGACCGGCAGGATCTCCGTGACGATGCCGAAGAACGGCAGGGCGAGGATATAGACCTCGGGATGGCCGAAGAACCAGAAGAGGTTTTGCCATAACAGCGGCGATCCGCACGACGCCATGGGCGCGCCACTCACGAAGTGGCACCCGACCGCCGTATAGATGTGGGTGCCGAAGTGGCGGTCGGCGAACAGCATGATCAGCGCCGCGGTCAGCACCGGGAACGCGATCAGGATGAGGATCCCGGTCACCAGCATGTTCCAGGTGAAGATCGGCATGCGGAACATGGTCATGCCCGGTGCGCGCAGGTAGAAGATGGTCCCGCACAGGTTGACGCCGGTGAAGATGGCCGAGAAGCCCGTCAGCGCCAGCGCCATGATCCAGAGGTCGGGTCCGGCGCCGGGGGAGCTCGTGGCGCTCGAGAGCGGCGCGTAGGCGACCCAACCGAACTGCGCGGCGCCGCCGGCCACGAAGAAGGTCATCAGCATGGTGATGGACCCGGTCAGGTACAGCCAGTAACTGAGCGCGTTGAGGCGGGGGAACGCCATGTCGGGCGCCCCGATCTGCAGTGGCACCACGTAATTGGCCAGACCTCCGAAGGCGAAAGGCCCGGCGAAGAGGTACAGCATGAGGCTGCCGTGCATGGTGAACAGCGCGTTGTACTGCGAGAAGCTCAGCAGCGACGCGTGTGGCGTCGTGAGCTGCAGCCGCATGAGGAGAGCCATGATCCCCGAGAGGTAGAAGATGGCGATGGCGGTGATCATGTAGCTGAGGCCGATGACCTTGTGGTCGGTCGAGGTCAGCCACTTGAGGATGCCGCTGGGCCCGTGGTCCTCGTGCCCGCCGTGCGACGGCTCGTGACCGCCCGGGGGAACGGGTGGGAGGTGGAGCTCATGGACGCCCGGTGGGGCGATGACGTCAGTCACCGTAGAGCACACCTCCTGTATTGCCGGTGTTCCCGCTGCCCGAGTTCCCGCTGGGAACGGTGCCGTTCTGGTTGGCATGCAGGGCGCCCGGGAGCTGACCGATGGACGAGGGATGGGCCGTCTGGAAGGCCCTGGTGGTGCGGAGCCAGGTCGCGTACGCGGCCGGCGACACCGAACGCACATTGAAGAACATCAGGGAGTGGTACAGCCCGCACAGCTGCGTGCACTGGCCGCGGTAGACGCCGTCGTGCAGGACGTTGAGATCGAAGCTCGTCCAGTAGCCGGGGCTGGCGTAGCGGCTGAAGTTGAACTCGGGCACGTAGAAACCGTGCAGCACGTCGTAGGAGCGCAAGTAGATGCGCGTCGTCTGTCCCGTCGGCACCACCATGGTCGGGGACTCGGTGGTCTGGCCGATCACCTTGACGCCGTTGGGGTACTCGAATTCCCAGCCCCATTGGAAGGCATAGACGTGGATGACTGCGCCCGGGTTGGGCGTCACCGCCGTGACTTCGTTCTCCACCACGACCGTCGCCCAGAAGAGCCCGAGCACGATCAGGATGGGCATGACCGTGTAGATGACCTCGGTCAGCGTGTGGTACTGCGTCTGGACGGGCAGATCGTCGGAGCGTCGCCGGTAGCGGAAGATGGCCCAGACGATCAGGAGCAGGGTGAAGCCGCCCACGATGATGCCGGCGATGAAGAAGCCCTGCCAGAGGCGGAAGGTGGACTGCGCCTGGGACGTCGCGCCCTTGTAGGCGCCGAACGTCGGGAGCTGGCAGCCGGTGAGGAGGATGGCGCCCGAGGCCGACCGCGACGGCAGCGAGCCGACGGCGTGAATTTCTTGGTGCTGCGAGCTGGGCTTTCGGGTGTGTCGGAAGACGGGCTGGTCAGCGACGAGTCCACCGCGCCGACACTATCGAACGCAGCAAAAAAATTGGAAATCGCAGCCGGGGCGGCGCGGCGCCGGGCTCCCTCAGTGCGAATGGGCGGGTCCGGACTCGTTGGCGGCCCAGGTGAAGACGCCCCGTGCCATGGTCGAGGTGGCCCGGGAGGCCCTGGCCGCGAAGACCTGCTGGCGTGCCCGCTGCACGCCCTCGTCGTCGGGCTGGGCCAGCCAGGCGTGCTCGACCAGGTGGCCGGCCAGGCGCAACGCCCCTTCCGCCGCGTCCCCCTCGGGCCCGTCGGTGGCGAGGGCCAGCAGCTCGAGCGCGCGGTCGGCCAGGGCGCCGGGACCACCGGCCAGGGCGGCCAGCTCGGCGGCCAGGGCGCGCTCGGGCGCCGGCTTCAGGGTGGCGGGATTGCCGTCCCACCACCCGCCGTACTGGCGCCACACCGTGTGGACGATGAATTCGGGCTCGTCGTAGACGGGCTGCAGGAAGGGCCGGGCCTCGAGAGCGGCGGGGACGCGGACGGCGTGTATGGCGTCATCGAGCCGCCCGCCCGCGTTCATGACGGCGAGCGTCTGGTCGACCAGGGAGTCCAGGAGGTCCGCCGTGTCGGTGAGGGCAATACGGACCCGGTCGGCTCCCATGACCGGAAAGCCGTGGCCAGGGAGGAGGAACTCGGCGTCGAGCTCGAGCATGCGGCGCAGGGCGGCGGCCCATTCCCGCGGGTAGCGCTGCACCTTCTGGGGGTTGCCGGCGTTGGGCGAGGCCCAGATGAAGAGGTCCCCGCAGCAGAGGACCCGGCTGTCGGGCTGCCACGTGACGGTGTGGTCGTCGGTCTCGCCCTTCTCGTGGCGGAGCGAGAAATCCCGTCCGCCGACCGAGAGATCCAGCGTGTCGTGGTACGTCCGGTCCGGGTAGCGGTACTCGGTCGGCCAGTTCAGATCGGTGAAGCCGAACTGCCGACGGTTGATGATGGTGTTGTAGCCGGCAGTGAAGATGTAGCGGTCGAAGCGGGCGGGCAGGGCATGGTGCGCGATGACCTCGGGGGCGGCCCAGCCCTGCGCCGCCGCTTCCTCCTCCCAGACCGGGACGCCGAAGACGTGGTCGATGTGGCCGTGGGAGTAGACGGCGGTGTTGAGGCGGGCAGCGCTCCAGGTGCGGATGTCGTCGTGGACGACCTGGGCCAGCGGTGCGCTGCCGGTGTCGACGAGGACGAGGCCGTCCTCGGTGGCGAACGAGGAGACGTTGGCGAAGGAGGGGCAGAAGCCGACGCCATCGGTGATCTCTACGAAGCCGCCGATGTGGTCGACCGGGTGGAAGGTGGAAGTCGAGACGTCGCCGTTCCACAGGCGCTCGGCGACGGCGAGGACGTCAGATGGCATGGCCCCCCAGGGTCGTCGGCGTCAGGCGCCCGGCGCCTTCTCCTCGGTCGAGGGGGCGGCCGTGTCCGCGGCGGCAGAGGTGGTCGTGGCCGGCTTGGCCTTCCCCTCCTCCAGCCCCTTCTCGAACTGGTTCTTGGCCGAGCCGAGGTTGCGGGCCAGCTTTGGGATGGCGGCGCCTCCGAAGAGGAGCACCACCAGGACGATGACCACGATCAGTAGGTCGGGGCCGAAAATGTCAGCGAGCATGTTGATGTTCTCCTTCACCCGGGTCCACAGGGGAGTGGGCTGCCCTCAAGGTTAGACCCATTCCCACGCACGGGTTCCCGCGCGCGACGTTTGTGCGACATCTCCCGCTATTCGGAGTCACCCCGCCAGCAGGATGCCCATCACCAGTGCAACCACGCTGGCCAGGCCTCCGACCGAGCCCCAGAGGGCCAATCCGCCCGGCGTGGTGGCCCGCTGGTGCAGGAGCACACCGAGGCCGGCCAGGGCGACCACGGCGATCTTGGCGATCAGCACCGCCTTCCAGGCCGTGTCCCCGTTGGCGTAGCCCTCTGCGCTGATGTTCCAGACCCCGGTCACCACCAGGACGGCGAAGGCAGGCCAGGCCAGGCGGGCGAAGGCCCGGGCCAGGGTCTTGGGGGCGTCGGGCCCGAGCCCTCGGGCCGGTCCCACCAGGCCGGTCATCACGATCTGGCCGCCGACCCAGACCGTCGCCGCCAGAACGTGGAGGGTCAGGCGGACGGCGACGAGGGTCGGGGCCAGCACCGGCCTACTTGCCCTGCCAGTTCGGCGGGCGCTTCTCGGCGAAAGCGATCGGGCCCTCCATGGCGTCGGCGGAGGAGAAGACCACGCCCACGGCCTCGGCGTTGAGCTTCCAGCCCTCGGCCTCGGAGACCTCGGCGGCCTGCTTCATGACGCTCTTGGAGTAGCGGACGGCCAGGGGCGCGTTGGCTGCAATGCGATCAGCCAGGGAGATGGCCTCTTCGAGCACGACGTCGGCGGGCACCACCCGGTTGACGAGGCCCAGCTCGAAGGCCCGGGCGGCATCGATGCTGTCGCCGGTCATGGCCAGCTCGAGGGCGACCGCGATGGGCAGGCGCTTGGGCATCCGGATCAGCCCCCCTGCCCCGGCAATGAGGCCGCGCTTGGCCTCGGGGATGCCGAACGTGGCGTGTTCGGCGGCGACCACGAGGTCGCACGAGAGCATGATCTCGAAACCGCCGGCCAGGGCTGACCCGTTCACCGCGGCGATGATCGGCTTGGGGAAGGCACGCTGGGTGATCCCTCCGAAGCCTCCGCTGGCGCCCATGATGCTGCCGCCCTCGCCGCTGCTGAAGGCCTTGAGGTCCATGCCGGCGCTGAAGGCCTTGTCGCCGCTCCCGGTGATCACGACCACCCAGCAGTCGTCGTCCTCGGTCAGCTCGTCCAGGGCGGCGGACATCGCCTGGCTCACCGCACCGTTGATGGCGTTGCGCGCCTCGGGGCGGTTGATGGTGAGGATCTCCACATGCCCCCGGCGTTCCCGCAGCACTTCGTCTGCCATGGTGCTCCCTTTCCTGGTGCGTCGCGTTCGTCGGCGTCCGCCGGCCGGGCCGGCGTGGTGCGCCGCCGAGGCTACCGAACCCGGCGTCCACGCCGGTGGGGAGGCGGGCGGCGGCGGGGACCGGGCGGCCGATGGAGGGTGCGGTAGGCAATCGGGGCGCTCCTGCGTAGCATTGTGGGCGTGACCTTCGTGGCCCACGTGCTCGAGTTCCTCGTCATCGCGGGCCTCGTCGTCGGGCTGGGTCTGACGGCCGCCTTCCTGGTCGGGCGCAGCTACGTGCGCCGCCACTGGCGCCTGCTGCACGGGCACGTGGCGGTCCGCGGCGTCCTGGCCACTCTGGCGCTCGTGGCCGCAGGCCGGGAGCGCTACTCCGGACGGGCGACTCCCGAGGACCTGAGCCGCGGCGCGGCTGCACGGGTGCGCCGCCGCCTGCGCGTCGCGGTCGAGGACGCCGAGATCGCCGTGGCCCATGCCGAGTCCCGCGACGCCCCCGTGGCCGAGCTGCCGGCCGTGTGCCGCTCGCTGCAGCGCGTCGCCGACGAGCTGGACGGCCTGCTCCGCCTGGAGCGCCGCCTCCCGCCGGGCTCGAGCCGCGCCGGTGTGCGCCGCCAGGTGGCCGAGGTGATCGGCGCCGCCCGCGACGTGCAGGCCGCCGCCGTGCGGGCCGGCAGCGACGCGACCGAGCCGCAGGTTCGCTCCATGGTCCGCCACGCCCGGGACGAGGTCGACATCGTCACGACGGCCCTGGCCAGCATGCGCTCGACGGCCCGTCCGCACTGACCGGTTCCCGGCGCCGGCGCGCCGCGGCCCCGCACGGGTGTCCGCTGCGCCTGCCAAGCTGAACGGATGCCGACCTCCCCTCCACCCGGCGCTCCCGTTCCCGCAAAGCCACGTCGACGCCCCAACGAGGACGCGACGTCGTCGGCGACGGCACGGGCGAGCCTTCTCGGCGAGGGTTTCGCCGTCGGGGTGGCGACCTCGGGGTACCAGGTCGAGGGCGGCTTCAACGGCGACGGCGAGCCCCACAACAACTGGGCCGCCTGGGAAGGCGCCGGGCGGGCCGCCCGCTCGGGTCTGGCCTGTGACTTCTGGCGTCACCCCGAAGAGGCGCTCGACCGCGCGGCCGCCATCGGCTGCAACGCCTTCCGCCTCTCGGTGGAATGGGCGCGGCTCGAGCCACAGCCCGGTGCCTTCGACGCGGCGGCGCTCGAGCGCTACGCCGAGATCCTCTCCATGTGTGTCGAGCGCGGCCTGGAGCCCATCGTCACGCTGCACCACTTCACGCATCCGTTCTGGCTCGGCGAGGAGTTCTGGCTGCGGCCCGGCTCACCCGACATCTTCGCCCGCCACGTGGAGCGGGTCGTGCCGGCGCTGGCGCCGTACTGCCGTCGCTGGGTGACCATCAACGAGCCGAACATCGTGACCCTCATGGGGTGGATCGAGGGGGCGTGCCCGCCCGGACGGCGCATGGCCGTCTCCGACGCTTTCAGCGCGCTCGACAACATCCTGACGGCCCACGTGCTGGCGGCCGACGTCGTGACGGCGCTCCAGCCCGAGGCGGAGGTGACCGTCAACACGAGCTCGTCCTCTGTCTACGAACACGACCGCATGTTGTTGGACCTGCTGCAGCTGCGCGATGCCGGCGTGGACCCCGACGACGTGGACCGCTACATCGACGAGCGCCGGACGGTGCACGACGCCGCCTTCCCGCCGCTCCATGCCGGGGAGGCGGTGATACGCCGGTACTTCGCCGCGATGTCGCCCTACGGCGCGGTGCGCGAGCCCAGCCGCGGCGCCGCCTGGTCCCGTCTGCGCGGCCTGACACGCCGCCCGGCCCCACGGCGCGTCGTCGAGGCGGTGTACGCGTCGGCGCGGCCGCGCGTCATGGACGCGGTCGGCTTCGACTGGTACGACCCGGTGGCCAGCCACGCCATGCGCGTCCCGGGACGGCGCACGCCGCAGGGCACGCGGGACTGGTCGTTCGGGCGCGCCTACTGGGACGTCGAATCACATCCGGCGGCGCTGCGCGCCTGGTGCCTCACCGAATCAGCGCTCCGCCCCGGCCTCCCGCTGTGGGTCGTGGAGAACGGCATGGCGACGCGGACGGTCGACGGGCGGGCCGTCCCGCGCGAGGACGGGATGGACCGACCGCGCTACGTGCGCGAGCACCTGGGCGCCATGGTGGATGCCGTGGCGGCAGGCGCTCCCGTGACCGCCTACTTCCACTGGTCGCTGATGGACAATTACGAGTGGGGCACCTACGAGCCCCGCTACGGCCTTTTCGGGGTGGACCGCAGCGACCCTGCGGCCGTGCACTTCATGGACACCGACGCCGTGGGCGACGATGCCGCGGGGGAGTTCGCTCGGGTCGTGGCCGGACTGCGGGCCGGCGACCGCGCCGTGCTGGGTCGACCGTGATCACCCAGAGGCGTCGTTGCCCGGCAGGGCCGACTCCGACGCTCCCTGGAACTCCTCCTTGTCCCGGCGGTAGTGGCGCACGACGAGCACCACAATGACCACGACGATCAGCCCGAGCACCACGTCCGACGCGATGCCGGTCGCCTTCTCCACCCGCTGGCCGACGAAGTAGCCGAGCAGGGTGTAGAGGACGCCCCAGCACAGTCCGCCGACGGCGTTGGCCGCCAGGAAGGTCCGGTAGTGCATGGAGGAAAGGCCGGCCAGGCCCGGGACGACGGCACGCAGGAAGGCGGAGAAGCGGGCCACGAAGACCGCGACGGGACCGCGTCGCTTGAGCTGGTCGAGCGCGGCGTTGATCCCCTTCTGTCGTTTGCGCAAGGGCCCCAGCCGCAGCAGCTGGGGTCCCCAGTTCTCGCCGACGGCGTAGCCCACCGAGTCGCCGACGATGGCGCAGACGACGACGACGGCGACGATGGCGGTCAGGTCGACCCCGCCCTTGGAGGCCAGGACGCCCCCGAGGATGGCAGCGGTCTCGCCGGGGAACACGAAGCCGAGCATCACGGCCGCCTCGGCGAACACGAGAAGGCCGACGAGCGTGTAGGCCTGCCAGCCGTGCAGCGACAGCAGCGGTTGGAGGAGGCGGTCGATCACCGCGCTCGCCGTCGGGCGTGCGGCTGCCCGGTCATGGCGCCGCTCAGTTCACGGCGCGCAGCGAGTACTCGCGCGGCGTGAGCTGGCGCCAGCGGTCGTCCACCTGCGCCCTGAAGGCCACGCCCTGGACGAGATGCGTGAGGATGTCGGACTGGCCCTGCGGCCGGGCCAGCATCCAGCTGTGGCCGCCCGGCACCCAGAGCACCGGCGAGCGGGCAATGCTCGCGAACTCGAGCGCGGTGCCCCCGGGCGTGATGCGGTCGAAGCAGCCCCACTCATTGAGGATCGGGATCTGCTGTGCCACGAGATGGCGGACCTCGCTGCGCTGATCCACGCCCATGAGCATGCTGCCGACGGGCATCGTCTGGGTCATGGTGCGGATGTTCTGGCGCATGTCGGGCAGCACGGCGCGCACGGTCGAGTACATGCGGCCGATGAAGAGGTCGGGTAGGTCGAAGACGACAGCCGCGATCATGTCGACCATCGGCGCCACGTCGGGGAGCAGCGGCGAGAGCACCTTGGGCAGGACGCCGTGGCGCTCCTTCCACGAGGGCGTGCTGATGCCGTCGCGGTAGATGACACCAAGGGTCCGGCGCGGGTGGTCGTGCGCGAACTGCACGGCCACCGCGCCGCCCATGGAGTGGCCGAGCAACACCACCGGTCCGGCGTCGACCTTGTGCACGATGGCCATGACCTGGTTGGCCAGGTTCTCCATGGAGACGTCCGACCAGTCGAGGGGGTCGCTGCCTCCGAAGCCCGGCAGGCTCGGGTTGATGACCCGCCAGCCCAGCTGCTCGGCCAGCCGCGCGCTCTCGCGCCAGTACATGCCCCCGCCGGCGAAGTAGCCATGGATGTTCACCGCCCAGATGGGCGGGGACCCGGGGCCGTCAGGCCCGTAGGCACCGACGTTGTCGGAGACGGCGAAGCGGAGGCGCCGCCCCTCCACCATCACCGAACTGGGCACCATCCGGATGGTGGGGCTCTTGCGGATCTTCCGCTCGTACTGGTCCCGTACGACCCCGAGGCCGTGCGGGGCCCGCCCGGCGTCGACGAGCTCGACGGGGAGGGGCCGTCGGAGGGGGCCACGATGGCACCGGAGATCTGCAGGGAGTCGTCGCGGGGCGGGGTCGCCTTGGATCCGAAAAACCGAACCGCCATGCGTCGTCCTCCAATTCCGCGCATTCCGCGCCCAGCGGCCGCGGTGTTCCCCTGCCCAAGCCCGCCAATTCAGCCAGGTGCTGCGTGTCCACGGTATCCGGACCTGGGCGGGACCCGTCCACCGCGTGCAACGGGGCGTAAGGGCTGCGACGATGGGCGGATGGACGCAGACATCGTCATCCGGGGTGGGACCGTGGTGGACGGCACGGGCGCACCCGGCCGCTCGGCCGACGTCGCCGTCACCGGCGGCCGCATCAGCGGCATCGGCCCCGGTCTCGAGGGCCGGCGGGTGCTCGACGCCTCCGGCCAGGTCGTCAGCCCGGGCTTCATCGACATCCACACCCACTACGACGCGCAGGTCTTCTGGGACCCGAACCTGACGCCGTCGTCCTTCCACGGCGTGACGTCGGTCATCGCAGGCAATTGCGGCTTCTCCATCGCGCCCATCCGCGCCGATGGCGTGCCGCTGCTGGCCCGCACCCTCCAGCACGTGGAGGACATGAGCTTCGCCACGCTGGCGGCCGGCGTGCCGTGGGGGGAGTTCGAGACGTTCCCGCAGTATCTCGACGCCGTCGAGGCGCGGGGCACGGCACTCAACTTCGGGTGCTACGTCGGCCACACCGCCGTGCGCCTCTACGTCATGGGCGAGGACGCGTACGAGCGTCCGGCGACCGACGAGGAGATCGCGATCATGCAGGCCGTGGTGGCCGACGCCATGGCGGGCGGCGCCGCCGGCTTCGCTTCGAGCGCGTCACCGACCCACAACGGCGACAGCGGCCGGCCGGTGCCCTCACGGGTGGCCGACCTGGCCGAGCTCCGCGCCCTGCTCGAGCCGGTCAAGCAGTGCGGGCGCGGTGTCGTGGCGTTGCTGCCGGGCGGCGTCTTCTCCAACCAGGAGGTCTTCGCGCTCCAGCGAGAGGTGGGACGCCCCTTCACCTGGACGGCGCTGCTCACGGTGAAGGGCTACCCCTACCACGAGAAGGTGGTGGCAGAGCACGACGAGGCCTGGGCCGACGGTGTCCAGGTTTGGCCCCAGGTGTCGTGCCGGCCCCTGGTGTTCCAGATGAACCTGTCCGAGCCCTTCACTCTCAACATGCGTCCCACCTTCGCCGCGCTGATGGGCAAGTCGAAGTCCGAGCGCGTCGCCGCCTATCGTGACCCGTCCTGGCGGGCGACGGCGTGGGAGGACGTGAGCGGCAAGGCGGGTGGGTTCCCGCTCAACTGGGCCGCCATTTCGGTGGCCGAGTCGCGCGCGCATCCCGAGCTGGCCGACCACCCGGTGGCGGTGCTGGCCGAGGAGCGGGGGTGTACGCCGCTCGACGTGATGCTCGACGTCTCCTTGGACGACGATCTCGAGGCGCGCTTCTGGTCGGTGCTGGCCAACGACGACCCCGACGCCATCGCCTGGCTCCTGCCGCGCGACAACGTGCTCCTGGGCCTGGCCGACTCCGGTGCGCACGTGTCACAACTCTGCGACGCCTGCTTCTCGACGGACTTGCTCGGGAACTGGGTCCGCGGACGCGGGGTCATGCCCCTGGAACGAGCCATCCACAAGCTGACCGGCGAGCCGGCCGGCGTCTACGGCTTGGACGACCGGGGGACGGTGCAGGTGGGCAAGGCGGCCGACCTGTGCGTCTTCGACCCCGACACCGTGGCTCCGGGGCCGCTGCGGCGTGTGCACGATTTCCCCGCCGACGGTGAGCGCCTGACGGCGGACGCTCCGGTGGGGATGACCCACACTCTGGTGAACGGCGTGCCGATCCGGGTCGACGGCACGCCCGCCGAAGACGGCCTGGCGGCACGGCCCGGCGTCGTGCTGCGCAGCTGAGGCCACCTGCTGCACGCGCGAGTATGCGTGCCACAGCATCGGAACCACTTCGGAAGGACGGCACCATGTCAACGCTGCGCGTGCATCGGATTCTGTGCGACAACCCTGAATGCGTGGTCTATGTCGACGAGCTCATCCGCGAGGAACCGGGCGAAGTCGAGCTGGTCGAACACGTCCGAACCGTTGCCGCAGTCGAGGTCGGGTGGACGCGGATCGGCGACAGCGACTTCTGCCCGGCGCACGGGGACGACGCCGACGCCGACGCCGACACCGACACCGACGCAACCGGCGCTACGTGACGTCGCGGCGGAAGGTGGTGAAGTAGCCGATGGTCAGCGGCACCAGACCCCAGCCCAACATGACCAGCCCGCCCTGCCACCAGGTGAGAAGACGGAGGCCGGTCGACTGCCCGTTCCCGCCCCCGCCGCCGCCGAGGCCCCGGGCGATGTCCCCGGCCAGCGCGGCGCCGGCCGCGTTGGGGAGCCAGTTCAGGTCGTAGTGGAAGATGGCCCGGGCCAGCACCTCGAGGATGCCCTCGAGGATGAGGGTGCCTCCGATGGTGAGGAGGATGGCCGCCACCTGGTTCTTGACCAGGGTCCCGAAGCCGAGGCCGAACAGGCCGAGCAGCACTGCCGAGGCCACGAGTCCGGGTACGACGGCGCCGACCTGGTCGGTCACCTGTGACGTGACGCCGCCGAGAGCGGCGTTCCAGGGCAGTCCCACGAGAAAGACGGCGGCGAGCGACAACGCCGCTAAGAGGACGGCCCAGATGGCCACGGTGATGACCTTGGCCAGCAGCACGCGGCTGCGCACCGGGACGAGCACGAGCGACGTGGTGATGGTCTTGTGGCGGTACTCGCTGGTGACGCAGAGCACGCCGATGACCGGCGCCAGGACCTCAATGCCGAAGTAGCCGGCGCCGAGGAGCTCGCGCCGCTGGCGCAGCGCAGAGACGAAGTAGAAGGTGTGGCCCGGGAACCCGCCGGCCGAAGCCAGCACGGCCAGCACGAGGAGGATGGTCAGCGGGAAGACCAGGCCGAAGCTGACCCACACGCCGGGCATGGAGCGCATCTTGAGGAGCTCGGCACGCAGGGCGTTGATCACGCGTGCCCCGCCACGTCGCCGAACCCGAGACCCGAGGTGAGGGAGAGGAAGACGGACTCGAGGTCGCCGCCTTCCTGGACGAGCTCGTAGAGGATGATCTGGTTCGAGGCCAGCAACGGCCCGACCTTCTCGGGGGTGACGCCGTCGATCGCGACCTCGTCGTGACTGAGCCGGCGGAAGGCGATGCCGGCCTGGGTGAGCACGCCGGCGAGGCGGTCGGCCT
This sequence comes from uncultured Acidimicrobiaceae bacterium, assembly GCA_963744045.1. Classification (GTDB taxonomy): domain Bacteria; phylum Actinomycetota; class Acidimicrobiia; order Acidimicrobiales; family RAAP-2; genus Bog-473. The sequence goes on from CAVUSB010000019.1 coordinate 53,634, forward strand.
CGGGGGTGCGGGCCCGCATGACCACGCTCGTGATGCCGGCCGTGATCTCTTCGAGCGTGCCCTGCGCCTTCAGCTGGCCGAACGACACGATGACCGCGTTGTCGATGGTCTGGGCCATCTCGGACAGCAGGTGGGACGAGACGAGCACCGTGCGGCCCTCGCCGGCGAGGTAACGCATGAAGTCGCGCAGCCAGGCGATGCCCTGGGGGTCGAGCCCGTTGGACGGCTCGTCGAGGATGAGGACGTCGGGGTCGCCGATGAGGGCGGTGGCCAGCTCCAGCCGCTGGCGCATGCCCATGGAGAAGCCACCGATCTTGCGCTTGGCATCACCGGTCAGGCCGACGAGCCCGAGGACCTCGTCGGCGCGCGCGTCGGGCTGGCCTCCGGCGCGGGCCGCCATGCGCAGGTGGGTGCGGGCCCGGCGCGCCGGGTGGAAGCTCGTCGCCTCGAGCACGGCGCCGACGGTGGAGGTGGGGTTCTCCAGGTCCTGGTACCGGCGCCCGGCGACGGTCGCTGTCCCGGCACTGGGATGCACGAGGCCGAGCAACATGCGCAGCGTCGTCGTCTTGCCGGACCCGTTGGGACCCAGAAAGCCGGTGACGCGTCCGGGCTCGACGGTGAACGACAGGTCGTCGACGGCCCGCACCGTTCCGAAGTGCTTGGAGAGTCCCCGGATCTCGATCGGCAACCCGCGGGTGGTGGCGCCGACGCTCATCGGGGGGGACCCTAGCGCGAGCGATCGCGACGATTCGGTCGGTCGCCGCTGCGAGCCTGCCGGTGGAACGTCCAGGTCAGGCCGGTGTCGTCGCTCGACCAGCTGATCGGGCAGCAGCAGCCGGACCGACACGGCCAGCTCGTCATAGACGCGCGCCATGGTGGACCAGCCGTTGACCCAACCGACCAGGGCCGAGTACCAGACGTGGCCGATCATGCGGGCCCGGTCCGACATGTCGGGGACGTCACGTTCGCCCATCGCCCGCGAGATGATCCCCTCCATCAGCAGCGTGATCTGCTGCTGGCACCCGACGGCGGCCGGGTCGGGCGAGGACAACGAGGTGAAGACCGCGGTGACCAACTTGGGTTGGCGGCCCATGGCGCGCAGGGCGCGGTCGAGGACGTCGAGGACGCGGTCGGCGGGGTGGTCGCCGCTCGGCGGATGCTGCCCGATCCGGCTGTCGAGCAGCTCGACCCAGTGCACGAGGGTTGCGGCCAGGAGGTGGTCCTTGCTCGTGAAGTAGCGGTACACCGTGCCCATGGCGACGTCGGCCCGGGCGGCGACGTCGCGCATCTGGACCGCCTCGTAGCCCCCCTCGAGCCCCAACGCCATGGCGGCGTCGATCACGCGCTGGCGCCTGGCCTGCTGGGCGCGGGTGAGCGGGCGGGTCAGCGTCTGCTCCATCCGCACAGCGTATCCGCACCGCCACCTGGGTCTTCGGGGACGGGGCCGGTACGCTGGGCCCTCATGGCAGGACGTAGCTCGGGGCGAGAGGCCGCCGTCGTCGACCTCGAGGCCTACGCCGAGCAGGTCGCCACGACCGACGGACGGGTGCCCGGTGAGCGCGGCCTCCAGACCCGCCAGCGCCTGCTCGACGCCACCGTCGAGCTCCTGGCCACGACGTCCTGGCGCTCGGTCAAGGTCACCGACATTGCGCGACAGGCCCAGACCTCGCCGGCGACCTTCTACCAGTACTTCGCCAACGTGGAGCAGGCGATCCAGGTGCTGGCCGAGGGCATGGTGGACCAGGCGGGGCAGCTCGCCGAGCTGGTCGGCGGGGACTGGTCGCCGGAGGCGAGCTGGAGCACCGCGCTCGAGGTCACGCAGGGCTTTCTCGGCTACTGGGAGGACAACCGGGCCGTCTTCCGGGTGGTCGACCTGGCGACCGAGGAAGGCGACGGACAGCTGCGGGGCATCCGCGTGCGGGCCCTGAACGCCGTGACCGTGGCCCTGGCGCAGGTGATCGCCACCGCCTCCCCGTCGCCCGAGGGCGGCCCGGCCGGGGCCACCTGCTCACCCGCCGGCGCCGATCCGATGGCTGTGGCCGGCACGCTCGTCGCCATGTTCGCCAGCGTGTCCGCGCACCGCTACGGCTTCGAATTCTGGGGCATACGGACGCGCAACCTGATCGATACGCAGGCCCGGACCCTGCACTGGGCCGTCACCGGGCGACAGGCTCCTCCGCCGGAGATCCCGCCGCGGGAGAGCACCAGGCCGCGCACCGGGCCGGCGCTCGGGGGCGCCACGGCCCGCGGCCGGGGCAAGAGCGGCCCTATTTGAGCGCGATCGGATTGAGCGGCGTGCCGAGCCCCTGGGTCAACGGCAGCGGCGTGGCGTCGAGCAGGAAGCTGTAGCGCCCGTCGGCGGCGCAATCGTCGGCCAGCGCATCGAGCACCCAGTTCTGGCCCTGCGTCAGGCCCATCTCCACCAGGTGCAGGAGATGGACCGGCAGGTAGAGGTCCTCGTGCTGGCTCGGGTAGACCTCGAAGACCAGGGTGTCGGTGGCCACCGCCGCCACGTCGTGCTGGTGGAACCACTCGGCCGTCTCGATGGTGAGTCCCGGCGAGGGCCAGGTGTAGGCGACCAGGTCGCGCTGCTCCGGTCGGAGGTGCACCATCTGGCCGGTGCGCACCAGCACGATGTCGCCCGGCTCGAGGTCGACGCCCGCCAACGCGCGGGCCGCGTCCAGGTCGGCGGGACTGATGGGGTGGCCCGGCTCGAGCACGTCGCGTCCGAGGGCACGGGCGACGTCGAGCAGGACGCCCCGACCGACGACCGGGCCGAGCCGATGGATGCCGCAGCGGGCGGCCCCGTCGGCCGAGACCGTCGAAGCCGGGTAGCCGTTATAGATGACGCCGCCGTAACTGCTGTGGGCCAGCGCGTCCCAGTGGGTGGCGCACTGCGTGGCCAGCGTCACCACGTCCTCGCTGAAGCAGACCCAGTCGGGCTCGTCGGCGTTGACCGGCTGGTTCACCTGGACCATGGTGCGGGTGGGGTTGACCCGCCCCTCGACGAAGCCCAGCTGGATCCCCTCCGCCTCCGACAACGGCAGCCCGAGGGCGAAGGCCCGTCCCGAGACGACCGCGGCGGCGCCCCGGCGCCGGGCCGCGTCGTCGATGAGGTTGAGGGTGCCGATCTCGTCGTCGGGACCCCACCGGCCCCAGTTGCGCACCCGGGCCGCCACCTCGGCGAACGCAGCGGGGACGGTCACGCGCGCACCTTACCGCCGGCCTCGGTTGTCCCCAACCGGGCGGGGGACGATACTGAGTGTGCGGACCGACTGACCGGTTCGCCGCAACCTCAGGGAGGGATTGCCAATGACGACGGTGCGCGCAGCCGTGTGCACGGGGCTCAACGAGCCCTGGAAGACCGAAGAGATCGAGATCGACCCGCCGGGCAACCGTGAGGTCCGGGTGAAGATGGTCTGGTCGGGCATGTGCCACTCCGACGAGCACCTGCGCACCGGCGACATCAGCCAGACGCCCGAGGTGCTCGAGATGATGGGCGTGAAGTCCATGTTCCCGGTGGTCGGCGGCCACGAGGGGTCCGGCATCGTCACCGAGGTCGGGACCAACGTGACCCAGGTGGCAGAGGGTGACCACGTCGCTGTGTCGTTCATCCCCTCTTGTGGGACGTGTCACTGGTGTGCCTCCGGACGACAGAACCTGTGCGATCTCGGGATGATGACGCTGGCCGGCGGCATGATCAGCGACGGCACCTACCGCTACCACCTGGCCGGCGAGGACCTGAACCGCATGGCGCAGCTCGGCACGTTCGCCGACGAGATGGTGGTGCACGAGAACTCGCTCGTGAAGATCAACCCGTGGGACAACATGAAGGCGGCCGCGCTCATCAGCTGCGGCATCGCCACCGGCTTCGGCTCCGCCGTCGACCGGGCCAAGGTGAAGCCGGGTGAGACGGTGGTGGTGATCGGCTCCGGCGGCGTCGGTTCCGGCGCCATCCAGGGCGCCCGCATCGCCGGGGCGCGGCACATCATCGCCGTGGACCCGGTGCCCTTCAAGCTGGAGAAGGCCAAGGAGGTCGGCGCCACCCACACCGCCCCGTCCATCCTCGATGCCCAGATGATGCTCCCCGAGCTCACCATGGGCCGCAACGCCGACGTGGTCATCCTCACGCCGGGCGTGCTCAAGGGCGAGCTGATCGCGCAGGCGTGCGGCCTCGGGTCCAAGGACGCCCGGATCGTCGTCACGGCCATCGCGCCGTTCGACCAGATGGACGTGCAGCTCAACCTGTTCAACCTGGCCATGTTCAACCAGGCCATCCTGGGCACGGTCTTCGGCTCGCAGAGCCCGCGGGTGCAGGTGCCGAACCTGCTCAACCTCTTCGAGGCCGGCGAGCTCAAGATCGACGAGATCATCACGCAGGAGTACACACTGGACCAGGTGCAGCAGGGCTACGAGGACCAGGCGGCGGGCACCATCGTGCGCGGCGTCGTCAAGTTCGACGGCTGATCTCAGCCCAGGTGGCGGCTGAAGCCTTCGGGGATCACCAGGTCGTCGGGGCTCAACTGCGAGACGGAGCTGTGCCCGAGCCCGAGCAGCGCGGACTCGAAGCCGCTGCGCAAGATGTCGAGCACGTTCTCCACCCCGGCCTGCCCGTTGGCCGCCAGGCCCCACAGTGAGGCGCGGCCGATCATGACGGCCTTCGCCCCCAGCGCCACCGCCTTGACGGCGTCGCCGCCCCGCCGGATGCCCCCGTCGAGGAGCGACATCGATCTGATCGCCCACCGCCGCGGCGACCGCGGGAAGGGCGCGGATGGTGGCAGGGGTGCCGTCGAGGTTGTTGCCGCCGTGGTTCGAGACCGAAATGGCGCTGACGCCGGCGTCGACGGCGCGCTTGGCGTCGTCGACCCGGCTCACGCCCTTCAACATGAAGGGGCCGCCCCACTGCTCGCGCAGCCAGGCCACGTCGTCCCAGCTCGGCGGCGGCGTCCCCATCCACTCGCCGTAGGCGCCGAAGAACGTCGGTCCCGGCTGGCCCTTGGCCACCATGTTGGGCGTGGTCAGGTCGGGCCATCTTCCCCGTGCGGGCGAAGGACCACAACCAGCGTGGGTGGGCCAGGGCCTCGGGGGCGAAGCGCGCCATGGCCCGCAGGTCCACCGTCTCGGGGATGGTGGGGCTGCCCCAGTCGCGCCCGTGCGAGAAGGACCAGTCCAAGGTGGCGATGAGGCCGACCGCCCCGGCGGCCCGGGCCCGCTCGACCCGCGCCGCGATCTGGTCCCGCGTGCCGATCCAGTAGATCTGGAAGAAGGTCTGCGGGTTGGCCGCGACGACGTCCTCGACCGGCATGCTGGCGAACGAGCTGAGGCCCATGGCGGTACCGCGGGCGGCGGCCGCGGCCGCCATGGCGACCTCGCCGCCGGGGTGGACGGCCTGGACCCCGGTGGGCGAGATGAGGACGGGAAAGGAGATCTCCTGGCCCATGACCTTGGTGGCCAGGTCCCGGCTGGGGGCCAGGCCGGCCACGTGCGGCGCGAAGCCCAGCTCGGAGTAGGCGGTGATGTTGTCCTCGAGCGTGAGGCCCCGCTCGGAGCCGGCGACCAACGCGCCGTAGACCGACTTGGGCAGGCGCTTCTTGGCGCGCCGCTGGGCCTCCGCCACCGTCTCGAACCACTTGTTTGCCATGACCGAACCTCTCGTGCTGCCGAGTCGTGCCCGACCGCCGGGAACGCACCGGGGACCGAGAGACTCTACGCGACGTGCTCGAACCGCCCATTCCGGGCGATCGGCTGGGCCCCGACGTAGGGTCGCACCATGCCCGAGCCCGAGCCGGCCCTCCCTGACCCCGGAACAGAAGGCCGCGCGTGCCGCCAGCTTCGGCACCGCCGCCTCGCAGTACGAGCGCTACCGACAGGGGCCGCCGATGGCGGCGGTGGAGTGGGTCCTCCCAGAGCCGGTGCACACGGTCGTCGACCTGGGTGCCGGTACGGGCGCACTGACCCGGCTGCTGGTCGGGCGGGCCGACGAGGTCGTGGCCGTGGAGCCCGACGACCGCATGCGGGCGGTGCTGGCCGAGTCGGTCCCCGGCGTGCGGGCGCGTGGCCGGCCGGGGCGAGGCGATCCCGCTGCCCGACGCCAGCGTGGACGCCGTGCTGGCGTCGTCGTCGTGGCACTGGATGGACACCGTCCCCACGCTGCTCGAGGTGGGCCGGGTTCTCGTTCCGGGCGGCACGCTGGCGGCGATGTGGTCGGGGCCCGACCCCGACACGGGCCTCATCGCCCAGGCGCAGGCACTGCTCAGCGGGGCGGGCACGGCCCACACGGCGGGCATCGACGACGAGAGCCAGGCCGAGCTGTCGGCGGCGCTGAGCGACCGGAACACGCTCGGTGCAGGCGCTCGAGATCCCGCCGGGGGTCCCGTTCGACCAGCCCGAGCAGAAGGTGTTCACCTGGGACGTGGCGCTCAACGCCGACGAGCTCATCGGACTGCTGGGCACCTTCAGCTGGGTGATCCTGATGGAGGACGAGGCCCGGGAGCGGCTGTTCGAGACGGCGCGCCGGGTCCTGCGCGACGCGCTCGGCGTCTCCGGCGACGTGACGGTCGACATCGGCTACCGGGCCGAGGTGTTCAAGGCGCGCCGCCACGACTGAGCGGGCACGCCGGTTCGGGTTCCTAGCATTGCCCCGTGCACGACTGAGTTCCGGCCGGCGACGCCAGACGACATCGAGGGCGTGCTGGCCTTCTGGCGGGAGGCAGCGGAGCCGACGTCGACCGATTCGGCCGAGGCGCTCGGCGGCCTTCTGCGCCATGACCCGGGCGCCCTCATCGTCGCCGAGGCGGACGGGCGCATCGTGGGCTCGGTCATCGCAGGATGGGACGGCTGGCGCGGCGCCATCTACCGGCTGGCGGTCGCGCCGGACGCACGTCGGCGCCGGCTCGGGCAGGCCTTCTGCGCGCGGCCGAGGAGCGTCTGGCCGGGCTCGGGGCGCGGCGCCTGCATGCGATCGTCGTGGAGTCCAACGATATCGCCGTCGCCTTCTGGACGCGACGGACTGGGAGCATCAGGCCGGCCAACTCCGCTTCGCCAAGGGCTACCGTGAGCGATGTCGCGTCCGGCGGGGCAGGCACCGATGGGCTGCAGTCCCTCGCGTAAGGAGGGTGCCGACCACACGCGGGCACGCCAGGCGATCCGCGGGATGAGCGGCACGAGGGTGCGTTCCCGGGCGCAGCCGACCCAGACGCCGGTGCCGTAGGCGACATCGTCGGCCACGTGGACGGCGACGGCGCGGACCGGGTCGCGCGCCCGGCCGGTCGGCGGCCCACTCGTGCACGGCCGGGAGGACGAGGGCCAGGGCTGCAGGCGCGACGGGTCCGGCGGAAGACCAGTCCCAGCACGAAGGCGGGCGCCCAGGCCCGGGTCAACGAGGCGAGCGCCGGCAGCGCCGAGCGCGCCGTGCCTCCGCCGGCGATGTGGGTGGCCACGCCCACCGGGTCGCGTACGAGCCCGCGCAGCCGCCGGCGCCAGCATGACGATGGATGCCGCCAGCGCGGCCAGCGCGAGCACGGGCCGGCGAGCCAGCAGCAGGCCCCAGACGGCCAGGGACCAGCCGGAGACGTGCACCGGCGCCACGGCCTTCCCGTGGCGCCGGCTCAACGGCGCGGCCGTCGTTCCGTAGAAGGCGCGGCGGGCCAGGAAGGCCTTGAGCGTGGCCGGGCCCTCGTGCGACCACGGTGCTGGACGGGACGTAGCGGACGTCCCAGCCGGCCTCGTCCAGTCGCCAGACCAGGTCCACGTCCTCGCCGCCACGGAGCGCCGCATCGAAGAGGTCGGGTCCCGTCGCCACGTCGGCCCGGACCAGCAGAGCCGCGCTCGGGACGAAGGGGATGCGGCTCCCGGGCCGCACCGGGCCCGCCGCGGTGCCACGGTCGAGCGACGACGCGGGCCGCTTCGAATCGGCGGGGCCGGCCGGCGCTGACGATCCGCGGCGCCACCGCGGCGACCACGGGGTCGTCGAAGTGGCCGAGCAACGGCCCGAGCCATCCGTCGGCGGGCACGCAGTCGGAGTCGACGAACGCGACGAGTGGGCTGTGCACCGCGGCCAACCCCGCGTTGCGCGCGCCGGCCGGGCCGACGTTGGCTGGCCAGCCCGATGAAGGCGGCGCCGTGGCGCTCGGCGATCTCCTTGGTCGCGCCCGGCGTCGGCCGACGCGTCGTCGACCACGATGCAGGCCAGCCCTCCCCGAGCGTCGAGCAGCCGGTCGAGTTGGTCGGGCCGGTCGCGGACCGGCACCACGACGGTGACGTCGGCCGGGTCCGTCAGCGATGCTCGACGGTCGGCCTGGGGATGAAGGCACCGCCCGACGCCAGCCGCCGCGCCAGCAGTTGGGCAGAACGGCGCGGCCCGACCGCAGCGCCATTCCTCCAGCGCTCGACGAGTCGCCGCGCCCGCTCGGAGATCCGGAACAGGCGGAGCGGGCTGCCGCCGAGCAGCACGGTCCCGCCGTCGAACTCCTGCGTCGACGGGGTCCTCGCCCAGGGTGAAGGTGCCGGGCAGCGGCGTCGTGGCCCGGGGGGGCGCAGGCCGCAGCGCCGAGGGATCGCGGATGCGCTGGGCTGGGCCATCTGCTCAATCTTGGCAGTCCGGGGCCGGGGATAGGCTGGGCCGGTGCCCAGAGGAGGTCGGGATGCTGGCTGAGGACCAAGACACCCAGGACGTCGAGGAGCTGTCCGGACGAGGACGTCGACGAGCTTCTGGTGGAAGAGGTCTCCATCGACGGGATGTGCGGCGTCTATTGAGCGTGACCGAGGCGCAGGCCAGCGGCGGGCCGCGTTCGCAGTCGAGCAGGCGTGGCAGCTCAACCCGCAGGTGGCCCTGCGCGACGAGTCGTTCGGGGCCTGGCGTATCACTACGGCAACCGCCGGCTGGTCTTCTTGAAGTCGCGGCCTGCTGGTCGAGCTGGTGTCGTCATTGCACGACTACCCGAGTGCGGCCGAGGCCATCGCCGCGGTCGTGCCCGAAGGCCAGCACGATTCCTATCGGCGGGCGCTTGGCGCGGCTGGCCGCCTCGGAGGTGATCGATGTCCGTTGAGCCGGCACCGCTGCCCTGCAAGACCGCTTCAGCCGCGGGCCTCGACGCTCCCATCTGCCTGACCTGGGAGCTCACCTACGCCTGCAACCTGGCCTGCGTGCACTGCCTGAGCTCGTCGGGCCGGCGTGACCCGGACGAGCTCACGCCGGCCGAGGCGCGCGGGCATCGTCGACGACATGGTCGACATGAAGGTCTTCTACGTCAACATCGGTGGGGGCGAGCCGATGCTGCGGCCGGACTTCTTCGACCTGGTGTCCTACGCCGTCGACCGCAAGGTCGGCGTGAAGTTCTCCACCAACGGGACCCGGCTGACGGCCGAGCGGGCCCGGCAACTGGCGGCGCTCGACTACCTGGACGTCCAGATCAGCATCGATGGTGCCACGCGCTGCCACGAATGACGCTGGTGCGGGGCGAGGGCTCGTTCGCCGCCGCCCGCGCGCCATGGACAATCTGGCCGCCGCCGACTTCGGTCCCTTCAAAATCAGCGTCGTCGTCACCCGCCAGAACGTCGAGGAGCTCGATGCGCTGGCCGCCATCGCCGACTCCTACGGCGCCCAGCTGCGCCTGACTCGTCTGCGCCCCTCGGGACGGGCCGTCGACACGTGGGACACGCTGCACCCGACGGCGGCGCAGCAACGCACGCTCTACCACTGGCTGGTCGAGCGCCCCGGGGTGCTGACGGGTGACTCCTTCTTCCACCTGTCGGCTCTGGGGGAGCCGCTCGACGGCTTGAACCTGTGCGGCGCCGGACGGGTCGTCTGCCTCATCGACCCCGTCGGCGACGTCTACGCCTGCCCCTTCGTGATCGACCGCCAGTTCCTGGCCGGCAACGTGCGTGACCCGGGGGGCTTTCCCTCCGTGTGGCGGGAGTCGGCCCTGTTCACGTTCGTTGCGCGAGCCGCAGAGTGCCGGCGCCTGCGCGTCGTGCGGCTCCTTCGACGCCTGCCGCGGCGGCTGCATGGCCGCCAAGTTCTTCACCGGCCTGCCGCTCGACGGCCCGGATCCCGAGTGCGTCCACGGGCACGGCGAGGCCGCGCTGGCCGCGCTGGACGCGCGCGTCCGCAGTCGGCGCTCGGCCACTCCAAGGTCGACCGCGAGGGGACGCCGGATCCCGGTGCCCACGCCCGGTCCGCTTCCGTTCGCCGGCCCGCACCTGAGCCGTGGAGCTCGCCGGCGCCACCTGGCCCCAGGTGGAGGCGACCGGGGCTCGCTCGGTGCTGGCGATCCCGTTGGGCTCGCTCGAGCAGCACGGGCCGCACCTGCCCCTCGACACCGATACCCGGATCGCCGGCGGCCGTGGCGGCGGGGCTGGCGGCGCCGCTGTCGCGAGCATCACCGTGGCGCCCGCCGTGCGCCTACGGGGCCAGCGGCGAGCACGCCGAGCTTCCCGGGCACGCTGCTCCTCGGCCATGAGGTCCTGGCCGACCTGCTCGTCGAGCTGGTGCGCTCGGCCCGGCGCGTCCTTCGCCGGCGTGGTGTTCGTCAACGCCCACGGCGGGAACGAGGAGGCGCTCGTGGCGGTCGCAGCGCCGTTGCACGGGCGAGGGTGACGACGTGCTCGTCTGGCGGGCGATGACGCCGGGCGGCGACGCGCACGCCGGCCGGACCGAGACATCCTTGCTCCTGGCCATCGACCCGGGGTCGGTGCGACTCGACTTGGCCGAGCCGGGCCGCACCGAGCCGATCGCCACGTTGCTGCCCCGGCTGCGCGCCGAAGGGGTGCGACCGGTATCGTCCAACGGCGTGCTGGGCGATCCCACGGGTGCGAGTGTCGAAGAGGGCCGGGCGCTCCTCGACGGCCTCGTGCGCGACCTGACGGCGCCGTCGTCGGCGCACTGGTCCAGGCGCCGTCGTGAGCCCGGTCGCCGTCGTCACCGGAGCCGGCGCGGGGCATGGGGGCGGCGACGGTGGACCTGCTCGTGGCGGCCGGCTGGCAGGTCGTGGCGGTCGACCGCTCCGCCGACGACCCGGCCCTCGACTATCCGCTCTCCACGAAGGCCGACCTCGAGGAGGTGGCCGGGCGCCACGGCGACGCCGTGCGCACGATGGTCGGCGATGTGCGCAGCGCAGCGGACATGCGTGCCGCCGTGGACGAGGCCGTCACGCATTTCGGGGGCCTGCAGGCCGCGTCGCGGCGGCCGGCGTGATCAGCGGCGGGCCCCCTGGCCTGGGAGATCCCCGACGCCCAGTGGGACGTGCAGTTCGACGTCAACGTCAACGGCGTGCGCCATCTGGCCGCCGCCGCCGTGCCGGCCCTGCTCGAGCGCCCAAGCCCCGGCAGGGACGTGTGGTGGCCATCTCCTCGACCGCCGGGGTGCTCGGGCTGCCGCGTCTGAGCGCGTACAGCGCCTCCAAGCATGCGGTCATCGGCTTCGTCCGCTCCCTGGCGGCCGACCTCGCCGGCAGCGGCATCACGGCCAACGTGGTCTGCCCCGGCTCGACCCGCGGGCCGATGCTCGACGCGTCGGCCGCCGTCTACGGCCTGGCCTCGACGGAGGAGTTCGCCACGCCACCACCTGGTGCAGCGCCTGCTCGAGCCGGCGGAGCCGGCCGCGTTGATCGCCTGGCTGTGCGGCGCGGCCTCGTCGGGCCTGACCGGGGCGGTCCTCCCGGTCGACGGCGGCATGACGGCGTCATAGACAACGACGAGGAGCACGCCCATGAGCTGCCGCTGCACGCATCTGGACCAGATCACCGAGGTCGATCCGCAGACGCCGGCCGGGTGCGGCGAGTGCATGAAGATCGGCGGCACCTGGGTGCACCTGCGCCTGTGCCTGTCCTGCGGGGAGGTCAACTGCTGCGACTCCTCGCCCAACCAGCACGCCACGGCGCACTTCCACGAGTCGGGCCACCCGCTCATGCAGTCGTTCCAGCCCGGCGAGGACTGGATCTGGTGCTACGTCGACGAGGTCACCCTGGAGCCGGCTGACGCTCAGACCTGCCCGATGCTGCTCAGGTCTGCCCGTAGGTGGTGTCCCGTTGGTCGGTGCGGGTGCCGCTCGTCCCGACCTCTTTGACCGCCCGCCGCAGGTCGGTCACCAGCGCGGGACCGTGGCGGCGCTGCCGGCGTGCACCGTGGCGTGCAACGAGTCGGGCCGGTTCTGGCGGTCGAGGTACCAGCCCTCGGCGGCCAGCCGCTCGCCCACGGCGAAGATGTCGAGGGCGTCGGGGTCGCGGGCGCCGAAGGCCATGACGGTGGCCGGCGGGTCGCCTCGCACCTCGAGGCCGTCGATCGACTCGATGCCGGCGCGCAGCGCCAGCGCCGCGTCGTGCGCCGTGCGGGTGAGCTCGAGGTAGCCGTCACGGCCGATGTGCATCAGGGCCGCCCAGGCCGCCGCGACGGGCCCGGCCGGCCGGGTCCCGGCCATGGCCGTCGAGGCGTAGAAGCCGCCCAGCCAGTCGGTGGTCACGAACAGCTGCTTGCGGGCCAGCTCGTGCGTCCGGTACAGGATCACCGACACACCCTTCGACGCGTAGCCGTACTTGTGCACGTCGGCCGACATGGAGGTCACGCCCGGGAGCCGGAAGTCGAAGGGCTCGTCGAGGCGGCCCAGTTCGGCCAGGAAGGGCAGCAGGAAGCCGCCCATGCAGGCGTCGACGTGGCACAGGATGCCCCGCTCGAGGGCCAGCGCGGCGATGTCGGCGATGGGGTCGATCACGCCCTGGGGGTAGGTCGGGGCCGAGCCCACCACCATGATGGTCTCGTCGTTGCAGGCGTCGGCCAGGGCGTCGGCGCGGACCCGGAAGTCGTCGTCGACGGGCACGCGGACCAGGTCGACGTCGAAGTAGTCGGCCGCCTTGGTGAAGGCGGCGTGGGCGCTCTCGGCCGCCACCACGCCGTGGCCGTGCGATGCCCCGGTCCCGCCCCACATCGCGGGCCGTCTTGACCGCCTGCAGCAGGCTCTCGGTCCCGCCCGAGGTCAGGTAGCCCTCGACCGCACCCCCCGCCGCCGGGTCGTCGGCCCCGAGCAGCGAGGCGGTGTTGGAGACGATGTCGTGCTGCATGACGCCGATGCTCGGGAAGGCCAGGACGTTGAGACCGTTCTCGGCGCTGTAGAGCGACAGCGCGTCGGAGAGGAGCTCGTGCACCTCGTCGCCGGCCGAGTAGACGAGGCTGAAGACGCGACCGCCCCGCCAGTCCTGGTCGTCCTGCTTCATGGTGATCAGGCGCTGCATCACCTCGTCGCGGGGGAGGCCGTGCGCCGGCATCGGCGTGTGGGGGAAGGTTGCCATGCACCGTTCTTACCCCACGCACGGCGGGCGTGCACTCCACGGGAGGCGCTCTCCGTGGACGGGCCTACGTTGGTACGCATGACGCAGCGGCCGGAGCAGCGACGAGGAGCGCAGGAGTTCATGGCGGCGTTGGCCAAGCAGCGCAAGCTCCTGATGCGGACCGTGCGCGGCCTGTCCGAAGAACAGTGCGCCTGCGTCCGACGGCCAGCGCGCTGTGCCTCGGCGGCCTGGTCAAGCACGTGACGCTGGTGGAGCAGAGCTGGTCGAACTTCATCACGGAGGGTGCCGCCGCCGGTGCGAGGACCGACGCAGCGGGCAGCTTCGCCGAACGCGCGCCGCCACCTTCGACATGGCCGACGACGAGACGATGCGCGCTCCTCCTCGACCGCTACGGCGAGACGGCCCGGGCGACCGATGACCTGATCATGACGTGTGCCGTCGCTCGACGTCTCCCACCCCCTGCCCGATGCGCCGTGGTTCGAGCGGCGCCTCCTGGTCGGCGCGCCGGGTCCTCCTGCACATCATCGCCGAGACAGCGCAGCACGCCGGCCACGCCGACATCATCCGCGAGACGCATCGACGGCGCCAAGACGATGGGCTGATCGCACCGACCCGGGCGCGGTGCAGCAGATACCGCCCCCGCTCACGAGCTCCAGATGATGGCCTGCGGCTCGGTGTAGGCCAGCAGCCCGTAGTCGCCGCCGTCCCGCCCGACACCGGACATCTTGAAGCCGCCGAAGGGCGCGTCGTGGTTGCGCTGGGCGGTGTTGACGCCGACGTGGCCGGCCTGCAGATTGCTTGGCCACCCGCAAGCGCACGGGCCCCGTCCTTCGAGAACACGTAGTCGTAGAGGCCGAACTCGGTGTCGTTGGCGATGGCGATGCCCTCTTCCTCGTCGTCGAAGGGGATCATGGTGATGACCGGGCCGAAGATCTCCTCGCGCGCCACCCGCATGGTGTTGTCGCCCGGTGATCAGCGTCGGCGCCACGTAGAAGCCGGTCGGCAGATCGGCCGGGCGCTCGCCGCCGAGGACGATCTCGCCGCCGTCCTCGATCGCCGTCTCGATGTGCGCCTCGATCCGCCCTCGCTGCGCCGCCGAGATCACCGGCCCGATGATGGTGGCCTTGTCGGTGGGATCGCCCACCTTGAGGTAGCCCGCCATCTGGACGAGCCCGTCGCGCACCTGGTCGAAGACGCTGCGGTGCACGACGGCCCGCGTGGGCGCCGTGCAGATCTGGCCGGAGTGGAAGGACCACGTCGAGCCGATGCAGCCGATGGCGCCCTTCACGTCGGCGTCCTCGAAGACGACGCAGGCGCCCTTGCCGCCGAGCTCGAGCAGCGTGCGCTTCATGGTGCGGGCGGCCTGCTCGCCGATCTTCACGCCCGACCTGTGTCGAGCCGGTGAAGCTGACGCAGTCGACCTCGTCGGAATCGACCAAGGCGGCGGAGGAGGCCGGACCGTTGCCGTTGACGAGGTTGACGACACCCGGGCGGGAAGCCGACGTCGTTGAGGATGCGCACGAGCTCCACGATGGCCAGCGGGTCCTGCGGTGCCGGCTTGACGACCACGGTGTTGCCGGCGGCCAGCGCGGGCGCCACCTTGCCGGCCATGTTGACCATGGGGAAGTTGTACGACGTGATGCAGGCCACGACGCCGAGCGGCTGGCGGTTGACCATGCCGCCGATGATCCCGCCGGGCGCCAGCGGCGTGGCCTGCGCGGGCTGGGGGAGCAGCGGCGTCTGCAGCACGCCGCGAGGGTCGCGGGCGTAGCGCTCGAAGCGGTCGGCCGCCACGGGCACCTGCATGCGCGAGCCGACGGTCGCGGTGGCACCGGTCTCGGCGATCACGAGCGGCAGCAGTTCGGAGGACTTGGCCCGGATGGCGGCGGCGGCCTCGCGCATGAGGGCGCTGCGCTCGTCGGCCGACCAGGCCGCCCAGCCCGGCTGGGCCTCCTTGGCCGCCGCGGCGGCTGCCAGGGCGTCGTCCGCGCTGGCGTTGGGTGCCAGCCCGACGATCTCCTCGGTGGCGGGGTTGATGATCTCGTAGGTCCCGTCTGACGCGTCGACCCACTTGCCCCCGATGAGGAGCTGGTGCTCGTTGCGCTGGGTGGTCTCGGCCATGTGTGCTCCCGACTCGGGTGCCGCCAGCCGATCTGACGGCGCGTCACATTCAACCCCGCCCGGGACGGGGTCCGCCAAAGCCGCAGCGTCCCACGGTCCTGAGAAAAACCTGAGTCCCGCGCCCTCCGCGGGACCGAGCCACTCCCGGTCAGGCCGGCGCCGCCGTCCTGAGGTCCCACCGAGCCTATTCGTGCCCATTTATGACTTTTGTCACTTCGCAAGGTCATAGTCACTGTGGGATTCTCTAGATTGGAATACGTCCTCGGGGGAGTGAACGGAGTGGTCATGAGTAGGCCTGCCGACAAAGGTCCCTGCCTCCGCACGTCCCGGCGACGCCCCGATCCACCGGCGTCGCCGCCGCACGCCGTCGTCTCGGGGATCGTGGGCGACGCCGTCCTGGCCAGCGCCGACGTGGCCCGGGCCCGGGAGCGCCGCCGCCTCGCCCGCCTCCGCCGCCTGGTGGCCGTCGGCGCCCTCGTCCTGGGCTGGGTCGTCATCCGCCGGGTCAGCGGCCATGGCATCTTCCCCGCGGTCCACCTGCCCCACGGGCTCGGGACCGCCATCCCATCCTCCTCATCGTCGGGATGCTCGGCAGCGTCATGCTGGCGCCGCTGCTGGCCGCCGGGCGGTCGCCGCACACGCTCATCCGGCCGGGCGAGACCCAGGTCGGCCTGGAGGACCTGGTCGGCATCGACCCGATCAAGGCCGAGGTGGTGCGCTCCATCAACCTGTTCCTGGCCCACCAGACCTTCCGCGACACCATGGGCGGCTCCGCCCGGCGCGGCGTGCTCTTCGAGGGCCCGCCCGGGACGGGCAAGACGTTCGTCGCCAAGGCCATGGCCAAGGAGGCCAACGTCCCCTTCTTGTTCGTGTCGGCGTCGGCGTTCCAGTCGATGTACTACGGGCAGACCAACCGCAAGATCCGGTCCTTCTTCAAGCAACTCCGCAAGCACGCCCGCAAGGAAGGCGGCGCCATCGGCTTCATCGAGGAGATCGATGCCATCGGCGCCACCCGGCGGGGCATGGGCGGCAGCGGCGGGACCGAAGGCGTGTCCGGCGTGGTCAACGAGCTGCTCGTGCAGCTCCAGTCCTTCGACACCCCGACCCGCGGCCAGAAGCATCGCCTGGGCCTGGATCGACCTGCTGAACCGCTACCTCCCCGACGGCTGCAAGCTGCACAAGCCCGCCGCCGTCCCGGCCAACGTGCTGGTGGTCGGCGCCACCAACCGCAAGGACGACCTCGACCCCGCCCTCATCCGGCCGGGTCGCTTCGACCGCACCATCTACTTCGGGCTGCCCGGACGCCGGGCCCGCGCCGACATCATCGCCTACTACCTGGGCAAGAAGGCCCACGCCGCCGACCTCGACGAGCACGGCGCCGTCGACATCGTCGCCGGCATGACCTTCGGGTACTCGCCGGCCGCCCTGGAGCGCCTCATGGACGAGGCGCTGGTCATCGCGCTCACGCACGGGCGCACTGCCATGACCATGTCCGACGTCGCCGAGGCCAAGATGCTGGTCGAGCTCGGTGTCACCGACGAGACCATCTACACGCCCAACGAGCGCGACCGCGTGGCCACCCACGAGGCCGGCCACGCCACCGTGGCCTACTTCGTGGGCCAGACCCGCCAGCTCGACGTGCTCTCCATCGTGAAGCGCCGTGACTCGCTCGGCCTGCTGCAGCATTCCGACACCGAGGAGCGCTTCACCCAGAGCAGCGAAGAGCTGCACGCGCTGCTCCAGATCGCCATGGGCGGCATGGTGGCCGAGGAGCACTGGTTCGACGAGGTGTCGACCGGCCCCGCCTCCGACCTGGCGGCGGCCACGTCCATCGGCGCGCAGATGATCGGCGCCTGCGGCATGGGCAACTCGCTCATCTCCGTCGCCGCCGCCGGCAACGGCTACTTGGAGGGCGGCCTCGTCGACAAGGTGCTGGGCGACAAGGCGGCCAGAGGCCGAGCTCGACACGCTGCTCATGGGGAGCTGCGACGCGGCCAAGGCGATCGTCGTCCGCCCACCCCGAGGTGGTCGAGGCGCTGCGCGACGCCCTGCTCGAGCGTGACGAGCTCGTGGGCTCCGAGATCACCGAGGTGATCGAGGCGGCGCTGCACGCGCCCGAGCCCGCCGACATCGCCGAGCTGCGGCCCTCCGGGCACGGCTGGCAAGTCACGCCTGATCGCCAGGCCTGGAGCGGCCTTCACCAGCCTCACCGAGGCACCGCTGTTCAGCGGGGGAGTCGCCCTCCGCCCCCGAGGACCGCAACACGAGGCGACCGAGCCGACCCGGTGCTTGGCATCCCGGGCCGCCTTGGCGGCGGCTTCGCCGTCCTTGGTGAGCGGGCCACCGAGCCGCCAGTACCGTCTGCCGCCGCCGGTGTAGCGGACGTAGTCGGGGACGGGGGGGAGCGGCGCTTGGGCTTGCGTCGCTGCTTCCGGTTTGCGTCCGCTGGCCCACACGGCGAGTGTGGCGCACGGACGGCCGTCGGTGCCGCTGCTCGGCCGACGCCGAGTCGACCTCCCGAGCGCCCGACCGGCCGATCAGTCCGACCGGTCCGCGGACTTCCGAGCCCGGTGACCCTGCGTCCAGAGCGGCGAAGGGCGCGACGACCATGACCCGGCCGGTGGGGGCTGCGATACGTGAGCTCCTCATTGGCGTCACCCGGACATGGTCCAGCCCTTGCGGTGCACCACTCATGTGGTGGTGCTGGCACAAGCAGCGCGAGGTTGGGCAGGTCGGTCCTGCCCCCGGGTTTCCACTCCCGATGTGATGCACAGCGGTGAATGGCTGTTCGTGCAGCCGGGAAACCGACAGCGCCGGTCCCGCCGCCTGACCTCACGGCGCTGGGCGTCGCTGGCGAAGCGCTGTGCCGGCCTTCGTACATGGTGTGGCCGGCGTCGTCGTCGACGGCCGACGACGACGGTGGCGTCACAGGCCATCCGCTGGACCGTTTCGACGTCGATCAGGCCGACGATGCTCGAGTTCGCCGGCCAGCGTGGTCGGCGCCTGACTCGTCGACAGAGGCTTCGAGCGGGACGTGGGCCACCACGAAGTACGGCTCGCCGCCGGGCCGGACCGGTCGATGCCTGGCGCAGACGACGAGCGGATCAGAGCGAGGAAGCCGTCACAGCGGCGCTGGTCCAACGGTGTCGCCTCGCGGCTTCAGGGCGTCCTTGGCTCGGGCGTCGATACAGGCCCTGGTCTCGGCGTAGTCATCGGCGGGCAACTGCACGCGTCATGGTGCGGAGGCGTCGTTGAAGCGGAGGTACTGTCCGCTCGCCACGGAGCGGCCCGAGGTCCGTGTCGGCCGCCAGCGTGCGGTCCGGGCGATCTCGGCCAGCTCACGGACGGTCGCACTCTGGCCTGGCCGCAGGGCGCGCGTCGGTGCCGCGGGGTGGCCACGTCGACGACCGCCCGCACCTTGTCAAGCGAGATGTCACCCGCGCACAGTGATCCGACCAGCGTGGGCAGTGCCTGGGGCATTCTCGGCCACCACGTGTCAGCGAACGGGCGGTGGCCGCCGACACGCCGAAGCGTTCCGCCGTCCAGGCTCGGTCGAGGTCGCGCCGTCGTCCCGGAACCTCTCCGTCGGGCGGCCTCGCCGAGGTGGAACGACGAATCTCGCCCTCGACCGCCGCCTTCTGGCGGAACAGCTCCTCGAGGCGCTCGCCCCGCTCTTCGTTGAGAGTGAGGCCGCCGCCGAATCGGTTGCGGCCCACGCGCGGCGAGCAGATCCGTCGCCGCGGCCCGCCAGTCGGACCGGCTTGTCGAGAGCGTGGCGGGCTCGCGAGAGAACGGTCGGCCGGCCTATCGGCTCGTCCCGTTCGTGACGCGCGGAGGTGCGGTCAGCGAGCGCGGCGGCGATGGCGGCGCCGGTCGGCGGCGAGTTGAGGTACGGCTCGGGCGCGTGGGCGCGGTGCCCGTTGTCGATCACGAGCTCTTCGACCCGGGGCCCGAAGTGGTCGGCCAGGCAGGTCTCGCAGGCCATGTCGTTCAGCGCCCGCACGTTGACCCAGCGCTGCACCGAGCCCGGCCAGACCCCCAGGCCGTCGACGGGCGCCGGCTCGAGGCTGTCGAACATCATGGGCGCGGCGAGCGGCGAGCCCAGCGTCACGAAGGTGTGGACGGGCCAGTCGTCGTGCGCGGCCAGCGCCGAGTAGGAGAGGACCGTGCCCAACGAGTGCGCCACCAGGACCCGGGTGTCGTCGGTGATCTCCGCCTCTATCCGGGCCCGCAGCCGGTCGCGCAGATCGGTCTCGGACAGCATCGCCGTGGCCAGGTCGACGGTGCGGTCGAAGGTCGCCTCGCCGGCGGCCTGGGACAGGGCGGCGATGGCGTCGCCGCCTATCTCGGAGAGCATGTCGGCCACGCCGGCCCGCGACTGCTCGAGCTGGCGGTCCTCGTCGCTGCCGGGGTGGTGCCGGAAGAGGTCGCCGTAGAAGCAGACGGCGACGTCGTCGGCGTCGACCTCCACGCCGTGGTGCCACAGCCCGTCCCGCACCGCCGGCAACCAACGGGCCTTCAGCTCGTTGGGGCCCCACAACTCGTTGAAGGCCCCGTGGACGATGACGATGCGTGCCATGGCGGTCAGTCCACCAGGTGTGCGGTGTCGTTGTAGCCGCGGATGATCCAGCGGTCCGGCGTCACGACGAGCCGGGAGATGGATGCGTTGTCGGGACCCACGAAGGCGAAGGGGCTCGAACCGGTGGCCTGGGCGAGGATCTCGCCGATGGCCGCGCCGTGGCTGAAGACGACGACCCGTCCGCCGGGGTGGGCGGCGGCGATGCGCTCGACGGCGCGGCGCAGGCGGCCCCCGAAGACCTCGCGTGACTCGGCGCCCGGGATCACGTCCCAGCGCTGCTCGGCCATGACCTCTGCGAAGCAGCGGGTCGTCATCGGCCGACTTCAGCCGCAGGAGGCCGCCCTCCCATTCGCCGAGGAACACCTCGCGCAGGTCGGCCTCGACGACCGGGGTCATGCCCGAGCGGGCCACCAACGGCGCCGCCGTCTGGACGGTGCGCTGCAACGTCGTGACGTAGAGCGCGTCGAAGGGCTCCTGGGCCAGGCGCAGGCCGACCTGCTCGGCCTGGTGGCGTCCGGCTTCGGACAGCGGGGGATCGCCCTGGCCCTCGACGAGCTCGAAGGTCTCGCCCTCGAGCGAGTCGGCCGAGGCGCCGTGGCGCACGAGCCACAGCTCGGTGGAGCCGGGCGGCCCGACGTAGGGCCGTTGGCTGAAGCTGCGGGGCGACGTCACGGCGCGCCGAGTGTAGGGAAGCGGATGCTCAGCGCGGGCGCGTGCAATTCGGGCGGGCCGTGGTCGTCTGTCGTCCTCGACCACCTCGGCGTCGATGATGTTGGGGTCGTCGGCGACAGGCCCGCCACCGCTCGAGCCCGACGGGCCATGACCAGACTGCCCCGTGACCCAGCCCACCAGCCCGCCGGCCCAGCCACCGCCCGGTCCGGTGAAGCTGGCGAAGAAGGCGCCCGGCGCCTGGGTGAACTGCACCCGCAGCGGCCGCCCGGCGTCAGGCCCGAGCTGCGCCCACAGCGGCAGCGCCCGCCGGTGCACCACGTAGTACTGCACGCACAGCGTCACGCCCGAGGTACAGAAGAAAGCTCGCCCCCTCGAGCCCGGCCGCCCCGGCGTGGCTCTGCCCGGCGTCGCCCGCGAAGTGCACCAGCAGGGACACGAGCCAGAGGGCCATGGTGACGGCGTTGCCCTGGCGCAGCACCCAGCCGTTGCCCGTCCAGACCCGCATGGAGAGGCCGCGCAGCACGCCCAAGACCGAGCGCGCCGACGACCAGGGTGCCGACCACCCACAGCCAGGCGCTGGACGAGACGTGGTGGTTGCCCGGCATAGGAGAACATCTCGAAGAGGCCGATGACCCCGATGACCACCGGGAGGCGGGGCTGGAACACGCGGGGCACGGGGCGCACCCTGACCTGGCGCAGCAGCACCAGGACGAGGATCAGCGCCCCCAGCGCGTAGGAGAAGAACGACATCGTGTTTGAGCCTATGGCCGCGACCGGCTCAGTGGTTCAGCAGGGGCCCCACTTCGACGCCGAAACGGGCCGTCTGCTCGCAGAACTCCTCGGCGCTGCGGGCCATGAAGCGCACCTGCAGGTGGTTGACGCCCATGTCGACGAGCTCGCGCAGCGAGGACGCCACCTCGTCCGCGCCGCCGGAGAGGACCCAGCTGGGCAGGTCCCAGCCCGAGCCCCCCGAGGTCAGGTAGATGGGCTCGACGATGGTGCCGATGTCGATCGGCGCCCCGCCGCGCAGCTCGTCGCGCAGCTCGCGCAGCCGGGCGATCTGGCCCGGCAGGTCGCGCCGGCGCGTGCCCTGGGGGAGCCAGCCGTCGCCGAAGGCGGCGGTGCGGCGGATGGCCGCGGGCGACGAGCCGCCGATCCAGATCGGCGGGCGGGGCTGGCGCACCGGACGCGGCGCGATCCCCATGTCCCGGGCCGGGAAGCGCGGCCCGGGCAGCTCGGGGAACTCGTCGGTGAAGGCGAGGGCCAGCGCGGAGACGGCCTCGTCGGTGTGGCGGCCCCGCTCGGCGAAGTCGCCGGTCAGGAGCTCGTACTCCTCGGGCACGTGGCCGGCGCCCACGCCGACGATGAGGCGGCCGCCCGAGAGGCGGTCGATGGTGGAGAGCTCCTTGGCCGCCCGCAGCGGATGGCGCTGGGCGAGGATCAGCACGTGGGAGAGCAGGTGCGTGCTGCGTCGTCACCGCGGCCAGCCAGCCGAGGGTGGCCGTCGTGTCGTACCAGATGGTGCCCATGGCGTCGGCCAGGCGGCGCGGGATGGCCGTGTGGTCGCAGACGCCGAGGTAGAAGAAGCCCGCCTCGTCGGCCACCCGGGCGATCCGCGCCAGCTCGGCCGGACCGGACTCCTTCTCCCAGTCGGCCACGTAGAGCGTGGACTGGGACTGGATCGGGAGCTGCATGCCGTAGACGACCTGCCCCTCGGGGACGGCGCGCACGACGTCGGCGGGGATCAGCGCAGGGTCGGTCATGGGTGGACTCCGATCAGGACGAGGTGCTTCACGTAGCGGTCGCTCCGGCATAGGCGGCCAGGGCGGCGGCGTGCGCGGCCGGGGTGCCGAAGGTGGTCGAGAGCACCCGCGCCCGCTTGAGGTGCAGGTGCAGCGGCACCTCCCAGGTGAAGCCCATGCCCCCGTGGACCTGAATGGCCGTCCGGGCGTTGCCAAGGGCGGCCTCGTCGGCCAGCAGCTTTGCGCCACCGATCGGACCGGTCCACCAGCTGGCTGGGGGTGCAGCCGGCCACGGCCGCTTCGGTGTCGACGACGTCGGGCGCGTCGGCCAGGCAGGCGGCGGCGTGCACGGCGGCGCGGGCCACCTCGGCCCGCACGAGCATGTCGGCGCACATGTGCTTCACGGCCTGGAAGCTGCCGATGGGCGTGCCGAACTGCTGGCGCTCCTTGGCGTAGGCCACGGCGAGGTCCAGCGCCTCGGCGGCGTGACCCACCTGCAGCGCCGCCGTCAGCAGCGCGCCGTCTCGCCACAGCGAGCCGTCGTCGCCCGGCACCGGCCGACCGGTCGGGAGCGTCTCGACGTGCCAGAGCGGCGTCAGCGGGTCGAGCGGCGCCTCCACCCGCGTCGCGCCCTCGGCGGTGACGGGAGCGAGCACGGTCGCCGACCCGTGGCCGTCGGCGGCGAAGACGAGCAGCGCGTCCAGCGAGCCGAGGTGCTCGACCAGCACGGGCCCCGCCGCCGCGCAGTGCACGCCGACCTGGACCTGTCCCTCCGCGGCGCCCTCGACCACGTCCGGCGCGCGCCGCCAGGAAGGTGCCCACCAGCGGGCCCGGGACCAGGGCGCGCCCGAGCTCTTCGAAGACGACGACGGCCTCGGCCATGGAGAGGCCGGTGCCGGCGGGCTCGGGCAGGGTCAGTGCGAAGACGCCCGTCTCGCCCAAGGCGGTCCACTCCTCCGCGCCGATGGCGCGGGCGTCGCCCTCCCGGGCGCGCAGGCGGTCGAGCGGCAGCCGGCCCGCCACCATGGCCCGGATGCCCTCGGCCAGCTCGCGCTGCTCCTCGCCGACGCGGAAGTCCATCAGCGCCGCGCCTTGGGCAGCCCGAGGATGCGTTCGGCCACAATGTTGCGCTGCACCTGCGAAGTGCCCGCCGCGATCGTCAACGAGATCGACTTGAACCACGCGGCGAGCTGCTCGGCGTTGCCCAGCGGAGCACCGTCGGGCCCGTCCAGCGGGTCGGCGCTGAGCGCGGCCCGGTCCAGGATCTCCATGGCCAGGTCGCCCAGGGCCTGGGCGTGCTCGGAGAACGAGAGCTTGAAGACCGACCCGCCGATGCCGGGGATGCCGGTCTGCGCCGCCTCCGAGACGTTGCGCTTGGTCAGTGCCCACAGCGCGTCGAAGGCGGCCACCAGGTGCCCGAAGCGGCGGGCCACGCCGGCGTCGTCCAGCGCGCCGAGTCGCCCGGCGACCCGGGCCAGCTCGCCCAGGAGTCGCATGCACTCGAGCAGCTCACCGACGAACGCGGTGCCGCGCTCGAAGGAGAGCGTGACCATCGTGACGCGCCAGCCGTCGTTCTCGTCGCCGACCCGGTTGGCCACGGGCACGCGCACCTCGTTCAGGAAGAGCTCGGCGAACTCGGTCGTCCCCGCGATGGTGCGCAGCGGGCGGATCTCTATGCCGGGCGCGTCCATGGGCATGATCAGCCAGGTGATGCCGCGGTTGCGGTCCTCGCCCGTGCGCACCAGGAGCTCGCAGAAGTCGGCCACCTCGGCGTGCGACGTCCAGATCTTCGAGCCCGTCACCACGTAGTCGTCGCCGTCGCGGACCGCCCGCGTCCGCAAGGAGGCCAGATCCGACCCCGCGTCGGGCTCGCTGAACCCCTGGCACCAGACCTCCTGGCCCCGCAGGATGCCCGGCAGGTAGCGCTCCTTCTGGGCCGACGGTGCCCTCGGCGATGATGGTCGGCCCGGCGTGCAGGAGGCCGACGAAGTTGACCCCCACGTAGGGCGCGCC
This sequence comes from uncultured Acidimicrobiaceae bacterium, assembly GCA_963744045.1. Classification (GTDB taxonomy): domain Bacteria; phylum Actinomycetota; class Acidimicrobiia; order Acidimicrobiales; family RAAP-2; genus Bog-473. Next base: position 78,041 of record CAVUSB010000019.1, read on the forward strand.
GGCCCGCTCGCACTCCTCCTTGAAGATCAGCTGCTCGACCGGCGAGGAGCCCCGCCCGCCGCCTTCGGTGGGCCAGTCCACGCCGGCGTAGCCCGCCTCGAACAAGAGCTGCTGCCAGCGCAGGTCGTAGGCCCGGCGACCGGGCCAGTCGTCGTGGGGTGGCGGAGCACCCACGCCGGGCAACGTCGCGGCCAACCATTTACGGAGCTCCTCGCGGAAGGCCTGTTCCGGCGCGGTGTAGCGGAGGTCCATGCGTCAGGGGCGAGCGGTGGAACGGCGCTCAGGCGACGAAGTCGAGGCCGAACAGCTTGATCGCGTTCCCACGCACGATCTTGCGCCGCTGCTCGTCGCTCAAATCCGCCATCTGCTCCTCGGCGATCTCCCGCGTACGGGGCCAGGTCGAGTCCGAGTGCGGGTAGTCCGACTCGTAGGTGATGTTGTCCTCGCCGATCTCGTCCACCGACTTCAGCCCGTGGGCGTCGTCGAAGAAGCAGCCCCAGACATGGTCCTTGAAATAGCTCGAAGGCTTCTCGGGCACGATGTCGGCGACCCCGCCCCATCCGCGGTTGTCCTCCCAGACTCGGTCGGCTCTCTCCAAAATGTAGGGAATCCAGCCGATCTGCCCCTCCGAATAGGCGACCTTCAGGTCGGGGATGCGCACGAAGACACCGCTGAAGAGGTAGTCGACGAGGGAGAAGGTCGCGTTGGTGTGGGTCAGCGTCGAGCCGACGGCGGGCGGTGCGTCCGCCGAGGTCGACGGCATCTTCGACGACGACCCGATGTGCATGTTCACGATCGTCTGCGTCTCGGCGCAGGCCTGGAAGAAGGGATCCCAGTAGTGATCGGGATCGTGCACGCTCGGCAGCCCGAGGAACGGCGGGATCTCGCTGAAGCACACGGCGCGCACGCCACGGGCGGCGTTGCGACGCACTTCGTCGGCCGCCAGGTGGGCGTCCCAGAGCGGAATGAGGCAAAGGGGGATGAGCCGACCGCCCGAGTCGGCGCACCACTCGTCGACCATCCAGTCGTTGTAGGCCTTCACGCAGAGCAGGCCGAGCTCCCTGTCCTTGGCCTCGGTGAACGTCTGGCCGCAGAAGCGGGGGAAGGTCGGGAAGCACAGCGCCGCTTCAATGTGGTTGACATCCATGTCCTCGAGGCGGGGCTTGACCTCGTAGGAGCCCGGGCGCATGTCCTCGTAGGTGACGCCCTTCATGGTCACCTCGTCACGGGGGACACCTACCGCGGAGTCCACTCGCAACAAGGGGCGCTTGAGATCCTCGTAGTACCACCAGTCGACGGGCACGCCCTCGGACCCCGGCTTCACCTTGAGCGACCCGCCGCGGTACTCCACCTCGGGCATGGGGGCGCGCACAATCCGCGGCCCGACCTCGGCGTACTTGGAGGGGAGGCGGTCCTGCCACACATTGGGCGGCTCGACCACGTGATCGTCGACCGAGATGATCATCGGCAGGGGCTCAGGCATGGGTATCGAGCGTAGCCCGCACCTGACGGAGCGTCAGAAACGCACGGTCAGGCGCCGAAGACCTCGTGGAACAGGTCGATCATGGCCTGCCACGACCGGCGGTCCGTCGCCTCGTCGTAGGCGATGCCGGGGAACGTGTCCGGCGAGGCCAGCGTGTTGGTGAAGGAGTGGACGGCACCGCCGTAGACGTTGAGCTCCCAGTCGACCCCGCCGGCCCGCATCTCCTCCTCGAAGGCCCGCCGCTCCTCCGCGTGCACCATGGGGTCGTCGGCGCCGATGAGGGCCAGCACCTTGCCCGTGATGTTGCGGGCGTCCTCGGGGTGCACCGTGGAGAGCCCGGAATGGAAGCCGACCACGGCCTTGAGGTCGGCGCCGCCCCGGGCCAGCTCCAGGGAGAGGGTCCCGCCGAAGCAGAAGCCGATGGCAGCCAGGCGTCCCGGGTCGCATCGCGGCTGGGCCCGCAGGATGTCGAGCCCCGCCGTCCCGATGGCGAAGGCGCGCGCCGGGTCGGCGCGCAGTTCGCCGATGCGGGCCATCATCTGCTCGCGGTCGCCGATCGGCTTCCCGTCGCCGTGGTAGTCGAGTGCGAAGGCGACGTAGCCGAGCTCGTCGGCGATGCGCCTCGCCCGGTCCCGGGCATGCTCGTCGAGGCCGGGTCCCTCGTGGCAGACCAGGACGCCGGGGCGCTGGTCGGTGCCGGTGTCGTCGGGCAGGGCGAGTGTGCCGACCATGGTGCGGCCGTCGGTCTCGTAGGTGATGTCGCTGGTGGTGGCCATAGGTGCACCGTATCTTCCACCCGTTGCAGCAATACTGGCGGCGATGCGGAGGAACCCTGGTCGGCGGCTGCAATTGGGATTGATGGTGGTCCTGGGGGCGCCGCTGGTGCTGGCCGCCTGCGGCTCGGGTTCCCCGACGCCCACCTCGTCCGTGCGCCACCAGCCATCGACGACCACGACAACCGGCGCCGCGCCCACCACGACGGCCCCGCCGCCGGCCTCGGGCCCGTTGCAGGCCGGTCCGGCCATTGCCCTGCCCTTCTCGGCGGACCGGGTGACCGCAGGGGAGAGTCCCGACGGTGCCGTGTTCGCCGCCCCGCAGAATCCGACCAGCCCGTCGCCGGCCATCGCCTGGGTGATCGACGGCAACGGCCCGGCGGAGATCGCCGAGCACGTGCCGACCGGGATCGCCGCCATCGCCGCCGACGGCACCAACTTCTACGTGGCGACCTACTCCACCTTGTTCGCCTACAACCGCCAGAGCGGGAATCAGGACGGTCAGTGGACCATGCCCTCGGTGCCCACGGCGAACAGCTCGAACAACGACCTCGTTGCCCTCGCCGCGGCGAACGGCTCCGTCTTCGTCTCGGTGACCCGCGGCAACACGGTCAGCGTCTACACCGTCAACCCGGGAACCTCGTCCGCGCCGCACCTGCTCTTGAAGGGGCTCGGTGACGCCATCGGGTCCGACGGTTCGGTCTACTACGAGCGCAGCGACCACCACCTGGCGGCGCGGCGCCCGAACGGCGCGACCGCCGTCGGCCCGATGCTGGCCGATGCGCCCAACGGCTTGGGCGGCGGGGTGCAATATCTCGACGTGGTCGCCGGCGGTGCCGTCTGGGTCAGCGAGCCGGCGGGCCAGGGCCTCGATGCGACGTACACCACCTACGACGACGCCACGCTCAACAAGCTGGCTTCCTACCAGGGTTCGGTGACGAGCACCGTGGTGAACTCCAGCGCCGGCGCGCTGGTCCTCGAGGCGGCCGGCGGCGACCCGGCCTGCCCGGAGGCGTCGCCGTCGACGCCGACCTCGTGCGTGTTCAACATCGTCCCGCAGGGCACGGTCTCCAACCCGGTGGGCGTGGGCTCGGCCGTCACGCTCCTCGGGCCCAGCCCGGCGGTCGTGGTGTCCGACACGAGCACGGGTCAGTTCGACCTCATCCGCCTGTCCTGATCAGTACGACATGGAGACGCCGCCGTTGGGACTGAGCAGCTGTCCCGTCACGAAGCTGCTGGCGTCCGAGGCGAGGTAGAGCACGCCGTAGGCCACATCCGCCGTCTCCCCGACACGACGCAGCGGGGCGTAGCGCGCCATCGGCGCCAGCGTGGCGGCCTTGGCCGCCTCGTTCACGGTGCCGTCGGGGTTCGTGTAGTAGCGCGCCGTCATGTTGGTCGGGATGAATCCCGGCGCCACCGAGTTGACCCGCACGCCGTGCTCGCCCACCTCGGCCGCCATCGACTTGGTGAGCTGCGCGACGCCGGCCTTGCAGATGGCGTACGGCCCGACGCCGGGCGCGGGGGCCAGCACCGCTGCCGAGGTCATGTTGATGATGGAGCCGCCGCGCTGGGCCACCATCACCTTGCCGGCGGCCTGGCATCCGTACAGGACACCCTTGAGATTGACCGCGAGGATGCGGTCGAACTCGTCGGGGTCGACGTCGATGATGGGACTGTCGATCATGATGCCGGCGATGTTGCACATGATGTGCAGGCCGCGGTGGCGCGCCGCGATGTTCTGCACGAGCGTCTCCGCCGCTCCCCGGGCCGCCACGTTGAGCTCGGCGCTCTCGGCCCGGCCGCCCTGGCCGAGAATGGCCGCGGCGGTCTCGGACGCGGTGGCGCCGTTGATGTCGGCGCAGACGACGGTGGCGCCGGCACCGGCCAGTACCTCGGCTGTCGTGCGCCCGATGCCGCTTCCGGCACCGGTGACCAGGGCCACGCGGCCCGTCAGGTCGAACGCGCTGCGGACACTCTGGGCCGTTTCCATGCGGCGCACCCTATGCGGTGAGACCCTCCAGCGCGAGCAGCGCGCGCTTGCACGTGAGGCCGCCGCCGTAGCCGCCGATGCCGTTGCTCGCCACCACGCGGTGGCAGGGCACGATGATGGCAATCGGGTTCTTGCCGTTGGCCTGTCCCACCGCCCGCGGCCCCCTGGGCCGCCCGACGCGTCGGGCCAGCTCGCCGTAGCTGATGGTCTCGCCGTAGGGGATGCGGGTCAGCTCGGCCCATACCTCACGTTGGAACGGGGTGCCGTCGAGCTCCATGCGCAGGTCGAAGTCGGTGCGCTCACCGGCGAAGTACTCCTCGAGCTGGGTCGCCGCCTCCTTCAACACGGGCGACTCCTCGTCCCGGCGGCCGAGCCCCGCGGCGTTCGGGAGCCGCAGCCCGATCAGCACGTCGCCGTCGCTCTCCAGGACGATCTGCCCGATCGGCGTGTTCAGCGGAAGGGTGGCTGTGATCATGCGGCACGTCCTTTCGTCCGTCGGGCGGAGAGTTGCGGTGTGGCCGTGGCGGGAAGTGCCCACAGGTGCGCCATGGCGTAGCTGCGCCAGGGCCGCCAGTGCTCGGTCACCTCGCGCAGATGTGCCGGGTCGTCGGGCAGGCCGAGCGCGACGGCCCCCCGGCGGATGCCGAGATCCGTCGGCATGAAGGCGTCGGGGTCGCGCAGCGCGCGCATGGCGACGTACTCCGCCGTCCATGGGCCGATGCCCGGGAGCGCCACCAGCGAGCGGCGCAGCTCGGCGGGGTCGGCCCCGGGGTCGATCACCACGTCGCCGGCGTCGACCGCGCGCGCCAGCGCCACCAGGGCCCGGCGCCGTCCCGCCGGCATGGAGAACGCGCCGGGATCGTGCTCGGCCAGCTCGACCAGCGCGGCCGGGGTCGGGAAGAGGTGGGTGACCGCACCGAGTGCAGCGGGCAGGGGTTCGCCGGCGGCCAGCACCAGCCTGCCGGCCACGGTGCGCGCGCCGGGGACCGAGACCTGCTGCCCGATGACGGCGCGCACGGCGAGCTCGAAGCCGTCGGCGGCGCCGGGGACGCGTCGTCCCGGATCGCGCCGCACCAGCGCGCCGAGGAGCGGGTCGCCCCGGAGGGCCTCCCAGATGGCAACCGGGTCGGCATCGAGGTCCAGCAGCTGGCGGCAGCGCGCCACCGCGGTCTGCAGATCGCGCAGATCCGAGAGGACGAGCTCGCCCTCCACGTAGGCCGGGCCTGCGCCGTCCCCGTCCCCGTCCGCGACCGCGGCCTCCGGCGCCCGCAGCGTCACGATCCCGTGCCCGTGGGGGAGCCGGAGGCTGCGCGTGTAGGACGCACCGTCGAGCGCCTCGACGCCGGGCAGGGCGCGCAGCCCGAGGAAGTCGAGCACCGAGGCGGGGTTGAAGGGCTGCCGGCAGGGAAGCCGGAGCCGGATCGCCTGGGTGGCAGGCTCGCGCGTGGAGCGCCGGCCCAGCGCCGTGCGCGCCGCCCGCGCCCGCAGTCCGCTCGGCGTGTCGGCGAACGTCTGGCGCACGGTGTCGTTGCACTGGCGCACGCTCGCGAAGCCGGCGGCGAAGGCCACATGGGCGACGGGGAGATCGGTCGTCTCGAGCAGGACGCGCGCCGTCTGGCTGCGCTGCGCCCGGGCAAGGGCGAGCGGACCGGTGCCCACCTCGGCGGTGATGAGGCGGTTCAGCTGACGCGTGCTGTAGCCGAGACGGTCCGCCAGCCCCTCGACCCCCTCGCGGTCGACGACGCCGTCACGGATCAGCCGCATGGCGCGGGCGACGACGTCGGCCCGCACGTTCCACTCGGGCGAGCCCGGCGTCGCGTCGGGCCGGCAACGCAGGCAGGCGCGGAAGCCGGCCTGCTGGGCTGCGGCAGCGGTGGCGTAGAAGCGCATGTTCTCGCGCTTGGGGGTGCGGGCGGGGCAGCTGGGCCGGCAGTAGATGCCCGTGGAGGTGACCGCACAGAAGAACTGGCCGTCGAAGCGGGCGTCCTTGCTCTGTGCCGCCTGGTAGCAGCGGTCCGGGTCCTCCATCACGAAGCCCAGCGTGCCACGCGGCTGTGACGATTACTGGCGGAAATCGGACATCAGGGCGCCGTTGACGCAGCATTGGCTGAAGGGTCCCACGCCATCTGCCGAAGACCCCAATGGGACGAGTGGTCGAGAGGCCGATGCCCGCCGGAGCGGACGTCGAAGGGGAGGGCATGAGACGAGCGGTACTCCTCGTGGTGGGCCTCTGCGCTGCGCTCGGCCTCGCTGCCTGCGGTGGAGGCTCCTCCGGTGGGTCGGCCTCTCCCGATGACGCCATGGCCACGTTCACGGCGGCTGTGCTGAGCGGCAATTGGTCGGGTGCGTGCGCCGTGGCCGAGCCCAGCGAACAGGCTGACTGCAACACGACGTTGACCAAGGTCGGCACGGAGAAGGTGACGTTCAAGAACTTCTCCTACACGATTTCGAATGTCGGGTCGAGCACCGCCGAGGCCAAGCTCCACATCAGGGCCTGCGTGAGCGGGCAATGCGAGAGCAACACCACGGCGGGGGAGCTGGTCAAGCAGAACGGCAGCTGGTACGTCTCGAACTCCACCGGAGCCTTCGGCAACTCTGCTTCTGGCAACTCAGGGAACAGCTCGAACACCGCCGTTCCCGCTCCCTCGCGCTTCCGGTCCCGCTTCGGCGGCCGGCCGAACGTATCGTGGAGCGATGGCAGAACCCGAGGTCTTTGACTGGGACGAGTGGGAGAACGGCAGGAAGTACCAGCTGAGCAACGATGAGCTGGTCGGTGCCCTGCTCAGTGAGGTGAGCGCACTGCGCAAACGGGTGAAGGCCCTCGAGGACCGTCGGGCTGACCCGACCGGGTGAACCGATACTGGCGCAGCTACGGGCGACTGTCTGCGTTCAGCCCGCCCGTAGCTGCGCCAGCACGAGTCGCCGGTGCGTGGCGGCGTCGCCCCAGGCCCGGGAGAGCGCCCACGTCTGCTTCAAGAAGAAGTGGAGGTCGCACTCCCACGTGTAGCCGATGGCCCCGTGCACCTGCAGGGCCACCCGCGCCGCCAGGTCGGCCGCGTCCGACGCCATGGCCTTGGCCATGGAGGCGTCATGGGAGAGCGTGGGCTGCGCCGTGGCCAGCGACCAGGCGGCGCGATAGGTGGCCGGACGGGCGAACTCGAGCGCCACCCGGGCGTCGGCCAGCATGTGCTTGACGGCCTGGAAGCTCCCGATGGGCTTGCCGAACTGGTGGCGTTCCTTGGCGTAGGCCGCGCTCAGGGCGAGCATGCGCTCGGTCAGGCCGACGAGCAGCGCGGCGGTCCCGGCGGCGGCGCGGTCCGCCAGCAGCGCCACCGCGGCCTCGGCCGCCACGCCGTAGGCCAGGAGGGTGTCCGACGTCAGCGGCCAGTGCACCGTCGAGAGATCGCGGGACGCGCTCAGTGCCGGCGTGGCGTACGCCGTGCAGGACGCGGCGGGCACGGCGTGCAGTTGCCACCCCGAGTCGGCGTCGCGCACCGCCAGCAACAGCAGGCCCGCGTCGCGGGCGCCGACCACGCGGGGCGTGCGCAGGGTCCCGTCGGCGGACACCTCGGTCGGCGACACAATGCCGCCGGGCGTCACGGCGATGCCGCCGACCGCGAAGCTCACGTCGTCCCGCACCAGCGCGGCCAGGGCGGCGGACGCCGCGGGGTCGGGCAACAGGGCGGCGAGCGTCGGTGCGGCGAGGGCCGCGGTCTCGAGCAACGGCTCGGGCAGTCCGGCCCGCCCCGCCTCTTCGAGCACGCCCACGAGGTCGACGTCGCTCAGGCCCAACCCGTCGGCGGCCTCGGGCACGACGAGCGCCGGCGCGCCCAGCTCGGCGAGGACGGCCCATCGGTTCTGGGACTGCTCGGCCCGGCCGACCTCGTCGGCCAGTTCGAAGGCACGCAGCGCCTCGGGGGTGCACTCCGTATCGAGCACCGTGCGCACGCCCTCGCGCAGCGCCTCCTGCTCGTCGGTGAACGCGAAGTCCATGATCAGCCCCGCGGCAGCCCGAGCAGGCGCTCGGCCACCACGTTGCGCTGAATCTCGTTGGTCCCGGCATAAATGGGGCCGGCGAGCGAGAAGAGGTAGCCGTCGAGCCACTCGCCCGGCGTGCCGGCCTCCAGCAGCTCGGCCTCCGGACCGAGCAGGTCGAGCGCGGTGCTGTGGATGGCGACGTCGGTCTCGGACCAGAAGATCTTGTTGCAGCTGGCCTCGGGCCCCACGGCGTGGCCACGTGCCACGCGCGAGGCCGTCCAGTAGGTGTGCAGCTTGTAGGCCTCGGCGTCCATGTGGGCCTGCGCCACCGCGTCGGCGGACGCGGCCGGGCCGCCGCGCGACGCGTAGAGCTGCAGGAGGCGGTCGGCCGCCTCCGTGTAGCGGGCCGGCGAACGCAGCGAGAGGCCGCGCTCGGAGCCGGCGGTGGCCATGGCGACCGACCAGCCGGCGCCGACTTCGCCGAGCACCTGGTCCTCTGGCACCTCCACGTTGTCGAAGAAGATCTCGGCGAAACCGGTCTCGCCGTCGATCTGGGGAATCGGGCGCACCGTCACGCCCGGCGAATCCATCGCAATGAGGAAGTAGGTCAGCCCGCGGTGGCGCTCGGCGTCGGGGTCGGTGCGGAAGATGCCGAAGCACCAGTCGGCGAATGCGCCGCGGCTGGCCCATGTCTTCTGGCCGTTGAGGATCCACGTGCCGTCGTGCGCCGTGTCGCGCGCCGCCCGCGAGCGGATGCCGGCCAGGTCGCTGCCGGCGTCGGGCTCGGACCATCCCTGGCACCAGATCTCGTCGCCCGCCGCCATCGGCGGGAGGTAGCGCGCCTTCTGTGCCTCGGTCCCGTACTCGAGCATGGTGGGGGCGAGCAGGAAGATGCCGTTCTGGCTCACCCGCTTCGGGGCCCGTGCCCGGTAGTACTCCTCCTCGAAGACGAGCCATTCGAAGATCCCGACGTCGCGCCCGCCGTATTCGACCGGCCAGCTCACCACCGACCAGCGATCTTGGAACATGGTGCGCTCCCAGGCGCGGTGGGCCTCGAAGCCCGCGGCGGTGTCGAGCGAGGGCAGGGGGCGGGGAGGCACGTGCGCGGCCAGCCAGGCCCGGGCCTCGGCCCGGAAGGCCTCCTCCGCGGGGCTGAAGGTCAGGTCCATGACGCAGGGAATCTTCCACAGCGCCCGCGCCGGTGCCAACGGGCGGGTCAGGCGACTCCGGGCAGGGGCTGGTGCTGCACCAGGATGCGCTCGAAGAAGCCGACCACGTCGTTGACGATCTCCGCCTCCGAGGGGACCTCGCCCTTCGTGGCGAACGCGTGCCCGCCGTGCTGCACCGTGACGAGCTGATTGGGCACGCCCGCCGCTGTGAGGTCGAAGGCGAGCTCCAGCGACTGCCGCGGGGAGACGATGTCGTCGTTGTTGGAGTAGAGGATGAGGAAGGGCGGGTCGCCCGCTGCCACATAGGTCGTCGGGCTGGCCTGCTTCAGGTCGGCGCCCACCTGTTTGTGCGGCACGTTGCCGAGGAGGTGGATGAAGCTCGAGGCCACGAGGACCGCCGCGCCCTTGTTGCCCAATGTCAGCAGGTCGCTCGGCCCCGCCATGTCCACCACCGCCTGCACGCTGCTCGACTCGTCGGGGTAGGCGCCGATGTCCCAGCCGGCACTCGGGCCCGCCGTGCCGAGGAGCGCCACCAGGTGTCCGCCGGCGCTCTGTCCCCAGGCCCCGATCTCGTCAGGGTCGATGTCGTAGCGGTGGGCGTTGGCCCGCAGGTAGCGGACGGCACACTTGACGTCGACGATCTGGTCCGGCCAGTGGGCCCGTGGGCCGAGCCGGTAGTTGAGGCTGACCACGACGAACCCCTGGGCGACCAGGGCCGGACCGATGCCGTTGATGATGAAGCCGCCCGTGTTGTAGTCGCCCGAGGTCCAGGAGCCGCCGTGGACGTAGACGACGGCGGGGACGGTGCCGTGCACCCCAGTGGGCTCGGTGATCCGCGCCACCTGGCCGTTGCAATAGCGCACCGTGGTCGACTGCGCCGACTCGAAGACCCTGGCGGGGCCGTTCGCCTCGGGTGGGCCGGCGGCGGGCCCGGAGCAGGCGGCCAGCGCCGTCACGCCCAGCACGCAGAGGGGACCGAGCAGGGCGAACGCACGGGCTCGGCGCATCGGCCCTGTTGGCCGAAAGGCGCGCGACAGGGGTAGCACCCCCTTGCGGTGGCCAACTCGGTCGCCGAAGCCCGCCGGCCTGGGTCAGCTGGCCTGGGTCAGCTGGCCTGGGTCAGCTGGCCAGGCGCATGTGCTCGCCGGCTCGCCGTTCGTCAGCATGGTCACGTCGTCACGAGTGGCCAGATCGGTCAGGAGACGCGAGAGCCGTTGCCAGTCGCCGTTCTCCTCGACTTCCCAGCTGTGTCCCCAGATGTGGATGACACCGCCGACGCGTAGGCCTCCTCGAAGGTGTCAGGGCAACACGTCCAATCACGCACATCGGATGGCCTGGCGCGGGAGGCAATGTGGAGCGCGCCCGCGAGGTCCCGCCTGTAGCGGGCGGCATGCGTCGTCGTCGCATCTGCAGGGATCGGAGAAAGGGCGACGCTGAAGCGCCGGTCGTCGGCCGACGCGAAACCCTGCCGGTGCGCACCATCTCCACGTGCGTCGGGCCGTAGGCGCCGTAGGGGTAGCAGAACGAGGAGACGGTCCGGGAGCACGTCGATGCATGCTTGCCGTGGTGATCTCGCGTGCGGCGTGGACGGGGAGAGGCCGTGAGGTGCGGATGCGTCAGTGTGTGACACCCACTCGAAGCGACGGACAGTTCCAGGAGCGCCGAGTTCGAAATCCGGCGCTCGGGCGGTATCCGTGCGAACGCGGTGAGACGTAAAAGGTGCCGGGACACCCATGGTCGGCGAGGAACGACGCATCATGTGTCCAGCTCGTGGCCGTCGTCCAGCTCGTGGTCACGAAGACTCGAGGGTCGGCCACTTGGATCCTTACGCAGACGGACGAACGGACGAATGGAACGAGCGGATCGTTCGAAGACAAAGCGAAGTCGAACGCGCCGCGGACGAGCCTACGGCGTGGGGCGCGTCGGATCGGACGTCGAGTGGCCCGGACCGGGCGGGGCCGGCGCCATCGCACCGAGCAGGACGGCCGCAGCAGGTCGATCGACGCGTCCCACGTCGACGCCTCGGCCGAACGGCGTGCGCCCTCCGCCAGCTTCGAGCGCATCGCCCCGTCCTCCACAGTTGGTGCAGCGCCTCGGCAGCGACGGCACGTCGTTGGGCGGGACCAGCCGCCGTTGACACCGTCCTTGACGATGTCGACCACTCCGCCCGACGACGTCGCGAGTACCGGAAGCCCAGACGCCATCGCCTCGAGGGCGACGAGCCCGAACCCCTCGCCCGAGCGCGACGGGAGAACGAAGAGGTCGGCGTCCTGGTAGAGCGTGGGAAGGTCGTCGTCAGGGACGTACCCCATGATGCGGATGCTCGGATCACCGCGGCCAGCCGCTGAATGTCCTCGATCTCGGGGCCGGCCCCTCCGATCACCAGCTCCGCCCGTGCGCCCAGCCCCGCCAGCCGCCAGGCCTCCACCGAGGGAGTCGACGCCGTTCCGCGGGACCAGGCGCCGCACGGTGAGGACGGTCGGGCGTGCCCGCGGCGACCTCGCCCCGACGGCCGCGGCGAAACGATCATGATCGGCCGCGGCCGCACCATCCCATATTGGGCACGTCGGCACGAGCGACCGCAGAAGTCGGCGGTGAAGTCGCTGACGGCGATGACGGTGCGTGCGGAGCGGATGATCCGTCGACCGAGCGTGCGGTCGACGGCGCGTTCGACGACGTTCGGCCGCGTCCGTAGTCGATGAAGGGGCGTGCTGGACCAGGACGAAGGGCCGCTTCGTGAGGCGGGCCGCCAGGGCGGCGAACAGCGTGCCGATGTAGACGTGCCGTGGGCGAGACGACGTCGGCGGCCGTGCCTCCTCCAGAGGAAGAACAGCATGGTCGGGCTCACCAGCGGGACGGGGACGCTCCACAGCCGCTCGAGGACGTTGACGCAACGAAACCCCGACCTCGACCGGGCCGTATCGCTCCCGCGCCTGGTCCCCGCGCAGGCGCTGGTCGCGACCTGTACCTCCCAACCGCGGGCAGCGAGCCGGGTGGCCTGCTCCACGGCCACCGTTCTATCCCTCCGACGTGAGGAGGCCAGTAGTGGGTGACGATCAGGACCCGTCCCTGGCTCACGGGACGCTCCGGAGCCGGTCAGCCGAGTGGGACGCGCCAGACGGCGAAGGAGTACCAGCCCGCCCGCCGCTGCCATGATCAGAAGCATTGGACGAGGGTAATCGGCGGCTGGCGCCGGATCTGATTCGGCGTCAGAATTGACCCCTCATGCCCAACGCCGTGATCGTCGACGCCGTCCGCACCCCGGTGGGCCGCCGCGGGGGCCGCCTCTCGGGATGGCACGCCACCGACCTGGCCGCCCAGCCGCTGGCCGCGCTGTTGGCGCGCAACGACCTGGATCCCTCGCTGGTGGAGGACGTCGTCATGGGCTGCACCATGACGGTCGGGGAGCAGGCCATGAACATCGCCCGCAACGCCGCCCTGGCCGCCGGGTTCCCCGAGTCGGTGCCCGGCACGACGGTCGACCGCCAGTGCGGCTCGGCGCAGCAGGCCATCCACTTCGCCGCCCAGGCGGTCATGTCGGGAGCGATGGACGTCGCCATCGGGGCCGGCGTGGAGTCGATGAGCCGCGTGCCCATCGGGTCGACGACCGACCCGGGCCCGGGCGAGGCCTACGGCCCGCTCTACCGCCAGCGCTTCGAGCTCATCCACCAGGGCGAGTGCGCCGAGGAGATCGCCCGGCGCTGGAAGGTCACCCGCGACGACATGGACGAGTTCGCGTTGCGCTCGCACCAGCGGGCGGCGCAGGCCGCCGACGAGGGGCGCTTCGCCAACGAGATCGCCCCGCTCGAGGCCCGCGTGCATCCCGACGTGCCGGGGGCGGCCGACGTGACGGGGCTGTTCTCCGCCGACGAGGGGGTACGGCGCGACACGTCGCTGCGAGAAGCTGGCCGGGCTCAAGCCGGCGTTCTCGGAGTCGGGCACCGTGACGGCGGGGACGTCGTCGCAGATCTCCGACGGCGCGGCGGCGGTGCTGATCATGAGCGAGGAGCGGGCGTCGTCGCTCGGGCTGCGGCCCCGGGCGCGCTTCCACACCTTCGCCGTGGCGGCCAACGACCCCCAGATCATGCTGACGGCGGTGATCCCGGCCACCGAGCTGGTGTTGAGCAAGGCCAAGCTGTCGCTCGACGACATGGACGTCATAGAGATCAACGAGGCTTTCGCCTCGGTCGTGCTGGCCTGGGAGCGCGAGTACCGGCCCGACATGACGAAGGTGAACCCCAACGGGGGCGCCATTGCGATCGGGCACCCCACCGGTGCCTCGGGGCGCGCCTCATGGCGACGCTGCTCAACGAAATGGAGCGCACGGGCGCCCGCTACGGCTTGCAGACGATGTGCGAGGGCGGCGGGCAGGCCAACGCCACCATCATCGAGCGGCTCGCCTGATGGCGGGAAACGGCACGACGCAGGTCCCGGCGATCGACGGATGGTTCACCACGGGCGACGGCGGCACGGCGCCGGCGCTGCTCGGGTCGCGCTGCACCGAGTGCGGCACGTACGCCTTCCCGGCCGAGCAGAGCTTCTGCCGGAATCCCGACTGCAGCTCCGTGACCTTCGAGACGGTCGAGCTGTCCCGCCGCGGCCGCATCTGGTCCTACACCGATGCCCGTTACCAGCCGCCCCCGCCGTACGTGGCGGCCGATCCCTACGTGCCCTTCTGCCTGGCCGCCGTGGAGCTGGCGGCGGAGAAGCTGGTGGTCATGGGGCAGGTGGTGCCCGGGGTGACGGTCGACGACCTCACGGTGGGCGACGAGGTCGAACTGGTGATCGACACGCTGTACTCCGAGGACGGCACCGACTACCTCGTGTGGAAGTGGCGCCCGACCGGCGGCGGCGGAGGGGAGGCCTGACCGTGCCCGACGACAGGGACAAGAAGGTGGCCGTGCTCGGTGCGGGGATGCACGAGTGGGGCAAGTGGGGCAGGCCCTTTGTCGAATACGGCTTGGCCGCCGCCCGCGACGCCATGGCCGACGCCGGCCTCGGGTGGCGCGACATGCAGTTCGTCTCGGGTGCCGACACCATCCGCAACGGGTACCCCGGCTTCGTGTCGGGCGCGACCTTCGCCCAGGCGCTGGGGTGGACCGGGGCGCGGGTCTCGAGCGTCTACGCCGCCTGCGCATCGGGAGCGGTGGCCATCGCCAACGCCCGCGCCCAAATCCTGGCCGGGCTGTGCGACGTGGCACTCGTGGTGGGCGCGGACACGACACCGAAGGGTTTCTTCGCACCGGTCGGCGGCGGCGACCGCAAGAACGACCCGGACTGGTTGCGCTTCCACCTCATGGGCGCCACCAATCCGACCTACTTCGGCCTCTACGCGCGGCGCCGCATGGACCGCTTCGGCGCCACCGAGGAGGACTTCGCACAGGTCAAGGTGAAGAACGCCCGGCACGGGCTCGCCAACCCCTACGCGCGCTACCGCAAGGAGGTCACCGTCGACGAGGTCCTCGGGTCGCCCATGGTGGCGGACCCGCTGCGCCTCCTCGAGATCTGCGCCACCTCCGACGGCGGGGCGGCCCTCGTCCTCACCTCCATGGAGTTCGCCCGGCGCCACGCCGGCGGGTCGGAGCCGCTCGTCACCATCGACGCCGTCTCCACCGTGACACCCGCCTTCCCCAACACGGTCATTGAGATGCCGAACTTCTCCACCGACTCGGCCGCGGCGACCAACGGCGAGGCGGCAGCGGCCGCCGCGGGCTTCCGGCCTTCCATCGCCACGGCGGCCTACGCGGAGGCCGGGATCGGCCCCGAGGACGTCAGCCTGGCCGAGGTCTACGACCTCTCGTCCGCGCTCGAGCTCGACTGGTACGAGGACATCGGCCTGTGCGGCGAGGGTGAGGCCGAGAAGCTCCTGCGCGACGGCGCCACCAGCCTGGGTGGGCGGGTGCCCGTCAATCCCTCGGGCGGCCTGTCCTGCTTCGGCGAGGCCATTCCGGCCCAGGCCATCGCCCAGGTCTGCGAGTGTGTCTGGCAGCTCAGGGGCACCGCCACCGGGCACCAGGTGGAGGGCGCCCGCGTGGCCGTCACGGCCAACCAGGGCCTGTTCGGGCATGGTTCGTCGGTCCTTCTCAGTCGCTGACACCCAGGTAGCAGAGAGATTGCCTACATTGTGTGTGAGGCCGGGCGTTTCGGGTATTGGCTGCTCGACGCCGTAGGCGTGAGCCGCCAAAGGGTGGCCCACGAGTGATTCGCACGTAATCGGGGCCGGAGCGGAACGGCCCCCGACTGGAGGAACCACTACATGTTGGCCACCGATGCGACCGAACTGCGTGAGCAAGCGCGAAGAGGAGCAGAGAACGTAATGCCGGACCAGAACGACGACCGGGGCCGGACCGGGTCCGACGATGTGCTCCATGCGCTCGAGGAGCTGGAGTCCGTGTTGCGGGAGAACGCCGAGAGCGAACGCCTGCTTGCCAAGCGCATCGCCGAGGTCCGTCTGGCCCGCGAGAACGGCCGCGAATGGAAGGCGATCCTCGGGGACGAGGACGATCCGGGCACGGTGCAGCTGGTCAGCACCATTCTGCGGCGGCAGTCCGAGGCCAGCGGCTACCTGCGGCGTTCACTCGTCGTAGCGCTGCGCGCCGAAGGGCAGAGCATCCCGAGCATCGCCCACCTCTTCGGTGTGACGCACCAGCGGGTGTCCAACCTGCTCCGGCGCGTGGCCCAGGGCAACGCCGCGGCTGCAGCGTCGAACGGCGACGGCGTCTAGGGGCTGAACGCCCGCAGCACCTCGTCCGCCTCGCGCATCACGGCGGCGATGATGTCAGCGACCTCGGGCAGCGAATCGATCACACCCACGACCTGACCCGTCGGCAACACGCCGACATCGGTCTGGCCCTGGACCAGGGCGGCCTTGGTCATGACCGGCGCGTTGGCGGCCATGACGACCTGGGCCCAGGTGAGCTCGTTGCCCTCCTTCATGGCGCGGCCCTCGCGGAGCAGCGAGGCGAAGGTGGCGCCGGTCTCCTGGCGGAAGCGATAGGCGCTGCGCAGCGCGCGGGGCAGCGCCCGCAGCCAGGACTGTGACTCCAGGTGGTCGACCAGGTCGGTCCGCACGACGCGCTGCGGGGCGCCGTCGACCTTCGTCGTCACCACGGTCCCCGTCACCGGTGTCCCGAGGTAGAGCGCCTTGACGGCGTCGGGCACCCGGCTCTCGGCCGAGAGCAGGAAGCGGGTCCCCATGGCCACGCCGGCCGCGCCGTAGGACAGGGCGGCCACCAAGCCGCGCCCGTCGTAGAAGCCGCCGGCGCCGAGGACGAGCACGCGGTCGCCGACGGCGTCGACCACCTGGGGGAGCAGGAGCGTGGTGGGGACGGTGCCGGTGTGCCCGCCCCCCTCGCCCCCCTGGGCGATGACCGCATCGACGCCCCACTCGGCCACCTTCTCGGCGTGGCGGCGGGCGCCGACCGTGGGCATGACGAAGAGTCCCGCCTCCTTGCACCGCGTGACGAGTGCCGCATTGGGTGCCTGGGCGAAGCTGGCCACCCGGGCGCCGGTCTCGATCATGAGCGCAATGCGCTCGTGCACGTCCGCCACGTCGGTGCGCAGGTTGACGCCGAAGGGGCCGGTGGTGCGCGTCCGCACCTCGGCGATGGCGCTCGCCAGCTCGTCGAGGCTCATGGTGGCCGAGGCCAGGATGCCCAGCCCGCCCGCCTCCGTGGTGGCGGCCACCAGGCGCGGGCCGGCGACCCAGCCCATGCCGGTCTGCACCAGCGGGTAGCGCACCCCGATCCGCTCGCACAGCTCGGTGTGGAGCGCCGGATGCAGCTGCGCCGGCGCGCCATCGGCGCTCAGCTCCGCACCTCACGGTCGCGCAGCGAGCCCGGGTCCAGCACGGAGCGGATGAGGTCGAGCTCCTCGGGCGTGGGCAGGCGGGTCTCGGCCACGTCGTCAGGGACGGTCAGGGTGAAACCGGTGGCCGCCACGATGTCGTCGACGGTGACGCCGGGGTGGTACGAGCGCAGGCGCATGGTCCGCTCGGGGGTCTCGAAGTCGAAGACGCCGAGGTTCGAGACGACGCGCGGGATGTCGTGGAAGCGCGTGGCACCGGGGCCGGCCGCCGCCGCCCGCGCGTAGCCGACGCCGCTGACGACGTCGACCTGTTCGACGAAGGTGCGCACCGTGTGGTCGGGCACCCAGTAGCTGGTGGGGTGGTTGACCGAGTTGCCCGGAGCGCCGCGTACGCCCACGAGCTGCACCTTGGGCTTGGCGTGGGCTCCGATGGCCGAGATGTTCTGGTTGCCCGTGCGGTCGATCTGGCTCGCCATCATCATCATGTTGCGCCGGCCCGACCACACGACGTCGAAGACGCTGCGGTAGGGCATGTTCGCCTCGCGGACGAGCTCGGACGGACGGGTGCCGATGGGTGGCGCACCGACCATCAGCGCAGCCTCGCCGTCGGTGAGCGAGATGTCGGGCGAGAAGGTGAGCTTGGCCAGCCGGGCGCCGAGGGCGGGAATGGTGCCGAACGGGCTGACCATGACCTCGCCCGCCTCACGCCAGACCTCCGCGCAGGCGATGACACAGGACTCCGCCCGGGTGACGCCAGGGTCGCTCACTGGTCCCGCCCTTCTGCGACGTGCGCCCGGTACTCGTCGTCACCGACGAAGACATAGCGGCTGGCGAAGGCATCCCACTCGGCGGGGTCTCCGGCCGCCGCCGCGTACTCCTTCTGGAACTTCTCGTCGCGTCCGTAGTCGGGTGGGTTGGCGGTGAAGTGCGCGCCGCCCGGGGACTCGGCCACGCCGTCGACCAGCATGCGATGGATGGGCACGGTCGAGAGCGGGTGGCCCTCGTCCGCCAACGTCGCCTTCCCCACGATCGTCTCGGTGGTCATGAAGCGGCGGTCGGCCGCGCCCAGGAAGAGCGGGTCGAAGAACGGGTCGGGGCTGAGCACCTGGCCGTTACCGGCGGCGTCGGCCCGGTTGGTGTGGACGATGGCCGCGTCGAGGTGGAGGGCCGGCATGGCGACCAGCTCGACGTCGGCGTCGGCGGGATCGGAGAGGTACGGGCTGTCGGCGCCGTAGGGGGAGCGGACAAGCCGCAGATCGGGGTTGATGGTGAGGACGTCGGAGCCGAGCCCCGCCCGGGTGGGCAGGAAGGGGACCCGCCACGACGCCGCCTGGAGGCCGAGGAAGAACATCCCCTCGTCGACCTCCATGACCTCCACCTGGCCGTGCTGGCGCGCGGCGCGCCAGTGCGGATCGAGCGCGATGGAGTCCAGCGTCACGAAGCCACACACGACCTTGCGCACCTTGCCGGTGGCGCACAGCAGCCCCACGTCGGGGCCCCCGTACGCCACGACGGTGAGATCGGTCAGGTCCGAACGGCAGATGGCGCGCACCGCGGCCATGGGCTTGCGACGCGAGCCCCAGCCGCCGATGCCGATCGTCATGCCCGAGCGGAGCTCGCCGACGATGTCGTCGATGGTGGTGCGCTTGTCGCCCATCAGGTCGAGGTGTCGGCGTCGCGCTTCTCGACGAAGGCGGCCCGCTGCTCGTCGGCCACGCCGCGCACGTGCAGCTCGTACGTGAATCCTTGCTCGAAGCGGTAGCTGCGCTTCACGTCGATCGGGTCGATGCCGTTCAACGATTCCTTGGCCCGGCGGATGATGGTCGGGCTCTTGGTGGCGATCTCGGCGGCCAGCTCGAGCGCGGCCGCCCGGAGGCGGTCCGGCGGCACCACGGCGGCGACCGATCCGTAGGCCGCCAGCTCGCCGGCGGTGATCGCCTTGGCTGTGTAGACCATCTTGCGCATGGCGTGCTGGGGGACGAGCCGGGCCAGATGGGTGGCGGCGCCGAGCGCGCCGCGGTCGACCTCGGGCAGCCCGAACGAGGCGTCCTCGGAGGCGACGACCATGTCGGCGTTGCCGACCAGCCCGATGCCGCCGCCGAGGCAGAAGCCCTGGACGGCGGCGATCACCGGCACCTCGCAGTCGTAGACGGCGGCGAAGGCGGCGGCGCAGCCCCGATTGACACCGACCAGCGCCTCGTCACCCTTGGCGTTGATCTCCTTGATGTCGACGCCGGCGCAGAAGCCGCGCCCGGTCGCCCGCAGGACGGCCACCCTGTTCGTGGAGACCCGGCCCACCGCGAGGAGCGCGTCGGCCAGCTCGAACCAGCCCGCCACGTCGAGCGCGTTGACCGGCGGATGGTCGATGACCACCTCGGCGATCCCCTCGTGCTCCTGAATCACAGCAATGGGCATGCGCGCGGGCTCTCCTCGGTCTCGGCCCTGACGCCGCGTCAGAAAGCCGGTGGGAACTTAGGCCAGGCCGCCCGGCCGGGCCAACCACACCGCCGTGATCAGGCCTGCGCCGTCCCCACTTCCGCGTAGAGCAGCTCGAACTGATCGGCGACCCGGTCCCACGTGTACGCCTCCGCCCGGGCCCGGGCCGCTGCGCTCATCCGTCCGTAGGCGGCCGGATCGGAGGAGAGGTCGACCAGGGCGGAGCGAAGGGCGGCGGCGTCTCCGAGAGGCACCAGGGCCCCGAGGTCGCCGTCGACGACGTCACGGGTACCGGGGATGTCCGTGGCGACCGTGGGCAGCGCCATGGCCAGGGCCTCGAGGAGCGCCAGCGGCATCCCTTCTCGCTCCGAGGGCAGGACGAACACGTCGGCCTCGGCGTAGCGGGACAGAAGTGCCTCGCCGTCGGCTCGGCCGGCAAAGGTGACGTTGGCCAGCCCGAGCCGGCCGGCACGGGCCCGCAGCTCCGCTTCGAGCTCGCCGTTTCCCACCAGCACCGTCTCGAACCTCTCGGAGACACCCTCGAGCGCGTCGAGCAGCTGGGGAAGGTTCTTCTGCACCGAGAGGCGTCCCACGAAGAGGAGGCGGGGCCGGCGCCCGGTCGGGAGGCGGCGGGGTGGATGGAAGAACGAACCGTCCACGCCGTTCGGGAGCACCCGCACTTTGGCCGGTTCCACCCCGTAGGTGGTGACGACCGCCTCGGCCTGCTCTGCAGTGAACACGACGACGACGCCGGCCCCGCGCAGGACTCGGCGCAACACCACCGGTTTGTACAGCTTGAGCAGACCGCCGGCGGGCCCTGAGGGCCCGGCGTCGAGGTGGAGGTGGGCGACATAGGGGAGTCCCCGCAACCGGTGCGCAGCCCAGACCGACTCGGGCGTGAAGGCCTGCGCGATGTGGAGGTGGACGACAGTGCCGCGTTCGAGCCGGAGCAGTCGGAGGGGAAGCTCGGGGATGACCATGGTGTGCGCCACCTCCACCGCCGCCAGGCGCCGCACGAAGGGGGGATCGTCCGTTGCCGGCCGGCCCGGCCCGCGGCCGCGCCGGTCCCGACTCGTCAGCACCGCGACCGGGAGGCCCCGGGCGGCGCGGATGTCGGCCAGTGACGCGACGACGTTCTCGAGGCCGCCGAGCGAAGGCGGGTACTTCGGGGTCACGTGCACCACACGCACCGGGGAAGGCATCGGATCGGTCAGTTCGGCGTGCGGGTGGCCCGCAGTCGCCGGCGGGTCTCGGGCTCGACCGCCAACTTCACGGCACCTGCCAGCACCCCCAGGCTCCAGGCCACGTTCTTGGTGAGCCAGGACGGAACCGTGAGTGCAGCGATGACGGGACGCGGCCGCTTCGCCACCACGACGTAGGCGGCCTCGGCCACGGAGAAGGGCACGATGGCCAGCGCGAGCCAGGGGCGTCGGAAGCGGACGGCGGCCACCACCGAGGCGACGATCACGCCCAGGGGAACGAAGTCGATCCACCGGTGGGCGCGCTCGGCGTAGCCGAAGTGGACCTTCATGGCCCCGTAGCGGTGCATCTGGCGCGCGTACTGGCCGAACGTGTCGCGACTGCTGCGGTGCACGACCATGCCGGGAACGAACTCGTAGCGGTGGTGCTCCTGCACCCGAGTCAACAGGTCGAGGTCCTCGGCGGCCACGAAGGTCTCGTCGAAGACGTCGCCGCTGAGCCGCTCGGTATCGAGCGCCGAGTTGCCGGCGAAGAACTGGAGCAGCCCCTGACCGGTGAGCTCGTGGATCGTGCGGTCGCACAGGGCGATTGCCTCCGACGAACGTGTCCGGAATTCGGGGACGAAGCCACCGGCCACCAGGGCGACGTCGGGCACGTCCCGGAAGGTGGCAGCGATCGTCCGGGTCCACGTCGGCGCCGCCCAGTCGTCGGAGTCCAAGAAGGCCACGTAGCGGTGGCGGCTGGCCCGCAGTCCGAGGTTGCGGCCCCGGGGGATGTTGCGGGCGCCGTTGTGGACGATGCGCAGGCGGAGCCGGTCCTCGTAGGCCCGCACCAGGTCGAGGGTGTCGTCGGTCGAGCCGTCGTCAACGACGACCGTCTCGAAGGCGGCGTGCTCCTGGGCCACGAGCGATTCGAGACACGTGGCGATCGTGGCGGCGCTGTCACACGTCAGGACGACGACCGAGAGCGGTGGCAGGGCAGGAACGTCTCCGGCCACGACGACCGCGGCGCTCAGGGCAGGAACGACAGCGCTTCCCTCACGGTGTCTTCCCGCCGCCGGTCGGCCACCCTGCGCTCGAGCCGCGGGCTGTCCGTCGCCTGGGAGCGGCGGCGCCACGTTGCCTCGAACAGGCTGAGGAAGAAGGCGTCGAACCACAGCGTGAGGCCGAGGGCGGCGAACAGGATGGACAGGATGAGGGCCGACGCTGACGCTCCTGCTGAGTCGAGGTCGGGCCATCCCGCCACCGAACCGTAGATCAACAGTCCCGTGCCGATCGCGGTGAAGGCGACGCCGGCCACGAAGGCCTGTTTGGCGGCGTTTCCCGTCGAGACCCAGGTCGAGACCCGTCTCGCCCGGCCGAGCAGGAGTTGATCGGTGCTCGCCGTAGCCGCCGCGCCCAGCACGAGCAATTGCACGCCGACGAACAGCGCGAAGGCCAGGAGGGACTTGGCGACCATGGTCGCCACGCCTCCGGAGACCCCGAAGAGCGCGAGCTGGACCAGGCCCGCCAGGACCAGAAGGAAGCCCGGTATCAGAAACAGGAACACCGGCGACGAGAGCAGCAGGAAGCGGATGTGACGGCAGGCGTCGCGGATGGAGTTGAGCTTCGACTTGCCCACGCGGGGGTGGTAGGTGATCGGGACCTCGGCGATGCTGAGATTGGCGCCCGCCGCCTTCACCACGATCTCCGACGCCAGTTCCATGCCCCCGCACTGGAGGTCCATCCTCCCGAGCGCGTCCCGCGTGAACACCCGGAAGCCGCTGTGGGCGTCGCTGACGCGGAGCTTGAAGAGCACGTTGAGGAAGGCGGTCAGCACCGGATTGCCGATATAGCGGTGCGACCAGGGCATCGCTCCGCGTTCGATGCGGCCCTGGAGCCTCGAACCGAGCACGTAGTCGTGGCCCTCGTCGACGATGGGCGCGACGAGCTCCGCCAACACGGAGAAGTCGTACGAGTTGTCCGAGTCGCCCATCACAATGATGGATCCGCGTGCCGCGTCGAAGCCGGCCAGATAGGCGTTGCCGTAGCCGCGCTCGGACTGGTGGACCACCCGGGCCCCCGCCGCCAGCGCGACTTCCACCGACCGGTCCGTCGAGCCGTTGTCCGACACGATCACTTCGCCGGTCCGGCCCGTGCGGCGCAGCCCGTCCCAGGCCTTCTGCACGCAGATCCCGACGCTCCCCTCCTCGTTGAGGCAGGGCATGACGACACTGATCTCCACGGTCTCGTCCCGTGCAACGCTCTCGTGCGCCTCGGCACGTCCGGCGCCGCCCCTGCGTCGGTCGCGACCTCCCATGCGCCGGTCGGGAAGGTTCCGCCGCCGGTCGGCGGTGCCGGTCCGCCTGTCCACCATGAGCGCTCCGTTCGGAGCCACGAAATTCGGCACATCGAATTGCTGCCGCTCGCTCACTACTTCCGCCATCGGGGGAACCGCCTCGCTTTCAACGTGTTTCTCGAGCTGCGCCACTCAGCTCGCCGAGCTCCCCCTCCAGAAGCGGCTGACGCTCAGCATGGCAGGTGTGAGCGCAGATAGAAAGTACTGCGTGTTGCGGAACGGTTAAATGCGTAAAGGTCCTGCTGGGCGGGCGTGGCCGCCCCGCCCTCCGGCGACCGGCGGAACGAGGCAACGCCTGGCGGCGCCGCCACCTCCTCACGCCGATCGACCGGCGGCGAGTTCGCCCACTCGTTGTTCGGGAATTGTGTGAAAGTTGTGCAACGTACACCCCGGGCTCTGCCGGGCGGCGGCAGTCGCGAAACCACTCCGAAACGGGGCTCTTCGGCGGAGCGGGCGGGAGGAGAAAGGCGCGCCTCGAACTACGCGACACTTCGTCATGGCGGTCGGGCGGTTCAGGCGTCGGCTCTCGGCCGACGGGGCACGATCCGCCGGCTGCACGGAGCGCGACCGTGGAGGAGCCGGGTCCGGCCGCCCGCGCCGGGTGCTCATCGTCTCGGCCTTCGTCCTCCCGCATGTCGGCGGCGTCGAGGTCATCGTCGCGCAACAGGCGGCTTCTCTGGCCGAGGAGGGATTCGACGTCACGGTCGTGACCAGCGACCCGAAGGAATCACCGGTCGACGGATCAGCCGACACCGCGGCCTCTGCGCCGCCCTACCGCATCGTCCGCAACCCGGCCTGGAACGGCTTGGAACGGCGGGGAATCCCTTACCCCGTGTGGAGGATCGGCGGCTATGCCCGGCTGTGGCGCCTCGTCCGGGAGAGTGACGTCGTGCACGTGCACGACGTCACGTATCTCTCGTCCCTCTGTGCAGCGGTCTTCGCTCGGGTCGCCCGGCGTCGGCTGATCCTGACCCAGCACGTCGCGGTGGTCGCGCACGACAAGGGCATGGTCGAACTGGTCCAGCGCGCGGTCTACGGCACCTGGGGACGTCTGGTCTGGCGATGGGCCGGCCAGGTCATCGTCTACAACCCGATCGTCCGGCGGTTCCTCGTCGAGTTCGGCGTCGACGCCCCCAAGATCCGCCTCGTCTACAACGGCATCGACACCGCGTACTTCAGCCCCGGTGACGGCGCTGACCGCCAAGGCGTGAGGGAGCGCTACGGCCTCCCGGCGGAGGAACCCGTCGTGCTGTTCGTCGGCAGGCTGGTGCCGAAGAAAGGCGTGGACCGACTCATTGCAGCCCGCGGACCCGGGTACCACATCGCGCTCGTCGGTTCCGGCACGGTGCCGAGCCTGCCGCCGGGCGTCACGTGCCTGGGGCCGATCGGGAGAGACGAACTCCGAGACCTCTACCGCGCCGCCGATCTCTTCGCGTTTCCCGCGGTCGGCGAAATGTTGACCCTCGTCATGCAGGAGGCCATGGCCTGCGGGCTCCCGGTCGTCGCCACGGACGAGCCCGACTACGAGACCTACGAGTTCGGGCCGGACGACATCGCGTTCGCACCGGCGGACACGGCCGGCCTGCAGCAGGCGCTCCAGAGCCTGCTGCATGATCGTGCACGGTTGGCCCGCATGCGGGCTGCGGCGCGGCACGTCGCGACCGAACGCTTCGAGTGGCGGGCGAACGCGGCCCAGCTGATGTCGTTGTACGAAGGCCCCATGGCTCGGGCGACCGGCGTCGGCCGAATCGACGCCGACGGATCGGGCGATGCTGCGGTTCGAGTCGAGGACTGATCTTGTCGGGCGACGCACCCGGCCTGGAGTCGTGGCGCCCGCCTGATCGGGCCCTTCAGGTCAGTCGGACCATTCGACGTCCTCACTGAGCACCCGCGCCGGGTTACCGCCGGCGAGGGAGTGGGGAGGCACGTCCTTGGTCACCACGCTGCCGGCGGCGACCAGACAGCCCTCGCCGAGCGTGACCCCGGGGAGAACGGTGCAGTAGGACCCGACGAGTGCATTGGCACGGAACACCACGGGTGCCGACACGGGCTTGCGGTCACCGTTGACGACGACCACGTGGCCGTTCGTGTCGAGCACGTTGCCGTACCACGACGTCCCCGAACCCGCCTCGAAAACGATGTGGTCGAAGCAGGTCACCGTCGTGTAGTCGCCGACACCCGAGCCCGGACCCCACTCGAGGTGCGCGCCGTCGTTGACGTGGAGCCGGACCCCGTTGCGGATCAGCACGGTCCCTTCGACGGACATGGTGGCTCCCCGGCCGAGATGGATCGCCGTGGGAGTCGCGCCGAAGTGGACGAAGCCCACGAAGAAGAACCCGCCGGGACTGATGACGACCTTCGAGCGCGGCCCGATCTTGATCCTGGTCCCTCGCGAAATCAGGAACCAACCGCGAAAACGCGCACTCAGAATGAGTGACCGCACGACCGACAGATGGGTGACGAAGGTCCGCACGAGCGCCGGATCGAATTTCTCCGCCCTCGAAGCGGGGAGCAGATGCCGGTAGCGACCGGTCCAGGACCGGATGCCGCTCCGCACGGGTGTTGCCGCGCTCGACTCAGAGCTATGCCCGAGCGTGTTCATGCCGCCTCCCGCCGTGGACGTCGGACTGGTCAAGGTACCAATCGCCTGATTGAGAGGTCAAGACCCGATCCACGACCCCGGACGGAGGACGGTGACGAGACGGAGCCACGCCGCGGCGAGCGCGGTCGCCGCCAGCGCCAGCACGCGCAGCGTCCCCTCGGTCGGCCACGTGGCGAAGTGGGTCGCCTCGATGGCCAACGTTGCCGGATGGGTCAACGCGTTCACGGAGAGATACACCACCAACCCGATGCCGCCCACGAGGGCCGCGACCGCCGCGCCGGTGACAGCCGCAGTGACCCGTGAGATCGGGACTCGCTCGCCGCCCTCGGCAGGTGCACCACGACCACGCCTGCACACCCGCAGCGTCTCGCTGACAGTCAGGGTGACGACGAGCACGGCAAATGCCACCACTCCCGCCGTGTCCGTGCGCAGTCCACCGATCGCGGGCCAGTACGGACGGGCCAGTCGATCGGGATGGAAGCTTCCCACCAGGCAGGCGCCGAACCACACCAGGAGGGCCGCCAGCGCGAGGCCGGCAGCCACGCTCTCGACGACGGGGCCCACGGCCAGCCCCGCCACCCGTCCCGTCATTGGTAGACCTTCGTCTTCCCGTCATCGAAGACGACGTTCTTCTGGGTGTTGAGCAACCCGAACGGGTACCGGTACGTGACGATGTTGCCGTTGACGAAGACGGATGCAGTACCTGTCGCCAGCATCGATGCGTCGGCGATCACCCAGGATCCCCGCTCCACGAAGGTGGGGAAGAGATCGGTGAGGTACTGCTGACCCGTGACCGAGGACGGCGAGTTGAAGGCGAACCGCTGAGAGGTGAAGTCGGATTGCACCCCGCCGGGGAGCGTTCCCGGCTTCCCGGCCAACCAATTCACGGCAGCTTGCTGCTGCGGGGTCATGTAGTACAGGTCGAAGTACTGCCCGCTGTCGTTGAGGTTGAGCTGGGCGGGGTAACCGCCGAGCGCCTGCGGGATCAGGCCGGTCGTGGAGGCGAAGAAGGCGAGTCCCACACCCCCGGCCAAGACCTGTCGCCACCACCTTCCCAGGGGCTGGAACAAAGTGAGCGAGCCCACGACGATCACCGGGGCGACGAGGATGAGGGCCTGTTGGAAGACGCGGAGCACGCCATATTCGACCGAGAGGTCGGGCAGGACGGTCACCGCGACGAGGACCACGACGGCGGCGGCG
The DNA here is from genome assembly GCA_963744045.1 of uncultured Acidimicrobiaceae bacterium. Classification (GTDB taxonomy): domain Bacteria; phylum Actinomycetota; class Acidimicrobiia; order Acidimicrobiales; family RAAP-2; genus Bog-473. The sequence goes on from CAVUSB010000019.1 coordinate 105,015, forward strand.
CAGAGGTAGTAGTACTCCCGCCCCGCGCTGCCCCGCCAGCGTTTCGACAGCAGCAGACCCAGCATGCCGATCAGGAGGAAGACCTGTTCCCCCTTCGCGGCCAGGCTCCGCATGACGTCGTTCACCGTCGTGGGCGATATCCCCGCGCGTGACAGCGCGTGCCCGGCGCGGGTGACCGGGAGGTTGGGCTGGGGCACGGTCGGCGTCTGGTATCGGTCCACCACCGACAGTGGGATGAACGTGCCGGGGTCCGCCTTGGCCCGTTCGGCCAGGGTCTCGTCGCGGTACTGGTCGAGGAGCGTCTGGTTGCTCCCGCTCTGGTTGAGCTGAGATCGGTTGTTCGACCCGCCGCCGGAGAAGAGGCCGTAGTTGACGCTCGCGGACTTGGCCCCGCCGCCGTGATGGAGGAAGGTCGACACGGCGGAGTTGAACTCGCTGGTCACGCCGTCAGCCGTCTTCGTGGCCAAGCCACCCCATGCCACGATGACGGCCAGGATGGCGGCCAGGCAACCCAGCCCGACCGTGCGGGTGGTGGCGGTGGACCAGCGTCCCCCCGGGGTGTCCGGGGGATCGGCGCGAGTCCAGGCGGGCGGCCAGCCCCGGGCGAAGATCATCTGCCCGAACCACGCGACGGCGAGGGTCCCGAAGAGGACGTAGCTCGACGAGTAGTGGCACAGCTCAGCCCCGATCGCCGCCGCGACGACCACGACTTGCCGGCGGCGCTTGCGCCACAGGGGGTTCGTCATGGCGAGGAAGGCGGCGGCCACGAACAGCAGCGCCATCTCCTGGCGGTTGAGGAACGGCAGGTCGGTGAAGAAGGTGGGGAAGCCGATGAAGTAGGCCACCGCCAGAATGGCGACCCGGTCAGAGAAGTAGCGGCGGGCCAACGTGAAGACCATGACGGGGCACGCAGCGAACAGCAGTTGGAAGAAGACCTTGTAGATGTACGGGTCGTCCACGTGCAGGAGCGACGCCAGTTGCGTCGGGAGGAGCGTGATGCTCAGACATGCGTTGTAGGGGTCACGGAACGTGGACATGTCCCACTTGCCCTGTGCCGCCGTGAGCTGGAAGACGCGGTACTCGAGCTGGATGTCGTGACCGGTGACCGACCAGCCGCGGAACGAGGTCATCAAGAGCAGGGCGGCCGAAAGCAGGTAGACGGCACCGCCCGTGACGCCGGCCCGGAGCCGGTTGGCCCACAGCAGGAGGAGCGCAAGGGTGAGGAGGGCGACTCCCAGGCCGATCATCGTCAGCGCGTCCCCGTTGCCGTTGTTCAGCCGGTTGGCCCCGAGCACCATGAGCAGCACGCAGGCGGCGCCCAGCAGCAGCACGCGGGCCTCGAGGGCGCCCAGGAGGCCCGGCGCGACCCGCACCCCGAAGTACGCGGGGCGTCTGCGGCGGACGAGCCAGAGGCCGACGTCGATGACGTCGACCAGGAGGAGGACCGGCACCGTGGCCAACGGACGTGCCACGCCGAGGAGCGGCAGGACCGTGTTGATGGCCAGTCCACCGACGACAAGGAGGAGGAGCGCGCCCACCAGGCCCAGGCTCAGACGTTCGGCGACGGACCCCTTCCCCCACACGTCGGTCGTGGCGAGCAGGTAGGCCGGAAAGAGGAGCATGAGCCAGAAGACGAGCGCGGGTCCGAGAAACCGAAGGTGGCCCCCGGTCAGGGCCGAGTCGTTCGCCACGGCAAAGGCGGCACCGACGATGATCGGTATGACCGGGTCGCGGCCCTTCTCCTTCGGGTCGGGAAGGACAAGCGCGCGGGAGCGGGGGCGGGTGGGTGTGGTGGTCATCCGGCCTTCGTTCCGGTCGTCGGGAGCCCAGTGACGGTGAAGTTGAAGTCGACCGCCTCCTTCCCTTGGCCGGCCAGTCCGACCGTCATTCGGCACGGCGACCCCGAGCACTTGGGGTCGACCGACACGGTGACGTTGCGCGACCCGCCCGCGGGGACGATCACGGAACCGCCGCCGACGATCCCGTCCTTGTTCGCGGTCGGCGAAGCAACCAGGAAGTAGGGGTACCGCATCTTCTCGGACTCGTGGTTCTGCACGGTGAAGGTGAATTCGAGGGGCTGTCCCGACACCACGGTCGCGGGGAGCTCGCTGGGGGCCACGAACGCGACGGCCGAGTACGACGAGGGCTGTTGGATGATCGACTCCGCCCACTGGTGCCGGCTGCCGGGCAACACGAGGCTGACCGCCACAGCCGCCACGGCGAGGGGCGCCACCACCGGCCACAACCGGCGGTGCGTGCGCACGGGCTTCCTCGACGCCCGACGCCCCGGTACCGGCACGCCCTCGCGATCGAGTGCAGGCTGCGGGTGCCGAGCCCACCGCCAGACCGGCACCGCGACGGTGGCGGACGCCACCGTCAGCCCGACAGGCCATGCCACCGAGAGGACGGCCAGACCTCGGGGGGCGAGTATCCACGCCAGCGCGGAGGTGACCAGCGCGTAGACCACATTGCCCACCACGATCGGCCGGAGGCGCCCGAGGAGCCGGAGCACCGTCAAGAGCCAATTGAACGCGGCGAACGGGATCACCGCGGTGGCCATCACGATCAACACGTTCGTGCCGTGCACGCTGTAGTTGTGGCCGAAGAGGAGGAGCAACCAGCGGGCCGCCACCATCAGGACGATGGTGGCGGGAATGCAGAACATCGCCAGGAGGCGCCAGCTTCGACGCATGACGACCCGCAGCTCCTGCTCCTCGTGGCTGCCCTCCGACAAGAACGCCTGCTCCACCGCGAAGACGCCGGCGAAGAGCAGGCTGACCAGCAAGTAGGCGATGTAGTAGTACGCCGCCTCGTGGACACCCACCCGGTCGAGCACGATGAGCGGGATCACGAATGTCGGCAGCAGGGTCAGCAGGTTCCCCACGTAGTTGGCGCCCGAGAAGCGCCGCAGCGGTCGCAGCACGGCCCGAGAGCCGCGCAGGCTCGGGCGGAAGTGGTTGACGGTGACGAGCAGGACCAGGCTGGCCACGGCCGCGGCGGCGTAGCCGATGGCCGAGGCGACGAACAGTCCGTACGCGCCGGCGCCGGCCACGGCAACCGCGGCACCGATCTTGACGATGCCTCCGATACCGCCGTCGACCAGTGCGTTGAATTTGGCCTGGCGCAACCCGATGAAGATGGAGTCGGTGATCAAGTTGAGCGGTCCGAAGATGCCGCCGAGGACGACGACCCCGGCGGCCATGGCCGGGTCGTGGACGACAAAACTCAGTTTGGGTGACACGACCGGCAAAATGGCGAGATAGCCCAGTGTGAGGATGGCTCCGAACGCAGCCACGATCGCCATCGACGCGGTCATGAGGACGTTGGGGTTGGACGACTGGGGCAGATAGCGGACGACCGTGCTGTTGAGCCCGAGCAGCGCGGCGAAGGCCGTCACGCCGAGAACCGAGAACAGCGCCGTGGCCAGGCCGACGTCAGTGACGGAGAAAAGCCGTGCACTGATGATCCAGAACACGAACCCAGCCGCTGCCTGCAGTCCCGAGTTGAGCATCAGGTAGACCGAGTTGCGGACGAGGTGGTTCTGGCGCCAGCGGGTCGCCCACGACGGGCGCGCCTGCGCCACGGGCACCAGTGCGGTGGAGGGCTGCTCCTCGACCACGTCCTCGACGCGGACGTGCCTCCCTCGCACGCCCTCTATCCGGACGTACTCTCCTGGCACATCGACGACCCAGAGGAGCTCCTCAGGCACGTCATCGACCCGGACGTGCTTCCCCATTCGGGGGGCCGGGTCGCTTCTAAAAGCCGAAGACATGCGTGGCGCCCCTCCGAACGGGCTGCGGACTGAGTCCAAGATGTTACGTGACCTGGCCTGATGGAAAGATTTGGGTCTAGGCACGGAAACCGCGAGCATGGACCTGTGACCAGCCGCCCGGGCACGGGCCGATTGGGCAGCTCCACTCTGCCGCTCTTGCCGTCGAATTTCCGTTCACGCCCTGGTCGAGCCGCATTGGCTCAAGGGTGCGCACGGTTGTGCCGACGTTGCCAACGGGTGGCAGGGAGCACGATCACGGGAGGCTCGCTCGGTTGCGGGTCCTCCGAGGTCACCTGCGGTCCCACCGAGTTCCGTCCGAACACGAGGAGACCTTTTTGCCGTTCCTGAGGATCAAGCCACTCCTGGTGGTCGTTGCCGCCCTCGCCACCGCCGTCGTTCTGCTCGTGCACTCGTCGACGGTGACCGAGCAGCCCGCGAGCGCGCAGCCCGCTCACTACGCGAGTCCGAAGGTGCCGGCGAAGAGCGGGCCCTCGGCCATGGCCTCGGTCCAGGCCGCTGGGCAGGCGGTGCTGAACGCGGCGAAGCTGCAGGCTGGCGCGGCGGGTTCGGGCAAGGGGGCGGCCGTGAAGCCCGGTGCGACGGCGGGATCGGGGAGCGGGAGCGCCCCGAAGAGCAGCGCCGCGCCCACCACGACGACGTCGACCCCACCGGCGACGACAACGACCACCGTGCCCGCGAGCAACCGCCCGGTCGTCGGTGTCAGCTTTCCCTCCCTCCTCTCTGAGGCACCGGCCACCCAAGCGGCGCAGCTGGCCAACCTGAAGTCGATCGGGATCACCTCTGTTCGCATCGGAGCGGACTGGGCCTGGATCTCCTACGCCGGGCAAGGCACGTACGACTGGACCCAACTCGACCAGGAGGTGGCCTCCGTCCGTGCCGCCGGGATGAGCATCGACATGGTGGTCATGGGGACGCCATCGTGGGCCGCCGTCGCCGGCGAATCGGGGAGCGATGTGGCCCAACCAGCGAACCCGAGCTTGTTCGGGCAGTTCGCGGCCGCAGTGGCGCAGCGGTATGCACCGCAAGGCGTGCAGGACTACGAGATCTGGAACGAGCCCAACAACACCGTCTTCTGGCAGCCGGCGCCGAACCCCGCCGCGTACGTCCAAATACTTCAGGCGGCCGACACGGACATCAAGGCTGTCGATCCCGGTGCCTTCGTCATCACGGGCGGCCTCGCCCCCGAAGCCACCCAGAATGGTCAGATCAACGAAGTGACCTTCCTCCAGGACATGTACGCCGACGGCGCCAAGGGGTACTTCGATGCCGTGGGGGATCACCCCTACAGCTATCCGGCACTCCCGGACACGTACGAAGCATGGTCCGGGTGGTCACAGATGGACGCCAGCCCGGCGTCGATCGTGAGCACCATGGCCGCCAACGGAGACGGCGGCAAGCCGATCTGGGTGACCGAGGTGGGGGCGCCCACCGGTGGCCCGGACTCGGTCGGGACGGCAGCCCAGGCCCAGGAGCTCACGCAGGCCATCGACAACGCCAAGTCCTCGAGCTGGATCGGCGCCCTCTACCTCTACACCTACGAGGACAGCGGTGGGAATCCCGGCACTGACGAGGATTGGTTCGGCCTCCTCAACGCCGACGGCAGCGCCAAGCCCGCGTGGTCCGCCGTCGCAGCGGCCATCGGGTAACACGCAGGTCCGCCGCCGCAGCGGGACATCGGCGATCCGCACGACGGTCGCCGACGGCATCTATCGTCTGCTCTCGTGACGCAGCCGGTCTACGACTTTTCCGAGCGTGTGGTCGTGGTCACCGGTGGTTCCCGTGGTGTCGGGGCGGGGATTGTGGCCGCGTTCGCCGCCGCGGGCGCGCACGTCGTGGCATGCGGGCGCAACGAGGCCAAGGTCGAAGGGGCCGTGTTCGTCGTGTCCGACGTCCGCAAGGCGCCGGACGCCGAGAAGGTCATCGCCAAGGCGGTCGAGCACTTCGGCCGGCTCGACGTGCTGATCAACAATGCCGGCGGTTCGCCCCACGTCATGGCGGCCGACGCATCGCCGCGCTTCGTCGAAGCGATCGTCGGCCTCAACCTGTTGGCTCCCCTGTGGTGCGCCCAGTCGGCCCACAAGGTGATGGCCGTCCAAGAGGACGGAGGTTCCATCGTCAACGTGTCCAGCGTGTCGGGCATGCGCCCGTCGCCCGGCGCCTCGGCCTACGGTGCGGCCAAGGCGGGCCTCATCAACCTGACGGCGACCCTTGCGGTCGAGTGGGCTCCCCAGGTCCGGGTGAATTGCGTGAGCGCAGGGTTGCTCGACAACGGCGCCGGCGACGACTTCTACGGCGGGCTCGAGGGCATGGAGCGGGCGGCAGCCACGGTGCCTCTCGGCCGCATGGGCACGCCGGCCGACGTGGCCGAGGCCTGCCTCTTCCTCTCGAGCGAGGCCGCCTCCTACGTGACGGGGGCCAACCTGGTCGTCCACGGCGGCGGGGAGCCGCCGCCGTTCCTGGGGGCCGTGGCCGGGACCTGAGGCGCCTTTCGAGCGTGCCTGAGCGCCCCGATTAGGGGGGAACGGGCGGTCAGCTGCTAGACAGAGCGACCGTGAAATTGGCGGTCCCCACCGAGACCCGTCCCGGCGAGCGCCGTGTCGCTCTCGTGCCCGACGTGGTCAAGAAGCTCGTCAGCGCGGGCTGGGACGTGTGCGTGCAGTCCGGCGCGGGCACGGAGGCCGCGTTCAGCGACCGCGCCTACACCGAAGCCGGCGCAACGGTGGCCCCCGACACGGCGGCGACGCTGGCCGGGGCCGGGCTGGTCGTGCGGGTCAACCCTCCCAGCGCCGAGGACGTCGCCGGGCTGCCCGACGGCGCGGCGCTCTTGAGCTTCTTCGGGGTGGCCCAGGCCGAGGACGCCGTCCGCGCGCTGGCCGCCAAGAAGGCCACCGTCTTCAGCTTCGACCTGCTGCCCCGCATCAGCCGGGCCCAGGGCATGGACGCCTTGAGCTCGCAGGCGACGGTCTCGGGGTACCGGGCCGGGCTGAGCGCGGCGGAGCACCTGGCCAAGTTCTTCCCGATGTTCATGACGGCGGCCGGGACGGTGCCGCCCGCCAAGGTGCTCGTCATGGGCGTCGGCGTCGCCGGGTTGCAGTCGATCGCCACGGCGCGCCGCCTGGGCGCCGTGGTCAAGGCCTACGACGTGCGGGCTGCCGCCAAGGAAGAGGCCGAGAGCCTGGGCGCCACCTTCCTCGACACCGGCGTCTCGGCCGAGGGCGTCGGCGGCTACGCCCGCGAGCTCACGCCCGAGGAGCTCGACCGTCAGCGCGCCGCGCTGGCCGAGGAGGTCGGCCGCTCCGACGTCGTGATCACCACGGCGGCGGTGCCGGGGCGCAAGGCCCCCGTGCTGTTGACCACCCAGATGGTCGAGGGCATGGCCGAGGGCGCAGTCGTGGTCGACATGGCGGCGGACCAGGGCGGAAACTGCGAGCTGACCAAGGGCGGCGAGATCGTGGCGCACAACGGCGTGCACATCGTGGGCATGGCCAACCCGCCCTCGGGCATGCCGACCCACGCCAGCTTCCTGTTCGCCCGCAACGTGGCCAACGTGCTCGGGCTGATGGGCCCGACGGGGTCTCTGGAGCCCGACTGGGACGACGAGATCGTGGCCGGCATGTGCGTGCTGCGCGACGGCGCCGCCGTGGCGCCGGCGGCGGTGGAGCTGTTGGGCGGGAACCAAGGAGCGCACGTCGTGATCCATCTCCTGCTGCAGTCGGCGCCGGCGGGCGGCTCGACCACCGGGATCGTCGAATACCTGACCATCTTCGTCCTGGCGGCCTTCGTCGGCATTGAGGTCGTCTCGAAGGTGCCGAGCATTCTGCACACACCGCTGATGTCGGGGTCCAACGCCATCCACGGCATCGTCCTGGTCGGCGCGCTGACGATCATGGGTGAGGCGCACGGGACGGCCGAGGTCGTCCTCGGCTTCCTCGCCGTCTTCTTGGCCACGCTGAACGTGGTGGGCGGCTTCGTGGTCACCGATCGCATGCTCGAGATGTTCAAGGCCAAGCCCGGTGACCGGGCCAAGGCGCAGGCCCAGGCCGCCAAGGCCGAGGACGCCGGCGCCGCGCCCGCCGCACCCTCCGAGCCCAGCGGGGGCGCCGCCTGATGCTGGCCGTCTCCTTCACCCTGACGACCGCGCGCGACCTGGCCTACCTGGTCGCCATCGCCGGGTTCATCTTCGCCCTCAAGGGCCTGAGCTCGCCCCGCCACGCCCGGCTCGGCAACCTGGTCGGCGCCGCCGCGGCGACGCTCGCCGTCGCCATGACCTTCACCCTGCCGACGCTGCGGCACTCGGGCTGGAACCTGGTGCTGGCCCTCATCGCCATGGTGCTCGGGGCGGCCGTCGCCGTGCCGGTGGCCCGGTTCGTGAAGATGACGGCGATGCCCCAGCTGGTGGCCATCTTCAACGGTGTGGGAGGTGGGGCGGCCGCGCTGATCTCCATCGTCGAGCTGCTGCACCTGCACTCGCTGGGGCTGCAGCCGGCCGTCTACGTCACCGCCGAGGTGCTGCTGGGCGTGCTCATCGGCTCGGTGTCCTTCGCCGGGAGCGCCATCGCGTTCATCAAGCTGCAGGAGCTGATCACGGGGCGGCCCATCACCTACCCGGGCCAGCAGGTCATCAACGCGCTGGTGGGCGCGGCCATCGCCGTCATGGTGATCCTGGCGCTGGTGACCGGGAGCATCGTGTACGTCTGGATCATCCTGGTCCTGGCTCTGGTGCTCGGGGTGATCTTCGTCCTTCCCATCGGCGGCGCCGACGTGCCGGTCCTGATCTCGCTGCTTGAACTCGTTCACCGGCCTGGCCGTGGCCGCCTCGGGCTTCGTGCTCGACAGCGACCTGCTGATCGTCGCCGGCACGCTGGTCGGCGCCTCGGGCATCATCCTCACCCGGCTCATGAGCAGCGCCATGGGCCGCTCGCTGCCGAACATCCTCTTCAGCGCGTTCGGATCGGTCATCACCGCCACCGGCGGCGACGAGGGCGACGCGGCGCGCCCGGTGCGAACGGGGACGCCCGAGGACGTGGGCGTGCTGCTGGCCTACGCCCGCAAGGTCGTCATCATCCCCGGCTACGGCCTGGCGGTGGCGCAGGCGCAGCACACCGTGCGCGAGCTGGCCGACGCGCTGAGCGAGCGCGGCGTCGACACCTTCTTCGCCATCCACCCGGTCGCCGGCCGCATGCCCGGGCACATGAACGTCCTCCTGGCCGAGGCCAACGTGCCCTACGACGAGCTCAAGGAGATGGACGAGGCCAACCCCGAGATGGCCACCGCCGACGTGGCGCTGGTGGTCGGCGCCAACGACACCGTCAACCCGGCGGCCAAGTCGACGCCGGGCAGCCCCATTTACGGCATGCCGATCATTCACGCCGACGAGGCCGAGAACATCATCTTCCTCAAGCGTTCCATGCGACCCGGCTTCGCCGGCATCGACAACGACCTGCTCTACGACCCCAAGACGACAATGCTCTTCGGGGACGCCAAGGACACGCTGCAGAAGCTGGTGGCCGCCGTCAACGACGCCTGAGGCCGCCGATCTCCACGCCCTCGATTCTCGCCGACGCGGGGATCGGGAGTCCCTGACCTGACGCAGGCATCCCACGCGGCACCGGTAGCGTAAGTCAGGGCATGGACGTCGACCCGGAGGCACAGGGGCAAGGAGGAGGCGCCGAGCCGATTCCCCCTCGCCGTGCGCTCCCAGCGGGCGCTCCAGGTCATCCTCGGCCTGTTCTGGATCCTCGACGCCGCCCTGCAGTTCCAGCCCTTCATGTTCGGCCAGGGCTTCGTCGAGAACAACATCCTGGCCAACGCCAGTGGGCAGCCCTTCGTCCTCGGCGACCTCATCACGCACATCGGGAACTTCGTGTCGCCGGACATCGCGGTGTGGAACACGTTCTTCGCGCTGATCCAGCTCTTCATCGGGGTCGGCCTGCTGTTCCGGCGCACCGTGCGCCCCGCGCTGGCCGTGTCGTTCGTCTGGGTGCTCGGTGTCTGGGTCATCGGCGAGGGCCTGGGCATGGTCCTCACCGGCAGCGCCACGGCCCTCACCGGGGCCCCGGGCTCCGTGCTCATGTACGGACTGCTCGGCCTCATGGCCTGGCCCCGGCCGCCGCGGCGCTGGCTCGGCTGGACCGACCGCCCCGCGGGCGTCGCCTCGTCGGCCGCCGCCCAGGGAGTCGGCCACACCATCACGCCACTGGCCGTGTGGGCCGGCTACTGGTCGCTGGCCGCCGTCTTGTTCCTGCTTCCGGCCAACCGCACCCCGACGTCGATCCAGAGCCCCATCGCCGGCATGACCGCCGTGCGTGCCCGGTTGGTACGCGCACTTCCTCACCAGCGTCGCCAACCTGTTCTCGACCACCGGGACCCAGACGGCCTGGATCCTGGCCGCCGTCTCGGTCGCCATCGGGCTGGGCCCTCTCGTGGCGCGGCGGCCCGGCTGGTTCCTGGCCGCGGGCGCGCTCCTGTCCTTCTTGATGTGGATCGTCGCCCAGGGCCTCGTGGGCGACGTCTTCAGCGGCTCGGACACGGACCCGAACACCGGGCCGCTCGTGATCCTGCTCGCCGCGGCCATGGTGCCCACCGTCGTTGCGTCGAAGGACGGCCTGGCGTTCACCCGCCGGCGAGGTCCTGCGGCGGAGCCCGGCGGCGGCCCTCCTCGGCGTCGCCGCCCTCGGGGCTGCGCTGGCCCTCAGCGCCAGCTATCCCGCGCTGGCGACGAACGAGTCGTCGAGCGAGCGCCATGAGCGGCATGGTGATGGACGGGAACAGCATGTCGGGCTCGGGCTCGTCGAGCTCGCAGTCGGCCACGGTCAGCACCTGCGTCCCGCACCAGACCGGCCTCAAGATCTCGGGGCTCGACCTGGCCAACACCCCGTTCATGGTCATGGGCGGCAGCAACGGCATGGACATGAACGGCGCCGACGCCAGCGCGGCGGCAGGCTTCAACACGACGACGCCCAACTGGCACTACACCGGACCCGCCATTGCGCAGGCCGAGGCGAGCGCGCTGCTGGCGGACGGGAACAACGGGCCCAACGACATCCACATGGCCGAGAGCGGCTGCGCGCCGAGCCTGACGGCGGCCGACGACATCGGCGCCCTGCAGTACGTGCAGGCGACCAGCGCGGCCGTGTCGGGCTACGCCACGCCGGCTGCGGCCGTGGCGGCCGGATACGTGCCCGCGTCGCCGACCGACTACCCGGTCGTGACCTACGTGAACCCGACCATCGTGGCGGCCAACGCTGCGGCGCAGCGCACGCTCGACCCTCAGCACGTCGACGGGCTCGTCTACGCCATGACGCCCTCGGGCGCCGACGTGCTCGCGGCCGCCATGTACATCCTCCCCGCCACCGAGACCAAGGTCCCCATGCCCTACGGCGCGCTGGTGCAGTGGCATCGCCGCACCGAGGTGTGCGGACCGGCCACCCCCTCGCCCACCATGCCCTTCGACGTCACCGGCTACCCGCCGTGCGCCACCGGTTCGACGCTGCAGCCGACGCCCTATGTCTCCTTGGTGTGGCAGATCCCGGTGGCGGGCGGCCCGCTGGCCATTCAGCCGCCCGACATCCAGATCGTGGAGGCGGCGGTGATGCACCTGAGCGGCACCGCGGCTCCGTCGCAAGGATGAGGGGCCGCCGCCGCATTCCACCTCACGGCTGATTCGGCGGCGCCAGGGCGCGCCGTAGCCTTGGGGCCGTGGCGGCATCCCCCGATGTGACGGAGCGGGCCCTCGCCTGGGCCCACATCGACTTCTCCCCGGCGCACCGGCCGCCGGAGTGGTGGCGGGTCGCCCTGGCCACGGTCCTCTCCGTGGCCTTGTCGCTGGCGGCCGATGCAGCGCTGGTCGCTCTCGGGACGCGCCTGTTCCCGACGACCAAGGGCTACGTGCATTTCCAGTTTCACGACTACGCCAAGCTGACCGTCATCGGCGTGCTCATCGCCTGCGCGGCGTGGCCGGTCGTGGCGCGTGTGAGTTCGGCGCCGCGGTGGCTGTTCTTCCGCCTGGCCATCGTGGTGACGCTCGTCCTCTGGCTGCCCGACCTCTACATCTGGCATCAGGGGCAGTCGGCGCAGGCCGTGCTGGTGCTCATGGCGATGCACCTCGCCATCGCGCTCGTCACCTACAACCTGCTGGTCCGCCTGGCACCGATCCGTCCCCCGCGCCGCGCCCGGTCCACCCGGAGCGGGACGGGAACGCCCTAGCGGTCTCGGCCCTCTAACGCGGCGCGATCGTGTCGACCGCCGCCAGCACGTCGGCACCGGGGCGCCAGGTGCCCGCTGCCACATTGGCGGCGATCTGCTCGGGCCGGGTGGCGCCGGCGATGACCGAGGCCACGGCGGGGCGGGTGAGCAGCCAGCCGAAGGCGAGGTCGAGCACGCTGTGGCCCTCCCGCTCCGCCAACTCGTCGAGGTCGGCCACCGCGGCGAGGCGCTCGTCGGAGAGCTGGCTCTTCGCTCCATCGCCCATGGCGGTCAGGCGGGAGCCCTCGGGCAAAGGCTGCCCGGCCCGGTACTTTCCGCTCAGGAGCCCGCTGGCCAACGGGAAGAAGGGCAGGAACGCCACGCCCGCGCCGTCGCACCATTCCAGGACGCCGTCCTCGGGCTCACGGAAGAGGATGTTGTAGTGGTTCTGGACGCTCACGAACCCGGGGCTGCCGTCCGGCGTCGCCGCCGCGGCCTCGTTGAGCATGTCCACGGTGAAATTGGAGCAGCCGAACTCGCGCACCTTGCCCTCGGCCACGAGCTCGACCAGCGCGCCGATCGTCTCGGCGATCGGGGTCTTCGGGTCCGGCAGGTGCAGCTGGTACAGGTCGATGCGGTCGGTGCCCAGGCGGGTGAGGCTGTCCTCGACCGCGGTGCGGATGTAGGCGGCCGAGGCGCCGCCCTCGTGCCCCTCGTAGGGGGCACCGAACTTGGTGGCCAGCACGATCTCGTCCCGGCGGGAGCCCAGCGCCACACCAAGGTAGGTCTCGCTCTTGGCCCCGCCGTAGATGTCCGCGGTATCGAAGAAGGTGATTCCGGCGTCGAGCGCCGCGTCGACGACGGCCTTGGTCTCGGCCTGCCCGATGCGCATGCCGAAGTTGTTGCAGCCCAGGCCGACGACGCTGACCTCCAACGAGCCGATGGTGCGCGTCTCCATTGAGCCTCTCCTCCTCGGCAGAACCGGCCTCCCGCGAGGCGGCCTGGTCGGCAGTACTGTACCGGCGACTTCAGATCGACGAGGAGGCCGCAATGGCAGCAGGTGCAGTTGACGTGACGATCGCAGCCACACCCGAGCAGGTGTGGGAGAAGGTGGGCAATTTCGGCGGCATCGACGTCCTGTTCCCCACTCTCGAGTCCTTCCGTCTCGAGGGCGATGACCGGATCATCGGCATGTTCGGCATGGAGATCCGCGAGCGGCTGCTGGCCCTGGACAACGAGGCTCGCGTGCTGACCTACTCGGTCGTCGACGGTGTCCCGATTGAGAGCCACACCGCCACCATTTCGGTCGAGCCGGACGGCGCGGGGTCCAAGGTGATCTGGGCCTACGACGTGTCCCCCGACGAGATGGCGCCGATCTTCGGCGACACCTACAAGGGCGCGCTCGCCGCACTGGAGAGCTCCTTCACGTAGAAGGACCTCCACACGAATGGGTGGGCGCGGAGGCGTCGCGCCTACCCTGGCCCCGTGACCCAAGGCGCGGCGGACGCACCGGTTGGCACGACACGCCAGGTGCAATCCGAGATTCCGAAGGCGCCGACGGCGCGCCCGCTGACCGAGGACGTGCCGCGCATCTACCCGCGGCAGCTGCCCCACCCCACGCACCGCGAGTTGCTGCGGCGCAGCCGGACGATCGCCAAGGTCGTGGCGATCCACTTCACCCCGACCGCCTTGCGCCAGCTTCGCACCATCCGCCAGGGGCCCCTCCCGGCGGCCCAGCTGGCGCGGCCGTTGCGCAAGAGCTTCCAGGACCTCGGCGGCACCTTCATGAAGTTCGGCCAGATCATCGCCTCGTCACCGGGCATGTTCGGCGACGACGTGGCCGACGAGTTCCGGGCCTGCCTCGACACGGGCCCGCCCGTGCCCTTCGCCGACGTGCGCCAGCGCGTCGAGGAGGACCTCGGACGGCCCCTCGGCGACGCGTTCGCCGAGTTCGAGACCGAGCCGATCGGGACGGCGTCCATCGCCGTGGTGCACCGGGCCCGCCTGCTGGACGGGCGCACGGTGGCGGTCAAGGTGCTGCGGCCCAACATCGAGCACGTGGTGGCCACGGACCTCGACCTGATGCAGCCCCTGCTCGAAATCCTGGTGCGCCAGACCGGCGACCAGATGGCCGGTTCCACGCTGCAGCTGCTCGACGGCTTCCGGGTGCAGATCGGCGAGGAGATGGACCTGCGCAACGAGGCCCGCGCCCTGGCGCACTTCCGCCGCCTGCAGAACGAGTTCGACCTGAAGCTGATGGCCGTGCCCGAGCCCTACCCCGAGCTCTCGGGCCGCAACGTGCTCACGATGGAGTTCTTCGACGGGGTCCCCATCGACGACCTGGCCCGGGTGGCCGACCTCGGCTTCGACCCCACCCCGCTGGTCCAAGAGGTCATGCGGGCCTTCTTCCTGACCACGGTGCGCTGGGGCGCCTTCCACGGCGACGTCCACGCCGGCAACATGATGCTGCTGCGCGACGGGCGCATCGGCGTCATCGACTGGGGGATCGTCGGCCGGCTCGACCCCTCGACGCACCGCTTCTTCATTTCGCTGCTCTCGCGCCGCCATGGGCGACGAGTCGGCCTGGCCGGTGGTGACCAAGCACATCACCGACGTCTACGGTCCGGCCATCGGGGTGGCGGTCGGCCTCTCCGACACCGAGCTCACCGCGTTCGTCCGCTCCATCATGGAGCCGGCGCTGACCCGTCCCTTCGGGGAGGTCAGCCTGGCCGGCATCATGCAGACGATCCAACTGCAGATGGCCAAGGCGCAGGGGGTGGAGGCGCACCAGCGCAGCGTGCGGGCGATCCTCCGCCGCCTGCGCACCCAGCGCAGGGTCCGTCGCATGGCCGACCAGTCCGGTGGCCTCATGTCGGACTTCGACCGCGGCACGTTCCTGCTGGCGAAGCAGCTGATGTACTTCGAGCGCTACGGCCGCATGTTCGTCTCCGAGGTGCCGATCCTCAACGACCGGGAGTTCATCACCCAGCTGCTGGCCGGCGTGGACATGTCCGACCTGGGCTGACGGCGTGGACCTGGCACGAAACTGGAATCTGTTCTAGTTTCACCCGGGGCCTGCTGGGGGCCCGCAGACATGGGGAGGTGACATGGCACAGGAAGCGGTGATCTACCGCTCCGACCACGTCCTGGAGTACCCCTACGTGCGCTCCGTGGGGCCGGTCGTGGGGGCCTTTCTCACCGGGTTGCGCGACGGCAAGGTCGTCGGCACCCGGGGCACGGGAGGGCGGGTCATCGTGCCGCCGACGGAGTACGACCCCGACACGGGGGAGGAGACCGACGGCGTGGTCGAGGTCGGGCCCGAAGGCACGGTCACCACGTGGTCCTGGGTGGCGCAGCCGCGGCCCAAGCATCCGCTGCAGGAGCCCTTCGCCTGGGTGCTCGTGCGGTTCGACGGCGCCGACACCTCGTTCCTGCACGTGCTGCCGGCGGCGAGCCCCGACGAGGTCTCGACCGGCATGCGGGTCCGTCCCGAGTTCGCCCCCGAGGACGAGCGGGTCGGGCACGTCAAGGACATCAGCCACTTCGTGGCGGTCGGAGGAGGGTCGTGAGCGAGCGCGAGCCGGTGACCATGATGGCGGCGCCCACCCGCCTCGACTTCAATTTCACCGCGGGCGTGGCCATGAGCAAGAACCTGCACGGGTACGAGCAGGGCAAGTTCATCGGGCAGCGCTGCCCCAAGTGCAAGAAGGTCTACGTGCCGTCGCGCGGCTCGTGCCCGACCGACGGCCTGCCCACCGACGAGGTGGTCGAGCTGCCCAACACCGGCACCGTGACCACCTACTGCGTGGTCAACGTGCCCTTCGCGGGCCAGTCGATCGAGATCCCCTACATCTGCGGCCAGATCCTGCTGGACGGGGCCAACCTGTCGTTCATGGGCCTCATTCAGGAGATCCCGACCGACGAGATCCGCATGGGCATGCGGGTCGAGGCCGTGTGGGTCGCGCCCGAGGAGCTGGGCCCGACGTTGGCCTCGGTCAAGTACTTCCGTCCCACCGGCGAGCCCGACGCCGACTACGAGACCTACAAGGAGTACCTGTGAGCGAGTTCCCCGGGCTCGTCTCGGGCCAGCGGCCGGTCGGCGTCGTGTCCTTCGCCCAGTACGACAACGTGCGGCAGCGAGGACGCCCGCAACGAGGTGGAGATGCTCATGCCGGTGGTGGCCGAGGTGTTCGGCAACATCGGCATCACCAAGGACGACGTCGGCTTCATCTGCTCGGGCTCGACCGACTACCTGATCGGCGGCCCGTTCTCCTTCGTCGCCGCGCTCGACGCCGTCGGCGTCTGGCCGCCCCGGGCCGAGTCCCACGTCGAGATGGACGGCGCCTGGGCGCTCTACGAGGCCTGGGTGCTGCTGCAGGAGGGCGAGATCGACGCCGCCCTCGTCTACGCCTTCGGGCGCTCGTCGATGGGCGACCTCTCCGAGATCCTGTCCGTCCAGCTCGACCCGTACTACCTGGCCCCGCTGTGGCCGGACCCGACCTCGCTCGCCGCGCTGCAGGCCCAGGCCATGATCGACAAGGGCACGGCCAGCGAGGCGGACTTCGCCGCCGTCGCCAGCCGGTCCCGGCGCTCGGCGCTCTCGAACCCCAAGGCCCAGGTGGCCTACGACCGCTCGCCCGAGGAGCTGCTGGCCGAGGACTACGAGGTGGCGCCGCTGCGCCGGCACGCCCTGCCGCCGCTGACCGACGGCTGCGCCGCCATCGTGCTGGCCGCCGGCGACCGGGCCTACGAGCTGTGCGAACGGCCGGCCTTCATCACCGGCATCGACCACCGCATCGAGACGCACTCGGTGGGCGCCCGCGACCTCACCGTCTCGCCCTCGACCAAGCTGGCCGGCGAGAAGGCCGGGGTGGGGGCCAAGAAGGTCGACGTGGCCGAGCTGCACGCGCCCTTCGCCCACCAAGAGCTCATCCTCGCCGAGGCACTGGGCCTGGGCGACGGTGTCAGCGTGAACCCTTCGGGTGGCGCGCTGGCGGCGAACCCGATGATGTCGGCCGGGCTGATCCGCATCGGCGAGTCGGCCCAGCGCATCTGGTCGGGCGAGGCCGACCGCGCCGTGGCCCACGCCACGTCGGGGCCCTGCCTGCAACAGAATCTGGTCTGCGTCCTGGAGGGTGTGTGATGGCCGAGCGCTGCGCAGTCATCGGTGTCGGCCAGACCGTGGCCAAGTCCAAGCGGGAAGACGTGTCGATCGCCGGGCTGGTGCGGGAGGCCGCCGTCGCAGCCCTCGAAGACGCCGGGCTGACGTTCGCCGACATCGACGCCGTGGTGGTCGGCAAGGCCCCCGACATGTTCGAGGGCGTCATGATGCCCGAGCTGTATCTCGCGCCGGCGCTCGGCGCCGTGGGCAAGCCCATGTTCCGGGTCCACACCGCCGGCTCGGTCGGCGGCTCGACGGCCATTGTGGCGTCGCACCTCGTGGCATCGGGGATCCACGACCGCGTGCTCACCGTGGCCTTCGAGAAGCAGAGCGACTCCGACGCCATGTGGGCCCTGTCGGTCCCGCAGCCCTTCTCCGCACCGCTGCTGGCCGGCGCCGGCGGCTACTTCGCCCCCATCATCCGGGCCTACATGTACCGCTCCGGCGCGCCGCGCGACATCGGGATGATGGTGGCGGTCAAGGACCGCCTGCACGCGCTGAAGAACCCCTACGCGCACCTCCACCTGCCCGACATCTCCATGCAGATGGTGGAGGAGTCGATCATGCTGTGGGACCCGCTGCACTACCTCGAGTCGTGCCCGTCCTCGGACGGCGCGGCCGCCATGGTCATCGGGTCGGAGAAGGCCGCCGGGGCGGCGACGGCGTCGACCGGGCGCCCGCCGGCCTGGATCCACGGCATGGCCATGCGCTCGGAGCCGACCATGTTCGCCGGCCGGGACCAGGTCAACCCGCAGGCGGGCCGTGATTGCGCGGCCGACCTCTACCGCCAGGCCGGGATCACGAACCCGCGGGAAGACTTCGACATGGCCGAGGTCTACGTGCCCTTCAGCTGGTACGAGCCGATGTGGCTGGAGAACCTCGGCTTCTGCCCCGAGGGCGAGGGCTGGAAGCTGACCCAGGCCGGCGCAACCTCCATGATCGAGGGCGGGGACATCCCGTGGAACTGCTCGGGCGGCGTGCTGTCGTCCAACCCGATCGGCGCGTCGGGGATGCTCCGTTTCCTCGAGACCGCCCTGCAGGTGCGCGGCATGGCGGGCGAGCACCAGGTGGCCGACGCCCGCCGGGCGCTCGGCCAGGCCTACGGTGGAGGCTCACAGTTCTTCGCCATGTGGGTCGTCGGCGCCGACAAGCCCTGAGGCGAGAGGCACTGCCGATATGCTCGGCGGAGCCAAGCCAGCCCTGACCAGGAGGTCTCCGTGAAGGTCGTCGTGGATTTCGACGAGTGTGCCAGCAACGCCGTCTGCATGGGGATCCTGCCCGAGGTCTTCGAAGTGCGCGACGACGGCTACCTCTACGTGCTCAACGAGAACCCGCCCGAGGAGTTCCGCGAGCGCCTGCGCGAGGCGGTCAACGGCTGCCCGACCGGCGCCATCTCCATAGAGGACGACTGACGACCGAGCTCTCCCCGTGCAACCCGCCGGC
The DNA here is from genome assembly GCA_963744045.1 of uncultured Acidimicrobiaceae bacterium. Taxonomy (GTDB): domain Bacteria; phylum Actinomycetota; class Acidimicrobiia; order Acidimicrobiales; family RAAP-2; genus Bog-473. Next base: position 123,596 of record CAVUSB010000019.1, read on the forward strand.
GCCCGGGGTGCGCCGGCTCCGCGCGATGACCACCCCGCCCCGGGCGCGCTTCGCCCCGTCGCCGACCGGCTACTTCCACGTGGGCAGCGCGCGGGCTGCGCTGTTCAACTGGCTCTTCGTCCGCCAGCACGGCGGCACGTTCGTCCTGCGCATTGAGGACACCGACGCGGCGCGCAACCGGCCCGAATGGACCGACGGGATCATCACCGCGCTCGACTGGCTCGGCATGGCGCCCGACGAGGGCCCCTTCTTCCAGTCGGCCCAGGCGGAGGTCCACGCGGCGGCCATCGAGGCCCTGTGGGAGAGCGGCGCGCTGTACGCCTGCGACTGCACACGTGAGCAGATCGACGAGCGGACGCGCCAGCGGGCGGCGGCGGGCGATCCGACGCCGGGCTACGACGGGTACTGCCGTGACCTCGGGCTGCCCCGGGGCGAGGGACGGGCCCTGCGCTTCCGCACGCCCGACGAAGGCGTGGTCGAGGTCCACGACATCGTGCGCGGTGACGTCGAGTTCCCGCAGCGGGCGCTCGAGGACTTCATCTGCGTGAAGGGCAACGGCCAGCCGCTGTTCGTGCTGGCCAACGCGGTCGACGACCGCACGATGGCGATCTCCCACGTGATCCGGGGCGAGGACCAGCTGCCGACGACGCCGCGACAGATCATGCTGTGGGCGGCGCTCAACCGCGCCCAGGGTGCGGACCTCGCCCTGCCCGCCTACGCCCACCTGCCGCTGCTGGTCAACGAGCAGGGGAAGAAGCTCTCCAAGCGCCGCGATCCCGTGGCGGTGGAGATGTACCGCGAGCGGGGCTACCTGCCCGAGGCGTTCCGCAACTACCTGGCGCTGCTCGGCTGGAGCCCCGGCGACGAGGAGATCGTGCCGCTCGAGGTGATCCTCGAGCGCTTCCGCCTGGAGGACGTGCAGCGTTCGCCGGCCTTCTTCGACGTCAAGAAGCTCTCCCACATGAACGGCGTGTACATCCGTGACCTGCCCGTGGACCGCTTCATCACGGCCACCCGCCCGTGGGTCGACCCCGTGGCGGGGGAGTGGGCGCCGGGAGGATGGACCGACCCCGACACCGGGGCGCCGGTCGTGTCGCCGCCCGCCTGGGCGCCGGAGCGCTTCGACGCCGACGTCTTCGCCGCGCTGGCCGCGGTGACCCAGGAGCGGGTGACGGTGCTGGGCGAGGTGCCCGAGCTGGTCGACTTCCTCTTCCTGGAGGACGCCCCCGACGACGCCGACAGCTGGCAGAAGGCGATCGCCGGCGACGACGGCGCGCCGCGGATTCTGGACGACGCGCTGGCCGCCTACGAAGCGTTGCCGTCGTGGGACAAGGACTCGCTGCACGAGGTCACGCTGGCCATCGCCGAGGCGGTGGGACGCAAGCTGGGCAAGGCGCAGGCGCCGATCCGGGTGGCTGTCATGGGCCGCACGCGCGGCTTGCCGCTGTTCGACTCGCTGGCGGTGCTCGGCCGCCGCGAGACCTGCCGACGCCTGGCGGCCGCGCGCGACCGCGTCGACGCCTGCTCCTTGATGCTCTTCGCACCGCTCCGCTGGGCGCTGCGCTTGGCGATCCTCGTCGTGACGGTGATCGTCCTCTACTTCGCCGTCACCCTGGTGCAGGTGTGGCTGACCTCGCGGCAGTACGACCCCCACCCGGCGGGCGCCATCCTCGTCATGGGGGCGGCGCAGGACGACTGTGTTCCCACGCTGGATCTGGCGGCGCGCCTCGACCAGGCCGCGATCCTCTACCACCAGGGCTACGCCAAGCTGATCATGGTGACGGGCGGCAAAACAGCCCGGGGACAAGTGCACCGAGGCCGAGTCGGGCGCAACGTATCTGCACGAGATGAAGGGCGTCCCGCGCTCGGCGATCCTCGAGGCAGGTGGCAACGACAGCTACGAGAACATCGCCGACGCGCAACCGGCGCTCATGGCCCACGGCGCGAAGGTGGTCCTGCTCACCACCGACCCCTTCCACGAGGACCGCTCCATGGCCATCGCGACCGACCTGTCGCTCACGCCGTCGCCCACGCCGACCCAGACCTCGCCCATCAAGGGCTGGTCGACCCTGCCGTACTTCCTGAAGGAGGCGCTCGGCGTGGGGATGGGAAGGATCATCGGCTACAACCACCTGGAGTGGCTGCACGACGCCTGAACGGCTGTTGGCGATCAGCCCGTGGTCGTCGTGGTGGTCGGGGCCGGCGTCGGCCTTGAAGGTGATGCGCACGACCGTGCCCTGACCCTGGACGTCCCCGACGCCGATGACGCACGTGGTGTGGCCGTCCGTGCCGCAATAGCCGTCGCCGGTGATGCCCGTCGTGAGGCGGTACCGGGAGCTGAACGAGCCGCTGGGACCGACCCGGAGGGCACGGGCGTTCGAGATGTCGCAATGCGGGGTGTCCGTGGCCGGGTTCATCCGGCCCCGGACGGCGGCGGTGCACTCGGTGACGAACCAGGTCCGGGGGCTGCCCTTGGGGGACTTCGGGAGGCCATGGCCGCTGACGGTCACCGTCTGGCCGGGCGTCAGGCCCTGGTCGGGTGTGACCTTGACGACGAGGCCGGCGGCCCCGGCCTGCGCCGGAAAGGCGATGACGGCAGCGCCGACAGCCCCTGCCAGGGCGACTCCCGCTCGCGACCACCCACGCATGCCGAGGACCTCCGAACCCGGTCGACTCCCGGGACACCCCGGGGCGACGCATCTTTCCACCGAGCCCTTCCCGATATGCCGCGGCCCCGGGCCCTTCAGCAGGGCGAACTCCCGCCATGGGCTGCTCGGGTAATCTAAACGCCCACCCATTCGGGGGTGGTGTAATCGGCAACACGACTGGTTCTGGTCCAGTTATTGAGGGTTCGAGTCCTTCCCCCCGAGCACCGGCGGCCTCCTACGTGTCATGGAGACCACCGCCCGGCCCCATCGTCTAGAGGCCTAGGACACCACCCTCTCAAGGTGGCGACACGGGTTCGAATCCCGTTGGGGCTGCAATTGTGGAACTTGCCGGCTTGACAGTATTTATAGGTAAGTAGTAACTTACTGTAAGTGACGACTGACCAGTCGGGCCGAGTTGCGGCGCTCGGCGATACCACCCGACTCGCCATTTTCGAACTTCTGGGTCGAGGGCCGAGCGCGGTAGGGGACCTGGCCAGCCAGCTCCCGATCTCGAGACCGGCGGTATCTCAGCACCTCAAAGTGCTCAAAGAAGCCGGACTCGTCATCGACCGGGCCGAGGGAACGCGGCGCCTCTATCAGCTGGATCCGCATGGGCTGGCCGAGGTGCGGGCCTACTTCGAACGCTTTTGGACCTACTCGCTCGCATCGTTTAAAGCCGTCGTCGAGCACGACGGGGAGGAGGAGAAGTGACCATCAACCCATCCGATACAGCCGTGCACACTTCGGTGATCGTCGACGCGCCGATCGAGAAGGCGTTCTCGGTCTTTACCGCCGACATCGGGTCCTGGTGGCCCCCCGAGCACCACATCCTCGAGGGTGAGCTGGCGGAGATGGTCTTCGAGCCTCGGGCCGGAGGGCACATCTATGACCGCGCCACAGACGGGAGCGAGTGCCGTTGGGCCCGCATCCTTGCCTACGAGCCGCCGACGCGGCATCGTGTTCAGTTGGGATATCTCGTTGCAATGGAAGATCGAGAAGGATCCGGAGCGGACGAGCGAGATCGAGGTCCGCTTCAGCGCCGAGAGCTCTGATCGGACTCGGGTCGACCTCGAGCACCGCAACCTCGACCATCACGGGGAGGGCTGGGAACCGATGCGTGACGCCGTTGGCTCACCGGAGGGATGGGCGGTCGGTCTGGCCCGCTTCGGCGCGCGCGTCACCGAGGCGGAATAGCGAGGCCTCGACGGACGCCTGAAGTCGGAACTCTGACAATCTCGGCAACCTGTCACTTTCTCGGGCGGAAGTCAGTTGTGGCGTAGTCGGGAAAACCCGCCTGCCGAGACACCTGTGACCTCCAGTGACCCCTGACCGGGCCCTTCGTAGGCTGTCGGCATGAACCCTGGTGCAGTGAGGAGACGGGTGGGGACAGACGAGCGGTCTCGCGGCATCGCTAACGCGGGGACGGCAACCCCGCTCGGCATGTGGCTCTCGACCTCCCCCGGGCTGAGGCCTCGACTGTGATCGAATTCCTCCTTCAGCCGTGGCGAGGCCCGACAATGTGGCGATCGCTTGCCTGGGAGGCTCTCGATTGTCCTTTTGGTCTTGTCGTTGGTGTCAGCATCGCAGTTCTTGTCGCAGTGAGCATTGGCCTCGCTGTGACCTTCGTCATCGCCATTCCTCTGGCCTGGTTCACCTTCCTCCTTGCCGCCCAGTTCGGCCGGATTGAACGCTCGCGAGCTGCCGCGCTGCTCGGTATCAACCTGGCGTCACCGCACGCCCCGTTCGCACCAGGTAACTGGTGGAGTCGGCTCCGACAACAGGTAACTACCGCCAGTCGGTGGCGCGAGATCGGCTATCTGGCGCTCGGGCTCCCGATCCAAGCGGTGCTGGGCGCAGCAGTCCTGGTGTTGTGGTCGGCGGCGTTTGCGCTGGCTGCGCTTCCGGCCTATGTGACACACCTACCAGGCGAATCGGCCGATCTCGGCGCCTTTCGTCTCCATCAGGGCCTGGGAGCGGCCACGGCCGCCGTCATCGGTGTCCTTGTGATCCTCGTGCTGGCCCCTCAGGCCACGTTGGCTCTCGCTGCAATCGATCGGAGACTCGTACGGTGGCTGCTCGGCCCGCGTGCACGGACGGACCTTGCTCGGCGTGTCGATGAGCTCGAGCTCAGCCGCAGCGCTGCGGTAAGCAGTGCTGAGGCGGAACGACATCGCATCGAGCGGGACCTCCACGATGGCGCCCAACAGCGACTGGTTGCGCTGGCGATGGACCTCGGAAGGGCACGAGAGCGCTTCGACACCGAACCCGAAAGTGCTCGGCAGTTGGTGAACGAGGCTCACGAGGAGGCAAAGGCAGCGCTTGCCGAACTTCGGAACCTGGCCCGTGGTATCCACCCCGCCGTGCTGACCGACCGTGGGCTCGACGCCGCGCTTTCTGCGGTGATCACTCGATCTCCGGTGCCGGTCTCGCTCGTTGTCAACGTACCCACGCGACCCCCGCCTCGGTCGAGAGCGCCGCATACTTCGTGGTTGCCGAAGCCCTTACCAATGTTGCCAAACATGCTCAGGCGACCCGCGTGGAGGTCTCGATCGTGCTGCAGAACAATCGACTGGTTCTCGATATACGAGACGACGGAGTTGGCGGCGCCGATTCCTCCCGAGGTGGCGGCCTTGTGGGCCTTGCCGACAGGGTGAGTGCCCTCGGCGGGTGGATGCGGGTCTTGAGCCCGAGCGGTGGCCCAACGAGCGTGATCGCGGAGATCCCATGCGGATCGTGATCGCGGAGGACGCGGTTCTGCTGCGGGTTGGCGTGATCCGCGTGCTCGACGAAGCGGGCGAGACGGTGGTCGCCGAAGTCGGCGACGCTCCGACGCTCATCGACGCGGTGGAACTGCATCGACCTGACGTTGCCATTGTCGACGTGCGAATGCCGCCCGACATGACCGACGACGGTCTTCGGGCGGCGATCGAAATCCGACAGCGCTGGCCCAAGACGGCGATCCTCGTGTTCTCCCAGTACGTCGAAGAGGTCTTTGCGGCCGAGCTGCTGGCGACGGGCACGGTGGGTCTGGGTTACCTGTTGAAGGAACGAGTGGCCGAAGTCAACGAATTCGTCGAAGCGGTTCGTCGAGTCGGTGCTGGAGGCACGGCATTGGATCCCGAAGTTGTGGCACAACTGGTGGCACGGAGCAGCCGCCAGGACCCGCTGAGCCGACTGACACCGCGAGAGCGCGAGGTGCTGGCACTGATGGCAGAGGGGAGAAGCAATCAAGCGATCGCGATGTCGCTGGTGGTCAGCGAGGGTGCCGTGGAGAAGCATGTGAGCAACGTGTTCTCCAAACTCGACCTTCCGGCCGCGGCACCGGACAATCGCCGGGTACTTGCCGTGCTGCGGTGGCTCAACTCATGACGGCAACCGCCACAGTCGAGCGCCCAGAGATGAGATCGAGCGTCCCGCCGGCACGTTCAGCACGGGCTCGCACCACGTGGACTCTTGTCGGTCTGCTTCTCGTCGCCGCCATCGTCCCCGCCGTTGCTCTCAGCATGATCGGATCGACCGCCTACAAACAGCTGTCTCCAAGCCAGCGGGTGTTCATGACCCCGATCTCCGCGGTGATGGTGGAGGTGAGCAGCGGCGATATCACTGTCGAGCCCGGCTCCGGCACAGAGACGGTGGTCGCGACGTCGGGCGTGCATGGTTTGACGTATCCGACTGACGAGGAACAACTCGTCGGCCACACCCTTGTCGTTCGTTCGAGCTGCGGTACGAGAATCTTCAACGATCGATGTAACCGGAACTACGTAGTGCATCTGCCGTCCGAGGCGGCAGTGACCGCCAGTTCCGGTGAGGGCGATGTGAACGTGACAGATATGGGCCGATCGGTCTCAGCCCACTCGGACCAGGGGGACATCACGATCGCCGGTGGATCGGGCATCGTCACGGCATCCAGCGGACAGGGAGCTGTGACCGTCTCTCGTTCCTACGCTTCCTCGGTGTCCGTTCAATCTGGACAGGGCGATACCACTGTCGACTTGTTGTCCTCGCCCGATCGGGTCTCTGTGGTGTCGGGACAAGGCGACGTCACCGTGGAGCTCCCGAAGGGTCTCAACTCGTATCAGGTGAAGGCCAGTTCAGGAGAAGGCAGCGTCACCGACGGCGTGGACGACAACCCTGCGAGTGATCGGGTCATCGATGCGTCCTCTGGGCAAGGAGACGTGAGGGTCGCCTATCGGAGCGGGGGAGGGTCCGGCTAGGTCAACGTAAACCGAACGGCCAACTCGCGTGAGGTGTCTCGATGCCAGAAGTGCCCGAGGATGCATCGGTCCCGCGAGAATCCTGCGGATTCAGGCTACGACAATCGGTTCCGAACCCACCAGACGCTGCAGCCGGCCAGGATCAGTGCCGCTGCGATATATGCCCCTAGCGCGGCCCATTGCATGCCCCAGAAGTGGTTCGCAGGTTGGTAGGTCAGGACGAGGTGATACGAGGTCCCAACCTTGTTCAGACATTCCTGCAGGACTTGTTGCGCGCCCTGTGGTGCGATCTCCCGGACCGCGCGGCCCGGGCCTGCGCTTTGGCCTCCAGGGGGGGACCGAGATTGAGCTTCGGACAGGCGCGTGCGACGTACTGGGGGGAGATCGGCTGGCCGTATTTGTTGACGATGTTGGCCGAATAGATCCACGCATTCGCAACGTTCGGCGGGTTCGCAATCAGGTTGGCCGGTCCCGAGTTGAAGCTGCCGTAGCCGGCCGTGGCAGGGCTCAGAGCAAGGTCTTGGACTCTTGGCGGGGCGAGATGGGGTCGCACGAGATGGGTGAAGGTCAGTCGGGCGGCAACGAAGGCCACCAACGTCGCTGCCATGGCAGGAAGTACCCGTCGGATGACGATGCCGGCCGTGACGCCGAGAGCAAACGCGAAGGCCGCGTAGCCGATCGGTACAAGAGCTCGTTCGTCAAAGGTGCTGTAGACCTGCATATTGGCGCGATCGAGCGGGCTGGCCCACCAGGTCACCATGAGGCTCAGGAGCCCCGCTACCGTCATGCTGGCCGCGCCGATGACGGCGACCTTGGTCACCAGCCACCGGGTGCGGCTGACGCTTTGCGTCCATACGAGGCGGTACGTCCCGGCCTCAAGCTCGCGGGCGACGAGCGGCGCGGCCCAGAAAACCCCCAGGAGCCCGGGTACGACGATAACGAGGATGCCGAGCCACGTCCGGAGCATCTCGTCCGTGCCGAGGAACGCGCTGGTGGCCGTCTGGCAGTCGCCGCGCGTTGCGCACGGGGCGACCTCGGTGCCATAGAGATGCACGAGGTGGGGACCCGTGACGGCGGCCACAATGGCGACGATGGCCAGCGCCACCGCCGCTACCAAGGCTTGGGTACGGAACTGGCGGAGGGTCAGACGGATCATGGTCGGATCTCCTCGCGAGATCCGTCGGCGGAACTACTTTGGCCGCGGCTCATATAGCCGAGGACGATGTCCTCGAGGTTGACGGGCTCCACCGTCCATCCTCCGACGATGGGCTGATCGGTGCGCACGAGGAGGGCGTTCTCGCTGCCCGACCTCGCCTGATCGATCACTTCGTGGTCCAAAGGCAGGGTTCTCGGATGCCCACTTGGGCTCCTCACGCGGCGGTGCGACGCCAAGAGCACGTCTATCTCGCCCGCCACCTGCATCCGAGAGCCGACGAGCACGACGAGGTAGTCACAAACCTGCTCGAGGTCCGCCACGAGATGGGAGGAGAGCACGACGCTGACACCGTGCTCTTCGACGACCGCAGCGAGGGCTCCCAGGAATTCACTGCGGGCGAGGGGGTCGAGGCTGGCAACCGGCTCGTCGAGCACAATCAACTCAGGACTTTTCGCGATGGCCATGGTCAGCGCGAGCTGCGCGCGCTGGCCACCCGAGAGCGTCCCCGCCTTCTGGCGTCGGGCCAGACCGAGCTGATCCAACCGACGCTCGGCGAGAGTGGCATTCCACGCCGGGTTCAGCCAGGAACCCAGCTCGACATGATCGCCGACGGAGAGCGTGGGGTAGGTCGGTGTGTCCTGGGCAACGAACCCCACTCGGGCCAGCTGCTGCGGCCCTTGAGCTGGGCGCCCCCCGAGCACCTCGATTGAGCCCGCAGTGGGAGCCAGAAGGCCGACCGACAGGTGAAGGAGTGTCGTCTTGCCTGCCCCGTTGGGTCCGACGAGCCCGACGACCATTCCTTCGGGGATCGCCAGCGTGCACTCGGAGAGCGCCCAGCGCCGCCCGTAGCGCTTCCCCAGGCCTCTGGCCTCGATCACCGCGTTCGTCACGACGCTCCTCGTCTAGGAAGATTTCGATCGTTCACGCCGGTTTCCCTTCGTCTCGGAGATGCAGGCGTTGTACGTGAAGTCCGGTCTCAGCCCGGTGTCAGCGGCTGACACCGGGCTGACACCTGAGGGATGGCATCGTTAGGGGAAGTGGTATTGCTCGAGCACTTCCAGATCCCTTCACTAGTGCCGAGATTGTGGGACGCGACATGAGGGTTCTCGTGGTCGAGGATTTCGTGGTTCTCGCTCGCGCAATCGGCGTGGGCTTGCGTCGAGAAGGGATGGCCGTCGACGTGGCACTGGATGGAACGGCGGCGCTCGATCATCTGGGCCACACCCGTTACGACGTGGTCGTGCTGGACCGAGACCTGCCCGGCGTGCACGGAGACGAAGTCTGCAGACGTCTGGTGTCCGACCCGGCTGGCACGAGGGTTCTCATGCTGACCGCCTCGGGCAGCGTGCGGGACAAAGTCGAAGGCCTCGGACTCGGAGCGGACGACTACCTGGCCAAGCCGTTCGACTTCTCGGAGCTGGTGGCCCGCATACGCGCGCTGGGCCGGCGATCGTCCCCGGCCCAGCCGCCGATGCTCGAATGCGGTGACATTGTTCTCGACCCCGGCCGCAGGGTGGCCTTCCGGGCCGGCCGGCGACTCGACCTGAGTCCGAAGGAGTTCTCTCTGCTCGAGTGTCTGCTCGCTTCGGTCGGCGTTGTCGTCTCCACCGAGCAGCTGCTCGAGCGAGTGTGGGACGAGGCAGCTGATCCCTTTACGACAGCGGTCAAGTCGACGATGCGGCGCTTGCGGAGCAAGCTCGGCGATCCGCCGGTCATCGAGACGGTTCGTGAGGGTGGCTATCGAATCGGGGGCTGCTGATGGCGCAAACGCGTCCCCTGCTGTCGCGCTTCACGTGGTCTCGTCAGACTTTGCGGCTGCAGTTCACCGCTCTCTACGCCGGGATTCTCCTCGTTCTGGGCGCGGTCATCTTGACCATCGCGGGTCTATCGGTACGTGGACACTCGGTCAGTGTCGTCCCGGCACACCAGCCACGCGGCAGTATTATCGCTGCCGGTCAGCACGCAGCCGACGTCCATCAGCTGAACATCGGCTCGGCCGTGGCTTTCGCAGTCGCGCTGGTTCTCTCGCTCGCACTCGGCTGGTTCATTGCGGGTCGCTTACTGCGGCCGCTCCAAACAATTTCAGAGACGGCACGTGACATTTCGGCGAACAACTTGCATCGCCGCCTGGCTCTCACCGGACCCGACAACGAACTCAAGGAACTTGGCGAGACCCTCGACGATCTGTTTGGTCGCCTCGAGGCCTCGTTCGAATCGCAGCGTCACTTCGCAGCCAATGCATCCCATGAGTTGCGCACCCCGCTTGCGGCAGAACGCAGTCTGTTGCAGGTGACGCTCGCGGATCCAAACGCCGACGCCGACACTCTGCGTGCGACGTGCGAGGAGGTCCTGCGCCTTGGAAACCTACAGGCATCCCTTATCGATTCACTCCTTACCTTGGCCAGCAGCGAAGCAGGAGTTGAGCGCTGGAAGTCCCTTGACCTCGCCGAGGTCGCCCGCGGTGTTCTTGTCGCCCGCAACCAAGATGCAGAGCGCCAAAGCATTCTTGTTGAAACGGACTTGAGTGAAGCGGGCACTCTGGGTGACCGGGCCCTTGTGGAGATTCTGATCGCAAACCTGGTGGACAACGCAATTCACCACAACATTTCAGGAGGTCGGATCGATGTCTCGACCTTCGTGAAGGACGGACGAGCGATCTTCTCTGTGACCAATACGGGTCCACTCATCTCGCCGACGGAGATCGATCGTCTCTTGGAGCCTTTCCAGCAGCGTGGCGGCGAGAGGATAAGCCATTCGAGCGGGCATGGGCTCGGACTTCCAATCGTGCAAGCAATCGCAGACGCACATCGAGCATCACTTGAGGTACGAGCTCGAGCTGGGGGCGGCCTCCACGTCGAAGTGACATTCACCCCCTAGCTAGGGCTAGCGGCCTTCGGAGGCCCGGGTATCAATTCAGGGCCGTCGCACGGAGTATCAAGGACGGCAGCAGGTACGCAAGCACATCGTGCGGATGCACATGCATCCTCCAAGAGCCGTGAGCCGACCTCGGCGATGGCTGTGACCGAACCCGGCTTGGGCTCATCTGTCGACGGCAAGGGCGAGAAGGGTATTGACGGCGGTCTCGAACGGACGGGTGACTCTGCTGTACCTGGGCGAGTAGAAGTCCGCCTTGGAGCGTGGCGAGCAGAGTAGTGGCGAGGTCGTCCGGGTCGATGTCCGACGGGAGCTTCCCGTCGGCATCGAAGGGATCTCAGCCCATCGCCGATGGCGGCTGCCCACTGATCGAACCCTGCCGCGATGAGCGCTCGGGCCTCGGGGTCACTCTCGGCGAGTTGACCAACGAGCGAGCCAAGTTGGCAGCCCCCCTTTGCTTTGGTGCGCTTCGCTGCGGTGATCACCATGTTCCGCCAGGCTTCGACGCCGTTCGCTTTACTGAGCGCCTGCCGATTGCGATCGACGATGGTCTCGGCCTGGTAGTCGATGACCGCCTGCACGAGATCGTTCTTGTCGGGAAAGTAGTGGTACATCTGAGAGCCGCTGACTTCCGCCGCCACCTTGACGTCTTCCAAGGTGGTGCCCGCGACCCCGCGTTGATGGATCAGGGCGGCGGCCTCCTCCACTATTCGTGCCCGGGTGCGTGCTCCCTTTGGGGTGAGCCTCGGCCTGTCACTCGTCTCGTTGACCATGCTCCCAATGGTAGCGGGATTTCTGAGTTTGACAACCCATTATCAGAACTGTCAAAGTGAGTTGCACCACCCATTTTCTGCGAGAGGATAAAGCGACGCATGACTGACCTAAAGGGCAAGACAGCTCTGGTGACGGGCTCGACGAGCGGGATCGGCCAGGCGACGGCCATCGCCTTGGCCGCCCGGGGCGCTCACGTACTGGTAGTAGGACGCAACGAACAACGAGCCAAAGACGTGGTCGCCGAGATCGAAGGCAGCGGCGGCAGCGCGTCGTTCAAGCTCACGACGTTGAGCGATCTGCAATCAGCCCAGGAGCTGGTCGAGTGGGCCACTGAGGCGGGCGACGGTCACGTCGACATCCTCATCAACAACGCTGGCGTCGCCTTGCTCGGGCCAAGCAGCGCAGCCACCGAGGCAGAGTTTGACGAAACCTTTGCACTGAACGTCAAAGTTCCGTTCTTCCTCGTCGCGTCACTGGCGCCAGCCATGGCCGAACGCGGATGGGGTTCGATCGTCAACGTCTCCACGATGGTCGCGAGCTTTGGACAGGCCGGTATGGCTCTGTATGGCGCCAGCCGAGCGGCTCTCGAACTGTTGACGAAGGCATGGGCCGCCGAATACGGCCCGAGTGGTGTTCGGGTCAACGCCGTTGCCCCCGGCCCGACCGCGCACCCGCATGATGGAAGCAGTCCCCGTCGAGATGGTGCAGCAGCTCGCAGCACTGGCACCAGCAGGTCGCGTCGCTGAGCCCGAGGAACTGGCTGCGGCGATCGTCTTCCTCGCCAGTGATGATGCCAGCTTCGTCCACGGCGTCACGCTTGCGGTCGACGGAGGCCGAGTAGCGACGTAACGCCTGTCGGCAGTGACATTTAAAAGTGAAGACCCAGAACGCTGATCACAACTAACAACTGAGGAGTATCAATATGAGTGCATACGTAATTGTCGAATTCACGGTGAAGGACCCGGATGTCTATCGTGAGAAATACGCCGGTAGCGCTGGAAAGACCGCCAAAGAGCACGGAGGCGAGGTTGTCGCCGCCAGTAACTGGGAGGTCCTGCATGGCGATCCCGCGGCCACCTCAGGAGCGATCGTGCGGTTTCCGGACCATGAGACGGCCCTCAGTTGGTACAACTCGCCCGAATATCAGCAGCTGATCGAGTCCGAGGTATCGCGATGGATGCCCGTTTCAGCTTGCTCGACGGTCTCCCTACGTCCACACAAGGTGAGAGGGAATCCGCGTGAGCACACCCTCAGGAAAGACGGTGCTCATCACGGGCGCCAACGCCGGGATCGGCAAGGAGGTGGCCCGGCAACTGGCATTACGTCCCGAGTTCCAGCGGATCTACCTGGCGTGCCGGAACCAAGATCGGGCAACAAGTGCCAAAGCTGAGCTCGAAGCAGCGACCGGCCGGCGCATCTTCGACATCGTTCTCATGGACGTCGCCGATCTGAGTTCGGTGCGCGCCGGCCTTGCGGCTATCAACGGATCCCTCGACGCGCTTGTCATGAACGCTGGTGTCATTGGCCCCCAGACGTTGGGCTTGACCGCTGACGGGGTCACCACCGTGTTCGCGACGAACGTCCTTGGCCACGTCGTCCTCCTCGAAGGGCTCCTGGCCGAGGATCGGCTTGGCGAGGTTGCGGTCTTGGCTGGAAGTGAAGCAGTCAGGGGGGTCCCGAAGTTGCGGATGAAGGGGCCATCGTGGGTCTCACACTCAGCCGACGAGTTCGCCACTGTCATCGACGGCAGTTATTTCGTCGGCAAAAAAGCTGACTTCAACCTCGCTTTCGGGCAGGCCAAGTACATTGGCGCCCTTTGGATGGCCTACCTGGCCCGCCAACACCCCGCCCGCCGCTTCATCACCGTGAGCCCCGGCAACACCACTGGCACCCAAGCAGCCAGTGACCTCCCCTTGCCGATGCGTATAGGGGCCAAATACATCATGCCCACCCTGGGCCTCTCCCACAAACTTGACGTGGGCGCGAAGCGACTGGTCGACGGCGTCACCGATACGACCCTGACGAGCGGCGTGTTCTACGCCAGCGCCGCCAACACGCTCAAAGGTCCCGTGGTCAACCAAGCAGACTTCCTCCCCGACCTGGCCAACCCTTCCTTTCAGGACCACGCCAACGAAGCCATCCACCGCTTCATCAACTAACGCCGTTCTGCGGCTCGCCGATTGGAGTCCGATCGCTAAGGGGAGCTATCGCCTTCGTCATCTACAACGCTGAGTTCAGCCGGACTGTTGCCGGCTTGCGGCGAGCTACGGGGCCCACCGATCCTCAGTTGCTGTAGATCCGGTCCGGCGTGATGAGCACGGCGGCCCTGCGTTCTTCGGCCATGACTCGGTCGTACTCGTCCCAGTTGTCATGTTCGCCTCCCGCAGCGGCAAAGATATCTCGACGGAGCTGTCGTAGACCTTCAGCATCAAGCCACCTCTGGGGGTCATCGGGCCCGACGAGCTCGGCGTGCCCTTCGACCGCCGCCCACTGCCAGCCATTGCGGAAGGTTGCCGTGACCTGTGGACGGGCGCGGAGGTTTGCCAGTTTGATCCGGCCAGCAGTGACCATTCCAAGGATGGGCTCGCCCGTGACGGGGTGAGCGATCACACCGGCATTGACAACGGACGCTTGGATCGTGCCGTTGGACCGCAACGTCGAAACTACGACCAATCCGCGGTCAAGACGGGCGAGGGCTGCCGCTTCCTCTAGCGTCGTCATCGGACTTCCTCGCCGTCCAGAGACCAAGCAACGGGAGCAAAGCTCCACCCGTCGCTCTCGAACATGACGACGCCAGCGACCTTGGCGTCTCCGAACTTCCGACTGTCATTCGAGCCCATCAGTTCCTCCGAGTCAATGGTGGGATGCGGCCGTCGAGAACGACATGAAGGCACTCTCGGGTTCGAATGAGTCAACCCGGCTGAGTGCCCGGGGCCGATGGCGCTGAGTGTCCGGACATTGGCCGTGGTGGCGTCGATCCCACATTGTCGCCCGGAACTGTCTTCCGCGGGAACCCTCGGGGCGGCACAGTGCGGGTCCCAGTTTCGAGATCGTGGCCGTGTAGCTCGACAGCGCTTGCGCCAGACGGTGCCGCTGCCGCGGGGATGGCTTTGTCGACGAGGACGGCCGCGATGGCGGCGGCGGTTCCGAAGGTTTCGGTGTTGAGGACTCGGCCGCGGGCCGAGGCGCCATCCAGCAGCAGTGCCAGTTGCTCGCCGAGCTGTTCGGGGTCGGTGGCGCCGGCCTCGCGTGCAGTCTCGGTGAGCCGGGTGGCAAAGGCCTTCTTGTAGTCGCGGGCGTGAAGGCGTGCCGGGTGGCCCGCGTCGGGGATCTCTACGGCGGCCGCAATGAACGGACACAGAGGCGAGTGGATGTCGAAGGCGGCGAGGAGCCGTTCGCGGGGTGTGAGGTCGGTTCGCTCGAAGACTTCAGGCAGGACGTCGGGATCGAAGCGGCGTAGGCATTCGGCGATCAGCTCGTCCTTACCGCTGAAGTGCTGGTAGAGCGTGTGCTTGGACACCTCGGCCACCGTGCAGATCTGGTCGATGCCGGTGCGGTTGATGCCCTGATCGCGGAACAGCTGTTGTGAAGCGCTGAGGATTCGCTCTCGCGCGCCCCTGCCGCGGCGCAGACCCCGCGGTCCCTTCTCCAACTCGGTCATAAGCGCAGCGTAGCGCACATGGGTACCGACCGGTGTACATAGCATGCACACTCTGATACGTTAACCATTCAGATCGGTGTACATAACATCGGCGGCGCAAGAGAACGGAGTACTCGTGGGAAAGCTCGATGGCAAGGTTGCAGTGATCACAGGCGCGACAAGTGGCATGGCCCTGGCCGGTGCCAAGTTGTTCGTTGATGAAGGGGCTCATGTGTTCATCTCGGGCCGGCGGAAGGACGCGCTGGACGAGGCCGTCGAGCTGATCGGCCGGAATGTGACCGGCGTGCAAGCCGATTCGGCCGACCTTGACGATCTGGACCGATTGTTCGAGACGGTCAAGCAGGAAAAGGGCGCGGTCGACGTGTTGTGGGCAAGTGCCGGGGTGGGCGAGCAGGGCAGTCTCGGCGAGATCACCGAGGAACAGTTCGATGCCGCCTTCTCGCTGAACGCGCGCGGCACGCTGTTCACGGTGCAAAAGGCGCTGCCACTGTTCAACGACGGAGGCTCGATCTTCATGACAGGGCTCCAACGCCTCGCTGCGGGGCTACCCCGATTGGAGTGTGTACGCCGCGAGCAAGGCCGTGCTGCCCGCCTACGCACGGGTGTGGGTGTCCGAGCTGAGGGACAGGAAGATTCGGGTCAACGTGCTGACCCCCGGCCAGGTCGCCTCGCCGATGCTGGAGGAGGTGATGTCCCCGGAGATGAAGGCGCAGTTCGAATCCGTGATTCCGCGACGGGAGATGGGCCGCCCTGAGGAGATCGCATCGGTCGCGCTGTTCCTCGCCTCGGACGACTCGAGCTACGTCAATGGCATGGAGCTGGTTGTCGACGGCGGCACCACAGTGATCTGAGCGTGGCGCCAGGGCGTGGGCGGACCTTCGACACCCAGGACAGCACGCCGACAACACCCTCGCGACCAACTAGTCCAGCACACCACGAAGGAGTACACATCATGACCACCATCAGCATCATCGGCTCGGGCAACATGGCCACCGCTATCGGCACTCGGGCGGCGAAGCACGGCCACACCGTCGAGATCATGAGCCGAAACACAGGAAAGGCGCAGGCACTTGTCGACCGGATCGGGAACGGAGCCACCGTCGGCACGTTCGGGTCAAAGCCAGCTGGTGACATCGTCATCGTCGCCGTCCTGTATGCCGGTGCGGTTGAAGTGGTAGCGCACTACGGCGATGCGCTGGCCGGCAAGATCCTCGTCGATATCACCAACCCGTTCAACGCAGACGTGACGGGACTCGTGACGAGCCAGGGAAACTCGATCTCCCAGCAGATGGCTGCGGCCGCCGCCGAGGGCACACAGGTCGTGAAGGCATTCAATTCAATCCTTCACGACGTCCTTGCTCAAGAGAAGCCCGTGGACGTGTTCTTCGCCGGAGACAGCGTCGAGGCGAAGGCACGCGTCGCGGCGTTTCTGGAGAGCTTGGACATGCGGCCCCTCGACGCAGGAGGACTCGAGATGGCCTGGGTCCTCGAATGGGCCGGCGTCCTCCTGGTAGGCGTGGCACGCAACGGCGGCGGCTTCGACATCGCCTTGGGTGCCAAAGCGCTCTGAATGGCGACATGGGTCGAATCCCGGGGGAGCTGCAAAGAAAGGCCAGTTCAGAGGCCAGGTTTGGTCCCTGACTGATGCGAGGTAGGCCTACTTTCCCATCATTTTGCCCAGCGAGCCAGGTGATGGGTTAGCTCCACAAGGTGGAGGCCGTGCCCATGCCGGGCTCAATGCGCCGAACGGACTGCCAATTCGGGAGGCTTGAGGTCCCTGCCGACCGTGGCGCCGTCACGCTTCCCCATTTCGGAGGTGCGTCGAGCGCCGGGGAGGCGTTCACTCAGAGGGTGGACACTCGACCCCCGCCATGTGCATGAATTCGCAGAACGTCCCCTGTGCCACTTTCCAGACGCCCTCTATCAAAACTGCTCGGCCGACGCGAGCCCCGAGGTTCATGTTCCGAGGCGAACTGACGACCACAGTGAAGGACACGCGGGCCTCGTGGTCGTTGACGAATCGGATGAAGTCCGCCGTAACCGTCGCACCGTTTCCGGGTTCTCCCTCCGGTATGCCGTGGCGCCTCGCTGCTTCCTGCAGGCACTCGCCCAACCGCGCTCCGCGCTCGACCGTGGAGACGTTGCCGTCGCCGTCGCCAGTGAGCATTCCGGCGAACGCGTCTTTGATGGCGAGCCGCGCGCCTTCTTCGTCGTCTGGCGGTGGCCCAACGGGCTCCGAACGAGGGGGTCCAATACGGGCCAGTAGCGCCGCGGGAAGCTTCTCGCCCTGCTGGTGCGCAGTCTCGCCCACCCGCAAAGCGCGCAGCGAGGCTGCGTGTTCGACCGTGATGCCATTGGCGCGTTGCTCCACTGCCTCGTGGGCGCTCAGACCGGCCCCGATCCACTCGGCCATCTCCTCGAAGGGGATGCCGGCGGTCCACCATTCGCGCACAACGTCGCCAGGCGTGCGGCCCTGCGTGGTGAGCCGTCCGGCCTCCGAAGCAGTGAGCCCCAAGTCGAACCAGACGTAGGCGTCTTGTGCCTCGATCCCGTGACGGGCCCACTCCGCCGCGGCCTCGTCGAACCAATGGTGCTGCATGTACCCCTGAACCAGGTGGGGTTCAACTCCAGACCGTTGGAACCGCACCAGCGGGCCCGCAGGTCCCCCCCAGCCGAGAACACCCCCGCCTCCAACCATTCGTGCTGATCTCACAACGTTGACGACAGGCGCCTGCCGGTGTTGCTGACCTGCGAAGGCTGCGTCGGGGTTGAGACCCTTCTTCTTGTGCTCGGTCGCGTCCTTCAAGTTGAACCCGAACTCGTGCCAGCGGACCGCCTCGGCAGCGTCGATTCCGGCTGCCCGCCATTGCTGCACGGTTGCAGGGGTCGCTCCTGCCGTCCGCCATTGCGCGGCCTGCAGGCCATCGTCAATGCCCTCTCGACCCCACGCCTGCGCCAAGGCAACAGTGAAGCGCCAACGTCGCCAGACTTGGGCAGGTTGGCGGCCAAAACCAGCGGCGAGCCACGCGCTGAGCTCCTCAGGCTCGGCGTCCTCTGGCTCCTCGGCGTCCTCGAATCCCGTGCGTGGCACTTCAGCCAATGCTTCCACTCACACCGTCACCGGCCCGATCGCAATGGCCCACGCCCAGTCCGGCACCGTCCCCATTGGGTTCATGAGTCCCACGATGACCTTGATCCCTGACGGAGGGCCGGGCGGCCAGGGGGTGTAGCCATCGGTCAACACGATGCAGAGGTCGGGGCGCGGGCGCAGTTCAGCCACCTTCTTGAGTCCGGCTCCCATGTCAGTGCCCCCTCCTCCGAGCAGTTCGACGTCGCGGGCCTCCATGACCTTTTGGGCTTCGAAGGCCTTGGCGTCACAGCAGACGATGCGCAGGTGGCGCCGTCCGACCCCGAGGCTGCGCAGCACACCTTGCACCTCGGCGAGGGATTGGGAGAGCATCGCGTCGTTCATGCTCCCCGAAGTGTCGAGCACCATGGCGACCTTCGGTAACGGCTGGCGCAAGCTTGGCAGGACCACGTCGGGGACGACCGAACTGCGGCGAGAAGGCTTGCGGTAGCTGAAGTCGACTCTCCCAGCCACGTCGGCTACGCCTCGTCTGACGGCAGAGGCCAGTAACCGCTGCCAGCTCACGGTGGGCTCGAGCACATCGTCGGCCCATCGCTGCCACCCGGCCGGGGTGTTCCCGTAACGACGCTGATGCTCTTTGATGCGCCGGGCCACGTCACGCTCGAGCAACTTGCGTCCCGTCCGGTTCACTCCTGGCGCCGTCGAGTCCCATGGTCGTCCCCTGCCGTCACACCCGCTCCCGCAATCGCATTCGTCACCGGGCTCCTCTCGTTGGGCTCCACGAGGCTGGTCCTCGTGCCCGCCGAGGGTCGTCCAGTACTGCTCAGCGGTCAAGGAGTCGGCGAGACCCAATGCACGCGGCGTGACGGCCGTCGCCGGCCTGACGGCTTCGCCGGCGACGAGGTCATCGTTGATCTCGGCGTCGGCGGCCAGGTTCCAATTTCTCTGGGCCGACGTCCGGTGCGCGGCGGGACCCGGAACGCTCTCGGGGTCCCGCACGGGGCAGCGTTGGGCGTGCTCGCGTAGGAGGTGGCTGACCTGGTGAACCAACCAGAATCCCGCTGTCGGCACGTCCATGGTCGCCAGCACGTCGGGATCGAGGTAGATGTGCCAGCCCTCGTCGATCGGCAGCGCACTGAGGTCGAGGCGTTTGGCGGGCGGAACGTCTGACTGGTCGACGACGACTGGGTCGAGAGCGAGGAGCGCGCTTGCCATGTACGGCACCTGGTGGGCGGCCCATACACGGGCTGCCGCCCAGAGGCGGCGTTGCTCCGCACCGAGCAGCTCACGCGGGCCCAGAATCACCTTCGCCTTCCAGGCGAATGAGACCGGCCGCCCGCAGGACGGGCGCCATCTTCAGGAGACCGCTCGGCAGCTTGGCTCCCTCCGGACGCGCTCCGGCGAGGGTCCGGGCCGCCAGTGCGGCGACGTCGGGTGACCCGTCCGCGATGCGCGCCACCACTTGCCAGGCGGCGGACCATGACGCAGCATCTCCGTGGGCGATGGCTACCGCAGCGACCGCAGTGAGGACTGCGAAGGCTCGATCGCTGCGCTCGGGGAGCTCGAAGCCGTCCGGGTCCGCCAGCACCGCCTCGGGATCGGGTAGGTCCATGTTGGCCAACCACGAAAGGAACTCGATTCCCGCCCCCTCGCCCACGGCGCCGAGTACCAAGAGCGTTCGTGCATCCTCGGACGCGCGCGCGGCGTCACACGCGGCCAGCAGCCGGGCCACCGCTTCCCAGCTGCGCGGGCTCGGCCACCCCCGGCTCGCCTGGTCGGCCAGCGCCGGGACGTCGAGGACGAGAGCAGGTCGAACCTCGAGAAATGCACCGACGGCGGCCCGTGCCGCCAGGGACTGACCCTTCGTGGGGGCGTGGCCCTCGAAGGAAGGAGGGGAAGGAAACCCCATGGAGATGCCGCGAGACACCGAACTGGCGTCGACCGGCCAGTCGAGGTGGACGAGCCGATTCGCCAACGGGGGCGAAAGCTGCCAGCCGTCGGCCGCCTCTTCGGGAGGGTTGGCCGCTGCTACCACCCGCACACCCTCGGGGAGGTCGAGGTCGCCGACGACACGCTCGAGCACCACGCGCAGCATGGCGGCTTGGACCGCTGGCGGCGCGGTCGTCAGCTCGTCGAGGAAGAGCAGGCCGTGGCCTGCCGAGGCAAGCCGCCTGGCCCAGAGGGGTGGGGCCATCTGCACAGAACCGTCGATCACGACCGGCAGCCCCGCGAAGTCAGCCGGCTCGCGGATCGAGCCGATCACGACCTCGGTGGGCCACCCGAGGCTCTGTCCCAAGGCGCGTACGACTGAGGTCTTCCCCGTCCCCGGGCTCCCCCAGAGGAGCACCGGGACACCCGCTTGGACCGAAACGGCAAGCGCCTCGGCCACAGTCGGAGCGTCCACGCTCGATCACCTCCAGGTCAATTGTCTCAGACCGAAGAATCTCACGGATCTGGCCTGTCGAAGCAGACGGACACTTGCACCGGCAGTGCGCAGTCGCCGGGACGAGGGGGGGAGAGGACAAAGCGACGCAGGACGCTTGGGCGACCGATCCCATGGTGTCCACCAGGGTATTTTCGAGCCCGTCACGGTCAGACGCCCGACCTGTCGAGCTCCTCGGCTATGCCGACCTTGAGTGCTCTGGCACCACATTTGGGGTGAGAATTCTCAGACGGTCAACGCCACGACCGCCCGCCTGTCCGCGAACTGAAGGCGGCTGGCGAGACGTAGGGAGTGTCGATCTGTCACGGCTCAGGTTCAGGTCCGTGACGAACGTCTCGCATGTCGCCCACACGATCAGAGAACCGGTCGATGAGCCAGCCGATACGCAGCGCGGGAGCAGTGAACTGCGGTGCGGGAAGGAAACGAGGCCGTCGGCGCCAGAAGACTTCCAGGTCCCCTTGAACAGCATCGCCCGCTAGGTGATCGGCCATGAGTGTCCCGAGGTGGGGCGCCTGGGCGAGCCCGTGGCCGTTGTAGCCGAGGACGTAGCTGACTCTCGGCGCCGCCTCTCCGGCGATCGGCAGCCATGAGGGAGTCATGGCGATCCACCCTCCCCATGTGCGCCGAATAGCGACATCGCGGAGTGTCGGGAATCGATCACGAAAGCCGCGCTCGAGCTCTTCGACCACCCGTGGCTCTGGTGTGCGGTCACCGAGCGTGCCAGGAGGACGCTGGACCAGGCGGGTACCTATCAGAACCGTATCGTTGGGCGTTGGTCGGTAGTCCTCGAGGATGAGGTGCTGGGTATAGATGCCGGAGCGACTCGTCCAACCCGTGGCCGCGAGACGCTCAGGATCTATGGGCTCGGTTTCGGCCAGAGTTACCCAAACCGGGACAACCGCTCGACGCGGCGCTGCCACAAGTTCGTTGGCATACGCGTTGGTCGCCAGGAGGACATGGTCGACTCGAGCCTCACCTGCGTACGATCGCTCCGCCGACGCGGGGCAGCACCTCGTGAACGGCAGAACCTTCGAACGGACGCCGGCTGACTGGAGTGCCGTCCGGAGTCCGTGCGCAAACTTTCCCGGGTTGAGATGACCGCCAGCATGTTCGAGGATGCCGCCGAGGAACCTCTCGGGAAGGCCCCAATCCGCTCGAACGAAGTCGACATCGCCGCCAGCCGAACGGAGAAATCGCGCAACGAGGTCCTCCTGGTACGATCGTCTGAGACGAACGTACCAAGAAGGGGGACGGTGGGCAATCGCGAGGCGCTTCTGGAGGGGGCGATTCGATGTCTCGAGAACCGTGGCTATGCACAGACGACCGCACGAGATTTGGTTCGCGAGTCGAAGACCAACCTCGGCGCCATCGGGTACCACTTTGGCTCCAAGGAGGCGCTGCTCTACGAAGCTCTGACGGTGTGCTTTCGGCGGTGGCTCGAGCGGCTGGCGTCAGAGGCGATCAGCTTGGCCGGGACTTCGCCTGCTGACCTCGGCACCGCCATCCTGGCCAAGGCATACGAGGCGATGCGCTCCGACCGCTCCGTCGTTGTCGCTTTCTTCGAAGCCCTGTGTCAAGCCGAGCGGTCCGAAGAACTGAGGAATCAACTCGCCGGCTTCTACCGCGAGATGCGCGTCGGCATAGCCGAGGTCATCGCCACACTCGCGGGAGTCTCAGCCGGCGACCAAGCGGCCGAGTCGTTGGCCTCACTCGTCCTTGCTTTGATTGATGGGCTCTCGGTTCAATACTTGCTCGATCCCGACTCGCAGCTGCCCTCTGCGGCGCTCGTGGACGCCGCCGCTCTGGTCTCTGGTTAGGAACGACGAAGTCAACGCGCCCCGAACCGCGATCCTCCTGGTTCAGTTGGATACCCGCCGGTTCGAGGGATCGAGTTCGTCGAGCCGGCGAGGAATCTGTCGGTTCGAGCGATATCTGAGGAGGAAGATAAACGCCCATTGCAGAACCCTGATGCCGTAGTTAAAGTCCCACCAGGACAAGCATCAAGCGGCGGAGGCGGTCAATGGCGGATGAGCCAGTAGTACCCCCAGCGGATCCAGTTCCTGCAGCGAATCCAGCACCAGCACCGGTTGGAGGGGCAGCGGGCGGAGGTGGTCAACCGCCAGTGCCAACACGAACGCCGATCTGGCTCTACGCGTCTTGGGCGATCGCTGCAGGGTTTGCCGTCTGGGCGCTCGTCGGCGCGATCAACCGTCAGTGGGCGCAGGTTCTAGCTGCCGGCATCGTCTCATTAGCGGTCGGACTTCTCGCGCTCCTCGGGGGAGAGCCTTATGGCGCACTGGCGCCGCTGGTGGGTCATGACGGACGCACCTCGACGTCCAAAGTCCAAAGCGCCTTGTGGACCGTCCTCCTCGTCTGGGGCATGTCGTTTTTGTTGGGGCAACACGTTTTCGATCATCAGGACATCAACGTGGTGCTCCCGAGTGACACGTGGGATCAATATCTCGTCGTGCTGGGCGGACCCTTTGCGGCGGCCGTGCTCGCCAAGGGCATTGTCACCACACAGATTGCCAACGGGACGTTGACCAAGACGGCGATTCCTCCCACAGATCAGGCAACCATCGCGCAAGTCGTTCAGAACGACAGCAATCAGACCGATCTCGTCGATTCTCAGTATTTCTTGTTCAATGTCGTGGCGATCGTCTTCTTCATCGTGGAGATAGCCGCCAAACCGGTCCTGCCTGTGCTGCCCGCTCCTCTGCTCGCTGTGACATCAGGCGCGGCTGCCCTGTACGTTGGCAATAAGGCCGTCACCACCAACAAACCCAATATCACGTCGGTGCTTCCATTGAGTCCGGGGCCCGGTGACATGATGACAATTATCGGGAGCAACCTGCTCGGAGGTGGATCGGTCGATGATCTCAGCGTGCTGCTCGCAGGTGTAGGTCAACTCACGATCGCGGCCGATCCAGCTCCAACTGATAGCACGATCGATGCAAGACTCCCGATCAATGCGCCGCCTGGCAGTGCGTCGATCACGGTGGTCAACGCCGACGGGAACAGCAGCGATCCCTGGACGTCGCTCAGCATCGCCAGTACTGCCCCGGCGATAGTCGGACTGGGGTCAGCCACTGTGACTCCTGGAAGTCCGCTCTCCGTCTACGGCACCAAGCTGACGAATGCATTGGCTCCCGGAGCGCGAGCAACCGTCTTCTTTGATGGCGCAAATGCCGTTAGCGGAGACGTCGTGCAGGCGCCGGGTGACATCGGGGCTCAGATGGTAACGGTGGATGTCCCCGCGGGTGTTGCGGGGCCGCAGACCTCCATCACTGTCGTGGCGAGCGGCGTGTCGAGCCAGCCCTTCGTGGCGTACGTCGCGTAGTGCTAACTCCCAGGCATCAGTTGCGACGCTTTTCTTACCTCTGAGGGCGGATAGCTGGCGACCGATGGCGAGCCGTGTAGCCAAGCTGGTATTGCTTTCCGTGTGGGCAGTTCTGCTCGTCGCGACCATAGCCGTGGTCGTTGTCGACGTCTCGAAAGGGTCGAGCAGCGAATCGTCCCTGACGCTGCACATCGAGGCGTTGCCCCAGCATCTACCTGCCGACGTCGTGATCGACGTGCCCGGTGGTCGACACTGGGTTGTCCGCCATTCCCGGACCTACTCGGATCTCCAGAACGGTCGCTACACGGTGTCTGCCAAACCCGTGAGCGAAGCAGTCTTCAGGTATTCGGCAACCAACCGGGCGCAGATCGTGGACTTGTCAGGTGGAAGTCGGACGATTGATGTGTTGTACCTCAACATGGCGCGAAAGTCTGTCAGCTCAGTGGAGTTCAGAACGTGCACGAACGATCCGGTCGCCGTTCTCGGCCACACGCTGGTCTTCGCGCCCGCCGCCGTCGATACGAGGGGTGACGGCATCGATCGAGGAACAGTCCTCTACATACCGACGTGCGGGATAAGGCCCAATCCGCTGGTCGTCGAGGTGAAGAGCGTCTCGCTCGGTCTCGGGATCGTGGCCGCCACGACGCAACTGCTGTCCGACTCGGGCGTTTTTCCGCTCGAGGCGGTCTTCCCTCGCGGAGAGATTCACAAGAAGATCCCACTCACTTCGACTGATGGCCTGATAAAGAACGGAAACCTGCACGAACACGTTTCGCTGAACGGATGCAGCGGCGTGGAGGGATCGGCCGATGTCCGAGCTCATCTTCAACTTGCCATCGACGGCAAATGGGGCGGATTGGGCGCCAGCTTCACCAACGCGTTGCACGATCGGCTTCCGTTGCCCTTCACGACTTTGAGTTTGAAGCTTCAGGCGACTCAATCTTCGAATCTCGTTGTGCTCGCAGATGGAACGGTGAGCTGCACATACCCGATCGCCCTTCCAGAGGTCGACTTGGGCGAGTGGCCGATCGACCCTGGGATTCCCCTCACCATCGATCCCAAGCTGGAGTTCGATGCGGCGTTGACGGTGACGGGCGCTGCGCAAGCTTCGTTCGAAGCTCAGGAGCGGTTTGGCGACACTGCCATTGTCTCCCTTGCTCACCCAAATCCCAAGGTTGTCTCGTCGCACAAGTTCTCCTCGAAGACCTCCGGCTTCGCGGCCAGGCTGCAGAGTGTCAATGTTGCTCTGACCCCCAGGTTGGAGCTCGATATTGACGGTTGGCCCGTCGGAGTGTCGACGTCCGTCGGCCTCGGGGCCAAGGTCCAGGCCGGGAACCACGCCAAGTCCTGGCGGCTCTACGGCTGGGTGGGGGCGGGCAAATTGGGGCTCAAGCTGGGCTCGTACCAGCCAGAGAGTAGCTGGGCCTTTTGGAGACCTTGGCTGCTCGCTCATGGTTCACTCGATCAGACGGTACCGCCGCCGCCACCCTCATCGACCACCACTTCTGCAGGTTCTTCGACGACAACCAGCTCGAGCACTACGACGAGCACGACAGAGTCCCCGCACCCAACACAATTATGCGAGCCGGGTGCTGGCGGATCGTCGGCGGGCCGTTTCTTCGGCTCGGTGGGCCGTGGCAGCACAACCGAGCCAGCAGTAGCTATGGCATGCGCGCCTGATGGCGCTGGCTATTGGATGGTCAGCGTGGATGGAGAAGTCGAGTCATTTGGAACCGTCAAGGCATACGGCTCGCTCCGGACCGATTCCGGGGAGGGACCTGCAGTCGGGATCGCGGCGACCGCCGACGGGGGCGGCTACTGGGTGGCGCAGGCGAACGGCGAGGTAGCCGCCTTCGGCGACGCGCAACGGTTCTCCTCTCCCACCACGATGAACTTGAACGCACCGATTGTGGGGATTACCGCCACTCCGTCGGGCGGCGG
The DNA here is from genome assembly GCA_963744045.1 of uncultured Acidimicrobiaceae bacterium. Taxonomy (GTDB): domain Bacteria; phylum Actinomycetota; class Acidimicrobiia; order Acidimicrobiales; family RAAP-2; genus Bog-473. Next base: position 149,735 of record CAVUSB010000019.1, read on the forward strand.
GTATTGGTTGGTCGCGAGCGACGGCGGGGTCTTTGCCTTCGGTGACGCGCAATTCCCTCGGATCCTTGGGATCCGTCCATCTCAATGCGCCGGTGGTGGGCATGGCGGTTTCGTCGGAGTCCGGCTATTGGCTCGTCGCTCAAGACGGCGGCGTCTTTGCCTTCGGGAATGCCGGCTTCTTTGGGTCGGAGGGATCTGAACACCTTGCCCATGACGCAGTGGGGATTCTCACGGTACCCCCCGGAATCGGCTATTGGGTCGTCTTGGACGACGGAACTGCCGTGCCCTTCGGAGCCGGACCCACAGAACTGCAAGCGACGAAGTGAATCGGTGTGCCGGCGATGAGACCTGAGGGGCGCGACGTGGGCGGGCTCGCCGAGAGATTGTCAGCGGATATCTCCTCGCATAGGAAGTGGCTGCAATTCTTCGTGTTCCTTGGTCTCGCGCTTGGGGCGGGTGTCGCCTCATGGCTCCTCTGGAACCGCGCAGGATTCTCGGAAGCTCCGCCCTCGTTGCCTCAATTCGTCGAGGTCTACGTGGCAGGCGAACCCTCAGCTGCCGCGGTCTCGCTTGCTGCCACACTCACACCGGAGAACAAGTCAAGACAGACCTGTGAGATTGAGGATACGGACTGTGACTATGCGGACGAAACGATCAATGTTCAGGTGACGCCGAAGAGCATCCCAGCTGATTGGATCCTCGTCGTCGACAGCCCACCTTCCTCTTCGACTCTGCCAAATCATTTTGTCAAGGCTGTGGTCAAGCCACTTTCTTTCTCCGGCACCACGACCACGTTGCCGGCGGTCGGCCTCAACAGGTCTGTCTGGGTATATCAGGCGCCCTCTGACTCGAAGTCAGTGAGTTACTCGCTGAACTACCGGAACCTCACGATCGTCAGCCGTCCCGCCAACCATTTGGTTATCGAGATGCCGGACCTCTTCAACGAGTTTGATCCCTCGACTGCCTGTGGTCCTCAGGTTGGTTACAAGACGCAGCCATCGACTTTTTCTACCGTAGACCTAGGCAACGCCTTTTGCCCCAACTCGCCAACGCCACTTGCGCCGGACGTTGGCGATAACCCCGCTTCGTACTATGCGCCCGAAGCTGCGACCGCGACGGAGATCCTCAAGGACCCTCAGCAATTGAAGAACTTTACGTTGGACTCCTCCGACGACGCGACGGCGGTCTCGGATCAGTCGTCTTCAACAGTCCCTGATGCGTACGACTGGACCGGGAGTTACCAGCTTCAACCAACGGTCTACGCGAGCAGCATTCAGGCCGCGGGACGGGTCTCGTTGTCACAGTTGGTGCTCGGCGTCGCGCTCGGGGCCCTTGCTGCGGCGCTGTTCACCGCCATCGAAGCCCTGATCTCGAAAACATGACTGTTCATGGCGGTATGCGTGGGTTCCCGCGACACGCGCAGATGCCCCAAAAAGTCGAGACTTCATGAAGTTGTTGCGCCACTGGATCCAATCCGTGTCTCGCACCTCCCCGGATTGTTGGGGGGAGGTGTCCACCTTTGTCGATCCATGACGCCGATCCACTTGGATGGTCCGCACCTCGCCTTGGGCAATCATTTATTGGCGAAGGCGAGCTAGTTGTCCGTATCCGCGTAGCGGTGATCCGGACGCGCTCGCTGTGTGGCGTCGATCAGACTGCACTGTGGGGCCAGCCTGTTGCTTCAAAAATGGCGATGGGATCGAGGTAGTCTCTCCAGCGAACAACTTTCTCGTTCTCGATGGTGATGATCGAAACAAACCGGTTGTCGTAGGGCCGATCTGTCTGGACTGATTCTCCGTGCACTTCGTACTCGAGGACAACGACTGAGGACTCGAGATCCCGATAGACGCGGAGATTGTCGGCACTGCGAACTCTCATGTAGTCGTCGTAGCCACGGTAGAGGTCGATGACACCCTGTCGTCCCTCGACGCGTCTTGGGTAGCCGGGCACTGTGACGACGTATTCAACAACGACGTCCTCAGCCAGTAGATCGAAAAAATCCTCTCCGTCGACGAGTCCGTTGAGTCCTTGACGGATTATGTGGAAGAAGGGCCCCTGAGCACCAAAATTCGATTCGTCGTTGACGTACTTGGTCATCGATGTCGTCCGCTGATTCCGGATTTCCGATCATTGGGCACAGGTCAGTTCACCACAGCCGGACGCGTGTCCGTCTACCACTACTCCTTCGTGCCCGAGTCTCGCCCACCCCCGAAAGTTCGGCCGGATCTTTGGCAAGATGATTGCAAAGAACCTGTTCAGAGTGCGGAATGTGCACTGCAGTGAGGTCGGGTTGGCGTCTCGTCCATCCAGCTGTCCCGTCGCGGCGTGGGTCAGCCTCTTCGGGGCGAGCGCGAGGATGGAGGTATGTCCCCAGGCCTGCTGAAGGAACTTGGCGCGGCCATCGGGTCTGCGCACGTCGTCGTCGAACCCGATGTGATCGCCTCGTACGGCATCGACTGGACCGGGCGTTTCCGAGGTCAGCCAAGGGCGGTGGTCCGGCCCGGTGACGGCGCCGAGGTGGCGGCGGTCGTCGCAGCGTGCAAAGAGGCCGGAGCCGCCATCGTGCCCCAAGGGGGAAACACGGGGCTCGTCGGCGGAGGTGTCCCACTCGCCGGGGAGGTCGTGCTCAGCTTGCGTCGGTTGGCCGGCGTCACCGACGTCGACCCGTTGGGAGGTCAGCTTTCCGCCGGTGCGGGGACGACGGTCGCTGACGTCCAGGCGGCCGCAGTGGCTGCCGGCTGGTCCTACGGGGTCGATCTCGCCAGTCGTGACAGTGCGACGATCGGCGGCACTGTCGCCACCAACGCGGGTGGTCTGCAGGTGCTCCGTCACGGCTCGACGAGGGCACAGCTCGTGGGCTTCGAAGCCGTGCTCGGGACGGGCGAAACCCTCTCGCACATGGGCGGTCTGATCAAGGACAACACGGGGTACGACCTCGGTGGCCTGCTCTGTGGCAGTGAGGGAACGCTGGGTGTGGTGACGGCGGCCCGGCTGCGTTTGGTCCCTCAGAGCCCCGAGCGTCTGACGTCCGTCATGGCCTTCTCGTCGACTGCGGCCGCGGTCGATGCGGCCTCACTCCTGCGCCGGTCCCTGCCCGAGCTCCAGTCGCTCGAGCTCTTCCTTCAGTCAGGGCTGGACCTGGTCTGCCGAGCGAGCGGCATGGCAGCACCGTTTTCCGCAGCGCATCGGGCGTACCTGTTGGTCGAGGTGGCGGCGCAGCACGACCCCATGCCCGCGATGGCCGCGGTGATCGATTCGCTGTCCGCTGTCGAAGACGCTGCCGTGGCCACCGATCCGGCCAGGAGGGCCCAGCTGTGGCGCTATCGCGAGGGGCACACCGAGGCGATCAACACGCTTGGTGCTCCCCACAAGCTCGACGTGACGCTGCCCACCCTGATGTTGGCGACGTTCATCGACCAGGTATCCGACGTCGTCAAGGCTGCCGACCCAGGGGCGACCACGTGGCTCTTCGGTCACGTCGGCGACGGCAACGTTCACGTCAATGTGACCGGCATCGAACCCGATGACCTGAGGGTGGATGACCGCGTCATGCACTACGCCGCCGAGCTCGGGGGCAGCATCAGCTCCGAACACGGCATCGGAACGGCGAAGCGGTCCTGGCTCCACCTGAACCGGAGCGATGCGGAGCTCTCGGCATTTCGACGGCTCAAAGTGGCGCTCGATCCTGCAGGCATTTTGAACCCCAATGTGCTCTTGCCGGCAGTCTCGTGAGGTTCGACCCCATCCGGCGGAGCGGATATCAACTTCCGCGGTCCTGATCAGAGGACTCAGGAATTGCCCCTGGCTCCGATTCCTCGGATCCCAGCCTCCTCCCACTGAGCCGAACTTCTCCGCCTCCGTCGGGATCCGCATCCCATCTCCGTGCCGTTTTCGATTGCCACAATCCATTCCGGGGCGGATCTCTCGACCGGCCCAGCCGCATTCCCCTAATCTGACCAGCCAATGTTGCGACGGATCCAGGGGGCGGGCGTCGCCATAGCGCTCTTCGCGGTCATCCTGGCCTCGTGTTCTGCTCCAGCAGTGGCAGCAGTCGTGCCACAACCCCCCGAAGCACGTTCGGGTCCCACATCATGGTCATACCCTGACCATGATCCTTCGAACTCTCGACTGGCTTCAGGTTCGCCCATCTCTGCGAAGAACCTCAGCCGTCTGGCCACGGCTTGGAAGGTCTCCGCGAGCGGGGGCCTCCCGACGTCCCCGATCGTTGTCGGACACGACGTCTTCGTCGAGGACGAAGTCGGTGAAGTCTTCGATATCGACCTCACAAGCGGGCACGTCGTCTGGAAGTCCCCGTCGAACGGATACTCGGTCGGGCCGGAGGGCGTCGCCGTCGGCTGGGGGAAGGTATTCGGCGTCACCCCAACCTCGCTCTTTGCACTGGACGAGAGGACGGGACGGCAGCTGTGGTCGACGCGGCTGACGCGCACTCTGACCGACGGCATCGACGTGCAGCCACAGGTGATCGGGCGAGACGTGATTGCCTCGACCGTGCCCGTGAGCGTCAAAGGGATCTATATCGGCGGTGACCGTGGTTTCGTCGATGCGGTGGGCGAGAGCTCGGGCAAGTTGTTGTGGGGTTTCGACACGGTCGCCTCACCGAGCTTGTGGGGGAATCCATCGGTGAACTCCGGTGGAGGTTCGTGGTATCCGCCGTCGTTCTCGCCGACTTCGGGACTCCTCTATGTCGGCATCGCGAATCCGGCGCCCTTCGTGGGAACGTCGCAATACCCCAACGGAAGCAGTCGTCCAGGTTCCAACCTCTACACCGACTCGACCGTCGCGCTGAAGATCGCCGACGGCAAGCTCGTGTGGTACCACCAGGCTCACGCCCATGATCTCTTCGATCGGGACTTCGTGCACACGATGATCGTCAAGGTGCCTCGCGGTGGCGGACGACCGGCGCGGACTGTCGTGGTGGGCACCGGCAAGGGGGGCTATGTCATCGGGATGGATCCCAAGAGTGGCAAACAGCTGTGGCGGACGCCAGTTGGGATCCACGAGAACGACAACCTGAAGGCGCTCACCGGGCCGACGGAAATCCTCCCGGGAACCTTCGGTGGCGTGCTGACGCCTCCCGCATCGGCGGATGGAACGGTGTTCGTGGCGGCGTTGAACGCACCGGACACTTTGTACCCCAACCAAACCGAGTATTTCGGCGGGAAGACGGGCACCATGCCGGGGCAGTTGGTGGCGATCGACGCGCGCACAGGGCGTACTTTGTGGAACACGCATGTCCCCGGCGATCCGACCGGCGGCGTCACGCTGGTCAATGATGTCGTCCTCACCGCGACGTTGCAGGGATCGATCATTGGGTTGTCGAGGTCGACAGGGCGCATCCTCTGGACGCTCAAAGCACCGGGAGGGATCGACGGCTGGATGTCGGTGGCCGGCCGCTTCCTGATCATCCCGGTGGGCGACGCCACGCCGCCGACGATCTGGGCTCTCCGTCTCCCGAGCAAGGCAAGCGGATGACCCTGCTCCCGCCAGGCGACGAAGAAGGCCTGCGGACTACATGGTGAATCTGAGATTGCGCGCCGCCCGCTCCCCGAGCTCGGCATCGCCTCGCCAGGCGATGGTACCGAGATCGATGGCTTCCTGGGGATCGATGCGACCGCAGGCCAGCTGAATGAAGGTGAGGGTGTCCGTCGAGATCTCGACGTCGGGCTGGGCGATGGCGTCGACCACCTTGGCTCTTCGGTCGACCACCACGGCAATGTCACGTTCCAGGGGGCCGCTGATATGGAACACGATGCTTTGACCCTCGGGGAGGCCGACCTTCTTGCCGACGATGTAACCGAGCGATCCCTCGACTTCGGCCAGTGCGATCTCTGCTCGCGCCCCCGTGTCGACCGTCGGGCGACCAAGCGGGGTGGTGATGTCGCGCTCGTGGACCCACAAGTCGAAGACCCGTATATCCATGAACCGGCCGTAGGTTCCCTCGCCGACCGGTGTCCACGATGGCCGCGCCAGATCAGCCGCACCGAGAACGCTCAGGTCCTGGCGCCGTTGTGCGAACACGTCGCGCACCCGTTCCATGAAGGCGAAGCTGTCCAATTCGGCCACCTCCTCCACGAAGGAACCCGCACGGCTGAACGGTGGGGGCGTGTCGGCTGCGACGGGAATCCACGAGACCAGCGCGCTTTCAATGCTCGCCAGATGTTCGAAGACGCCACGAACGGTCCAGTCAGGGCAGAGGGACGGGGCGTCCCATTCGGCAGGGGCCAAGTCGGCACCCAGGGTCTCGACGGCGTCGAAGGACTCCTCGAGTGCTCCGCGGATCGTCGACAGGTCCGTCATGGGGTTTCCTTCTGAATGGTCACCCAGTCTCGCGCCTCGAGATAGGGACGAAATGCGGCCTCGATGGCGCGGAGATCCTCACGTCTCTTTGGACGCTGGAGCTCGTAGAGATTGGGGAATTCGAGCCAACCGACTACCAGGTCCCAGAGGCGCACCGCGGCCGGGCCGGCGGGCGGATCGATGAGTACCGGCCCAAACAGAGCGTGGTCGTCGTCGAAGACCAAGGTGGGCACACCCCATCCCCCCAGCGCGACGACCCGGTCGTGCTCTGCTTTCACCTCATCGCCGGTCGTGGGATCCTCCATCGCTTGTCCCACCAGCGACGGGTTCAGCCCCATCTGGGCCACAAGATGCTCGGCTACTTCGCGGCGATGGGGCTTGAGGCCCTCCACGTGCAGTGCAGCCCCGGCCGCTTGGTACCACCGATCGAGCAAGTCCGGATCGATTCGGCGGAGCAGCGCGCCCACCCGCATCATGGACCACCCGTAGGACCACTGTCGCTCCCAGGGATGTTTCTTCCCGTCGCTCCGGTTGACCTCTTCGAGGCTGAAGAACCGCCATCGGACGTGGAGGTCCAACTGGTCGCGGACATCTCGCATCCACAGAGAGGTTTGGTAGGCGTACGGACACATGATGTCGAAGTGGAAGTCCACCGAGGTGACGCTCACCTCCGGACCACAGTTCTACGCTCGTCGATCGCGTCCCTCAGCCGGCGGCCGTTGTCATCGGCGCGGTCGCTGCGGTGGCCTCGCATCGTCCTCCCAAGGCTTGGTCGGGCGGGGTTCGTCGCCGACTTTCTTCGCGCGCACCGCCGACGCCCCGGCGGTTCGACTCCGTGCCCGTCGTCGTCCCTCATCGCGCGCACCTGCTTCGGTCGGCTCCCGCCTAAATATACACTCTGTAAATATCTGAGCCCAGGATCGATCGTGACGTGCGGAAGGAGGGCAGTGTGACCAAGCGCAGTTACCTGCCCGCAGCGATGCGACGGTCTCTGATTGTGGAGGCGGCAGCGCGCCTGATATCCCGAGACGGGCTGAACGGGCTGACGATGGTGGCGGTGGCCAGGGAAGCCGGGGTAAGTCGACAACTGGTCTACGACCATTTCCCCGACCTGCCAACGCTGTTCCAGGCTGCGTTCGCGGAGCAGGCCCGACAATACGAGCGGGGCTTGGACGATGTACTCGCCCTCGGTGCTCGCGATACCGCCACCATGGCGCGTCAGCTGCTCGAGCACGTGCTTGCCTTGGGGCCTGACACCCTGCGCGTCGTTCGTGCGCTGATCGGCGGCGCGGTCCCGGCCGAGCTCTCCGTAGTCCGAGAACAGTTCCGGGCAACCGTTGGCAACAGGTGGTCTCCGTGGTTTCGCAGCTTGGGCTTCGACGATCAGTCGAGCGACGCTCTGGTGTGGGCCATGACCGCGGCGTATCTGAGCCTCGCTGCGTCGGTTGGCGATGGGGACATCGGAGCAGATCAGGCCTCCATCATCATGGCCATGCTGGCAGAAGGGATCGTCAATCAGGCACCTCTCTCGGATGCAGCAGTGACAGAGGGAGGAACCACCGTGGGTTTGTCTCAGAGCCCGAACTCGTCGTAGCAGTCTCAATGTCTTTCTCAATGGAGGGCCACTCGAAATGACCGCCGATGCGCAAGCCAGGATCGTCACCAATCAACGTGGCACTCGCTATGGCGAGGTTCTCGCCGTCTTTGCTGATGAAGGGCGATTCACCGCACATGTCTACGGCACCCAACTTCTGAACGACTGTCCTCCGGAACTCTGGGAGACTCTTGTCCCCGAAACCATCGCCGAGGAGCTCGGCGCTCTCATCGTGAAGCTCAATGGACCGCGGTATTGGGTGCTCGACGGTCTCGGATCGAAGGGCGAACCTATTGAGCCAGTCCTGCACGAGTTCAATGGGCTCCTCACGCGTCGTATTGCCGTGCTCGCACTTGGTACCAATCCTGCTCAGGTCCCATACACGCTGCGTAAGGTCGACCGGCGAGTCACCATGTACTTCGACGCCGGCTCCGCCGTCTATGAGTTGATCGACCCCGTCGGCCTCGCGTATGTCATGCAGGCGTACTGCACCGGAGTCGATGCCACGCTCAATGAGAACAGCCTGGCTGATCTCGGCGAGCGCCTCGCGCTCCCATCGGGCTGGACCTTTCGGACGCGCGTTCTCGAAGAGGAGTTGATCGTCGACACCTCCCACTCAGCGGCCACAGTCCTCCAAGACGAGCTCGAGAACACGTACACCCTCCCCTTCTGATGAGCTGACCGCCTCGACGGGTGAACCGCCGCGGTTCACTCCCCGCTGCGGACCCGCCCCCGGAGTGCCAGAAACGCCAGGGACATGCTCAGGCAGCCGATACCGGCCATGGCGGCAATTCCTTCGAGCAGTGCCGTGGCGTCCCAGCCCGTCGTGATCAGCGACCGCAATGCCCCGAGCAGATAGGTGACGGGGTTGTACGTCGCGATCGTCGAGAACCAGCCCGTCAATGCGCCCTTGGGGATGACGGCATCGGTGAGGAAGAACAGGGGAAAGAAGATGACGAAGCAGGCGTTGACGGCAGCAGGGTTGCCAGTCTTCAAGGCCACGGCATAGGGAAAGCCAGTGAAGACGAGACCCCACAGTCCGCAGATGACGACGAAAAGCACGAGACCCACCAGCCCAGTCTCGAATCGCACTCCCACGGCGAAGCCCATGACAAGGACAGGGATGCACAAGAGCACCAAGACCGTGACATCGGCCACCATCAGTCCGAGCAGAAGCGCCGATCGTCGAATTGGCGTCAGGCAGAGACGGTCGAAGTAACCGTCTTGGATGTCGGTGACCAGGGCCGGCGCTCGGGTCATACCCGTGACGGCAAAGGCGATGGCCATCGGAATGAGGAACGCCTTGTAATCCAAGCTGCTCGCGTGGCTGGCCACGTTCTCCAAGGCACCCAGGTTGACAACGTAGAAGAATGCGGGAACGAACACGGCGGGAATCACCGACGTCGGTTCTCGCCGCATCTGTCGAAGTGCACGACCGGCCACCGACGTGATGTCACGACGGAATCCCGCCTGACGGCCGAGGACAGGGCCAGCGTGGGCTCCCGTCACGCCGGCACGGGTTCTTGAATGTGTGATCCCGTCAGCTCCATGAACACGTCATCGAGTGTGGGCGTGCGCAAGGTCAGGGCGCGGACGCGCAGCGAGGTGGCGTTCAGGGCGATCGCCACTGGGCTCAACTCGGCGGGACCATCCTTCGTGCTCACGACGATTCTTCCGGCTTCATAGGACACTGCGTCTACACCGTTGAGCATCCGCAACCCGGCCAAGGCAGCGGGATCGTCGCCTTCGACTTCGGCAACGATGAGATCTTGACCGAGAGAGCGCTTCAGCTCGTCAGGTGTACCTTCGGCCACCACGCGACCTTGGTCGATGATGCCGACGCGATCAGCGAGCGCATCTGCCTCATCGAGGTACTGCGTCGTGAGGAAGATGGTCATTCCGAGATCCACATTGAGCCGGCGGATCTCCCTCCAGACGTTGGCCCGACTCATCGGGTCGAGCCCGGTGGTGGGCTCGTCGAGAAAGAGGACTTGCGGATGGTGGATCAGAGCGGCTGCCAGGTCGAGTCGACGTTTCATGCCGCCCGAATAGGTGCCGATTCGCCGATCGATGGCGTCACCGATGTCCACCAGGTCCAGGACTGTGGTCATCCGGTGTGCCGTCTCCGCCGCCCTCAGACCGTAGAGACGCCCCTGGAGCTGGAGCAACTCGCGTCCGGTCTGGCGATCATCGAGCGCCGTCTCCTGCAGGGCGACGCCGATACGCAGCCGAACGTCCTGTGCGTGCCGTGCGACATCGTGTCCGGCGACGAAGGCGACGCCTTCATGTGGCCGCAACAGGGTGCAGAGCACCCGAACGGCGGTGGACTTCCCCGCTCCGTTGGGCCCCAGAAACCCGTAGATCTCACCCCGGGGTACGGAGAGGTTGATGCCGTCGACTGCGTTCACCGAGCCAAAGCGCCGCACCAGATCGCGGGTGAGAACGGCGGAGTCGGCGACCTCTGACTCACGCACCACCGATCCGCTCGAGTCGTCGAGATACCAGACAGGATCGTTCATACTCGACAGTATTTACTATACTTGCAGGTAGCACAAGCCCCCTATGCCACTCGAACCGCTCACCGCAGAACGCCGCCGCCAGCAAACTCGCGAGTACCTGCTGCAGGCGGCCGCCCAGGTCTTTGCCGAGCGGGGGTTCCACGCGGCCACCCTCGACGAGGTTGCCGCCGCCGCCGGATTCACCAAGGGAGCCGTTTATTCGAACTTCAAGAACAAGGAGGACCTCTTTCTGGCACTCCTCGAGGACTCTTACGCCAGAGAGATGACCGCCCTCAGGGCGACGATCGATTCCTCCGACGTCCCGCCGGAAGCACGAATCGGGGATTTTGTGTCTCTCATTGGGGGCGAGTTGGACCGCGTCCCAAACATGGGCGCTCTGTACCTGGAGTTCCACCTCTATGCGCTGCGCAACCCGGCCGCCCGGGCGCGGATGAACGAACTCGAGCAGGAGGACATCCGCGCCATCGCCCAGATCCTCGAGGTCGAACACGCGCAGCGTGGCATCGAAGTCGAGGTGCCGTCCGAGCAGACGGCTCGCATCATCGTGGCTCTCTTCCGTGGCATCAATATGATGCGCACCGCCAATCCCGAGGCGACTGGGGAAGAGCTTCTCGAAGCCGCTATTGCCTTCGTGACACGAGCACAAGGCATCGACGTCTGAGGGATCGAATTGTGGAGGGAGGATCTCCGGCCCTTTCCCTCCGGCCGCGACCCCCCGTCTCCTCATCGATTGCCGTTCGACGAAGCATGGAGAGGCGTCTCGCTCTCTCTGTTTCAGAACTGCGGATTGCGCGCCCGTAGCGACGGGTCGGGCTGCTGGGGCGGTCGCCACATCGCAACGACGGGTGGAGCGCCGTCGGTCAAGGGAATCCGAGTGACCTCAGCGAAACCGTGGCGAGCGTAGAACGACGCGTTCGCGGGGTCCGAGTTCTCGAGGTAGGCGCCCGTAGCCGTGCTGTCGCATGCGGTGAGAACGGGCCCAAGGAGCGCCGCAGCCGTACCTCGACGACGACGATGCGGCACGACACCAACGGCGTCGAGGTAGAAGTGAGGTTCCTCGGGCCGGTGCGAACCGAGGGCTTCGAGCGCCGCACCTCGACGGCCGCTGCTCCATTCCGCCGTGTCGGCTGCAACGTCTGGAATCGGTTGTTCGGTGGCGTCGCGGTCGTCTCCGAGGGGTGGAAACCATATTGCGGCTCCGTTGTAGTCAGCCGATCCGTAGACCAATCCGTAACGAAAGCCGAACTCGACCAACGATATGAACAGCCCCTCGAGGCGAGCCTGGCTCAAATCGTCGGCGAACATCCATCGCACCAAGGGGTTGGATGAGTAGGCCAAGGCCAGCGATCGACCACATTGCGGCAGGACGGCTGGGTCTCTCACTCGCACCGGCACGGATCGATCGTATGTCGTCGCGCCCGTGTCGTACTGGGGCGCGCGACCATGGGAATGCCATGATTGGGCTCATGGGAATCGAACTCAACGTGACGCTGGACGATCTCGTGCGCGGGTGCTTGAACGGCCAGGTGCCCGACCGAGCCCAGTCCCTCGCAGTCCTCAACAGCTCGGACGAGGACTTGTTGGATGTGGTGGCCGCGGGTGGTCGGGTGCGCCGGCATTTCTTCTCGAACAGGGTGAAGTTGAACCTCATCGTGAACATGAAGAGCGGTCTGTGTCCTGAGGACTGCTCGTACTGTTCGCAGCGACGAGGTTCGGACGCTGACGTCTTGAAATACAACTGGGTCGATCCAGCCGCCGCGGCGGAGACTGCCGACCGCGCGATCGCCGGAGGGGCGAAGCGGATCTGTCTCGTGGCCAGTGGACGCGGGCCGTCGGACCGCGACGTGAGCCGGGTGGCCGACACGGTGCGCGTCATCAAGGAGCGCCACCCGGGTGTGGAGATCTGCACGAGCCTTGGCCTCTTGACCGCCGATCGGGCCGAGCGACTGGCTGATGCCGGAGTCTTTGCCTACAACCACAACCTCAACACCAGTGAGGCGAACTATGCCGAGATCTGTTCGACGCACACCTACGAAGACCGAGTTGAGACGGTGGGAGTGGCTCATATGGCCGGCCTGTCCCCGTGTTCAGGGGCCATCTTCGGCATGGGGGAGAGCGACGAGGAAATCGTCGATCTGGCCTTCGATCTGCGGAAGCTGAATCCCGACTCGGTCCCGATCAACTTCTTGATCCCATTCGAGGGGACCCCTCTGGGGGGCGAATGGCAGCTCACGCCTCAGCGTTGTCTGCGGATCCTGGCCCTCTTCCGATTCTTCTTTCCCGACGCCGAAGTGAGGATCGCCGGAGGAAGGGAGATCCACCTGCGCACACTCCAAACCCTCGGGCTCCACCTGGCGAACTCCATCTTCCTGGGGGACTACTTGACCAGTGAGGGCCAAGCCGGAAAGGCCGATCTCCAGATGATCGCCGACGCCGGCTTCGTCGTCGAGGGGCAGGACGAGGAGACGGTGACGGGGGCTCGTAGGGACCTCGTCACGCTCCGTCGTCGGGGACCCGGCACGGCCGTCCCCGCCAACGCGTGAGCGCAACGCAGGTCGTCCCGACCACTTCGCGATGTGGCCTCCCGGGCGCAGGGCCTTGTGACGTCGATCCGCGGTACTTCAGGACGCGGCCCTTCGCGGTGTCCGATTATGCTTTGGCGGTTCATCCAGAGGATCCGAGGGACCTGGCCCTGTGACGGTCCGGCAACCTGCCTTTCGGCAAGGTGCCAACGCCAGGTTCGATGAGGAGGACTCATGGGCGTGCTTCCCACCGCCGTCACCCTTGAGGGCACCGTGGTCCGACTGGAGCCGCTTTCGGTTCGGCACGCAGCAGACCTTGAAGACGCTGCAGCGGAGGATCGGCGCACCTATGACTTCACCTGGGTTCCTCGGGGGTCAGAGATGGGCGAATACCTGGACTCTCAGTCCCGACGAACCGAAAGCGGCAAGCTGCTTCCCTTCGCTCAGATCCGCCTCAGCGATGAGCGGGCGGTCGGCTGCACGGCGTTGTGGGACCCGCGGACCTGGCCCGGTCGATCCGATCTCTGCGCGGTTGAAATCGGGTTCACATGGCTGGCGGCTTCAGCGCAGGGCACCGGCATCAATCTCGAGGCCAAGCTCCTCCTCTTGGAGTACGCCTTTGAGAGCCTGAGCGTCGCCCGGGTGGATCTCAAGACAGACGCCAGGAACGAACGCTCTCGAAAAGCGATCCAGAACCTCGGAGCACAGTTTGAGGGGATCCTTCGGAGCTGGTCACAGTCCTGGGCTCCGGGCGAGGAGGGCCAACTCCGCGACTCAGCCATGTACTCGGTGATCGCTCCGGAGTGGCCCTCGTGTCGGAACCGCATTCGTGAGCGGCTGGCCGAGAGTGCTCGTCGCTGACCGGTCCTCGTCGGTCCGCCCCGCATCGATCTGTCCGGTTGCTTCCAGGCATACGAGCCTCATCAAATGGGTGGCGAACGTCGGTCACGCTCGCCGCCCATGCTCACGTTCCGGGTCGACTGCGTCGGATGAGGCGGGGTCGAGGCCCGATGACGACTGTCGGCCGGTCGTAGACGAACGGCTCGCCGCCTCCGGGCCGGCGCTGGGGCGGGCGCCGGGGTTCGACTGGGCCCGAGCGCATGTGATGCCGCTGACCCGACCACGGAGCCGGCGGGACGGTGAGGCGGTCGGCCAGCCTGTAGGCGACGCCCTCGTAGTTCACGCGCCAACCCCGAAAGTCGGCCCATGCCTCCTCGGCGCTTCGCTCAGTGGCGAAGCCGACGCCCTCGAGCATCGTCACCGCTCGGTCGAACTCGGCAAACGTCAGCTCTATTGGGCCCTCGGGGTTCGGATCGAGATCCACCTCCCAGCGGAACGTGGTCGCGATCCGGTTGAGCAACGTGAAGCCCATGCGCAGGCACAGCCGGGCCTGGGAAGAGGCCTCGCTGGGCGCGAGCGCCAGATGCATCGCCGCGGCATCGAGAACGGCGAGGAGCCCGAGCAGCCACGAGTACCACGGCTCGGGAGACCGGAAGAGGAGCAGCACCGGGTAGGTGGTGTGGCTTTCGGCCACGTCGGCCGCCCATGCCTCCCACGCGGCATACAGCCCGGGGAGGGTGTCATTGATGCCGACAAGCTGGTGCCGCGCCAGGAGCTCGGGCCCCCAAGCCGGGACACCGGCACGACTCTCGAGGAGGGCGACGAGGCTCTCGCGTCGGTTGAACGAGCTGTAGAGGGCCGGGAGGTAGGCGATCTGCAGCGCGACGATCACGACCCAGATGGCGCCGACGGAGATGTCGACCCCGGTGTCGGGCGACCCACCGCTGTGGACGGCGCCGACCGTGAAGAGCGCCGTGAGCGCCTGCAGCAGCCCATCGCCGAAGGAGGCACCCGCACCCACGAGGATGAGGCCGAACCCGAGCACGAGGCACGCTGCCCAGAAGAGCAGCTGCACGACGAGGGCAACCGGCCCCGTGGGGGCGAGGATGGCGTCCTGTCGCTCGTAGGTCTTCGCCAGGTGCGACGCGAGGACGAAGCACATCCGGACGCCCCGGTTGACCTGGAGGCTCAAGCGCTCGATACCTGACGGTCGCCTTGGCAGGACCATGGTCAGCACCACGTCCGACACGGTCACCACCACGACGATGACGCCCACAATGGTCGCGACGATGTTCATCGTCCCGCCGCGCGACCTTCGGGTTGGGACATGAGTGGAGAGCGTATCCATCGCGTGCGGATCGGCGCAGAGGTCGTGCTTGTGGGTTGCGACACGAACGGGCTGACGCAACGACTCTGAGCTCTCTCGCTGCACGTCGGCCCGATCTGAGCTGGCCGAACGGATTTGCATGGCGAGTCAGGGAGTCCGAACGACTGTCGAGTGAGTGATGGGGTCATTCGTCGCACCTGTGCCGTCTCTGTCCATGTCCGCCGTTCAGTGGGCAGCAGCCGTCACTCGCTGCGTGGCCTCTCTTCGTGTCTCGACGTCAATTGGAGAGGGGAAAGGTCCTTCCGTATGCGCAGGGCGGCTTCGTACGCGGCACGACTCGTCGTCTCAGACGTGCCGAGCGGATCGAAGAGGGCGGCATCCGCCGCGTGGGCAACGGTGACGCCGTCTTGGGCGAGCGACGCAGAGCGCTCCCAAGCCGCCGATGTGGTAGCCGGCTCCGCGTCGACGCGTCCTGCGCCCGGCGGGCTCAGGTCCTCGAAGACGCGCTGCCAACGGTTGCCACAGGGGGCGTTCGACTCCGGCACGGCGTAACGCTCGGTCCACTTCGGCTTGGGAGAGGAGCGCCATCTGGCCCGGCGTGCGGCCCGCCGGCGACCAACGACGACGGCGCCGGATCAGGAGCGCCACCAGGACGACGGCGACCACGACGGCCGCACCGATCAGCGTCCACCAGAGGGACCCCAATCCTGCGCTCGCCGTGGGTGCGGGGGAGAACGTGTTTGATCCGCTCGAAGTCGGCACTGTCGTCGGCACAGTGAGTGGCGCCGTCGGTCGTGGAGTCGAGGTCTGGGAGCCCGCGGCGGTGGTCGGCGTCGTGGTGTCCACCCCGCTGGGTCCGACGACGCCTTCGGCGGCGACCTCACCACGCGGCTGTTGCGGCGTGGGCTCGAAGGAGACCCAGCCGGCCCGTGGGCCCAGGTACACCTGTGGCCACGCATGCGCGTCCGCGCCGCGGACCGTGACCTGACCCGGACCGCTGTAGCGACCCGCCGTGAAGCCGACGACGACCCGGCTGGGGAGGCCGAGGGATCGGGCCAGGACGACGAACGCGCCCGCGAACTGCTCACAGCTGCCCGAGCGGGTCTGGGTCAAGAAACTGACCAGGGGGTCCGTTCCCGGTGGCGCGGCCGGCGGGTCGAGGGTGTAGTGGAACTGGCTGGAGCGGAACCAGTTGACGAGCAGTTCTGCCTGGGCGAGAGGGCCTTGTGCGCCGTTCGTCACGGCGTGAGCCAGAGCCTCGATGCCGGGGGGAAGGGCGGGAAGTGAGGTCTCGGCTTGCGCGAGAGCCGGGGGGTAGGTCGCGACGGGCCTATTGCCACCGAGCGACTCCGGTTCGGTCACCGGCAGCATGGACAGGGTGGTGTACTGCTGGCCCGACGTGGTCGTGGTGGGCGCGACGGCACCCACGCCCGTCATCGTGGCAGGGGTTCCTGAGAGCGCGAAGGTCCCGGGCGGCACCGGGAGAATGCGACTGGCCAGAGTGTCGATCTGGACGTGGGTCGTGAAGTCCCGACTCCCACCCGGCGAGGTGCCTCCTTGCGACTGTGTCACCGGCGCACCTTTGGCCGTGCCTTGTGCCGCCTCCTGGGTGTCGGCATCGGGCACCCAGACCCCGTTGCGCAGGACGTTCAGCACGGCAATCTGCCAATACGTCCGGTACTCGCTGTTGGCCTGGAACACCACGTCGTTGGCATCGTGGACCTCCACGGCGAGCAGATTGGAGGTCAGTGACTCCGCACTCAGTGGCACGGCCGGGGCAAGACCGGGACCGGGTCCCGCTCCTTGCGCGTTCGAGTCCACGAGCGCGGCGACCAGCACGACCCCGGCCATGGTGCACGCGGTGACGGCGGTTGGAGCGACCCAGCTGCGCCGATGGCCCGGTGCAGGCCGGGCGTGGCGGACGTGGGCCACGGAGTCGCCTCGGGCCGTCGTCAATGCCAGTGCACCGGCGGCGGCGAAGAGGACGACGAACACCGCCATCGGTGCCGTTGTGCTCTGACTGCAGGCGAATGCAAGCAGACCCAAGGGAAAGAGGAGCGCGATCCCTGGGTACACGCGATCTCGTGTGTCGCTCGCGTGCAGCAGGACCGATGCCAGCACCGCCACGACACCGCAGAGCATCGCCGCCAGGAAGACGAGCCCCGGAGCGGGACGGAGTGGGATGATCACATGCGCCAGCAGGGGCCGCGCCGCCCGCAGATCTGACTGGGCGACGTGCCATGTGTGGGCGGTCGGGAGGCCGAAAGTGGTCGCAGCACCGATGGCCGCCCACAGGCTCGTCAGTATCACGGCGACGGTTCCCACGACGGCCCGGATGGGCAGCGGCACGCGCTTCGAGCGCCAGGAGGGCCGGAACGGCTGATCCGACGCCGGCAGCCGCGAGCAGGGGACCTGAGGCCACACCTCCGAGACCGCCGTGGAAGAGATGCCCGACCGCGGCGGCGGCGATCACCGAGGCAACGAGCAGGCAGACATCAGGTCCGACGTGACGAAGTGCGCGCGTCATCCGACCACCACAACCGAACCCTGATCGAACGCCGAAGGAAGGGTGGCCGCCGCTGTGGGTGTCGTGACCACCAGAGCGCCCGCCGGAAGGGGCAGTGCGGGGGCGGTGGCGCGCGCGCTGGAATGAGTGGGCCGCGCCTCGGCGAGGAAAGTCAACAGTGCGACGAGGCCGTCGGGCGTGGTCGAGTCGTGGACCCGACGCCCTGAAAGGGTGGAGACGTCGTAGCACGTGCTGTGGCCTGCGCCAGCCGTGGCAAGTCCAAGGACCGCACCGAGGGCTTCTTCGAAGGCATGGCGGCGGTGGACGCCAGCCCGGTCGTCGAAGACGATCGTGACCACGTTCCTCGGAATCAGGACGGAAGTCGTGAACGAGGAGGGCGCCGAATCGAGCCTCGGCCTGCCAGGAGAGCAGGTGCAGGCGGTCGCCGGGTTCGTAGGGTCGCAGCCCGCTCCATTCTCCCCCCGGATCATCCGTGTGGACGCCGGCAGGTCCGTCCCGGAATTGCGTCGAGCCGCTCCATCCGGGACGGACTGCCGGTGGCGCCGCGTCGGCAACCAGGCCGGGGTGGACGACGAGGGTCACCGGTCTGACCGTGGCGACCGCCAGGCCGCAGAAGGCGAAGGGATCGTGGACCCACAGTCGCAGTGGGCCGATCATGAACACGCCACGTCGCCCGGTCGGCAACGCCACGGTCGACGAGGCGCTGGTGTCAGAGTCGATTCGATCCCACCGGATCAGGCGGCTGACGTCGGCGGCCAACGCGACGCGGGGTGGTGCCGGTCTGGTCGGTGGTCGCGCCGTGGAGGCCCCCACGTTCCAGTGGTCCGATGGTCGGTCGAGACCCAACGGAGGGAGGTCGGCGCCGCCCGTATGCGACAGCTGCACCAAGAGACCGCAGGGAGCACCGATGGGTACCAATGGCGGGGTGACCATCATGTGGATCTCGATGCCCGCGGCACGAGAGGCACGTGCGAGAACCACGACGGGGGACATCACCAAGGGAAGGGCGACAGCGGCCAGAACGAGAAGCAGGGTCGAATCTCCCGTGCTGAGCGCAACGGCGAGCAGGATGATGGCGACGAGGACGACCGCAACGCCTCGTCGTGTCGGTCGCAGGCCGGTGATGCCCGCACGGCGTTGCGCTTCGTGTTCGGGCAATGCAGGGCGGCCGCGCGTGGAAGTCTCGCGGGCCACGGCCTCAGCTCCGGGTTCGGGCGTCGGCCAGTGTCTCGGGCCCCGGGAGTGGGATTTGATGGACGAGGTCGGCGACGACCTCGTGGACACCGGTCCCGGAACGCTCGCTGCCCGGCAGGAGTACGAGCCGGTGCCCGAGCGCGGGCTCGGCGGCCTTTTGCACGTCGGCGGGGACGACATAATGCCGACCTGCGGCCAACGCCATGGCGCACGAGGCCTGCCTGAGCGCGATCGCGCCGCGGGGCGAAGCGCCGACGGCCAGTGCAGGGTGGGTGCGGCTGGCTGTGATGATGTCGAGGATGTAACTCCGAATGGCTGCGGCGACGTGGACGTCGCTGACGCCGCGCAGCAACGCCTCGAGGTCGGGTCGACTGAGTGCAGGACCGAGCGCGTCGACCGGGGGCGACGTCGTGGCGCGCTCGAGGAGCCGATCCTCGTGGACTCGGCTGGGATAGCCCATTGACAGGCGAAGGAGGAAGCGGTCGCGTTGTCCCTGGGGGAGTGGTGACGTACCGGCCGCATCGAAGGGGTTCTGGGTGGCGAGCACCATGAACGGCCTCGGCAGAGGCATGGTGGTGCCGTCCGCAGTGACCTGACGTTCCTCCATTGCTTCGAGCAGAGCCGACTGTGATCGGGCTGACGCCCGGTTCAACTCGTCTGCCATCAGGACGTTGGTGAAGATGGGTCCCGGTCGGAAGGTGGGTTCCCCCCGGTCCCGGTCCAGGACCATCGCCCCGGTTACGTCTGCGGGCAAGAGGTCGGCCGTGAACTGCACCCGGTGGAAGTCGAGACCCAACGAACGGGCGAGGGCCTTGGCCAAGGTGGTCTTCCCCAAGCCGGGGAGGTCCTCCACCAGCAGGTGACCCTGGGCCAGCAGACACCCGACCGCGAGCTGCACCGTGTTGTCGTCCGCGTACAAGACGCTCTGAACTGATTCGACGATCCGGGCAGAGAGCCGGCCCAGTTGCTCGGCGGTGTCGGGGGCCAGGGTGACCCCCTCGGGAAGTGCTCCGTGTCCGTCCTGCACGGCGGAGGTCATCGTCCTCTCACGAACGGCACGAGGCCATCGTCTGCACGGGCCAGAGGATAGGGGTTTGCGCCGGACGGAGGTGGGTCGGATCAGGTCGGCTCACCTGGAAAACTTCGGGAACCGCACCCGTCAGAGGAGGCGTGAAACGATGCGCTGGTTGGCCGGAGGGTCATAGTTCACATATGGCGCGCTCGCTGTACCGATCGGTCACCTATGGGCTGGACGCCTCGCTGGCCCTGGCTCGGACCGTGGCCCGTTCGGGCGGTCGCACCGACGCGGACACTCTCGCCGCCGGCACTCTCCTACAGCGGGGTCCGCAATGGAGCCTTTCTGAGCCGGTTGGCCAACGCCAGGCTCTTCGGGCTGGTGGCGGGCCGATCCGGTCAGGTCCTGCTCACCGAGCGGGGGGGTCGCTGTCTCTCGGCCGATCCCGCCGTCCACCGGGTCGCCCTGGCCGAGGCTTGCTGGGCGGTCCCACTCTTCCGCCGTGTGCTCGAGGATGCCTCGGGCACGCGGCTCGGGGAAGTCGACGAGCTCGCCGACGTGCTCGAGACCCGCTTCGGAGAGGCTTCGTCCAAGTCCAGGACGACCGCCCGGGTCCTGATCGAGTCGGCAGGGCGGGCCGGGCTCCTGCGTGCCGGAAAGGTCGATCTCTCCCTGGTCAGAGACCCCATAACCAATTTTACGGATTCAGATTCAGCCCCTGGACGCGCGTTCGTACCACCGGTACGATTGCCTTGGAACCCGCATGTGAGGCGGGTGAAGCGCCACAGTCGGCTTCGGGTCGACAAGGGGGGTGCCTCCATGGATGACATGGCTGAGAGCGAAGAGCAGAAAGGCCTCTGGTTCGAGGATCCGCCCGGGGGATCGTCGCGTCGGGCCCCCGGGCGCCGCATGTGGGTCGCGGTGGCCAGCGTGGTGTGCATCGCCGCTCTCGCGGTGCCCGTTGCGGTGGCCCTGTCGTCGAGCGGACCGACGGCCAAACCCACGAAGGCCGCGACGCCACACGTCACTCGAGGTGTCGCCGAACGACAATTGCTATCCGCTCTGAGCGCTACCACGAGCTCCGGCAGCTTCAACGTCTCCTACGAGTTCGACCCGGCCACTCCACCGACGGTCACCACGACCACCACGACCAGCACTGCTCAGGCGCCCACGTGCCAGGTCATCCTCCTGCCCCAGGGTGAGGGCACGGCGAGCAGCGTCGCACCAGGTGCGCCTCCGACGAGCCAGCCCCATACCGAGGTGTGCACAGGAGGAAGTGTCGGTGGGCCGTCGCCCTCGGAGAGCTCGGTCACCACCGGCCACGGCACGATCGACACCGACCCCTTCGCGATGCTCGCAGTGTCGAACGTGCCCGGACTCGGGCAGATCACGCTGCGGGACAACGGCACCAACGTCTGGGAGTTCGGCGGTGCCGACTACGGACTTGCCCCCGGGTCCTCGGAGTCCGGTCCGGGTGCATCACTTTCCGGTTTCGCCAGCCTGGTCGAGGGCACCTTGGGCGCACGGCAAGGAGCACTGGCGATGGGCGGTCTGTCGACCCCGACGGGCTATCTCGATCTGGACCAGAGCATGATCAGCGACGCCAACCAGACGGGAACCGGCACCGTCGACGGCGTGGCCGTCACCATCTACACGATCTCAATCGCTCCGGGTCAGGGCGAGCACATTCCGGGTCTGAACTCCGAGCAGGCGAAGACGATCGCCGACTCAGACGCCATCCTGAAGCAACAGGGCTTCACGGGTTCGACGGTCCAGGTCTCCGTCGACGCCTCCGGATACATACGTCAGACTCGCTCGGTGGCGCACTTCTCCGACGGCTCCACGACGAGCAGCGAGTCGACCTTCTCCGACTTCGGCTGTGCCGGGACCGTGCTGATGCCGGGTCAATCCGGAGCAAGTGCGCCGCCTGCCGGGTGCGTGTCACCCGACACCGGCGTCGCCCCGACGACAACGACCACGTCGACGGCCCCGCCGTCCACCACGGTGCCCTCGACGACAGTGCCGCCGACATCGACGACCGTGACCGAGCCGCCGAGCTCGACCACGTCGACGACGAGCACATCTCTGCCGCCAACGACGACGACCGTGACGGGCGGTCCGACAACGGCGTCGGGCTGAGAGGCTGCCGCCGGCGATCCCTATCCGGTTGACCTGCCGCCCGACATCCTCCCTGAGGGCTTTCGCATTCGGGCTGTAGATTTGCCGGTGAGCGTCCATCCCGTCGACCGTCGTCGGCGTTTCGAGAACCTCGAGCGAGCTCGGTGGCGCGGGGAGGAAAATGATGACGACATCTCCGTTCGGCGAGTCGGTGCCTGTGCAGACCCTCGCCGATGGGCACGTGATTCCGTCGCTCGCGCTCGGTGTCTGGCAGACGCCGGATGGTCGTGAATGCGAGGATGCCGTGCGCTGGGCGCTGGAGCTCGGCTATCGCCACATCGATACGGCCCAGGCGTACGGGAACGAGTCCAGCGTCGGCGCAGCCCTTCGTCAAAGCGGGCTCGATCGCGACGACGTGTTCATCGCGACGAAGTTCTACCCGGGTTCTCGGGACCCGGTCGGCGAGCTCGCAGCGAGCCTGGAACGGCTGCAGCTCGACTACGTGGATCTCTATCTGGTCCACTGGCCCCAAGGGGGACCGACCTGGGCGTGGCCGGGGATGGAACGGGCGCAGAGCATGGGGTACGCGCGCTCCATCGGGGTGTCGAACTTCAACGTGACCGAGCTCGAGGAAGTCTTGGCCATCGCAGCCGCGCCGCCCGTCGTCAACCAGATCAATCTGAACCCGTTCAGCTATCGGCGGGAACTGGTCGAGGAGGATCACCGTCGCAGTCTCGTCACCGAGGCGTACAGCCCGCTGGGTACCGGTCGCCACATCGCCAACCCCAGAGTCCAAGCGATCGCCGCCCGCTCCGGGAGGTCCCCGTCCCAAGTCCTGATCCGCTGGGGCCTCCAGCACGACTTTGTGGTGCTGCCGAAGTCTGTGCATCGCGAACGGATCGCTGAGAACGCGGCGACACTGGACTTCACGCTCTCAGACGCCGACATGGCCGAACTCGACAGCCTCGATGCAGGTTCACTCCCCGGCCTGGCTCTCGAGCGGAAGTGGTGGTGAAGGAGCTGCGCCGTGTATCGGCTCGCTGCATTCGGCAGTTGAGCCCGTCGTTCGCGACTGTCCATTTTTCTAGACGCTGCCGCTATCGGGTCAAGCACCCGGACCAGGGCGCCGATTCACCGCCATGGTGCAACCGGAGGAGCAAAGGCCAATTGCGGCCAGCGATACCCCCTGGCGACACCAAACGGGTCAGGTTTTCCGCAGGGCGTCGTGGCTGGTGGTTCTGATCCCGGTCCTGGTGGCCTGCGCAGTGATCCTGGCGGCGGGCAACCTTCGACATGTGAGTACGGTCGTCCTTTGGCTCGCCGGGGCCACTCTCACGGCGGCGGTGGCCCGCATGGGCCTCTCGTTGCGTGAGCAGAGAGCGCTCAATGAATCACGTCAGCACCAGGCGTCGACCGACGAACTGACCGGGCTTGGGAACCGTCGACACCTTCTCAACGAGCTCGAACAGGCTCTGGCCGCCATGTCGGACGGTGACAGTCAGGTGAAGAGCCTGGCCCTGCTCCTGATCGACCTGGACCATTTCAAGGAGATCAACGACTCGTTCGGGCACCAGACCGGGGATGCCTTGTTGCGCCAGATCGGCCCCCGGATTCGCCAGACCGTCCGTCGCGGCGACCTCGTGGCGCGTCTCGGCGGTGACGAGTTCGCTGTCCTCCTCTATGGCGCCGACACCCACAAGGCCACGACCGTGGCACAGCGCATTTCGTCACTCCTCACCGAACCGATCGACGTCAATACCGCCAGCCTGCACGTCGGAGCGAGCATCGGCGTCGCCCTTGCTCCCGACCACGCCCTGAGCGCTGCCGAGCTGATCCACTGCGCCGACACTGCCATGTACCGAGCGAAGAATGAACGCGGCTCGTTCGAGGTCTACGAGGTGGCGCTCGATGACGAAGCCGACAGGTTCGCGTTGATCGAAGACCTGCGGGAGGCGATGGTCAACGGCTCACTGGCACTGCACTATCAACCCGAGATCGATCTGCGAACCGGACAAGTCGTCACGGTCGAGGCACTCTTGCGCTGGCCCCATCCCACCCTCGGGCTGATTCCCCCGGAGCACCTCTTGGCGCTCGCGCAGGAGAGCGGGCTCATCCATTCCCTCGCCGCCTGGGTCTTCGAACAGGCGGTGGCCGACTGCGCGCAGTGGTGGGACGACGGGAATCGAGCTGCGGTCTCAGTCAACCTGCTCGCAACCGATCTCTTGGATTCCTCTTTGCCCGAGCGCGTCGGCGAGATCCTCAGACGGACGGGGTTGCCGACCAGCGCACTGGTGCTCGAGATCACCGAGGGCATGGTGATGGCCGACCTGACCCGGTCCAAGCGCGTCATCGAGAGCCTGGCCGAATCGGGCATCTTGGTCTCGATCGATGACTTCGGCACCGGATTTTCCTCACTCTCGCACCTCAACGAACTGGCGGTTGGGGAACTCAAGCTGGACCGCACGTTCATTTCCCGCCTCCAGGCCGGGGAGGCGAGAGAGCGTGACGAGGAGATTGTCCGCTCCATCATCCACCTCGGGCACGCGTTTGGCCTTCGCGTCGTCGCGGAGGGAATCGAGCGGCTCTCTTTCATCGGTGACCTGACGGCACTCGGCTGTGACGTCGGACAGGGCTACGCCATTCAGGCCCCGTGCCCGGCAGCCGAGCTCGATTTCGTCGGGAAACGACAATCGGAGACGTTGGACCCAATTGGTGAGGTCCGCAGGTAGCGCGGATGCCTTCGTGGCTTCACCGCCGCTGGCGCCGTCTCGTGGTGTGATCCTCAGGGCTCGTCTCCGGCGAGCCAAACAGCCAGTGTGTCGAGGAGGGACCGCGTGCCCTCTTCGCGTTGCGCCGCTGTCTCCTGGCCATCGAGGAACACTCCTTGCTCCGTGAGGACGAGTTCGGTTGCATCGCCCGTCTCGCGAAATTCCACGGTGGCCACGGTCACCGACAGAAGGGAGTCGTCGGCAAACAGCTCGGAGGTGGAGACAATCCGGCGCTCCGGCACGATGTCTCGGAACTGTGCGGAGTATGTGTACACCGGCCCACCTGGGGGTCCGCCACGATTGACCTCTTGCCCCCCAACCTGGAAGTCGAGCTCGTATCCGTTCCCGAGGGCTTCGGCGGAGCCGGCGAACCAACGAGCCTTGCGAGAGGGATCTGCCCAGGCTCGAAACACGCGTGCGACCGGCGAGTCATAGGTTCGTGCAATGACAAAAGTGTCATGTGTGACCGTGGACAACGTCATGGATCCTCCTTGGTTGTGGCCGCCTCTTCGCTCAGGACGTCGCCGAGTCGATCGAGGCGAGACTCCCAGCCTCGACGTCGCTCTGTGATCCACTGCTCGGCGGCGGTCATTGCTGCTGGTTCGATGCGGCAGTGGCGCGTCCTCCCGACCTTCTCGGTCTTCACGACGCCGCACGCCTCGAGCACCTGAACGTGCTGGACGACGGCCGCCAAGGACATCGACAGAGGACGCGCCAATTCGCTCACCGACGCAGGACCCAAGGTCAGGCGTTCCACCATGGACCGCCTGCTGCGATCAGCCAGCGCCTGGAAGGTTCGATCGAGGTCGGTTGTTTGGTCAAGCATGTACTTGAGTGTATGCGCCAACCCGCTCCACAGTCAAGGAAGAACTTAACTATTGAGCTCCTCGGTCAGGCCGCAGGTCTACGAGCAAGACGTCCGATCATGTCCTCGCTGGCACGCAGTTCCCGTTCGAGGTCGACGAACCAGGTGCCCTCTCGACATCCGCATGTCGCGGCAACCCCCCAAGGTTCACCGGATCGTCGAATTGAGTGGTGTTGGCGGTCTCCCTTCGCCACCGCGATCCCGCGGCCCCGTGGGGGAGCGCCCGCGCTGCTGACGAGTCGGCCCCGGACTGTTGGTCATGGCGAGTCCGGCTGCCAGTCGGAACGCCGGCTCGAAAGGGAGATGATCGAGACATCGACCGCGGCGATCCCGGCCGCTAACGTGACTCCGAGTGCAGAAAGGGTTTCGACATGACCACTGAGACTGAGGCCGTCGCAACAGCAGCCGCGGACTTGACCCACGCCATGAGCAGGCTGATCAAGGCCATCGACGATGTTGGAGACGATGGGTTGGCCATGCAGCACGTCCCCGAAGACCTGCCGCCGGAGCTCGATCGCCTCGTTGCCCGGTTGAGCGCAGATCGGGGGCTGGCCGGCTGATTCGATCGGCTTCGGTGCACCGACGGCTCCGTCTGCTTCGAGCGGACGAGGTCCGCTGAGCCCTAGAGAAACGAAGCAGCGGCGGTGAGACCCATCCCTGCGTGCGGACCGACCGCGTTGGACTGCATGGTCCCGATGCCGGTTGACCCGTCCTGAAGACCTTCCACCCTCACGATGCAGTCACGATGTTGATGGATGCGGTGCGCCACCGGGACCGTGTCGCAGTCGGTGATGTGCTCTCCGTCGGTGTGAAGTTCGCCACGCCACTCACCCTGGTAGTGCCCTTCAAAGCCGCCGTAGAGTCCGGTGCCGAGGTGAAAGCCCGTTGCGGATACCGGATCGATCCGGTACGAGGATTCGGTCCCGTCCGGGAGTACCGTGCGAATCGATCCGCCGATCAGGCGACGATTGTCGTCGCGGAATTGCAGGTCGGGGACGACGTCTCGAAAGGGCTTCGTCCTCCCGTCGGGAAGTTCGATCGCCCCCCGCGCGCTGCCCGTGGACCAGCCTGGTCCGCTGTATCGCTGGTAGTACACGAACAGCGTGAACGGACGGCCGTCGGGTCGGGTCATCGTCACCGGCATCCAGACGAACAGTCCCGACGCGTCCGTCGGTAGTGCTTGTTGCTCTATGTCATCGGGGGGCACTCCGACGCCGTAGCGAACACCCCACGAGCGGTCGCGGGCACCCACCCAGAGTTGGTCGTCTATCTCGGTGCGACTGCCGTCCACCTCGACCCATCCCCGTGCCACCCCGCTCTGATGGAAGCGCATGATGTCGGCATCAATCCGGGCCCGACTTCGGCTGATGTGGGTTTCGCGTTCCTCCATGGCGGGTGGCGCCACACCCTCGATCTCAATGTCAAAGCTGATAGGGACAATGTCGGTCTCGGCGAGCAGGTAGCGAGTCCGTCGCAACGGCTCCACGATGCTGTAGGTGATCGGTCCGACGCTGCTGCTCTCGAACTGAGGTGACAGGCGACGGCTGGAGCGCACCGTCCACTGCTCGGTCCCTCGCGAGACTCCGGCAAACCCGTCCATCACGTTCCGATTGACGTACTTCCCCAGACCGAAAGCCACGCTCAGGGATCCGTCCCGGGACGCCGCCATCGCCCAGATCTTCTCGGTCCAGGACCGGTCGGACTGGCCGACACGCGCGAACGTGTCCACGATCTGGTGGTTGAGGCCCTCGTCCGCCTCGAGCAGCGGTCCGGGTGTGGTCAAAGTGTCCTCCGTTGGTCACCGCCGCTGGCGGTCAGCTTGTCTTTCCCATCGGCGTCCTCGGGGTGAGCCGGGACGGACGGCGATTCATTCCGCGCGTTTCCGCTCGAGCGCGCGCGTGCAATGCCGAGGTGGTCTTCGACCTCATCGCCTCCTTCGTCCGGCGATAGCTCAGCGGATCGAGTTCGGCCAACTGGCTCGCCGCTTCGATCGAGCGGGGCAGCAGGTCCTCTGCCGCGACAATCTCGTCGACGTAGCCGGCCAGGTGGGCGGCTTGGGCACCGTTGAGCTGTCCGCGCAATATCTGGTTGTAGGCAGAAGGCAGGAGCCGGTACCGCGCGAGTTCGAGGACGAACGGTGAAAGCTCAATGCCGATGGTTGTCTCGTTCAAGCCGATCTTCACCGGCCCATCGCCGACAACGACATGATCCGCCCCAAAGAGGAGGAGGGTGCCAGCGGCAATGGCATGGCCGGTACAGCCAACCACGACCGGCACCGGCGACTCGAAGACCTTGAGGGCCAGCTCCAAGCCGCTCAGAACAAGGCTCCGCCTGGTGTCGGCGTCGGCCCGCATCGCCGACAGTGCAAAGCCGGCGGAGAGGCATCGCTCATTGCCGAGAATCAAGACGGCCCGATCGTGTGTCAAGGCAAAGTCGAGCGCTTCCGACAATGACGAGAGAAGCTCCTCGGTAAAGGCATTGACCTTTCCGTCGTCGATCCGGATGATCGCGACAGAGTCGGCCTCTTCAAGCAGGACGTCTGAAGACTCGGACACCAGTTGCTCGTCGCCTTTCCTAAATGCTGAGGTATTCACTTCGGTCCCCACGACGTGATCGGCCGTGGTCCGAGTCTGCGAGCACAGGTTACTCGTGACTTTCGGTGCCGCCAAGGCCGGAACGGGGGGGCGTAGAGCGACACACCGGCGTCGACTCGGTCCGCTCGAAGTTCTTTAGGAGAACGAGTCGTCCAACTCGCCGAGGGTCCGAATCAGCTCGAGGTTCGCGGAGTAGTCCACCGGGCACGCGATCACCGAGACGGTGTCGTCGGCGAGGGCGGTCTGGAGGGTCGGCAGAAGCTGATCAGGCGCGGTGATCTGGTAGCCAGTCGCTCCGAAGCTCTCGGCGTACGCAACGAAATTCGGGTTCCCGAAGGTGGTGTCCACGTGATGGCCCAGTTCGAGATCCATCTTCCAGCTGATAAGGCCGTAGGCATCGTCGACCCAGACGAGGACGACCATGGGAATTCGTTCCCGCATCGCTGTCTCTATTTCTTGCGAATTCATCAAGAAGCCCCCGTCACCGGTGGCGACGAGCACCCGGGCGTCCGGCCGGGCGATCTTCGCGCCGACTGCACCCGGGAGGGTCCAGGCCATTGTCGAAAGGCCATTCGAAATGAGGCAGGTGTTGGGCGCGTAGGTCCGGTACAGCCGGGCCATCCACATTTTGAGCGCGCCGGTGTCCACGAGCACGATGTCGTGGCGCCGCATGGCCGCCCGGGTATCGGCCACCACTCGTGCCGGAGCCATGGGGAACCTGTCGTCCGTGCTGCCTTGAGCCAACTCCGCGGCCAAGAGGCCGCGGATCTGCAATTTCGTGGTCTGATTCTCGAATTGGCAATCAAGCGCGGCCGCCAGGGCATCGAGGCTGTGACGGATATCGGATTGCAAGCCGACGGCGACGTTGTAGTGCAGGTCGACTTCGGCCGGAAACCGGTGAATGTGGATGATCTGCTTATCGCCCCGGGGATTGATCCGAACCGGGTCGAACTCCTGGAGCTCGTAGCCGACCGTGACGATGACGTCGGCCTGGTCGAAACCGAAGTTCACGTAGTCGTGCCGCATGAAACCGATCGCACCCAGGGCCTGCGGATGGTCGTCGGGGAACACGCCTTTACCGTGGAACGTCGTCGCCACCGAGACTCCGAGGGACTCGGCGAAGTGCATCAGGGAGGGTCCGGCGCCGGCCCGGGCTGCGCCGTGGCCGGCCAGGACGATCGGATTCGACGCGGCCTTGAGAATGGAGGCGGCGCGGGCCACCTGGTCCGGGGACGGTTCGTCGGGTCGAGGAACGTTGACCTCCAGTGGTCGAGCGTCCTGCGGTGCCTCGGAGCTCTCTATGTCTTCTGGCACGGCGAGGTAGACGGCGCCCGGGCGCTCGGTCTGGGCGAGCTTGAACGCCTTGCGGATCATTTCGGGTGGTGCCTCTCGCGTGGCGACGAGGGCCGACCACTTCGTGACCGGGGCAAACAGAGAGACGAGGTCGACTCCCTGATGTGACTCCTTGAAGCTCCGGTTCATCCCGACCTGCGCGGAAAGGGCGATGAGCGGGGTGGAGTTGGTCGTGGCGTCGGCGACGCCGAGCAGCAGGTTGATCGCTCCAGGCCCTAGGGTGGCGAGACAGACGCCTGCCTTGCCTGTCAGCCTTCCGTACGTCTCGGCCATGAATGAGGCCCCTTGTTCGTGACGTACGAGGATGAATCGGATGGATGAACGGGACAGGGCATCGACGAGGTGAATGTTCTCCTCTCCCGGGATCCCGAACACGTGGGTGACGCCTTCCCCTTCGAGGCATTCGACGATCAGGTCGGCAACCAGGGGTTGGGATTCAGACACCAGTGATCCTCCCGTCTGAGGAGCGGGCGTGACCGTCCGGAGGAGCGTCACCCGGCGCCGAACATACGGTTGCGCCACGCGAGTCGTCAAGAACAGCACTGAGCGACGGCCGATTGGAAGTCCTCCCGTTCACGGCTCGTCTGCGCTTCGCAACACCGCCGTGGGGAGCACGCCGAGGGCACCGGCGACGTCGAGGCGTCCGCGGCGCGCCACGACGGCCCGTCCTGTGAAGATGTCCACGTAGGTCTTCGGCGCGCCCTCGGGGAGCGAACAGGCCGTGTCACCCCAGGTACGACTGCCGGTGGGGAAGCGCCCGCCACCGGCGACCTCGAGCGTCAGGCGCGGGATCAGCGCGATCACCCATCGTCGGCCGTCACGCCGGGACCACGCCACCAGGTTCGCGGCTCTCGGACCCGAGGCCGGCAACGCGTCATACGAGCGGCCCGCGAAGACGGCCGGCAGCGCTCGGCGCAGGTGCAAGAGTGCCCGGATGACATGCAGCTTGATTTGGCCCGTCTCCCAGTCGGCCAGCATGCGTCGGACCTGAGGGACCAGATCCGCCTCGCGCGTTGCCGGTCCAGGGAGCGAGCCGAGCAGGGCTTCCCGCGCCGAGAAGTCGACGGGTCGCCGGTTGTCGGGGTCGGTCAGAGTGGCCTCGAAGAGCTCTGTGCCCTGGAAGAAATCCGGGACTCCCGGGCTACACGCCTTGAGCACCGTGAGAGCCAGGGAATTCGAGGCCGCGGCCGGAGCGATGGCGCGCACGAAGCGGCTCATTTCCGTCCGGAAGCGCTGATCGCGACAAATGCGAGCGACGAATGACCGCAGGTCGCGCTCGTAGCGCAGGTCCGGTTCCGTCCACGACGTGTACAGCTTTGCCTCCCTGGCCGCCTTCAGCGTGTAGTCCTGGACCCGCCGGACATGCTGCCCGGGCAGGCCGGTCCGGCTGGCAGGCCACAGCGAAACGAGCGTCTGGTACACCACGAGCTCGTCGTGTGGCTCCGGTGCGCGGGAGCCGGACGCCAAGCGGCGATGCCAGCGACCGACCAGGCGTGCCCACTGGTCGCTCGCCTCGGACAGCACGGCGAGACGACAACGAGCGTCCTCGTTCCGCTTCGAATCGTGGGTCGAGGTCGCGTTGAGGCCGTCGACCAGACGGGCGCGCCGACCGATGAACCGGTGGAATTCCTCGACTGTGCAGCTGGCCCGGTCCGGGTCGCATCCCACCTCCGCATGGCTGAGGAGCCCGTCATAACGGTAGGTCGCCGTGTCCTCCACACCCTTGGCCATCAGGGCACCCGTGAGCTGCTGCCAGCAGCCGGCCACGTCGAGCCATGGGCTCCCGTCGCGCCCGCTCTCCTGCAGGCCGTTCGCCACCAACTTGATTGCCCGCTCCACCTCCTCGTCGACGGTCTCGGTTCCGCGCCGGGCGAGTGAGCGACGGATCGTTGCGACGTCGACACGTGCCGGCGGACTCCCGGCGAAATAGGTCCGGTAGACGTCGAGGAAGATGCTGATTTCCGCAACGGCGCGGCGCACATCGGTCACGGAGAGGTCATGTCCGGGATGTTCCGCGTCAAGCGCCGAGAGAGCCAGCCGCGCCACCCGGTCGAGCTGGGCCACGAATGTCCGCTCCAGCATCTGGAGCTTTCCCGTCCGCCCCAGGTCGTCGAAGCTGGCGTGTTCCCCGGTGAAGGCTGCACCGAAGGCGAACAACTCCCGGCAGCCTCTTTCGCTGAGCAGGAGACCGCCGGCCCGATCGGCGAATTCATAGCCGGTCGTCCCGTCGACGGGCCAGCGCGCATCGAGCTCCTCCTCGCGGTTGAGGATCTTCTCCACGACGAGCACCGCACGGCGGGTGCGGCCTCCGGCGATGATCAGCTCACGCAGGCGCGTGAGATATGCGGCCGGGTCCAACAAGCCGTCGATGTGGTCGACGCGGAGACCGGCGACCCGCTCGTCCGCGCACAGCGCAAGGATCAGTTGGTGGGTCCGGGCGAAGACCTCGGGATCCTCCACCCGCACCCCGACGAGGCCGTCGATGTTGAAGAACCGCCTGTAGTTGCCGGCAGTGTCCCCCAATCGCCACAGCGCCGGCCGGAAATGTTGCGCCGCCAACAGGTCGGAGAGTGCAGCCCCGGGGTCGCTGTCGGGAGCAAGAGGGAACCGCTGGCCGTCCATGTCGAGGAACGTCCCGTCCGTGTCCCGATCCACCGAAGCCTCTGCGGAGGCAGCAGCGAGCGGGCGACTCAGGACGGGTGTCAACACCCTCGAGCCGTGCTGACTCCAGTCGATATCGAAGGTACTGGCGTGGGTGGACGACTGACCGCAGCGCAGTGTGTCCCACCACCAGCAATTGGAAGGGTGTGCGGCCATGTGGTTCGGGACGATGTCGAGGAGGACCCGCATGTCGTGGGCGGCGAGCGCATGGAGCAGGGCTTCGAATTGCTCCGGCGGACCGAGCGCCGGGTCGAGTCGGCAGGGATCGATCACGTCGTACCCGTGCGTGCTGCCCGGGGCGGCGGTGAGGACGGGCGAGAGATAGAGGGTTTCGATCCCGAGCCGATTGAGATAGGGCACGAGTGCTCGTGCTCCGGAAAAGCCCAGACCGTTGAGCTGCAAACGGTAGGTGGAACCGAGAGGCTCGCCGCCGCTCATCCGCGATGGCGCTCGGAATGCCGCAGGAGAAGCGTCGAGTGCGCGTTGAGCGAGACGGCCTCGTTGCGGACGATGCGGGACCACGGCCCCGGTTGGGCGGTGTTCAACACCTCTTCCCACTGGCCGGCGAGCTCCATTCGCGGGAGCGTGTACGAGCGGGACCGGGTGCCGGCATTGAGCATCAGGAAGAGCGAGTCGCCGGCGTAGGACCGGCCTCTGATGTCGACTTCGTCGGTCGCCAGACCGAAGAGCAGCATGCCGATGGTGTGCAGTTCGGAGTCCGCCCAGTCCTGCTCGGTCATCTCGGAGCCGTCGGGCCGGATCCAGGTGACGTCTTTGGTCTCCATGCCCGGGTGCGGCTCGCCCGTGAAGAAGGCCCGGCGCCGGAGAATCGGATTGTCTCGCATCACCGCGATGACGTCACGCACGAACCTGCGCAGGTCCTCCCCGGTTTCGCCGACGTCCCAATTGAACCAGCTGACATCGTTGTCCTGGCAGTAGGCGTTGTTGTTGCCCTGCTGCGTGCGGCCGATCTCGTCCCCTCCCAACAACATGGGGACACCCTGGGAGAAGAACAGTGTCGCCAGGAAGTTGCGCTTCATGCGGTCGCGCGTTCGCTCAATCCGTGCCGACTCCGACTCGCCCTCTGCCCCCCAGTTCCGGCTGTAGTTCTGGTCGGTCCCGTCGTGATTGTCCTCGCCGTTGGCCTGGTTCCGCTTGTGCTCGTAGGTCACCAGGTCGCTCAAGGTGAAGCCGTCGTGGCAGGTGACGAAGTTGATGCTGGCATAGGTGCGGCGGCCGCTCGGCGCGTAGATGTCGCTCGATCCGGTGAGACGCGACGCCAGCTCGGGCACCATGCCGGGGTCGCCCCGCCAGAAGCGCCGGACGCAGTCACGGAAGGCGCCATTCCACTCGGACCACCCCTGGGGGAAGTGGCCCAACTGGTAACCGTCGGGACGGGCGTCCCAGGGCTCGGCGATCAACTTCACGGTCGAGAGCACAGGATCCTGCCCGACGATCTCGAAGAATGAGCTGGATTGTCCCGCGCCGTCACCCCGGGCCAGCACCGGAGCCAGGTCGAAGCGAAACCCGTCCACGTGCATGTCGGTCACCCAGTAGCGCAGGCTGTCGGTGACCAGGCCCATGGTCCGCGGATGGAGGACGTTGAGACTGTTGCCCGTGCCCGTGTAGTCGACGTAGTAGCGCTGATCTTCGGGGGAGAGCCGGTAGTACGCGGCATTGTCGATGCCCTTGA
Source organism: uncultured Acidimicrobiaceae bacterium (assembly GCA_963744045.1). Taxonomy (GTDB): domain Bacteria; phylum Actinomycetota; class Acidimicrobiia; order Acidimicrobiales; family RAAP-2; genus Bog-473. The sequence continues at coordinate 183,643 of CAVUSB010000019.1, forward strand.
GTGACAGCGTCGGTCCCAGATGGTTGCCCTCGCCGGTGTGGTTGTAGACCACATCGAGGATCACCTCGATGCCGGCCCGGTGCAGGGTGCGCACCATCGACTTGAACTCGCCCACCTGCTCACCGAGCGCACCGGTCGCGTAACCCACATGGGGAGCGAAGAAGGCAATGGAGTTGTAGCCCCAGTAGTTGGTGAGACCCTTCGTGACCAGGTTCCGATCAGCCACGAAGTGATGGACGGGCATCAACTCGACCGCCGTGACGCCCAGGTCGAGCAGGTGGTCGACGATGGGATCGGAGGCCAGGCCGAGGAAGGTGCCGCGCAGGTTCGGAGGCACTCCCGGATGCTGCATGGTCATGCCCCGCACGTGTGTCTCGTAGATCACGGTGCGGTTCAAGGGTGTCCGGGGCGGCCGGTCGTCCTGCCAGGTGAACGAGGGATCGACGACGACGGATTTGGGCAGGGCGCCTGCGGAGTCGCGTGTGTCGAACGACAGGTCCTCGGCCGGATCACCGACCGTGTAGGCGAACAGATCGTCACTCCAGTTGATCGGCCCGCTCACGGCCTTGGCGTAAGGGTCGATGAGGAGTTTGTTGGGGTTGAACCGGTGCCCGGCCTCGGGGTCGTAGGGTCCGTCCACCCTGTAGCCGTAGAGCGCGCCTGGCCGGACGTCCGGCAGATAGACGTGCCACACCTGATCGGTCGTCTCCGTCAGCGGGATCACGGCGGAGGGGGTGCCGGACCGTGGGTCATCGAAGAGCTCCAGGCGAACTGCGTGGGCGTGCTCCGAGAACAGGGCGAAGTTCACGCCCTCGCCGTCCCAGGACGCGCCCAGCGGATAAGGCGCGCCGGGCCAGGCCCTCATGGAGCCTCCGATGCGGGCGGCGCGGACTGCGAGCGAAAGACCCGGAAGCCCCAGGGGTCGAGGGCGACCTTCTCCTCGCCAGTGCCGCCGGCGGGGTCCGTCGGGAGCACCTCGGCCCATTGGTCAGCGGGAGGCAATTGTCCCGATTCCGGTGTTCCGGACAGGTTGAAGAAGGAGGCGAATGAGCTCTCGCCATGCGATCGCACCAGAGTCACCACAGACCCGTCGGCGTGGGCGCGCGTGCACTCGCGGGAGGAACGGTGGAGCGCCGGCTCGCGGCGGCGCAGTGCGATGAGGTCGCGGTAGAGGTGCCAGAGTTCGTTGCGCATTGGGCCACCGACACCATCGCGCCGCAGTACGGCCGCGGCAAACGTGGCCGGATCGCCCGGGTCCGGAACCGGTCCGCTCGTGGTGTGCGCGTGCTCGGCCGCCCTCCCCGTGCGCACCGCCTCGAGCAACTCGGGATCTGCATGGTCGACGAAGTACGCGAAGGGCGCGACCTCGCCGTACTCCTCGCCCATGAACAGGAGGGGCAGACCGGGGGACAGGAGGAGGAGGGCCGCCGCCAGGCGCAGGCGATCTCGCGGAACCAGGGTGGACAGCCTGGCGCCGTCAGCACGATTTCCCACCTGATCGTGGTTCTGCAGGAAGATAGCGAAGCGTTCCGGCGGGATGCCGACCGAGGGGGCGCCGTGCTGTCGCTGCCGGAACCGCGAGTACTGACCCTGGTACACGAAGCCCTGGCTCATGGCCCTTGCGACGTCGTCCGGCCGTCCGTAGTCGCCGTAGTAGCCGTCTCGCTCAGCCGTCAGCGCTGCATGCACCGAGTGGTGAAAGTCATCGTTCCATTGCGCGTCCATGCCGAGCCCGTGACCGGGTGTCGGCGTGACCAGCAACGGGTTGTTGTCTGCACTCTCGGCGATCAGCGTGCAGGAGCGCCCGATGCGATCGGACAGCTCCTCCACGGCGTCGGCCAATTCGCCCAGGAAGGGGCGGGCGCTGCGGTCGATGAGCTCGTGGACGGCGTCAAGACGGAGCGCATCGACGTGGAAGTCCTCGAACCACTGCCTTGCGTTGGCCAGGAAGTAGGCGCGCACGTCATCGGAGAAGGGACCGTCCAGATTGACCGCCGAGCCCCAGGGCGTGCTGTAGCGATCAGTGAAGTAGGGGGCGAACTTGTCCAGCACATTGCCTTCGGGCCCGAGGTGGTTGAAGACGACGTCCAACACGACGGCAAGCTGTCGTCGATGGCACTCGGCCACGAAGTCCTGCAGGCCCGTCGGTCCGCCGTACGTCTGCTGCACCGCGAATGGGAAGACTCCGTCGTATCCCCAATTGCGCCCGCCGGGGAATTGCGCCACCGGCATGACCTCCACTGCAGTCACACCGAGTTCGACCAAGTCGTCGAGTGCGGACACGGCCCCGGCAAAGGTGCCCTCGGCGGTGAATGTCCCGATGTGCAACTCGTAGAGGACCCACTCTCTCGGTGGCCCCGGGCGGAATGCGTCGCGCCACGGATAGGTCAGGTCGACCACCTCCGAGGGACCGTGCACGCCGCCCGGTTGTGCACGCGACGCCGGGTCCGGCAATGCCGAGCCCCCGTCGAGGACGTACTTGTAAAGAGAGCCTGGGCCCCAGGAGGCAGAACCCTGGTGATACCCGTCGGCGCTGCGCGTGAGGCTCACCCGCCCGCTGCTTCCGTGCACCTCCACCGTCCTTGCATCGGGTGCCCACACGGTGAACGTCGTCGAGGACGGACCGCTGGGCACGGCGCCCAAGTCGGCCCTCATTGCGGTCGCAGATAGAGACACCCGAGTGGCGGGGCCGTCAGGGTCAGGGTGTGTGGCATCCCGTGGTTCGGCAAGGGACGGGTGGCGCTGCCCCCCAGATTCCCCACTCCGCTGCCGCCGTAGTCGCTGGCATCGCTGTTGAAGATCTCGCTCCAGTAGCCCTCACGAGGGACGCCGGCCAGTACGTTTGTTCGCACGACGGGGGTGAAGTTGCAGACCACGAGGACGGGGTCACCCGACGACGAGAAGCGAAGAAAGCTCAGCAGGCCCGATTCGGGCTCGTTGGGTTGGGTCCACGAGAACCCGCGCGCATCGGTGTCCCACTCGTGCAGAGCGGGAACGGCGCGGTGCAGCCGGTTGAGATCGGCGACCAAGGTGTTGACGCCGTCGTGGAGCGCTGACCCGGACAGCGCCCAGTCCAGCTCGGCCTCGTGGTCCCATTCGCGCCACTGGGCGAGCTCGGCGCCCATGAAGAGGAGCTTCTTGCCGGGCGTCGCGAACTGGTACGCATACAGGAGGCGGAGATTGGCGAATCGCTGCCAATTGTCGCCAGGCATCTTCGTCAGGAGCGAGCCCTTGCCGTGCACGACCTCGTCGTGCGAGAGCGGCAGGGTGAAATTCTCGCTGTAGGCGTAGACGCTGCGGAAAGTGAGCTCGCCGTGGTGATGGCGGCGGTGGACCGGATCGCGCGAGAAGAACTCGAGTGTGTCGTGCATCCAGCCCATGTCCCACTTGAGCCCGAAGCCGATACCGCCGAACTCAACGGGCCGGGATACCCCGGGGAAGGCCGTGGACTCCTCGGCGAAGACCTGGACGTCAGGGTGATCGGAGTAGATCCCGGTGTTCAGCTGGCGCAGGAAGGCGATGGCGTCCAGGTTCTCGCGCCCCCCTCCGCGTTCGGTATCCACTCGCCCGGTTGGCGCGAGTAGTCCAGGTACAACATGGAGGCCACGGCATCGACCCGCAGCCCGTCGGCGTGGTAGGTGCGGAGCCAGTGCTCGGCCGAAGAGGCGAGGAAGCTGCGCACCTCGTGTCGACCGTAGTTGAAGATGAGGCTCTGCCAGTCGGGATGGAAGCCCAGACGGGGGTCGGCATGTTCGAAGAGATGCGTGCCGTCGAAATCTGCGAGGGCGAAGCTGTCCGCGGGGAAGTGCGACGGCACCCAATCGAGGATCACCCCGATGCCGGCACCGTGGAGCTGGTCGATCAGCGACATCAAGCCCTGGGGGTCGCCGTAGCGCCGGGTGGGCGAGAAGTAGCCGGTGGTCTGGTAACCCCAGGATCCATAGAACGGGTGCTCCATCAGCGGGAGGAACTCGACGTGGGTGAACCCGCAGCGCGTGACGTGCTCAATGAGGGGTTCGGCTATCCGCTCATAGCCGAGGAAGCCGCCAGGTCGAGAGGGATCACGGCGCCAGCTTCCGAGGTGGACCTCGTAGATCGACATGGGAGCGGGAAGCGCCATCTGTCGGCCGCGGGACGCCATCCAGTCGGCGTCGTGCCACTCATACGCCAGGTCCCAGAGGACCGAGCCCGTCCTGGGGGGAACCTCCGTGCAGTGCGCGAACGGGTCCGCCTTGTGCAGGACCTCGCCGTGCTGGGTCGTGACAGCGAACTTGTAGACCTGGCCGACCCTGGCCGCAGGGATGACGGCCTCCCAGATCCCGGAACCGCCGAGGGAGCGGAGCGAGTCGCTGCCCTCCTGCCACGAGTTGAAGTCACCGATGACGCTGACGGCGCTGGCATTCGGTGCCCAGACAGCGAAGCGGGCGCCGCCATCTGGGAGGGGGTGACCGCCCAGACGCCATCCCAGGCTGCGGTGCGTGCCCTCATTGAACCAGTACACATCGTCGGCGGTGATGGCGCCGGCGCCGGGGAAGCCGTCGACACTCTGGGTCCGCGTCGTCATGAGGCCCGCACCGCGGTCAGTTCCGACAACGTCCTGTTCAATTCCGGATCCGACGAGAAATCCTCGAGCGTGCGGCGCGACCGGCGCCGCCAATTGCCGGCTGATTCGGTGCCGGGATGGTTCTGCGCCCGGCGCTCGTCCCACATCTCTTCCAGATCCACCAGGACGATCCTGGCGTCGCTCCGAGCCATGTGTAGGAGGATCCCTCGGAGGGCCCGTGCGGTCAGCAGCGTCGGTGTCATGTCGCCGCCGATGTCGAGCGCGTCGAACAATCTGCGACGCCAGCGGGCGCGTGTGCTGCGCTCTTCCGTCGCCTGCTCGGAGCCGAGCTCTCCATTGTCCTCGCGTTCGTCGAGGTCCTCTCCCCACAGGTAGGCGCCGAAGCGGGGCAGGTCATGCGTGCCGAGCGAGGCCAGGAAATTGGCGGCCGGCCGTGGGAGGGGCACCTCGGGTGTCGACTCGAACTGGAACACCCAGGAGCGCAGCATGTGGTCCCGCGCCATCCGCCTCCGGACGCCCGCTGGCACGGTCCCGAGGTCCTCGCCGACGACGACCGCGCCGGCGCGGTGTGCCTCCAGGGCGACAAGGGCATGGAGCTCCTCTGCCCGGTAGGACACATAGGTGCCGTCGGATGCGTCGCGTCCATCGGGGATCATGTACATCCGTTGGAGGCCCATGACGTGGTCGACCCGGAGGCAATCGGCATGCCGGAAGGCCCGTCGCAACGCAGCCGAGAAGAAGCGGTATCCGTTTTCTCGGATGCGCTCCGGATGAAAGGGACGGAACCCCCAGCTCTGGCCTCCGGCAAAGAAGCGATCGGGCGGGGACCCCCCCTGCACTCCAGGCATGAATGAATCCGGTGACCAGACGGGATCGAACCCACTGGGGTGCGATCCCACCGGGAGATCGGCATAGCGTCCACCGTGCTGTCCCGCTGCGCCCAGCTGCTCCGACGCCACCCACTGGGTGTAGAGGTGGTAGCTGACCGCATGGGGGTCGGGTTGCCCGGAGCGCATCGAGCTTTCCTGGCCGGCGCGGAACTCGGCGTAGGCCACAAGTTCGGGGTGTGCCGTCGCGAACTCTTCGAAGCGCCGGCGACGGTCGGGGAGCGCGCCGGAGCAGACGGCGCGGGCCAACGGCTCCAGCTGTCGTCGCCGCAGTCTGGCGATCTCCTCGTAGTCGACCGTTGGGGGCGCCAAGGGCAGTTCTGTGCGATGACCGTCCCGAGGAGCGAGCGTCCGGGTCTCTGGTGACCCTTCGTATTCGGGAAGTACGAACGGATCGATGAACAGCTCGTTGTAGGCGAGTCTGCTCACCGGGAGATAAGGGCTCGGATCGAAGGGGGGACCGGGGAATGCCGGGTACAGCGGCAGGGTCCCGACCAATCCACCCCCGAGGGATGCGACCCAGTCGCCGAGTCGGGCCAGGTCCGAGTACGTGCCGATCCCCGAATCCCGTTCCGTTCGCAATGCGTGGAGGGGCAGGAAGGCTCCCCATTCCCGAGGGCAGTCGGGGCAGTCGGGAGCAGCGAGGACCAGTGCTGACTCGGGGACGCCGGCGCTCTCCAGCGTGAGGCGGTGGTACCCCGGGGGGAGGGACCCCTGCGCGACGGCATCGAGATCGAACTGCACCCGGGCGAACCGGGTGCCCCCGATCCCTTCACCAGTCGTGAATCCCGTGACGGCAGTGGTCAGATGGCACCGGCTCGTCGTCCCGTCCTCGAGTTCCAGGGTGAGCCACACGGAACCGGGCTCCGTGCCGTCGGGCAACGTCGCCCAAATCGGCTCTTGACGACCCGTGCGGTAGACCACGACAGGTTCGAGCTGCCGGCGGAGTGCAGCGGTCTCCTCCTCCCGGAGCAACGCGGTCGCGTCCTCCGGGCGCTCGAGGGGCACGCCGAGGGCCTGGAGCAGGGCGAAGATCACCGTCGGGTCCGCCCGCCGGCCTGCGCCGTCGGCGTCCGTGTATGACGTCTGGATCCCATGAAGGGCCGCCAGCTCCTCCAGGCCGTCGAGGCCGCTGGACCTCACTCGTGGCCCAGAAGGTCGAGGATTCCACGCGCGGGGACGTCGACCCAGGTCGGTCTCATGTTGACCTCATAGCCGAGCTCGTACATTGCCTTCTCCAGGCGGAAGAAATCCAACAAGCACTCGAGATCCGCCTGGCTCGACGGCAGGTGTGGGCTGTCAGCGGCCTGCTCGAGATACGACTCCAGGAACTGTCCCGACACCTCGCGATGCCAGATGGAGAGCCAGTCTGCGAGCCGCCCCGGCTGGCCCGACTCGAACGAGGCACCGAATTCGAGATTGACCCGGAGGGCAGCTGCCTGGCCCGCATAGTGCAGCGAGCGGATCATGCCGGCTAGATCGAAGGCGGCCGGACGCTTGAGGCGCCTCCAGCCCAGCGAGCGCGAGGGCTCGCCCTCGAAATCGATGATGACGAAGTCCTTCCCGGTCCACAGCACCTGCCCGAGGTGGTAGTCCCCGTGGCAGCGGATGCGGTCGGCCTCTACGTGCGTGGCGCTCAACCGGCGCAGCCGTTCGATGATCTCCCCCTCGCTCTGGAGCACCCGTTCGACCAGGGGCGAGGTTGCTCCCTTCGAGACCACGTCTCGCAGCACCTGTCGGGTCAGACTCCGCGCTCCATGGAAGAGAGCCTGACGATCGAGGCTCGTGAGCGGCTCCGGAACGAAGGCAGGGTTATGGCGTTCGCTCGCCAGAGCGACGTGCATTTCCGCCGTGCGGCGACCGAGCAACGAGGCCCACTCCAGATGGGGGCCTACGAGCGGATGGACGGGATCCGTCTGGTCCGGCGTGGCGAGACCGCCCCGGACCGATGCCGCCTCCAGGTCGCCCGTAGGGGTATTGGTCAGCGCGTCTTCCAGGCCGAGCGTGAGCGCATCCACCACGTACTGCCAACCGTCGCCTTCGTTGGGGACGTACTCCTCCAGGACACAGACCGTTGCCGGCGTCGTACCTAAGGCGCCGCCGCGATATTCGATGCTGCCGCCTGCCCGGGGTGCGTGCGCGAAGCGCGCCCGCTCGCTGAGAAAGCGGCTGATCTCGACCCCGGGATTGGTGCCCTCCTCGAAGCGTCGGATGAATTTCATGATGGCCTGGTCACCGAGCAGCACGGACGTGTTGGACTGCTCGCCCGACAGCGGGGTGGACGGGCAGTCCTCGCGCAGGCAACCGTTGAACCGGCGCAGGCTGGGTGACGGGAGTCCGACGATCTGGCCGTGACGGCCCGGGAGAGTGCGGCGCCGCGCCAGGAGGTCCGCCATGACCCGGACGAACTCGGGCGAGTGGGCGGCATCGAGAAGGACGCCATCCCTCTCCTCGACACGAAGGTCCGCAATGACGGCGTCCGCGTGCCATTTCTTCATGTTCTCTGCGTCGGAGTCACTCACGTACGCCACGGGAATGACGTACCGCTCCGCTGCTCCCTGGTCGAATTCGAGCTGCACGATGAGGATGGTGGCCACAGGAGGCGAGGTCTCCCGGACGCTCCCGTTCCCGTTGCTCTGAGACATGGGTGGAACGGGCACCGACTCGACGATCGAGGCCGATGTGATGGTTCGGGTCTTTTGCCCGAACCATCGGCGTTGTGAGACGTAGACCTCGAGCCACGACTCGAATCGCAGCGCCGAGGCGCCCTCGAAGAGCGAGGTCCACGGACCCGCCACCGAGAAGGACGGCCGTCCACGCAGCGGTTCGTCGGACTCGCGCTCGAGGGAGAACCAGAAGAATCCGTGGGAGCCGAGGGTGATGAAGTAGGGGAGGTCGCCGATCGGCGGAAATTCCTGATTGCCGGACAGTTCGACCGGCACCGCGCCGCGGAACTCTGAGAGATCCAGTTCCACGCACTGGACATGCCGGGACAAGTTGAAGACACAGAGAATGCGCTCCTCGCCGAGCCGGCGAATGAAGGCGAAGACCTTGCGATTGTCAGGGAGCAAGACCTCGAGGGACCCACGCCCGAAGGCCTTGTAGCGCTGTCGAAGCGCGATGAGGCGCCTCATCCACCACAAGAGAGAGTTCGAATTCTGTGTCTGAGCTTCGACGTTGATCGCCTGCGAGTGGTATTCGGGATCGATGATGACCGGCAGGTAGAGGCGTTGCGGGTTGGCGTCGGAGAAACCCGCATTCCTGTCCGCGTTCCACTGCATGGGGGTCCGCACCGAGTTGCGGTCCCCGAGGTAGATGTTGTCGCCCATCCCGATTTCGTCGCCGTAATAGATGATCGGGGTCCCGGGCAGGGAGAAGAGGAGGCCGTTCATCATTTCGATGAGTCGGCGGTCGTTGCCGAGAAGCGGCGCGAGACGACGTCGGATGCCGACATTGACCCGGGCCTGGGGGTCCTTCGCGTAGGCCCGGTACATGTCGTCGCGTTCCTCGTCGGTCACCATCTCGAGGGTCAGCTCGTCGTGGTTCCTGAGGAACAGCGCCCATTGGCACTCCGGGGGCGTGCCCGGGATCTCGGCCAGAATGTCCACTATCGGGAAGCGGTCTTCCTGTCGTGCCGCCATAAACATGCGCGGCATCAGCGGGAACTGGAAGGCCATCTGGCAGATGTCCCCCTCGCCCATGTACTTCACTGCATCCTCCGGCCATTGATTGGCCTCGGCCAGCAGCATTCGATTGTCGTACCGGTCATCGATGTGGGCGCGCAGTTGCCGCAGAAAGTCGAACGTCTCGGGGAGGTTCTCGCAGGTGGTCCCGTCCCGGGCATAGAGGTAGGGCACGGCGTCGAGTCGCAACCCGTCCACTCCCATGGACAGCCAGAAGTCGACGACGTCGAACATGGCCTGGCGCACCGACGGGTTGTCGTAGTTGAGGCTCGGTTGATGCGAGTAGAAGCGGTGCCAGAAGTAGGCATCCGCCACGGAGTCGAACGTCCAGTTCGAGGACTCGAAGTCCTTGAAGATCACCCTCGCCTCGGAGAAGCGGTCCGGGGTCTCGTTCCACACGTAGAAGTTGCGGTAGTTCGAACCGGCGCGGGCGGACCGGGCGCGTTGGAACCATGGATGCTGATCGGACGTGTGCGCGAGGACGAGCTCGGTAATGACGCGCATCCCGCGCCGGTGAGCCTCCCGCAAGAAGAGCCGGAAATCTCGCAGGTTCCCGTAGGAGGGGTGGACCTGGCGGTAGTCGGAAATGTCGTATCCGTCATCACGCAGCGGCGACGGATAGAAGGGGAGGAGCCAGATCGCCGTGACACCGAGACCCTGCAGATAGTCGAGCTTCTCAATCAGGCCTCTGAAGTCGCCGATTCCGTCCCCGTTGCCGTCGCGGAAGGCGCGCACGTGTGCTTCGTAAATGACGGCGTCCTTGTACCAGGTCGGTTGTAGCCCGAAGGCCTCCGGATCGGCAGGGCGCCGCTCCCGCATCACATCGGTGGTCGTCACGACGCGCCATCCTGGGTGAGCGCCAGAATGTGGCATGGCACGACGAGGGGATCGAGCGAGACGAAGTTCGACCCGGCCGTCCAGGTGAACCGGGCGCCCGAGAGCAGATCGTGTGCCGAAAAGGGAAGTGCACCGGAGAAGCCCACCACGTCGAGATCCACGGTGACCCAGCCCGACTGGGCGTGATGATGGTCGAGGTTGACGACGGTCAGGACGACGTCCTTCGCGTCCGGGCCCTCGCGCACCTTTGAATACGCAATGAGCTGGTCGTTGTCGGTCGCGTGAAAGTGGAGCCGGTCGTTGAATTGGAGCGCCTCGTGCTCACGGCGGATCCCGTTGACCAACCCGATGAATGCAGAGAGACTGCTCGGGAGCGCGAGATCCCAGGATCGCACCTCGTACTTCTCCGATCGGAGGTACTCCTCTGAGCCCTCCTCGCGCGGAAGGTGCTCCTGCAGCTCGAAGGCCGGACCGTATATCCCATAGTTCGACGAGAGAGTTGCCGCCAGGACCAGACGTGCGATGAAGGCCGGTCGTCCGCCGGTTTGCAGCTCTTCACTCAAGATGTCAGGCGTGTTCGGCCAGAGGTTCGGCCTGAAGTAGTCCGCCTTCTCGGTACGGGTCAGCTCCGTGAGATAGGACTCGAGTTCCCACTTCGAAGTGCGCCAGGTGAAGTAGGTGTACGACTGGGTGAAGCCGATCCGGGCCAGTTGTTCCATGACGCGCGGGCGGGTGAACGCCTCCGAGAGGAAGATCACCTCCGGCGAGCGGGCGCGGACCGAAGAAATGAGCCACTCCCAGAAGGCGAAGGGCTTCGTGTGCGGGTTGTCGACCCGGAAGACCTTGACGCCCTGCTTGATCCAGAAGAAGACGACATCCTGGAGGGCGAGCCACAGTGCCGGCCAGTCCGGTGACGCGAATTCGAACGGGTAGATGTCCTCGTAGCGCTTGGGCGGATTTTCGGCATATCGGATGGTGCCGTCAGGTCGGTGCCGGAACCACTCGGGGTGCTCTCGGACCCAGGGATGATCCGGTGACGCCTGGAAGGCCAGATCGATGGCCACGTCGATGCCACGGTCCAGGGCTTCGGCTACCAGAGAGCGAAAGTCGGCGAGGGAGCCCAGGTCGGGATGGATCGCCGTGTGGCCGCCCGCAGCGCTCCCGATCGCCCAGGGGCTCCCCGGGTCCCCCGCTCCGGCCAGTGCAGCTCCCTCTCGGCCCTTCCTGGCGGTCGTCCCGATGGGATGAATCGGAGGCAGGTACAAGACGTCGAAGCCCATTCGTTCGACGTAGTCGAGGCTCCCTCGCACGTCTTTGAAGGTGCCGTGACGGCCTGGGTCTCCCGAGGCCGAGCGGGGGAAGAGCTCGTACCAGGCGCTGAATCGAGCCTTGGCGCGTTCGGCGAGAACGCTGTACACCTCCGAGGTGGTCCCCGAGCGGGGATCGGCCAGCTCTCCCATCACCGATGCCAGCGGTGTACCGAACACGATGCTCGACAGGGCATCGCCTCCCGGCCCCGCCGATGCCCACGTGGCGAGTTCACGAGGCACGGCGTGGTCGAGCCCGTCTGGGCTCGACCGCAGTGCGTCCGCCAACAATTGCAACGATCGGCGCTGCTCGGCACGTGCTCGGCCGGCCGCACGCTCGACGATGTCGGCGCCAACCTGGAGCTCGACGGCGAGGTCCTGTCCCGCCTTCCTCCGCTCGCTCAGATCGTCGCGCCAGGTCGCGAATTCGTCCAAGCGGGCACGGACCGAGAAGCGATAGAGACCCGTCTCGGTCACCGGGAACGTAGCCCGCCAGCGATCGTCTAACAGCGGTTGCATGGGGTGGCTCGCCCACTTGCTGCTGGCCGAGTGGCGGGCCCTGACGTCGCACACGAGTGCGTCGTGACCGTCGGTGAAGGCGTCTGCCTCCACGGTCACGAGTTCGCCCACGGTCGTCTTCGCCGGTCGCCGGCCGCCGTCGACCGACGGTCGCACGGCGCGGACGACCGGTCGCGTCCAGGCGTTCGGCAGGGGATTGGGCTCTTCGGTCAATTGACGACTTACGGCGAACCAGGCGCCAGCTCCGATACGAAGTGGGTTGCGCAGGCGCGGCATCGCCATGCTGGGTTCGCACCTCCTCAGTGGCGTCCCTACCCGAGCGCGAGCAGGGACAAACGGCCGGTGCCGACCCCGCCGCGAGAGGGTGTCGAGAAGATTGCCGGGGTGACGATCAGGGGCTCCCCGGGTACTGCGCAGGACGGCCGGAGTCCGAACGCGCGTGACGGGCAGCGCAACGCCACCGTGTGGGAGATGATGAGAGACGTGACACGAGCCACGCGCCTCGTCGAGCACGGTCATCCTCTGCGGGTCGACGACGTGCAGCTGCCAGGCCCCGGCCCGGAGGAGGTCCGGGTCCGGCTCGCCTTCGCGGGCGTCAATCCGATCGATCGCTACAACGCCGAGGGTCGGGCCGCCGCGGACGGCCCGGTTCCCCGCACGCTGGGAGGGGAGGCGAGCGGCTTGCTCGACGGCCGGCCCGTCGTGGTCGTCGGCGCCGGGTTGGGCTCGACGCGCGACGGCGTGTTCGCAACCGAGGCGGTCGTGCCGCTGGGCGCGGTGGTGCCGGTGCCCGGAGCGGTCAGCCTCGAGGAAGCCGGGGCGATGGGCGTGGCAGGGCTCACGTCATGGAACGTGGTGTCGCTGGCTGGCGTCGGTCCCGACGACCGCGTCCTCGTGCTCGGCGCTTCGGGAGGGGTCGGAAGCACCATTGTCTCGCTGGTGCACTCGCTCGGGGCGACCGTCTGGGGGCAGTGCCGCAGCCTCCGGAAGGCCGCAGCCGTCCGGGCGCAGGGCGCCGACGAAGTGGTCGTGGGGGGTGCCGAGGACCTCGCCGAGTCGGTGCGGGGCCTGTCGCCCACGGTGGTGACCGATCCTTTGGGCGGGGCGTTCACCGGCGCCGCCCTCTCGGTGCTCGCCGCCGATGGGCGCCTGGTTCTCTATGGCACGAGCGCCGGCAGCGAAGCGACGCTGCAGCTGCAGCCGGTCTACAGGAGCGGTCAGCGAATCCTCGGTTACGCGGGGCTGCGACTCTCCGACGACACGCGGCGTCAGGACCTCGGCGAGGCCCTTGCGGCACTCGCTGACGGTCGCCTGCGGATTCGAATCGGCAGAATCTTTCCCTTGGAGCAGGTCAATGACGCCTTCGCGGCCGCCGGCGACGGGTCGGTGGACGGGAAGATCCTCTTGGAGCTGGCTCCTCCCGGCTGAGTCTGCCGGGGCCGCGGCCGACGGGCCTCGTCACGACGGGCGAGCGGCGCCGAGGATCTCGGCATAGCGATCGACCATCATCGTCCGGCCTTTTGCCTCGGCGATCACCTCGGGTCCGGCGATGCCCTCCTGCCCGGGAAACTGGCCTGCCCCACCCTCAGGCCCGATCGTGATGGCGATGACCGGCCCGAGGGGTTCGTAGGTCTGCAGGTCGCCCGATCCCGCGATGGCGGCAGTCACGTTCGAGGCCACCACCGCCGCCTGGCGGCCGGCGAAGCCGGCCATTTTGGCGTCCGCCGTCGACACGTCGCCGAGCGCGAACACATTCTGCTGGCCGAGTACCCGGAGGTGCGGGTCGACTTCGATGAACCCCTCCGGGGTGCGCGCGGAGGCGAGTACTCCGGAGAGGTAGTCGCTCGCCGGCGTCACGCCAAAACAGCGGAACCAGATGTCGGCGGTGATCGCCCGACCCGACAGCGTCGTCACGGTGAAGGTGGCGAGCTCTCCGGGGGCAGTTGGGGGCTCCCCTTCCCGGAGAGGGCTGCCGAGCACGAGCTCGACCCGGACCTCCTCCAGCTGGCGCCGGAGCTCGTCCCGCAGCTCCTGCGAGAATCGGCCGCCCAAAATGTCGTCGGCCATGTCGACGATGGTCACGGCCTTGTCCGGCCACGCGGCGCGTATCTCGCCTGCCAGTTCCACGCCTACCGGGCCCCCGCCGAGCAACAGCGCGTGGTCTGCTTCGGCCAGCGCCTTGTGCGTCGCGCGCACATGGTGCTGGGAGTCGTCGGCCCGGTCCGCTCCTGCCTTCGCTGGGAAGGGGTAGGTCGAGCCAGAGGCCAGGACGACGAAGTCCGGGGTCAGCACTTCGCCCGAGCCGAGGACGACCTCGGAGCCATCGACGTCCTCCGCCCGATCGTGGACGACCCGCCCGTTGGCGAGGAGCCCGCCGTACGGAATGAAGATGGTCGGGAGGAAGCCCGGGTCCACCAATCCGCGCAGCGCCGCGACGTTGTGGAAGAACGCGTCCTTGGGCTCCACCAAGGTGACGTCGGCCACCTCGTCGAGGGCCTTGGCCACATTGACGCCGCCATAGCCGCCCCCGATCACCACGACCGACGGACGGCGATCCTCTTCAGTCACTTAGTTCTCCTTCATCTGGTCAGTTCCTACTTGTAAGTGACTCCACTTTCCGTCATTGTGAGAAGGAATGGAAGACGGCACATCGAGGTCACCGAGTAACAATCTCCATACCGACGGAACCCTGGCGGTCCGTCCGCTTCTGGACCCGACCGGGGGGCCAGGTGTGACCAACCGTTGCGATACCCCCGAGGCGATCGAGGTCCGTCAGATACTCAACCGGGTCGGGGACAAGTGGTCCATCCTGGTGATCGCCATGCTCGACCGGGGCACGCAGCGGTTCACCGAGCTGCGGCGGGAGATCGACGGCATCAGCCAGCGCATGCTGGCGCTCACGCTTCGCCAACTCGAGCGGGACGGCCTGGTGCAACGCACTGTGTACCCCGTCGTGCCGCCGAAGGTGGAATACGAGCTCACTGACCTCGGTTCGACGCTGCTCGAGTCGGTCCGTGGTCTGGTGAGCTGGGCACAAGAGCATCGGGGTCAAGTCGCTGCGGCCAGGGTCGCGTATGACGCGCGCCAGAATGAGGACCCCGTTGCCGCAGTGGACAACTGATTCTCGTCGCCCCAGGCCCTCCGCCGGTGCCGCCGAGTGAGCGATCGCGTGTCACGCGTCCGAGAGAGCGAAACGACGACAATGTTCGAGATATGACCCTTCGTGGTCGACCAGGAGCCCGACCACCGCGGTCCAGAGCCATAGCGGGGCATCGAGGTCTTTCGTTCGGTGACGGTTGAGTTCTTCTCTCCAGGACGTACGCGTCCCGGAGTCCATCTGACGAGCGTGCGCAAAGCCCACCACTGAGGCGAGGAAGGCAGCCGCCCTCATCGCCTCTTTCTGATTGAGCTCGTTGAGTTCGAGCTTGAGGTCCTGGGGCAGGAGCTCGCGGATGAAGACGGAACGTCCGAGCAGTGTGCTCGCCCTCATGCGTTCACCCAGAAATGGCGAAATGTGCAAAGCGCCCTCGACGACACGGTGCGCATGATCCTCGGGTGTCTGAACGCTCGACGTGGGGGCGGCCGACTCGACGGCCTCCTTGACGTCCATGAGGCACAGGTCGGATGACTCGTTTTCCCTGTCCTCTACCTCGAGGAGCACCGCGTAGCGGAGTGCTCCCAAGGAGCTACACCCCTTCATCCAATAGGCCGAGTCGATCAGTTCGACAGAGGCATCATCGTCACGCGACTTGACCATGGTGGCGAGGCTGACGATCGACCGCTGTGTGAAGATCGACTCGAGCTCTCGGAGCTCCTCGTCTGAGACGGGCCAGAACCTCTTTCCGAGCGGGATCTTCGCCTTCGTGTCCCCAATCCGCTCGCGAGCCAACTCCTTCCACGTCCTCTTGGCGGCCCTCTTCATCACCAGCCGTACGGCGTCTGGGGGTTCGGGATTGTCCGTGGTTTCGTCAAAGTCATGCTCGAATGCCGATTCGTAACCGTCCATGATCGCCTCGAGCATGTAGGCCGTGGTCACCCCCGGCAGGTCGGAACCTCTCGCCGCGGATGCGAGCGACAGGGCCAATCGAACAAGGTCGTGAGCCGGATTACCAACAACTGTCTGATCGAGGTCACGAATCTGAATCCGTACCCGACCGTTGGTGTCAGCGACAGGCCCGAGGTTGCCCACATGGCAATCACCGCAGATCCAGACCGGTGGGCCCTCTGGAATCCCGCTCCTGTTTGCCTCAGATCCGAGCCACTCGTAGAACTGGGCTGTGCTCCCCCTGACGTAGCGGTGCGACGAAATCGCCATCTTTCTCCGGCGCGCCTCGTCGAGGCGCACGACTCTTTCGTGAGCCCGCGGCGGCGTCGTTCGGTGACTCGACAAGAGGTACGACCTTTCAGGAGAGGAAATGGCGGATCCGTGCGACACATGTCGCCGTCGCTGACCAGTTCCGTCAATCCTGGACGACCTGGGAGATCCGACGGGATGTGGCGTGGAAACGCCGCGGCGGACCATCCGTCGGGCAGCTCGTCAATCAGGGGTCTCCGATTGCGTCGCGAATTCGAAGTCACACGCGCCGCATACCCAATGTCGGTGGGAACGAGGGGATTCGCTGTCCGGACACCCGTAGTGCGTGTACTCATCGACCCGGCGTGCACTGCATTGTGGGCACACAGGTGGAGCCGGGATTACTGACATAGCACTCACCCTACGCCGCCGACCCGGTGCCCCAGACGGTGCGACGCGAAACGCGCCCTCGCGGCCTCGTCAGAGGCTACGAGGGCGGCGAGCAGCCGAAGATGGAGCACGCCCTACTTCCTGAACGCGTCCTTCACCTTTTCGCCGGCCTGCTTCAAATTCCCCTTGGCCTTGTCGCCTTTGCCCTCGGCTTCGAGAGACTTGTCGTTCGTCACCTTGCCCGCCGCCTCTTTGACATGGCCCTTCGCCTCTTGTGCTTTGTTCTTGGCTTTATCGACAGTTGCCACGATCAGTGTCCTCTCGTTGGATGAGCAAGAGTCCTATACCCAGACCGTGTGATCCCAACCTCGGGTGCGCCGACCTGGCGTGCTTGTCTATTCGACAATCTTGGACTGGGGGCGACGTTCTCCGAGAATCTCGGCCCCGGCGACGGAAACCGCTTGGGCGCGATTGCGGACGCCGAGTTTGGCGTACAGATGGCGGAGTTGCGTCTTCACGGTGTTCTCACTGATGTACAGATGACTCCCAAGCTCGCGGTTCGTCATGCCGGTCGAAAGCAGTGACAAGAGCTCGCTCTCGCGCTCGGTGAGGCCAATGTCGCGCCCTGGCCAGCGCACCAATTTGTCGATCTGTGCGTGTTGGGTCCGTTGCGTCAAGACGACCCGCTCTCCGTCTGCGGCAGCCCTGATGCCGCTGATGATCTGGTCCCGAGGAACGGCCTTGGAGATGAATCCCTGCGCCCCTGCACGAAAGGCTCGTCGTACGGCCTCTGGTCGATCGGAGAAGCTGAAGACGACGATGGCGCCGTTTTCGGGGTCGGCACCGAGAGATCGAATGCGCTCATCGAATGTTTCGGCTTCTCCGTAGGTGTCGAGAAGTGTGACATCGACACGCCGTCTGGGCTCCTTGCGGACGTCGAGTTCGACGATCCTGATCTCCGGGTCGCTCGATTCGAGGAGGGAGCGCAGGCCCTCGAGGACGATCATGTAGTCGTTGACGAGCGCAAGACGAATCGGTTTGGCCACGTCGTCACTCTAGGACGCACGGTGGGGTCGAGAATCACCCGATCGGGTGATTGACCGGAGTCAGGCTTTCAACGAATCATAGGAGCCGAACGTTCGACCTCGGAGCTCCCTCCGTGTGAGGTCTTCTCTCCGATGAGTTCGAACCAGCGGGCGATGCCGTGGCATGTGCCTGCGTCATCCGATGTGGAGAGGACTGATGAGTTGGGATTGATTCTGCTGACGTTGCTGCTTGTTCTGATTTTTGCCGGCGCCGGGTTCGCGCTCCACGTGCTGTGGATCGTTGCCGTCGTCCTGCTCGTGATCTGGCTTCTCGGGTTCCTCCTCTCCGGCGCAGAGCACAGTTGGTACCGAGTGAAGAGATAGGGGACGCCACGGACGGCGAAAGGTCATCGTGACCCATGATCAATGAAAGCGTTGGCATGCTGACGTGAAGGCTTCAACACTTCGAAACAATGAAGCGCCGAACCTGCAGTACGGCAATTCGTTTCAGGTTCAAGTGAACTGTTGCGACGACGGGTCCGTCGCCCTCCTCCTGCTGGGTGAGCTGGACATCACTTCCATGGTGCAGTTCGAGCGGGCACTCGCCGAGGTGCTGTCAGGGAACCCAAAGGAACTGATTTTCGACCTGACTCAGTCCCAGTTCATATCCGCGCAGGGCTACGCCGCGATCGGTCGCTGCAATTTGGAGGTACCTGTCAGGGTCCGGTGCAGGACTCGCCTAGCATCAAAGGTCCTGGCCATCTACGGATATGAGCGAGTGGCGATCGCCCTAGAGCGAGAATCTGCGCCAAGTCCGCCGTGGTGACCGGGCACCAGACCTTGTGATGGCTCAGCTCGAGTCGTGCTCCTGTGGAAGCACCGCCCAGTCGACTCACGCAACTGATGCAAGAGGTACCGAGTTGAGAGTGTGGGTGGAACTGAAGGAAGTGGTGGCGGAGAGCGGAGCCGTGCTTCCGAAGCCGGGCTCGGGGCGCACGCCTGCTCGTTTCGCGGCGCTGGCCGATTGGGCGTCGCGGGACTTGTCGCTTGCCCGATTGGTCGAAGGCCATGTCGACGCCCTGGCCATCTTGGAAGAAGCGGGCCACGAACCGGTCCCGGGAGCTCTCTACGGGGTCTGGGCCGCCCGCCAACCTGTCGGCGGCACGACGGCGAAGTGCACCGCGGATGGATGGTTGCTGGCGGGGGAGAAGCCTTTCTGCTCAGGCAGCACCCGTATCGACCGAGCCCTCGTCACGGCTGAGTGCCATGACGGGTACCGACTGTTCGACGTCTCAGTGACCGAGAACGTCACGGCAGTGCACGCCGGATCGTGGCCGGCAGTCGGGATGGCGGATTCACTGAGCGAGACTCTCGACTTCGGAGGACCGCCTGTCCCGGCGAGCGGTGCTGTCGGGCCTCCCGACTTCTACCTGGAGCGTCCCGGGTTCTGGTTCGGTGCCACAGGGGTCGCCGCCTGCTGGTTCGGCGGCGCCCGCGGCCTCGTCCAGGACGTGCTTCGTAGCATTGGCCCACATCCGTCTGAGCCCATCCTGACCGAAATCGGACACGCGGTCGCCCACATCGACCTCATGCGCCGTGCACTCGATTCGGCGGCACGGGAGATCGATGACGACCCCAGGGACCGGGCAGGTGATGCGAGGCGACGGGCCCTCGTCGTCCGTCACGGGGTGCACCACGCGGCACAGCAAGTTCTGGTGCATGCCGCGGCGGCGGGTGGAGCTCGCCCCTTTTGCCTCCATGCGGAGCAGGCCCGCCGGGTGGCCGACCTGTATGTCTATCTGGCCCAGTACCACGGCCCTCAGGATGCCAATGACCTCGGCCGCATGGCATGTGATGGGTCATGACGTCGACCGCCCGCTCGTATTTCGAGCAGATGTACCGAGACAGCGACGACCCCTGGGAATTCGAGACCAGCCCGTACGAACAGCGCAAGTACGCCGTCACCGTCGCCAGCCTGCCCCGACTGCGCTACCGGTCGGCCTATGAGCCCGGGTGCTCCATAGGGGTGCTGACGGAACTCCTCGCGACCCGGTGTGACCGGTTGCTCTCGAGCGACATCATTCCCTCGGCGCTGCAGCAGGCAGAAGCTCGATTCCGAAGGAAGTCACACGTCTTGCTCGAGGAACGTTCCATCCCCGAGCAGTGGCCGACTGGTCCATTCGACCTCGTCGTCCTCAGTGAGATCGCGTACTACTTCGACGTGACCGATCTCGACCGGATCATGACGTGCGTCATGGAGTCGACGGTCCCCGGAGCGCATATCGTCGGCGTCCACTGGCGGGGGGAAACGAACTATCCGCTCACCGGCGAGCGCAGTCACGAGATCATCGCCCAGACGCCGGGTCTGCTCACCGTCGTCCACCACAGAGAAGCGGAATTCGTGTTGGACATCTGGGAGAGACGGTGAGCCAACGCAGCGCCCGGCGGGCAGCAGCTGCAGTGGGTGTCGTGCTGCCCGTCCACGACGAGGAGAATTTGCTCCTCGAGTCATTGGAGGCCCTCGAGGCGGCCGTGCATGCGCTGCCGCCCTCCATCTCGTGTCGGGTGGCTGTTGTGCTCGACCATTGTGGCGATGCCAGTTCGGCGATCGCGCACACGCTGGGGAGCCCGCTTCGGTGCGCTCGTCCTTCCCCAAGAATGCAGGAGTGTGGGAATGGCTCGCCAGGCGGGCGGTCGTGCCGTGCTGTCGCTCTGGCCCGCGGAGGACACCGCGAAAATCTGGTTGGCGACAACCGATGCTGATTCCCGCGTGCCGCAGGAATGGCTCGCAGTCCAGCTGCAGGCGTACTCGTCCGGTGCGGACATGTGGGCCGGGACGGGTCCGCATTGCCGAGGAAAGCGCGGCGGCGCTGCGGTGGAGGCAGCGCTATTCGGCCGAACGGAACCCGGTGCACGGCGCGAACCTTGGCTTCAGCGCCACCCTCTTCACGCAGCTCGGAGGCTTTGGTGACATGCCCAGCGGGGAGGATCGGGATCTCCACCATCGAGCAGTGACGGCGGGCTTTCGGATCGCCTATGACCGTCGGGCGGCCGTCACCACGAGTTCTCGGCGCAAGGGACGTGCGCCGTCAGGTTTCGCAGACGTGTTGCACGAAGTTGATAAGGAGGAACTCGGGGCGACCGCCTGAAGGTGCGCCTCTGGACCCTCGAGGCCGCACCCATGTCCTTGCATCGCACCCCGAGGCCGGAATTGTGCTTGCACAGCCCAACGCACCGTGCCATTTTAGAAAATCAGCACGTGAAGAGGCGCGTGAGCAAAGAGGAGCCCTCCGCCGGGGTGCCCCCCGCTCGGCGTCCTCGCCGCGGGTCAGGACGGGAGCGACTGCGCGAAGTGGAACACGTCGTCGGGGTCGTACCTCCGCTTCACCTGTCGCAGGCGAGGCAGGTTTGATCCGTAGTAGGCCTGCTGCCAGTCGGCCAAGGTGGGGTCGATGTAGTTCTGGTACGAACCCTGCGTCACCGGCTCGAACGTTTGGTGCAGATCCTGCAGCCAGGCCGACGCGGAAGATACGTCGTCCGGTGACGGAGCGGCGCTCGCATAGGTGACGGAGTACTGGGCGCACGAGACGGCGTTGCGATGGACGAAGGCCGTCTCGTTCGCCGCCACCTGGTTGATCGCCCCGCCGTAGCCATCGAACACGACGCCGCCACCAGCTCCGGGGAGTGATGGCGGGGAGCGACGACACGGTGGAGAGGATGCCGGTGATCGCGCTCTCGGGGAGCGGTCCTCCGACGAAGGAGGACTTGGCAGCGAATGGCGACTGCGCAGGTGCGGCGCACTGGGCCAGGGGCTTGCCCTCGCAGCCGGCCTCAATCATGGTGGCAGTCAGGTACGTCTCGGGGCCGACGAAGCGGTAGGTGGTCCCTGCCGCCACGGCGTGTGTCAACGGGCTCAATGCCGAGGAGCATGCGCTCACGGGGCCAACGAACACGCCCGTCACCTTGACCAGCCCGCTGCCGACGGACCCGCTGCTGAACAGCTGGCAGTTGGCCCAGAGTTCGTCGGGTGCCGAGGGGATCCAGCGCATCCAGGCGTCCAGCACGCTGTCCGCTGCCTGCCACGGCCACTCGAGGGTGAAGAGAGTGATCGCCTCGGGAATCGGCTGGGCCGAGAACTCGAACGAGGTCACGATGCCGAAGTTGCCCCCGCCTCCGCCCCGGCAGGCCCAATAGAGGTCCTCGTTTTCGAGGGCTCGCATCGGCGCAGGACACCATCGGCCGTCACCATCTCAACCGCCGCCGTCTGGTCGCACGTGAGCCCGTAGGCCCGGGAGAACACCCCGACCCCGCCGCCCAGCGCCAGGCCGGCGATGCCCACGGTCGGACACGAGCCGCCGGGTAAGAGGAGACCCTGCGCGGCGAGGCCGGAATAGACGTCGATCAATTTGGATCCGGCTCCGACGGTGACCGCTGTGTGGCCCGAGGCGCTGGCTCCGCCGAGCGAAATCGCATTCAGCCGCGAGACGTCGATGACCAGTCCGGGACACGACGAATAGCCGCCGTAGCTGTGTCCTCCCGAGTGAGCCGTCACCTCCACGTTGTGG
This sequence comes from uncultured Acidimicrobiaceae bacterium, assembly GCA_963744045.1. Lineage (GTDB taxonomy): Bacteria > Actinomycetota > Acidimicrobiia > Acidimicrobiales > RAAP-2 > Bog-473. The sequence goes on from CAVUSB010000019.1 coordinate 205,714, forward strand.
TCGCGGGCGAAGGCGAGGCAGCGTTGGACGTCCGGCGCGGAACCGCATTGGGCGATGGCCGCGGCACTCGGGGCGTAGAGCGAGTTGTACAGGTGGCCGGCCGCGCCATATCCGCTGTCACTCGGTTGGAGCAGGGTGCCGGTCAGGGATGCGCCAAGCGTTGCCCAGTCCGGTGGGCCCTGCTCTGTCGTTGTCGACCTGGCTGTGCCGCGGTCGGCGTTCGAGGAGCGGGAGCTCGGGCTGGCACAGTCGGCGAGCGCGCCGCCGGCGATCACCCCCGATCCCACGACGGCGGCACCGCGCAGAAACGAGCGTCGGTCCATCAGCGGCGGACCGACGCGGCGGCCACGTGGGATGCGCCCACCATGTCCGCTGACACTAGGTCAGTCCATTGTCATGCTCCGGCTGGCACCGGGTGGCCGTTGGCCCTGAGCGTCACCTCGACGTTGCCGCGGGTGGCGTTGGAGTACGGGCAGACCTGGTGGGCTGCAGCCACGATCGAAATGGCGCGCTCGGGCTCGTCGATTCCCGGAAGGGTGACGTCGAGTCCCACGGCCACGTTGAATCCTCGGTTTTCGGTCGTGATCAGGCTGACCTCCGATTCGATGGAGACGCTCCCGAGATCCGCGCGCTCCCGCCGTCCGACCACGCCGAGTGCCCCTTCGAAGCAGGCCGCGTAGCCGACGGCGAACAGCTGCTCGGGGTTCGTGCCGCCACCCTCGCCGCCCATGTCGACGGGTGTGCGGAGCTGCACGTCCAGCGCGCCGTCGCTGGTCACGCCGTGCCCTTGCTCTCGGCCACCCGTGACGTGGGCTTGGGCCGTATAGAGCGATTTGGTCATTGTCGGCTCCTCTCGAGACTCCTGCTCCCGACGCTACCTTCCAATGCTTCTCGATCCTCCGGGTCCGGCGGGCTCGGTCAAGCGTTTCCCACCCTGCAGCATTCGCTACGAGACCGTAGTGTCGCGGCATGAACACACAGGAACTCGCAGGGAAGGTGGCCATCGTGACCGGCGGCGCGGGTGGCATCGGTCGGGCGACCGCCCAACTGCTCGTGACCGAGGGGGCGAGCGTCGTGATCGGCGATGTCGATGCGGACGGCGGCCAAGATCTGGCCCGACAGATCGGCGCGGCTGCCGCGTTCAAGCAGACCGATGTGAGCGATGCGGATCAGGTGCAGGCATTGGTCGACTTCGCTGTCGAGCGCTTCGGCGGACTGGACATCATGTTCAACAATGCGGGGATCGGCAGCCCGCTCAAGCGGTTCCTGCCCGACGATCTCCAGGATTTCTCTCGCATCATGAACGTCAACCTCTTCGGGGTGATCGTCGGTTCGCAGCGTGCAGCGCGGTACATGAAGGATCACGGCGGTGGGTCGATCATCAACAACGCGTCCATCGCCGCCATCAACGCGGGCACGGGCATGATCTCCTACCGGGCATCGAAGGCGGCCATTGCCCACGCCAGCAAATGCATGGCGATCGATCTCGCGCCGTACGCCATCAGGGTCAATTGCCTCACGCCCGCCCACATCCGCACCGGCATCACGACCTACGAAATGGGTCCGGTACTGCGCTACATGCAGCCTCTGGAGCGGGAGGCGCAGCCCGAGGACGTGGCGAACGCTGTGGTGTTTCTCTCCAGCGACCGGGCGGCGCAGGTGACAGGAATCGTGCTCCCGATTGACGGCGGCACGACGGCTGGTCCGCCCTACGCGCAGACCAAGCTGATCATGTCGACGTTGCGGCCGCCGGAGGGCGGGAGCACCGCTCCCTCCTGAAGTGTCGGTCAGGCCGTGCTTCTCAGCCGACGGGCGTGAACTCGAGGTTGAGGCGTTGGAGGCCGCGCAGGAAGAAGGTCGGCAGGTACTCGTAGTGGCGAGCGTCCACCGGACCGTGGTGCTCTTCCGAAATGGAGATCTCGGCCGTACGGTCGAGGAAGCGATTGACGGTGACCCGGCCCTCGGCCCGCGCCAGGGGTGCTCCCGCACAGGTGTGGATCCCGTGTCCGAAGGCGATGTGCTGCCGTGCGTTCGGGCGGTCGATCACGAACACGGAGGGGTTGTCGAAGACCCGTGGGTCCCTGTTGCACGCACCGGGGATGAGCATCAGCGACGCCCCGGCGGGGATGTCGACACCACCGAGTTGCGTGGCGACGCGGGCCATGCGGAACTGCGTGCGCAGGGGGCTCTCGAGGCGGAGCGTCTCCTCAATGAAATTGGGGATCCTCTCGCGATCCGCTCGGACCGCATCTTGGAGGTCGGGCCGCTCGGCCAGCATCCGTAGCGCGAACGACAGCAGGCGCACAGTGGTCTCCTGGCCGCCGGCGAAGAGATTGGCGGCAATCAGGGCGGCATCGCTTGCCTCAGGCGTCGAACCGTCCGGGAACGTGGCGGTGGCCAGGCCGGTGAGGACGTCGTGACGCGGCGTGCGGCGGCGATCCTCGATGTAGTCGTTGAAGCGCTCGTAGAGGAACTCGAGCGGCTTGTGGCCGACGTCCTGGTGTGCGGTCGAGAGCCGCTCCCGGAAGAGCGAGTGGTCTGATTCGGGGACGCCTTCGAGGTCGGCGATCACGGTGAGGGTGAAGGGTTCGGCGTAGGACCCGACCATCTCGAACGAGCCCTCGTCGAAGAAGGCATCGATCAGTCTGTCGGCGAACTGCCACATGAAGTCCTCGTTCTCCTTGAGGCGTTTCGGAGTGATGAGCCGCATGAGCAGGTGACGCTGGGCCGTGTGGTTGGGCGGGTCGAACGAGGGCAGCTGGTCGCTGAAGGGGAGCTCGTTGCGGTACTTCACGATGAGATCGCTGACGTCGTCGCCTTCCATCGGGACCGGGAACTTGACGAACGATCCGCAGACCACGTTGCAGGACGAATAGGTACCGGACGGCAGGTCGTTTTCCGGGAACCCGGCCGGGTCGCCGTAGATCGCCATTGCCTCGGGGTGGCCCGTGATCATGTACATACCGAAGTGCGGCTCCCGCCACACCGGTCCCCGTTCGCGCACCCAGTCGAAGTAGGGGTACGGATCATCTTGGATCGCCCGATCCGTGATGAAATTGGCCTTCTCGAACTCACTCATTCGTCTCCTTGCAGCTTCCGTCAGCGCCTACCATCGCACCATGGGCAGAGAGATCGACATCGACCGCGACACCTGCATGGGGTCGGGCAACTGCGTGTTCGCTGCGCCAGGGGTCTTCGAACTCGATGACGACTCCGTCGCACGCGTCGTCGACCCGGAGGCCTCGCCCGAGGAGGCGGTCCTCACGGCGGCGCGCCAATGCCCGACCCACGCCATCACAGTGCGGCGCGGCGGCGCGGCTCTTTGACAATGTCGGTGTTCGCGTCCCTTCACGGCTCGCTGCCCTCGTTGCGGGCAGCGTGGCGTGCGGCCACGTAACCGAAGACCATGGTGTTGGCGATGCTGGCGCCCGGGCCGAGGTAGTGGCGGCCCATGACCGTGGCGGTGCCGTTGCCAGTGGCGTAGAGGCCGGCGATCACCCGGCCATCGTGGTCGATGACCTGTGCGTTCTCGTCGGTGAGGAGGCCGCCGCACGTGCCGATGTCACCGGGCACGACCTGGCAGGCGTAGAACGGGGCCTCGTCAATAGGCCCGAGGCAGGGGTGGACCTTGTGGTTGGGATCACCCAAGGCACGGTTGTAGGCCGATTCGCCCCGCCCGAAGTCAGGATCGACGCCGCGCTCGGCGTTCTCGTTGAAGCGGTCGACGGTCTCGGTCAGGCCGGTGGGGTCGATCCCGCACATGACGGCGAGATCCTTGAGCGTCCAGGCCTGCTTGAGCATGCCGCTCTCGAGCAGCTTGCGCGGGAACCGTCCCGGCGAGGAGCGCTGGTGCGCGTAGCGCTTCCGGTAGCGGTCGTCGAAGATGAGCCAGCAGGGGACAGCCTTGCTGGTCTTGTCGCGGGCGTACATCTCCTTGCCGACTTCCATGTAGGAGTTGGACTCGTTGACGAACCGGTTCCCCGCGGCGTCGACGTACATGGTGCGCGGCCGCTGACGGGCCTGGTCGAGCGTCGACTGCCCGAATCGTCCCGTCCGGGGTGACGGAAGCCACCACGCCTCGTCCATCAGGTCGGTCCGGGCACCGACGGCGATGGCACTCCGGATGGCGTCGCCGGTGTCGCCCGGGTTCGCGATCGACCACTTGGCCTGGTTGGGCTGATCGCCGCCGTACTCGACCCGCATCTCGCGGTTGTGGGCAAAGCCGCCGGCGGCCAGCAGCACCCCTTGGCGGGCCCGCACGAGCACCGGGACGCCGTTTCGGACCGTGCGCACGCCGATGACACGGCCGTCCCCGACGATCAGGTCCTGCAGCGGCGCCTCGGTCCAGATCGGAATGCCTCGGGCGACGGCGACCTGCAACAGCTGCGCGATCAAGGAGGCTCCATTGGTGAGCAGGTCCTGACGGCGCAGGCGGGCGGCGTAGGTCCTGACGACGACGCGGGCCGACACCGCGAAGGCGCGCAGGCTGCGGTTGTAGTGCGAGAGTGACCGAGCCTCGTTCGTCATGACTGCGAGGCCGAGGCTCTTGGCCAGCCCCGGCTGCAGTTTCGCGAGCCACTCCCCGAGGACGTTGCCATCGAAAGGGACCGGCTCAATGCCGCGGCCGTTGTCGTGGCCGCCCTTGGCATTCGAGTAATAGTCGCTGTACCCAGGGCAATAGACGAACCGGACGCCTCGGCCCTGCAGGAACGAGATCATCTCGGGACCTGCCGTGAGGAAGGCGTGCCGCCGCTCGAAGGAGGAGCAGGGTCCGACATCGCCCACCACAGCTTCGAAATGGGCCATGGCGTCCTCGTAGGAGTCGGCGACGCCTGCTGCTTCCATGACCGGGTTGTTCGGGACCCAGGCGATGCCGCCGGACATGCAGGTCGAGCCCCCGATGCGCTCCTGCTTCTCGAGGACGAGACAACTCGCCGCCGCGTCGTCAGCGGCCAGAGCGGCCACCATTCCGCCGCCGCCCGACCCGACGATCACGAGGTCGACGGTGGTGTCCCACGTGGTCATGTCAACCTCCCCGACCTCCCAACAGCCTGCGTGCCTCGGTGGAGCAAGCTAGCAGGATCCGTTGACGATTGCTACGAAGCCGAAGTAATCTGCCCGCACCACACGAGGATCGGGTGGGGAAAGTGAAGCGGGAAGATGACCGGTCACCGAAGTTCGCTGACGTACCCGTCCGAGGGTCTGGGAGCACCGAAGGATCGGCACGTGGGGCCCCTCGTGGATTCGGGGCTCCCATCCGGCGTCGAGGTGTTCTCGGCTGACGACCACATCTCGCTGGCCGTCGACATCTTCTATGAGCGCCTGCCCGCAAGCCTCAAGGAGCAGGCGCCGCGCGTCATGAACGTCGACGGCGGCTGGGTGCTCGGCATGGGCGGGAAGTCGATGCTCGTGCGGGAGTTCATTGAGGTCCTGACGATGTACGACCCGGTACCGGGGTCGCACACGGGCGACGTCGAGGCCCGTCTCGCCGCGCTCGAGTCAGAGGGTGTGACCAGGGAGCTGGCCTTCCCGAACTCCGTGCTGGCCCTGTTCGGCTGGCCGGACAAGGACATGCGGGAGCGTTGCTTCCGCATCTACAACGAGCACATCGCCGAGGTGCAGGAGCGCTCCAAGAACCGCATCTACGGGGTCGGGCTGATCAATTGGTGGGATGCCGAAGGAGCCCGGAGGACCCTGCGCGAGCTGAAGGGACTCGGGCTGAAGACGTTCCTCATGCCGCTGTCGCCAGGTAAGGACGACGACGGCAAGCCGATCGACTTCGGCAGTATCGCCATGGACGGCGTGTGGGAGGCGATCGAAGACGAGCAGGTGCCGGTGTCGCACCACATCGGGGAGAGCCCGCCGTCGTCGCCCAACGAGTTCAACGCGGTCATGCTCGGCATGCTCCAGTCGGTGGCCCCGTTCCGGGATCTGTTCGGCAAGTACGTGCTCGGGGGGGTGCTCGACCGCCACCCCGGCCTGCGCGTCGGATGGTTCGAGGGTGGCATCAACTGGGTGCCCTCGGCACTGCAGGACGCCGAGCACATCAGCGCGTCGTTCCGGCACAGCGCCAACCTGCAGATGCGGCACGAGCCGCGGTACTACTGGGATCACAACATGTACGCCTCGTTCATGGTGGATCCGCTGGGGCTCGACCTGGTCGACCGCATCGGCGTGGACAAGGTCATGTGGTCGACGGACTTCCCCCACAACGAGAGCACCTACGGATACAGCGGCGAGTCGCTGAAATCGGTGGTGGACGCGGTCGGCGCCGATGCGGCCACCGCCATCGTCAGCAAGAACATCAAGCACTATCTCGGGGTGGGCGACTGATGCCGGCCGGGCTGATGGCGAAGGCGCCACCGGGGCGGATCCCCGCCGCGCCCGACTTCGCCCGCATGCAGCGAGAGCGCACCGATCGCGTGCAGGCGATCATGGCCCAACAGGGGCTGGACGCGCTCGTGCTGCTCGGCAACACCAATGTCGCGTATGCCACGGGGGCGATCTGGCCGCTGGGTGATTCGGGCCGGGCCAACTTCGAGCAGCCGGTCGCCGTCGTCGTGGCCGGCGACCAGTGGCCTCACCTCTTCACCCCGATGCGGGAGGACGACCGCCTGCGGGAGAAGATGCCGGCCGATCACCTCCACGGCACCGTGTACCTCGATTTCGACGAGGGCGTGCAGCTCTTCGCCGCCGAGCTCGGCGGGCTGGTCACGAGCGGGGCGGCGGTCGGCATGGACGAATGGACCAATGCGCTCCGTCGGGAACGGTCGATCTTGTTTGCCTCCGGTGCGCCCAAGGACGCGGGGCGGGTGATCAGCATGGCCAAGGCGTCCAAGACGCCCGACGAGCTCGCGGCCATGCGCGAAGGCTTGCGGATCACCGAGCAGGCCATCGCCGACGTGCAGGCCAAGATCGCACCCGGTGTCCGCCAGACCGAACTGACCGCGACGTTCCTCCGCACGATCTTCGACGCCGGCGCCGACGCCAATGTTCTCGACCCCATCTGGCAGGTCATGCCCGCCCGCAGGGAGGACGGACCGTGGACCACGACCGGTGATCTCGCCTGCCCGCTGCTCTCGACCGAGCGTGAGCTGGCCGAGGGCGATGTGCTCTGGGTCGACGTCGGCATCAGCTACGCCGGGTTCCACTCCGACTTCGGGCGGACCTGGGTGGTGGGACGCGAGCCGAGCGCGCGCCAGCGTGACCAGTACGAGCGGTGGCAGGCGATCATGGGCGCCGTCCTCGACGTGACCAGGGCCGGGGCGACGGCGGCCGACCTCACGACGGCGGCCATCGCTGCCGCCGGGGGCACGAAGCCGTGGATGCCGCATTTCTATCTCGGGCACGGGCTCGGCATCGACAGCGCGGAAATGCCCTATGTGGGCAGTGACATCGGCGAGGCCTTCGACGCTTCCCTCGTCCTTGTCGAGGGCATGGTCCTGGTTCTCGAGCCGATCGTGTGGGACGACGGTTTTGCCGGGTACCGGTCCGAGGAAGTCCTGCGCATCACGGAGGACGGCTGGGAGCCCATGACCAACTACTCCTATGACCCCTTCTGAGCGAGCCGATGTCCGTCGTTGAGATACTCCCCGACGAAGCCGCGCTCAGACTGGCCCGCCGCGCCCGCGTGCTGGCCGCCATGGAAGAGGCCGACGTCGATTTCCTCGTCGTCGGGCGCGAGGGGAACGCCCGCTACGTGTCGGGCGCGCCGCGACTGTGGACGGCGGGGTCCCGGGCGTTCGGTCCCGGCTGCGTGTTCGTGCGAGAGAGCGGTGCAGTGCACCTCCTGAGCACGTGGGATGAGGGCATTCCCGAGGAGATCCCCCACGAGAACCTGTACGGCATCACCTTCAACGCCATGAATTTCGTGAACGTACTGTCGAAGATCGAAGGCGCGAGCACGGCCCGTACGGTCGCCACTGACTCCATGTCGGGTTCGTCGGCCAACCTCCTGCCCAAGGCGTTCCCGTCGGCCCAGCTCATCGACGGCGAGCCGATGCTCCGCCAGGTCCGTCGGACCAAGAGCCCCGAGGAGATCGAAGCCATCCGGGCCTCGGTGCGCGTGGCGGAGCACTCGTTGGGCGCTGCCGCCGACGCGTTGGCGCCCGGCGTGACCGAGCGGCAGCTGACGGCGGTCTTCATGGAGGCCATGGCGACGGCGGGAGTCACCACGCCCTCCGGACAGGACGTGGCCTGCATCACGTCGCGCCAGGACCCGTGGCGCCGGACCGATCGCGACGCGCCGGCGCAGCCCGGCGACCTGGTGGCCTTCGAGGCCGGGGTCGTCCTGGGGGGCTATGTGGGCGAGGTGGGCCGGACGTACACCGTGGGCAGCGCCGGCGACGTCGATCCCGAACTCGCGCGACGCAGCGGCGATCTGTGGGACCACCTGCTGGCTGCTTGTCGGGTGGGGGCGCCGCTGAACGGCCTGCTCGACGCCTACGACGCCGTCGGCGTCCCGGCGCCGCCCATGCCGGTGGCCCGGGGCCTCGGGTTGGGTTTCGATCTCCCGCTCGTCACGCGCGCCCTCCCGCTGACGGCGGGCGAGCAGCACGTCGAAGCGGGCATGGTGTTCGCGCTGACGGGCTACGTCTGGAAGGAAGGCGTCGGCGCGCTGTACCTGCAGGAGCCGATCGTGGTCACGGACTCCGGCCCGGAGTCCCTGTCGAGCACGCCCATCCGCGAACAAGGAGCCTGACGACGTGAGCGCAGCCGATGTCCCACCGGCCGAGGAGATCATCCTCTACGAGAAGGATCCTGCCACGCGGATCGCGACGATCACGCTGAACCGTCCCGACCAGCTCAACATCCCGACCATCGCGGCCCGGCGCCGCTACGCCGACCTGCTCTTCAAGGCCAGCATCGACGACGACGTCAAGGTGCTCGTCGTGCGTGGCGTCGGGGATCACCTCGGGACCGGCGCCGACCTCGACGAGCTGATGGCGAAGCGCGAGGCCGGCGTCGCCCTCCATGAGGAGTTCGGCATCGACGAGGACGACGACGTCACCATGCCGAGTGCGCGTTCGTACCGCGCCGGCGCCTCGCTGCTCCATTGGTACGGCAACACCCGGTCCGGCTGTCGGACCCTGCAGGACTTCAAGAAGATCAGCATCTTGGAGGTCAAGGGGTACTGCTACGGCTGGCACTTCTACCAAGCGGCCGATGCCGACCTCGTCATTTCGTCCGACGACGCGCTCTTCGGGCACCCCGCGTTTCGCTACGTCGGCTACGCGCCGCGCATGTGGCAGTGGGCGATGATGATGGGCATGCGCAAGTTCCAGGAGATGGTCTTCACCGGCCGGCCCTTCACCGCCGAGGAGATGTACGAGTGCAACTTCGTCAACAGCGTCGTGCCGCGCGAGGAACTCGAAGGAGAGGTGGCCAAGTACGCGCTCGCCTGCGCCCGGACGAGGCCGACCGACACCGTGTTCATGCAAAAGGTCTTCTTCGAGGTCATGAAGCAGCACCAGGGGGAGTACATGGGCAGCCTTTTGAGCGCGTGGCTCGAATCGATGGGCGGCCAACTCCGTGACGACGACAACGGCGGCCGTGCGACGCTCAGCAAGGAGACCATGGACGCCGGGCTGAACGTGGCGGTCAAGGACAACGACGATCTGTTCCCGCCTGAATGGCGCCTGAGCCGTTCGGGCCGACGCCGCCCCGTCGCAGACTGAACGTGGCCGCACCGGAGGGGGACGCGTCGGACGGAGCCGACATCGGGTCCGCGCGCCCGGCACTCTCGGGTTGGCGCGTCGTCGACCTCTCGACCTGGATAGGAGGCGCCTACTGCACGAAGCTGCTGGCCGACGGCGGCGCGGAGGTCATCAAGGTCGAGTCGTCCGAGGGCGATCCCTTGCGCCGCTGGTCGGCCTCGGGCGCGGCGATGCCGGCCGGCGGCGACGGCGCGCTCTTCAACTTCATCGGCGCTTCCAAGCGCAGCGTGGTTCTCGACGGCACCGACGCCGTCGGTCTCGACGCGTTGCACGGACTGTTGGATTCGGCCGACGCCGTCGTCTGGTCGCGGGGCACGCCGTTGGCCGAGCAGCCATCACTCGGTCCACGCGAGGTGCTGCGCGCCCACCCGCACCTGATCGTCACGTCGATCACGCCGTTCGGCCTCGACGGCCCCTGGAGCGACATGCCGGCCACCGAGTTCACGCTCCAGGCCTGGTCAGGGGGGATCGTCGGACTGGCGCGGGGGAAGCCAGAACGGCCCCCCGTCTTCGTCGGCGGCCAGATCGGGGAGTGGCTCGCCGGCCTCTACGGTGCCATCGGCACGTTGGCAGCACGTCGCCGTGCCGCGTCCGGCGGGGAGCTCGTCGACGTCTCCATGCTCGAGGCGCTGGCGATGTGCCTCACCTATTACCCGGTGACCTTCAACGACCAGCTGGGTCGACCGATGCGCCGGAAGCGGTTCGTGCCGACGCCGGGCGTGGGGGCGGCCAGTGACGGGCTCGTCGGGCTCGGGTGCGGAACGGGACAGCAGTGGCTGGACTTCTGTGTGTTGGTGGGACACCCCGAGTGGATGGAGGACGCGTCGCTCTTTCTCGATCGCACCGCGTTGACACCGACCATCGACGCCTGGATCGCCGACCGGACCGTCGAGGAGGTGCTGGTGGAGGCCTCGGCGTTCCGGATCCCCAATGCGCCCATCACGAACGGGGCGAATGCCACGACCTGGGCGCACTTCCGCGAGCGGGGAACCTTCGTGACCAACCCCAAGGACGGCGCGGCGAACCCCGGACCACCCTTCCGGCTGGGGGCGGGACGCCTCCGGGCACCGGAGGCGGCGCCCCGCCTGGGCGAGTTGGGGTCAGAGGAGGCGGCCGCACCGGCGCGGCCGGCGCGGCCCCCTGCTACGGGCGCGTCTCGCTCCCTGCCCTTCGAAGGTCTGCGCATTCTCGACATGACCAGCTTCTGGGCGGGACCGCTGACGGGTCACATGCTGGCGCTTCTCGGTGCGGAGGTCATCCACCTCGAATCGGCAACCCGTCCCGACGGAGCCCGTCTGGTCGGCGGCGTGCCGCAGACAGAGGATCAGTACTGGGAGCGTGGCCCGATCTTTGCCGCGCTCAACACGAACAAGAAGAGCGTGACGATCGACCTGGCCGACGAGCGGGGCATCGATCTGGTGCGCCGGCTTGTCGCGACGTGTGACGTCGTGGTCGAGAACTACACGCCGCGCGTTTTGGACCAGCTCGGTCTGTCTTTCGAGTCGCTCCGCAACGAGCGACGCGACCTCATCATGCTGCGGATGCCGGGGTTCGGGTTGGACGGGCCTTGGCGCGACCTGTCGGCCTTCGCCTTCGTGATCGAAGACGCTGCGGGACTGACCTGGCTGACGGGCCATCCCGACATCCTCCCGTTCGAGCCCTACTGCGTCGGTGACCCCAACGCCGGGCTGCACGCGTTGTACGGCCTGCTGCTCGCCCTCGAGCACCGCGAGAGGACGGGCGAAGGCGGGCTGGTCGAAGCGGCCATGGTCGACGCCGCGCTCAACGTGGCCGCCGAGCAGGTGATCGAGTTCTCCGCTTACGGCTCGCTGCTCGGCCGCGAAGGCAATCGGGGCCCCACGGCAGCCCCGCAGAACCTCTACAAGGTCGCTGGGCCCGACGAGCGCGGTCGGGACGACGCTTGGGTCGCCATCGCGGTCGCCACCGACGAGCAATGGGTCTCGCTCTGTGGCGTGGTGGGGCAATCGGCGTGGGCCGCCGACCCGGACCTGGCGAGCACGGCGGGGCGCAAGAGCGAGCATGACCGCATCGACGCCGTCCTGGGAGAATGGTGCCGGGCCCGGTCGGCTGACGAAATCGTGGAGCTCCTGTGGGGCGCAGGCGTGCCGGTCGGCAAGGTGATGCAGCCGCACGACCAGCCCAACCTGCCGCAGCTCCAGGCGCGTCGATTCTTCGAAGAGGTGGACCACCCGGTGATCGGCGGGTCCCGGTACAGCACGTTGCCGATGCGGTTCTCCCGGGGCCCGGAACGGATCCACCAGCGCCATGCCCCGTTGCTCGGGGAGCACAACGATGCGCTGCTCCGCGCACTCGGCCTGACACAGTCGGAGATCGACACGCTCGAAGCCGATGGGGTCGTCGGTGGCACCCTTGCCTAGGGCACCCAGGAGGCGGTCACCGGAGCCGTATCCTGACAGGATGGCGTTCCAGAAAGCTCCGTTCGACGTCGTCGAGGCCTCCCGCCGCGTGTGGCTGGAGCGATGGGACCCCGTGGCCGCCTCGGGGATGGCGGTGTACACGGCCGTCCTCCGGACCTATCAGCTGCTGAACGACCAGGTCGACACGGTCATGAGGCGCCACGACCTCACGTTCGCCCGGCATCAGGTGTTGGCCTGGCTGGCCATGGACCCCGAGTCTTCGCTGACCCTGAGTTGGATCAGCAAGACCCTGCGGATCCCCCCGGCCACGGTCACGAACATCATCGACAGGCTCGAGGAGGAAGGGCTCGTCCGCCGCGTGGCCCATCCGTCGGACGCTCGCACGACCCTTGCAGTGATCACGCCGCGCGGCGAGAAGGTCGCCACCGAGGCGACACGGGACCTAAACGAAACTGTGTACGAATCCATCGGATTGTCCGAGCCGAAACGGGGGCGACTGGTCGACCTGCTCGCTGAGCTGCGGGCGAGCGGGGACGAGTTCGATGTCGAGCACTCGGCCGAGGTCATCGAAGAGGTCGGATCCCGCCACACCAAGAAGCGTGGCCGCTCCGGCCGATCCGAGGTCGCCTGACGTTCGTTCGGTGCCGGGTTCTCAAGAGTGGTGAGACAACCGCTCGTTATCGTGCGGCTGCACGGAAGCGACGCGGGCCCCGCTAGCTTGCCGATGACCCCCCAAACTGTCCCGTGAGTCCCGGGCGAGCGGAAGTGAGAGACACCGTGGAGTCGAGCGAAGTGTTGACGGCATCGTCAGCGGAGGATCTGCACGTGGACGGTCCCGACCCGAGGCGCTGGGGCATTCTCGCCGTGGTGATCGTGGCGCAGCTGATGATCGTCCTCGACGCGTCGATCGTCACGATCGCCCTCCCCTCGGCGCAACATGCCCTCCATATCTCGACGCCCAACCGTCAATGGGTGATCACCGCCTACACCCTTGCGTTCGGGGGCTTCCTCCTGCTGGGCGGCCGGATCGCGGACTTCTGGGGTCGCAAGCGGGTGTTCGTCGTCGGGCTGTTGGGCTTTGCCGGCGCATCGGCTCTCGGTGGCCTGGCCGTCGACCAGGCCATGCTCTTCGCCGCCCGCGCCCTCCAGGGCGGGTTCGCGGCACTGATGGCACCCGCCGCCTTGTCCATCCTGACCATCACCTTCCAGCACGATGCCAAGGAACGGGCCAAGGCGTTCGGAGCGTACGGTGCCGTCTCCGGCGCCGGAGGAGCCATCGGCGTTCTCCTCGGAGGCGTGCTCACGGAGTACGTCTCGTGGCGCTGGTGCCTGCTCGTCAACGTTCCGATCGCCGTCCTCGCCTCCATCGCGGCGGTCGCCATCGTCCACGAGAGCCGGGCCTCGGGGTCGACGCGCTACGACGTGCCCGGGGCGCTGCTCTCGACCCTCGGTCTGGTCAGTCTCGTCTACGGCTTCACCAAGGCCGAGAGCGACGGCTGGAGCGCCACGGTCACCGTCGTGCTGCTGGTCCTCGCAGTGGTCCTCCTCTCCGCGTTCGTGTTCCTCGAGACGAAGACCAGCCATCCGCTGCTGCCGCTCCGGGTTGTCCGCGATCGGAACCGGGGAGGTGCGTTCCTCGCTTCCTTGCTCACGGGCGCCGGACTCTTCGCCATGTTCGTCTTCTTGAGCTACTACCTGCAGAGTGTGCTGCACTACTCCGCGCTCAAAGCAGGGCTCGCCTTCCTACCCTTTGCGTTCGGCATCATTCTGGCTGCGGGCGCGTCGTCGGGTCTCGTGCCGCGGATCGGGCCGAGGATCCCCATGACGGTCGGCCTCTTGATCGCCGCCGGCGGCCTGGCCTGGTTGACACAGATAGGGGTGCACAGCGACTTCTGGGTGCACGTCGCCCCGCAGGAGATCTTGATGAGCGTCGGCCTGGGCTTGGCCTTCCCGGCCTTCAGCAGTACCGCCCTCATACGGGTCAGCAATCACGACGCCGGCGTGGCCAGCGCGCTCGTCAACACCACGCAGCAGATCGGTGGCTCACTCGGCACGGCGCTCCTCAACACCCTGGCGGCGACCGCCACCGCGAGTTACATCGTCGCCCACGGCGCGGCGGCCTCCCAGGCCGGCGTCGTCCATGGCTTCGCCGTGGCCTTCGCCGTCGGTGCGTGTTTCCTCGCCCTGGGGGCGATCGTCAGTGCCGTGCTCATCTCCGCCGGACCGGCCGAGGTCTCGGCGCCGGAGGACGCGGTCGTCGGCGCCGAGGCCTGACCCCGTGCAGCCGGGGCAGTCCGTGGGGCTGCCCAGCCCGCATCCGATGCCGGTCATCGCCACCGGGGTCCACCTCCCCTGGGACGATGTCGTCGAGGACCCGGTGGCGGCACTGGCAGACGCCCGCTCTCGCGTCGGGGACACCTTCGTCGTGGACAGCGGCGCCGATCGATACCTCTTCCTCTTCTCGCCCAAGGGCGTCGCCGCTCTGTACGCCTTGCCCGAAGAGGCGGCGAGCAAGGGTGTGGCCGACTGGCGGATGCTCCGGCGCAAGCTGCCCGACGAGGTCTTCGTCGGCCGCCGTGTGCTTCCGCACCAGCTCTTCGGGAGGGAGGACGTCGCCGCGTACCTGCGCAACGTCGAGGTGGCTGTCGCAGCCACCGCCGACGAGCTCGGCCCGCAGGGCGAGGTGGATCTCTTCTCCCTCAGCAGGCGTCTCGGCCACCGCGTCGGGCTGGCCTCCTGGGGTGGGCCCGGTGCAGCGGAGGGGGAGCGCTTCGAGACGCTCGTCTGCGCCTTCGACCGGCTCGACGGTGCAGAGTCCTTCGTGCATCCCGACGCGATGGCGCACGTTGCCGCGACCGGGAAAGCCGAGGAACGTCAGGCTCTGGCCGTGATCACCGCACAACTCGGGCTCGGGCTGGAAGAGCGTCGCGGCCATGACGAAGCGCACTCGCTGTTCGACCGGGTGGTCGGCGCCTGGGCTGTGGCAGCACCCGCCGAGGCGGCGACGGGCGTCTGCCTCGACATCACCCTCATCCACGTCGCGTCCATGTCCAATCTCTTCGCCGCGTTGGGTTGGCACCTGGTCGATCTCATGGAGCACCCGGAGGTCGCCGAACGGATACGCCTTGGCGACACGGGTCTCGCCGAGACCTGCGCGCTCGAGTCGACCCGCATGGCGCAACGCTCCATCATGGCCCGCTTCACGCTCGCTCCCGTCCTCTTGGATCTCGAGCAGGGCCCGTTGGAGATCCCGCCGGGCATGACGGTGGCCACATTGCTGCCACTCACGAACCGGACTGCGGCGCCAGGACTCGACCACTGGGATCCGGCACGGTGGAACCGTCGGAGGCTTCGCACGCCCAATGGGCTGCCGGCCGCCGAGCTCGTGACGGTGTTCGGGCATGGTGGTCATTCCTGCCCGGCCCGACCCTTCTCCTTGGCTGCCATGACGCTGACATCGAGGCGTCTGCTGTCCCAGTTTCGGTGGGAGCTGTGCTCCTCGGAGCACCCGGAGCCGGTGCGGGCGCAGATCGGTGGTGTGGCCCGTTCGGCCGCGCCCTGCCAGGCCCGCTATTGGCGGCGGTGAGGGGCAGTGTGCCCGCAACGTCGACCAGGAGACGGAGGACGCGCCGTGGCTGACGATCAGACCGAAGGACCGGAGGGCACCGCCGTGCGGGTGGCCCTGTGGCGGGCCATGCACGTGCAGGTCGATCCGCCGCCCCATGTTTTCGACGACGAGGTGGGCCTTCGGCTGGCCGCTCCCGATGACGGTTGGCGCGCACGGCCGGACATGGATCCCGACGGCACCCGGTGGTTCCGTGCCGGCATTGTCGCCCGCGCCCGGTTCGTCGAGGACCTGGTTGGCGAGCAAGCCGAGCGCGGCGTGGCCCAGTACGTCATTCTGGGCGCGGGTCTCGACACGTTCGCCCAGCGACGGCCGCAGATCGCATCGCGTCTCCGGGTCTTCGAAGTCGATCAGCCCGGTCCGCAGGCCTGGAAGCGTCGGAGGCTGGCCGAGCTCGGGTACGGCGTGCCGGAATGGCTGCGGCTGGTGCCGGTCGACTTCGAGGGGGGCGGATCCTGGTGGGACCAGCTCCTCGCCGCTGACTTCGATCCGGCGCGGCCGGCGGTCGTCGTCTCGACCGGCGTCACCTTGTATCTCTCCAGGGAGGCGAACGCCGCCACGCTGCGCCAGATGGCCGAGCTCGCCCCCGGCTCGACGCTCGCCATGACGTTCCTCCTGCCGTCGGAGCTGGTCGAGGACGTCCTCCGGCCTGGGTTCGAAGCGGCCGAGCAGGGGTGCGCGCGCCGCGGGGACGCCCTTCATCAGCTTCTACACGCCGGACGAAATGAAAGGTCTCGCCCTCCAGGCGGGATTCCAAGCGGCCCGTCACGTGTCCGCAGCGGACCTGAACGAGCGCTACTTCGCCGGCCGGACGGACGGGCTGCGGACGGCGCGGGGTGAGGAACTGCTGGCGGCGACGACCTGACCCGCCGCCGCCCGGAGGCACAACCTGCATGCTCGAAGGCCGAGATGTGTGTCACTGTGTCGACCGGCGCGGCGAGCGTGGCCGCAATGGTGCGGAGATGGAAAAATGCGAAAGATCCTTGTCACGACCGTGGTCGGCGCACTGCTGCTCGGTGTCGTGGCGATCATGGGCGGCACCGGTCCGGCGTCGGCGGCGGGCGCTCCGACGCAGGGCGTCACGGCGACGACCATCCGGGTGGGGATTCCGTACGTGGACCTGGCCGCCGTCCGGCAGTTCGGCATCACGTTGGACCAAGGCAGCTTCCCCGACGCGTACAACGCCATCATCGCCAACCTGAACGCGCGGGGTGGCATCAACGGCCGCAAGGTGGTTCCCTACCTCGTGGCGGTGAACCCGGTGGGAACGGGGCCGGCCATCACCGCCTGCACCCAGTTGTCCGAGGACGACAGCGTCTTCGTCGCCATCAATCCCCAACAGGCCGACTGCTTCCTGCAGCAGCACCATGTCCCCACCATTTCCGGAACCTTCCAGGACGCGCCGTCGGCGAGCGCGACGCCCAATTTCACCCTGGTACCGCCTCCGGCCGCGTACGACCCGGTACAGCTGGCCGTGCTGGCGCACCAGGGCGACTTCAAGGGAAAGAAGGTGGGGCTCTTCGGCGGCCAGGAGACCGACGGCGCCGAATTGAAGGTCGTCCAGTCGTCGCTCAAGTCGTTGGGCGTGCACGTCGTCGAGAGCGCAGTCGACGGCGCGCCGCAGAGCGACGAGGTGGCGACCAACCAGCAAGCCGCGCTCATCGCCCAGCGTTTCCAGCAGGCGGGCGTCAACGAGGTCGTGGCGGTGGGGACCGGAGCCACCGTCTGGCCCGAGTCGCTGCAGGCGAACGAGAGCAGCTACCTCCCGGCCTGGGTCGCGACGAACGAGTCCAGCCTGGAGACCTCGGTGCTGGGAGCCTCCGTCCAATCGAAGTATCTCCAGAATGTCCTCACGACGAGTCCCGTTCCTTCGAACTACACGCTCTGGCACACCCCCGCGGTCCAGGCCTGTGACCGTGTCGTGCGCAAGGCCTACCCGTCCCTCAAGATCACCCCGCCGACGAACCCGCTGACGGGGTCGGACCAGACCTTCTACGCGGTGGAGGCTGCCTGCCTGAACATCGATCTGTTCGCCACGATCGCCGGCGCGGCGGGGAAGAACCTGACCGAGGCGACCTTCGCCCACGTGCCGGCTACGCACTGCGGAACGCGGACATTCCAGGTTCAGGCGTCCCGGTGTCGTTCGCGCCCGGGCGGCCCTATCCGCTCGGCCCCGTCTACCTCGTGACCTTCGACAAGGCGCAGAACGTGCTGCAGTTCGCCAGCACGCCGGCGGCCAAGTAGCAGCGGGCTTCACCATCGCGCCGGGCCCACCGGCGAAGAGGGGTACGCCGCTGCTCCTTCCGCCAGAAGAGGCTCGACATCGCGCGGGAGGATGGCGCCGGCCGCTTCAGCCGCCCGGGTCGCGGCTTCGTAGCGGGCGAGGTACTCCGCACGATCGCCGTAGAGCGAGCGAACCTTCTCGTCGGGAAAGCTCTTGTGGTAGCCGACCAGTCGGGCGAAGATGTCGGGCGACTGCTGCAGGGCGCTGTTGTGGCCCAGAGGGACCTCGACCTGGGGGAGCCGGATGCCCCCGAGAGCAATGCCGTCGTCGTCCCGTGCGATCTCCGGTGGATCGCCGTCGAAGGCAATGCGTGGTTGGACCGGCGGGGGAGTGCCGTCGGTGAGCCAGGCCTGCAGGTGATGCAGGGCGGCGTCGACCACCGGCGCGACCGAAACCTGGTTGATGGCCTGCATCGACTCGTCCAGCGGAATGGAGAAGCCGAAGTCCCGCTCCATGCGGGCCGATGACGAGGCCATGGCGGGCAGCGAGACGTGCGAGGCGCCGGCCACCTCCCAGTACCGGAAGCGATCGGAGTCGGGCTGGCGGACCGGAAGACAGGACGTCGCCTCACACTCGGTGTTGACCACCATGACCGGGATGCCGAGGTCGTCGCGCAGGAGGTGGAGGCCTTCGGGGATCCGGGGCTGGGCGGCACCGGCGGCGGGCTCCCGGACGGTCATGACAGCGTCGCCGACTTCGAGCGGCGTCCCGCCGCCGAAATACATCACGAGGAAGAAGGCGTCGAAGCGGCCGGCGATCGGCTGGACGCCATTGAGATACGAGGCCAACCGAGCCGCTGATTGCGACGCGCCCTGGGCGATGAGGCGCCGCACGTCGCAGGCCGTCCATGGGGTCGAGCGTCGCGGTCCGGTCGATCGGGCGCGACCACATCGGCCACCTGCGTGTAGATGTCGAACGAGTAGTCGTCGCTCGGAATCGACAGCGTGCCGTAGCGCTCCGGATCCCAGTCGCGCAGGCCCTGGGGATTGTCCGGTTGACCGTGCACACCGACCCGCTGCACGGACGCGGCCACGTAGGCGTAGCCGTTCTCGAACACCTCGGGCGTGTCGCCACCGCCGAAGTTCTCGTAGCCGGCGGAGACGTTGTTCCAGAGCACGATCACCGTCCCGTTGAAGGCCGCGGGGTCGACAGGACGCACGACCACCAGGCGGGTCTTGTACGGTGCGCTCTCCGCAGGCTCGACCTTCCAGCGACCGTCCCTCGCGAGCTCGGTCCCCGCCTCCGGTCGCGTAGCGGACGGCCTCCCCCTCCAGGAAGTACTCGTCGGCGCGATAGCCCGACGGCTGACAGATCGGTGGTGGGTGCGCCGAACGGCCATCCTCTGCCGCCGGTCATAGGGCCGCTCACGGTGCTCATGTGGTTTCCTCTCGAATGGATCTCATCGGTCGGCCCGGAGCTCACGCTTGAGCACCTTGCCGGAGGGGTTGCGCGGCAACGCCTCGACGAACGTGACCTCTTTGGGGACCTTGAAGCGGGCCAGCTGGGCCTGGCAGTGTGCGATGAGCGCGTCCGGCCGTAACGTCTGAACCCGGGCGCCGGGCCACGAACGCCACGGGCACTTCTCCCCACCGTTCGTCAGGACGGCCGACGACGGCCGCTTCGAGGACCGCGTCGTGCTCGTACAGGACGCGCTCTATTTCGGAGCTGGCGATGTTCTCGCCACCCGAGACGATCATGTCCTTCAGTCGGTCGACGATGTAGAGGTAGCCCACGTCGTCGCGGACGCCGATGTCGCCCGTGTGGAACCAGCCTCCGGCAAAAGCGGCGGTGGTGGCGTCCTGGTCCCGCCAGTAGCCCTTGAAGACCTTGGGGCCGCGCATGACGATCTCCCCCGGCGCGCCGGCGGGGACGGAGGTTCCCTCCTCGTCCCAGATGTCGAGCTCAAGGTAGAGGCAGGGCCGGCCCACCGACCCGAGCTTCGTGACGATGCTGTCGCGGTCGAGAAAGGTGTCGCCCGAGACCGTCTCGGTCATGCCGTAGGCATCGGCGAACCATGCCGAGGGGAAGGCGCGCTGAATCCGCTCAATGAGGGGGATCGGCATCTTCTCGCCCCCGTTGATGACCACCCGGACGGAGGAGAGATCGCGCTGTTCGATATCGGGCAGGGCCATGATCGCGTTGACCATGGCGGGGGCCAGCCAGACGGTGGTGACGCGGGAGCGTTCGATCTCGTCGACCACGGCCGAGGCCTCGAACGAACGATGCACAATGGTCGTGGCACCCGCGGCAATGAGTGAGGTGGTCGTCAGGTCGAGCGCGCCGACATGGTAGAGCGGACCGCAGGCCAGACCGAGATCGGCACTCGTAAACCCGAATTCGACGATGTGCGCGAGATTCTTCCAGGCCAGATTGGCGTGCGTCAGCATCACGCCCTTGGGCCGGCCGGTCGTGCCGGACGTGTACATCAAACGGTGCACGTCGTCGGCGCCCGCCGCCGCCCGCGTCGCCCGAGTGGATCCGCTGCGCAGGTCGCCGAGGAACGTCCAGGCGAGGTCGTCGGCCGGTGCGATGCTCACCCGCACCGGTGCGTCCTCGAGACCGTCCGTCGCCTCGTTGGCGAGCGGAACCAGTGACGCGTCGCAGATCAGGGCGCGCGCGCCGGAGTGCTCGAGGATGTAGCGCACCTCGGGCGCGGCCAATCGCCAGTTGATCGGCATGGCGATGGCGCCGAGCGCATTGGCCGCGAAGAGGGTTTCGAGGAATTCCGGACAGTTGTACGACAGGATCGCCACGACGTCGCCCGGGCCGACGCCACGTTCGGCCAGCCCGCCCGCCGTTGCCGCCACACGGTCGTCCATCTCGCCGGTATGTCGTGGCTGCTCCCTCGAAGATCGTCATCACCTTGTCGGGAGCACGTTCGGCGTGGTGCGCGAGCACGTTGCACCAGTTCACGTCCCCTGCGGCCATCGGAGCGGCGGTCACGGGAGCGGCCCGACGGCGCAGAGGGAATGTTCGGGAATTCATGCGCAGCACGACTCGCGACTCCTTGCTGATCCGATGGAAACGCTGCGTGCGCGAGAAGCAACGGACCCGGCTCTCGCGGCGCACCGGGAGATCATCCGGCCGCGTGGTGGCCCGCTAGTCTCGCACTCAATGGCACGGGTGGAAGCGACCGGCGACTCCCGGCGGAAGGCGAATTGGGAAGCGCGCTACCAGGCGATCATCGACACGTCGGCCACCGTCTTCGCCCGTGGCGGCTATCACGCCACGGGCATCACCGAGCTCTGTGTGGCCAACGATCTCGGGAAGGGCGCGCTGTACCACTACATCGGATCCAAGGAGGATCTGCTCGCCGCCATTCACGACCGGGTGATGGACGAGGTGATGCTCGGCGCGGACCGCGTGGCCGAGGCGGGTGGCTCGCCGTCGCGGCAGCTCGCCATGCTGGGCGAGGAACTGCTCGATGTCATCCATCGCTACCCGGACCACGTCTGGGTCTTCCTGCACGAGTTCCCGGCGCTCACCGGAGAGCGGGCCGAACAGTTCCGCCAGCGGCGCCATGCCTACGAGCAGCGGGTCGAGGCGGTCCTGCAGGCCGGCGTCGATACGGGCGAGTTCCGTGCCGTGGAGCCCCGGCTGACCGCCATGGCGTGGTTCGGCATGCACAACTACACGTACCTCTGGCTCAAGCAGGGAGGCGAGCTCTCGGCGCGGGACGTGGCCAAGCCCTTTGCCGACATCTTCATGCGGGGCATCACCAACCGCCCTGCGCAGCCGCCCGAGTAGCGCGTCTCACGGCGCCGAGTAGCCGCCGTCCACGACGAGCGCCGACCCGGTCGTCCAGCGTGCCGCGTCGCTGGCCAGGTAGGAGTAGGCACCGACGAGGTCGGCAGCCGTTCCGAGCCCCAGCGGATGGCGCCCGGCGACGGCGTCGAGGGCATCCGGAGGAAGCCCGTCGTGGATGGCGGAGCGGAACGTGCCCGGGCACACGCAGTTGACGCGGATGCCGTCACGGGCGTATTCGACGGCGGCGACCTTGGCCAGGGAGATCACGGCCGCCTTGGTGGCGCAGTAGGGCGCCGCGTGCGACCAGGCAGTCAGACCGGAGACCGAGGCGGTCAGGACGATGGAGCCCGAGCGCTGCGGGCGCATGACGCCGACGGCGGCACGAATGCCGTTCGCGGCGCCGAGGAGATTGACCCGGAAGGAGCGCTCCCAGTCCTCGGTGCGCAGATTGTGGATCCGGCCGTTGGGCGAGAGGATGCCCGCATTGCTGATGAGGACGTCGAGGCGGCCGAAGCGCTCGACCGTCCGCGTGATCACGGCCTCGACCTGGTCGTAGTCGCTGACGTCCGCCAGCATGGTCTCGACCGAGCCCACCGCGGCCACGCCGGCGACGGTCGCTTCCAGCGACGCCGCGCTCAGGTCGCTGAGCATGAGGTCGGTGGCGGGCTCGGCGGCGATCTGCTGGGACACGGCGGCGCCGAGCGCCCCGCCCGCGCCGATGATCGCCACGACCCGTTGCGTCGCCGTCATACCAACAAGTATCCGCCGTCGACGCTGAGCACGGTGCCGGTGATGAAGGCGGAGGCGTCGGAGGCCAGGAACTGGTACGCGGCGGCGAGGTCGGTGGACGTGCCCCAGCGCTGCTGCGCGGTGTGCCCCGTGATGGCGGCGGAGAGCTTGGGGTTGTGCACCCATTCGTCGGCCAGCGGGGACTCGAACCACCCGGGCGCCACGACGTTCACGGTGATGCCGGCGGGGGCCAGATCGAGGGCGAGGCCCTTGGCGACGCCCACCAGCCCGGCCTTGGACGCGCTGTAGGCGGACAACCCCTTGCGCGGCCGTTCGCCCAGGACCGATCCGGTGAAGATCAGCCGTCCGCCGTCGCCCATGACCCGGGCCGCGGCACGCGCGCCGAGGAAGGAGCCGGTGAGGTTGACCTCTATGACCTGCCGCCAGGTCGACGCGTCCGTCTCGCGCGGACCCGCCACGATGGGCGAGATCCCGGCGTTGCAGATCCAGGCGTCGACACCGCCCCATTCGGACACCGTGGCATCGGCCACCGCCTCGTTGAAGTCCTCCTCGGTCACGTCCCCGCTGAGGACGAGCGAGGCCCCGGGGAGCGCCTGTGCCACGGCTTTGAGATCACGCTCGGTGCGCGCCACCAGCGCCACTGAGGCTCCGGCCTGGGAGAACGCGTGGGAGAGGAGGGCGCCGAGACCGCGACTGGCGCCGGTGATGACCACCCGCTTGCCCGAGACCGCCCCGGGGCCGGGGAACGAGTCGGGTATGTCGATCTGCTCGATCATCGTTTCCCTCGTGTTGTACCGACCAGTACAGTACACGTTCGATGCCCGTCGACTTCCCTGCTCGATCCGACTTCTCGACGGTCGACCTCGTGGAGCTGCAGCGTCGGATGCTGCTGATCCGCGGCTTCGAGGAGCGGGTGGCCGCGCTCTACCGGGACGGCGAGGTTCCCGGCTTCGTCCACCTTTCCACCGGGCAGGAGGCGACCGCCGTCGGGGCCTGCTGGCCGCTGGGTGCGGCGGACGTCATCACCTCGACCCATCGCGGCCACGGCCACTGTCTGGCCAAGGGCCTCGACGCCGGTCGGCATGTTCGCGGAACTGATGGGCAAGGACCAGGGCACGAACCGCGGCCGCGGCGGCTCCATGCACATCGCGGATCCGAGGATCGGTATTTTCGGGGCCAACGGCATCGTCGCCGCCGGCGTGCCCATCGCCGCGGGGGCGGCGACGGCAGCGCAGCTGCGTGCCGACGGCAGCGTGACCGTGGCGTTCTTCGGTGACGGTGCCGTGGCGCAGGGCGCCTTCCACGAGGCGCTGAACCTCGCCGCCGTCTGGGAGCTCCCGGTGGTCTTCTTCTGCGAGAACAACGGGTATGCCGAGTTCTCCCCGGCTTCCACCCAGCATGCGGCGTCACTCGAGCTTCGGGCCGCCGGCTACGGCATCCCTTTCGCCGCCGTGGACGGCAACGACGTGGTGGCGACGGCGTCCCTGATGCAGCATGTCGTCGACGGGGTGCGCGTCGGCCAGGGCCCGTGCATCGTGGAGGCCACCACCTACCGTTGGCACGGCCATTACGAGGGCGATCCCGAGCGGTACCGGTCGGCGGACGAGGTCGAGGAGTGGCGGTCGCGCGACCCGTTGCTGGTGCACGAGGCCGTGCTGCGCCGGGCGGGCGTGGGCGACGACGAGCTCAAGTCCCTGGAGGCGTCGACGGCGGCGCTCCTCGACGGCGCCGTCGAGGCCGCCCGCCGGCTGGCGGCACCCGCCACGGCGACCTTGGCGGACTTCGTCGTGCGGCCGCGGGTGGCGCGGGCGGAGCCGGCCCGGCCCGCCGAGGATGCGCCGGTGTTCCGCACCATGGACGCCGTGCGATCGGCACTGGCGGCCGAGCTGGCCGACGACGAGCGCGTCTTCCTCGCCGGCGTCGACGTCGGCGCCGGCGGCAATGTCTTCGGGCTCGACGCGTGGCCTGGCCGACGAGTTCCCGGGGCGGGTGCGGGACACGCCGATCTCCGAGACCGCCATCATCGGGCTCGGCGTGGGGGCGGCCATGGCCGGCATGCACCCCGTGGTCGAGCTGATGTACCTCGACTTCATCGGCGTGTGCTTCGACCAGCTGCTCAACCAGGCGGCCAAGCTGCCCTTCATGACCGGTGGCGCAGCGGAGATGGCGCTCACCGTGCGTACCCAGTTCGGCGCCGGCCGCTCGTCGGGCAGCCAGCACTCGCAGAGCCTGGAGGCGCTGCTGGCCCACATTCCCGGCTTGAGCGTGGTCATGCCGTCGACCCCGGCGGACACCTACGGCCTGCTGCGCGCCTCCATCCAGGATCCCAACCCCGTGGTGTTCATTGAGAACCGCCAGCTCTACGGCATGAAAGGGCCGCAACCGCCGCCCGACTACGTGCTGCCGATCGGCCGGGCCGCCGTGGTCCGGCCGGGCAGCGACATCACGGTCGTCTCGGTCTCACGGATGGTCCACGAGGCACTGGCCGCCGCCGCCACCGTGGAGGCGGAAGGGATCTCCGTCGAAGTGATCGACCTCAGAACGGTGGCGCCCCTGGACACGGAGTCGATCCTCGCCTCCGTGCACAAGACGAGCCGCCTCCTCATCGCGCACGAGGCGGTCGTTCCCTTCGGCATCGGCGCCGAGATCGCGGCCACCGTGGCCCGCGAGGGTTTCTGGGACCTCGACGCGCCGATCGAGCGCATCGGGGCGGCACCGACACCGTCGCCCTACTCGCCCGACCTCGAGCGCGCCTGGCTCCCCGACCGCGGGGACATCACCGAGGCCCTCCGCCGGCTCGCCGCGGTCTAGCGAACGCCGTCAGCAGCCCAGCTGGCGGGCGATGACGACATGCTGGATCTCGTTCGTGCCCTCGCCGATTTCGAGGACCTTGGAGTCGCAGTAGAACCGGGCGACCGGTGTCTCGAGCATGTAGCCCAGGCCGCCGTGGATCTGCACCGCCTCCGAGGCGGCCCAGGTCGCCACCCGGCTCGCCTTCAACTTGGCCATGGCGGCCTCCTTCTGGAAGGGCTGGCCCGCGTCACGCAGGGAGGCGGCCCGGTAGGTCAGCCAGCGCGCCGCCTCCAGCTCGGTGGCGATATCGGCCAGTTTGAACTGCACCGCCTGGAACTTCGAGATCGCCTGCCCGAATTGCTCCCGTTCCCGCGCGTACGCCAGCGCCAGGTCGAAGACGGCCTGGGTCAGGCTGAGTGACAACGCGGCCACGGAGATGCGTCCGACCTCCAACGTGCGCAGGAACTGGCCCAGCCCCAGGTCCGGATCCCCGAGCAGGTGCTCGTCGGGCACCCAGACATCGTCCAGGTACAGCTCGCGCGTGTCGAGCCCGCGCCACCCGATGCCTCGCATCTTCGGCCCCATGGTGAACCCGGGCGTGTCCTTCTCCACGACCAGGCTGGCAAACCCCGGCCCCCGGGCGTCCGTGGGCTCCGTGCGCGCCAGCAGGGTCACCCCGAACGACATGTCCGTGCCGGCGTTGGAGATGAACGTCTTGCGGCCGTTGATGAGCCAACCGCCATCACGTCGCTCGGCACGCGTCCGGATGCCGCGGGCATCGGATCCGGCGTCGGGCTCGGTCAGCCCGAACGCACCCAGCACCCGTCCCTCGGCCAGCGGGCGCAGCCAGCGCTCACGCTGGTCGTCGCTGCCGAAGAGGAGGAGCGGTAGTGAGCCGATGGTGACGTGCGCCTGCCAGGCGGCGGCGACGGATTGATCGGCGCGGCCGATCTGCTCCATGGCGGCGACGAAGCCGACGGTCGACATGCCGATCCCGCCCCACTCCTCGGGGACGAGCATGCCGAGGAGGCCGAGCGCACCCATTTCGCGCAGGAGGTCGGTCGGGCACCGGGCCTCCTCCCAGGCCAGTGGCGCCCGCGGGGCGATTTCGCGCTCGGCGAAGTCGCGGCAGAGGCCGACGAGGGCGCGTTCGGATTCGTCGAGTGAGAAGTCCATGCGATCCTCAGCTCACTGCTCGGCCTGCAGGTGCGCCAGGAACGAGGTCGACCAGTCGGGGAGGTCGCGCGGGACGACGTACCCCTCGTCGTCGTTGATCTCGTCCCAGTGCTCGGCCACGTCCTCGATGGTCGGCGCCGCGGCGACGTAACCCGGGGTGGACGCGATGAAGATGCGGGCGAAGCGACCTGCGCCGGCGGCGTACATCTCCCCGTTCACCGGGCACGCCTCGTGGGCGAGGAAGGCCACCAGCGGCGCCACCTGGGCCGGCGCCATGGGCGACGTCGGTGTCGTCCGGGATCGGCACCCGGTCCGGCCATGCGAGTCATCGCCGCCGGCGCAATGAGATTGACCCTGATGCCGTGGGCCTCGCTCATGGTGGCGATGCTGCGTGTCAGGCCGATGACGCCGCCCTTGGCGGTGGCGTACGACAGGTTCTTGGGCAGCCCGAAGATCCCGGAGGACGTCGTCATCACAATGCGGCCGTAGCCCTGCTCGACCATGTGGGGCCACGCCGCCCTCGTGGTGTTGAACGACCCGAGGACGTGCACGGCGAGATGCCGCTCCAGGTTCTCCTGATCGACGTCCGGGAAGCCCGCCCACTGCATGATGCCTGCGTTGTTGACCAGGATGTCGAGCCGTCCGAAGTTGTCGACCGCAGCGTCAATGAGGGCCTGCGCGCCCGACGGTGCCGCCACATCGTTCTCGTCGGCGATGGCGGACCCACCGGCGGCGGCGATCTCCGTCGCCACGCGTGACGCCACCCCGGCATCCGCTCCCAGCCCCTGTATGGAGCCGCCGAGGTCGTTGACGACGACGCGGGCGCCCCGGCTGGCCAGGAGCAGCGCGTAGGCGCGGCCGATGCCGCGGCCCGCTCCGGTCACGACAGCGACGCGTCCCTCGAAGCTGTGCACGTCCACGCCCACCCCGCCCTCCGCTGTTGTCGACTGGCGAGCGGTCTAGTTCGCCGACGGCGTGGCGGCGAGCGGGGCCTTGTAGCCCAGGAGGTCACCGAGGGTCCCGCCCACCATGGCGGCCCGCTCGTCCTCGGGCACGCCGGCGAACAGCTGGCGCATGAGCTGCCTGCTGCCGCGGAACGTCCCTTCCGCGTGCGGGTAGTCGTTGCCCCAGACGATCGACGACAACCCCGTGATGTGGCGGCAGGCGACCGCGACGGGGTCGTCCTGGAACGACACGTGGAACTGGCGCTTCACGTACTCGCTCGGCATCAGCGGGTAGGGCCACTTCTCGTTGAGCCGGAACAGGCGGGCGATCCCACTCTGCTCGGCGGGGGGCACGCTGTCGTCCCAGACCCCGAGCCACCAGTCGGCGTCCTGGCCGATACCGGTGATCCAGCACTTGTCCATGCTGCCGACGAGCGAGGCCAACCAGTGCGCGTTGAACTCAATCAGTGCAAAGTGGAGATCGGGGTAGCGCTCGGGGACACCGCCCCCGATGAGCTCGCAGATGAGCTGCTGGGGCACAATGGTGCTGTAGATCGCCTGGGTCACCATGCGCTTCGACGCCGACTTCTCGGTCACCGGCTGGTTGACCTCGGCGGCATTCTGCATGACGACCTTCAGCGTGGTCGACGTGGGGTCGTTGACCTTGATCCCCCCGGTCTGCGTGTGGAAGAACACGTGCAGACCGGCGGCCTGGGTGGCTGCCCAGACGGGGTCGAGGTCCCGGGAGTAGTAGGGCCTTGGCGGCGTCGCCGGCAGGAGGATGGCCCGGAACCCGAGCGCGGCGGCGCGCTCGATCTCCACCACGGCGTCGTCCACGTCCGTCAACGGGATGGGGGCGGTCGGCGCCAGCCGGGAGAAGTAGGGCCCGAACCGCTCGACGACGTAGTCGTTGTAGACCCGGGCGTGGGCAATGGAGAGCTCGTGGTCGTCGGAGTAGAGGCCGAAGAGCGACAGGTTCGGGTGCATGACGCCGACGTCGACGCCGTCGGCGTTGAGATCCTCCAAAATGATTTCGGGGTCGCCCTCGGGCATGCGGCCGCCGGTCTGGCGGTAGCGCGAAATCGTCCACCCCTCGAAGCCGGGCGTGTGCAGCCGGCGGAACTTGGTGGCGCCGCCCTCCACAAGCGGCGCAATCTCGAAGTCGTCCTCCCAGACGCCGCGGTCCCGCAGATGCTTCGGGAGCCGGGTCACGAACAGGTCGGTGGGCTCCAGGATGTGCCCGTCAGCGGAGATGACGAGTTGCTCTGTCATGGTTGTGCCCTTCTTGCGCGGGACGGAAGATCGACGACGGGGCGCGCGCCGACGCGGTACTCTGACGCTCAATTCTAGACCAACCGGTCGGTACAGACAACGCGCGGTCAGCTTCCGCCGACCGCGGTGGCCAGGAGGAGGGGAGACCATGGGCAAGCGGTGGACGCAGCGACCACCTGGCTCGACGTGGGGGGACTGGGGCGACGACGACGAGCTGGGCCGCATCAACCTGCTCACTCCGGAGAAGGTGCTCGAAGGTGTGCGGGAGGTCGAGGCCGGGATCAGCTTCTGCCTCAGCCTCCCGCTCGACTACCCCGGCGGGACCGCCTTGAACCAGCGGCGTCACCCGCCGGTGATCGCGCCCACCGAGGACATGGCCGGCAACCCCGGCACCTTCTACAACGTGGCGATGAGCAGCATGGACACGTTCGGCGATCCCAAGTACGTGGACGTGTGGGCGGACGACGTGGTGACCCTCTCCCTGCAGTACTCGACGCAATGGGACTCCCTGGCCCACGTCGGCGCGGAGTTCGACGCCGACGGCGACGGGATCGACGAGGCCGTCTATTACAACGGCTACCGCGCCGGCGAGGACCTGGTCGGTCCGGAGCCCGATGCGGCCGGTGACGGCGGGAGCCACCGTTGCTTCGCCCGTCACCTGGGCCTTGAGCACATGGCGGCGACGGGCGTGCAGGGGCGGGGTGTCCTCGTCGACCTGGCCCATCACCTGGGTCACGAATGGCGCGGGGTCGACCGCACCACGCTGGAGGAGATCATGGCGGCCGACAACGTGGTCGTGGAGCCGGGCGACATGCTGCTGCTCCATACGGGGTTCGCCACCGAGATCCTGCGCTGGAACCGCAACCCCGACCCGGTCAAGATCCACACGCTGTGCTCGTATCTCGACGCCCGCGACGAGTCGCTGCTCGAATGGATCGCCGACGCGCAGATCTCGGCGCTGGTCGCCGACAACTACGCGGTCGAGGGCATGGTGGGCAAGGACCGCGACGAGAGCCGGCACTCGTTCCTTCCCATCCACAACCTCTGCCTCTTCAAGCTCGGTGTCCCGCTCGGTGAGATGTGGTACCTGCACGACTTGGCGGCGTGGCTCCGCGCGCACAAACGGAGCCGGTTCCTGCTCACGGCGCCACCGCTGCGGCTGCCCGGCGTGGTGGGATCTCCGTTGACGCCGGTGGCGACGGTCTGAGTGACGTCACCAAAGGAGGGTCACGCCTCGCGGGCGGAGCGATCGGCGCACCGTGAGAGCGTGAAGGCCTCGTAGTCGCTCTCCCGGACCTTGGCGATGTCCGCCAGGAGCTTCGGCCGGCCGGCCGAATTCAGCAGGTACTTGCGGGGCTTTCCCGGGATGTTGGTCCCGAAGTAGTAGCTGCTCTCCCCGAAGGCGGGGGCCTTGGTCGCCCAGCGGTCCACCATGGCCGTCCATTTCTCCTCGGCCGCCGCGCCGACCTCAATGACGTCGCAGCCGGTGGCCCGCAGATGGAGCAGCGTCTCGGTGACGAACTCGACCTGGTCGCCGTTGTAGCGGGGGTTGTTGCCGGCGGCGGCGTGGGGCCCGCCGGGGAAGAAGAAGTTGGGGAACCCGGTGGTCTGAATCCCGAGGAAGGTCTTGGGACCGTCGGCCCAATGGTCCACGAGCGCACGCCCGCCCCGCCCTCGGATGCCCATGCGCGCCAGCGCGCCGGTGCCGAAGTCGAAGCCGGTGGCCCAGACGATCATGTCGAACTCCCGATGCGCGTCGGTGGTCTCGATGCCCTGTGGGGTCAGCCGCACCATAGGTGTCGCCCGCAAATCGACAAGCTCCACGTTGGCCCGGTTGTAGACCTCGAAGTAGGCGGTTACGAACGGCGGCCGCTTCTCGCCGAAGCGGTGATCCTTGGGAATGAGCTTGTCCGCCGTCTCGGGGTCCTCGACGATGCCCCGGATCTTGTCGGCCAGGAAGGCGCACCATGCCGCGTTGGCCTCTCCGTCGAACATGACGTCGCTGTAGTTGCTGGTGAGCTTCGAGAAGCCGCGGCTCCTCCACATCTTCTCGAAGAACGCCGCGCGCTCCTCTTCCGAGTCGTCGAAGGCGGCGCGGTCGTGGGGGACGTGGAGGAAACCGCTCGGCGACGTGCTCAGGGTGCTGCGGATCGACTCGAAGTCTTTTCGGAGCTGTGCCTGCTCGTCGGGCGTGATGGGCGCGTTGTTGAGCGGCGTGCACCAGTTGGGTGAGCGTTGCAGCACCGTCAGGGAGGCCGCCGTCTCGGCGATGACCGGGATGATCTGCACCCCGCTCGACCCGGTACCGACGACGGCGACCCGCTTGCCGGTAAAGTCGACGGGCGCATCGGGCCACAAACCCGTGTGGTACGACTCGCCCTCGAATGCATCGCGGCCGGGCACGTCGGGGAAGTAGGGGATGGAGAGGACACCCGTGGCGGCCACGAAGTAGCGCGCCCGCACGACCGTGCCGGTGTCGTCGGTCACCGTCCACCGCGCCGCCCGCTCGTCGTAGTCGGCCGACGTCACGCGGGCGCCGAAGCGCATGTGGCGCCGGAGGTCGAACCGGTCCACCACGTGATTCAGGTAGCGCTCGATCTCGGGTTGCTCGGCGAAGTGCTCCTGCCACTCCCAATCCTCGAACAGCTCCCGCGAGAAGAGGTAGGCGTAGGTGTAGCTCTCCGAGTCGAAGCGCGCGCCCGGGTAGCGATTCCAGTACCAGGTGCCGCCGACGCCGCGGCCCGCCTCGAGCAGCTGCACGGAGAAGCCTGCTTCCCGCGCCAGGTAGAGCTGGTAGATACCGGTGATGCCTCCGCCGACGACGAGCACGTCGACGTCGGCGGTGGGCCGGCTCGTTCGTCTGGTCGGATGCGGTTTCGGGGGTGGTCATGAGCCTCCGCGGCAATGAGCCGGTCACGGGCGCGTGTGGCCCACGGGCGCACGCCGTGTGCGCCGGAGCCCTCCGTGCGGAGTGTACCGACCGGTTAGTATATGTTGGGATTTGTGCCTGTCCCGGGCACGAGGAGGCTCGGCAGATGGCAGTCCTGACGACGGGGGACCTGGGTGCCCAGGGCGGTGCACATCATGGATGATGCGGGCGCACGCGGCGCCCGGGTGGCGATCGTGACAGGGGGTGCCTCCGGCATCGGGCGCGCCATCAGCGATCGGCTGGCTGCCGACGGCAACGCGGTCGCGGTCTTCGACCGCGACGGGGAGGCGGCCGAGGAGGCCGCCGAGAAGATCGGCGCCGCGGGGGCCGGGCGCTGGGCGTGACGGTCGACGTGACCGACCGGTGCGGATCGACGCCGGTGTGGCGAGGTCCTGGGCGAGCTTGGCCGGCCGACGATCCTGGTCAACAGCGCCGGCGTGCATCCGTCGACCCGTTTCTCGAGATCACGCCGAGAGTGGAAGCACATCCTCGCCGTGAACCTGACCGGGACCTTCAACTGCTGCCAGGCGGTCTTGCCGGACATGATCGAGGAGGGCTGGGGCCGCATCGTGAACATCTCCTCATCGAGCGTGCACAGCGGGCGCGGTTCATGCGATACGTCGCGGCCAAGTCTGGCGTGGTCGGCTTGACCAAGTCACTGGCGCTCGAGTTCGCGCCGAAGGGCATCACCGTCAACATGATCCCGCCCGGGTTCATCGACACGCCGATGCTGCGCGGCCAAGGAGCAAGGGACCTCGGCGGAGGGCGTCGACCCCAGATCGCCGACGCCGGTGCGGCGGATCGGCCGCCCGAGGACGTCGCGGCTGTGCGCCTTTCTGGTCCGCGACGAGGCGAGCTACATCACCGGCCAGGTCTTGGGGGTCAACGGCGGCCGCAACACCTGAGTCGCCCCGCCTTCGCCGCTTCCGCCCAGGGAATGGTCCAAGGCGGCCGGCGCGGCGCTGGCCCCGCTGTTGCCGCCGACCGGACGGCCCAAGGGTGGAAACGGCCCGAAAGGGCTCAATGCGCTGGGCGTGCTGGCCCGGTACCCGGAGCTCGCGCTGGCCTACAACACGTTCAGCGGCCAGGTCATGTACGGCTCGACGCTGACGCCACGCCACCGCGAGCTGCTCGTCCTGCGGGTGGCGGCGCGGCGCGATTCCGAGTACGAGTGGCGCCAGCACGTCGCCAGCGCCGGGGACAACGGCGTCGACCCGGACGAGGTGGCGCGCGTCGCGGCGAGGGACGGATGCTCCCGAATGGTCCGACCTGGAGCGCGCACTCTTGCGGTCCGTCGACGAGCTGCTGGGCGACGCACTCATCGGCGACGAGACCTGGGGCACGCTCGCCGCCGAATTCGAGGAGCGCCAGCTGATGGACATCGTCTTCACCGTGGGCGCCTACGACGTCCTGGCCATGGCGCTCCGCACGTTCGGGGTGCCGTTGGACGACGACCTCACGGACCAATGAGCGTCCCCTACGCCGTCGAGGTCCCGGACCGGATCCCCAAGGAGCGCTACTACGACCCGGGCTTCTACGCGCTCGAAGCCGAGCAGCTCTGGCCCCGGGTGTGGCAGATGGCCTGCCGGCTCGAGGAGATTCCAGGCGTCGGTGACTTCGTCGAGTACGAATCCTCGATCGCTCGGTCATCGTGGTGCGCAGTCTGAGAGCGAGGTGGCGGCGTTCGAGAACTCCTGTCGTCACCGCGGCGTCAAGGTCGTAGAGGGCCGCGGCACCCTCAAGTCCGGCTTCACCTGCCCCTTCCACGGCTGGTGCTACGGCCTCGACGGCAAGAACACCTTCGTCTCCAGGGCCAGGTCCTTCTCCGAGCACAACCTGGCCCCTGGCGAGATCGACCTGGTCCCGGTGCGCTGCGAGCTCTGGGGCGGCTGTGCCTGGATCAACCTCGACGACGACGCCCCGCCCCTGCGCGCTGCATCGAGCCCTTCGCCACCATCCTCGACGCCTGGAAGGTCGAGGCCATGCGCACCGAGTGGTGGGAGGCATTCGTGCTCCCGGTCAACTGGAAGCTGGCCCAAGAGGCCTTCTTGGAGCAGTACCACGTGATCGAGACCCACCCCGAGCTGGTCATCCCCAAGCGCTTCGCCCCCAAGGACCCCGCCGCCTTCGATCCGGAGGTCTTCATCGACGCCGAGCTGCACTACCTCCACGTCATGAGCGAGGGCATGGGGGGCATGGTCCACGCCAACGACGTGGCCGTCGCCGAGCGCCAGCGCACCATGGCGCTGTCCAAGGACCCCCAAGAGGCCATGGCCACCTGGCACGACAGCCTCAACGACGCCGTGGTGGCCTGGCACAGAGCGCGGCTCGATCATGCCCGACCTCAACGAGCTCGAGGCCCAGGGCATCGGCGAGACGATGTACTACGCCTTCCCCCACTACTTCGTGCTCCCCATGTACTCCAGCGCCACCTCGTATCGCTTCCGGCCCCTCGGCCCCGAAGAGACCCTCATGGAGATCTGGTCGCTGACCCGCTACCCAGAAGGCCAAGAGCCCGGGCCCCCCCCTCCGCCGGTGCCCAGAGCCTTCGACGACGAGCGATCCCGCCCATCCCCACCCAGGACTTCTCCAACCTGCCGCGCCAACAACGCGGCCTGCACAACGAGGGCTTCGAGTACATGCGCCTCTCCGAGGGCATCGAAGGCGGCATCGCCAACTTCGAGCGCACCCTCGACGGCTTCTTGGCCGGGCGCCCCTACGACCAGCTCGAGCCCGCCCTGCGGGCCGTGAACGTCAACCCACTCGAGCAGCCCGTAGTCGACCTCGGGTTCTGAGAGGGGGATGAGCATCATGAGCACGACGACGTTTGCCGAGGTCTCCGAAGGGGTGCGGGCAGCCCTGGCGGGTACACCCAGGCGCTCGACGACGGCCGGACCGATGACGTCGTCGCCACCTTCTGCCCCGACGGCGTCTTTGAGATCCCCGGCATGGGCACGCACGCCGGACACGACGCCCTCCGTCAGGCGTACACGAAATGGGCGCCCCGGCGCCCCCAGCGTCACCTCGTCCTCAACACTGTCGTCGAGACCGGGGTGACGACGAGGCCACCGCGGTCAGCGATGTCGTCTTCATCCTGCTGGGTGACGACGGATGGGACATACAGCTCGTCGGCCGCTACAACGATGTGCTCCACCGTGACGGGGCACTCTTGGTGATTCCATCACCGGGCGGCCACGTTCGTGACCGGGCCGCCCCCACGCAAGGAGACAGCATGACCGACGCCCTCGACTACGACGCCCTGGACTTCTTCCGCGGCACGGAGACCGTGGCCGATCCGTATCCGTACTTCGACTGGCTGCGTGAGAAGTGCCCCGTCAGCCGAGAGCCTTCACACGGGGTGTACATGGTGACCGGGTACGAGGAAGCCTTCGCCGTCTACACGGACCCCGACACGTTCTCGTCCTGCAACTCTGTCACCGGTCCGTTCCCCGGCTTCCCGGTCCCGCTCGAGGGGCAGGACGACGTCAGGGCCTCATCGCCGAGCACCGGGGCGAGCTGCCCTTCAGCGACCAGATCATCACCATGGACCCGCCCGGGCACCACGACCACCGGCACCTGCTGATGCGCCAGCTCACGCCGAGCGGCTCAAGGAGAACGAGGACTTCGTGTGGCGGCTGGCCGACCGGCAGATCGACGAGCTCATGGGGAGCGACGAGGCCGAGCTCATCACGGGCTACGCCAACCCGTTCGCCATGTTCGTCATCGCGGACCTGCTCGGCGTCCCGGAGTCGGACCACGAGGAGTTCCGCACCGCCCTGTCCGCCAGAACGGGGCGGGGGGTGGGCAGCACCAAGTCCGAAATGCCCCAGAACCCCCTGGAGTGGCTCTACGACCGGTTCAGCCGCTACATCGAGGACCGCCGCGCCAGCCCGCGCGACGACGTCCTCACGGCTCTGGCCGCCACGAGGTTCCCGAACGGTGATCTCCCCGAGGTCATCGACGTCGTCCGCGTGGCCACCAACGTGTTCGCGGCCGGCCAGGAGACCACCGTCCGCCTGCTCGGAACCGCCCTGCAGCTGATCGGCGAGCGCCCCGACCTGCAGCAGCTCCTGCGCGAACGCCGCGACCTCATCCCGAACTTCGTCGAGGAGACGCTTCGCATGGAGGCGCCGGTCAAAGGTGACTTCCGGCTGGCCCGCTGTCCGGCCACCGTCGGCGGGGTCGACATTCCGGCCGGCGTCACGGTGATGGTGCTCAACGGCGCCGCCAACCGCGACCCGCGCCGGTTCTCGGACCCCAACGAATTCCATGTCGGCGCGACAACGCCGCGAGCACCTCGCCTTCGGCCGCGGCGTGCACAGCTGCCCCGGCGGCCCGCTCGCCCGCCTGGAGACGCGGGTGAGCATCGAGCGACTGCTCGACCGCACGACGAACATCGGCATCTCCGAGGAGCACCACGGGCCCCCCGACGCCCGCCGCTACCACTACATGCCGACCTACATCCTCCGTGGCCTGACCCGGCTCCACCTGGAACTCACGCCGGCCAGCCGGCTTCGTTATGACGTGTGGAGAGCGCAGGACGAGGAACAGAGTCAGATGATCTTCAACGTGGTCAAGCAGCCGGTCCGGGCGAAGTACGCCGACGAGTTCCCGCTCCTGATCGCCGACTACATCGCTGCGTCCCGGGCCGAGCCGGGCAACCTCTTCTTCGACTGGTGCCGTAGCGCCGACGACCCCAACCTGTGGTTCCTCATCGAGGGATTCCGGGACGAAGCGGCCGGCGAGGCGCACGTGTCGTCGGAACACTTCAAGGCGGCGATGACCGACATGCCCCGCTTACTCGCCGCCGCACCCGAGATCATCCACGTCGAGACGCCGGGCGAAGGCTGGGGCGCCGTCAGCGAAAGCGCCTGAGCGCCGAGGACCGCCCTACTCGTCGAGCAGGTCGGGCTGGACCGAGACGATCCAGTCGTAGAGCGGCTGGAAGGCCCGCCACCCCGCCATGGAGGGCCCGACCTGACGGCGGTCTTTTCCGCCTGGTCGAGGTCGATGAGCACCGGCGTGCCGGCCGCCTCCGCCAGCAGCTGCGCCTGGCACGTGCGCTCCATGGTGATGAACCACCAGGCCGCCTCGTCGACCGAGGTCTGCCCGACGGTGAGCAGCCCGTGGTTGGACAGGATCACGGCCTTGTTGTCGCCCAGGGCGTGGGCGAGGCGCTTGCCCTCCTCGAGGTCGAGCACCACGCCGGTGTAGTCGTCGAAGAGCGCGTGGTCCCCGTAGAAGGCGCAGGCATCCTGCGTCATGGGGTCGAGCAGGCGGCGCAGGGACGACCACGACTTGCCGTGCACCGAGTGTGCGTGCGCGGCCGCCACGACGTCCGGCCGTGCCGCGTGCACCTGCGAGTGGATGGCGAAGGCGGCGAGGTTGACGGGCCAGTTGCCGTCGACCACCTCACCCTGATCGTTGACCAGGATCAGGTCCTTCACGCGGATCATCTTGAAGTTCATGCCGAACGGGTTGACCCAGAAGTGGTCGAGGAGCTCGGGGTCGCGGGCCGTGATGTGACCGGCAATGCCCTCGTCGAACCCGAAGTGCCCGAACAGTCGGAAGGCGGCGGCAAGCCGCTGCTTGCGGTGCCGGCGTTCGTCCTCGACGTTTTCGAACAGAGGGAAACGTCGCCGGGAGGCGGTCGGACACCACGTCACCATCCTAAAGGCGGGTCCATGCGACGACAACGAGGACGCGCCTGGTGCGCCGGGCTCAGGCGGGCCGGAAGTACGGCAGGTGACTCGTCCGGAGGCCGGATGGAACTCGACGGCGAGCCGCAGACCGTCACCCAGCGCCTCGGGCTCACAGCCGATGACGGCGCTCAGCATGAAGAAGCCCTCGTCCAGTCGCACGACGCCGGGGCGTAGGGCACACGGAAGGCGGGGTTCGGGCGGCCGCCACACCACGGTCCAGCTGTAGAGGGAGCCCAGCCCTGTGCTCTCCTCCCACACCGGCGATGGTGGCGTGGCACTGCGCGCACACGGTGAAGGCGGCCAGGCTGCGATGCGAGCAGGCGGCGCAGCGCTGGAAGAGCAACTGCGTGCGCGGCGCAGCCCTCCCAGTAGGGACGGCTGTGAGTGGCCGGGCCGCGGGACCGGGATGCCCGGGGGCTGGGGCGTGAGGAGGCGTCACGGGCGCTCCGCTCGCCAGGAGCATGACGTCGCAGAACAGCGCGCCTGATCCGCCGTTGGAGCACAGGGCGACTTCGGCGCCGTCGACCTGACGTGACGGCGCACGTGCCCCGTACCTGCTCGACCCCCCGGATGACACGCTGGAGCTGCTGCGCGTTGATGCCGGGGTGGCTGAACGACATGGTCCCTCCGTCGGTCGTGACCGGGAGCGGTCCCTCCGGGCCGATGTTGCCGTCCTCGACGAACGGGCCGCCCTCACCCGGCGCGCAGAAACCGAAGGCCTCGAGCTGGCGGATGATCTCGAAGGAGAACGGGTCGTAGAGCTCGGCCACGTCGACGTCGGCGGGTGTCGAGGCCGGCCATGGCGAAGGCGGCGCGCGCCGCGCGGGCGCCGACGAGGCCGGCCGGGTCGGAGTCGGCGCGGGGCCGGAGGTCCCAGACGGGGGCGACGACGTAGGCGGGGCCGAAGGCGTCACTGGCGCCGCCAAGGATCCAGACGGGCGCGCGGTCGGCCGAGGCAGCCCGGTCGGCCCGCGGCCAGGACGAGTGCGCAGCCGCCTTCCGACGTGGTGGCGCAGTCGAGCAGGTGGAACGGGTCGGCGACCATGCGCGAGGCGAGAATGTCGGCGGCCGTGAACGGCCCCCGGCCGGCGTAGACGGCATCGGGGTTGGCGTGACCGTTGGTGCGGATCACCGCCGCCACCGTCGCCATCTGCTCGGGCGTCGTGCCGTAGGTCAGCATGTGGCGTCGCGCCATCAGACGCGAACTCGGCCGCGGTGAACAACCCGTAGCCCACGACGAGCTCGTTGGCCGGGCGGGTCCACGGCGCTGTCGAGGCACGGTCGGCGTGGACGGCCGCGCCGCCGGCGGCGACGAACACCACCGAGCACTGGCCCGTTGTGATCAGGGCCGCCGCGTCGAGGACGGCGGGAATTCCCAACGCGCTGGGCCGACGGGTGCACGGCCCGAGGCCCAGCTGGAGGGCGATCTGCGCGCAGTCGGTGCCGACCACCCCGTCGACCTCGTGCGGCGACATCCCGGCATCGGCCAGGCCCCGAGCGCGCCGAGCAGCGCGATGGAGGTGGAGTCGTGGTCGGGCAGGGACCGGGCCTGCACCGTGTTGTGCGACGCCGACGATGGCGACATCGGCAAAGGGGTGGCGCGGCCACGGCGCATACTCTCGCATCGCGACGCGTGGGGCGTGCGTCGACCCGGGTGGGGGGAAGCCTGCCCATTCGCTGGACGGGGGAGGTCGGTATCGATGCGGGCTCTGGGGGTCGGGGAGATGCGGAGCTACGGGGGTGGGCGGTCGGCCGCCGGGGGAGTGGCAGCGCTCTCGCCCTCGCGCTGCTCCTCCCGCCGTCGGCGTCGGTGCGTCCGCCGCGTCCGGCGCCACCCGCCGGCGGGGACACCCCCGTCGCCTGGTCGCCCTGCCCGAAGGTGGCGGGCTATCAGTGCGGCACCCTGCGGGTGCCGTTGGACTACGCCCACCCGTCACGCGGCTCGGTGGCGCTGGCGGTCATGGAACGTCCAGTGGCTCAGAGCAAGGGCGTCATCGTCTTCAATCCGGGCGGGCCGGGGGAGAGTGGCGTCCTGATCCTGCCGATCCTGGCGATTTCATGCCCCAGGCGGTGCAGGACCAGTACACCTTCGTCAGCTTCGACGAGCGCGGCACGGGGGCCAGCGACGCACCTGGACTGCGGCCCCTCCGCTGCGGCCGCCAGCAGCGCGGTGGCGGGCACGGCGGCCGCCACCCGCACCTTCGCCGACGTGGAGCACTCCTGCCAGGCATCGTCGCCCTCGTTGTTCCCGACGGTGAACACGACGACGTCGGCGCGCGACATGGACCGGCTGCGAGCGGCGCTGGGCGTCGCGAGGATCGGCTACTACGGCATGTCCTACGGGACGTCCTCGGGTCGGTCTACGCGCACCTGTTCCCCTCCCATGTGCGCACGATGATCCTGGACGGCGCAGTCGACACCAACCTCAGCCTTGCCAGCGACGCCGCGGCGGATGCGGCCGCCATTCAGACCGCCCTGGTCCCGCAGCTCGCCGACTGCGCCGGGGTGCCGAGCTGCCCGGCGGGCGGAGCCGGTAGCTTCTGTCCGCCATGTCCAGCAGCGGCTCACGGCAGTCGCCCCTCCCCGCCCCGGTGGTGGCGACCAACGCCGGTGACGGCGGGCGATCTGTCCACCGCCATCCTTGCTGTACCTCTCCGCGCCGAGCTTCACACCGGGCTACTTCCCCGCCCTGGCTGCGGCCGCGGCCGGCAACGGCGCGCCGCTGCGCTCGGTGGCACTGGGGCTCGAGGACGACCTGGACGGGGCGTCGCTCGTCGGACCGCTCTGGACGATCGCCTGCAGCGACGTGGCCGCCACCCCGACGCAGGCCACGGCCGCGCTGGCCCGAACCCTGGCCGCACACCACCCGCTCAGCGGGGCCGAGGCCGTCTCCAACTACCTCATCGGGTGCGCCGGCTGGACCGGCTCGGGCAAGGCCGTCGCCCGCCTCGCGCCGAACGGCGTGCCGGCGCCGCTGGTGATCGGCAACGTCTATGACCCCAACACGCCCTACGCCGTCGCCCCGCAACTGGCCGCGGCCTCGGGGGGCGGCTGGTCACCTACGTCGGCGACGGGCACACCTGGCTGCTCAACGGGTCGACCAACGCCTGTATGACCAGGTGGTGACGTCCTACTTCGTGGACGGGACGCTGCCGGCCAAGGGGACGCGTTGCACTGCGTCCTCGTGCGCCCGGATCAGATGTACATGCCGCCGTTGACGCCGATCATCTGGCCGGTGATGTAGCCGGCCTCGTCGGAGCACAGGAACGCGCAGGTGGCGGCGATGTCGTCCGGCGTCCCGGCCCGACCGAGCGGCACCATGGTACCCATGACGTCGATGCTCGGCACGTCGCCCCGCCGGCGGCCTTCCTGGCCATGGGCGTGTCGACGATGGTCGGTGGGATGGTGTTGACGGTGATGCCCTGGCCGCGAACTCGCGGGCAAAGGCCTTGGTCAGCCCGATGACGCCGCCCTTCGACGCCACGTAGTGGGCCATGTGGGGCGCTCCCGACTGCGCGCTCGACGAGGAGATGGTGACGATGCGGCCCCAGCCCTGCGGCCGTCATGTCCGGGCACGGCCAGCTGCATGCAGGTGAAGGTGCCGGTCAGGTTCACCGCCAGAATGCGGTCCCACTTCTCGGGCGTGATGTCGGCGACGGCGTCGAATGACTCGATGCCGGCGCTGGTCACGAGGATGGTGATCGGCCCCAGCGCCTGCCGCACGTCGGAGAACACCCGCTCGAGCGCTCCCGGTCGGCGACGTCGACCTCGTAGCCGGCCGCTGAGCGCCCGCGCCGGTCAGCGCGTCGGCTG
Organism: uncultured Acidimicrobiaceae bacterium; assembly: GCA_963744045.1. Lineage (GTDB taxonomy): Bacteria > Actinomycetota > Acidimicrobiia > Acidimicrobiales > RAAP-2 > Bog-473. The sequence continues at coordinate 246,864 of CAVUSB010000019.1, forward strand.
CCTCCGTCGCGCCCGCCGCCGTCACGGTCGAGCAGGGCCACGGCGATGCCGTCTGCGGCCAGCCTGTTGGCGACGCCGAGGCCGATGCCCGACGCGGCCCCGGTCACCACCGCCACGCGCCCGCTCATTGCGCCGCCTCCGCCGGGGTGAACTCAATGTGCAGCTGGTGCAGGCCGCGGAGGATCCAGGTGGGCTCGTACTCGAAATGGCGGGCCGACGGCGGCCCGTGGTGCTCCTCGGACAGGCGGATGTCGCGCATGCGGTGGAGGATGCGCGCAATGCTGACCCGGCCTTCGACCCGGGCCAGGGGGCCACCGGGACAGGCGTGGACCCCGCGCCCGAAGGCCAGGTGGACCTTGGCGTTGGGCCGGTCGAGCCGGAACTCCGCCGGGCATTCGAAGAGCCGGGGGTCGCGGTTGGCCGCGCCGTTGAGCAGCATCACCGGCGTCCCGGCGGCGATGTCGACCCCGGCGACGGTCGTGGAGCGGCGGGCCAGGCGGAAGTCCGACTTCACCGGGCTCTCAATGCGCAGCGACTCCTCGATGAAGTCGGGGATCCGCTCCGGGTGCGCCCGCAGCTCGTCTTGCAGTTCGGGGTACTCGCAGAGGTATTTCAGGCCGACGGCGAGGAGACGGGCGGTCGTCTCCTGGCCGGCGGCGAACAGGAACGTGGCGGTCCGCACGACGGCGGTCACATCCGGCGTGGTCCCGTCGGGGTAGGTGCCGAGGGCCAGACGCGTCAGTGCATCGTCGCGGGGCTCGCGCCGACGGTCCTCTATGTAGGTGGCGAACCAGGCATCGAGCCCCTCGAGCGCGTTGAGGACCGATTCGTCCCCGTCTCCTCCGACTTCGCCCGGCGCGGCACTCAGGCCGAAGAACTCCCGGAAGCGCTGGTGGTCCACTTCGGGCACGCCGAGCACGTCGGCGACGGCGAGCATGGCGAAGGGCTGCGTGTAGGCGCTGATGAACTCGCAGCGGCCGTCCGCGATGAACTCGTCGATCTGCCGGTCGGCCGCCCGCCACATGAACTCCTCGTTCTCCTTGAGGCGCTTCGGCGTGAGCAGGCGCATCACCAGGGCGCGCTCCTGGGTGTGCATGGGCGGGTCCATGGTCACCATGTGCTCGTTCATGGGCAGCTGGTCCCGGTGGCCGTCGATGATCGCTCCGACGTCGTCGCCCTCGAGCGGGACGGGAAAGGCCGCGAACGGGCCGATCACCGAGTTGCAGGACGAGAAGGTCTCGGTGTCGAGGTAGATCTCCATCGCCTCCTCGTAGCCCGAGACGGCGACCACGCCGAGGTTGTCGGTCGGCGAGGACCGGGCACTGCGACCGCAGGTGGTCGAAGTAGGGGTAGGGGTCCTCCACCAGGGACTCGTCACTGAAGAAGTCGATCGTCTCCCAGTCGCTCAACGCGGCCTCCCTTCGCCGGCCGCCCAGGAGCTGGGCCGGTCGCTTCGCTGTGCACCCGCTCAGCATGTTTTGGCGAATGCTTAGCATCGGCCCGCGAATGTGACAAGTTGTCCGGGTGACCACGGCGTCCCAGCCCAGACGGATCGGCGCCGCCGACTCCAAGACCAGGGTCCAGCTGCTCGACGCGGCCGAGCAGCTGTTGCTCGACGAGGGGTACGCAGCCGTGACGTCACGACGGGTGGGGGCGAAGGCGGGCCTCAAGCCGCAGCTCGTGCACTACTACTTCCGCACCATGGACGACCTCTTCCTCGAGGTCTTCCGGCGGCGCGCCGACTCGAATCTCGCGCACTTCGAGCGCACCGTCGCCGCCGACAACTCCCTACGGACGTTGTGGCGCCTCAACGCCGATCCCCGCGGCGCCGCGTTCATGGCGGAGTTCGTCGCGCTGGCGAACCATCGCAAGTCCATCCGGACCGAGATCGCCCGTTACGCCGAGCGTTCTCGTGCCGCCCAGCTCAGCGCGCTGACGGCAGCGCTCCAAGCGGATGGGATCGCGGCGGAACAGGTTCCCCCGATCGTGGCACTCCTCTTGATGACCGGGCTGTCGCAGGTGCTGTCGCTCGAGCGTGGCCTCGGTGTCACGGCGGGGCACGACGCCACCACGCTGTTCGTCCAGAGCGTTATTGACCGGCTTGAGCCATGACGAGCCGTGGTTGGGTGGCGGCAATGGCGCCTGCTCGCAGCCCGCGGATGGTCTGGCGGTACGACCCGGCCAGGCTGTCCTCCCTGTAGCTGAGGCCATTGTCGGCACAGAAGGTCCTGACGATGTTCTGGGCCCGGGACAGGTTGGGTCGCGGCATGCTCGGGAACAGGTGGTGCTCAATCTGGAAGTTGAGTCCTCCGAGCAGCACGTTGGTGAACCAGCCGCCCGCGACGTTCCGGGAGCTGACGACCTGGCGCCGGACAAAGCTCAGTCCCTGCTCGGGGTCGATGATGGGCATGCCCTTGTGGTTCGGGGCGAAGCTGCATCCCAGGTAGACGGAGAAGACCGCCTGCTGGACGAGGATGAAGGCCACCGCTTTCAGCGGTGAAAGGAACCAGAACACGACCGTCAGATACAGGGCGGCGTGCAGGGCGAGGAGTGCCCCTTCGAGGACAGCCGTCCTGTTGCGCTCGCGGAGCAACCTCTGAATGCCCAACACGTAGATGCCCGTGCTGCGCAGGACCATGAGCGGAAAGAACAGCGGCGCTTGCCATTTCGTCATGAATCGGGAGGGCCAACTGGCGACCTTGACCGGCCCGTCAGTGGAAGGCTGCACGACGACGCCGCCGACGTCGGGGTCACGACCCACTTCGTTGGGGTGGGCGTGATGCGCGCTGTGCTTGGGCACCCACCAGCCGAAGCTCATGCCGATCAGGACATTTCCGACCGCGAGCCCGAGGAGCGGTTCGCCCGCCTGGAGCGAAAGACCTCATGGTGGCCGGCGTCGTGCCCGACGAAGCCGAGTTGGGTGAAGACCAGGCCGAGGAACGCCCCGACGCCGAGCACCCACCACGAACTCCCGATCAGCACCAAGGCGGCGAAACCCACCCCGAACGCCGCCACGGTCAGTGGAATCATCAGGGCGTAATAGCCGAAGCGGCGGTCCAGCAGGCCGGCTTCACGGACCTGCTTGGCGAGGACGCCAAAATCCACTGCGTGGCTTCGATGGTGGTCGTTGTCACAGTTCCGTTCCCCGCATTCCTTCTCGAGCGCTACCGGGGACCGGGGCAACACTGTGTGTCGACGCTCTCAAGCTGTGCTCACACTGTAGACCTCTCCCGAGCGAATGGTTGGGCGGGTCGTCACCCCCGACGCGGCGACGGGGAAGAGGCCCTACGTCATTGGCCTCGTGGGGTTGAACTCCCTGATCACGGTCTCTCCGAAGGCCGCCAGGGTGTCGGGGGCGGCAAAGTCGCAGAACCACGCGTAGACCCGTTCCACCCCCCGTTCCTGGAGCGAGCCGAAGTAGTCGACGAGCTCGGGGGCAGTGCCGACGATCGGCGTCCGCCCGAAACGTCGACGCGCCGTGGCCTCGATTTCGTCACGGGGGGCCGAGGGCGCGACGAATGCCACCTGCGCCTGAAGTGAGCAGCGGGCCGCGCCCGCAAGCGGCCGCATCTCGTCCAGCTTGTCGACGATGTGTGTGTGGACGTTCCACCAGTCGGCGTGCTCGGCGACCAGCCGCATCGTTCCCTTGCCCGCGCCGCCGATGACGATCGGAATGTGGCCGACCGGTCCGGGAACCTGTTGTGCTGCGTGCAGGCTGAAATGCTCGCCGTCGTAGTCGAGCGCCTCGCCGGTCCAGAGTGCCTTCATGATCTCGAGCGATTCGCGCAGTCGGCTCAGCCGGACCTTCGGCTCTTGGGACCCGATGCCGAACGTGCCGAGCTCCTGGGCGACCGAGCCCCAGCCGATGCCCAGCTCGTAGCGTCCTCCCGACGCGTGATCGATGGAGGCCGCTTCACGCGCCAGGACGGCGGGGTGCCGGAAGGAGTCGCAGAGGACCAGGGAACCGACCCGGAGCTCTTCGGTCCGGCTGGCGAGCCACGTGTTGGTGATCATCGCCTCGAACATGGGCTGGCTCTCCGCCAGGGGAGGAGTCGAGGTGATCCATGCCGGCGACGCCGGCGAACCCCGCCGCCTCCGCCGCCCGGGCGCGATCGACGAGCTGGTCCATGGTCAGCCGCATCTGCGGCAGAAAGAGCCAGAACTCGAGTGGGCTGGTCACGGGCGACTCCTCGTCAGCACTCGTCGGGGCGAAACGTGGACGGGCAGTCGACACAGCCCGGTGACACGCGGCCCTGAGGATATCTATGGTTCTCCCAGGGGCGACAACCGGTCGGGCCCGCGGGCGGTCAGAGGCAGTTGCCGGGCAGGCCGACGAGGAGGACGATGAAGGCTGTACGCAGCGTGGAAGGCGGAGTGGCGCTCGTCGATCTCGACGAGCCGCCCGGTACCGGTGAGCTGCTCGACATGAGGGCGACGAGCATCTGCGGCTCCGACCTGAGCTACATCCGTTTCGGGAGCCGGGCCATCCTGGGCCACGAGCTCGCCGGAGTGCGCGAGGACGGCACGCCGGTGGTCGTCGAGGCCATCTACGGCTGTATGGAGTGCCCCCAGTGCTGCGCGGGGCGCCTACAACCTGTGCCCGACCCACGGCCAGCGCGCGCTCGGCATCAGTGCCGACGGTGGCATGGCCGAGCAGTTCCGTGCGCCGGCGGCCCGGTTGGTTCCCCTCCCGCCGGGGTTCGACGTCCGTGACGCGTCCATCGTGGAGCCGGCCGCCGTCTCGTGGCATGCGCTGCGGCTCGCCGGCACCGGTCCGGGCACCCGCGTCGCGGTCGTCGGTGCCGGTGCGCTCGGATTGCTCGCCGTGGCCGGTGCCCGCCGGCTCGGCGCGGAGGCGGTCGCGCTCGAGGCCCGCCACCCGCTATCAGAAGGAGGCCGGCGAGCGCCTCGGGGCCCAGATCGATGCCGATGGCGTCTTCGACGTCGTCGTCGAGGCGGCCGGGACGCAAGCGAGCTTGGCCCGGTGCGGCGAGCTCGTCGCACCGGGCGGCACCATCGTCGTCCTCGGTGTCCATTTCGGCCCCGTCCAGCTGGACTGGATGCCGCTGTTCCACAAGGAGGCCCGGGTGATCCCGTCGCTGGGCTACTGCGCCCATGACGGTGGCCGGGAGATGGAGGACGCGGCTGCCATGCTGGCCGACGATCCCGACATCGTCCGCACGGTGATCACCCACCGCTTTCCGATCGAGGACGCCGCCGAAGCGTTCCGGGTGGCTTCCGAAAGGGCGAGTGGTGCCGTCCGCGTCGTGATCGAGCCGTCGTGAAGGCTGCGGATCAATTCCACGTCGGTATCGTCGTGCACGATCTCGACGCCGCCCTGACCGAACTCTCCGCCCTCTTCGGGCACGAGTGGTGCCCGACAGCTCTCCGTCAGCACGCCGGTCGTGCTCCCTGAGGGTGAGGCCACGCTCGACCTCGTCTTCACCTACTCCAGGACCGAACCGCGAGTAGAGGTGATCCAGAGCATGCCGGGAACGCTCTGGGTTCCGGCTGAGGGTTCGGGCATCCACCACCTCGGCTACTGGTCCGACGACGTCACCGCGGATGCCACGCTTCTGACAGAGCGGGGTTACGCCGCCGAGGCGACCGGAGTCCGTGCCGACGGCACCGCCGTGTGGGCCTATCACCGGAGTGCGAGCGGGCCGCGGATTGAGCTCGTCAGCCGGCACATCGCGGCGGGACTCGAGCAGTACTGGGCGTCGGGCCCGGGTTAGGACGCCGTAGTGGTGGCTCCGCCTTCAGTTTCTCCGCCTCTCTCGAGCGGACTCGAGTGGGCGACGCTGCGTCTGTGAGTGGCGCGCCGGGTGAGCGCGAGGCGACGCGGTGGCCGTCCGAGGGACATCGCGCGACGGGGCGAACGACGAGCGCGAGCACGACCGCGGCACGGTAGCGCCGACGCCTGACGGCGAGACGCGAGAGCAGAGCGGCCTGACGCCCGTGAGTGCGCGCGCACGACGAGAGGGCGAGGCCGCGCGCACCAAGATAGCACGCGGGCGCGAGCCCCGACGCCGCGCCCGAGCGAGGCGGGAGCCGGCCCGGCGCCGCCGCAGGACGCGGAGAAGCCGTACACCAGAGGCCACGACCGACGAGCGAGGCGCGGCACCCAGGCGCGTGCGTGACGGGCCGCCGAGAACGCGAGGCCAACTAAGAGTCAATAGACTAAACAGGCGGGGCCGGACCACGTACCGGAGCGCACGGCACGCCGACGGGAGGACCGTGAGCACCGCCCGGAGCCGGGGGACCGGACGGCCGAGGCCGCGAGGCCCGGCACAGGCACAGCGGGAGGCCGACGACAGCCGCGCGACGAGTGCCCGGGCGAGGCGACGGCGCCGAGAGGGGGGCCAGCCCGGGACACGCCACGGCGCGAGGAGCCCCCGGACGCGCGCGAGACCCGCCGGGAACCAGGCGCGGGACCACACGGGACGCGACGCCGCCCGGCGCCGACGGCGGCACGCCGGAGGGACCAGCTGCACCGCCGAGCCGCGAGCGCGACAGGGGGCGGCGCCGACCGGAAGCACGCGCCGGACGTGCGCCGACCGTGGCCAGGGCCGACGAGCGCGCCGGAGCGACGACCGCCGCCCGGACACGACCTGGCCGTGACCGCGGACCGGCCGCGAGCGCCGGAGCCGGGCGCCCGGCGCGCCGCGCGCGCGAGACGACGCCGGGCGGACCCCACGGCGCGCAGAGAAGGACCAGATCGCTCAGCTCGCCGGCGAGGTGCCAGACCGAGCGCCAACGGTGAAGGCACACGTGGATGTAGCCGATCAACCCGGCGGAGCTGCGGCGATAAGAAGCTCGCTGACCTGAGCGGTCCGGATGGGTCTCGAGCCACTCCATACCCAGGGGTCGAGGTGCTCTTAGTGTGCCATGTCGACTTCAGTGTGGTGTGTGGGGTCGGGAGCTCGCCTCGGAGACCGATGCTGTTGAGTACGCCCGCCAGGCACACATAACCCCCGACGAGGAAGAGGAGCTCGAACAGTTCGGCGGGGTCGAATTCGGCCGCGAGAGCGCCCCAGGTGGCATCGCCGACGGCGTGGTCGTCGATGAACTCGTCGACCGCGGTCAACAAGGTCCGCTCCACCGGCGTCCACACGGCCGCGGCGGGCCCCTCGGTCGTGGCGTCGATTTGCGCCGCAGTCAGTCCGGCGTCGGCGGCCATGCGCCTGTGCTGGGCCCACTCGTACCCTGAACGCGTCCGCCAGGCGACCCGCAGAATGAGCAGCTCGCGTGTCCGTGCGCGCAGCTTGGCGTCCGGGCCGGCGAGCATGTCGGTGAAGGGGAGCCACGATGCGCTGAGCGCGAGGTGATGGGCGAACATCTCGAGCACGATCGGCATGGGTGGTGCATCTGCCGCTCCTGTCAGGTAGATCTCAGGTCGACGCAGGAACTGCAGCAGCGTGGTGCGGGTCTGCTCGTCCCATTCGGCGAACGGGATGGGTGCGAGCCGCACTTCCTCCGGGGGCGTCATCCGTCCGGGCCTGTGGTGTGCGCAGCCTTCTCCGGTGCCGCCACGGCGCGTCGCAACTGCGGACCCGCGGCACTGAGCCACGTGGAGATGGCCACGTCCGCTTCCGCCAACTCACCCTCGGTCACGTAGAGCCCTCGGGTCGGGAGGGTCGCACCGAGCTCGACCAGCAGGGGCCGCAGGTGGACCTCGACCGCGAGGGCGTGGTGGGCGCCGGCACCGGTCATCACCGGCACCACGGTCACTCCTTCCAGATCGGTTGTGCTGAACCAGTCGAGAAAGGACTTCAGGAGACCGGTGTAGCTGGCCTTGTAGGTGGGGGACGCCACCACGACCAACGCACACGAGCAGACCCGATCGTGGGTCTCCTTGACGCGGGGGGAGGACCAGTCGAACAGGTCCGGCCCGAGCTCGGCCAGGTCCACCGTGAGCCTGTCCGCACCGTCCAGTCCTGCTGCGCCGCCGGCAGCAGCGGCGACCTCTTCCGCCAGCGCGAGCGTGCGCGACTGTGCCTTCGGGTTTCCGACGACGAGGCCAACGGTGCTCATGGAACGACCATCAGCCGAGCATGGCGACGACCTGCGGGAGGTCGACGATCGTCCGGATACCGGGTTCAGCCGCGCAGACGAAGGGAATGGAGTTCACGGGCCGATGTGCCGTGAGCCCGGGCGACGTGGCCGCCCACTCGTCGGGTGGCACCGGGAAGCGAATGTCGACGTCGAGGGGGGTGTCACCCTCGACCAGCACGTGCCAGCCCGTTTCGCGCAGGTCCCACGCCGGATCGACGTCGGTGGTCAGGTACCAGTTGGCGCTGAACGTCACCAGCGGGTTGCCGTTGCGGAGGCCCCTGACCTGCATCCGTTGGGCCGCGATGGTGCCCGCCGCCACCCTGCCCGCCGCGATCTGCACGTCCTGGCGGGCTGTGGCCACCTGACCTGTGGCCTCGACCGCGTCGAGCGGGAGCGACGAGCGCGTCAGCCAGGACCTCGAGGGAACCGGCGAAGGACGCGCCGCCGTGGGCCTCGACGCCGCGCGGATCGAAGGAGGCGACGTCGCGGCCGAAGCCCATGAGGTCGAAGATCAGCTCCGGCGAGTTGCGCGACGACATGTCGGCGAACTCCTCAATCAGCAGATGATGGAGCCGACGCTGCAACGAGGTGAGGACGAGTGGCAGCGCCTCGGTGATGAAGCCGGGGCTCGAGCCGGTGCTGTGGAGCGAGGAGCCCCCCTGCGCGCAGGCAGCCTCAATGCGCCGGCGTGTCTCGGGGTCGAGTCGGGCCGGGTTGTGGAACTCGCTGCGCGTCGAGATCACGTTCACCCCGGCTTCGAGCAGCCGGCAGAGCGCGTCGACGTCCACTCGGTCAGCCATGTAGAGCACGCAATCGGGCTGCAGGGCAAGGATCTCCGTGATGTCACGGGTGGCCAGCACCCCGGTGGGCGCCACGCCGCAGAGCTCGCCCGCGTCGCGCCCCGCCTTGTCCTCCGAGTAGACGTACAGGCCGACGAGGTCGAGGTCGGGATGCGCAATGACGGCCCGCAGGGAGTGCGACCCGATGTTCCCGGTCGCCCACTGCACGACCGTGTAGCGATCCGTGTCTGTCACGGTACGAGAACCGGCAGCTTCTCCCATCCCCGCACCGTCGAGGTCCGTGCCTGCACGGCGTTCGCCGTATCGACCTCCCATTCCGGGAACCGCTTGAGCACTTCTTCCAACGCGACGCGCGCTTCGAGGCGCGCCAGGTGCGCCCCGAGGCAGAAGTGCAAGCCGTAGCCGAAGCTCAAGTGTCGTTGCGCCTTGCGGTGGATGTCGAAGCGGTCGGGGTCGTCGAACGCGCGCTCGTCGCGGTTGGCCGAAGCGTTGAGGAGCACCATCACGCTGCCGGCCGGGACGGTCTGGCCGTGGTGCTCCACTTCTTTGGTCACGTAGCGCGACTGGACGGGGGAGGGCGGCTCGTAGCGGAGGCACTCCTCAATGGCGGCCGGGATCAACGACGGGTCCGCCGCCATCTGGGCGCGCTGCTCGGGGTACTCGGCCAGCAGCTTCCCGGCCCAACCGATGAGGCGCGTCGTGGTCTCGTTCCCGGCCCCCGAGAGCAGGCCGATGTAACCGAGGATCTCATCGCGGGTCAGGGTGCGCACCGTCCCGTCCGTATCGGTGAACTCAGCGTTGAGGAGCTCGGTCATGAGGTCGTCGGAGGGGTGGTCGACCCTCCAGTCGATGTAGGCGCCGTAGTCCGAGTCGACGGCACCCCCCTGACTGAAGTCGACCTCGGGCATCACGCCCTCTTCGAGCCGGAGGCCCTCGTCGATATTGTTGCGGATCGCCTGTTGATCCTCCTCGGGGATGCCGAGGAGCATGCCGATGGTGCGCATGGGGATTTCGGTACCGAGGTCGAGGATGAAGTCGAAGCCACCCTTCCCGATCAGCGGGTCCAACGTCCGCGCCGCGTAATCGCGTACTTGTGGCTCAATGGCCGCCATGCGCCTCGGGGTGAAGACGCGACTCATAATCCCCCGATGGAGGTCGTGGTCGGGTGGGTCCTCGAAGATGAACAAGCCCGGGGGCATCGACATGTCGGACTTTATGATCTCGAGCACCGAGCCCTTGGCCGAGCTGTACGTCTGCCACTCGACCGAGGCACGCTCCACGTCGTCGTACCGGCTGATGGCATAGAAGTCGTACTTCTCGTTGTAATAGAGGGGCGCCTCGTCACGCAGGCGCTTCCAGACGGGGTAGGGATCGGCGTCGATGTCGAAGTCGTAGGGGTCGTAGTAAGGCGCCGGCGCAGTACTGACCATGTCGTCTCCCTCCCTCGTCACGCGTGGCGAGCCAGCGGACACCCACCCTCTTGTGGGGTTCACGTTCGAAAGTATCATTATTGTATGGAAAGAGGACCGTTCTCAAAGGTCGACCTCGGGCCGGCACCGGTCCGGCGGTGAGCACCGCACCTGTCGTCTCACCCTGGCCCTCTATTCCCGCCATGGTCACGAGCGCGGCCACGCAGTTCGCGGACCTGGTGGCCGTGCGCGACGGGTCGACCGGCCTCACGTATGCCGAGCTGGCCGAGTCGGCGCGGGAATTCGGTGCCGCACTGGTCGCGGCGGGAGTCGAACCGGGTGATCGGGTGGCCATCTGGTGCGGCAACTGCGCCGAATGGACGGTGGCCGCCCTCGGCGTCTTCGCAGCCGGCGCAGTCCTGGTGCCCGTCAACACCCGCTTCAAGGGGGCCGAGGCCGCCGTCATTCTCTCCCGCAGCGGTGCCCGCGTCCTCGTCACGGTCACCGATTTCCTGGGCACGGACTACGTCGCCATGCTCGAGGACACCGGCACCGCGCTGCCGGCGCTGCAGACGATCGTCATCGCCCAAGGGAAGGCCGACGGTTCGGCCCAGTCCTGGCAGGACTTCAGGTCGAACGCCGCTCCAGCGACACGCGCCGAGGTCGAGCGGCGCAGTGCCGCGCTCGGCCCGGACGATCCGTCCGACATTCTCTTCACCTCGGGGACGACGGGCGTGCCGAAGGGCGTCGTGATGACCCACGGCCGCACGTTGATCGTGGCCAGCGACTGGGTGGCCATGACCGGCCTCCATGACGGTGACGTCTACCTCCAGGTGAATCCGTACTTCCACATGTTCGGCCTCAAAGCCGGCATCCTCGCCAGCGTCGCCAGCGGCGCCACCATGCTTCCCGAGCCCGTCTTCGACGTGGACCGGGTTCTGGCTCGCGTCGCGGCGGAGCACGTCACGGTCCTTCCGGGACCCCCGACGCTCTACCAATCGATCCTCGACCATCCCCAGCGGGCGCGGCACGACCTCTCGTCCTTGCGCGTGGCAGTGACCGGCTCGGCTGACATCCCGGTGGAACTGATCCGGCGAGTCGATGACGAGCTTCCCTTCGCGAACATCGTCACCGGCTACGGGCTGACCGAAGCGGGGACCGCCTGCGCCACGTCCGCGGACGACGACGCCGAAGCCGTCGCCACGACGGTGGGGCGGCCGCGGCCGGGGTTCGAGCTGCGTCTCGTCGGCGAGGACGGCCACGAGGTCGCGACCGGGCAGCCGGGAGAGGTGCTCCTCCGCGGCGGCAGCATCATGGCGGGCTATCTCGACGACCCCGAGGAGACGGCCAAGGTGCTTTCGGCGGACGGCTGGTTGCGCACCGGGGACCTCGGCGAGTTGGACGAGGCCGGCCGGCTCCGCATCGTGGGCCGCGTCAAGGACATGTTCATCGTCGGCGGGTTCAACGCCTACCCGGCTGAAATCGAGAACGCATTGCTGCGGCACCCCGCCGTGCAGCAGGCCGCGGTGATCGGCATTCCCGATCCGAGGCTCGGTGAGGTGGGCATGGCGTTCGTGGTCGTGACCGGGGGCGTCTCCGGGCAGGACATCATCGGATGGAGTCGCAACGAAATGGCCAACTACAAGGTGCCCCGTGTCGTCGAGATCGTGGACGCCCTGCCGCTCAACGCCACCGGCAAGGTGCTCAAGGATGTACTCCGGGACCAGGCCGCCGCGAGCGCCGCCCGATGACGGCGGACGAGACGACCGGGCCGGGCGGGTTGACCGCCCTGGCGGGGCTGCGCGTGGTGGAGATGGGTGTCTGGGTGGCCGCCCCCTCGGCCGGCGCGTTGCTGGCCGACTGGGGCGCCGACGTCATCAAGGTGGAGCCACCGAACGGTGACCCGATGCGCAGCGCCTTCGGCTCGCTGGGCATCGGACAGGACTTCCCGAACCCGGCCTTCGCGCAGGACAACCGGGGCAAGCGCAGCGTCGTCCTCGACCTGCGCCAGGCCGAGGCGAGGGAACGGTTGGAGGAGCTGCTGTCGACGGCGGACGTCTTCCTGACCAACCTGCGTCCCGACGCGCTCGACGGCCTCGACCTCGAGCCGGCGGCCACCGTCGCCCGTCATTCGCGCCTCGTCTACTGCAGCGTCAGCGGCTACGGCCTGCGCGGCCAGGACCGCAACCGTCCGGCCTACGACATCGGGGCCTTTTGGGCGCGCTCGGGCCTCTCCGTCCAGCTGGCCAACAGCGACGGTGTCCCGCTCAACGCGCGCGGCGGCATCGGCGACCACATCAGCGGGCTGGCGGCCCTGGCCGGCCTCCTGGCCGCGGTGCTCGAGCAACGCCAGACCGGGCGTGGCCGCGTCGTCGAGGTCTCCCTGCTGCGGACCGGGACGTATGTCCTGGGGTGGGACCTCAGCCTGCAGGAGACCATCGGCAAGGTGGCGAAGTCCGAGGCAAGGCACTCCAACCAGACGCCCTTGATGAACTCCTACCGGACCAAGGACGGTCGCTGGTTCTTCTTCACGGGTCTCGAGGCGGACCGCCACATCGACCCCGTGCTGCGCGCCCTAGGTCGGACTGACCTGCGCGCCGACCCCCGCTTCGCCGACGCCAAGGCGCTCCGCACGAACCGCACCGAGGTGATCGCAGTGCTCGACGACATCGTCGGCGAGCGGACGCTCGACGAGTGGGCCGAGCGTCTCGATGCCGAGGGCGTCTGGTGGGCACCGGCCCAGGGGCCGGCCGACGTGCTCGCCGACCCCCAGCTCGCCGCCAACGACGGGTTCCTCCACCTCCCCGAGGACACCGACGGGACGAGGCGACGATCCATCAACGGCCCGGTGAGCTTCTCCGACGTGCCCGTCGACCGGGCGGCGCCGGCGCCGTTTCTCGGCGAGCACACCGAGGAGGTCCTGGACGAGCTCGCGGCGCGCCGGGGCGCGTGCGGAGGGCCTGCTCAGGCCTGACCGCGGGCCCGGGCCAGCAGGCCCCGGGCGATCACGATGCGCTGAATCTCGTTGGTCCCCTCGCCGATGATCATCAGCGGAGCGTCGCGGTAGAAACGCTCGACGGGGAACTCGGTCGTGTAGCCGACCCCGCCGAGGATGCGCATGGCCTCGGTGCTGAGCTCCAGTGCGGTCTCGCTGGCAAAGAGCTTGGCCATGCCGGCCTCGACGTCGCAGCGCAGTCCCTGCGCCCGACGCTCGGCCGCGTTGCGCGTGAGCAACCGGGCCGCCTCCAGGCGGGTGGCCATGTCGGCCAGCTTCAGCTGAATGGCCTGGTGCTCGCCGATGACCTTGCCCATGGTCTCGCGCTGCAGGCTGTAGGCCAGCGCGGCATCGAAGGCGGCCCGGGCGACGCCGACCGCCCGCGCCGCAATGTTGATCCGACCCACCTCGAGCACGCCGAGGATCTGGGGCAGGCCGCGTCCGAGCTCACCGACGACGTTGCCGGCGGGGACGCGGTGATCGGTATACGCCATTTCGACCGTCTCGACGCCGCGGTAGCCCAGCTTGCCCATGTGTTTGCTGACCGCAATGCCCTCGAAGTGCGGGCCGGGCTCCTTCTCGACGATGAAGGCGGTGATGCCCTCCTCGGCCCGGGCGGCCAGCAGGACGATGGAGGCCCGCTCGCCGTTGGTGACCCAGGCCTTGCTGCCGTTGAGCACGTACTCGTCACCGTCGCGCTGGGCCCGGCACGAAATGTTGCGGGTGTCGCTGCCGGCGTCGGGCTCCGAGAGCGAGAGCGCGCCGCGCCGCTCTCCGGAGGCCATGGCGGGGAGCCAGCGCCGCTTCTGCTCCTGCGTCCCGTGCGTCAGGATCATGGTGGCGGCCATGGTGTGGGTGTTCACGATGCCGGTGAGGCTCATCCAGCCGTAGGCCAGCTCCTCAATAACGCCGATGTAGGTCAACAGGTCGAGGCCGAGGCCGCCGTACTCCTCGGGGATGGTCACGCCGAAGAGGCCGAGCGCGCGCATCTGCTCCACGATCTTCTCCGGGTAGGTGTCGGCGCGCTCGAGGTCGGCAACGACGGGGACGACCTCTCGCTCCACGAAGCGCCGGACAGTCTCGATGATCGCGGACCGGACGTCCTCGTCGGTCGCGGCCGAAAGAGGGCTGCTCATAGCGCCGATAACCATACACTTCACTGGTGTTGACGCTGAATCTCAATTCGGAGAAGAATGTTTCCCCATGGCAGCGAGCCTCATGCATCACGGGCTCGAGTCGGCCGCCGAGAGGCTCCCCCATCACGCCGCCGTCCTGGCCGGCACCGACCGCTGGACCTACGCGGGAACTGGATCGCGCCGCCAACGCGCTGGCGCAGCACCTGGCCGCGCGGGGAGTGGGACGGGGTGACCGCGTGGCGGTCATGACGTCGAACCGGCCGGAGTTCGTCGTGACGGTCCATGCGGCCAGCAAGCTCGGTGCCGCTCCCGTCATGCTCAACTCCTCGTGGAAGGCGCTCGAAGTCGGCACGGCCCTCGATCTCACCGCGCCCCGCTACGGCATTGCCGACGGCGCGGGGGTCGACCTCCTGGCGCAGCGGCTGGGCGCGGACGCCGTGCTCGACCTCGACGACGCCGTTGCCGCGGTGGTGCTCGACCGCACGAGTGACGTGCCGGCACCGTCGGTCCCCGTGGAGGAGACGGACGACGCCGTCTTCGTCTTCAGCTCCGGGACGACGGACCGGCCGAAGGCGGTCCGCCACATCCACCGGTCGATCGACCTGGGGACGCAGCACTGGGTGACCGCGCTGGGCCTCGGTCCTGAGGACCGCTTCCAGGTGGCGACCCCGCCGTCGCACATCTTGGGGTTGTTGAACCTGCTCGCCGCCGCCGCGGCCGGTGCCACCGTCCGGCTCCACCGTCGTTTCGACCTCGACGAGGAGCTGCGCTGCATTCAGGACGAGCGCATGACACTCGAGATGGCCGTCGCCCCGATCGCGCTGGCGATGGCCAACCACCCGAACCTCGAGGACTACGACCTCTCGTCGCTGCGCTACGTCATGTGGGGCGCCACCC
Organism: uncultured Acidimicrobiaceae bacterium; assembly: GCA_963744045.1. GTDB lineage: Bacteria > Actinomycetota > Acidimicrobiia > Acidimicrobiales > RAAP-2 > Bog-473. The sequence goes on from CAVUSB010000019.1 coordinate 262,156, forward strand.
CGATCACCGCCAGCGTGGCCGAGCTGGTGTCGGCCCGCACGGGTGTGCGCTGGCTCCCCGCCTACGGGACGAGCGAGGTGCCGGTGATCACGGCGAATCCCGTGGGTGATCCGGACAGGTGGCGCCTCGATTCCGCCGGGCTCCCAGTCGCCGGCGTGACGCTGCGCGTCGTCGACCTCGACACCGGGGAGGTCCTGCCATCGGGCGGCGTGGGCGAGGTCCAGGTCCTGAGCGAGTCGGCCATGGCCGGCTACCTGCCGGACGAGGCCACGGCGGCGGCCTTCGCCGACGGCTGGTACCGGACTGGTGACGTCGGCTGGCTGGAGCCCGAGGGCTGGGTCCATCTGACGGACCGCAGCAAGGAGATGATCAAGGTGAGCGGCTTTCAGGTCGCCCCCGCCGAGATCGAGGCCGTGCTGCACGGCCACCCCGCCGTGACCGACTGCGCCGTGTTCGGCGTGCCCGACGCGCGGGCCGGCGAGGTGCCGGTGGCGGCCGTCGAGCTCCAGGCCGGCTCCGACGTCACCACAGAGGATCTCGAACGGCTCGTCGCCGACGCGCTGGCCACCTACAAGCGCCTGCACCGCGTCGTCCTGGTCGACGCCATCCCGCGCACCCCTTCGGGCAAGGTGTTGCGGCGCACCCTGCGCGACGAGTGGGGCCCGGTTCTGGCGACCGCGCCGACGGACTGATGGACGTTCGTCTCTCGCCCGAACAGGTCGCGCTGCGCGACGCCGCGGCGCAGGTGGTCGATCGCCTGGGCGTCCACGGCGTGGCCGGGCTCGGCGACGGGGAGCGCGCCGCGAAGCTCGACGCCGCCGTCGCCGCCTCCGGATGGCGCGAGCTGCGGACGGCGACAGACGACGGAACAGCCTGGGCCTCGGCGGTCGAGGTCGCGCTCGTCGCCGAGGAGCTCGGCCGCGGCCTCGCCGACGTCGCCTTTTTGGGCGCGACCCTGGCCGCGGAGCTCCGTCGACGAGCCGGTGCGCCGGCCGCCGGCGGATCCGAGACGGTGGTGTTGTGCGCCGACCTCGGAGCACTGGCCACCGAGGAGGGCGGCCGTGTGCCGGCGGGTGCCGTGGCGATCGACGCCGGCCTCGCCGAGACGGCGCTGGTGTCCGTCGGCAGCGCTGGAGGCTGGGCCGTCGGTGCGGTCGCGCTCCAACCGCCCTCCCGCGCACCAGCGTCGGGTGGCGTCGACCTCACGCGACCCGTCGCCTCCGTCCCCGCACCGGGGACCGTCCTCGCCGTTGACGGACAGTCCCGCCCGCTGGACAGCGACGACGTGGCGGCCTGGCAGGGCCTCGGCCTGGCGGTGACGAGCGCCGACCTCGTGGGTGTGATGCGCGGCGCCCTCGACCTGACGACCGACTATGCCCGCTCGCGCCGCCAGTACGGCGCCGCCATCGGATCGTTCCAGGCGGTGCAGCACCTGCTGGCCGATGCCTTCGTGGCCATGGAGGGCTCCCGCAGCGTCGCCCTCCATGCGGCCTGGGCCGTTGATGCGTTGCCGGCCTCCGAGGCCCTCGCCGCGGCGTCGGCTGCCAAGGCCTACTGCTCCCGGGCGGCCCGCACGGTCTGCGAGACGGCCATTCAGGTGCACGGTGGCATCGGCAACACCTGGGAGTGCCTGGCCCACGTCTTCTTGCGCCGTGCCCTGCTGTCGAGCGATGTCCTCGGCGGCGTCGGGCCCAACTTGGCGCGCGTGCTGGCGGCCCGCAACATCGGGATGGACGATGGACTTCGCTGATTCCCCAGGGGAGCTCGAGTTCCGGCTGCGGCTACGCGCCTGGCTCAGTCGGAACAACCCGGGTCTGCCGGCCTCGTCGACGGCCGACGAGTACTGGGCCGGGCAGGCCGCCTGGCACCGGACGCTCTACGACGCCGGCTTCTTCGGGTTGTCCTGGCCGACCGAAGTCGGCGGCCACGACCTCCCCAGTGTCTACGAAGTGATCCTCGACGAGGAGCTGATCACCGCCGGCGCGCCACCGCGGCCGAGTGTCGGCTACCTCGTCCAGGGACTCCTCCGGCACGGCAACGAGGACGTCCGGCGCCGCTTCCTGCCCGGGCTGGTGAACGGCCGGGAGCGTTGGTGCCAGGGCTTCAGCGAGCCCGACGCCGGGTCCGACCTGGCCTCGCTGCGGACGCGGGCCGTGCGCGACGGCCACGAATACGTGATCACCGGTCACAAGGTCTGGACCAGCTATTCGGATGCAGCCGACTGGTGCCTGGTCCTGGCCCGGACCGACCCCGACGTGCCGACGCACAAGGGCATCTCGGCCTTCATCGTGCCGATGGGACAACCCGCCATCGAGCAGCGGCCGCTGCAGATGATCAACGGCGTCACGCGCGAGTTCGGCGAGGTGCTCTTCGACGGCGCCCGTGTCGACGCGGCGAACATGGTGGGCGAGCCGGGCGAAGGCTGGCGCCTCGCCATGACGGTAGTCAGCCACGAGCGTGAACCGGGCGAGCTCGGCTACGTGGCGCGTTACGGCAAGCTCGTCAACGAGCTGGCGCGCGTCGTCGAGGAGGGACCCGCGCGCTTCGGCCCCGAGGCGCAGCGCGATCTGGCCTGGGCGCTGGTCGAGACCGAGATGCTGCGGTGTCATGTGAGCCGCCGGCTCTCGGACCGGCTCAGCGGCTTGTCACACGGGCCCGAAGGCTCCGTCGACAAGCTCCTGATGACCGCAGCCGAACAGGCGGTGGGTCATGCGGCGCTCTCCGTCGGCGGCGCCGTGCACGCCGACGGGGACGAGACCTGGTTGAAGGTGTACCTCTACAGTCGTGCCCAGAGCGTCATGGGCGGCACGTCGCAGATACAGCGCAATCTCATCGCCGGACGGATCCTGGAGCTACCGACATCATGAGTACCTACGACCTTCCCGACGAGCTGCAGGTTCGCTCGGACGGTCCCGTCCGCGTGATCACGCTGAACCGGCCCGACGACCTCAACGCCACCAATCACGTGCTGCATGCGGGGCTGGCGTCCCTCTTTCCGCAGCTCGACGCCGACGCGGGGGCGCGGGTGGCGGTGCTCACGGGCGCCGGCCGCGCCTTCTCCGCCGGCGGGGACTTCGCCTACCTCGACGAATTGTCCAAGGACGGCGATCTCCGCCACCAGACCCTCGTGCACGGCCGGCAGATCGTGACCGGCATGGTGGCCTGCCGGCTGCCGATCGTCGCTGCCGTCAACGGCCCCGCGGTCGGTCTCGGGTGCAGCCTCGTCGCCCTCTCCGACATCGTGTTCATGGCGGCGAGCGCACATCTGGCCGACCCACACGTGCTGCTCGGCCTGGTGGCGGCCGACGGCGGGCCCGTGGTGTGGCCGCTGCTCACCAGCCTGCAGCTCGCCAAGGAGTACGCGCTGACGGGAGATCGGATTCCGGCAGAGCGTGCCGCCGCCATCGGCCTGGTCAATCACGTCTGCCCCGACGACGAGGTGCTGGACCAGGCGATGGCCTGTGCGCATCGCATCGCCAAGCTGCCCAAAGGCGCCGTCGAGGACACCAAGCGCATCATCAACATCCAGTTGGAACGCGCCGTCCTGGCCTCGCTCGATTTCGCGCTGAGCGCCGAGGACCGCTCGTTCACGACACCCGAACTTCGGGCCAACGTCGATCGGGCACTCTCGTCGCAGCGCGACAGGGCCAGCAAGAAGTAACCCGCTCGCCGGCGTCAGGCGGGCGCGATGCGGGCCTGGTGCTGCGCCGCCCGGGCGGCCAGCCAGCCGCCGAGGGCCTCGCCGGCGGACAAGACGTGCGCTTCGGCGATGGAACGGGCCGCCGGCGCGTCCCCTCGCGTCATGGCGCCGAGCAGCGCAGCATGCTCGTCCTTGCTGCGCTGCTCCGCTTCGGGGAAGAGCTCGAAATAATTGCCCGGCACCACTCGCACCGCCTGGCGCAGATAGGTGAGCAGGCGAGGCGAGCGGGCGGCCAGGTTCAAGGCTCGGTGGAAGCGGCGGTTGGCTGCGACCACGTCGTCGGAGCCCTCGATGGCGTCGGCCAGCTCGGCCAGCTCGGCCAGCTGAGCCGGCGTCATGCGGCCCGTCGCCATCTCGGCCGCCTTGCCGACCAGGGCGGCCAGCACGGCGAAGTTGTCGACGGCGTCCTCGGGCGTGATGCCGACCACCGCCATGCCGCTGCGCGGGGTGATCTCGACCAGGCCCTCGTAGGACAGCTCGAGCAGGGCCTCCCTGATGGGCGTCCGGCTGATGCCGAATTCGGCCGTCAGCTGGTCGAGGTCCAGGCGGTCGCCCGGTTGCAGCCGCCCGGTGAGGATCCGGTCGCGCAGCTCGTTGGCCGCCTGGGCCCTGACGGTGGTCGTGACAAGTTTGATATCTGAAATATTACATATTAAGTTCGGCCTCTGCCCGGAGAGGGGAGCGAATGGCCAAGAACGAAGCGGCAGATGGCGTTGGTGGGGTTCATGCAGGCAGGGAACGCCACGGTCTACGCCGGTTCCTGGCGCCATCCGGCCACCGAGCACGGATTCCTCACGGCGGCCTACTACGAGAAACTCGGCCGGACCCTCGAGGACGGCTGCTTCGACCTCATGTTCTTCGACGACCGGCTCGCCATGCCCGGAATCTACGGCGGGTCCGTCGCCGAGGCGGTCCGCACCGGTGCCCGGCCGGTGAAGCTGGACCTGAGCATCGTGCTCGGCATCGTGGCCGCGGCCACCAGGAACATCGGGCTCGGGGCCACCTACTCGACGACCTATTACTCCCCGTTCCACGTGGCCCGGACGTTCGCCACGCTCGACCACCTCTCCGGTGGCCGCGCCGCCTGGAACGTGGTGACGTCGGTGAACGACGGCGAGGCGCAGAACTACGGCCTGAAGGAGCACCTCGGCCACGATGCGCGCTACGACCGGGCCGACGAGTTCCTCGAGGCGACGACGGGACTCTGGGACAGCTGGGACGACGACGCGCTGGTGCTCGACCGCGAGACGCCGCTCTTCGCCCACCCAGACAAGGTGCACGAGCTCAACTACGAGGGGGAGTGGTTCGACGTGCGCGGCCCGTTGACCGTGCCCCGGACACCGCAGGGACGGCCCGTGCTCATGCAGGCGGGGTCGTCGGGCCGGGGTCGAGAGTTCGCCGCCAAGTGGGCGGAGCTGATCTTCACCGGCGATCCCGGCCTCGACGTCGCCCGCGCCCACTACAAGGACCAGAAGGAGAAGATCGGCGAGCACGGGCGGGACCCCGACGCCATCAACATGTGTCCGATGGCCTACACGGTCGTCGGGGAGTCCAAGGCGCACGCCGAGGAGCGCGAGCAGCTGTTCTTGAACGACCTCGTCGACCCGATGGCCTCGCTCACCCTGCTCTCCGAGTTGATGAACTACGACTTCTCCGGCCTGTCGCTCGACGCGCCCATCACCGATGAGCTCATTGCGTCAGTGTCGGGTATCCGTGGGCTCGTGCAGAACATCAAGGCACACATCGGCGGTGACACGGTGACACTGGGCGACCTGGCCGGGCACCGGGCAACCTTGCTGCAGGGGCCCCGGTTCGTCGGGACCGGCCCCGACATCGCCGACCAGATGGAGGAGTGGTTCGAGGGGGGCGCCTGCGACGGCTTCGTCATCGCCGCCACGCACTCGCCGGGAGCCTACGAGGACGTCGTCCGCCTGGTGGTGCCCGAGCTGCAGCGCCGGGGCGTCTTCCGCGACCGCTACACCAGCTCGACGCTGCGCGGGCATCTCGGGCTCGAGACGTCCCGAGTCAGTCCACGGTGCCTGACACGGCCCGGCCGCTGCAGGGCCTCCGGGTGGTCGATGCCGCCACCTTGGCCGCCGGCCCCATGGTGGCCACGGCGCTCGGGGAGTTCGGTGCCGAGGTGATCAAGGTGGAACAGCCCGGCGCTGGCGACCCGCTGCGGACATGGGGTTACCAAAAGAACGGGATCGGCCTCTTCTGGAAGAGCGTCGGCCGCAACAAGCAGTGCGTCACCCTCGACCTGGGCGCCGCCGAAGGGCAGGAGCTCTTCCACCGCATGCTCGACGTGAGCGACGTGCTCGTCGTGAACAACCGACCCAGCGCGCTGGCGCGCTGGGGACTCGACTACGAGTCGGTGCACCGGGCGCACCCGCGGCTCGTCATGCTCCACGTCAGTGGCTACGGCGGCGGCGGGCCGGCCAGCGACCGCCCGGGCTTTGGCACGCTGGCCGAGGCCATGAGCGGGTTCGCCCATGTCACCGGACAGCTCGACGGCCCCCCGACGCTGCCCCCGTTCTTCCTCGCCGACGGCATCGCGGCCCAGTCGGCCACCTTCGCCGTCATGATGGCGCTCTACCACCGGGACCTGCACGGGGGCTCGGGCCAGCTGATCGACGTGAACCTGGTGGAGCCGCTCGCCCGCCTGATTGAGACCTCCACGCTGGCCTACAGCCACCTCGGAATCGTCATGGGGCGCAGCGGGAACCGACTCGACGCCAGTGCGCCGCGCAACGCGTATCTGACAGCGGATGGACGCTGGGTCGCGCTCTCGAGCGCGTCGCGCAACATTGTGATGCGCCTCTACCGCGCCGTCGACCGACCCGAGTTGGCCGAAGACGAGGACTACGTCGACCCGATCCGCCGCCAGGCGCACGGCGACGAAATCGACGACATCGTGGCGCAATGGATCCGGAGCCGCTCCCTCGACGACGTCATGCGCGTGTTCGAGGCGGCCGAAGTGGCCGCCGCCCCCGTCTACGACGCCGCCCAGCTCCTCGCCGACGAGCATCTCCGGGCGCGCGGCACGTTCCTCGAGGTGGACGACCCCGACCTCGGACCCATGACGGTGCAGGCCCCCGTGGCCCTGCTGAGCGACACCCCGGGGCGGGTCGACCATCTCGGGCGTGGCGTGGGGGCGGACAACGACGCCGTCTACGGCGACCTGCTGGGCCTCGACGCCGCCCGCCGCGAGGCGTTGCGTGACGCCGGGATCATCTGAGACCACGAGCAAGGAGCACCATGCGCGCACCGCGAGCCCGACGTTCGGAGCTGGCCACACCGGCGAGCAGTGAGCGCATGTGCGAGAAGGCACCGTCGTCGGGGGCCGACCTGGTGTTCCTCGACCTCGAGGACGCCTGCGCGCCGTCCGCCAAGGAAGGGGCCCGCGCCATCGCCGTGGATGCGCTGACGGGGCAGGACTGGGGGCGCACCGTGCGTGCCGTCCGCGTCAACGGCCTGGACACGCCGTGGTGCCACGGGGACATCATTGAGATCGTCACGGGTGCGCGCGACGCCATCGACGTGCTGATCGTCCCCAAGGTGCGGCGGGCGCGCGACGTCTGGTGGGTCGACGTCTTGTTGACGCAGTTGGAGACAAAGCTGGGGCTCTCGCAGCCCATCGGCCTCGAGGTCCTCATCGAAGAGGCGGAGGGACTGGCCAACGCGCTCGAGATCGCCCAGGCGAGCGAGCGACTGGAGGCCTTGATCTTCGGCGCGGGCGATCTCTCGGCCTCGCTGCGGGCGCGCGTCGACGGCAACTTCGACCCCGTCGTGCCGTACCCGGGGGACTTCTGGCACTTTGCCCGGGCCCAGGTGCTCACGGCGGCCCGGGCGGCCATGATCGACGCCATCGACGCGCCCTATCCGGCCTATCAGGACCCCGAGGGCTACCGGCTGTCCGCGTTGGCGGCCAGTGCGCTGGGCTACGACGGCAAATGGGCCATCCACCCCAGCCAGGTCCCGATCGCCAACGACATCTTCTCGCCGACGCCCGACGAGGTGGCCGAGGCCCGGCAGGCGATGGCGACCTACCGCGAGGCCGAGGCCGGCGGTGTCGGCGCCATCGGTCGGGACGGCAAGCTCGTCGATGCCGCGCACATGCGGCTCGCCGCCAACACCTTGCACAAGGCCGCCCTGGCGGATGGGTCGGGCGAGCCCTTGCATTGACGAGGGCGCAGTCGCCTTCCGAGCGCGGACACGGGACACGGACCGGAGCGTGTGCCACCATGACACTTCCATCGGACAGGGAGGAGGTGCGGGGGATGCGATGTGCGGCACTCCTGGGCGCGGCCGCTTGTGGTCTCCTGCTCTCCACCGCGGTCGGCGCGGCTCCGCCGGCTCTGGCGTCGGTGTCCTCCGGTTCGAAACTCGTGTCGACCACGACGATGACCTTCGTCGACAGTACGCGATCCACCCCGGCGTGGGACGGGATGCCGGCGCGGTCTTCTCGAACGCTTGTCACGAGCATCTGGTACCCGGCAAAGTCGGGATCGACCGAGCAGTCCGGCCATGGCCCGTACCCACTGATCGTCTTCGCGCACGGCCTGGGCGGCTCACCCCAGGACTACCGGGCGTTGCTGGCGGCCTGGGCCGCTGCGGGCTACGTCGTGGCCGCCCCTCTTTTCCCGCTGTCGAGCAGCCAAACGCCGGGCGGCCCCGACGGCGGGGACATCGGCAGTCAGCCTGGTGACATGAGTTTCGTGATCGGCCAGGTGCTCGAGGCCTCACGCGCCCCGGATGGACCCCTGTCGGGACTCGTCGAACCGGGCGAAGTCGGCGCCGCCGGCCATTCCAACGGTGCGATCACCACGCTCGGCCTGGTGGCCAACACCTGTTGTCGTGACACGCGAGTCAAGGCGGCCGTCGTCATGGCCGGCGCGACCGAGGGCTTGGGACGTGGCCGCTATGACCTGGCGCAGGCACCGCCACTGCTCGTCGTCCAAGACCTCCACGACGGGCTCGTTCCCTACGGCGACGCGGTCGCCGTCTTCAACCAGGCGCGCGGACCGAAGGCACTGCTCGCACTGAGTTGGGACCCTTCCACGGACACGACAGGTTCGACAGCCCACATGGCCTCCTCGGGGGTGGTCGGACCAACGTCGGCTGCGGTCATGAGGTCGACGACTGCATTCTTCGATGCCTACCTCAAGCACGAGCACGGAGCGCTGCAGGAGGTTGCGGCCGACGGCCGCTCCTCCCAGTCGGCTGTGCACACCGCCTGGGCCCAGGGATCGCAATCCACGCTGCCCGTCCCCAAGGTGGCGGCAGTCCACCTGCACGCAACCGTCACGCCCAACACCGGTCTCCACGACGGGGAGACCGTCACCGTTCGGTGGAGCGGCTACACCCCGGGCAAGGTGGTCAACATCCTCGAGTGCTCCACGGTGGAGATCTCCACCGCCAGCTCGGCGGGCTGCAGTTTTGCCCACGCGGCGATTCTGCATCCTGATCCCACCGGATCGGGCTCCGTCGCCCTCGACATCGGCACCGGTGTGATCGGCAACGGTGTGTGCGACGCGGCGCACAAGTGCTACGTCGTGGTCAACAACGCCAGCTCGACCGATCCGGCGGGGAGCAAGGTCGTACCCATCCGATTCGCTTCCTGACGTCCTCAGACCCGCCGGCTGGCGACGCGGGTCAGGACGTCGGCGACCACCTCGGGCCTGCTGTTCTGGGGACAGTGCCCCGTCGGCAGATCGATCGGCGAGCCGCCCAGTCGGGATGCCACGGCCGCTCGAGCCCATCGTTGACTGATGATCTGGTCCTCGGTGCCGAGGAGATAGGTCGATGGCGTCTCGGGCCACGACCGTAGCGGCGTCACCTCGTCGTAGGCCGGCTGGGGCATGAACAGCCGGACCGTCGAGAGCGACCAGGTCAACACGTCCCCGTCGCAGTCATTGAACATGAATCTCGAGGCGGCTTCCGGGCTGTCGGGCTCGCCGGTGTAGTGCAGCCATTCGTCATGAAGCAGACCGTCGTTGAAGATCTGATCGGTCGCCGACCGGCCGATGTCGGGAAGGCCCGCACAGACGAACACGAGGTGATCGATCGGCCGGAGCATCGTCACCACGGGGATGATGATCCCCGCACACGAGGTCCCGACGAGGATCACACGCGCGTGGTCCTCCAAGACCCGGGCGATGTGGGAGGCGCACTCGAGCGCAGTCGTGCCGTCGAAGTCCCGGGGGTCCAGGTCGAGGGCCACATTTCGCACCCCGGCACCGGAGAGCAGGCCGCGGACCCTGTCCCAGCCGCTCGGCCCCTGGGTGCACCCATGGACCAGTGCCACGGTGGGACGGTCGCTCGCCACCGGGAAAGGCTACTGGTCCCTCCGCTGGGCATCCCGACCACGGGCGAGCCCAACTGGGCTCGCCGCCACGGCGAGGCGGATCAGCCCGATCACCCAACTGATGCCGCGCGTGGCCTCGGCGGGATCCATCTGCCAGTCCACGACCAGGCGCTCGTAGCTGGCCACGCTCCACAACACGTCGAGGACGGCCGCCGCCGCCGTGCGGTCTGCGTCCGACCAGGCTCCGGCGCGTGCGGAAACGGCGGCGAGCAGGGCCTCGTGCTGGCGCAGCTTGGCATGGAGCAGGGTCGGGTCCAGGGGCTGCCGTGCGTCGGTGGGATACGAGGAGACGTGGGCGAAGATGCGGGCCGTCACATCGGCCACGTCCTCGAGCTGCATGCCGCGCAGGTCGATCCCCGCTTCCTTCTCGAACTCGTGCATCACCGCGTCGCGCAGCCCCTGCTCGTTGCCGAAGTGACGGTAGACGGTGCGCTCGTTGACGCCGGCCCTCTCGGCCACCGCCCGGATCGTCAGCCCACGCCAGTCCCGCACCGACGAGCCATGCAAGAGCTCGGAGCCGGCGGCAATGATGCGCTCCCGGGTCTCGGCCGCACGTTGGCGCCGCAACGTGGCGTCGTACGAACGGCGGGCGGCGGCCGGTGGGGTGCGGTGCACGCTCCCGGTCGTCGGAACGGTCGTCACGGGTATGTCGCGCCGGCTACTTCGTGAACACCGGCAGGGTCTCCCAACCCCGCACGGTCGAAGTGGGGGAGAGCTTGGCGTTCTCCATGTCGACGTCCCACGCCGGGAAACGGGACAGGACCTCTTCGAGAGCGATGACCCCCTCCATCCGGGCCAGGGCGGCACCCATGCACAGGTGGATGCCGTTCCCGAAGGTGAGATGCCGGCCGTCGTTCCGGTGTATGTCGAAGCTGTCGCCATCCGGAAATCGACGGTCGTCCCGGTTCGCCGAGCCCAGGAGGAAGAGCATCACGCTGCCCGCCGGGACTTCTGTGCCGTGCACCACCAGGTCCTGCTTGGCCACACACCGCCCCACGTGGGGTGCCGGTGATTCGTAGCGCAGGACCTCCTCAATGGCGTTCGGAATCAGCGAGGGGTCGGCGACGAGCTCGGCCCGCTGGTCGGGGTGATCAGCCAGGACCTTGGCGGCCCAGCCGATCAGGCGGGTCGTGGTCTCGTTCCCGGCTCCCGCGAGCACCTCGAGGTACGTGAGCAGCTCATTGCGCGTCAGCTTGCGCACGGTGTCGGTTTCGTCGGTGAACTCGACGTTCAACAACTCGGTCATGATGTCGTCCGAGGGATGCTCGGCCCGCCAGTCGACGTAGTCGGCGAACATGGCGCCGGTGACGAAGTTCTCCGAGACCTGCATCGGCTTTCCGGCCTCGGTGCGGAGATTGGCGTCGACGTGGTCGCGCACTGCTTCCTGGTCGCTCTCGGGAATGCCGAGAAGCATGCTGATCACCTGCATCGGCATGCGCGCGCCCAGGTCGGCGATGAAGTCGAAGTGGTCGGTTCCTCGGAGCGGGTCGAGGCTGGTGGCGCAGAACTCGCGGATCTTCGGTTCCAGCTCGGCGACTCGCCGCGGGGTGAACGCGCGCGAAAGAAGACGCCGGTGGATGGTGTGTGTCGGGGGATCCTCGAAGATGATCACGCCGGGCGGGATCTCGATGTCCGCCTTGATCAGTTCGATGATCCCGCCCTTGCCGGAGATGTAGGTCTGGGCATCGAGGAGACCCTTCTCCACGTCGGCGAACTGGCTCACCGCGAAGAAGTCGTGCGTCTCGTTGTAATAGACGGGCGCCTCTTCGCGGAGCCGCCGGTAGACGGGATACGGATCGGCGTTGATGCCGACGTCGTAGGTGTCGTAGTAGACGTCGCTGCTGCTGGTCGTGCTCACGGCGTACCCCCGGATATTGGTGTCAGCACTATGACATCAAATGGGAGAAACGGTCAACGGGCAGGCCAGGGCACGTATCCGGGCCACCGCAACGTGGCCTGCGGGACTGAAAACGCTCTTCTCATCTGTAGAGAGGGGTGCTACCATCACCCCTGTCAACGAACGCCACGCCGAGAGGACCCAACTCATGCCACGTTGGCCCAAGCCACCCGAAGGCAGCTGGACGGAGCACTTCGACCTGGGGACCGAGCCCATGAACTACGAGGACTCCATCTCACAGGAGTTCTTCGAGCTGGAGCGCGAGGCGGTCTTCAAGCGGGCCTGGCTCAACGTCGGCCGCGTCGAGCAGTTGCCGCGGACGGGGAGTTACTTCACGAAGGAGCTCGCCGTTGCGAAGACATCGGTGGTCGTGGTGAAGGGGAAGGACGGCGAAGTCCGCGCCTTCTACAACATGTGCCGGCATCGGGGGAACAAGTTGGTCTGGAACGACTACCCGAACGAGGAGACGAGCGGCACCACGCGCCAATTCGTGTGCAAGTACCACGCCTGGCGCTACGACCTCGACGGTGCGTGCTCGTTCGTCCAGCAGGAGCAGGAGTTCTTCGACCTGGACAAGGCGGACTACGGCCTCGTCCCCGTGCACTGCGACGTCTGGGCGGGTTTCATCTTCGTCAACCTGGCCAAGGAACCGGAGCAGTCGCTGCGCGACTTCCTCGGGCCGATGGTGACCAAGATGGAGAACTACCCGTTCGAGAAGCTGACCGAGCGCTACTTCTACCGCGCCAACGTCAAGAGCAACTGGAAGCTCTACATGGACGCCTTCCAAGAGTTCTACCACACGCCGATTCTCCACGCGAAGCAGTCACCGGCCGATTGGTCGAGTGCCGCCGCACAGGCCGGTTTCGAGGCGCCCGCCTACAAGATCGACGGCCCCCACCGTCTGGTCAGCACGGCCGGCATCCATCCCTGGAATCTGGCGGAGAACATGACCAAACCCGTGGACCGCGTGACGCGGAGCGGGCTCTTCGGCCCCTGGGATGCACCCGACCTCGGGTTCGACCCCGAGGACGCCGGTATCAACCCGGCGGGTTGCGACCCCTGGGGACTCGACTCGTTCCAGCTCTGGCCGAACTTCACCATCCTGGTGTGGGGACAGAACTGGTATCTCACGTACCACTACTGGCCCGTTGCGCCCAACGAGCACGTGTTCGAGGGCACGCTGTACTTCGTCCCGGCACAGAACGCCCGCGAGCGTGTGGCGCACGAGAATGCCGCCGTCACCTTCAAGGAGTTCGGCTTGCAGGACGCCAACACACTCGAGGCGACGCAGACGATGCTCGAGTCCCGCGTGATCGAGCGGTTCCCGCTGATGGACCAGGAGGTGCTCTGCCGCCACATGCACAAGGTGGTCCAAGAGTGGGTGGACGACTACAAGAAGAAGCAGGACGTGGAGGTATGACGCAGATGGACGCGACCTTCTTGCCGAGCGAGTTCTCCGACCTGGAGCCGTTCGCCGCCAAATGGTGCCTGCCGACCGAGCACGAGCGTTACGCCACACGGCTGGCCAGCACAATGGACGAGATGCAGGCGCTCTACGACGCCGCCATGCCCCGCGCCGACGCGGCCATGACCTACCTCGACCAGTTCCCCCTCGACGACCTGTCCGAGACCCAGGTGAACCTGCTCCACCTGCTGTACTCCATGGTCATGGTCTCGTTCCCGGTCGAGTGCTGGGGTCAACCTCGGGTGCCCGACTCCGGTGCCGCCTATCTCGACCTGATGGTCGAGCCCGGGCCCTGAACCGGATCACATCGCCTCGTACTCGACGGTCACCGTCCGCCCGGACGGCAGGCTCTGGCAGGTGAGAACCCAGCCCTCTTCCACCTCTTCGGGCGTCAACGCATTGTTCGCACGCATCCGGACCGAGCCCTCCTTCAAGAAGGCCATGCAGGTGGCGCAGTTGCCGGCCTCGCACGAGAACGGCGGGCGCAGGCCACCCCGGCGGGCTGTCTCGAGCAACGTGTCGCCCGGCTGGTAGCGGACGACCACGGTCTTGCCCCCGAGGCTCACGGTCACCTCGTCGGGCACTGCCGTGTCCACGGCGCCCGTCGCCGCGTCATCGATCAGCGCATCTGTCTTCTCCGCCTGCTCCACCAAGAAGCGTTCGATGAAGATGCGCTCCGGCGCGACGCCCTGCGCGTGCACCGTCGACTCCACGAGGTCCATGAAGGGGCCCGGCCCGCAAATGTAGACGTCGGCATCGAGGTCCGTCGCCACGAATTCCGCGACCGCCTCGGTCGTCAGGAATCCGCCATCCGTGTCGAAGTGGTGCCGTAGCTCCAGCCGGCCCGGGTACTCGGCGCCCAGGGCGCCGAGGGCGGCGTCGAAAATCACCGAATTGCGGTCTCGGTTGGCGTAGAGGAGCCGGACCGGCCGTTGCGTCGTCGCCAGCACGTGCTTGGCGATCGACATCACCGGTGTGATGCCACTGCCCCCGCAGAAGCCGACGACGGGCTGTGCAGAGTCCCGGGGGCAGAAGACGCCCGCCGGCTTCGTGAGCTCCACCGTGGAGCCCTCCGAGAGGTTGTCGAGGAACCAGTTGGAGACGAGTCCGCCCGCCACACGCTTGACGGTGACGGTCAGCTCGCTGTCCGTGACGGGCGCACTGGACATGGAGTACGAGCGCAGCTGCTCGTCACCGTCGACGTGCACCCGGAAGGTGCAGAACTGGCCCGGGCGGTAACGGAAGGTCTCGGCGAGGCTTTCTGGCACCGCGAGGACGAAAGAACTGGCGTCGTGTGTCTCGGGAACGACGCGGGCGATCCGGAGCGAGTGGTACCCGTGCTGACGGAGGACGGGGTCGTGGCCGTTCACGGCACGGCTCGACGGCCTACTGCGGCGTCGGCCACGCCACGGACTTGGTCTCGAGATACTGGTCGAAGCCGGCGAGTCCGTTCTGGCGGCCGATCCCGCTGTGCTTGTACCCCCCGAAGGGCATGTCCGCCTGACCGATCGGCATGCCCCCATTGACGGCGAAGGTCCCGGTGCGCACCCGTTCGGCGACGGCCAGAGAGCGCTCGAGCGAACCGGAGAACACGCCACCGGAGAGTCCGTACACGCTGTCGTTGGCGATGCGCACGGCGTCGTCGTCATCATCGAAGGGGATCACGACCAGGACGGGTCCGAAGATCTCCTCCTGGGCGATCGTCATTGCGTTGTCGACGTCGGTGAAGAGTGTCGGCTCGACGTACCAACCCTTGGGGAGATCGGCCGGCCGCCCGCCACCGAGCGCGAGCGTGGCCCCCTCCTCGACCCCTTTCTGTACGTAGCCGAGGACGCGGTCGCGCTGCTTGGCCGAGATCAGCGGGCCCATCAGGACGTCGGGACGCTGCGGGTCGCCGTAGGCCACGGAGGACAACGTGGCCTTCAGGATCTCGACCCCCTCGTCGTAGCGCGAACGGGGGAGGAGCATCCGCGTCTGAATGGCACAGCCCTGACCGCCGTGGAAGCACACCGCGACCCCCGACGGGACCGAGGCCGCAAAGTCGGCGTCGTCGAGCACGATGGTGGCCGACTTGCCGCCCAGCTCCAAGAACGTACGCTTGAGCGTCGTGCCGCCCTTCTCCATGATCCGTTTCCCGACGGCGGTCGATCCGGTGAACGAAATAAGGTCAACCTTGGGGGACAGCGTCAGCTCCTCGCCGACGAGGTGGTCCGAAGAGGTGACCACGTTGAGGACGCCGTTGGGGAAGTCCGTCTGCTCGGCAACGAGGCGACCGAGTCGCGTGGCGTTCCACGGCGTGTCCGGGGCGGGCTTGAGGATCACCGTGTTGCCGGTGGCCAACGCCTGTCCGAGTTTGTTCAAGGTCACCTCCAGCGGGAAATTCCACGGCACGATGGCCCCCACGACGCCGATCGGCTCCTTCCAGATCTGGCGCGTGTTCGCGGTGCCACGGCGGTCGACGATTTCGCTCAGGTTCGTCCGCCAGGGGAACTCGTCAATCAGCTTGACCGGGTAGCGCAGCGCGCCGTCGAGTGGGATGTCGAGTTGGTTGGCGTGGGTCGTCATGCGAGGACAGCCCACCTCGAGGATGAGCTCCTCGCGCAGATCCTCGCGGTCCTTCTCGAGCGCTTCTTGCAGTTGGGAGAGGCAGCGCTTGCGCAACTCGTGGTTGGTGGACCAGTCCGTCTCGTCGAAGGCGCGCCGGGCGCCGTCGATGGCGCGCTGCATGTCGGCGATCGATCCGTCGGTTACCTGTCCCAGGACCTCTTCGGTGGCCGGGTTGATGTTGTCGAAGGTCCGGCCCGTGTCGGATTCAACGAGCTTGCCGTCCACGAGCATCCGCGCCTCGTGGCTCGTCGCTGTCGTCATGCCCGACCCCCGTCTCTCATGGGTTTCTCACGGAGTGGAAACCTGATTATCAAAAAGTGCCATCATCATAATCGATGGGTCGCGCGTCAAGAAAACTTGAAGGCCCGCACTGACCGAACCCGTTGGCATTGATCGAGTCCAATGGCCGCCGCTGGGTCGGCTCATCTGGCAACGAGGGCCGCGGCGGCTCGGGGGTTGATCCGGGCGAGGGCTCAGGCCTCGGGCGAGGTTGCTCGCGACTTGGGTGAGCCCAACGACAGCAGAGCGAGAGCGGTCCACACCCCAAGGATCAGCCAGGCTGCAATGGTGGGAAACATTGTGGTCCGGTGTACGGAGGTGAGCAGCCAGAAGGAGGTGGCGCCGGGTCCGCTCACATACGCGAATGCGACGACGAACGTCCCTCCGAGGAGACCGAGCCAGGCCCAGAGGTCGTTCCCGACATGCAACCTCGATCGACGCTTTGACAGGACGACGCCTGAGACCACGGCAACAGGAACGGCGAGAAGGAGAAGATGCAAGTGGGGGGCCATGGCGGTGAACGTCTCGTGCGTGCGGGAGCTCCAGGTCCCTTGACGTGCACCGCTCGTGTTGGAATCACGCGCCGCGTGCTCCACTTTGACGAGCGCCGGCCAAAGCGACAGAGACAAGAGTCCGGCCGTTGCGCAAGCGACCAGCGGCCCCAGTGCGCTCGCCGCGGCCTTGAAGCGACGTGATGGCCCGAGGTCGGACGCATCACGCAGTGGGGGCCGCACGACGTGCAGGGCAGAGCGAGCCGAAATGAGGATCAAGAGGACCAGCGCGGTCGCGGTTCCCTCGGTCTTCGTCAGACCGCTCACGGCCAAGAGAATCGCCGCGGCACCGACGTTCCGTCTGGTGCAGGGAAGAATGAGGCCGTAGCCGATCGCCCCGACCGCCGCCACCGACCAGAGCGGATCCGCGTAGCCGTTGGTGGCAAACGGTCCGAAGACGTCGAAGACGACGAGCACGAAGAGGACGGCGCACACCGCTCCGATCAATTCCGCGAAACCGGCCTTCTTTCCCGGCCCTTGCTTGCGCCCCGCGCTGCGGCCAACTTCTACGATCACCCATGCCGCTGCGAACGTCGCCGTCGCGTTCAACAGGGCCACGACGACGACTCCCAATCGTTCCGAATGATTACCGGTGAGTTGCCACGAGACCGCAGCTGCCGTGCTCACCAAGGGGGGATACGAGGCGTGAGCGATCAGCGCGCTGGGATTCGGATTCCGCGTGGCATAAAGCAGGTAGTCGTGTCCCTGGAGGAACCACGACGAGCGGAGCAGCCAAATGGCCCGAGCGTCCCAACCGACTGTTGGAACTCGCAACGGCACGAGGCAGGCGGCCAGAGTCAGCACCAGTGCGGTCACGGTGGCTATGGACGGAACCTGCAAGCTTCGGCCGCCCGATCCGTCTGCCGGCGGTCGCCGGCGGTGCCTTCGCATCAGAGCTGGAAGGGAGAGAAGGGCACCCAGGACGGATAGCACGAAGTACCAGGGCAGAATTGTCCCGCCGATCACAAGCACGCAGGCACCGGCCACCGCGCTTTCAACAGCACCGACAAGAATCGCCAGGGCCGGAGTGGCACCCGAGAGTCCGGCGATGGCTGCGGCAGGCAACGTCCCTGCAATCGCGAAGACCAGAAGCGTGAGGATCGCGGCCTCAACGGTGTTCACAGTGGCGTGGGCGGCAACACGTTCTTGCCAGGATCGGACCCCCCTGAGCCGATCCGTTCCGGTGGGCCTCTCAAAGGAGTGTCCGGTGGATATTCGACCACGACAGTGCCCAAGCACGAATCTCGTGCTTGGCTGTTCTCGAGAGCAAGAACAGCAGATGGCCTTTGCGCGCTGGAGACCAGCCTCGTCCATCCGCCAACGGTCTTTTCGAGGATGACCTTCGTTGCAAGACCTTGTTTGTCGATCTCCACCCGTTCGTTGGCACCCACGAGGCTGCGCGCTTGGGCGGCGAGGCAATTCCAGTATGAAACGTCGCGCTGCCACTGCACCATCTGTCCAGACGATGACCTCACGGTGATGCCTTGTACCGATCGAAGACCCGAGTACGTCAGTGCAATGAGCCCCGTCAAGGCAACGGCGACGGTCGTCAGGATCAAAACGATCTGTCGTCGGTGAGGGACGGGACCGTCATCGTCATCTGGCGGAACTCGGGAGCGGTCCACGTCGGCTTGCATATCTTCGCCTGGCAATCGCCCTGATCGTCCCGCTACGCGTCTATCGACGACAGATCGGACTTGATGGCGCGAATGTTCATGGGCGTTGGTGCCCCAGTCGGATCGGGTGGTTCGCTTGCTTCGGTGGCGTGTCGCATTCTTCGATGGTGGCTCTGACGCCGGTGATCCTCTCGGTCGAGCTCGGCGCTCAGGGGTGGGTATCTGGAGAGAGCTTTCCGGTCGTCTTCGGGCTCCACCATCACGTGTTCGAAGTCGCTGGCGTGCTTGGAAGTGGTGATGATCTCACGCGCCGTTACCGTAGCTGGGGGATTCGAATCCGGCCTTTTCGTCAGAGAGGGAAGGAAGCGGGGAGCGTGGCGCTCGACAGAATTTCGACCCCGAGGGCGCGGGTGAGAACTGTCCCCGCGCCGAGCAGCTCATCGAGGACGATCGCCCTGCGGACGGAACGATGCAGAGGGTGCTCGGTGGTGAAGCCGATACCGGCCAGCACCTGCTGGGAGTGCCGGGCCACGGTGCGCGCCGACCGTCCGGCGAACGCCTTGGCCATGGCGGCCACGAGCGCCGAGGGATCCTCCCAGGCGGCGTCGAGCAGAGCGGCGGCGGCCTCCAGGGCGACCAGACTCTCTGCCAGGCGGTGGCGGACGGCCTGAAAGCTCTCAATCGGGCGACCGAACTGCATCCGTTCGAGGGCGTGGGTACGGGCCAGTTCGAGCATGGCGCGACCGGTGCCGACGAGCTCGTGGCCGAGGGCGAGCTGCCCCAGAGCGGCCGCGGCCGGCCAGTCGGCGGACCTCGGCTGCGCCGCCCACTCCAACTCGAATTCGCCCATGACTTCGAACAGGCCGAGCGCCGGATCGAGGCCCTGCACCGGCCGGCGCGTCAGGAGACCCCGGTCGACGGCGAAGGTCGCGGGACCGTCGGGGGTCTCGACCACGACAAGTGCCGTGTCGCAGCGGTCGAGAGCTGCGGTCCCCAGCCCTTCGACGACGCACCAGCTCCCGTCGAGACGTCCCGGAGCGTCGCATCGGCGGAGAGGGGGGAGGACGACCGCGACGCCTGCACCGTCAGAGGAGGCGTCCGCGTCGAGCGCGGTCGCCAGCAGCCAGTCGAGCGCGGCCGAGGTGGTCGCCGACACGCCCTGGGACTCGAAGAGCACGGAGACCGCGGTCGGGCGGTCGGCGCGCAGGGCATCCCGCCAGCCCAGGTCGTCGAGGGCGACGTCGAGCGCGGCACCGTCGGTGTTCTCTGTGGCGTGGCGCACGCCACCCTCGAAGAGCGCGCGTTCGGTGGCCTCCATCACCGGTCCGCCTCCAGGTCGAGCAGCCGCCGGGCGATGATGTTGCGCTGGATCTCGGCACTCCCACCGTAAATGGTGGCCGCGCGCGAGTAGAGGAACTCGGCCCGCCAGCGTTGGCTGACCGGGTCGTCACCGAGAACCATGCTGGTGCCGAGGCCTTCGGCCACCAGGTCGAAGACTGCCTGCTCGGCCGTCGCCACCAGGACCTTGTCGATCGACGTCTCGGCCCCCAGGGTCTCGCCGGCGGCGAGCCGGCGCTGCGTCGCTCTCGAGCGGGCGCGGAACGACCACAACAGTTCAGTGGTCTGCCCGACAGCGACAGGGTCGAGCGACCCGGCCGGAGCGGCGGCCACCAGCTGCTCCAGCCGCCGCTGCAGGTAGGAGGCCCGGTGCCACAGCGCCGTGCTGCGCTCGTAGGGCAGGAGATTCATGGCAATTGACCATCCGTCGTCGACGTCGCCCAGGACCCGGTCCAGTGGCACCACGACGTCGTCGAAGAAGACCTCGCAGAACTCCAGGGCTCCGTGCATCGTCTCGATCGGCCGCACCGTGATGCCGGCGCTGTCCATGTCGATGAACAGCGCGGTGATCCCCTTGTGCGCGGACTCGGTCGTCCCGGTGCGCGTCAGGAGAACGCAGCGCTGCGCATACTGGGCCAGGCTCGTCCACACCTTCTGGCCGTTGATCCTCCATGCGTCACCGTCGCGGGTTGCCCGGCAGGCGAGCGAGGCCAGGTTGCTCCCGGTCCCGGGCTCGGAGAACCCCTGGCACCAGAACTCCTCCCCTCGCAGCAACCGCGGCACCATGTCCGCCGCCAGCGCCTCGGGCGCGTAGTCGATCATTGTCGGCGCCAGAACCTCCGGCATGGAGTAGATCCCGGGCTCGACGAGATCGCGCCGCCGTGAGCGCCTCTCCCAAGTAGGCGCGCAAGAGGTTGGATCCCCCCAACCCGCCGACCCGCTCAGGCCAGCCCATGCGCATGAAACCCGCGTCGTAGGTCAGCTGCATCACCTTGCGCAGTTGTGCCATCTGCTCGTCGAGTGTCCCGACCCCCTCGAACGTGCACGCGAGCTCCTCCGCGTGCGCGTCGAGCCAGACGTCGACGGCCGACTTGAAGTCCTCGAGCTCCACCCCGCCCGCCGCTACGCCGTCGTTTCCGACGAAGGTGCGGGACGCGTCGGGTCGTGCGCCTTTCCCGCGTCGCGGGCCCCGCTGCGTCGGAGGAAGGTCATGGCCCTGCTCTGGAGCCGCCAGCCCTGTGGCGTCCGCCGGTAGGTGTCGCTGTAGTAGCCGATGCGCATGTCGTGGCTCACCTGGTCGACGAAACACAGCGTCTGCTGCCCGGTGCCGTCGTCGCCGTCGAGCTGGAGCACCGGCGTGCCGGTGAGGAAGAGGCCCTTCGGCGCGGCCGCGACGAGGGCCGGGAAGTCCTCCAGTGCGTAGGTGTCGCCGAAGGCGCTGTAGGTCCCGTCCGGGGCGAAGACGTCCATGACCGCATCGATGTCGTCGCGTGTCATCGCGATGGCATAGCGCGCGAGCAGCTGCTCAATCTCGGTGATGTCGGCAATCTGGGACTGGTCCATCGGCCGCGTGCTCCTCGGTCCTCTCTTTGTGGGTGCAGGGGTCACGCCAGAGACTTCGATGTCACGATAACAGCATTCTCCAAAAGCGTAATTGGCCATCACCTCGGATGGGCAGGTGCAGCCGGCGGCCCGCCATCTGTTCCCACGTGCCAGAATCGCTTGTGCAGATTTCCTACCAACCGACCCTCGCCCTGAGGAGAGTCGCACTCTCGGTTTGGGAAAACTCTCGTTAAGCTGACGGCATGTCAGTCGACGATCCCACGACAGGTTCGACCACCGCCACCGAACCGGTCCGGCGGCGCGACCTCGCTGTGGCGCGGTCCCTGGACTCGGCACGGCTCCGGAGCGAGGGGCGCGTCCAGCGCTTCCTCGACGCCGGCTTCGACCTGCTGAGCAGGGCGGAGTCCGGCAAGGAGTTCACCGTCCAGGAGGTTGTGGACCGCTCCGGCCAATCGCTGCGCAGCTTCTACCAGTACTTCGCCGGCAAGCACGAACTGCTCCTCGCCCTTTTCGACGAGGCCATTCTTTCGACGGCGGATCGGCTGGAGGAGCAGATCACCCGCCAGAGCACGCCCCTCGAGCGGCTGCACTGCTTCGTCGTGGAGTACTACCGCATGTGTCTGCCCGCACCCAAAGGGCGGCCGTCGAAGAACAACCCCACGCCGGTGATGGCCGAGTTCTGCCATCAGTTGCTGACGGCCCACCAGACCGAGGCCTCCCGGGCCTTCGTCCCCCTCGTGACGCTCCTCGAGAAAGTGCTGGACGAGGCCGCCGAGGCCGGGGACATCCGCCCGGGCCTGGACCACGCCGAGGTAGCCGGCGTCATCTTGTCGACGATCATGTTCAATGCCGCCTACGCACACACCATCAGCGGGAGCGAGGAGCCGGCGAACGGCGAGCACGCCGCGGCGCAGCTGTGGGACTTCCTGTCGGCCGGTGTCGTCACCAGCGGCGTCGGCTGAGTCCGAAGGGAAGCTCAGTCCCGCAGTGAGGGCGCCACGGCGGCGAGGAACTCGCGGGTCCGTTCGGCTGAGGCCTTGAGCTCTTCGCGCCCTTCGCCAAGAGGGACGATGCGGGCGTTGAAGTCGGTGAGGCCGGCGTCGGCAAAACTGCGCAACCGCTTCTCCATGGTGGCCGCACTCCCGCAGACCAGGACGTCACCGATGGAGCGGGCGTCGCCGTGCTCCATCAGCCGGACGTAGTTCGGCGACGCCTCCACCTCACTGAGGGTGCGGTTCGTGCGCGCTCTCGCCGCTTCTACTTCGTCGTCGCGACAGAGGCAGACCGGGACGCCGGCCAGGATCCGGGGCGCCGGCCGGCCGGATCCCTCGGCGGCCTTCGTGATGGCCGGGACGACGTGGGACCCGATCGTGCGCTCGTCGGCGAGCCAGAGCGTGGTGCCGGCCGACCGCTCGCCGGCCAGCTTCAGCATCACCGGGCCGAGCGCCGCGATCATCACCGGCGTCGGTGTGATGTCCGTGATGTCGAGTGGGTTGTGAATACGGAAGAGCTCGTTCTCCACGTCGACCATTCCCGGCCCACGGAGCGCCTGGTCCAGCACGTCGAGGTAGCAGCGCATTGTCGTGGCGCCGCGCGCATAGGGCAGGCCGAGCATGTCGGCGACGATCCAGTGATGCGAGACGCCCAGGCCCAAGGTGAAACGCCCTTCGCAGACGGCCTGGTTCGAGAGCGCTTGCTGGGCCAGCACCACGGGGTGCCGCGGCTGCAAGGGCACAATGGCCGTCCCGACCTCTATCCGTGACGTCGCCATGCCGATGATCGTGGCCGCCGTCATGACGTCGAACTCGTCGGGGATCTGCGGCGTCCAGACCGAGTCCAGGCCCGCCTCGTCGGCCCAGCGGGCGTCCGCCTGGAGCTTCTCGACCTTGGTGGCGTACCGGCCTCGGTCGGCGCTCACCTGCAGACCCATGCGCATCGGGGCCCCTTTCGTCCGGAAATGAGATTCTCAGAAACAGTACATCCTGCTATCACCAGCTGCTAGGAGCACTTGACAGGATTTTGCACTGTCAATAACATCCGACCACTCTACCGGCAGCTATTCGGGCTGGTGGCGACGCTGAACGAAGGGGAGGCCCGCATGGGAAGCAGCGATCGACGATGAGCCGCGTCGCAGTCGTCACCGGCGGTGGGTCCGGCATGGGCCGCGCCATCTGCCGTCAGCTGGCCGACGCCGGGAGGCGGGTCGCCGTGCTCGACATCGACGCCGCCGCCGCCGCCGAGGTCGCCGGTGACATCACCTCCTCCGGTGGGGCGGCGTGCGCGGCCGTGGTCGACGTGAGCGACCGGGTCGCCGTCGAGGCCGCCCTCGACGAGGTGCGGTCGGCCCTGGGGCCGGTCGCCATCATGGTGACCAGCGCGGGCATCGAAGGCTTCACTGAGTTCCTCGACATCACCCCCGAGGCGTGGGACCGGATGATGGCGGTCAACCTCACGGGGACCTTCCACTGTCTGCAAGCAGCGGCCCCCGACATGATCGAGGCCGGGTGGGGGCGCATCGTCACCATCTCGTCGTCGTCGGCCCAGTCAGGGACGCGGCGCATGTCCCATTACGTCGCCTCCAAGGGTGGCGTCATCGCCTTCACCAAGGCCCTGGCTCTCGACCTGGCGCCCAAGGGCATCACGGTGAACACCATCCCGCCCGGCGTCATCGACACCCCGATGATGCGGCGACCGATCGATGCGGGCACCATGAACGTCGACGCCGTGATCGCCCGGGCCCCGCTCGGGAGGCTCGGCACGCCCGAGGACATTGCGGCCGCCTGCGTCTTCCTCTGCTCCGAGGAGGCGGGCTACATCACGGGACAGCAGATCAACGTGAACGGCGGCTGGTACCTGTGAGGGGAGCGGCACCATGGGCGCGCTGACGATGAGGAAGCTGGGTGCGACGGTCGGGGCCGAGGTGCTCGGGGTCGACCCCGGCGAGTTGCTGGAGGACGACACGTTGCCGAAGGCCTGTATGGACGCGCTCGAGGAGAACGGTGTCCTTGTCTTCCGGCGGCTCCATATCGACGATGAGACCCAGGTCGCCTTTTCCAAGCGGCTGGACGACGTCGGCAAGGCCGAGCCTGCCGCGCCGCCGCGGATCTTCAACGTGACGCTCGATCCGACGAAGAGTTCCACCGCCGCGTACCTGCGTGGGACCGTCTACTGGCACATCGACGGTGCGCAGGACGATGTCCCCAGCAAGGCGACCACGCTCAGCGCGCACGTGATCTCCGCCAGCGGGGGCGAGACCGAGTTCGCCAGCACCTACGCCGCCTACGACGACCTCAGCGACGACGAGAAGTCGCAGTATGAGAACCTCCGGGTCCTGCATTCCCTCGAGGCTTCGCAGCGCCTCGTCTACCCGGATCCCACGCCAGAACAGTTGGCAGGTTGGCGGTCGAAGCCTGACAAGGAACACCCGCTCGTCTGGCGGCACCGGTCGGGCCGCCGCTCACTGGTCATCGGTGCCTCGGCGTCGCATGTGGTCGGGATGGACCTCGCCGAGGGAAAGGCGCTCCTCGACGATCTGCTCGAGCGTTCGACAGCACCCCAGCGTGTCTACCGGCACGAGTGGACGGTGGGCGACCTCGTCATTTGGGACAACACCGGCGTGATGCACCGGGTGCATTCCTACGACCCGGCGTCGGGGCGTGAAATGCACCGCACCACCATGAGCGGTGACGAGCCGATCTGTTAGGAGAGACCCATGAGTGACGTGATCATCCTGCGGGCCGACCGCTGGCTCGACGTGACCGCCGGCGAGGTGCGCTCGCCAGCGGTCATCGTGGTCGAGGGGAACCAGATCGTGGGCGTCAACCCCGCGGACCTCCCCACGACGGCGACGGAGATCGACCTGGGCGACGTGACATTGCTTCCCGGCCTGATGGACATGGAGCTCAACATGCTCATCGGGGGACCGGGCGGCCCCGATGGGTTGCCCGACCCGATGCACGGGGTCAAGGACTCGCCCGTGTACCGGACGCTGCGCGGCGCGGTGAACTGCAACACGACACTGATGGCCGGCTTCACCACCGTGCGGAATCTGGGGCTGATGGTCTACACAGCCGGCTTCCTGCTCGACGTGGACCTGGCCCGCGCCGTCGACCAGGGGTGGTTCCCCGGCCCGCGCATCTTCCCGGCCGGCCACGCCATCACCCCGACCGGCGGCCACCTCGACCCCACCATGTTCCAGGGCCTCGCGCCCGGCATCATGCCGCAGAGCGTGGAGTCGGGCATCGCCAACGGCGTCTCCGAGGTGCGCAAGTCCGTCCGCTACCAGATGAAGTACGGGGCCAAGCTCATCAAGATCTCCGCTTCGGGCGGTGTCATGTCCTTCAGCTCGGCGGCGGGCGCGCAGCAGTACTCCGACGAGGAGCTGGAGGCCATCGTCGACGAGGCGCATCGCAACGGCCTGCGCGTGGCGGCCCATGCCCACGGTGACGCCGGCATCCGGGCCTGCATCCGGGCGGGGGTCGACTGTATTGAGCACGGCTCGCTGGCCAGTGACGACACCGTCAAGCTGATGGCCGAGTCGGGGACCTTCCTGGTCGGCACCACCGCGCTGGCCGACCATATGGCGATCGACCGCATCCACCCCATCCTGCAGAAGAAGGCGGCCCAGATCTTCCCGCAGGCGCGCCAGATGTTCGCCAAGGCTCTGGCGGCCCGGGTCAAGATCGCCTGCGGCTCCGACGCACCGGCTATTCCGCACGGGACCCAGGCCGACGAGCTCATCGCCATGTGCGACCGGGGCATGACGCCGCTGCAGGCCCTGCAGGCGGCCACTCTCACCAGCGCCGACCTCGTGGAGCGGGCGCACGACCTGGGACAGCTCGCACCCGGCTTCCTGGCCGACGTCATCGCCGTCCCCGGCGATCCCACCGAGGACATCCGGGTGACGAAGGACGTCAGCTTCGTCATGAAGGACGGGCAGGTCTACAAGGGCGTCTGAACCGTCAACCCGTGCCCGACGAGGGGGCAGAGTTGATAGAGGGGGCCGTTGTCGCCGAAGATCCAGCGGGGGCAACTCCGTCCGCCGGGCAGATCCGGTCCTGGCGACTCAAGAGAAGGAAGGTTCGAGCGTGCCGCATGTGATCCTGGGGGACCTCTCCGAGTCCTCCGTCAACATGGCGCTGCTGATCGCCCGCGTGGTGCTCGGCGCCGTCTTCCTCGCCCACGGCATCAACCACATCTACGGGGGCGGCAAAATCGAGGGCACGGGGCGCTGGTTCCACTCGTTGGGCATGCGGCCGGGGATCCTCCACGCCTGGATGGCCAGCCTCGTCGAGATCGGCGCCGGGGGCCTGCTCGTGCTGGGGCTCCTGACGCCGCTCGCCGGCGCCGGCGTCGTGGGCGTCATGCTCGTGGCGTGGATCACCAACCACCGCGGCAACGGGTTCTTCATCTTCCGCCCCGGTGAGGGCTGGGAGTACGTCATGGTCCTCACTGCCATGGGCGTCGTGGTGGGGACCCTGGGGCCCGGCCAGTGGAGCATCGACGGGCACGTGAGCGCGCTCCAGCACCTGTGGGGATGGCCCGGCTTCGGGATCTCGCTCGGCGCCGGCGCCCTGGGAGCGGCCGGGCTGCTGGCCGTCTACTGGCGCCCGGAGAAGCCGGCCGCAGCAGACAAGGCTTGACGGCCCGGGCTTTCAGTCCCAGCTGCGGGCGAGCAGGAACCCTGCGGCCGCGTTGGCCGGGGGGAACGAGTTGGTGATCCCCGAGCTCACGTAGCCGACGTCGCTGATGAGCGTGATCCCCGAGATGGCCGACGCGGCGTCGCTGCAGAGGAAGACCAGAGGGTAGGCCTGCTCGAGCGGCGTCGAGGCCTCGATGCCCGTCTCCTCGCGGAAGTCCGAGCCGAAGGCGAGCCACATGTCGGCGTTGGCCTGGGCCAGCGGGGTGTCGGTCGGCCCGGGGCAGATGGCGTTGATGCGGATGCCCTGCTTGAGGAGTGGGAAGGCCTCGCGGGCGACGTAGGCGCACACGGCCTGCTTGGAGTGGAAGTAGTCGGCATAGCCGTGCTCCAGGGCCCAGGCCGAGCCGGAGTCGAAGTCGGGTGTGTCGAGGTACTCCTTGATCTCGCCGAGGCTGGCTTCCCAGCCCAGGCCGGCGGCGGACGAAATGAAGCCGATGGCCGAGCCGCGGGGCAGCATCCCGCCGGCGAGCAGTCGATTGATCAGATGGCGGTGTCCGACGAAGTTGATCTTCTCAATGCCGGGCGTGCCGTCGGCCACGCCGGCGCAGGCGAAGAGCGCGTGGATCGGCCCCCCGCACTCGTCGACCGCGGCGTCGATGGAAGCCTCCTCGGCCAGGTTGACGTGGATGGCCTTGGCGCCGGGCAGCTTCATTTCGGCGAAGTCCATCATGACGACCTCGGCGCCGGCGTCCTGCACGAGCTGGGCCGTGGCCGCGCCCATACCGGTGGCGCCCCCGACGACCAGGACCCGCTTCCCGTCGTAGCGGAATGCATCGAACAATGACATGTGTGTCCTCCTGACAAGCGAAACGAATGGTTACTGACAAACAGTTGCGAGACAACGAGACGATCAGTGGCGAAACCGGATGACTCCTGAACGATGCGGCCTACCCGACGACGGAACGAACCTTGAGGTCGACGATGGTATCCCAGTCGACCCCGACTTCTTCGAGGATGGCGTCGCCGTGCTCGTTGAATTCGGGGGCCCGGCGCACGGGAGAGGGCTCGCCGCCGAACTGCACGGGCGACGCCACCAATTGGAAGGGCGTGCCGCTCGCCGTCTCGCAGTCCTGCATGTACCCGTTGGCGACAGCCTGCGGGTCGGCGGCGCACTCGAGCGTGTCCTGCACGACGCACCACTGGCCGGTGAAGTCGGCGAGCAGCTCCCGCCACTCGGCGACGGTGTGCTCCGCGAATGCTTCCTCGAGCAGCCGCTGGCCTTCAAGGCTGTTCTCGATCAACCCCGCGTGGTCCGCGAAGCGCGGGTCGGTGGCGAGCTCGGGCCGCCCGACGGCGACGCAGAGCTCGGCCCAGTAGCGGCTGGCCTGCAGGCAGCAGAAGGAGAGCGAGCGCTCGTCCTTGGTCCCGTAGTTGCGCACCAGCGGGTTCAGCCGCGGCGCGTTGGACGGGGGACCGCCCCAGGGCGTGCCGCTGACCAACGAGAGCGCGAAGGCCTGACCCATGGCCCACATGCCGGTGCCGAGCAGCGAGACGTCCACCGTCGTCGCCTCGCCCGTCCGCTCGCGGTGGAACAGCGCGCCCATGATGCCGCCGGCGATGGTCATGGCCCCGATGGAGTCGCCGAAGCCGGGCCCCGGGGGGCCGACGAGTCGGTCCTGGTCGGTCGGGGTCGCCCCGAGGGAGACGCCGGCCCGGAACCAGAAGGACAGTGAGTCATAGGATCCCTTGTCGGCATCGGGGCCGCGCTCACCCTGTCCGGTCCCGGCCACGTAAATGATGTTGGGGTTGTGCTTGCGGATGTCCTCGAGCTCAATGTTGAGCTTCTTGCGCACCCGGGGCAATTTGTTGATCAGGAACACGTCCGCCGTCGCCACGAGCTTGGAGAGGATGTCGAGTCCCTCGGGGGTGGTCAGGTCCAGGGCGAGGCTGCGCTTGCCGCGGTTGGAGTGCTCGAGCAGCGCGTGCACGTCGCCGCCGATGGAGACGACCCCCGTGGCGGCCAGGCCCCGCATGGCGTCGCCCCGCTCAATCGGCTCGATCTTGATGACATCCGCGCCCCAGTCGGCCAGGAGCGCCGAGGCCGCCGGCACGAAGGTGTGCTCGGCCACTTCGAGGACGCGGACGCCCTCCATCACTGCGGTCAACGGAACCCTCCCTCTGTCCACCCGGCCCGAGGGTGAGCCTGGCTGGTCACGAAATCTGAAACTGACATCGACGTCGACAATAGCCTTGTGCCTGGGGGGCCGCCCCCCGGATTCCGCCGGGCCTCAGTCCGGGGATCTCACCTGCAGCAGCACCTTGCCCACTGCCTTGCCGTCGGCGACGTGGCGCAGGGCGGCGACGACATCGGCCAGGTCGAACTCCGCCCCGACGAGCGGTGCGGCGCGACCCTCGGCCAGCAGCTCCAGGAGCTCGCGATCGTTGCGCGCCATGTCCTCCGGCTGGTGCAGGGCGAAGTCGCGGAACTGGAAGCCGAGGACGTGGATGCCCTTGAGCAGGACCAGGTTGAGCGGTATCCGGGGGATCGACCCCCCGGCGTAGCCCACGGTCACGAAGCGGCCGCCGTAGTGCAGCGCGCGCAGGGCGGGCTCGGCCAGGTCGCCCCCGACCGGATCGAGCACGACGTCGGCACCGTTTGGCAGCGCCTGGCGCAGCGCCTGGCGCAGGTCGCCGGCCCGGTGGTCGATCAGGCGCGTGGCACCACAGGCCCGGGCTGCCTCGAGCTTCTCGGGGGAGGAGGCCACGGCGGTCACCGTCGCGCCCAGAGCCGCGCCGAGCTGTACCGCGGCGCTGCCGACGCCACCGCCGGCGCCGAGCACAATGAGCTCCTCGCCCGGCCGCAACGCCGCCACCGAACGCAGCACGTGGTACGCCGTCTTGTAGGCGACCCCGAACGCGGCCGCCACGCGGTCGTCCACGCCGTCGGGGATCGGCGTCAGCGCCCCCGCACCCACGACGACCTCGTCGGCGAAGGCGCCGATGAAGCAGGAACCGAAGACGCGCTGGCCGATGCCGAGACCGGTGACGCCGTCGCCGACCTCGCTCACCACACCGGCGAATTCGCTGCCCGTGACGAAGGGGAGGGGAGCCGACATCTGATAGGTGTTCGCGATCACCAACAGGTCCGGGAAGTTGATGGCGCCGACGTGGACACGGACTCTGGCCTCGCCGGCGCCGAGTGAGGGCGGGTCGATGTCCGACACGGCAATGACCTCGGGACCGCCGTAGGTGGAACACAACGCGGCTCGCATGCTGGTGACCCCTATGCCAACACCGAATAGTCGGTCGAGTCGGCCAGGTCCGCCGCCGACTGCATGAGGTCGAGCACGACCGCGCCGAACGCCTGCAGCTTCTCGTCGTTCCCGGCCCGCTGGAAGCCCTGCTCCAGGACGACCGCGAGCTTCCACTTGGCGAGCACGCAGTAGTAGTCGATGTCGTCCACCTGCCGCCCTGACGTCGTGGCGTAGTGGGCCAGCACTTCCTCACGTGACGGCATGCCGGTCATGTCGACGTAGCCGCCCGTCCTGTCCTCGTCACTGGTGGTGTCGTCGGGCCAGGACTGTACGACCCAGCCCAGGTCGAGCTTGGGGTCCCCGACGGTGCC
Source organism: uncultured Acidimicrobiaceae bacterium (assembly GCA_963744045.1). Lineage (GTDB taxonomy): Bacteria > Actinomycetota > Acidimicrobiia > Acidimicrobiales > RAAP-2 > Bog-473. The sequence continues at coordinate 292,805 of CAVUSB010000019.1, forward strand.
CATCTCCCAGTCGACGATGGCGGCCAGCTGTGCCGGCGCACCGTTCTCGAACATGACGTTGGCGAACTGATAGTCGCCGTGCATCAGCCCGGGTATGTAGTCGATCGGCCGGTGGGCCCGCAGCCACGCGGCGGCCTCCTCGAAGCCGGGCAGCTCGCGGCCCTTGATGCGTTCTAAGAACGCGGTCCAGCGGTCCACCTGGCGCTCGTGGAAGCCTTCGGGCCGGCCCAGGTCCGCCAGGCCCTTGGCCTGCCAGTCGACGTTGCCCAGGAGTGCGATCCCCTCGACGAGCTGGAAGGCGAGCCCGCGCCGCGCCTCGAGGTCGGCGTCGAAGGGAGCCGGCCATTGCCGCCGCGTGGACATCGGGGACCAGCCGTCGACGAAGCCCATGATGTAGAAGGTCCGGCCCAGCACCGACTGGTCGGTGCAGACGGTGATCGCCTCGGTGTGCGGCACGTTGGAGCCGGTCAGGGCCTCGATGATGCGCCACTCCCGCAGGATGCCGTCGTCGCGTGAAGCCGGCGCGCTCATCGGGGGGATCCGCATGGCGCCGTGCAGGTCGCCCCGGCGCAGTTCGTAGATCTCGTTCTGGCTTCCTCCGGAGATGTACCGGTGCTCGAGCGGCGCCCCGACCCCGAGATCCTGGGAGTCGAGCCAGGCCGTCAGCTTGTCGACGTCGGCGATCGTGGGCTCGTCGCCCAGGGGTTCTTCGATCATGCTCACAGGTTCCCGACCTCCAATTCCATGAACTGCCCGTACTTGGCTTTTGCCGCGTCCTGCCGCTTGGGGAGCCACTGGGTGGGCCAGATGTCGTCGCTCTCCTTGTAGTCGCGCAGGACCTGGCGGGCGACGGTGACCTTGTGCACCTCGGTCGGGCCGTCGGCCAGGCCCATCACGGCGGCGCCGTGCACCATGCCCATGAAGGGCATTTCGTTCGTCGTGCCGAGCGCGCCGTGAATCTGCATGGCGCGCCAGGCGATGTCGTGCAGCACCGTGGGCATGACCACCTTCGCCGTGGCGATGTCTTTGCGCACGCGCTTGTAGTCGTTGTACTTGTCGATTTCCCATGCGGTGTAGAGCACGAACAGCCGGAACTGAATCAACTGGGCGTAGGAGTCGGCGATGTAGCCCTGCACGAACTGCTTGTCGGCCAGCTTGCTGCCGGCGGTCTCCCGGCTGAGGGCGCGTTCGCACATCATGTCGATGGCCTTCTGTGCCATGCCGATGGTCCGCATGGCGTGGTGGATCCGCCCTCCTCCGAGACGGGTCTGGGCGATGACGAAAGCCTGGCCCTCGCCCCCCAAGAGCGCCTCCGCGGGCACGCGCACGTCCTCGTAGTGGATCAGCGCATGGGAGCCCTCGTTGATCGGCTCGCCGAAGAGACCGACGTTGCGGACGATGTTGACGCCCGGCGTGTCCGTCGGCACCAGGAACATCGACATGCCCTTGTACGGGCTGACATCGGTGTTGGTGACAGCCATGACGATCAGGAACGACGCCGTCTTGGCGTTGGAGGAGAAGTACTTCCAGCCGTTGATGACCCACTCGTCGCCGTCTTTGACGGCTTGCGTCTTGAACAGCGTCGGGTCCGCGCCGGCGTGCGGCTCTGTCATGGAATAGCTCGAGAAACATTCGCCGTTGAGCAGGGGCATGAGGTAGCGCTCCTTCTGCTCGTCAGTGCCGTAGTGGGCGATGATCTCCGCGTTGCCGGTGTCGGGGGCCTGGCAGCCGAACACGATCGACGCCCACTGCGACCGGCCCAGGATTTCGTTGAGCAACGCCAGCTTCAGCTGGCCGAAGCCTTGGCCGCCCAACTCCGGCCCGAGATGCGTGGCCCACAGGCCCTGGCGGCGCACCTCCTCCTTCAGCGGGTCGATCGCCTCCCTGCGCTTCCCCTCCAGCGGCACGAACTGCATGTGCGGGAACGCCAGGTCGAGCGGCTCGATCTCCTCACGGACGAACTGGTCCACCCAGTCGAGCTTCTCCTGGTACTCAGGATCGGTTTCGAAGTCCCACGCCATGTGCAACCCTCCCTCGGTCGGGAATCAGAATATGATTCTGACTATCAAGAACGCAATACCAACCTCCCCGCCGGACGATGTCGCCGGTCGCATTGTGCGCCGGACACTGGCCAAGCGGGAGGACCAGTACGCCAGCGAGGTCCGACGCCTCCTCGACGCTGCGCTCGAGGTCATCCGCCGCTGCGGGACCTCGTCGCGGCCCCGCGTGGCCGACATCGTCGCCGAGGCGGGTCTGTCGAACGACGCCTTCTACCGCCACTTCCGTTCCAAGGACGACCTGGTCACCGCCATTTTGGAGGACGGCGGTGAGCGATTGCAGAGCTACCTGGCGTACCAGATGGCCAAGGAGCCGATGCCCGAGGGCCAGGTGCGGCGCTGGGTGCGCGGCGTGCTGGCCCAGGCCGACCGGGACATCGCCGCCACGACACTGGCGGTGCTGTGGAACGCCGAGCGCGCTGGGCGGGGGCCCGGCCGCAGGGCGCCATTTCGCCAGCGCGCCGGTCTCCTCGCTCCTGCGCCCGCCCTTCACCGACCTGGGCAGCGCCACGCCCGAGCTCGATGCCGCACTGGCGGCCCATGCCACGTTGGGCCTGCTCTCGGATTGCCTCTGGCGGGAGGCGCAGCCGACGCGCGCCGAGGTCGAACGTGTCACCACGTTCTGCCTGGGCGCGGTGATGGCGTAAACGTCGGCTTACGCGAACTCCTCGGGGACCCAGCTCGGTGCGCGCTTCTCCATGAAGGCCAGCATCCCCTCGCGCGGCTCGGGCGACTCTGCAAGGGCCCAGAACATCGTCTGGTAGTCGATCAGCCCGTAGCGCTCGTTGAGCATGCGCTTGACGTGCATGCGCGCCATCGGCGGGGTCTGCAGAATCTCCCTGACCGCCTGCAGGGCGGCCTCACGGAGCTGTTCGTGCGGTACCAGTCGCGAGACCACGCCGATCCGTTGCGCCTCGACGGCGTCGAAGCGCCGGGCCGACAAAAGCAGATCGCGCGCCACAGCCAAGCCGACATGGGCGGGGAGCACGGCGGCGTAGGTAGCGTCGGGGATGCCGCGCAGAAGCTCCGGCACCCGGAAGGTGGCGCGGTCGCTCGCCACGGCGATGTCGGCCAGCATGGCGATGAGGAGGCCGCCGGCCTGGCAGATCCCATTGACTGCCGCCACGACTGGCGCCCGGCTGTCCCGGATCGTCAGGAACGGCAGGATGTCGTGCCCAATGTCGGGCGTGGGCTCGTCGCCGGGATCCGAGCGCCCGCCGAGGTCGCCGCCCGGAGCAAAGACATCCCCCGTCCCGGTGATGATGAGTGCAGCCAGGTCGGGATCTGCGTTGACGATGCCCACAGCTCGCTTTATGCCGAAGTACATGGCCGGCGTGAAGGCGTTCCTGGCGTGTGGCCGGTCGATCACACACCACGCGACCGCGCCCTCGCGCTCGAAGCGCAAGCCTGCCGCGCCGAGTTCCTCTGACACGCGCGTTCCTCCTTCGTGCGCCGGTAACGGGCGACACTACCGGTCGCTCCTGTACCTCGCCGAGCGCGATCGATCCCTCAGGACAGGTCAGCCGGAGCCAGACGCGCAATGAGCTGATCGAAGTACGTCTCCATCGCCGTCGCCAGGTCGACCCGCTCCGGATCGGTGAACCACTGGTACTCGGCTCCCATGATGGTGGCGATGACTTCGAGGGCGATCTGGTCGACGTCCACGTCCGGGCGGACCCGCCCCTGTGTCTTCTCGTCGATGAGGAGCGCCCTGACGAATTGCCGCGCCGTCTCGTACCGCTCGACGAAGAAGTCGTGCAACGGGTCGTCGGTGTCGAGGCTTTCGACGCCGAGAACGAGGTAGAGCCGGGTGAGGATGGCGGTCTCGACATTGTGGCGGCCGATGCCGCGCAAGCTCGAGAGCGTCAGCTCCAACGGAAAGGCTGCGCCCGGATCGATTGCGTCCATGCGATCGCGCTCGGCGACCACTTCGCGCAGCAGGCGTTCCTTCGTGCCGAAGTAGTAGAGGAGGCCCGTCGCCGTCATGCCCACCCGCTCGGCCAGAGCCGACACACCGGTGCCGCGATACCCCTTGGAGGCGAAGAGCTCGACCGCCGCGTCAATGATCTGCTGTCGTCGTAGGTCGCCACGGGGTTGCCGGCTGTGCTCGTCGGCCCCGGCGTTCTCTCCGAACGGAGCACCGCGCGGGCGCGGAAAACTGCGACGTCCCTCCCGATCGTCAGCGCGGCTGGCCACGGGGTCATTGGACCCGCCGCCCCGGCCCGGCGTCAAAAGGCCGCCCGCCCCTCTCGGGAGCCATGGGGATACCCACGCGCGTCGCACCAGGTCAGTGCTCTGAAGAGCCTGGATTCCGCTTGGCGGTGCGGCGAAAGCGTCCGGATGTATCGTCTCCGGGCTCCCTCCGGAATTGGACCGGTCGGTACGCTTGCGTTGTGCCCGAGAATTTCTTATAGTCCTCAAAAATCACATTCTCGTCATATCAGAGTGCGAGTACGGGGGCAGTGAATTGACGGATGTCAAAGCGTTGGTCGACGCGCTGACGCTTGAAGAGAAGGCCGCTCTCACTGCGGGAGAGGACATGTTGTCCACCGTGGCCGTCGAGCGGCTCGGCATCCCCAAGATCCACGTGACGGATGGTCCCAACGGGGCCCGGGGCAACGCACTCCCGGGCATGGGGAGTGACCCCTCGGCCTGTATCCCGTGCGGTTCCGCGCTCGGCGCGACGTGGAACCCGAAGCTGGTCGAGGAGCTGGGCGCTCTCGTCGGCAGGGAAGCGAGCGACCGCGGCTGCCGCGGCCTGCTCGCCCCGACCGTCAACCTGCACCGGTCACCGTTGGCCGGCCGGAATTTCGAGTGCTATTCCGAGGACCCGCTCTTGTCGGGGCGCTTGGCCGCTGCCTACGTGCGGGGCGTCCAGTCCGAGGGCGTCTTCGCCACCGTGAAGCACTTCGTCGGCAACGACGCCGAGTTCGAGCGGGCGTCCATCAGCTCGGTCATAGACGAGAGGTCGTTGCGGGAGCTGTACCTCGTTCCGTTCGAGCTCGCCGTCAGCGAGGGGCGGGCGCTCGCCATCATGACCGCCTACAACCGGCTGAACGGGCGCTGGCTCACCCAGCGAGCCGAGTTCCTGCTCGACATCCTGCGTGACGAGTGGGGATTCGAGGGTCTGGTGATGACCGATTGGTTCGCGGTCACCGACACGAAAGTGTCGCTCGGCGCCGGGCTCGACCTGGAAATGCCCGGCCCGGCCCGCAGTCTCGGTGCCGCCGTGGTCGAGGCCGTCGAGAAGGGCGACGTCGACGAGGCGGACCTCGACGCCGCGGTCGGTCGCCTGCTCGGTGGGTTCGACCGGATCGGAGGCCTGGACGGGCCCGCACCCGCTCCGGCGCCAAGAGCGCCGACAGCCGACGACGTGGCGCTGCTCCGTCGCGCCGCCGCCGAGGCGACCGTGTTGCTCTCGAACGACGGCGTCCTGCCCCTCGCGTCTTCGGCAGCTCGCATCGCAGTGCTCGGCGCTCCAGCGTTGATCCCGACCATCATGGGGGGCGGGTCGGCGCAGGTGACGCCGCACCACGTGGACAGTGTGCTGGACGCGCTGGCACCTGCACTGGGTCCCGATCGCACGCTCCTCTACGAGCGAGGGTGTGAGCCCTCGTCGTCCCCGACGGTCGTGGGTGGCGCGGTGCTGCGGGCACCCGACGGGTTCGTGGCGGAGACCTACGCCGGCCTTGCCCTCGAGGGTCCGGTGACCGAGACGCAGCAACTCCACGAGCTCCGGATGATGAAGATCGGCTTGAGCTTCGAGCCCGCGGCCGGCGACTGGTCCATGCGTGTCAGGGGCACGGTGGTCCCGGAGGAGACCGGCATCTTTCAATTGGCGCTGGCCCAGGCCGGGCTGGCCCGCCTGCTGGTCAACGACGAAGTCGTCCTGGACGGGTTCACCCACCGCCCCGCTGCAGGCGGCAACGACTTCTTCGGCCAGGGCAGCCAGGACCTCCTCGCCGACGTTCACTTCGAGCAGGACGTCCCTGTCGAGTTGGTCGTGGAGTACGCCTTCAGCGACACGGCCCTGGCCGGATTCCGTGTCGGCTTTCGGACTCTCGACGGCGACGCGCTGCTGGAACGGGCGGTGGCTGCTGCAGCCGAGGCGGACGTCGCCATCGTCTGTGTCGGCACATCTGCCGAGACCGAGACGGAGGGGCGCGACCGCACCACGCTCGCGTTGCCGGGACGCCAGGCCGAGCTGGTGCGGCGGGTCGCCGCGGTCAACAGCCGCACGGTCGTGGTGGTGAACGCTGGGGCACCGGTCGACATGGAGTGGGCTGACGACGTCGCCGCCGTGCTGCAGTGTTGGTTCGGCGGCCAGGAGATGGCCGGGGGATTGGCCGACGTGCTCGTCGGCACGGCAGAGCCCGGGGGACGCCTGCCCACCACGCTCCCGATGCGACTGGAGCACGCACCCTCGCACGCGAACTTTCCGGGTGAGAACGGTGAGCTGCGGTACGGCGAGGGTTTGTTCATGGGCTACCGCGGCTACGAGCACAATGCGATCGCGCCACGGTACGCGTTCGGTCACGGCCTGAGCTACACGTCGTTCGATCTGGGCGAGCCGACGTTGTCGGCCGCCATCCACCGTTCGGGGGGAACGGTGACGGTGACCGTTCCGGTGAAAAATGTTGGAAGACGAGCCGGCTCCGAGGTCGTGCAGTGCTATGTCGCGCCCGGGTCCTCCCGTCTGGCGCGACCTCCCAAGGAGCTCAAGGCATTCGCCAAGGTCTGGCTCTCTCCGGGCGAGACGGCGACGGTGGAGTTCGTACTCGACGATCGTGCCTTCGCCTACTGGGACCCGGGTCAGGACGACTGGGACGACGTCCAGGGCTTCGTCCCCGCCATGTTCAGTTTCCTCTCCCCGCCGGTGCCGCGCCGTGCCCGGGGATGGCAGGTCGATGCCGGTTCGTACGAAATTCTGATCGGGCGTTCGTCGGCTGACCTGGCGCACCGGTGCGCCATTGAGGTACCCGACGTCGCGAACGGGAGTTAGGGAGCAATCATGTCGCACATCAATCAATCCGTAGGGGGACGAGCAGGGAGGGAGCCCCGAGAGGGGCGCTCCCGAAAAGGAGGGGCCATGGGCACCCGAACATCGATCTGGGCCGGAGCAGCGGCCCTCGTGACATTGCTGGGTTCGACACTTGTCGTCAGCCCGGCGGCGGGTGCAGCGAGCCCCGCTGATCAGGGCGTCACGGCCAAGACCATCGCTGTCGGTTTGCCGTACGTGAACTTCCAGGCGTTGAAGAGTCTCGGCGTCACCATCGACGACGGCAACTTTCCTGATGCGTACCAGTCCGTCATTTCCGACATCAACAAGAAGGGCGGGATCAACGGTCGTAAGCTCGTGCTGAGCTCCGTGGAGATGAATCCGGCAGTGCCAGCCGATGCCACGTCGTCGTGCACCCAGCTGACCGAGGACGACCACGTGTTCGTCTCCATCTCGCCGGTGTTCCCGACGTGTTACCAGCAGACCCACGACACCTCGGTGATCGCGGGATCGTTGCCGGAGCCGGTCTCGGGCCCCGTGGCGCCAGACTTTACGCTCATCCCTCCCGCAGCGAACTTCGATCCGATTCAGTTCGCCGTCTTCAAGAAGGACGGGTACTTCAAGGGCAAGAAGGTGGCGCTCTTCTACGGCGCCGACTCGGACGCTCCTGAAGTGAAGGTGGACCAGGCGGCGCTCAAGAAGTTGGGGGTCCCCGTTGCCTTGACGGCGGAGGACAGCGTGCAGGCGACCGACGCCGTGGCGTCGGACCAGGAAGTGCAGTCCATCTCCCAGCGCTTCCAGAGTGCAGGGGTGAACCTGGTGATCGGCGTGGGCGGCTCGGGCTCGACGACCTGGCCCCGGGCACAGCTGGACAACCAGAGCACCTACAAGCCCACCTACATCGCCACCAGTCAGTCGTCGCTTCTCTCGTACGTGGAGTCCACCAAGGGTGCCAACCCGTACCTGAAGTACACGCTGTCAGCGCTGTCGGCGCCCTCGAACTATCAGCAGTGGAAGGACCCGGCGATCAAGAAGTGTGCCGCGGACTACCACAAGGCCTATCCGTCCGACCCGATGACGGCGCCGGTCAACCCGACCACGCCGGGAGCCGGCAACACCACCGACACGTCGTTCGAGGCGATCCTCGAGGCCTGCCAGTACCTGGCGCTCTTCGATGACATCGCGACCGCCGCGGGGAAGAACCTGACGACTGCGAGCTTCACCAAGGCGGGCTATGCCCTGAAGAACGCCGACATTCCCGGCATCGGCGCGGTGTCGTTCGGCCCCAACCAGCCGTACGCCACCGGCGCGGTGACCATCTACAAGTACAGCCCCACGAGCGAGACGCTCGTTCCCGCGTCAAGCTAGGCGTCGTGACCCCGATCGGCCCCACCCCCGCGCGCAGTCGCACCAGGCGCGCTGATGCACGGGGGCGGGGTCGAGGCAGGGGTTCGGGAATCCAATGAGCGAACCGACGGCGGGAGGTCCGGCGGGTCTCGGCTCCTCCGACGACATGAGTGCGGCCGATCTGGCCCACCTGGTGGTGGACTCGGCTGCCGAGCGGCAGCTGGCGGCCGAGGCCATGCCGGAGTTCCTCTTTCCCGAGGACATGCTCCCGGGAGCCGGCGAGGACCAGATCACGTTGCGCGAGGGGTTGCGCACGGCCGGGGCGCACGCCTTCGTCGTTTTGGCGATCATCGTCACGCTGGACAATCTGCAGAGTTCAGGTCTGGCCGTCCTTGCTCCCAACATCCAGTCGTCCTTCCATGTTTCGACCGGGGCGATCACCTTCGTGGCGGGCATCTCGGGAGGTTTCCTCGTTTTGGGCATCCTGCCGATGGGCTGGCTCGCCGACCGCTACCGGCGCCCGCCCATCATCGGCTGGGCCACCATCGCGTTCGGGCTGATGGTGGCCGCAACGGGCTTCGCCACGAACATCTTGGTGTTCTTCCTGGCCCGCCTCGGTGCCGGCATTTCCCAGTCGAGTACGAACAGCGTCCACGGGTCGTTACTGGCGGATACCTATCCGATCAATGTCCGGGGCCGGATCTACGCCGCCATGGGCATGGGCCAGGGCCTGGCCCTGGCCGCCAGTCCCCTCCTGGTGGGCCTCATCGCGACAGAGGTGGGCGGCCCCAATGGCTGGCGCTGGGCCTTCTACATCCTGGCCATTCCCACTCTGCTGGTGGCGGTCTTCGCCTTTCGCATTCCCGAACCGCCCCACGGGCAATTCGAGAAGAAGGACGTCCTCGGGGACGTCCTCGGGGACACACCACCTGCCGCGCCCTCGTTCGAGGCGGCCTTCGAGCGGGTCATGCGCATCCGCACCATTAAGACCGTGCTCATCGCGTTCTCGGCCATCGGCTTCGGGCTCTTTACGGGACCTGTGCTGGGCAACCTCTACCTCAAGCAGCGGTTCGGGCTCGATGCTTTCCAGCGCGGCATCATCGGCTCCGTCGGCACCATCGGGGTCCTCATCACACTGCCCCTCGTCGGTCGGTACTACGACCGCCTCTACCGGAAGGATCCGGCGCGGGCCCTCTCGCTCATCGGCAAGGTGGTGCTGCCCGTCGCCGTCATCGTTCCCATTCAGTACTTCATGCCCAACGCGGCCCTTTGGGCCGTCTTCAGCGTGCCCAGCGCCGTCCTGCTCCTGACCGGATTCTCCATGATCGGCCCGGTACTCACCTCGGTGGCGCCCTACCGCCTGCGCGGCATGGTCGGCGCGGTCGGGGGGATCTACGTGTTCTTCATCGGCGCGACGGGAGGCGCCGTTCTGGCTGCCCTCCTCGACAGCATTGTGGGCATCCGGACGACGGTCCTGATCATCATGATTCCCTCGACGATCTTTGGGGCGATCATGATCATCCGGAGCGCACACTTCATCCGGAACGACCTCTCCCTCGTCGTCGTGGAGCTGCAGGAGGAGCTCGAGGAGCACCGCCGCCAGGAGGCCGACCCCGAGTCGATCCCCGTCCTGCAGGTCAGCAACGTCGACTTCAGTTACGGCCATGTGCAGATCCTCTTCGGGGTCAACTTCGAGGTGCGGAAGGGAGAGGTGCTGGCGCTCCTGGGGACCAACGGTGCCGGGAAGTCGACCGCCCTCAATGTGGCGTCGGGCCTGGAAGTCCCCGGGCGCGGCGTCGTGCGCCTCAATGGCCGGGATATCACCTACACCACACCAGAACAGCGGTCCCGCCTCGGCATCCACCTCCTGCAGGGTGGCAAGGGCGTCTTCGGTCCGATGACGGTGGCGGAAAACCTCGAAATGGGTGGATTCGTCTACCGCTCCGACAAGAACGAGCTGCGCCGACGTGTCGACCGGGTCTACGAGCTCTTTCCCGCCTTGCAGGTCCGCCGTGGAGAGCGGGCCGACTCGCTCTCGGGCGGACAGCAGCAGATGCTGGCATTGGCCATCGCCATGCTGCACGACCCGGCCGTCCTGATGATCGACGAGCTCTCCCTCGGCCTGGCGCCGATCATCGTGCAGGAGCTGATTGAGGTGATCGACGGTCTGAAGGCGGCCGGAGAGACGCTGATCATCGTCGAGCAGTCGCTCAACGTGGCGGCCGCCATCGCCGACAGGGCCGTCTTCTTGGAGAAGGGGCGCGTGCGCTTCGAGGGCCAGATCCGCGACCTGATGGAACGCGACGATCTGGCGCGAGCCGTGTTCCTCGGGGGCCAAGAGGCCGACTGATGCTCGCGGTGACCTGGCTGAACAGCCAAATCATTTTCGACGGCGTCGTGCAGGGACTCGGCGTTGCCGTCATCGCCGTCGGCGTGGTGCTGGTCTACCGGGCTACCCGGATCATCAATTTCGCCGTCGGCAACATGGGCGTCGTCGGCGCCGCCGTCCTCTCGTTGCTGGTGGTGCAGTATCACGTGCCGTTCTGGGTTGGGCTCGTGGTCGCCCTGGTCTTGGGGCTGGCGTTCGGGGCCGTCGTCGACCTGGCCATCATCCGTCGACTGCGCAAGTCGCCCGCGTCGTCGTCCTCGTCGCCACCATCGGCGTGTCGCAGCTGGCCTTGGCGATCGCCATCAAGATCCCGACTCCGACCGAGATCACCACCCACTTTCCGAGCGCGATCAACGGCACCTGGACGGTGGCCGGTGTCACCGTGCGCGGCTCGGACCTGTCGATCCTGATCATTGTGCCGATCACACTGATCGCACTGACGTGGTTCCTCGAACGCACGACGCTGGGCCGGACCGTCAAAGCGTGCTCCAGCAATCCACGACTCGCTCGCTTGTCGGGCATCAGCCCGAAGATGGTCTCGACGTTGGTCTGGTCCCTGGCCGCGGCCCTGTCCACACTTTCGGTCGTCCTCATCGCCGGGCAGAGTGGCGCCGCCGGTGACCTGACGACCCTCGGCCCACAGACGCTGTCGCTGGCTCTGGTGGCCGCCGTGATCGGGGGCATGACCTCCTTCACCCGCACCATCGTGGCCAGTGTCGTCATCGGCGTGCTGCAGAGCATCGTGAACTTCAACTACATCGACAAGCCCGGACTGATCAATCTGCTGCTCTTGATCATCGTCGTCGTGGCAGTCCTCTTCAACCGAGAGCGGACCGACGAGAGCGAGGTGTTCGCCTTCACCCCCAGGGCGCGCCCGATCCCCGAGCGGCTGCAATCCTCCCGATGGGCCCGCAACATCAATAAGAGCGGGATCCTCCTGCTGGGGGCGATCGCCATCATTCTCCCGCTGATCTTCACCCAGCCGTCGACCCAGCAGACCTTCACCGAGATCTTGGCCTTCGCCATCTGCGCCACCTCGCTGACCGTCCTCACCGGCTGGTTGGGCCAGCTGTCCCTCGGCCAGATGGCCTTCGCCGGTCTCGGTGCGCTCTTTGCCGCCCGTCTGGTCGAGGGGGGTGTGCCCTTCTGGCTCGCCATTGTCGCCACCACCGCCGGCTCGGCCGTCCTCGCCATGGTCCTCGGGCTGAGTTCGTTGCGGGTCAAGGGCCTCTACCTCGCCGTCGTCACCTTCGTCTTTGCCCTCGCGGCGCAGCAGTACTTCTTCAGTCTCGGGATTTTGAGTGGAGCCTCAACGGACGGGTCAGATCTGCCATTCGTCCCGGGCAAGCTCTTCTCGTTGTCCTTCCCGGGTCAGCGCACGTATTACTACGTGGTCCTCGTCATTCTGACCGTGGTGCTCCTGATCGCCAACCGGTTCCGCGACAGCGGCATCGGGCGCTCCATCATGGCGGTGCGTGACAACGAGAATGCCGCCTCCGCCTACCGGGTGCGGCCGGTCTGGGAGAAGATCCGCGCCTTCGCCATTGCAGGAGCGTTGGCAGGCATGGGCGGCGCACTGTTGAGCGGCGCGTACTCCAACGTCGCGTTCGGCGGGCCGGGCAGCTTCTTCATTGTCGACATCTCCCTGAGCCTCGTGGCCATGGTGGTGATCGGTGGGATGGGCTCGGTGACGGCAGCGGTCATCGGCGCCATCTGGGTGATCGGGATTCCAGCGCTCGCTCCGAACAATCAGGTTCTCGGATTGCTCACGTCGAGCATCGGGCTGCTGGCGGTCCTCCTCTACTTCCCGCGTGGGCTCATGCAGGTCGCCTACGACGCTCGTGATGCAGTGCTGCACTGGGCCGACCGCCGATTCGGCAAAGATATGGTCCCGCAGGCACCGAAGGCGCCTGCCAGGGTGGCCCTGCCCGAGCCGGAACACCGCGGTGCCGGCGTGCCGACACTGGCCGTCTCCGATCTCAGGGTGAGCTTCGGCGGGAACGTCGCGGTCGACGGCGCCACGGTCAGTGTCAGCGAACGCGAGATCGTCGGGCTCATCGGGAGCAACGGGGCCGGCAAGTCGACGCTGATGAACGCCATCGGCGGCTTCGTCCCGGCATCGGGGTCGGTGCGCCTGGGCGACGAAGAGATCGGTGGTCGAGCACCCGCCTACCGGGCCGGCCTGGGTCTGGGCCGGACCTTCCAGTCGGCGACCTTGTTCCCCGAGTTGACGGTGACGCAGACACTGCTGGTGGCACTGGAAGGGAAGAACGAGACCGGCATGCTCCCCACCGCGCTGGCCTGGCCACCGACCACGGCGCGGAGCCGGCACGATCGCGCCGCAGTGGGCGACCTCGTCGACCTGTTGGGCCTGGGGTCGTACCGGGACCACTACATCGCCGACCTTTCGACCGGGACCCGCCGCGTGGTCGAGCTGGCGGGACTGCTGGCGCTCGATGCCAAGGTCCTCTGCCTCGACGAGCCGACGGCGGGGCTGGCGCAACGCGAGACCGAGGCGTTCGGACCGCTCATCGTCACCGTCCGGCGACAACTCGACGCGTCGGTGCTGCTCATTGAGCACGACATGCCGCTCATCATGGGCATCAGCGATCGGGTGTACTGCCTCGAAGCCGGGAAGGTGATCGCCGAGGGCGCACCGGCCGACGTGCGCGACAACCCTCGGGTCATTGCCAGCTATCTCGGCACCGACGAACGGGCCATCAACCGGAGTGGCGCCGAAGGAGATGCGGAGGGGCTCGCAGCGGCTCAGGCGAAGGTGCTTCGGACCGAGGCCTGACCCGGCGTGTTCCCGGCTCGAGTTCCGGCGACGCCGTCGCCGGGCCGTGAGCCCGCAGTAACGTCCGGCTCGAGACGCAACGGATAGGGGACCTGGCCATGACAGTAGGGATCGTGACGGGAGCAGCCCGCGGCATGGGCGCGGCGTGCGCCGCACGGGTGGCCGACATGGTCAACGTCCTCTTGCTGGTTGATCGGGATGAGGTGCTGCTGGCCACACAGGCCGACATGTTGGCGGCGGCCGGCCACCGAGCCCAGGTCGAGCCCTTCGTCCTCGACGTGAAGGACGAAGGCGGGATGACCCGCCTCGGCGCCCGGGTGGCGGAGCTCGGCCCGCTCCGAGCTGTCGCGCACGCCGCCGGCGTGTCGCCCACCATGGCGGACTGGCAGGAGATCCTCACCGTCAATCTGATCGGCACGGCCCGCCTTGTCGACACCTGCCGCATGCTGGCGTCCGCGGGGACTGCAGTGGTGTGCTTCGCGTCCGTTGCCGCCTTGCTCGCCCTGGACCCGGGTGACCTGGCCGCGGACGCCGTCCTCGACGATCCGGCGGACGCCGATTTCCTGCAGAACATCCGCGAGGCGGTCGGGCCTGAGATCGAGGACCCCGGGATGGCGTACACGTGGAGCAAACGCGGGGTGCACAGGCTGGTGCGCCGTGAAGCAACGCCTTTCGGCCAGGTCGGGGCGCGGATCTGCTCGGTCACACCGGGCATCATCGATACGCCCATGGGCCGCCAGGAGGGCGAGGCCCGCGGGACGAACGACCTCCTCGTCAAGCTCTCGCCCATCGGCCGCGAAGGGCGTGCCGACGAGGTGGCGGCCGCAACGGCCTTTCTCCTCTCCGACGAGGCGAGCTTCATCACGGGCATCGACGTCCCGGTCGACGGTGGCGTCGTGGCGGCCATCCGCGGTGGCGGCATCGCACTGACATGAGCTCCCGCGTGAACGTCAAGGATCTCCTCGATCCGGAACTGCGGCCCGTGCTCGACGCGTTCGAACTGCCGACTGTGGACGCCGCTGGTGTGGCCGCCATGCGATCGGCCTCCTTCGCGTCGCCCGATCTCTCCGACGCGGTCGAGCGAACGGAACACGAGGTCCCGGGTGACCCGCCCGTGCCCGTGCGGGTGCATCGCGCCAAAGACGCGCAAGGGCTCCTGCCGGCCATCGTCACGATTCACGGGGGCGGCTACGTGATCGGCTCCTCCGACATGGACAGCCCCTTGCTCGACCGCTGGTGTCCTTCTCTCGGGGTCGTCGGCGTGTCCGTGGAGTACCGCCTCGCACCCGAGACGCCGTACCCGGGACCGCTCGACGACTGCTACGCGGCGCTGCGCTGGACCTACGACAAGGCCGCTGAGCTTGGCATCGACCAAAACCGCATCGGCGTCTACGGGCTCAGCGCCGGCGGCGGTCTGGCTGCTGCGCTCGCGCTCCTGGCGCGTGATCGGGGAGAGGTCCCGCTGGCCTTCGTGCTCCTTGACTGCCCCATGCTCGACGACCGCCAGCAAACGCCCTCCATGCAATCGGAGGGGCTCTACGTGTGGTCAGGGGCGTCGAACGAGTTCGGTTGGCGTTCCTATCTCGGCGACCTGTACGGCTCAGACCACATCCCGCCCTACGCCGCCGCGGCCCGAGAGGCGGATCTGGCCGGCCTCCCCCCGACCTGCGTGATCGTTGGCTCCATCGACGGCTTTCGCGACGAGGACATCGACTATGCGCAACGCCTGAACCAGGCCGGAGTGCCCTGTGAGCTCCATGTCATCGCAGGGCTGCCGCACGCGTATCTCCTCGTGCCCGGTGCGGCAGCAGTACAGCTGGCCGTGCACGACATGGACGTCTGGTTGGCCCGTCAGCTGGCCGGGCTGACCACAGGCTGAACTGCCGCCATCAGAGAGCGCCCGCCTTCCCCGAGCGGGACCGGATCATGGCGTCCTGCACGAAGGAGGCGGCGAGCTGTCCGTCACGGCGGAAGATGTCGCCCTGGCCGTAGCTGCGGCCGTTGCCGGCGAACGGGCTCCGTTGCTGCAGCAGGTGCCATTCGGCGGCGGGGCAGCGCTCGTGGTACGTGAGGGTGTGGCTGAGGACCCCGGTCGAGAGGGTCACGTGCGCCTGAGCCTGCCCGACGCCTGCATGGGGACGCATGGCTGTCCCGATGAGAAATCCGTCGGTGGAGTAGGCAACGAGGGCCTGATCGATGGCGGGATCGTCGGGCGCGCCGAGGAAGCGCACCCAGGCATCGAGCTCGGGCGGCCCGACCAGCTCCGGATCGCTGATGTCGACGTCGTCGACGATGAGGATCTCCCACACACCTTCGCCGCGCACCGTGCCCGCCGCTTCCTCGGGAGAGGTCATGGAACGTGGCGAGTCGGCGTGGCGGATCACGTCGGGCTCATCGGCACTGAGGAGGACCAGCGAACGGGTCACCAACGTCTCCCCCTGGCTGATCGTCACGGTGCTGCTGGCAACAGACCGCCCACTGTGCATGCGCTCGACGGCAATTTCGAGGGGCGCTTCGGGATTGGCCCCCCGGGCGAAGACGGTGTGGATCGTCTTGACCGTCTTCCCGTCCTGCCCCGCGAGTCCCGCCATCACGGACTGTGCCAGCAATTGCCCGCCGAAGACGACGCCGTGGGTGGAGCTCAGGCTGCCGGCCCGGTAGCGGTCGGTACCGACCTCTTCGAGGGTCAGCGCGTCGACGAAGGCAGCAATGGTGAACATCGGGTCTCGATTCTCCTCTGCGGGCCGAAAGCCCACACTCTGGCATCAGGCGGTCGGGTGGAGGCTGAAGTCCGGCATCATACTGACGTTTTTGACGGCGACGTCAAAGTCAGATACCCTCGCCGACGAGGTCTCCCAGGCACAAGTCCGCGACATCCCGTGTCGTTGCCGGCACCGCCCGCCGTCGTGACTGGGTGAACCGGACGACGAGAGGATGACGACCGTGGGTGACGCAGCGAAGGTAAACCCGGAGCAGAGGATGCTGATCGACGGCAAGCTCGTCGACGCCGATTCGGGCAAGACGTTCGACAACGTGAATCCGGCGACGGAGGAGGTCATCGGCCAGGTCGCCGACGCCTCGAACGCCGAAATGCAGCGCGCCATCGACGGCTCCCGGCGCGCCTTCGACGAGACCGACTGGTCCACCAATCACGCCTTTCGCCAGCGCTGCCTCCAGCAGCTACACGAGGCGCTGCAAGCTGAGCAGGAGGAGCTGCGCGAGCAGCTCATCCTCGAAGTCGGCTGTCCTCGCATGACGACGAACGGGCCGCAGCTCGACGTCCCACTGGCCGACGCTCTGTCCTGGCCTGCCAAGGAGATCGACAACTTCGAGTGGGAGACGCTGCTGCCCGACGCCGTCAACCTGCAGGGCTCGCTGGACTCGCGGCGCATCTGGCGCGAGCCCGTCGGTGTGGTCGGCGCAATTGTGCCGTGGAACTTTCCTTTCGAGGTCACGTCGAACAAGCTGGGCCAAGCGCTGGCCACCGGGAACACCGTTGTGCTGAAGCCGGCCCCGGACACGCCGTGGAACGCCACCCTCCTCGGTCGTCTGATCGCCGAGCAGACGGACATCCCGCCCGGCGTCGTCAACATCGTGACCTCGTCCGACCACCTCATCGGCGAAGAGCTCACGTTGTCGCCCAAGGTCGACATGATTTCGTTCACCGGATCGACCGCGGTGGGCCAGCGCATCATGGAGAAGGGCGCCGCCACCATGAAGCGCAACTTCCTGGAGCTTGGCGGGAAGTCGGCCACCATCGTCCTCGAGGACGCCGACCTCGGTTTCGCCACCCTCATGGGCATGGGCGCCTGTTTCCACGCCGGCCAGGGCTGCGCCATTCAGACCCGCATGCTCCTGCCCCGCTCGCGCTACGAAGAGGGCGTCGAAATGCTCAAGGGCCTCTTCGCCGCGGTGCCGTACGGCGACCCGCAGCGGCCCGACGTGATCATGGGCCCGGTCATATCGTCCAAGCAGCGCGAGCGCGTCCTCGGCCTGATTGAGAAGGGGAAGGCCGAGGGCGCCACGCTTGCCGTCGGAGGAGGGCGTCCCTCAGGCGACGAGTTCGCCAAGGGCTGGTGGGTCGAGCCGACGCTCTTCACCGACGTCGACAATTCCATGACGATTGCCCAGCAGGAGATCTTCGGACCGGTGCTCGTCGTCATCCCGTTCGAGGACGAGGACGACGCGGTCCGCATCGCCAACGACTCCAAGTACGGCCTGTCCGGTGGCGTGTTCTCGGGCTCCGTGGAGCGGTCGCTCGCCGTGGCCAAGCGCGTCCGTACCGGTGGCCTGAGCATCAACGGCGGTGCACCCTACGGACCCGACCTGCCCTTCGGCGGGTACAAGCACAGCGGCGTCGGTCGCCAGAACGGTGTGATCGGGTTCGAGCAGTATCTCGAGGTCAAGTCGCTGGCGTGGCCGGCGGCGTAGCGAGGGAGGTGCGGACGTGACCGTCACCAGCGAGCCGGGGGTCTATTACGACCCGTACGACTTCCACATCGACGCCGACCCCTACCCGGTGTGGAAGAGGTTGCGCGACGAGGCGCCCCTGTACTGGAACGAGAAGTACGAGTTCTTCGCGCTGAGCCGCTGGGACGATGTCGACGCGGCCATGCTTGATTGGAAGACGTACATCTCGGGTCGCGGCTCGGTGCTCGAGCTCATTAAGGCCAACATCGAGATCCCGCCCGGATCGATCCTCTTCGAGGACCCACCCACCCACGATCTCCATCGCGGCCTGCTCTCCCGGGTCTTCACGCCCAAGAAGATGCAGGCTCTCGAGCCCCAGGTGCGCGCCTTCTGCGCGCAGGTACTCGATCCGCTGGTCGGTTCGGGCGGCTTCGACTTCATTGCCGACCTGGGCAAGTTCATGCCGATGCGGGTGATCGGCATGTTGCTCGGCATCCCCGAGGCCGACCAGGTGGCGATCCGCGACCGCCTGGACAACAGCCTGCGCCTCGAGGAGGGTGTGGCGCCCGAGTCCGACTACGACGCGCTGGCGCATGCCGAGGTCTTTTCCGACTACATCACGTGGCGCGCCGAACACCCCTCCGACGACCTCATGACCGAGCTCCTCAATGCCGAATTCGAGGATGCCGCCGGGACCAGGCGCACGCTGACGCACGGCGAGATCCTCACCTATGTCGGCCTGCTTGCCGGCGCCGGGAACGAGACGACGACCCGCCTGATCGGCTTCACGGGTGAGGTGCTGGGCCGCCACCCGGAGCAGCGAGCGGAGCTGGCGGCGGATCGCTCTCTCCTCAACAACGCCATCGAGGAGCTGCTGCGCTACGAGGCGCCCTCTCCAGTGCAGTCGCGCTACGTGACCCGAGACGTCGATCTCCACGGCCAGACGGTGCCTGAGGGCAGCGTCATGGTGCTGCTGAACGGTTCGGCCAATCGCGACGAGCGCCATTTCCCCGACGGGGACAACTTCGACATCCACCGCCAGATCGGACGTCACCAGTCCTTCGGCTATGGGATCCACCTCTGCCTCGGTGCAGCGCTGGCGCGCCTCGAAGGGCGCGTCGCCCTCGACGAGGTGTTGCAGCGCTTCCCGGAGTGGGAGGTCGACTACGACAAGGCCGAGCGGGCCCACGCCTCGACCGTTCGGGGCTGGGAGACGCTGCCGGTGCGAACAGTATGAGTCGCACCACACACTTGACTCGGGAGAGGAGCAACGCATGAACCTCGAGGACATGATTTTGGTCAGCATCGATGACCACATGATCGAACCACCGAACATGTACGAGAACCACGTGCCGAGGAGGTGGCTCGACGATGCACCCAAGGTGGTGCATGAGGACGGCATCGACCGCTGGGTCTTCCAGGGTGAGAAGACGAGTACGTCTTTCGGCATGTCCGCCACGGTGGGTTGGCCCTCGGCGGAGTGGGGCTTCAACCCCGGCACCTACACCGAGCTCCGGCCCGGTTGTTTCGACGTGCACGAGCGGGTCCGGGACATGAACGCCAACGGCGTGCTCGGCTCCATGTGCTTCCCGACCATGGCGGGGTGGAACGCCCGCACCTTCTCCGAGGCAAGCGACAAGGAAATCGCCCTTGTCATGCTCCAGGCCTACAACGACTGGGCTATCGACGAGTGGTGCGGGGAGTACCCCGGGCGCTTCATTCCGCTGGGAATCGTCCCAATGTGGGACGTCGACGCCGCCGTGGCCGAGGTGCGGCGTATCGCCAAGAAGGGCTGCCGGTCCATCAGCTTCCTCGAGACACCGCACGTACAGGGATTCCCCAGCTTCCTCTCCGGGTACTGGGACCCGATGCTGGCCGCGCTGTGCGAGGAGAACATGGTGCTCTCGCTGCACATCGGCGCCGGTTTCAACGTCATTCAGAAGCCCGAGGAGGCGCCGGTCGACCACCTCATGGTGCTGGCCTGCCAGATAAGCGCCATCACCGCCCAGGACCTCTTGTTCGGCCCGACCTTGCGGCGCTTCCCCGACCTCAGGGTCGCCCTCTCCGAGGGGGGGATCGGTTGGATCCCCTTCTATTTCGACCGCATCGACCGGCACTTCACGAATCAGGAGTGGATGCACGGCGACTTCGGAGGCAAGCTCCCCTCCGAGGTCTTCCGCGACCACATTCTGGCCTGTTACATCACCGATCCATCGGGCCTCCTGTTGCGGGATCGCATCGGCATCGACGGCATCGCCTGGGAGTGCGACTACCCGCACACCGACACGACGTGGCCCAGCTCTCCCGAATTCGCCTGGAAGGAGTTTCAGGATGCCGGCTGCCGGGACGACGAGATCCACAAGATCACCTGGGAGAACGCCTGCCGGTTCTACAGCTGGGACCCTTTTCTCCATACATCCAAGGAGCAGGCGACCGTGCGTGCGCTGCGGGCCTCGACGCCCGACGTCGACGTCACCCGCATGTCCAAGGACGAGTGGCGCACACGCAACGAGGCTGCGGGCATCGGCGTCGTGAACGCCGTCTAGCCTCGCTGCACCCGGTCGACCGAATGCAGACAGACCACAACGCAGTCGCGCCCGAAAGGACGAAAGAGAACCACGTGAGTGAGCAACGAGGGGCCTCATGCTCCTGAACCTGACTGAAGACCAGCAGTTCTTCCGCGAGACGACCGATCGTTTCCTGACCGAGCAGGTGCCGCCGGACACGTTGCGGGGACTCCGTCACGACCCGGTTGGCTACGACCCTGCCTACTGGCGACGCGGGGCCGAGTTGGGATGGACATCGCTCCTCGTGAGCGAGGAGCACGGCGGTGGCACCATCAGCGACTCGGGCCTGGCCGACGCCGGGCTGGTGGCCTACGAATTCGGCCGTCACGCGGCGCCCGGGCCTCTGGCCGTCGTCAACGTGGTCGCCGCCGCGTTGAGCGAGCACGACGCGGCGTCCGATGTGCTGGCCGGCCTGCTCTCCGGTGAGGCAGTCGCCACCTGGTGCGCGCCGCCCTTCGGTTCGAGGCGGTGGCAGCCGACCGTCGAGGCGAGCCGGTCGGGGGCCGACTTCGTTCTGCGCGGCGATGCCCGGATAGTGGAGTCGGCCGGCCAGGCAGACCACCTCCTTGTGACGTGTCGCGAGCAGGACGGTACCGGCGTGACCCAGGTCCTCGTCCCGAGGACGTCGCCGGGGGTCACCACGACGCCGATGCAGACGGTCGACCTGACCCGGCGCTTCGACATCGTGACCTTCGACGAGGCGACAGTTCCGGCGAGCGGGATCGTCGGAGTCGCCGGCGAAGCCAGTGCCCAGGTCCATCGGCAGTTCGAGCAGCTCATCGTCCTTCTGAACGCGGAGTCGGTCGGCGCCATGCAGGCGGCCTTCGACATGACCGTCGAATGGGCTTTCGACCGCTACTCGTTCGGGCGACCCCTGGCTTCGTACCAGGCCCTCAAGCACCGCTTCGCCGACATGTACATGTGGCTCGAGTCGAGCCACGCCACCAGCGATGCCGCCAGCGCCGCCGTGGCCGCCGGCGACCCCGACGCGGCCGAGCTGGTGAGCACGGCCAAGGCCTATATCGGCGAGTATGGCGCCGAATTAGTGCAGGACTGCACGCAAATGCACGGAGGCATCGGCGTGACCTTCGAGCACGATCTCCATCTGTTCCTGCGGCGGGTGACGGTGAATCGTGCGCTGGCCGGTACGCCGGCGGACCACCATCAGCGGATCACCGCCTTCATTGAGGCACGGGAAGGGGCAGCGGCGTGAGCGCCTTGCGAGTGGAGACATCGGAGGAGCTGGAGAGCCTCGAGGACTTCCGGCACCGGGCCCGAACATTTATCCGGGCCAACCTGCGGCAGGTCAGTCCCGAGGAGTTGCGCTGGGAGCGGAACGTCAACGACGACGAAGCGGAGCTCGCCACCATCAAGCGGGATCGTGAGCTGCAGCGCATGTTGTTCGACGCTGGCCTGGCCGGCATCTGCTTCCCGCGCGAGTACGGCGGTCAGGGCCTGTCGCACGAGCACCAGAAGGTCCTCAACGAGGAGTTCGCAGGCTACGAGTACCCCCTGCGGGTGCAGATCCCCACTCTTTCGCCGTGTGCCGCCGTCATTCTCGAGTTCGGCACGGAGGAGCAGAAGCTGCGGCACCTCCCCGCCATCTTGAAGGGCGAGGAGCTCTGGATGCAGTTCCTCTCCGAGCCGAGCGGCGGCTCCGACGTGGCGGGGGCACTCACCACGGCCGTGCGCGACGGGGAGCAGTGGATCCTCAACGGCTCCAAGGTATGGACGTCTGGGGCCTGGTGGTCGGACTGGGGACTCTGTCTGGCCCGCACCAACTGGGACCAGCCGAAGCATCGCGGCCTGACCGTGTTCATGCTGCCGATCCACCAGCCCAACGTCGAGGTCCACCGGATCGAAATGAACAATGGCTCGCGGGAGTTCTGCCAGGAGTTCATGACTGACGTCATCATTCCCGACACCGATCGCGTCGGCGCGGTCGACGAGGGATGGACAGTTGGCACCCGCTGGATGTTCCACGAGCGCATGCTCTACAACTCGTCCTTCGTGACTGAGCCGGTCGGTCTGGCGCACGGCAGTCAGGACGCGAAGATCGTTTACGACATCGCCTCCGCGCACGGCCGCCTGGACGACGCCTTGGTCCGCGACAACATCGGCGAGGCGCGCATGCTCGAGCTGGTGGTCAACCAGCTGGCCGAACGCGTCGCCGAGGGCATCCGGTCGGGCCGGACGTCCGACCAGGCGGCCGGGCTCGTCCGGTTGTTCAAGGGCACCTCGGTCTCGCGTGTCGTCACGCTCGCCCTGAACACGGCCGGCCCCTCCGGGGCGGCCTGGGCAGAGGGCGACGCCGCCGCCATGAGTGCCATCAACTTCCTGATGCGCCAGGCGGGCAGCATCGGCGGCGGGACGACCGAGATGGCGCGCAACGTGATCAGCGAGCGCGTGCTCGGTATGCCACGAGAGCGCCGGCTGGACAAGGACGTCCCGTTCCGCGAGGTGCCCCGCAGCCCCTCGGCGACGACCCAGTAACGACCCCCACACCGAACTCGGAGGAATCCATTCGTGCCCATCGCACAGATCAACGGACTGTCGCTCGCGTACGAGGTGGTAGGGGACTCGGGCCAACCCTGGGTGATCACTCCCGGTGGACGCTTCACCAAGGAGTCACCCGGCGTGCGTGAGCTGGCTGCGGCGCTCGCAGAACAGGGCAACAAGGTGTTGATCTGGGACCGCCCGAACTGTGGAGAGTCCGATGTGTGCTTCGAGGGCTCGTCGGAGTCAGCCATGCAGGCCGACGCGCTGGCCGGGCTGCTCACCCACCTGGACATGACGCCGGCGATCATCGCCGGCGGCTCGGGTGGTGCCCGGGTGTCGCTCCTCACCGCGGCACGGCATCCCGAGACGGCTGCCGGCCTGGCCATCTGGTGGATCAGCGGCGGCGTCTACGGCCTCCTCTCCTTGGCGACGCACTACTGCGGCGGATCGGTGCAGGCTGCGTGGACGCATGGCATGGAGGCCGTGGCCGATCTGCCGGAATGGGCCGAAGTGCAGGAGCTCAACCCCTCCAATCATGACCGGTTCTTGGCGCAGGAACCCGCCACGTTTATTGCGACGATGCAGCGCTGGATGCTGGCTTACTGCCCACGCGACGACGAGCCCGTGCCCGGATTGGCCGCAGCGGACGCCAAGGCGCTCGCCATTCCGACGCTTGTCTTCCGCAGCGGTGTGAGCGATCCGCACCACACGAGAGCGACGTCGGAGGCCCTGGCCGAGATTCTGCCCGGCGCAAGACTTGTCGAGCCTCCGTGGGGGGACCGTGAATGGATCGAGCGCGGCGAGGCGCGGGAGGAAGGTCTGTTCGCCCGCTGGCCGCTTCTGGCCCCACAACTCTTGGAGTGGAAGGCCGGAGCTCTGGGCTGACCGCCCGATTCAGCTCCCCCCGACCTGACAGGATCTCAGTCGGTGACGAGATCCTCGGTTGGCGTGGCAACTGAGGCCGTTGTCGCAGGTTCCGGCAAGCCGAGCGCATTGACGAAGAGCCGGGTCAGCTGCTCGACACCGGTGTCGAAGTCGCAATTCACCAGGCCCTGCACGAACCACATTTCGGGGAAGCGGTAGGTCATGGCTCCGAGTCCCGCCGCGGCAATGGCGGGGTCGAGGTTCTTGTCCGCAAGCCCGTGCTGCTGCAGGCGTCGTATGGAGTCCGCGATCTGCGCCGATGAGACGTGGTGGCGTTCGTTGCGGAAGGCGCGCAGGTCGTCGTCGAAACGCGAGACCTGTTCGATCACGCCCATAATGCGGGCTTCGTCCCGGTAGCTCTCGAAGTTCCGCCGGATGCCCTCGTGGATCCGCTCATACGGTGACGCGGTCGAATGGGCATCTAGGATCACGCTATAGAGCGGCTCGCTGAGGCGTTGCTCCACCTCGGCCGCCACCTCCCGGAAAACCTCTTCCTTCGATTCGAAGTAGTGGTAGAAGGAGCCATGCGAGAGGCCGGCTCGCTCGGCGATGTCGGAGATCCGGGCGTCGAGGAATCCGTCCTGCTCGAAGACCTCCTTCGCCGCAGCAAGCAGACGCGCCCGAGTCTCGACTCCTTTGCGTGAACGGGGCCCACTGGGCTTCTCGCCCGCGTCCGGCGTCGTCGCGTCGTGCACCATTCTCACGCTCCCTTCCGTTGGAGCAGGAGTACGCCGGACGGAGTACCGCCACCGGATGTGACCACCGCGGTCTTGGCGCCAGCAACTTGGCGCGCACCCGCTTCGTGGCGCAACTGGGTCACCGCCTCGTAGAGGAAGCCGAAGCCATGGCTCCGGCCTTCGGAGAGCTGTCCACCGTGCGGGTTGACCGGGAGCTCGCCATCGAGTGCAATGCGGCGGCCGTTGTCGAGCCAGTCGAAGGCTTCACCGAAGCCGCAGAACCCGAGGCCCTCGAGCCATGAAATGGCGTTGAACGTAAAGCCGTCATAGACCAGCGCCACGTCAACCTCGGACGGCAGTATGTCGGTTCTCGTCCACAGGTGCGCGGCTTGGCCTATGACCTGCGGTTCGTGGGTCAACGTGTCCTGGTCCCACGACACGCGCTCGAGGATCTGGGTACCTACCGCCTCGATGCGCACCGCGGGGTGAGGGAGATCGTCGGCAACGGACGCCGCGGAGACAATGACGGCGATCGATCCGTCACACGGCACGTCGCAGTCGTAGAGCCCGAACGGCGATGTGATAGGCCGCGCCGAGAGGTAATCGTCCATCGTCATCGGGTCGCGGTAGATGGCGTTCGGGTTGAGCGCAGCGTTGCGACGCCCGTTGACGGCGATCAGGCCGAGCATCTCTCGGGGAGCGCCATAGCGGTGCATGTACTGAGTGGCGTTCATGCCGATCCAGTTGGCGGCCGACATCGCGCCGAAGGGAGCGCGCCATTCGCGGAACGGTCCCGAGACTCGCTCTCCCCGTCCGCTGCTGCCGTTCGCCATGGCGGCCCGGGTCGCCAGGACCGCAAAGGTGGACTCCCAGACGGTGCGAAAGCACAGCACGTGACGGCAGAGCCCGGAAGCGACGGCCATGGCGGCGGCAATGACTGAGCCGCCGGGCCCGGGAAGATCACCCCCACCGTTGATCCAGGTCGGGTGGATCCGAAGCGCCTCCTCGATCGCGCTGGGGCCGCCCTCGCTCATGCCGCCGCCGCTCATCCCGGGGTAGGTCGAGAGCCCGTCGATGTCGTCGATCGTCAGCCCGGCGTCATTGATCGCCTCCAGGCTGGCGTCGACGGCCAATGACAACGGGTCCACCATCAGTCGCCGTCCGAAGGTGGAGCGGCCGATGCCGCTGAGGACAGCCCGGTGCTCGAATCGCTCGTCGCCGAGTGGGGCGCGAGGGAGCGGCCGGACCGGTTCGGCAACGCGATCGACGGGATCGAGTTCTCCGGTCAAAGTGAACAGGGGCAGCCACACGTCCTCTTGCTGGAAGAACCGGACCGCGACTTCCTGCCCGATCTGCACGTCGGCCGGCTCGCAATCGACGATGTTCGTCGTGAGGTGGACCCGGGGGTCCTCGGCCAACGCAACGTTGGCGATCACGTACGGCGGATCGAAGTCCGGCAGCCAGCGGTGAGCGTTGACCGTGAAACCGACGATCGTGCCGCGGCCGGACACCGGGGCCGGTTTCGACGATCGGCTCCGGCAATAGGGGCAGATGGGAACCGGCGGGTGGACCAGCTCGCCGCAGTCGCTGCACTCCTGAATGCGGAGCACGTCATCGGCACCGGAGGTCCAGAACCACTCGTTGGCCGGGGTCAGCTCAGGAAGCGGCCGCACGGCGCCTCTCTGACCTGGCCCGGGGGCACCCACCAGTTTTGACGTCGACGTCGCAATCGAACACGTCGACTATGTTACGCGCCCCGGACGAGGCTGCCTGAGTTAGGACCGCCCAACAGGGAAGGATGCCGGAGTCTGAGGCGGCGCCCTCTCGGTTTGGCTCTTCGACCAGCGCTCCTCCGCCGGATTTCCGGGAGAGGGATGATATTGGAGGCGACCTCGGACACCAGTACCGTTCGGTCCTTGTGAAGAGACCGACGACCATCCGTTACGGGCCACACCGCAGCAACGTTGGCGATCTCTGGTTGCCGGCCGAGGGAGCGAGCGCGGTCCCTGTGGTTGTCCTCATCCATGGGGGCTTCTGGCGCGCCGTGTACACCAAGAGACTGATGAACGGGCTGGCCAAGGCCTTGGTCAAGAGGGGATGGGCGGCGTGGAACATCGAGTATCGGCGAGTCGGGTTCCTCGGCGGAGGCGGAGGTTGGCCTCACACGCTCAACGACGTTGCCGCGGCCATTGACCACATCGCCCTCATCGGTGGTGCCGTCGATCCAACTCGCGTGGTCACCTGCGGCCATTCGGCGGGTGGACAACTCGCGCTCTGGGCGGCTGCACGAGGTCGGCTCGCCGAAGGGAGCCCAGGGGGCAATGTCGTCGTGACGGTCCGGGGCGTCGTCTCTCTTGCAGGCATCGCGGATCTACGAGAGGCCGATCGGCTCGGACTCGGCGCGGATGCGACCGAACGTTTCCTGGGCGGCCATTGGGACCAGCAGGAAGAGCGTTACCGATGCTCGTCGCCGATGGCCCTGTTACCGATCGGGGTACCCCAGGTGCTCGTTCACGGCACGAAGGACAAGGTCGTGCCGCCCTCCTCGAGCGAGAATTACGAAATTGCAGCGACGAAGCACGGAGACGCTGCTCGCTACATCCCTGTAGAAGGGGTCGGCCACCGGGAGATGATCGACCCCCGAGGAATCGGCTGGGCAACCGCCGTGACGGCATTGCAGCAGCTCGTCGGCTGACGATGAGGCGGCCCTGCGCCTTCAAGGGCCGATCGATCCTGACGATAAGTAGCTATGGGAGCGGGTTCGGGCGAGCAGGCTGAACCTCCGCGACGACAGGTCGGACCCCTGCCCGCGCCGGGTCGTCAAACCTGGGCCGTTCGAAGTACGCGGCTGTCTTCGGAAGCCCAGATCCGCAATCGACTCTTTCCCAAGACGCGTTCATGGTTCGCTCTCGAAGCTCCGCTCGAGCTCTTGAGCCCACTCTCCGTGGCCCGGATTCTCTTCGGGCTCAACATTGTGACCTGGGCGCTGGCCAGCCTGCTCCTCGACGTGCCGTCGGTCAGAGTGCCGGCCGTTGCCTTGATTGTCGCGTCGGCACTCGTGATCTGGTTGGTCCTCGCGGGAGTCCACCGCATTGACTCCGGATGGCTGTTCGTCCTTCTCTCGGTCAGTGCAGTGCAGATCGCTCTGTTGGCATGGGCCGGTTCGGGAACGACCGTGACGTATCTGTACCTGCTGTCAGCCATACCAGCAGGGATCACGGCGGCGCTCTTCCTCTCCTTCCGAGCGGTGCTCGGCCAACAGCTGCTCTCTGTTGTCAGTCTCATCCTGGGTCTCGCAACCGCTTGGGGTTTCGCAAAGGGCTCCGTCGTTGCTGTGGCCGTCGGCCTTGTCGACCTTTTGACCTCCGTCACCGTGTATTTCCTCACGCACTCTTCGAAGCGCCAGCGATCCTTCGACAATGACACCGGACTGCCCAATGGCGTGGGCCTGTCCGAGCGCGTCGGGCAATCGACCCGACGACCCTCCTTCGTGGTCGCCGTGATCCGGCTCGAGGGCATCGCCGATGCCCGAGGAGCGCTGGGCTACGAGGTCGGAACCGAACTCCTGAAGCGAGCAGTGGAGGATCTGGGTCAGGTACTCCCGCCCGCCACCTTCATCGGGCGAGTCGATGGCGATGAACTTGTCGTGACACTGGGATTGGGTCATGAAGAGCTCGCGCACACGCGCGGCGCAGAAGAGGACCGAGCAGTGGAGCTGGCCCGAACCCTGGCTGGAGCAGTGAGCGCAGGGCGATACCTGGTCGGCGACATCGAGGTCTCCTTGAGGGCGCACGTCGGATTGGCGATAGCCCCCTGGGACGGGACCGAGGTCCCGGAACTCGTTCGACGTGCGTCGTTGAGTGCAGGCCGCGCGGCGATCCAGGGTCAGGCCGAGTCGCTCTGGGACGGCGACTTCGGGGCCATGACCGCGGCAGACCTCGGGCTCCTTGCAGACCTGCGACTGGCCATCGACCGCGGCGAACTGACCCTGGCCTACCAACCGCAAATCGCGACCGCGACGGCTCGTTTGGCGTCGGTGGAAGCCCTTCTCCGCTGGACAAGTCCAGTCCACGGCAATGTGTCGCCGACTCGGTTCGTCCCTCTGGCGGAAAAGACCGGATTGATTGGACGGCTCACCGACTGGGTTCTCAGCGAGGCACTCGAGGCGCAAGTTCGCTGGCGGTCCGTCGGGATCGACATACCCGTGGGGGTCAACTTTTCGCCGACGACGATCAATACGCCAGATCTCCCGGATCGGGTTCTCAAGGAACTTGCCCGACGACACCTGCCGGCAACCTGCTTGACCATCGAGGTGACAGAGACAGCCGCGATCGACCTCCTGCAAGCGGTCAGTCTCCTCCGACCGCTTCACGATGCCGGAATTCGCATCTCCATAGACGACTTTGGGACGGGCTACACGTCCCTTGCGGCGCTTCCCGACCTTCCACTCGATGAGCTGAAGGTTGATCAGAGCTTCGTCATGCGCTCCCTCACGTCGGCTGCCGACGATGCCATCGTGCGAACAGTGCGAGAGCTCGCGCTCCGCCTCGGTCTCGATGCTGTGGCGGAAGGCGTCGAAACGAAGGACATGTTCGATCGAATGGCCGGCTATGGATTCGACCTCCTTCAGGGTTACTTCCTCTCGAAGCCCCTTGAGGAGTCGGATCTCATCGACTTCGCGAGCCGCAGAGCGAGCGAGGATGCGTTGAGCCTCAATCCGATAGAGATGGACAGCTAACAGCCACGAACGTGACGGTACTGCCCAGGGAGGCCGAAAGACCTGGTTGGTTGTGCGGCATGTCCTTCGATCGCTCGACTCCGGCGTCGGCCGTAAGATCCTCGGGGCATGTCCCCAACCTCCGCTGACTCCGAGAAGACCGGTTCCGGCCCGAGGCGCATCGGGCACTGGATCGCGGGCCGGCCAACGGCCGGTGAATCGGGTCGGGTGGCCCCGGTCTACGACCCAGCCAAGGGCGTGCAGACCGCCGAGGTCGCTTTGGCCTCAGCGGCCGAGGTGGACGAGGGAGTCGCTTCCGCCGTCCGGGCGTCCGACGAGTGGCGGAATTCGTCGCTCACCCGCCGGGCCAGCCTGCTCTTCCGACTGCGCGAACTGCTCGATGCGAGCCGGGATGAGCTCGCCACCGCGGTGACCCGTGAGCACGGAAAGGTGCTCGAGGATGCGAGAGGCGAGGTGGCCCGCGGCATCGAAAACGTCGAGTTCGCCTGTGGCATCCCCAACCTGATGAAGGGATCATCCAACTCGGAGATCTCGACGGGGATCGACATCCGCACGGTGCTCGAGCCCCTCGGGGTCGTCGCTGGCATCACGCCCTTCAACTTCCCCATCATGGTGCCGTTGTGGATGATGGCCAACGCCATTGCCTGTGGCAACTGCTTCGTCCTGAAGCCGTCAGAAAAAGATCCGTCCGCCTCGCTCGTGTTGGCCGACCTTGTGCAACGGGCCGGGTTCCCCGACGGTGTCTTCAACGTCGTGCAGGGAGACCGCGAAGCGGTTGAGTCGCTCCTCGCCCACCCCGACGTGGCGGCGGTTTCGTTCGTCGGCAGCACGCCTGTCGCGCGCCATATTTACGAGACCGGAACGCGCTACGGGAAGCGTGTCCAGGCGCTCGGCGGTGCGAAGAACCACATGGTCGTGCTGCCCGACGCCGACCTCGACGCAGCGGCAGATGCCGCGGTATCCGCTGCATACGGGTCGGCTGGTGAACGGTGCATGGCGATCTCCGTGGTCGTGGCCGTCGGGCCGGTGGGGGGTCCGCTCGTCGACGCCATCGCCAGTCGGATTCCTGACGTCGTGGTCGGCGCCGGAGACGACCACTCGTCCTTGATGGGCCCCCTCATCACCGCTGAGCACCGCGACCGGGTGCGGTCGTACGTCGAGCGCGCGGCGGACGAAGGCGCCAAGGTCGTTGTCGACGGTTCGACCACGAACCGCGAGAGCGGGTTCTTCGTGGGTTGCTCGCTGCTGGACGATGTCAAGCCGGGCATGCGCGTGTACGACGATGAGATCTTTGGTCCCGTCCTGAGCGTGGTCCGCGTGCCGACGTTCGATGAGGCCCTTGCGCTCGTGAACGACAATCCCTACGGCAACGGTGTCGCCCTGTTCACGCGGGACGGGGGCATGGCTCGGCGCTTCGAGCGGGAGGTCCAGGTTGGGATGATCGGCATCAACGTGCCGATCCCTGTTCCTGTCGCTTCGCATTCGTTCGGCGGATGGAAGGACTCGATCTTTGGCGACTCCTCGATCTACGGTCCTGACGGCGTTCGCTTCTACACCAGGCCCAAGGTCGTCACCTCCCGCTGGCCCGAACCTGGGCCGAGCAGCATGCAGCTGCACTTTCCTACGAACCGCTGACTGCCGCCGGGTGCGCTTCCGGGCCATCGGGGGCGAAAGAGGCGCTGTGAACAGGGAGTTCGGAGACCTGGCTATCGGGCAGGGGCGAAAGTAGCTTCTATGACATTGACGTCATAGTCAGAAACCAATATTCTTGCACTATGCCGAACGTTTGCGATTTTCCAGTCTTCGACGCTGACAACCACTTCTACGAGACCAGGGATTCGTTCACCCGGCATTTGCCGGATCGCTACAAAGGCGCCATCGACTACGTCGACCTGCACGGCCGAACGAAGATCATGATCCGCGGCACCGTGAGCGAGTACATCCCGAACCCGACCTTCGAGGTCGTGGCACGGCCCGGAGCGCAAGAGGAGTACTTCCGCAACGGGAATCCCGAGGGCAAGTCCTACCGGGAGCTGATCGGGGAGCCCATGCGGAGCATCCCGGCCTTCCAGCAGCCCGGGCCCCGGCTCGAGGTGATGAACGAGCTCGGTGTCGACCGCTCGCTCATGTTTCCCACGTTGGCCAGCCTCCTGGAGGAGCGCATGCGCGACGACCCCGAACTGACGCATGCGGCGATCCACTCGCTGAACGAATGGATGTACGAAGAGTGGCAATTCAACTACGAAGACCGGATCTTCGCGACCCCCGTCATCACGCTGCCGATCGTCGAGAAGGCGATCGAGGAACTCGAGTGGGCGGTGGAGCGGGGGGCCAAGACCGTGCTCATTCGACCGGCCCCCGCCCCGGGCTTCCGTGGCTCGCGCTCGTTCGGCTACCCGGAATTCGACCCGTTCTGGCAGGCCGTGGTGGATGCCGACATTCTCGTGTCGATGCACTCCTCGGACAGCGGGTACGCGCGCTACACGAGTGACTGGACGGGGCCCAGCGAGATGCTGCCCTTCAAGCTCGACTCCTTCAAGTACATGACGGGCGGCCACCGACCGATTCAGGACACCATGGCCGCGTTCGTGTGCCATGGAGTATTCGCGCGTTTCCCTGACCTCCGCGTCGCTTCCATCGAGGCGGGCGGGGAGTGGATCAGAGCGTTCGTCGACCACCTCGGCGACACCTACAAGAAGATGCCCAACGCTTTCGACGGCAACCCGGTCGAGCAGTTCAAGCACAACGTCTACGTCAGCCCCTTCCACGAGGACGACCTCGGGGAGATCATCGACGTCATCGGGGCTGATCATGTGCTGTTCGGGTCCGACTACCCGCATCCCGAGGGGCTGGCCGAGCCGTGCAGCTACGTCGACCACCTGCCGGAGGGCCTTGCCGACGAGGACGTGCGGAAGATCATGGGCGGCAACCTGGCCCGGATCATGCGGGTCGAGCACGCCGCAGCGGTCTGATTGTCGTCGCTGAGGAGCACGGTCGTCCTGCGTCACCGCGCGGGCCCGGAAGGGTGCATCCAAGCGTTTCTAACACTAGGGTCATTTTCCTGAATGACCGTCAAGGAGCCTGCGCACATGCCTGATTACAAGTTCGTCACGTACGAGAAGCTCAATTCTGGGAAGGTCGCGCGCATCATGCTCAACCGGCCCGAAGCGCGCAACGCCCAGAACCGTGGGCTCCTGGTCGACCTGAACGACGCGTTCATGGAGGCAGAGGCAGACGACGAGGTCCGGGTCGTGATCCTCGGCGGCATGGGTCCGATGTTCTCCTCGGGCCACGACATGGGTTCCAAAGTCTCTATGGAAGAGGGCATGCCAGGCCCGAACCAGCACTACACGAGGAAGATCAACGGCGCCACGCGCAAGGGTGCCGAAAGCCTCATGCTCCAAGAGTGGCACTACTACTTCGAGAACACGCGTCGTTGGCGCAACCTGCGCAAAATCACCATCGGGCAGGCGCACGGAGATGTGTACGCGGCCGGGTTGATGCTCCTCTGGGCGTGCGACCTCATTGTCTGCGCTGAAGGCACCCGATTTGCCGACGTCGTGGGCACACGCCTGGGTATGTGCGGCACCGAGTACTTCGCCCACCCCTGGGAGTTCGGGCCGCGCAAGGCAAAAGAGCTGCTGCTGACCGGTGACTCCATCGATGCCGAGGAGGCCCACGGATTAGGCATGGTCAGTAAGATCTTCCCCGCCGACGATCTGACCGAGCGGACGCTCGAATTTGCGGAGCGCATCGCCGTGTTGCCCTCAGTGACGTCGCTGTTGGTCAAGGAGGCGGTGAATCAGAGCGTGGACAACATGGGCTTCTACAACGCGTTGAATGCCTGCTTCACACTGCACGAGCTGAACCACTCGCACTGGGCCCAGGTAAACGACGATGGCTACCCGGTGGCCAAGGAAGACAGCGGACTCCCGAACTGGAAGGACGCACCCCCGATCGTGCCGGCAGTGAAGGACAAGGTTCGCGCCGAGTCCTGACGGGCTCGCTGGTGCATGTGACGCCGGCAGAGGGTGTTGGTTGCAGTGTGCACGTTGAGCGAACAGTCGTGACATGACGGCGCGGGATGCCGTTTCACCGGTGGCCCCGCAGACTGATGCCGAAGGGGTCACACGACGGGCTCCCTTCTCGGACAATCCTCGGGTGGGCGCACGTGGGCAACGAACCCGGCAACGCATTCTGGACGCCGCGCTCCAGCTCTTCGGCGAAGAGGGCTTCCACCAGTGCAGCATCGCCCGCATCAGCGAGCTGGCCAGCTGTTCGCGGGTCTCCTTCTACCAATACTTCTCCGGCAAGGAGGACGTTTTCAGCAGCCTGGCGGGACAGGTCGCCCGTCAGATCAGCGCGTCGACGGAAGCCCTCGACCCGCTGACGCCCGATGCCAACGGATGGGACGGCCTCCGCGCCTGGGTGGGTCGCTACGGCGACATCCATGCGCGCTATGGACCGATCTTCCAAGGGTTCCCCACGACGTTCAGAGATGACGAAAGGCTGACAACGGCTTCGGCCCGTCTGAGCGACCAGAGCGTGTCCCGGATCCGCTCGAAACTGTCGGCCAGCGATCTGCCCGACCGCCAGCTCGACCCGCTGATCGCGCTGCTCATCGCCTGCCTCACACGGACCCTCGACGACGCAGCGACCCTTCGGGGCGCCGCGCCGGAGGCCTATCCGAGAGAGCGGATCGAAGTCGCCTTCACCGACGTCATGCACCGGTCGCTCTTTGGTCGCAATCCGTTCAACGCGCACCCAGCCAGCCCCCTCCGTCCTCCTCGCATCGAGTTTGGGCCCGATGTCGGGGCCATGATGGTGAAGGAGGAGGCGATCCGGAGTGGTGCCGACAAGCGTGCGGCCCTCAACGCGCTCGTGCGGAACGGTCGTGACGTGTTCGTCCAGCACGGCTACCACGCCACACGCGTGGATGACCTCGCCGCCGCTGCCGGCGTCTCCCACGGTGTCTTCTACCGCTACTTCGAGAACAAGAACGAACTGGCCATCGTCCTTACGGTGCAGGCGATGCGGGCCGTAGGCGACACGTTCGTAGGGATTCCGGATCTGGCCGCCGGCAACAGCTCGGAGTTGCGTCGCTGGTTCCGTCGTTACAACGCCGCACAGACGGGTGAGGCGGCGATGATCCGGGTCTGGGTGGAGGCTGCGCTCGAGGACGCCCGGATGCGATCCCTCTCCGCCTCGGCATTGGACTGGGGTCGGCGACGGATGGTGCGCGTCCTCGGCCCCCGCGATGGAAGCACGGGCGACATCGACGTGGAGGCGATCGTCATGGTGGCGCTCCTGGGCACCTTCGGGTCGCGGCCGCGCGGAGCCGTCGCCGTCGACGCGGCGGCCAACATCGTGGAGCGTGGCCTCGTGAACGGCCGCCGCTGGTGAAATCGATGGCGTCCCGGTGTCCGGCATCGACCTCGGTGCGGATGCTTCGCCCCAGCTCAATGGCTATTTCGTCCGCCGTGCACGAGGACGGCCGCATCGTTAGTATCTGAATCGACGTCAATGTTAGAAACACTCCGGCGGAGCCGGCCGGTGGGAGGGGACCGCAGGAATGCTGCAATTCGTGATCGCCGGTCTGGTGTTGGGAGGGATCTACGCGATCTGCTCCGCCGGTCTCGTGATCACCTACACGTCCTCAGGCATTCTCAACTTCGCCTTCGGCGCCATCGCGTTCTTCATCGCCCGCTTCTACTACTTCCTCAACACGCAGCACGGCTGGGCCATCGTCCCGGCCGCACTGCTCTCCATTCTCGTGGCGTCGCCGGCGTTGGGTGTGCTGCTCTACGCCGTGCTGTTCCGCCACCTGCGCCTGTCCTCGCCCATGATCAAGGTGGTGGCGACGATCGGCCTCCTGGTGGCCATCCCGTCCCTGGCCACGTTGATCTTCGGCAACCAGGCGATTCAGTCGGCCCCGGGCCTGGCCCCGCAGCCCGTCGCCGTGTACCAGGTCTTCGGTGTCGCGGTGACGCTCGACCAACTCATCGTCTACGCGTGCGTGGTCGTGACGGTCGTCGCCGGCGCGTTGATCCTGCGCTTCACCGACGTCGGGCTCAAGGTGCGGGCAATGGTCGACTCGCCGGCGATGACCGACCTCTCGGGGACGAACCCGAACTTCATCTCCATCGGGGTGTGGGCAGTCAGCACGTTCTTCGCCGGCTTGGCCGGGGTGCTTGCAGCCCCGATCGTCGGCCTCGATCCTGACAAGTTCACGGTGCTCATCGCGGCGTCGTTCGCCGCGGTGGTGGCGGCGCGGCTGCGCAACCTGCCGGTCGCAGTGGCCGTGGCGCTCCTCATGGGTATCGCCACCTCGCTCATTGAGGGGTACTTGCCGCCGTCGAGCTCCTGGACGACCGAGTTCATCGACGCGGTGCCGTTCATTGTCGTGGCGGTCGTACTCGTGTACGAGCTCATCCGCCGAGGCAGGGTCGGCGAGTCGGACAGTTGGGGAGGAGCGCTCGATCGCGCCATCACACCGCAGGGCGAGAGCCGACTCGCGGGTTCCGCCAGCAGCGTGGTCGAGTCGGCGTCGCTCGGATTTCTCGGCAAATACGCCGGGCCGGTGTTCCTGATCGCAGCCGTCGGCGTCGTGCCCCTCATTGTGCAGGGCTACTGGGTCGGCGTGATGGCCGCCGGCTTCGCCTACGCCATCATTTTGCTCTCGTGGACGATCGTCACGGGCGAGGGCGGCATGCTCTGGCTCTGCCAGATCACCTTTGCCGGCGTGGGTGCTCTCACCACGGCCCAGCTGGCCAACAACCATGGGTGGCCGGTGCTCCTGGCCGTCCTCGCCGGTGGTGTCGTGGCGCTCGTCATGGGCATCGTCGTGGGTCTCTTGAGCATCCGTCTCGGGGACCTCTACGTCGCGCTGGTGACGCTGACCTTCGGCCTCCTGATGGAGAACCTCGTCTTCACGCTGCCGAGCTTCGTGAACCAGGGCCTGGGGCTCACCCTCAACCGGCCCGGCTTCGCCGCATCCGACCGGGCCTTCGCATACCTGTGTCTGGCGGTGTTCGTCGTTATCGCACTGTTCATCGTCAACTTCCGAAGATCGACCACCGGTCTCGCGCTCAATGCGGCTCGATGGAGCGAGGCGGGCGCCAAGACCTCCGGCATCAGCGTCGTGCAGATGAAGGTCATCGCCGGCGCACTCGCTGCGGGCATCGCAGGGATCGGGGGCGGAATGTTCGCCCTCTCGCAGACGACGTTCCAGCCCAGCGAATTCGCCACCTTCGAGGGTGTCGTCTGGCTGGCGGTGCTCGTGACAATCGGCGTCCGCTCCAATGCCGCCGCGCTGTTGGGCGGCGTCTCGCTGGCGCTGCTGCCGGCACTCACGCAGAACTACCTCCCGACATGGACGTCGAACGTGACGCCAGTGCTTTTCGGGCTGGGCGCGGTGTCGGCCGCCAAGTACCCCGACGGCGTCCTCGCCGAGCAAAGCCGACGGCTGCGGCGCTTGGTGCTCCATGTGCGCCCGCAACAGGAGGACGCCGAGACGCCGGACCTGGGTCTCGCCACCGCCGGCGTCGGACAGGTTTCCGCGACGCGGTGGCGGAGCACATGTCGTGACGTCGGCCCCGAGCGACACCGGCACGTTCCGCCGTCCTCGGCGAGGCCGGCTCTTGGCCGCGAGTGACATCACCGTCCGCTTCGGAGGTCTCACCGCACTCTCGCAGGTCAGCATCGAGGTGCAGCCCGGGAGCATCGCCGGCCTGGTCGGGCCCAACGGCGCCGGGAAATCGACGCTCCTCGCCGTGTTGTCGGGGCTCTTGCGACCCAACCACGGCCGGGTGCAGCTACGCGGTGAGGACGTGACCAACACCTCGTGCCGGGCGCGGGCCAAGAAAGGACTGGCCCGGACCTTCCAGCAGCCCGAGCTCTTCTTGGGACTGACGGTACGTGAGCACCTGATGCTGGCCTACCGGGCCCGGGTCGCCCCGCAGCGCCTGTGGCGCGACATGTTCGACCCTCGTTCACTCCTGCCGCCCGGAAAGGACGAGGACGAGCGGGTGGACCAGTTGCTCGAGCTGTTGCGCCTCACCCGGGTGGAGAAGGCGCCGGTCGCGGCATTGCCACTCGGCATCCTCCGCCTCGTCGAAGTGGGCCGGGCGCTGGCCACCGAACCGCGGGTACTGCTTTTGGACGAGCCGCTTTCGGGGCTGGACATCAAGGCATCGGAGAACCTGCTCACGGTCTTCCGGCAAATCGTCGATCAGCCGGGTCGTGAGGTCTCGCTCATCATGGTGGAGCACGATGTGGCCGCGGTGCTTTCGCTCTCGGACACCGTGTTCGTACTCGACTTCGGCGAGCGCATCGCGGTCGGGAGTCCGGACGACATCCGCAACGACCCTGCGGTCCGGGCGGCCTACCTGGGCGATGCCGAATCGGTAGAGGGTCCACCCGCCGAGCCGGCACCAACCGGTCGGGACTCGGCATGACCGAACCCCTGCTGACCGTTCAGGACCTCGACGTCCGGTACGGATCGTCGCGAGCCCTCTTCGACGTCTCCCTCACGGTGGATCCGGGCACCGTCCTGGCCGTGCTCGGTGCCAACGGTGCCGGCAAGAGCACCCTGGCCCGCGCCGTGTCCGGGTTGGTGCCGCCCACCGCCGGACGCGTCTTCTTCGACGGCCAGGAGATCACGGGACAGCCGGCGCACCGCGTCAGGAAGCTCGGACTGACGTACATCCCCGAGGGACGCGGCATCTTCCCGGGCCTGACCGTCGTGGACAACCTGCGGATGGCGGTGGGCCAGGAAAAGAGGCACGAGCGCGCCGCCGCCATCGACCGTGCCATCGAACGTTTTCCGGTGCTGGGGCAGCGCAGGACCCAGAGGGCGGGAAGCCTCTCGGGTGGGGAGCAGCAGATGCTGGCCTTGGCCCGCGCCCTCGCGGTCTCACCGAAGCTCGTCATCGCGGACGAGATGTCGCTGGGTCTGGCGCCGATCGTGACCGAGTCCGTCTTCCAGGCCCTGGAGGAGGCGCGCCGTTCGGGGATCACGATCGTGCTCACCGAGCAGTTCGTCCACCGCGCCCTGGCCATGGCGGATGCCTGTGTGGTGCTGATGCGCGGACGAGTCGGCTGGTTCGGTCCTGCCTCGGAAGCGGGGCAAGAGGTCATCGACCGCTATCTCGGCGATGCCGAGCCGGCGACCCCCGCCCATGTGGGCGGCCAAGTAGAGTAACGACCGTTCGGTCCAGCCTGCGCAAAGGCTGGCGCCGGCATCCCGACGAACCGGAACACCACACTGGAGGAACGATGCGGAAACGGCGGACGATGATGCCGGTGGCGCTGTCAATGCTGGCCGGGCTGCCGCTGCTGCTGATCGGCACGGCGGCCGTCACGGCGGGTGCATCACCGGCTCCGATCACCATCGCCTACATCACCGATCTCACCGGTGAGGGCGCATCGGAGAACGGAACGTCGGCCGCAGGCTTCCAGGCCCGGCTCGACGAGCAGAACGCCGAGGGCGGGGTCAACGGCCACAAGCTCGTCCCGCTGATCATCGACGACCAGACGAACCCCAGCGAGATCGCGACAGCCGTGCAGAGCGCCATCTCGAAGGGTGCCTTCGGGATCGTCTCGCAGAGCCCGCTGATGTTCCTGGCCGCCAAGTACCCCCAGCAGGCAGGCATGCCGGTGACCGGCACGTACGACGACGGGCCCGAGTGGGGCCAGCAGCCGTACACCAACATGTTCGCCGCCGACAACGGCAGCGTCGATCCGAAGTACCCGGTCAACACACAGCTGGGCGACCTGTTCAAGAAGCTCGGGGGGACCGTCCTCGGGGCCTACGGCTACAGCATCTCGCCTTCGTCCAGCCGGGCGGCCATCGGCACTGCTGACTCGTTCAAACATGCGGGAGGCAAGGTGGGCGTGCTCGACACCACCGTCCCCTTCGGCGGCGTCGACTTCACCGCCGAGGCACTGGTCGCCAAGAAGGACGGCGTGAATGCGATCTCTCCCGCCATGGA
The DNA here is from genome assembly GCA_963744045.1 of uncultured Acidimicrobiaceae bacterium. GTDB lineage: Bacteria > Actinomycetota > Acidimicrobiia > Acidimicrobiales > RAAP-2 > Bog-473. Next base: position 332,201 of record CAVUSB010000019.1, read on the forward strand.
CGCCAACTCCAACTACGCGCTGGCGACCGCGCTGCAGCAGGCCGGCGTGAAGGTGAAGGCGGCCATTTACGCCACCGGCTACCAGCCCGACGTCATCCACTCATCAGCCTGGAAGGTCCTGCAGGGCGGCTACTTCCTCTCGCTGTTCCGTCCCTGGGATCTCCCGAACGCCGCGACGCAGCAGATGCAGGCGGCCATGGAGAAGTACGCGCACTTCACCAAGAGCCAGTTCCCGAATTTCGGCCAGTACGAGTCGTGGGCCGGTGCCGACCTCATGATCAAGGGCCTGCAGATGGCGGGCGCCAACCCGACCCGTGCCGCAGTCATCAAGGATCTGCGGGGACTCAAGTCCTACAACGCGGGCGGCCTGCTGCCGGTGAGCTTCAACTACTCGACCAACTTCGGGCACAATCCCGCGAAGACCTGCGCCTGGGTGATGAAGGCGGGCCCGAACGGGTTTACGCCGCTTTCGTCGCAGCCTTCGTGCGGGACGGACCTGGCAGGGACGTCGACCGCGAGCTAGCGGAGCACAAAGACGAACGGCGATCCGCCGGCGTGCACAACGCCGGCGGATCGCGTTGCTGCCGTCAGCGGAGCCTCCACTCGGGGCGCTCGCGGAACCCCTGGAACGTCTCCTGGCCCTCGGCGATGTTGTCGAACAGCGTGCCGAGCGCCACGTACGTCGACACCTGCGAGAGGGCCTCGCGCCGCGTGACTTCGTGGGTCATCCAGATCGCCCGCAGTGTGCCTTGAATCGCCATGACGGGCGCCGACGCGATGGCCCGCGCCACCCACTTGGCCCGCTCGAGGAGCTCGGCCTGCGGCACCACCTCGGAGACGAGGCCCATCTGATGGGCCCGCTCCGCCGACATGCGCTCCCAGGCTCCGAGAAGCATCACGCGGAGCACCTCGCCCAGAGGCAGTTTCTGCAGGAGGTGAACCGACTCGAAGCCCGCCACCATGCCGTAGGTCACGTGGGGGTCGAAGAAGGTCGCATGGTCGGCGGCGATGATGACGTCCGACTCGCCCAGGAGGTAGAGCGCGCCACCGCAGGCCATGCCGTTGACCGCGGCAACGACGGGCTTCCAGAGGTCGTTCATCTTCGGGTTGATGTTCACCCCGGGGTCGTTGTACATGAACGGCGTCGAGACGGGCCCCACCTGGCTCTGCATTTTGTTCCGGTTTTCCTCGTTGGCGAGGTAGTCCTCGGCGATGGCCTCTTCCCGGTCGATCCCCGCGCAGAAGGCCTTGTCGCCCGCTCCGGTCAGGACACCGCCCGGACGTCGTCGTTGGTGCGGAGGCCCAGCCACACGTCGCGCAATTCCTCCTGCATCTGTTGGTCGAAGGCGTTGAGCACCTCTGGACGATTCAGTGTGACGGTGGCGACACCTTCATCCTCGTCGTACAGCAGCGTCTCAAACTCCATGCAGGACTCCCTTTGCCCCGAGCACACTGGCCGCTCGCAGCACCACACTAGCGACGGTGTCTCGCCGCTCCCGATGGGGTCAGTCGGGTCTGCGGGAGGTCATGCAGGACTGCCACGCGCTCCGGTCGTCGAAGCTCACCAGGTGCTGCAAGCGGCGCTGACTCGGGGAGCGCGTCCTCGTAGCTCCACGCAACATCCGGCAGGACCACGCCGTTCGACGACGGCGTTCCAGTACGTGGCGGTGCCCTTGTACGGACAGTAGGTGTGTGTCTGACTCCGCGTCAGCTCGACACGCACGTGAAGGCGGTCAACGTACAAGCGCGGCTCGAGCGCTGTCTCGTAGACGACCATCGTCTCGGTCGTGTCGACCAGGGTGGTGCCAGCGGCCTCCACGTGCAGTTTGCGATGGGAGCGTACGCAGTCCACCCGGTGGTAGGGGTTCCGCACGTGCCCGAACATCTGCTCATCCTCTTCGAACCAGGCGTCGACGGCATCCCAGGGGACGGTCACGAAGCCGGGCATGTCCGTGCCGTCGCTGCGCCGGGACTCCGTCGACGTCTTCCACGGGGAAGGCGAGGCAGGGCGGTTGTCCCGGCCGGTGCATCAGGAGGGCGCGTTCGGTCTCCACGACAGTTCGGCCATCCTTGGTCGCCGTCACGCGCCGGCGGAACGGTTCGATGTACGACACCTGCGCCGGCACGGGGGCGGTGAATCGCCCGGCGGGGTTGGCGCTGAGCGGCCCCCGGCCCGACGTGAGGCTCACAGCGCCGTCCGTGCGTCCATGGGGCCCTTCGCACCGCTCGGCAGCGGTCGCACCATGGCATCGACGGTGAAGGAGGCCACCAGCGCACCGCCCAGGTCGTAGACCCGATTCTCGGCGTGGGTCGTCCCGGCCCCGGCGAACGTCGAGTGATGGTGGTAGAGCAGCCACTCGTCGACCTTGACCGGACCATAGAGCGACAGGTTGATGCTGTTGATCGCCATGGAGAGCGTGCGGTGCGCCTGATCCTGGCTGACGCCGTGGTGCGGTCGCAGGGCGGCGGCAATCGACATGTGGCCCGTGAACTGCGCCAGCAGGCCGGCGTGGAGGGCCGGATCATCGGGCACCTGGCGGAAGCGGACCCAGGCATCGACCGTCGGTGGCCCGATCGGCTCGTCCGCTTCGTTCGAATAGCCGCCGTCGACCACTCTGATGTCGCGCCCGGTCACTCCCATATCGTAAGGGGGGCACTCGTAGGGGCCTGGTACGTCCGGTGCATCGACCGCGTGGCGGACGACGTCGTCCGAGGGCGCGTCGAGGAGCAGCGTGCCCGCGGCGCAGAGTCGCTCTCCTTGCAGTACCTGGACGGAGAGGGCGGCGAACGTGCGCCCGGAGCTGAGCTCCTGCAACTCGAACCGGAGCGGCTGACGTGCATCGGCCGCCCGCAGCAGGATCATGCTGGCCGACATGACCCGGCGACCCGCGGCACGCCGGCTGGCGGCGACGATGGCCTGTCCGAGCATCTGGCTGCCCTCGACGACGGGTCGCCGCTCGTCGCTCCGGGCGACACCGAAGAAGGTGAGCCCGTCTTCAGCGGGTCGGACGTCCATGACGTCGACAAGATGTGCAGCATCGCCCCAGGTGGGGAAGCGCTTCACCGTCACGTCCCGGGCAGCGTCCCCCTCGACCTCGTCCCTGACCTCAATCCGGATCCGGTCCTGATCGAAGGCTGCGTGGTCGGCCAGCTCCGGGAGCGGTTCCGCCGCCAGGATGCAACCGGACAAGCCCTCCGATCCCTCGAAGTCGATGTCGGCCAAGGGGAAGTAGAGGACGGGGAGCGCGCCGGGAGCCTCGGCGCACAGGCAACGATCGGACTGCGCCACGATGCGACCGTCCCACCGGCGCTCGCTCGGTACGGGTAGCGATCGATCTTCATGCCCGGGATGACGAGGGCTCAGCTCATCCGGCAGGGCGAGGCGCAACCGTCACCGACGAGATGGCGACAGCGCCTTGGCGCAGAACCGTGTCAACGACGCTGATGAGATCCTCTATACCGACGAACGAGCCACTCATGTAGTTACGTGCGAACCACACGGGCATCACCTCGGCCGCCAGATCCTGGTCCCAGCCGTCGGCGAATCCGGGCACCGAGTCGCCTTCCCCGCCCAAGCACTCACCGACGATGACCCGGCTGAACCCGACCGTCGGGTGCTCGGCCCTCCAGGCCTCGACGAGCTTGTCGAGCGCCGCCTTGCTGACCGCGTAGGCGCCCAGCCCGGGCCACGGGGGAGTCACCGACGCGCTCACCGAGGACAGGTAGACGGCAGTGCCGGAGGACTCGGTGAGATGGGGGAGCGCCGCCGCCGTCACCAGTGCCGCGCCGATCACGTTCGTGTCGAAGACATGCCGCCACGTGTCCGCGTCCATGTCGGCGAGACGGACGAGTGGGCCGACACCGGGCGCGTACACCAGGGCATCGATGCCGCCGAGTCCGTCGGCGGCCTCGTTCAGCGCGGATCGGCAGGAATCGGTGTCGGTCACGTCACAGGTGATGGCCAACGTCCCCGGCCCTGCCTCCTTGGCGGCCCCTTCGAGTCGCTGCTGCCGGCGTGCGAGCAAGGCCGTCTTCGCACCACGCTGGGCGAGCCCGATACCGATGCAGCGCCCGAGTCCACTCGATGCTCCTACGACGACCGTGCGCACTGCTCCTCCTCGGATCGAACTGACGGCGATGTTAGACAAGTTTCGACCGTGTTCGACCGGCTGGGCGTCCATCCGGCACATGGCCCGAGGCAGGCGACAGGGCCTGATCGGCCGACAGCGGCACCTGGGCGGATCCTCGGGGAGAGGTAGATTGACGTGAGTGTTAGATCCTGGCCGCAGCCAGTCGCACGCCAGACGCGGCGCCGTGCCGGTGAGAGCGACACGACCCCGCCCCGGGGGGTCAAGGGGACGCGGGGCCGAATCGCTTCGTGCAGGCTGCCATCCCGTCATTGCGACACCGTTTCAATTGGCGCGCTGCAGTGTTCGGAATGCATAAGAAGGACCGTAAGTGACCAGCGGCGAGCCTGATCCTCGGAGGTTCCCCACTCGGCGAAGCAGGCCGACAGCAGCCTCTGGCGGTCGAGCACCTCGGGGCGGCCGTCCTCGGTCTCGGCGATCGGCGGCCGCGGCTGTCGTGGCGACTGCCGCCGGCGCGACCAAGCAGGAGGCGTACGCCCTCGAGATCGACGGCCGCGCCTTCGACTCGGGTGGAATCCGACGCCTGCGTCCTCGTCCCCTGGCCCGGGGCACCATTGACGTCGCGGCAACGGATCGTCTGGCGGGTCAAGGTCTGGACCGACGGCACCGAGAGCGAGTGGTCTTCTCCGGCCTGGTTCGAGACCGGACTGCTCGACCCGGCGGACTGGACCGCTCGCTTCATCGAGCCCGTGGAGACCGAGCGCTCGGCCCACGCGCTGCGTCACACGTTCCGGCTCGCCGCACCACCGTCGCAGGCCAGGCTCTACGCCACGGCGCACGGGATCTACGAGACCTTCCTCAACGGCCGGCGCGTCGGCGACATGGAGTTGGCTCCAGGGTTCACCAGTTACCCCACCACGCTGCACGTCCAGGTCGTACGACGTCGGCGCGCTCCTGGTGGCGGGCGACAACACCTGGGAGGTCGTGCTCTCGGACGGTTGGTGGCGCGGGCGCGTCGGTTTCTTCCAGTCGGTCGACGGCTACGGCAGCACGCTCGCCTTTCTCGGGCCAGCTCCACGCGGACGAGATCGTCGTCGCCACCGGCCCCGATTGGGAGTCGTCCAACGGACCGCTGCTGTCGCCGACCTCATGGCGGGGCAGGTCGAGGACCACCGGGCCCGGCCCGAGGCATGGCGGCCCGTCACGGTCGCCGATCACGACTTGCGCTCCCTGGCCTACTCCCCGGCGCCGCCCACCCGTCGGGTGGAGGAGCTCCGACCCGTCGCCGTCACCCGCGCCGGGCCCGATCGCCAGGTGGTCGACCTCGGGCAGAACATCAACGGCTGGCTGCGCCTGAGCGACCTGGGCCCGCGCGGCACCGAGCTGACGATCGTGCACGGCGAGTCTCTCGACCCGTCTGGCGACGTCACGCAGGATCACCTCTCGCCCGACTGTTCGGAACGACAAGCGGGTCGGCATGATCGATCGCGTCGTCGCGGCCGGCGCGCAGGCGAGAGGTCTTCGAACCACGCCAGACGACGCACGGCTTCCAGTACGCCCGCATCGAAGGCCACCCCGACCGGCTCACGCCCGACGACGTCACCGGCGTGGTCGTCCATACAGACATGCGAGCGCACGGGCTGGTTCCGCTGCAGCGACGAGCGGCTCAACCGGTCTGCACGACATCACGGTGTGGTCGTTCCGCGACAACGCCTGCGAGATCCCGACCGACTGCCCGCAGCGCGAGCGGGCTGGCTGGACCGGCGACTGGCAGTTGTTCGTCCCGACCGGGGCTTTCCTCTACGACGTCGCGGGGTTCTCCCTCAAATGGCTGCGCGACGTGGCGGCGGAGCAGCTTGACGACGGCATGATCACCAACTACGCACCGGACCCGCTGCGACAGCGGGTGGCGAGTACGGAGCGATGGCTGCAGATGCAAGGGTCGTCCGGCTGGGGAGACGCCATCGTGATGGTCCCCTGGGAACTGTGGCGCGCCTACGGCGACCACGACGTGCTGGCCGAGTTCTGGCCATCGATGGTCGCCGTGGGTGGACTTCGCGGCGCAAGCGGCGCGCGCACGCTCCGTCATCCGAGCCGCGAGGAGGCTCGGCCAGAGCCGGCGCCGCACGACGCGTTCATCTGGGATGGGACCTACCACTGGGGCGAGTGGCTCGAGCCCGGGCGCGCAGCCTCATGACCATGTGGAGCAGAGACCATGGGTCCGTCGCCACTGCGTTCCTGCACCACTCCGCTGCGCTGGCCGCCCGCATCGGCCGCCTGCTCGGTCACGACGCTGAGGTCGAGCGCCTCGATGAGTTGGCGGCCAACGTTCTGGCGGCATGGCGCACGGAGTTCATCGGACCCGGCGGCGGCCTCACTCCGGACACCCAGGCCAACCACGTGCGCGCCCTGGCCTTTGGCCTGGTTCCCGACGAGCTGCGTTCGCGGACGGCGCGAGCGGCTGGTGGAGCGGATCCGCGAGGCTGGGACCCATCTCGGCACCGGTTTCCTCGCCACGCCGTACCTCTTGCCGGTGCTGGCAGACACTGGTCACCTCGACGTCGCGTACGAGCTGCTGTTACAGGACACGCCGCCCTCGTGGCTGGCCATGGTCGACCGCGGGGCGACGACGGTGTGGGAGTCGTGGGAGGGCATCGACGAGGATGGTCGCCCGCACGACTCGCTGAACCACTACAGCAAGGGCGCGGTGATCTCCTTCCTGCACAACTACACCGCCGGCATCACCGCTTCTCGACGGCCACCCGGCCTACCGCCGCTTCCGGGTCGAGCCCCGGCCCGGCGGGGGGATCACCTGGGCCGAGGCCGTACACGACTCGCCCTACGGGCGGATCGAGTCTTCCTGGCGAGTCGGCGGGATCGGGGTTTCGCCTGACGGTGAGCGTGCCGCCCGGGACGGTGGCCGAGGTCGTGCTGCCCGACGGCTCCCGCCGCGAGCAGGGACCGGGCACCGTGACCTACGAATCCCGGCTCACCTGAGGGCCGCGGGCGCGGCACTGGTCCTCGCACTCGACATCGGCCCGGATTTCCTCGAATGCGAGCGCTAACATGTCGCTTTGCGTGCACCTGGCAGGTGTGCCGAAAGGGGGCAGCATGTCGAAGACCGCCATCATCTCGGTGGACGGGCACGTCAGGGCCTCACGGAGCGACTACCGGAATTACGTCGAGAAGCGATTCCTCGACGCCTTCGATGACTGGGCCAGGGCGGAGGAGGAAGCCGGCGCGCCGGAGAGCGGCAATCTGAGCGCAGGACTGGACCCGACATCGCAGTGGGATTCGGACCTCCGCCTGAAGGACATGGAGAGCCAGGGCGTCGTGGCCGAGGTGCTCTTTCCGAACGGACTGCCGTTCCAGGCGAGGCCGGCGGACGACGTGGGCTCGTGCTCCGACCCCGAGATCGATCGGCAGGCCCGTCTGGCCTACAACCGTTGGCTGGCCGACTTCTGTGCGCCAGACGCCCGGGCGGCCGAGCCGGACAGGCGCTCGTTTCGTTCGAGGACGTCGATCTGGCCGTCGGGGACATCCACTGGGCCAAGGAGCACGGCCTGGGCGGCGTCATGATGCCCGCTTTGCTTCCAGGCGGGATCTTCTTCTTCGATCCCGCGCTCGACCCAGTCTGGGCCGCCTGCGTCGAGGTCGGGCTGCCGATCAGCCAGCACGGAGGCACCGGAGCACCGACCTACGGGCCTCCAGGGTTCGCCGCCATCATGACGTTGGCCCTCGAGCACTCCTTCTACTCCGGCCGCTCCCTCTGGCAGATGATCCTCGGTGGCGTCTTCGAGCGCTTCCCGGACCTCCGCGATGGCCTTCGTCGAGACCGAGGCCGACTGGATCGCTCCGGTCATTCGCAAGCTGGACCGCCGCCTCAGCTGGGGCGACGACTGGACCGGTTGGGCGGCAACGCTGCAGCGCATGCGCCAATTCACCGGCTCGGCCCGCGACTATTGGTCGGCCAATTGCTTCGCCGGGATCTCGCCCTTCACCGACGATCAGGTTCCGCTCGAGGAGCTGGCCCGACCGAGCACCGACTATGGAGCCTTCGCCATCGGCTGTGACAACGCCATGTTCGGGGTGGATTACCCGCATTTTGAGTCCGTCTTCCCCGAGACAAAGGTCCAGGTCGACGCTCTGGTACAGCACCCGAGCATCACTGCCGAGGTGTCCCGCAAGATCCTCTGCGAGAACGCAGCGCAGCTTTACGGCTTCGACCTGGCCTTCCTGGGGCCGGCCATCGAGCGGGTCGGCTTCGAGGTCGACGGGTCGCCCGAACCTGATCGTCGCTGACGGCGGACCCGTCAGATTCAGTCCAGGCCGTTGCGCCGGGCCACCTCACCCAGCCAACGGGCTGATGGCTTCACCGACCGCGCGAAGGTGTCGCGGTCGACAGCGATGAGGCCGAATGTCTTGGAGAAGCCGGCGTTCCACTCGAAATTGTCGAGGAGCGTCCAGTGGATGTAGCCGCGCACGTCGACCCCGTCCTCCATGGCGTGCGCGAGTCCCTCCAAGGCGGACCGGGTGTAGGCGAGCCTCGCCGCATCGTCTTCGGTCGCCATGCCGTTCTCGGTCACGAGGACCGGCACTCCGGCATGCTCGGCGGCCAAACGGACCGTATGCCCGAGCGCTTCGGGATACACCTCCCACCCGGTCTGCATGGTGGCCGCCCCTTCCGGGCACCGGGAGCTGGCCATCTGCTCCGACGCGGGACCGCGAGTACGTCTGCACGCCCACGAAGTCGTCATCGGCCGAGACGTCGAGCCAGTCCGTCTGGCCCAGCCGGCGTGCCTCCGACCACCGTCTATCCCCGCCCTCCGCAGCCTGGAGGTCGACGAGGGCCAGGGTCCATCCCGCCCTGATGTTTCCGTTCGTCGACTTGATCGCCTGCACGGCCAGGCGGTGTGCCTGGGCCATCTGTTCGAGGTCGGCCGCCACGATCCCCATCCGGTAGCGCGCCGGGTCGTACCCGCCGACGCCGGCTGGTCCTTGCTCGACGGCCTCAGTCCTGCGGGGGGCGATCTCCCGTGCCCATGGCCAGGACACCGGTGCTCCGCATCATCGCCATGAGGTTGGGCTCGTTCAACGTGCACACCCACGACAGGAGGTCACCGAAATGCTGCGTCGAACGCGGCGGCGTAATCGGCGAAGCGGCCCGGTGCGTCGTCCGCACGCCAGCCACCTCTTCCGGCCATCCAGCGGGGGACGGTGAAATGGTTATACGTCACAACGGGCGTGACGCCTTGGTTGAGGCAGCCCTCGATCATCCGCGCGTAGTGGTCGAGAGCAGCGCCCGAATAGAAGCCTGGCTCGGGCTCGATGCGCGACCACTCAACGGAGAAGCGGTACGCATTGAGTCCGAGCTCCGCCAGCATCGCGATGTCCTCGGGGTACCGGTGGTAGTGATCACAGGCGTCGCCGGACGGTTCGTTGAACGTTGAATTCGGCGCCCATTCCATCGGCCACATGTCGGCGTTGACGTTGCCGCCCTCGACCTGGTGGCCGGCTGTCGCCGCACCCCAGAGAAAGTCGTGCGGAAAAGGCGTCATTGCAGTCCTTCCTGTACGGCATCCGACGAGACGTTGGCAGTTTGACACGCCAAAATAACCCATGCAAAGCTTTGCATCAGTAGAGAAACCCGGCCCTTCACGAACTTTGCTCGACAACTTCGAGTGGATCTGCGGCGACGCATTGAAGCGGGTCTGGTGGCGGTCGATCGGACCATGTTCGAGCGGAACCCGAAGCCGAGCGCGGCACACCTTGGGGCGATCGCCCGACGGAACGAGCCGTAGGGGGCGCGGTTCTGGCGCGAAGGTCTAGCGTGCGTTGATGGCCGGATCGCGACGCCTGAGTTTCGATCCGATCGCCGAAGCCGAGCGTCAGTGGGGCCTGCACGGCTGGCCGGACCAGGCCTCGGGCATGGCCGTCGTGACCTCCATCATGCGGCTGCAGCAAATCTTTCTGGGCCGCGCCGATGCCGTCCTCCGTCCACTCGGGCTCACGTTCGCCCGCTACGAGGTGCTGATGCTGCTGTCGTTCTCGCGGCAGGGCGCCCTGCCGCTCGGCAAGATCGGCGAGCGTCTGCAGGTCAACGCGGCGAGCGTGACCAACGCCATCGATCGCCTCGAGGCGGACGGCCTCGTCACCCGCCGGTCGAATCCCGAGGACGGGCGGGGCCGGCTGGCCCGCCTGACCGCAGCTGGTCGCCGGAGCGCCTCGGCCGCCACCGAGGCCATGAACGAGCAGGTCTTCACGGATATCGGTATGGCGCCCTCAGTGGTCGACCAGCTCTTCGGCCTGCTGGCGCAGCTCCGCGGTGCTGCCGGCGATTTCGAGTGACGACGCTGGAAAGTAGTTTGACGTTAAAGTAATCTGGGACTGTGGCAGACAAAGAGACCTGGCAAGAGCAATTCGAGCGTTCGCCCAAGCGATCAGCCCGGTTCGAGACGATGTCGGGTGTGCCGCTCAAACCCGTCTACGGGCCCGAGGGCGCAGAACTCCCAGGCCAGTACCCCTACACGCGGGGGCCCTACGCCTCTATGTACCGCTCCCGTCTGTGGACGATGCGCCAGTTCGCCGGGTTCGGCACGGCGGCGGATACGAACGGGCGCTTCAAGGAGTTGCTGCGTGCCGGCGGTGACGGGCTGTCGACCGCGTTCGACATGCCCACGTTGCTGGGCCGTGACTCCGACGATCCGTGGGCCAAGGGAGAGGTCGGACGGGCCGGGGTTGCCATCGACACCCAGGACGACATGGAGACGCTGTTCTCGGGCATCGATCTGGGGAACGTGTCGACGTCCATGACGATCAACTCGGCGGCCGCTCCCATACTGGCCATGTACGTGGGCGTGGCCGACCGGACGGGAGTCGAGCGGTCCGCCCTTTCGGGCACGCTCCAGAACGACATTTTGAAGGAGTACCAGGCGCAGAAGGAGTACGTCTTCCCGCCCCGGCCCTCCGTGCGCCTCGTGACCGACGTCATGCGGTTCTGTTCGGCCGAGCTGCCGCGCTGGCATGCCGTCTCGGTCTCCGGCTATCACATCCGCGAGGCGGGTTCGACCGCAGCGCAGGAGCTCGCCTTCACGCTGGCCAATGGATTCGCCTACGTCGAGGCCGCCCTGGACGCAGGCATGGCGGTCGACGACTTCGCGCCGCGGCTCAGCTTCTTCTTCAACGCGCACAGCGACTTCTTCGAGGAGATCGCCAAGTATCGGGCGGCCCGCCGCATCTGGGCCCGTTGGATGCGGGAGCGCTACGGGGCGGCGGACGGACGATCCCTCCAACTGCGCTTCCACACCCAGACGGCCGGCGTCTCCCTGACCGCCCAGCAGCCCGAGGTGAACTTGATCCGGGTCGCGATCGAGGCGTTGGCCGGCGTGCTGGGCGGGACGCAGAGCCTTCATACCGACTCGTTCGACGAAGCGCTGGCGCTTCCCACCGAACACGCGGCTCGCCTGGCCCTTCGCACACAACAGGTCATCGCCGAAGAGACCGGCGTCGTGCATGTGGCCGATCCCCTCGGCGGTTCATGGTTCGTCGAGTCGCTCACCGATGAGCTCGAGCGGCAGGCCGAGGAGATGTTCTCGCATCTGGACGACGCGGGCTCGGGCTCCATACTCCAGGGGGTGTTCGCCTGCATCGACGACGGCTGGTTCGTGGCAGAGATCGCGGACGCGGCGTACGCCTTCCAGTCGAAGATCGCCAAGGGCGAGTGGACCATGGTCGGGGTGAATGGATACGTAGAGGACGACGGCGTCGCTCCGTCCACGCTGTCCATCGGATCCGACGTCGAATCCGAACAGTTGGAGCGGTTGGCCGCCATCAAGCAGGCGCGAGACGACGTCGCCGTCCGCAGCTCGCTCGCTCGTATTGCGAAGGATGCGTCGGACTCGACGGTCAACCTGATGCCCGCCCTCATTGAGGCGGCGCGCCACCACGTCACCGTTGGCGAGTCGATGGGGGCGCTCGAGTCGGTCTTCGGGACCTACGTCGAACGCCACGTCGCCTGAGGGCATCGTCGTCGTGGCCACCGCCACGAGCCGGCCGTTCACCACTCCAGCGGTCACATGGTCTCACGGGCCACTCTCGGTAAATGCATATGCATTCTCAGTCCGGTACATTGGAATTCTCAGACGGTGACCAGGAGAAATGCGTCGCCACCGGCAGGAGTCGGTGCGGCCCACGAGGAGGCGGAATGGCCGAAGACGAGAAGTTCGAGGCGTCCCGGGCCATGCGCCGCGCCATGCTGGGACCCGAATACGTCGATGCCCAGACGAACGACCCCAATCCCGTCATGCGGGAGTTCTCGGACTACCTCACGTCGACAGCATGGGGGGTATGGACTCGTGGCGGCGCCCTGAGCACGCGGGACCGGAGTCTCGTCGTGCTGGCCATGACGGCGGCTCTGGGTCGCATGGACGAGTTCCGCCTGCACGTCAGCGCACGGTCGCGGACCGGGGTCACCGACGACGAGCTCGACGAGCTGCTCTTTCAGATCGCGGCCTACTGCGGCGCTCCCGCCGGGGTCTCCGCCCGACGATCACTGCTGGCCGTGCGTGCCGAAGAGCAGGACGAGGAGTGAGCGTCGCCCACGGTCGGGTTCGTCGGCCTCGGCAATATGGGCAGCGTCTTGGCGGAGAATCTCGTGGACGCGGGCCACCAGGTCATGAGTCACGACGTTTCGGGACCGGGTCGGAGCCCGGCGGGGGCCGAGTTCGTCGGTGACCTGAACCAGGTGGCGCGTCGCGCCGACGTCATCGTCCTCAGCCTTCCCGACGGCGGCATATCGGAGCAGGTCGCACGAACCATCGCCGAGGCCCCGCAGCGGCGGGTGACCCACGTGGTCGACACCTCGACGGTGGGTGTCGCTGCCGCGGAGACGATCGACCGACTCCTCACGGAGACAGGAGCCGCGTACGTGGACGTGCCGGTGTCGGGCGGGGTCGCCGGTGCGCGGGCGCGCACGCTGTCGGTCATGTACGCGGGCACGGACGCGGCGTGCCGAGTGGTCGAGCCAGTCCTCATGCGGGTTGAGCGACCGGCGACGCCGGGTCGGCGAAAGGCCCGGGATGGCCCAGGCATTGAAGCTCGCGAACAACTTCCTGTCGGCGACGGCGCTGGCCGCCACGAGCGAGGCCATTGCGTTCGGCCTGTCCGTCGGGCTCGAGATGGAGACGATGCTCGAGGTGATTGACGCGTCGAGCGGGCAGAGCGCGGCCAGCAGCGACAAGTTCCCGAATCATGTGCTGACCGGTCGCTATGCCGCCGGGTTTGCCAATTCGCTGATGTCCAAGGACCTGAAGTTGTACCTGGGTGCGGTCGCGGCGAGGGGTGCACCGTCAGTGTTGGGGACCGTCACCGAATCGGTGTGGGAGCAGTTCGCAGCCGCAGAGCCGGGGGCCGACTTCACCCGGATCTACCCGTTCGTGGCAGGGCGCTGAAGGCGATGGCCAGTGCACGAGGGGACCGAAAGGCGGATGGCGCCGGATGTCGCGTAACCTCGCCGCACAATCGATGTATCCGTTTGGAGTGGAGGGAGCACCGATGCGAGTTGTGGTTGATTTCGATCTGTGCGAGAGCAACGCGCTCTGCATGGGCCTGGCCCCTGAGGTGTTCGAGGTCCGCGACGACGACCTCCTCTATGTGCTCGACGAGAACCCTCCCGAGGCGTTACGCGGGCAGGTTGAGGCCGCTGTCCGGACCTGTCCAAAGAACGCCATCTCCATCGAAGACTGAGATGTGCCCCGCGGCGGCTGCCACCTACCCCTGCACGGTGGTGGTGCCCGGAAGGTCGGTGCCGCACCAAGGCTGGCTCGAGACCGCCACGAAGCTGGTTTTTTCGGCCTTCATGTACCAACCGCACGACTTCGCAAGGTCCTTCCCGAAGTTGTTCGTGTAGTTGAGGCTCTCGGGGAGCAGCCCGTTGCCGTTGTAGCTCGTGATACCGCGCAGTGCCTTGATGACGGCGGCGTGCGACGCAGTAGGCCCGGCCAGCTGCAGGCCCTTGATCATGAGGTCGGCGCCGAGCCACGACTCGTACTGGCTGAAGGTCGGGAAGTCCGTGCTCGAGAAGTGGGCGTACTTCTCGAGGGCCTTCTGCATCTGCTCCGTACCGGCGTTCGGCAGGGAGAACGGGCGGAATTCGGTCTCGAAGTAGCCACCCTGCACGGCTTTCCAGGCCGGGGTGCCGATGACCTGAGGGTCGTAGCCCGTCGGGAAGACCATCACCTTCGGCTTGACGCCTTCCTGCTGCAGCGCGGTGGCCAAGGCGTCGTTCGAGTTGTCGTCCAGGCCCGCGTAGTAGGCGTCGCAGCCGGCCTGCTTGGCGGCGAGCGCCGGCGTGGTCATGGCCACGGAGCCGAACGGGATCGACGTGTCGAGCACACCCGACTTACCTCCGGCATGGACGAACGAGAGGTTCGTACCGACAGCGGACCGGCTCGACGAAGGCGAGATCCCGTAACCGTACGAACAGGCGACGGTGCCGCCGTGTGCCTTCATGAATGCGCCGATCGCCGTGTTGACCGGGTACTTGTCGTTGACGCTGCCGACGTCCGAGGCGAACATGTTGGTGAAGGGCTGCTGGCCCCATTCCGGACCGTCGAAGAAGCCGCCGGTCACGGGGAGGCCCGCCTGCTGTGGGTATTTGTCGGCCAAGAAGAACAGAGGGCTGGTGGACACAATGCCGGCCGGGTTCTTCGACACGGCGTCCTGGACCGCGGTCGCGACCTCTGTCGGGCTGGTCTGGTCGTCGAGGACGATCCCCTTGATTTTGTGGCCGTCGATCCCACCCACGGCGTTCTGCATTGCGATGCGCGCGTTGAAGCCCGCCGGAGCGTTGCTGAACTCGGACGAGCCTTCGCCCGTCAACGAGGTGATCATCACCAGGGTGATGGGCGAGCCCGAAGCCGCCGCCGCACCCGCGGTCCCCGCCGCCAGGCTCGTGACGCCGGCGCCCGCGGTGAACGCGAGTGCCGCCAGTGCCAGCCTGCCCCGAATCTTGCCCGATGTCGTACTCATGGTGCAGTCCTTCCCTCCCCGAAAGAGCCACCCGACCCCCGTCGGGTCCATAGGCATACACGCTTGGGGCGCGTCTGTGTGCGTCAGCCCGCTGCGACCTGCAGTAATGCCTGGGCGACCTTCTCGGGCTCGGTGATCATCAGATCGTGCCCCGTGTCGATATCCCAGAGCCTCCCTTCGGCCCGGGCCTTCGCCATGAGGTCTGTGTCCCTGGTCGCGAGTGTCGAGGTGCAGACGACGTGGTACTGGGGAATGGCCCACAGTGCGGCCTCGTTCGTGAGGTCCAGTGGCTGCTCGAAGCACTTCCAGGGGTGCGCCGTCAGCCGCTCGGCCATCCAGGCCAGGTCGTCTGGATCCGTGACGCCATAGAGCAGCCCGGCATCGGGTGCCGGGAGGAGGACGAGCTCCAAGCCGTCGACGGTCTCGCCGAAGGGGCGGACGGCATTGATGACAGGGCCGGCGACGTCGGCGAGTGACTGCCCGTTGACGGGATTGGCGGCATCGAGGAACACCAGGCGCCCCACCCGGTCGGCCACCCTGTCGGCTGTGCCCGTGATCACCATCCCGCCGTAGCTGTGCCCGACCAGGATCACGTCGCGCAGGTCCTCGAATGCGAGGACCGCTGCGATGTCCTCGATGTGACGATGGAGATCCACCTCGGCGTTCAGCAGGTGGGCCCGCTCGCCCAATCCGGTCATGGTCGGTGCGTAGACCTCGTGGCCCTGCGCACGGAGGATCCGGGCCACCCGCTGGTAACACCAGCCTCCGTGGCCGCCACCGTGCACGAGCACATAGGTCGCCATCTCCACCCTCCTCGTTGGCGGCGTCGCAAGGTGCGATCCGGTCGCCCTTGCGGGTCAACGTAACACCGCGCCTCGCTCGAAAGCGGGCTCGGCGGGGAGGCCCTCGCCCCACTTCCGCATGTCATGGTAGCGATAACATCCCTGGTGGCATAGGATCTCGCTCCATGCGCCGCACCCCCTTCAACGATGGCTGGACGGTCGGAGCCAAGGCGAACTCGTTTGCCGAACTGATCGCGGGAGGAGGCTCGGCGCCGCTCCCGGTGATGCTGCCGCACGACGCCATGATCGGCACCGAGAGGTCGCCAGCCGGGCACGCGGCGACCGCCTATTTCCCCTCCGGCAATTGGGAGTACAAGAAGTCGTTCGAGCTGTCGCCGGGCGACGCCGGGAGCGCCGTCTACCTGGAGTTCGACGGGGTCTACCGTGATGCGCTCGTCCGCGTGAACGACACCGTGGTCGCGCACCGACCGGGCGGCTATACGGACTTCGCCGTCCAGGTCGACCATCTGTTGCGGTTCGGGGTGCCCAACGAGGTGAAGGTGGAGGCACGCGCTCACGACGACAGCCGGTGGTACTCGGGGGCCGGTATCTACCGCAGCGTCTGGTTACTGCAAGGCGGACGGGTCCACCTGGTTCCCGGCGGCCTGCGGGTGGTCACCCCGGAGATCGACGACGACGTGGCGACCGTCGCCGTCAGTGCCGAGGTGCGGAACCAATCTGCGGGGATGTCCAACGCCGCCCTGCGCGTCGAGATCCTCGGCGCAGACGGGAGGTGCGTTGCCACGACGGAGGCACCGGTTACGACGGTGCCGGGTGATGTCCTCACGGCCCGGCAACGCCTCTGTGTGCCGGCACCACATCGCTGGGGTCCCGACGATCCCTACCTCTACACGTGCCGGGCCAGCTTGCTGGAAGGCGACCTGGTGGTGGACGAGGAGTCGACGACGTTTGGAATCCGGACATTGACGGCTGACCCCCGGCGCGGACTGCGCATCAACGGGGAACCCGTTCTCTTGCGTGGTGCCTGTGTACACCACGACAACGGCCCGCTCGGAGCCGCCACGATCGACCGCGCCGAGGAGCGCCGGGTCGAGCTCCTCAGAGGGGCTGGATTCAACGCGATCAGGAGCGCCCACAACCCCTTGAGCAAGCCGATGCTCGCGGCCTGTGATCGTCTCGGGATGCTCGTCATGGACGAGGCCTTCGACATGTGGACGCAGCCGAAGAGTGAGCACGACTACGCGTTGCGGTTCCCCGACTGGTGGGAAGAGGACGTCGAAGCCATGGTCCGCAAGGACTTCAACCACCCGAGCGTGATCCTCTACTGCATCGGCAACGAGATCCCGGAGGCGGGGACGCCGACGGGCGCGCGCGTCGGACGTGCGCTGGCGGAGAAGGTTCGGTCGCTCGACGCCACGCGACTCGTCACCGAAGCCGTCAGTGGGCTCCTGGTCGGCGGTGCCGAGCTCTTCTCCCGGTTGGCCGAGAACCGCCAAGGCGTGGCGCAAGACCCGGACGATGAGGCGGGGGTGAACACCGCCATGACGAAGATTGCCGATCGGCTCAACGATCTGATGACGGCACCGGTCGTGGCCCAGAACTCCGCCCAGACCTCGTCGTATCTCGACGTTGTCGGATACAACTACATGGAGTCGCGGTTCGCCATGGACGGCGACCTGTACCCGAATCGCGTGATCGTGGGCAGTGAGACGCATCCCGCGGCCATCGACACCGGCTGGGCGGCAGTCCGCCGGCATGCCCACGTGATCGGGGACTTCACGTGGACCGGCTGGGACTACCTGGGCGAGGCCGGGATCGGCCGCACCGAATACAGGCAGCCGGATTCGGCGTCCGGAATCCAGTCGTTCCTGGGTGAGTACCCGTGGCGGACCGCCTGGTGTGGCGACATCGACATCACGGGGCACCGGCGGCCCCAGTCGTACTACCGCGAGATCGTCTTCGGACTGCGGGCGGACCCGTACCTCGCCGTGCAACGACCCGAGCACCACGGCGAGGTCGCCACCGGCACACCGTGGACCTGGAGCGACGTGGTTTCGAGCTGGAGCTGGGCCGGGCACGAGGGCGCGCCGGTGACGGTGGAGGTCTATGCCGACGCCGACGAGGTCGAGCTCTTCGTGAACGGCCGCTCGGTTGGCCGGCAGCCGGGCGGCGCAGCGCAGCGCTACCGGTCGACCTTCGAGACCACCTACGAGCCGGGCCTACTGGAGGCTGTCGCCTGGCGTGAGGGAAGCGAACGAGGTCGTATGGCCATCCGCTCGGCCAAGGAGGAAGTGGTGCTCGCCGCCGACGTCGATCGCCCCGTCATCGCGGCCCATCCCGGAGACCTGGGCTTCGTGGCTCTCAGCCTGGTCGACGGCGACGGCACGCCCCACGTGGTGCGCGATCGACGCATTGACGTACAGGTTGAGGGGCCCGGCCTGCTCCAGGCCCTGGGGAGCGCGAACCCCGCCACCGAGGAAGGGTTCTCGGGGACGAGTTGCACGACCTTCGACGGGCGTGCTCTGGCCATCGTGCGGCCGACCGGCCCGGGGCGGATCGTGCTTCGTGCCACGGCGGAAGGGTGCGAGCCGCACCAGGTCGAGATCGATGCCCGCTCCTGACCTGCGAACGGATCAGCCGTGACCTGGGAACTGCGCTGGCATCCCTTCCGCGGCGAATGGGTCCTCTTCACGTCCCATCGGGACGCCCGCCCGTGGATCGGCGAGATGGTGGCCCCGGAGGAACCTCCGGTTCTGGCCGACAACGCGTTGGCGCCTCTGGGTAGGCGGCTGCACGGGACCAATCCCGACTACCGGGGGGTGTACGTGTTCACCAACGACCTCCCGGTGTTCTCGCCGGACGCGCCGGTGCCCGACGCAGGGGACGACGTCTACCGAACCCGGCGCGCCCTGGGGACCGCCGAGGTCGTCTGTTACCACCACGATCCCACCCGGTCGATGGCCGACCTCACCGACGAGGAGATAGGGGCCATCGTCGCCACCTGGCGCGCTCGCACGGAGGCGTTGCAGGGGCAGGGGGGTGTGGCGCATGTCCTCATCTTCGAGAACCGGGGTGCCATGGTCGGCACCTCGAACCCGCACCCGCACTGCCAGATCTATGCCGGCTCCATGGTGTACGCCACCATGGCCCGCGAAGCCCAGGTGGCGGGGGAGCACTACCGACGGACCGGGCGCTCGCTGCTGTCCGAGGTCATCGAGCGCGAGGCGGGCGGGCCCCGCGTCGTCTGCGAGGGCGATCATTTCTTTGCCTGCGTCCCGTGGTTCGCACAGTACGCGTACGAGGTGCACATCCTGCCCCGGCAGCCCGTGACGTCTCTCGTGCACTTGGACGAGGACGAATGCCGGTCACTCGGTCTTGTCCTGCGCGACGTCGTGCGGCGCTACGACGCGTTGTGGGGCTTTCGCCTGCCCTACGTTCTGGCGGTGCATCAGTCCCCAGTCGGCGACCATCCGCACTACCCGTTCCACCTGGAGCTGCACCCGCCGCTCCGGGCTCCGGGCCTGCGTAAGTACCTGGCCGGTCCCGAGGTGGGTGGCGGCTCCATGACCAACGAGTCGGATCCCGACCAGAAGGCGCAGGAGCTTCGTGCCGCCCTCACCTGAGGAGGCCCGCCGGCTCCTCTGCGCGCTCGGCGACCACGTGCGAGGCCTCGTCGTCGCCTCCCGGGGCATGGACATGGCCACGGTGGCGGGGGAGACCGTGGCCGACACCATCTACGCCATCGACCGGGTGGCAGACGACGCGCTGCTGCATTGGTTCGAAGAACACTGGCGTGACGTCCAGGTCGTCTCCGAAGGGCTCGACGAGCCCGCCCACGTCGGGAGCAGAGCCGACTGGACGGTGATTGTCGACACCATCGACGGCACGCGAGGGTTGATGTACGACAAGCGACCGGCCTGGTGCCTGGCCGCGGCCGCGCCGCCGGGCGGTGGTCTGGCGGACATCGTCGCGGCGGCCATGACCGAGCTCCCCACGGCCAAGCAGGGCGCGGCGGATCAGTTGAGCGCCACACGTGGGGGCGGGCTGCGGGCCGAACGCGTCGCCCTCGCCGGCGGTGAGCGACGCGCGCTGAACGTGCGCCCGTCCGCGGCGACGGACCTCGGCCACAGCTTCAGCGGTGTGGCGAAGTTCTTCCTCCCCGGCAAGACCGCCCTCGCCGCGCTCGAGGCCGAGCTGTTCCGGAGGCTGGGTGAGACCCAGGTCTTCGACGACCAGTATCTCTCGACAGGCGGGCAGCTCCACGAGCTGATCACGGGCCGGGATCGCTTCGTCGCCGACCTGCGCCCGCTCGTCACGGACGACGGTCTGGCCTGCCATCCCTACGACGTCTGTACCTCCCTGTTGCTCGAAGAGGCGGGCGGTGTCGTCACCGATCCCTGGGGCAACCCGTTGGCCGTGCCGTTGGACAACCTGACCCCGGTGGCCTGGGTCGGCTACAGCAACGAGGTACTGGCGGCGCGCATCGGCCCCGTGTTGGCGGCGCTGGTGGACGAGCTGCGTGCGGGGTAGCGCGCCCGGGCGCCTCGACCTCCTGGGCGGGGTGGCGGACTACTCGGGCGCGCTGGTGCTCGAAATGCCGACCAGCCAGCGCACCGAGGTCGTCGCCCACCCCGACGACGCGTTGATCGTCGGCCCCGTCACCTACCCGGCGCCGCGATCTGGAGCGGCTGGCCGCTCTTCCCTTCGCGGCAATTCGCCACGAGCTGGCTGACTGTCCACGTTGGACGCGCGTACGTCATCGGTGTCGCCGTGGTGCTGGTGCGCCACGGGGTGATCGACGTCCCTCGGGTCCGGCTCGAGATCACTTCGGACCTCCCGGTGTCGGTGGGCGTCGCCTCGAGCGCGGCCCTCGAGGTGGCGACGGCCCGAGCGCTCGGCGCATCGCACGTCGAGCCCCTCCGCCTGGCGGCGTTGTGCCAGGAGGCGGAGAACCACGTCGTGGGTGCGCCCTGCGGGATCATGGATCAGGTGGCAGTCGTGATGGGCACGACCGAGTCTGTGCTGCCCATCCTGTGCCGGCCCGCGTCGGTGGCAGATCCGGTCGCCCTGCCGGCCGGAGTCGAGATCGTCGGCTGGCCGACTGGCGCGCCCCACTCTGTCGGCGGCGTGCCGTACGGGCGTGCCCGTGCCGCCGCCTTCATGGGCAAGCGCATGGTGGAGGGCGCGGCGGGGCGCACATGGCCCTGGGTGAGCCAGCTGCCGTCTGCGGCGGTGGAGGCGCTGCCGGACCTGTTCGAGGGCCGGGCCTTCCTGGAGGAGTGGGGCGAGACCGGCGACGACGTCACGGTGGTTCGGCCCGAGGAGACGTATCCCGTGCGGGCCGCGACGTCGTTCGGCGTCGAGGAGCACGTGCGGGTCGTGGCCGCGCTGACGGCGTTGCGCGACGGGCAGCCGGAGCGTCTGGGGCTGCTGATGGAGGCAAGTCAGGACGGGTACGACGCCATGGGCCTGGGCGACCCGCGCGCCACGGCGATCGTCAAAGAGGCGTTGGCCCGTCCCGGCGTGCTCGGCGCGCGCTCCAGTGGGGGTGGCTGCGGTGGCACCGTCGTGGTCCTGTGTACACGTAATGCGCTGGACGACGTGGACGGGCTCATCCGCTGACCGGCCCGTCGTCCGTGGCGGACCAATGGAAATGGATGTCGGGTGCGTTCTCTTCATTGTCCCCGTCGGTTGCCCCGACCGCGACGAACCCGCGGCCTTCGTAGAAGGCCCGCGCCCTCGCGTTCGATCGAAACGTCCAGAGTTCCAATGTTCCGCTGCTCAACCGTTTGGCATGATCCAACAATGCCGAGCCGTAGCCGATCCCTGTGCGGTCGGGGTCGACATAGAGCTGGTCGACCCAGGTCCCGTCGAGGACGACGAGCCCCACGAGCCGGCCGCCCTGGTCCATGACCCACGTTCCGCCCCGTGGAATCACTTCAGATGCGAACCAGGTCAGCACATCGTCGGGGTCGTGGATGGGAGCGGGGATGGCTGGAGTGGATGCCATCCGGGAACGGACCCAAAGGCCGGCGACGGCGGATGCATCGTCGGACTCGGCGGGGCGGATCGTGCCGTCGAAGGGGAGTCTCTCCACCGTCGCAGCTTGCCTCGTCCCGGGTCACCTTGCCGTCGGGCACCCGACAGACGTCGGCGGGCGAACTCGTTAGCGTTGGGGCGGGAAGGCACGGCACCGTGGACGACACTTCGATGCAAGGGCACCTCACGCAGCTGGTCGAGGAGTTGATCGCCAGGCACGCTCTGACGTCAGAGCCGGTGAGGCGAGCCTTTCTCGCCGTACCCCGGCACCCCTTCGTTCCCGGGACTCCGGCCATTGAGGCCTACAGGGTAGATCGGGCCATTCCGACACACTTTGACGAGCGTGGTGTCCCGGTGTCCTCTTCGAGCGCTCCCGCCATCATGGCGATCATGCTCGAACTGCTCGACGTCGCGCCGGGCCAACGTGTCCTCGAAATCGGGGCGGGGACCGGATATAACGCGGCCCTGCTGGCCCATCTGGTCGGTGCCGCGGGAACGGTGATCTCTCTCGACATCGATGAAGAGGTGGCGCGAGAAGCGTCGGACCACCTTGCAGAAGTCGGTGTCGCCGACGTGGAGGTCCACTGCAAGGACGGCTGGTTGGGCGAGAGCCGAGGCGCTCCGTTCGACCGCATCATCGCAACTGCCGAGTGCTGGGACATCTCTCCCCATTGGGTCGGCCAGCTCGTCGAAGGTGGCGTGCTCGTCCTTCCCCTGGCGCTCGGGCCTGGGCTCACCATGGCGATCGCGTTCGAGAAAGTCGGGCAGGTCCTGACGAGCACGTCGATGGCCTACTGCGGATTCATGCCCCTGCGCGGCCCCCACGCAGGTCCGGAGAGCCGGACCGTGGTCTCTCGATGGAACGAGGCGATTCCCGCTCTTCGACAGGAGTCCACCTGGGTCGCGGTGTTCCCTGACGCGTCCCGGGAGCGCGCTGACATTCTGCGAGCGCTGCTGGCCGGTGGCGTGAACAGAACGGTGCCGTCACCTCCACTGGTTGTGGGCTGGAACGTGCGTCTCGTCCTCGAAGAACCCGACCCCATCCACCTCTTTGAAATCGGCGCCACGCCGCCTCGAAACGCTGTCGGGCTCTTCGACGCCAGGCAAGGGAGCCTGGCCCTGCTCGAAGGCGGGTCGATCACCTCATTCGGGGCGGACACGTGCCTGGGACGCATCGTCGCTCGGGTAACGAGAGGCGAGGCCTTCGACCTGCCGGCACTGCGCATCACGGCGACGCCGCATCGACTGACCCATCACAAGGAAGGTGTCGTTGTGCTGAAACGACCGCTCTTTGACCTGGCGATCGAAGGGCTCAACGACGTTGGGCCGATCGTGTGAGCGACCAATGAAAGAGTTCGTGTCCCGCACGAGGGGAACACTCTCAACTCACGTGGCCGCGTTCGTCACACCGGAAGACGAGCAGGGCGCTGGTCTCGAACTGGGGCCCTTCGCCGAGTGAGGGCAGCGCCGCCCCTATCCTGGCGAAGCCCGCCTCGGCGATTTCCTCGCTCATGTGTTCGAACAGCGAGGTGGGACGCAGCCGCAACCTCTCGACGTCCTCGGCCAGGCTTGCCGAGCGAAGCCACGTGACCTCGTCACGGCAGTCGAGCGTCCACCCGGCGCCGGCGAAGGCATTTCGCACCTCGTCCTCGGACTGGTACTGCGCCTGGTGGATGTGCATCCATTCGGGCACGACGCGTAGCCACCAGACATCAGGCGTCCTGTCGGAGAAATTTGCCTGCACGAAGAGCGTGCCGCGCGGCTTGACCACCCTGCGCAATTCCTGGGTGGCCCTTCCCTGGTCGACGACGTGGTGCCAGACGAAGAACAGCAGGGCGGCGTCACAAGAGGCATCCGGCAACGGGATCCGTTCGGCCGACCCGGCCGCGTAGGTGACGGCGGGATGACCAGCGTGGGCGACGGCCTCGCGCGCGCATTTTGTCTGCCGGCTCCACGCCAGAGACAGGGCCGCCGAACGCATTCGCCAGCGACGGGGTCATGCGCCCGATACCCGAGCCGAGGTCGAGCCAGGCCAAGGGCCGTGCTTCGGGCAGGTGACGAGCGAACGCCCCCATCCAGGTGTCCAGCGCAGCAGGCGACATCTGCCTGCCGGCGGCGTAGACGGCATGCTGGCGCTCGTCGTAGTCGACTTTCTCCATGCGCCCTGGAGTGTAAACAGCCGTAAGAGCGGAAACCGGAAGAGCGTCGGCCACCGCTCCCTACGACTGGGCTTCAAGCTGGAAGCCCTGGGTATAGGCCATCCGTGCTCCGCAACCGCGTGCTCGGCCTGACATGAATTCCTTTCACGAAGCCCTGGGTACGGGCCGTATCGTCCCGAAAACGGAACGGTTGACCCGGAGCAGTCGGTGGCTCCACAAAATCGACCACTACACCTCGCAGCCGTGGGCGACACTGCTTCTCGGGACGATATTGGTCGCAATGCTCGTCCTTGGCGCGATTCTTGGCTTTCCCGCCACCTGGAGCATTGCGTTCGAGGTGGGGGCGTCCTTCATCACGCTGATGATGTTGGTGATCATTCAGCACACCCAAGGACGCGAACAAACGGCAACCCAGAGAAAACTTGACGAGCTCCTCCGAGCGCTTCCCGAAGCCGAAAGCACGCTCATGATGCTCGAAGAAGAATCGGACGAGACAATTCAGGCGGTCGAGGACGACCAGCGAATGACAAAGGAGCGTTGACTCGGGACAACGCCACGAGTGCGTACTCACTCGGTGAAGATCTCTCGGCGCGTCCAAACGCAAGGTCAGGAGGGAGGTGCCGTGCTCGCGCGCACCACGAGCGCTGCCGGAACGACGACGTGTCGCTCCACCGGATCGCCGTCCATGAGAGAGAGCAAGAGTTCCACGCTGCGGCGACCGACCTCGCCGAAATCCTGACGGATCGTTGTCAGCGGTGGCAGGAAATAGCCCGATTCCGGTGTCGCATCGAACCCGACCACACTCACGTCCTCGGGCACCCGTCGACCTGCATCGTGGAGTCCCCGGATGACTCCGAGCGCCGTCTGATCGTTGGCAGCGAAGATGGCCGTGACCGCCGGGTCACGGCCGAGGCGCGTGCCGGCGTCGTAGCCCTTGCCGGCGCCCCAGTCACCGGCGACGGAAATGCCGCGTTCCGCCGGGTACGTCCGGAGGGCTTCCGACCAGCCTCGCATGCGGGCGGTGGCGTCGATCCAGCTCTGTGGCCCGGCGACATGATGGACCGTGCGGTGCCCGAGGTCCAGGAGATGCCGCGTCGCGTGGCTCGCCCCCCCGAACTGGTCGATCGTGACGGTCGGCGTGCCGATGGCCGGGCCACCTCCCACCACGACGAGGGGCAGGTCGCCGTCGAGCCGGGTCACCGCCTCGACCACGCGTTTGACCGGGGCCACCACGATGACTCCCTGCACATGGGAAGCCCGCAGCCGGTCGAGCGTGGACACCATGTCGTTGCCGCTCCTGCTCAGCGTGACGAAGCTCAGCAGATGACCGGCCTCCCGCGCCGCCGCTTCAATGCCGAAGAGCATGTGCGATGGACCGAACTGCTCGGTCTCGACGGCCATCACCCCTAAGGTTCGGGATCGTCCGCCGGCCAGTACCCGCGCCGCTGTATTGGCCTGGTAGCCCAGAGCGACGACCGCCTCTTCGACGCGCAGCCGAGTCTCCTCGGCGACGCCGGCAAAACCGTTCAGGACGCGGGACACCGTCATGACGGAGACACCAGCTTCATTGGCAACGTCGGCCATAACGGCGCGTCGCGGCGGCATGTCGGTCGTCATGCCTCCTCGGCGTCCCAGGTCATTCCGGGCTTCCCGCCACAGCGTCGGCGTAGGCGGCCCGGACGGCGGCGCGGTCGACGCTGCCGTCCGGTTCGACGGTCTCGCCGCGGCCGAGCCCCCAGGCCTCCGCCACCTGGGCGACGTCTCTTCCGTGGTGGACCGCGGCCGCCTGGACCGCCGCGCCGGCGGCGACGAGCTCGTCCTCGGCGGGCACCCGGACGGGACGTCCCGTGAGGTCAGCGACGACACGCCTGTAGGCGGCACTGTGC
Source organism: uncultured Acidimicrobiaceae bacterium (assembly GCA_963744045.1). Classification (GTDB taxonomy): domain Bacteria; phylum Actinomycetota; class Acidimicrobiia; order Acidimicrobiales; family RAAP-2; genus Bog-473. The sequence goes on from CAVUSB010000019.1 coordinate 358,204, forward strand.
GAGGCACCGCCGACGAGGAAGACGGTTCCGTCCGCCGTCTCGGGGCCGAGAGCATCAGCCCCGGCGAGCAGATTGCAGACCACGCCCTCGACGGCGGCCCGCGCGAGTTGGGCCGGTGTCACGTCGGTGCGCAAGCCGGTCAGCACGCCGCTCGCATCTGGCCTGTTCGGCGTCCGCTCGCCGTCGAGGTAGGGGACGAGCACCAGCCCCCCTGCGCCGGCGGGTGCTTCGAGCGCCAGCGCGTCGAACTGGGCCTGGTTCACGCCGAGCAAACGTGCCACCGCGTCGGTCACCCTGGTCGCGTTCATTGTGCAGACCAGCGGCAGGTAGCGGCCGGTGGCGTCCGCGAACCCGGCCACCGTTCCGGTGGGGTCCGCTGTCGCTTCGTTGGAGACGGTGAACGCGGTGCCACTTGTTCCGAGGCTCAACGCGAGGTCGCCCGGCCGGAGCCCGAGGCCGAGGGCCGCTGCCATGTTGTCGCCCGTTCCGGCGGCCACGGTGATCCCAGCGCCGCGCCACTCCCCGGCAACGGCGTCGGGGGCGAGCACCTCGGGGAGCGCCGCCGCCCAATCGACGTCGTCGCTGACGAGATGCAGGAGGTCGTCCCGGTAGCGGGCTTCCCGAGGCGACCAGTATCCGGTTCCCGGAGGCGTCGCCCCGATCGGTGGTCCGTCGGCCCGTGAGCCGGAACGTGAGCCAGTCGTGCGGGAGCAACACGGTCGCAACGCTCCGGAAGGTCTCGGGCTCGCAGCGGCGGAGCCAATGCAGCTTGGCGATCGTGAAGCTCGGGAGCGGGACGCTTCCACACGCGGCAGCCCAGTCCGCCCGGCCGCCCGGCAGCGCGGCCAGGAGCATGCCGGTGTCAGGTGCGGATTCGGTGTCGTTCCAGAGCTTGGCCGGACGAAGGACATCGCCGTCGTCGCCGAGAACGACAAGTCCGTGCTGCTGGGCGGCCACTGAAATGCCGGATGGCGCCTCTGTACTCGGGAGCGCAGCATCCGCACAGGCCGCGTGGAACGCCTGTTCCCACGCCGCGGGGTGCTGCTCGCTGCGCGGCGGGGACGTCGGAGGGTGTGCGGCACGGCCGACCGCCACTCACGGCGCCGGTGTCGGCGTCGCGGACCTGGACCTTGCAGGCGGACGTGGACGAGTCGACCCCGACCACCAGGGGCACTAGCGGACCCCGAGCAGCAATTCGGTCACGAGCTGGTCCAGGCGCTCGTGCCCGTAGCCCTGTCCCGCCAGCGCGTCCTCGTCATAGGTGCCCGCCAACAGTTCGTCCAGGCCGCCGGCGGGGGTCGTGGGCTCGGCCAGCTCGGCCACCTTGGCCACGCGGAGCGCCTCCTGGATCTCCTCGTCCTCGCCGAAGCGACGCGCCTTGTCAGCCAGGATCAGATAGGTGCGCATGCAGCCACGGGCGAAGTCCCACACGCCGTCGGCATCTTCGGTGCGGTACGCATGCGCGTCGAAATGCCGCATCCCGTCCCACCCGGAGTCCTCCAGGAGCTTGACCACGTAGAAGGCATCGCGGACCCCCTCGGAGCCGAACCGGAAGTCCTGGTCGAACTTGCCGATTCGCTGTGCGTTGAGATCGATGTGGAAGAGCTTGTGCTGCCACAGGGCCTGCGCCACCGCCTGGGAGAAGGAGAGGCCGCTCATGGTCTCGTGCGCGAACTCCGGGTTGAGCCCGACCATCTCGGGGCGTTCGAGCGTCCCGATGAAGGCAAGCGCGTGGCCAACGGTCGGGAGGAGGATGTCGCCGCGGGGTTCGTTCGGTTTGGGTTCGAGCGCTACCCGAACGCGGAGGTCCCGTGCCACGATGTGCTCGCAGATCAGATCGATCGCCTCCTTGTAGCGGTCGAGCGCGAGCCGCACGTCCTTGGCCGCCTCGGCCTCCATGCCCTCACGACCACCCCAGAGCACGAACACGTCAGCACCAAGCTCGGCACCGAGCTCGGTCGCCTCACACGCCTTCTTGACCGAGAGCCGTCGCACCCGCGGATCGTTGGCCGTGAACGCTCCCTCTTTGAAGACGGGTCGCCAGAAGAGGTTCGTCGTCACCATGGGAACGTGCATGCCGGTCGTGTCGAGCGCACGCCGGAACCGCTTGAGGATGTCGTCGCGCTCGTTGGCCGAGGAGCCGTAGGGGACGAGGTCGTTGTCGTGGAAGCTCACGCCGTACGCGCCGAGATCGGCGAGCCGGTGCACCGAATCGACCGGATCGAGCGGGGCGCGCACCTCGGTGCCGAAGGGATCCCGGCCAGGATTCCCCACGGTCCAGAGCCCGAAGGTGAAGTGGTCTTCCGGTCGCGGCATGAACAGATCGGTCATGGTCCTCCTGTCGTGGCTCCGCCCGGCTCCCGCCGCTACCATTCCGACGCGTTGTCCCAGGCAGCGGCCAATGATAGCGTTATCAATGCGAGAAGTCTTCTCGGAGCGGAGGGGATCCATGCGTCGTCTCGGTGCCAGGGGCTGTACACAATGATCCGTTGGGGGGTCATCGGACCGGGCAGCATCGCCACGGGATTCGCGGAGGCGATGCAGTGGTCCAAGGGAGGCACCATCACCGCCGTGGCTTCGCGTTCGGCCGAGCGGGCCGAGGACTTCGGCGACCGGTTCGACATCCCGACGCGCTACGGCGACTACGACGCACTCGCCGGCGATCCCGACATCGACGTGGTCTATGTCGCCACGCCGCATTCTCGCCACGAGGTGGACACCATCACCCTCCTGCGTGCGGGCAAGCACGTCTTGTGCGAGAAGCCTCTCGCTCTCAACGCACGCCAGGCGACACGCATGGCGCAGGAGGCCCGGAGCCGGGGGCTCTTCCTGATGGAGGCCATCTGGAGCCGGTTCCTTCCGGCCTACCGATCCCTGGTCGACGTCATCGGGACCGGCCGCATCGGCGAGCCAATGCTCGTCGAAGCCGATTTCGGGTTCCGGAGGCCGGTCAATCCCGATCACCGGCACTTCGCACGTGAGCTCGGTGGCGGCGCGCTGCTCGACCTCGGGATCTACCCCATCCAACTCTGCACGCTCGTCCTGGGGCCGATCGAGCGCGTCGTGTCAGATGGCGTGGTCGGCGAGACTGGCGTCGACGAGGTGGTCACCGCATTGCTGCACCACTCAGAGGGAAGGCTGGGCGTGGTCAAGGCGGCCATCCGGGTCAACCTGACGTGTACGGCTCGCATCGCGGGGACCGAAGGTGTCATCGATTTTCCGGCGATGATGCACTGCCCGAACTCGCTTACCGTCTCGAGCGCCGCCGGCGTCGACCACATCGACGCGTCCTACGAGGGGAACGGGCTCCGCTTCGAGATCGACGAGGTCCACCGATGCCTGGACGAGGGGCGAACCGAGAGCGATGTCATCCCTCTGGACGAGTCCATCGCACTGGCCACGACGCTTGACACCATCCGTGCCGACCTCGGCGTGGTGTATCCCGGAGAATGAGCGACCGGCGGCGGCGCCCTACCGAAGCCGGTAGAGGACCTCACCGGCGTCGGGCACGACCAGGGCCTCGGGGTCGGCCAGCCAGGCCGTGAGGTCGACGGTGTCGGGCGCGAGCGTAGCCGAGGTTCGCGTGTCGGACCTGGGCCTCGGGGATGCCGGTGGCGAGCGTCACGTGGACGCGCTGGTGCTCACCCGTCGCCCGGTCGTATGTCCCGGCCCCGAAGAGGTGTGTCGAGTGCGCCAGCTCGCCCAGCGGCACGTCGCGGAAGCGGTCCCAATGAGCAAGGAAGAAGTCGCGGCAGTGATAGCCGATGTCGGTCAGCCGAGGGTGCATGGCCGCGATCTCGGTGATGTGCGGCGCGTACAGGACGACCTCGCCGCCGTCGGCGACGACAGGCTCGACCTTGTAGAAGCCCTTCGCTCCGGTCCAGAGGTCCGGGTAGCGCTCGGGGACGATGGACAGCACGCGCTGCACTGGCCCGTCGAGGTACTCGACATGCGTCTCGGCCGCAACGTCCGCTGCGTGGGCCCACGCATCCTCGGGCACCCCGAAGGCCAGCGACTCCAGCCCGCCGCTGACGTGTTCCACGACGACACACAGTGCGTGGCGCTCGCCGGGCACAAGCTCTGCCGCCGCATCCACCAGCGCCCGTACCGGCGTGGTCCCCGGGTGCCGATGATCTCGCTGCTGGTGATCAGGGCACCGAGCCAATGCGTGACGTCGATCATCTCCTGGCCCGACAGCCCCGGGAACAGGTACTTGTTGCCACCGGAGAATCCGATGACCTCGTGCGGGAGCACCGGGCCCACAAGCAGCGTCACGTCACTCGCGAGGACGAGTCGATTGATGCGGACCTCAATGGAGTCGTGGATCCGCCCCCCTGAGAGCTCCCTCACCTGCTCGGCGGGCAGCGTGCCCACGTGCACGAAAGTGCCTTCCTCCCACCAGGCGTGGTTGCGGGTCGGAATGGATACCGGTCCGACGAGCGCCGCGAGGGCTGCGTCGGACATTGGCGCGTGGGTGCCGAGCGCGACGACTGCAACGCACGAGGTCGCCCGACCGCCGACGCCTTCTTCGACAGCCTGGAGGAGGAGCGGCAGCGGGCATTGGCGGGTGGCATCGGGAATGACCACGCACAGCGACCGGCCGGCCAGGTCCAGTCCCGCGACCTGTGCACGGACAAAGGACCGGACCACACCGGGGTCGAGGATCTGACCGGGCCCCCCGATGGCGACCGTCACCGTTGCGTCTCAATGAGTGCGGGTCCCTCGGCGGTCAGGCGCCCGAGCAGCGACGCCACTTCGGCGGTGAAACCGGCATCAGCAGGAGATCCGAGCGCCCGATGGCTGAGTTCCTGCAGGTTCTCCCGGCGGGAGGCGGCGCGGAGCGCGGCCGCGATCGGGTCCTCCAGCTGCGGGAGGCGCACGCCGCGCGCCGTAACGCCCGCGGCCGCGGCGATCCAGATGGCGGCGACGACCGCGAACCTCCGGGTGGGGAGCCCCCGCTTTCGACGCGCCGCGACGATCGGAAGCAGGCGTTGGGGCAGCTTGCTCGAGCCGTCGGCCCCGACTTGCGCGCACCGGTGGCCCAGAGCCGGGTTGGCGAAGCGAGCAGAGCCTCGTCGGCGAATGCGGCCGCGTTCCAACGCGGCGGGGAACTCGGCGGCCTCGAGGGTGTCGTCGACGAGGCCCCGCACGAAGCGCGCAATGGTCGAGTCGGCCACGGCGCCGGCGATGGTGTCGTGGCCGAACAACAGGCCGCAATAGGCCGCGGCCGAATGCGGGCCGTTGAGCAGCCAGAGCTTGCGCCGCTCGTAGGGGGTGACGTCGTCGACAAGCAGGACGCCGACGTCGCCGAGTGCGAACCAGCCCGGCGACTGACTGCATGATCCAAGAGCGGTGTTGCTCCGTGCTGACTGCAGCCAGGTCGAGCAAGCCCAAGCTGTCGGCGATGTCCTCGACGTCGCGCTCGGTCGGCGCGGGCACCATCCGGTCGACCACCGAGCTGGGGAACAGAACCTCGTCCGCGATCCACGCCGCGAGGCGGGCGTCGATGTGTTCGGCGGCCTCGAGGACGCGTGTGCGCAGGACGTTGCCGTTGTCGAGGAGGTTGTCGAGGGGGGCAAAGACCGGGGGGTCCAAGCCGTCCCGCCGGCAGTGGGCCAGCGCCAGCGCAATGAGAGCCGGGCGTGGTGGCCGGCGCCTGCGAGGGCGGCGGTGTGCCGAGGGGGGAGTCGTAGCCCTTCTCCGTGATGGTCAGGGTCACGAGTCTGGTGGCCGGCGCGGTCATCGCGTCGAGCGCGGCGGCCGCTCCTGTCTCCATGGAGGCCAAGCGCACCGATCACTTGTAGCGACGTGTCTTCGCCGGGCTCCCGCACGGCGACGGTGAAGAGCCCGTCCTGTGGCGCGAGTTGGTCCTGCGCCCGCCGGCTCCTGACGGAGATGCCCCTGATCAACGCGGGCTGGCCATGGCGCAGCAGCTCGTCGGCGTAGACGGCGAGGTGCGCCCGGGCGAACGCCCCGAAACCGAGATGGGCGATGCACGGCGCAGCGGAACGGTCGTAGTCCGGGACCGTGCCGGCCCGGGCCTGGCTGAGGGTGCCTGGTGCGCAACCGTTGCCGTTCTCCGGGTGTCATTCGTCCCCTTGGCGGCAGCAGGGTGCCGTGTAGGGTCGGGCGTCGTGCGGCGCGAGCAGCGAGCAACGATCCTCGACGTTGCGGCTCGCGCCGGTGTGCATGCGGCCACGGTGTCGCGCACAATCAACGTGCCCGAGAAGGTGGCTCCGGAGACCCGCCGTCGCGTCGAGTCGGCCGTGCGGGAGCTCGGATTCGTGCCGAACCGCGCCGCCCGGGGGCTGATCACCGGACGGACAGGGAACGTCGCGGTGATCGTTCCCGACATCACCAACCCTCACTTCGCCTCGTTGGTGCGATCGGTGGAGCGGTCGGCGCGGCAAAGCGATCTGCAGGTACTGCTGGTGGACACCGGCGAGCACCCGGACGAAGAGGTGCGGGCGGCCGAGTCGCTGTCCCGGGAGGTCGACGGGTTCATCGTCGTCTCGCCGCGCCGCCTCCATCGTGCGCTGCATGCTCTCGGATCCACGCCGGCGGTCTTCGTCAACCGCCCGGTACGAGAGCACGCCTCCATCCTGTTGCGGACGGCGCCGGCTGTGGTTGACGCCCTGCAGCATCTGGCCGGTCTCGGCCATACCCGCTTGGCCTACCTCGGCGGACCGAGCGGTTCGTGGGCAGCGGGGGAGCGGCGCAGCGCGGTGCGGCGCACCGGAGGGGCGAGCGGGATGGAGGTGGTCGAGCTCGAGCGTCTCCGAGCCCACCTTCGAGGCCACGGCCGTGGTCGTGCCAGAGATCGTGGCCAGCGGCGTGTCGGCCGTCCTCGCGTTCAATGACCAGATGGCCCTCGGTGTGGTCGCCGGCCTCAACGCCCGCGGCATCTCCGTTCCCCGCGACCTCAGCGTCATCGGGTTCGACGACGTGCCGATGGCGGCCATGGTTGCGCCTCCGCTGACGACCATCAGCTTGCCGACGGGTGAGGTCGGCGCGGTGGCCGTCGCCATGCTCAGCGATGGCCCCTCGACGAAGGAGCTCTTCGGGGAATTCGTGCTTCGGCACTCGACGGCACGCGCTAGGTAGCATCACGCCAGCGCCGTCGCAGGTCATGTGCGGCCATTTTTGGCCGCCGGTCGCGCGTGAACACGCCCTTCTTGTTGCCGTCAACACGCATGAACGACGGCCCGGTGGCGAAGTCGGCGAAGTTCCAGACGTGCTCACCGACGACCGCGTCGGTGCGATCGAAGACTCGGTGATAGGTCTCCAGGAGCGCCACTTGGTACTCCTCGCTCCAGAGGCTCCCCTCCGTCGTGTGCAAGCCGGACATTGTGTCGGCCCCGTATTCCGTCACGATGATGGGCTTGCCGTGCAGCGTGGCCCATGACTGAAGCTCGGCCTCCAGCCCCCGCTCCGCGGCGCGGAGGTCGCCCGGCTCGACGTACCAGCCGTAGTAGCGGTTGATCATGACGACGTCAGCCAGCGCGGTCACCGTGCACGTCTCGGGGAGCGCGAACATCATGTTGACGAAGCCCGACGGGCCGGCTCGGGTCGGCACTCCTGGCCGCGTCGAACAAGGGAGCGAAGTACGCCCGGGCTGCTTCGGTGTGCGACTCGGGCTCGTTGGCCAGGCTCCAGAGGACGACACACGGATGGTTCTTGTCCCGTGCAATGAGCTCCTCGATCGCCTGGCGATGCACCAGCTGGGTTGCCGCGCCGATCGTCTCCTCCGAATAGGTCGTCCTCGGGCCGCCGAGAAAGAGGCCGCCCCCGACGCCCAGGTTGAGCCCGACTGCGGCCGTCTCGTCAATGACGACGATCCCCTCGCGATCGGCATGCTCGAGCACTTCTTCGGCGTAGGGGTAGTGCGATGTGCGGAACGAGTTGGCACCGATCCATGCGAGCAGGGAGAAGTCGTGCACCATGGCGGCGTCGTCGTGACCGCGACCATGGACATTCAGATCCTCGTGCTTGCCGAAGCCCTTGAAGTAGAAGGGCTCGCCGTTGATGAGGAACTGCGTGCCCTCGACCCGCACCGTGCGGATGCCGATGGGAAGCACGTACCTGTCGATGACGATGTCGTCGTCAACCAGTTCCGCCTCCAGTTCGTAGAGGTAACCGTGTCCAGGCCCCCAGAGCTCTGGTCGCGGGACGCGCAGGGCGCCGTCGGCACCCGCAGCGGAGGCGACCTCGTCGCCCTGGGCGTCCCGGAGACGTACGCGGACCGTCGCCGCGCCGGCATCGACGACCGCCACGGCATAGTGGACCACCCCCGTCCCATCCTCGAGGTCGGTCACGACGGTGAGGTCGTCGATCCGGGAGCGTGGCGACGCGCCGAGCCAGACGCTGCGGTGCAGCCCGGCATAGTTGAAGAAATCGTGATATTGGCGCTGCCGCCGCGTGCCGTCGGGGAGCACCTCGACGACCCCCGGCGGGATGGACTGCCACGAGAGCTCGTTGTTGACGGCGACAGTGAGCCGGCTCTGCTCGCCCGGGCGTCACGAAGTCGGTCACGTCGGCTTCGAAAGGGGTGTAGCCACCTTCGTGCTCCACCACACGGTTCTCTCCGAGCCACACCGTGGCGCGGTGGGTGGCCGCGTCGAACCGCAGCACGACGCGCCGACCGGCCCACCCGGCGGAATGAAGACCTGCCGCTGGTACCAGACGTCGCCGACGTGATCGTGCAGCTCCGGGTCCGCCAGGACATCGTTGAAGCTGCTCGGAACCGGCATCCGTCGGGCCTCGGGGAGGGTGGCACGCCACCACCCCTCGGTTCGGCCCACGCCGGCCGCGTCGGCCGCTGAAGCTCCAGAGGCCATCGAGCCGCTTGGTCTCGCGCGTGGCGGTGTCCTGTGGTCGCAGCATCCCGTCTCCCGGTTGTGTCTTTAGCTGAGCGTCCGGGCGACGGGCGAGGAGTCCCACCACCTCGTCCGCGACGGCTCCGGGCGCCCGGTCGTCCGTGTCGATGATCGCGGTGGCCACCTGCCGGTAGAGCTCGGAACGCATGGCGGCCATGGCGGCGAAGGTCTCGGCCGGACTGTCCTCGAGGAGGGGACGGTGATCGCCGGGGCGGACCCGTCCGGCGAGCGTCGACGGGCTGGTCCGGAGCCAGACGACGATGCTGTCGGCCGAGGGCGGCGCGCACGACGGGATCGAGCACCACCCCTCCCGGCGCGGCCAGCACCGTCGGCGTGTCATCCCGCAGGACCTCGAGCACCACGTCCGATTCGAGGTACCGATAGGCGGCTTCGCCGCCCTCTTCCCAGAGCTCACGGACGGTCTTGTTCATGCGGGCGGTGATGACGGCATCCACGTCGACGAGCGCCCGTCCGGTTCGCTGCGCCACGAGCGCGCCCACGGTCGACTTTCCCGAGCCCATCAGGCCCACGAGCACCAGCGTCTTCACCGGCCGACCCCGAAGGCCTGGTGCGCCAGGTTGTAGGCGAGGTCCTTGGCGGTCTCGACCGCGTCCTCCTCCTCCAGGCGGTGCTCGGCCACCAGCCCGGCGAGGTAGCCGGCTTGCAGGCGCCGGGCGACGTCGTGGCGGGCCGGGATGCTCAGCAGATGATCGGGCGTCGTCGTTGAACCCGACGGTATTGGCGAACCCCGCCGTCTCGATGACCGAGTGGTAGAAGCGCCGGATGCCTTCGGGACTGTCGAAGAACCACCACGGCGGTCCGAGGCGCAGCGCCGGGTAGTGCCCGGCCAGGGGCGCCAGCTCGCGCCCGTAGGTGGACTCGTCGAGCGTGTAGACGACGACCGTCAGCCTGGGCTCGTTGCCGAACCGGTCGAGGAGCGGCTTGAGGCCACGCACGTAGTCCACCGGCGTCGGGATGTCTGCGCCCTGGTCCGGGCCGAAACGGGCCGCCACGGCGGGATTGTGGTCTCGCCACGCACCGGCATGGATCTGCAGGACGAGCCCGTCGTCGAGGCTCATGGCCGCCATCTCGACCAGCATCTGGCCGCGGAACAGTTCGGCGTCGCCCGGCCGTCCCTCCCCGGCCGCGATGCGCGCGAACAGAGCCGCTGCTTCCCGAGGCGACAGGTCCGCCGTGGCCGGTGTGGGGTGCCCGTGGTCGGATGCGGTTGCCCCTGCCGCCGCGAAGGCGGCGCGCCGGCTCCGCAGCGCCTCGAGATAGCCGGTCCAGCTCGACGTGTCGGCACCGGTGAGCTCGCCGAGCGCAGCGAGCGCGGGCGCGGAAGCCGGACCTGTCTGGGTCGACCACGTCGTCGGGGCGGAAGGTGGGCGCGACGCGTCCGGCCCAACCCGATTGGCGGAGCTGCGCGTGCGACGCCAGTGGATCGAGGGCGCCGTCGGTCGTCGCCAGGAACTCGATGCCGAAGCGCTCGAAGAGCGCGCGCGGCCGGAATGTCCTCCTTCGTCAGGCGCGCCGAGATCTCGTCGTAGACAGCGTCGGCGTTCTTTGCGCCCGAGCGGTTCCTCCACGCCGAAGATCTCCCCGAGCGTGTGATCGAGCCAGAGTTTCGACGGCGTGCCGTGGAAGAGGGTGTAGCGCGTCGGCCAGTTCCCGCCAGATCTGCCTGCCCGTCGGTGGCCGCCGGTGAGCCGTCGAGAGGTTCCACTCCGAGCGTCTCGAGGGGCACGCCCTGGCTGTAGAGCATGCGCAGGATGTAGTGGTCCTTGGTCACCAGCTCGGTCGCGGGGCTGTCGAAGGGCCTGTCGTCGGCGAACGCCGCCGGGTCACAGTGGCCGTGAGGGCTCACGATGGGAAGTGCCTTCGTGCTCTCGTACAGGGTGCGAGCGATCCGGCGGACGCCGGGATCGGCCGGCAGCAGGCGGTCCGGGTGGAGCATCGATGCAAAGCTTTGCAGGGACGCTTGCCGCCCGCCACCGTCTCCCCGTTGTGCCCCCCGGCGTTGTCATGTAATATTGACGTCGAAGTTGAAAACCAGCAGTCTGCCGCGCTCGAGCGCCGGCAGGACAGTCCCGTCATCACGGAGGTGGCCATGCCAAAGCCCATTATCGACTTTCCCGTCTTCGACGCCGACAACCACATGTACGAGACGACGGACGCCTTCACGAAGTTCCTGCCGCCCGAGTACTCGGGGCTGATCAAGTACGTCGAGGTCAACGGCCGCACGAAGATCGCCGTTCGCAACGTGATCTCGGAGTACATCCCGAACCCCACGTTCAACGTGGTCGGTCGGCCGGGGGCCTCGGAGGAGCTCTTCAAGCACGGCAACCCAGAGGGGAAGAGCCGCCGCGAAATCATCGGAGACCCGATCCGCTCGCCCGAGGCATTCTTCTCGCCCGAGCCCCGCCTCGCGCTCATGGACGAACTCGGCCTCGACCGCGCACTCATGTGGCCGACCCTGGCCAGTCTGCTCGAAGAGCGCCTGGCCGACGACCCCATCGCCACGCACATCGTCGTGCACGCGTTGAACGAGTGGATGCACGAGCACTGGACCTTCAACTACGAGGGCCGGATCTTTGCGTCCCCGGTCATCACGCTGCCCATCGTCGACAAGAGCGATCGAGGAGCTCGAGTGGGTGGCGGAGCGGGGGGCCAAGCTGATTCTCATCAGGCCGGCGCCCGTTCCCGGCTACCGCGGGTACCGCTCGTTCGCGCTGCCCGAATTCGACCCCTTCTGGCGCCGGGTGACCGAACTCGACATCACGGTAGGCATGCACGCCTCCGACGACGGGCTGACCCGCTATTACAACCAGTGGGAAGGCAACCACGGAGGTGAGCATCTCCCGTTCGCCGGAAGGACGTCCGCCTTCATGGACATCGCGCACACCCAAGGCCGGGGCATCTTCGACACGGTGGCGTCACTGATCGGGCACGGCCTGTTGTCCCGGTTCCCGACTCTGCGCATCCTCCCCGTGGAGAACGGCGCGGCGTGGGTGCGTCCGCTCATTGAAGCCATGGGACGCTCCTACGCGCACGAGCCCTCGCTCTACGACGAGGATCCGCTGATGGTGCTCAAGCGCAACATCTGGATCCACCCCTTCCACGAGGAGGACCCCCGCGGCCTCATCGACCTGGTGGGCGTGGACCGCGTCGTCTTCGGGTCGGACTATCCGCACATCGAGGGTATGTCCGAGCCGCTGTCCTATGTCGACGAACTCGAGGGGCTGTCACACGACGACATCGCCAAGGTCATGGGTGGCAACCTCGCCGACATCATGAAGATGCCCTTCGCCGCCTGAGCGCGGCGGCGTGCTGTCGCCGGCGCATCCCATGCGCCGGCCGGGCGGCGGAGCGCCTCTGTGCGCGGGTCACTGCACGCCACACAGTCCTCTCCCAGGGCTGTTTCTGTAACGCTTGTCCCGATCGATGCAGTTCGGGGCGAGCAAGACGGAGCAGGGCGTGATGGCGAGCGCGACGGGTCGGCGGTTCTCCTGGCTGGCGAAGGGCGTCTCCATCGCGCTCGGCATGGTGCTGGCGGGGGTGGCGGCCTACGCGGCGACGAACTGGATCGTCGGGCTTTCGAGCAATTCGTCGGGTGAGGCTCAGTCCGCCACCATCTCCAACGTGACCATTCGCGCGGTGGCCAGCCCGGCCGTGGGCACCCTGCTTTCCCCGGGCGGGACCGGCGACGTGGTAGTCACCATTTCGAATGCGAATCCGTACCCCGTCACCATCACTGGCGTGCAGCTCCCCACCAGCACCACCTACGCCACGGGGTACACGACGAACGCGTTGACCACCACGCAGGCCGGCTGCGTGGCCTCGTCGCCGAGCGACGTGACGTGGAGCTTCGCGACGACGACGAGCGGAAGCAGCCACACGCTGACGACCGCGCTGACCGTTGCCGCCAACGGCAAGGCCAACAACCCACTGACCGTGACGCTGACCGACGACGCCTCCATGGGGCTGTCCGCACCCCTCGCGTGCGCCAACACGTACTTCTCCATGCCGTCGTTGACCGGTATCACCGCGACCGGTGGCGGGAGCGGGACCGCCACCTCGAGCCCCACAACCGACAGCTGGACGAGCTGACCGGCCTTCGTCCTGGTGCCGGTCGCAGGACATACGAGGGCGAGGGTCAGACGTAGTCGCTGCGGCGTAACCAGAGCAGCGTGGCCCAGCCCCAGATTGGCGGCAGGTAGGCCGTGCAGAAGCGTTCGATGAAGACGGCCGCCACAGCCTGGTCCTGCGGGATGCCCGCAGCGCTGAGGCCGGCGATCAGGCCCACCTCGATCACCCCTGCGCCGCCTGGGACGGGTACCGCGCCGCCGATCATCGCCGCCAGAGTCAGGACGACGATGAGCGTGGCGAAGCTCGCGTGCTCACCCACCGAGTGCAGGGACGCCCCGAGGCACAAGGCGATGAGGACCTGGCTGCCCAGTGACCCGCCCAGCACGTAGGCGATCTTCCGGGGTTCCACGGCGATGGCCTTCACGTCGTTCCAGATCGTGACCAGGTGCGGCCAGGCCTTTTCTGCCACCAACCGTCGCACACGTGGCACGAGCGTCGCCACCGCTGCCATGACGGCGATGGCGAGGACGACGATGAGGATGATCCAAACGATGCCCTGGTGCGACGCGCCGTCGCTCGACGTGGGCTTGTGAAAATCGCCAACAGCGAAGGGCAGGCAGACGACGAACAGCACGCCTTTGACGACCCAGCTCGCCGTGCCGGCGATGGCCCCCGAACTGATGGCCGCCGGTGCGTCGAGGCCCTGGCGCTGGAAGAAGCGCACGCGCACCCCGAAGACCGCGGCGTCACCCCCGACGAACGATGTGAAGAGGTTGGAGGTCTCGAGGGCGACACAGCGCCCGAAGGGAAGCGGGCCCATGACTGCGCCGGTCAGCGCCCAGGCACCGGTCACGACGGGGAGCTGGCCCAGGACGAAGGCCGCCGCCACCCAACCCCAGCGGGCACCGCGGATGACGCTCAGTGAGCCCGAAGCCTCGGTGAGGACGCCGATGATCAGCCAAAGTCCCACGAGGCTGCCCACCACCATCAGCAGGTTGGGCCAGCTGATGCGTTTCGCCTCGACCAACTTCGGGACCTCCACCCCGGCGGCGGCGCCGAGGCGCTCGCGCAACGCCTTGAGGGAGACCTTCTGCGACTGGGCCATGCGCACGGTCTCGGGGTCCAGCGTGGAGCGCTGCAGGCGGGTGAGGACAGCTCGGATCGTCTCGCGGTCGAGCACCCGGCAGGCCGAGGCCGCGCCGCGGTCGATGCCGGCCACCACCGCCACCGCCGCCACGGCGGCAGCCAGGTCACCGTCGGTCCGCGCCGCCGGGGCCGACGACGAGGCGCGCCGGAAATCGCGCAGTACTGGACCCTGCGCCGTGGCGAGGACGGTCTCCGGGCTGAGTGCACCGTGCGAGACCCCTGACGTGCGGAGCACGAGCACGGAACGGAGGAAGCCGTCGAGGTCGTCGTCGCTGACCCCGTCTCCTCCTCTTTGCGAGAACCGACTCCCTTCGGGCAGCCGGGTGATGAGGGCGGCGTCGCGGGCCGGTCCGCAGCGTCCGGCCGCAATGACCTCTGGGACCCGCACGCCGGCATGGGCGGCCAGGAAGGTCAGGTACGCCTCGTGCTCCACCTGCTGCAGGCGGTTGAGGACCAGTGTGGGTCCAGAATCTCGGTAGATACAAAAGCGCCACACCTTGCGGAGCCACTGCGCGTCAGCGGCGTCGCGTCCGTAGACCGCGAGTTCGAGCGGCCGGCCGTTCGTGTCAGTGCCGGCAAAGGACGCCACCCCCCATTCCTGGCGTGCCATGGAGGTCAGCCCGCGCACGTCGACCTGCAGGTCGCGGACCGCCTCGGCCACCTCGGCCGCCGAGGGGAGCCCGTTGGGTGCGCCCATGGCGAGGTGACAGGCGGCCGCCGTGCCCCACCCGACGATCACCGCGGCAATGACGCCGAGCGGAAGGCCGTAGGCGCCGACCACGGCGCAGAGCGCGGCCAGCGAGACCGCGCCGACCACCAGGCGACGCATCGGACGGCTCAAGTACGGCAGGCCCGCCAACGCGACCGCCGTCGCCACGGCCAGCTGGAGGATGGGGAAGCGCGGGTTGAAGCCGGCGAAGTCCGGGAGGGGCGGGCGCCCGGCCGCGGGGCCGAGCAGCGCATCGAGCAGGAGGCACACGAGCAGCGCTGCCACGCCGGCGACGCCCATTTGGCGCACGGCGGTCAGCCGCGGCACGAGCAGGCCGACCAGGACCAAGCGTGACGATGACGCCGATGGAACCCACGAACCACAGCGCGGTGATCAGCCAGTGGATGCCCGAGGGCGGGGGAGCGATGAGCTCGGTGACGTGGATCTCCACCGAGGTGTTTGCCTGGGCCAGCGGGACGCAGATCACCACCAGCACGGCGGCAATGCCGACGCGGACCGCATCGGAGGCACGTCGCCGGGTGGTGCCGCCTCCATGGGGTCCCAGAAGAAGGGAGCGGGCCCGCTGGCTCCAGGCGGAGTGCCCGACCTCGTCGGGAATGGACGTCAGCTCGGTGCGCCGGCGCGGCTGAACCCATGATCTTCATGTCGGACACTGGCGCCGCAGCCTTGTGCCCGGCGGCTGGACCAGAAGAGGGCGCACCGCCGTAATCTTGGCCTGTCCGGCCCCTCCTGCCTGGGAAGGAGCCTGAACACTGTAAATACGATTGACTTAGTCGGGTTTTGCCTCTAGCCTGTGGCGAATGGTTCCTCCGGCCTCTCGTCGCCCGATCGCGGCGGCCGCCGGCGCGGCCACCGCCTCCGTGCGCCGCCCCCGCATCGATCCCCGCGAGGTGGCCGGCCGCCTCGCTCCCGCCGTGCGGTGGCCCGGAGCGCTCGACACCGAGCGCCGCTCGTGGCGGCTGATGGCCCGCACACCGGACTTCGACGCCTGGCTGATTGCCTGGCCCAAGGGTGGGAAAGTCGAGCTCCACGACCACGGCGCGTCCACCGGAGCAGTGAGCGTGATCAGCGGCGCCCTCGTGGAAGCCGTGCCGTGGCGCGACGACTCCGGACGGCTGACCCTGGTCCGCCATGAACTGCAGGCCGGGGCCACACTCGCCTTCGGTGCCGGCCACGTCCACGACGTGACCAACGAATCGGACGAGCACGCCCTCAGCCTGCACGTCTACAGTCCGGCTCTGAGCTCCATGACGTTCTACGAGCTGGTCGAGGATCGAATTGGTGGTGCGGGACGTGGCGTGGTCCGCCGACGGCAGCGGGGAATTCGATCATGGAGAGCTCGTCGGTACGGGGGCGACGGCCGTCCATTGACGCCGCACAGCGTTGACGACCTCCTGGCCTCGGCCCGGGCGAGGATCAGGCGCGTCGAACCTGACGAGCTGGAGGCGCTTTCTGCTGCCGGCGCCTTGGTGGTCGACATCCGGCCCGCCGCCCAGCGTGCCGCCGAGGGCGAGCTCGGATTCGGCCTCATCGTCGAGCGCAACGTGCTCGAGTGGCGCTTCGACCTGACGGGGAACCACACGCTGCCCGAGGTCAGCGACTACGACCAGCCCGTGGTCGTGGTGTGCTCGGAGGGCTACGCCTCGAGCCTTGCGGCGGCGTCGCTGCGGGAACTCGGATTCACCGGAGCCGCCGACCTGAGTGGCGGCTACGCGGCCTGGCGACGCTGGCGTGACGTCGCGAGCGACGACACCCCCGACGACCCCGGCACCACGAGGTAACTCGCAGGGGAATCTCGGATCCACCGCCGCCCGTACATCCGTCGACGGCGCGTCCCGTGGCGAGAGCGGGAGGCGCCGTCACCCTGCCGGCCCAACACTGAGCGAACGGATGGATGCCGCGTGACGACGATCAGCGCCGAGCTGAGCGCGACGCAGCGACGGCGCGCCATGCTGCTGTCGCCGGGCACCCTCGGTCTGGCCGCCGCGACCGGCCTCGTCCTCTTCGAGGCGGTCGATGCCCTTCTCGGTTCGGGCGGCCTCGGTGCCACGCTGCGCGCCGGCTGGTCCCAGCTCGTCGCTCCGGCCTTCGTGCTCCTCGTGCTCGCCGCGGTGGCGTGCGAGCGCCTGTGGCCGGCCGAGCGCCGGCCGTTCCTCGCCCGCGGCCACGTGCAGGACGGGTCGTACTTCCTGCTCTACATCCTGGCCGTCGCGCCGTTCATGACCCTGCTGAGCGTGGGCAGTGCGGTCATCCTGCGCAGCCACGCCACCTGGCTCCAGGCGAGGTGGACGGCCCAATGGCCGCGCTGGAGCGTCGTCGTCGTCACGCTGCTGGCCATGGACCTGTGCAACTGGCTGGCCCACTGGGGCGACCACCGGATCGGCGCGCTCGTGGCGCGTGCATGCGCTGCATCACTCGCAGGAGGAACTGAGCGTCCTCACCTCGTTCCGTGCCCACCCGTTGATGCACACCACCGGGTTCGTGCTCGCCACCGTGCCGGTGCTGCTGCTCACCGGCGCCCATCCGCTGGCGCCCGTCCTGACCACGGGCTACGTCTGCCTCGGCACCCTTCCGCACACCAACGTCAGCTGGTCGTACGGTCCGCTCGGTCGCGTCCTGGTGAGCCCCGCCTATCACCGGCAGCACCACGCGATCGGAGGGCAACAAGAAGCAAACCTCGGCGTCGTGCTCACCGTGTGGGACGTGGTCGCCGGGCGGGCGCATTTCCCGGTCAGGGGCGGCGCCCCGTGTGCCACCGGACTGGCCGGCCGACCCGTGCTGGTGGAACAGGCGTGCGGGGAGGCGGAGCACCCCGCCCCGGTGCGCCTGCTGGCGCGTCAGCTGGCGCAGCCGTTTACGACAGCGTGAAACGCGCGGCCGCCTCGCCGTGCAGGCGGCCCCACGGCAGGCGCCGGCCGGCGGCGACGAGGACCAGCGCCTGCGCCGGACCCGCCACCAGGGCGCCGGAGCCCCATGACCAGTCCAGGTCGTCCGCCCGCAGCTGCACGCCGCTGAGGTCGATCCCGAACAGGTTCGGCGCGCCTTCCGCTACGAGCGCGAGGACCGAACGGATGGTCGCGTCGGGCACGCGTCGCGACAAGGGGACAGCCTCCTCGACGTCGAGGGCGTGAATGACACAGTGGGTCAACGCGCCCTCGCGACCGCCACCCGGCGGCTCCCAGCCGTGCAGCAGCGGGGACCGGAGGTCGTCAAGGAGGGTGTCCACCGGCAGCGCTCCGTCGCGTGCTGCGATCGCGTCGGACAGCCGGGTGAAGTCGCCGCCGGCGGCTTCGAGCTCCGCCATGAAGGCGGGGCCGTCGTAGCGCGCCGGCATCGTCACGTGCGCCACGACCTCGCGGGTGCGCCATCTCTCGCACAGCGACGGCGCGTCCCAGACCCGGGTGCCAGCGGCCTCGAGGAGGTCCGCCAGGGCGCGGTACTCGTCGCCGATGGCGTCGTGGGTGTCGAAGGCGCCCGTCACGGCGCCAGCTCGGCAACATACGCGGCGAAACGATCGAGCGACGAGAGGAACCCGGCCTGGGCCTCGGGGGCGAGGAAGGCCTCGGGAACGTAGGTCTGATGGATCCTGACCTCGGTGCGCCGGGGGCCGAGGGCCACGAACTCGGAGCGCACCCGCATGCCCGAGTGCGACTCGGTCCACACGAGCAGTTCTGGCGCACGCACCTCGTCGTAGACCGCACTGGTCGGTGTACTCGCTCCGATCGGCGTCGTTGACCATCACCGTGGCGAACACGCCGCCGGCCCGGGCGTCGACCGTCATACGCTCGCGGGGCGCGGTCGTCCCGGCCGGGCCCCAGAAGTGGGTGAGATGGTCAGGATCGGTCATGCACGCGAAGACGAGCTCGCGTGGCGCGTCGAAGATCCGGCTGAAGTGCAGCTCACCATGTTCAGCCATGGGTGCCCCCCGCCCGCGGCGTGCCCGGCTGCAGGGCGCCCAGCAGTGCGTCGAGCTTGTCGAAGCGCTCGTCCCACAGCCGCCGGTTCGTCGTGATCCAGTCCAGCGCGCCGTCGAGCGCGCCCGCCTCCAGGTGGCAGGGGCGGAATTGGGCGTCACGCCGGCGCGAGATCAGGCCGCTGCGCTCGAGCACTTTGAGGTGCTTGGAGACTCCCGGCAGCGACATGGCGAAAGGGGCGGCCAATTCGGTCACGGTGGCGTCACCGCGGGCCAACCGGCTCACGATGGCGCGCCGGGTGGGATCGGCCAGCGCGGCGAAGGCCGCGTCGAGCGTGTCGGTGCTCTGGGTGCTCATCGACCATAGTTAACCCCATGGTTATTTAGCTGTCAAGTTAATTAACGGGGCCATCCTGCACGCTGCTCCTGTGGGGTCCCTGTTCGAGGGACGGGGATCGGGCCGGGCCACCGGCGGGTAGACCGATCGCATGGACTCTCCCGTCGTCGCGCTGCGTGCCTCAGTCGAACACCTGCACACACTCGCCAGTGGGTTGGATGACGCGCAGGTCGCGTCGCCCTCCTATTGCGACGAATGGTCGATCGCCCAGGTCCTGTCGCATCTGGGCTCGGGTGCGGTCATCTTCCAACGGAGCCTGGAGGACGTCCGGGCCGGGACCACCACGCCGGACGACTTCAACCCATCGGTGTGGGACGAGTGGAACGCCAAGTCGCCCCGGGCCCAGGTCGACGACGCTCTTGTCGCCGACGAGGCCGTGACCGAGGCGATCGAGGCGGTGGACGAGAGCGAGCGGGCGCGGTTGGCCTTTCGCCTGGGGCCCATGAGCCTGAGCTTCGACGACTACGTCGGCATGCGGCTCAACGAGCACGCCTTTCACACCTGGGACATCGCAGCCGCCTTGGACGAGGGCGCCCGGCTTTCCGACGACGAGGCTGCGCTGGTCGTCGACAACCTCGGCCGCATTGTCGCCTTCAGCGGGCGCCCCGACGGGCACGAGCGCACCATCGCCATCCACACCACCGATCCCGGACGGGACTTCGCGCTGCGCTTCTCCGCCGACGGCGTGGAGCTGCGCACCGGCGAACCCGGGCACCAGCCCGACCTCGAGCTGCCCGCTGAGGCATTCGCCCGCCTCGTCTACGGCCGGCTCGACCCCGCGCACACGCCCGCCTTCACGGGAGACGCAGCGCTCCTCGACTCGCTGCGCACCGCGTTCCCGGGGTTCTGAGCCGTCGGCGCGGCATGCCGCGGCATGGTCCGGAGCGATGGCGGCGCCTCGTTGCGCCAGTCCTGACTCCGTTGGTGTCATAGGGATTGCAGGACTCGATGCATATTTCGTGGTCCGTCGCGGTGAGAAAGCGGCGCCACGCCCGTTACCGAGTCATTGCAACAGTCGGCCCGTGGCCATGGCACGAGCATGCGCGTTGCACAACGACACAGAACGGTGGGACCACATGCGCAGCGAGCAGCCGCAGAAAAACGAACAGCCGGAGACAGACGGGAAGGTGCGGGACGGCGAAGAGGTCTCTGCCAATGGAGGCGGGACCGGCCCGGCCCGCCTCTCGCGGCGTCAGGCCATGGGACGCATGTCCGCCGTGGCCGCCGCCGGCGCCGTGGCCTGGGCGGCGCCCGAGATCCTCACCGCGAAGCCGGCTGCCGGTGCGACGCTGTCGAACCCCGATGCTGCGGCGGTGGGCATTTGGAGCGCCGGGTCCACTGAGCCCTGCCGGCATGAACGGACCCGATGGCGTGACCACGGCGGTGCACAGCACGCCGGCCGCGCATGCCGCGAGCCCGCTCGCCTTCACCGGTCTGAACATCCAGCGGGACGCTGAAGTCGGAGCTGCGCTCGTGGCCGGCGGTTGGGCCATGCAGCACTGGGCGAGCCGCTCTCCGAAACCCGCCGCGAGCGGGCCCTCCGGACGCGCGCGGGGGACGGTACGGCGGCCGACTGAGGTCGGCGGGTCGAACGCCGGATCACTCCAGCCGCGAGCGTGCCCGGGGCGGCAGACCCGCCATCCGCCGCGCCCGGTCGCGCAGCCCGTGCCCGAGGACGAGGTGGCGGAAGAGCATGCCGGCACGTCGGGCCCGGCCGTCGGTCAGCGCGTAGTTGAACTGGTAGTCGCTCAGGTCCAGCTGGGTCAACGGCCAGGTGACCGACAGCAGCCTGCGCACGGAGTCGCCGCGACGCCCGCGGGTTGGGAGCGGGAAAAGCTCGACAGGGCGCGTCGAGCCCGGCCCGACGCGCCATCGCCAGGGCCGCGCCGACCACCTGCACGCATTGCGCTGCCCGGGCCACCTCCAGGACGCGGTGCCAATCGATGGCGATGTCGTGTCCTTCGGCGTGCCCGACGATCATGGCCAGGTCGGCCATCCACACCAGCCGCACGAACCGGTGGTGCGGCTTCCCGGCGTGGGAGGCCAGCACGACGATTTCCTCGAGCAGGGGCAATCCGAACGCGCTTCGTGCCGGCGCATTCGATCGGCTGGCGCTTCGCCCAGAGCTCTTCGGAATCGAGCGCCGTCACCCGTTGTGACGGATCCTCCAGCCCGTAGTGGACTTCGAGCACGAAGGAAGGGATCTCGCGGTGGCTCAGCACCGTGTCGTAGTGGCCGCCAGCACCCGGACGAGTCACCTCCCATCCGGCGTGGCCGAGGGCCTCGAGGGCACGTCGGTGATCGGCCCGGGGCAACAACAGGTCGATGTCGTCCATCGGTCGCAAGCCCGGGCTCGGGGTCGCGCGCCGCCACCGCTGGGCCCTTGAAGACGACCGGTTCGAGCCCGACCTCGGTGAGCGGACGCACGGCGAGCGCGACGGCACGAGGGAGCAGGAGGGCCTCCTCCATCCTCAATGTGTCTGCCATGTCGCCCAGTGTCGCCCGGTCGTCGCCGAGAGCGTCCAGCGACCCGCCGCGCCGAGCGCTCGCCACAACAGGGCGCCGATCCGCTGATCCGAGGCGGCGCGCACCGCCCACGCCGGGTCGGCCCCCCCGGCGAGCGCCGCGGCGGACGCCAGCGGGATCGGGATCGCGGCGGCAGGCCTGCCACAGCAGCGTGGCCGTCTGTTCGGTCACACTTCCCGCGACGTCGCCCATGGGCTCATCATGCCGTTTCCTCGCCGCCGGCCCGGGCTCGTCCCCGACGCCAATGGGCGTTGCATCGTGCGGGCCGCAAGAGATCCGTGCGCACGGCACGGTCCGTCTGCGCAGATTCGTGTCGGCGCTCGAACCGCCTGGCTCTTCATCGTCCCGGTTACCACGGATTCCCAGGTAAAGTCGGGTGTCTCACTTAGGGAGGTTGGGGAATGGCGGCGATGATGCAGAGCGAAGAGACACAGGGGGAGCGGCGGCATCCGGGCGACCGCGGAGACGAACCGTCTCTCGAGGCGCCAGGCGATCGGGCGCATGTCCGATGGTTGCCACTGCCGGTGCGGCCGCGTGGGTGGTGCCCGAGATCCTCACCGCCCAGGCCGCCGGTGGCGCCACGCTCTCGGTGCCGAGCGGCCCCGCCAGCTTGGCACTGGAAACTCCGTGCCGCCCAGCGAGTCGCCAGTCTCGAGTCCGCACTCGACCCCGGCGAACTCGGCTCGCCTTCACGGGACTCAACATCCAGCTCGACGCCGAGGTCGGCGCGGCGCTGATCGCAGGCGGATGGGCCATGCACCACTGGGCCAGCGCGCACGTCCACGCCACCGCCTGAGGGTCCGGGCGCGCCTGCCTGATCGATGGGGCTCGAGCGCGAGTGGGTCCACTGCACCCCGAACCTGAGTGCGCTGTCGTACCGCTTCGCGGTACGTACCGACGACGCGAGTGTCGGACGCCAGGTCGATGCGGCGCTCGGCGGCTTGCGCGATCACCTCGACACCGCATTTGTCGAGCACTGGTACTCGCTGACGGCGGCGGACGCGCCCGGAGGCACCGTCGACGTGGTGCGCGACGGCGAGGTCCTCGCGCAGGGGCAACAGTCCGGCGACGCACTGGGATGGGTGGTCTGGGACGTGAATCGAGCCGCCGCTGTGGAGGCAGGTGCCGACCACCTCTTGTTCCACAGCGGAGCGATAGAGGCGGACGGCACGGGCGTTCTGTTCCCGGGCGCGTCGGGTTCGGGCAAATCGACCCTCACCGCCGGGCTGGTCCGCGCCGGGCTCCGCTACCTCACCGACGAGCTGGCGGCCGTGCACATGGCGAGCGGAAGGCTGCTGCCCTACCCCAAGCCGATCACCGTGAAGCCGGGCAGCTTCGCCGTGCTCTCCGACATCGGACCCGACGCCTGCCCGGCGCCCGGATCGCGCCCCTGGGCGGGCCAGGAGTGGCAGGTGGCGGTCGGTGAGGGCACGGGACGTGCGATCGGAGCACCCTGCGATCCCGGCTTCGTGATCGTGCCCCGCCACGATGCCGGCGCGCGGAGACCACTCTGACCCCGCTCTCGGACACCCAGGCCTTCTTCGCATTGGCCGTGAACGCGGTGAACCTCGTCGCTCACGGATCTGCCGGGACCCGTGCCCTCGGCCGCTTGGCACAGGAGTGCGCGGTGCTACTCGTTGACCTTTTCGGACCTCGACGAGGCGTGCCGGTTGGTTCAGGAACTGGTGACAGCCGAGACGGCCGCAGCGCCGGCCCTCCGGCTGTGCGCCGGAGGGTGCGGCCGTGCGCCCTGACGCCGCCGGTCCCAGGGCAGCGCCGGGAGGGTTCGCGGCCGGTGCGCCGGGAAGGTGCCGCCGCGGTGGAACTGGACGACAACGTGGCCCTCTACGACGACGTCGGCCAGCTCCTGATCATGCTCAACTCGAGCGCGGCCGTCATTTGGGAGTGCTGCGACGGGACGACGACCGTGGACGACATGGTGCGCGAGCTGACGGCGGCGCACCCCGACGAGGCGGCCGTGATCGGAGAGGACGTGCGCCAGACGGTGCGCAAGCTGGTCGAGCTGGGACTGGTGGTGGACGCCGAGGATTGAGGGAGTTGCCGCGCCGGCGAGCGTTGGGGAGGATAGGGCGTGCCCATCGTCCACCTCGACGAGCGACGCCGGTCCCGACGAGGTGGCCGCGGCGGTCGGGCGTGATGGCGCGGCCATCGTCGAGGGAGTGGCTCCCGAGGAATTGCTGCAGCGGATCGAGGGCGAGCTCCGGCCGTACCTCGACGCCACGCCGACCGGTCCGGACGACTTCAGCGGCGATCGCACGCGGCGCACCGGCTCGTTGATCGCGCGCTCGCCCGGGTGCCGGGAGCTCGTCATGCACCCGCTGGCGCTCGGCACGGCCCGCACCTTCCTGGGGCACGCCACCAACATGCAGCTGCACCTGACCCAGGCCATCGCCATCGGCCCGGGAGAGACGCCCCAACCCATCCACCGCGACCAGTGGGCCTTCGACTTCTTCCCCTTCCCGGCGGGCTACGAGGTCCAGTGCAACACGATCTGGGCCCTGACCGACTTCACCGAGGAGAACGGCGCGACCCGCCTGGTGGTCGGCAGCAACCTGAAAGAGGACCGGCTGGCGTTCGGCCCCGACGACACGGAGCCCGCGGTCATGGGCCGCGGCTCGGTGCTCTTCTACTCGGGGAGCGTGTACCACGGCGGCGGAGCCAACCACTCCGACGCCACCCGCATCGGGCTGAACATCACCTACAACGTGGCCTGGTTGCGCCAGGAGGAGAACCAGTACCTCTCGGTGCCGCGCGAGGTGGCCGAGACGCTGCCGACCGATCTGCTGCGGCTGATGGGCTACGACCGCGGGGCGTACGCGCTCGGCTACATCGACGATCTGCGCGATCCCATTGAGGCGGTCAGGCCCGGCATCGGTTCGTCGGGGTTCGGCGCCAACACGTAGGACGGCAGCGCCCCTGTGCGATCGATCGTTCCGCAGTGCGGCACCACTACCGTGGGTGCCGTGCCCGTAGAGATCCGCCAGGCGATGGCCCACGACCATGACGAGCTGTACGCGGCGTTCAGCCGCATCGTCAGTGCCGGCGAGGGCTTCCCACAGCAGCCACCGCTGACACGGGAGGAGTTCGACGACTACTGGATCCGGCCGCGCAGCGGCCGTCTCCGTGGCCTGCTTCGGCGGCTACCTGGTCGGCGCGTCCTACATCAAGCCCAACTACGTGGGCCGGGCGGCCCACATCGCCAACGCCGGCTACTTCGTGGTCGCCGCCTACCGGGGCACGGGGGTCGGGCGGTCGCTGGTGGAGCACTCGCTGCGCGAGGCGCGGCGCCTCGGCTTCGACGCCATGATGTTCAACCTCGTCTTCGAGTCCAATCCCGCCCGCGCCATGTACCGCCAGCTGGGTTTCGACGAGGTGGGGCGGGTGCCCGAGCGCCGTCGACGGCGAGGACGCCGTGATCTACTGGCGCAGCCTGGAGGACATTGTCGATTGTGCAGCAGGACGGAGAGGTCGAAGACGCCGACTGGAGGGAGTGGCCGGGTGAGCGGGACCGATGTCACGGTGGAACAGGCCGGTGCGCACGTCGGGGTCGTCCGGCTCAACCGGCCGCCCAACAACTACTTCGACACGGCGCTGATCGTCGGCGTGGCCGAGGCCTACGAGGAGCTCGATCGCTCCGGGTGGTGCCGGGCGATCGTGCTCGGTTCCGAGGGCCGGCACTTCTGCGCCGGGCTCGACTTCTCCGCCAACGCGGGCCAGGACATCGCTGCGCTGTACAGCGCCGCACTCCGCTTGTTCGCGGCCCCCCTCCCCGTGGTCGCGGCGGTGCAGGGCGCCGCCATCGGTGGTGGCTGCGGGCTCGCCCTCTCGGCCGACTTCCGCGTGGCGACGGCACAGAGCCGCTTCAGCGCCAACTTCTCCCGCCTCGGCTTCCATCACGGCTTCGCGCTGACGGTGACGCTGCCCGCCGCCGTCGGCCGCCAAGCGGCGGCGGACCTGTTGCTCAGCGGGCGACGCGTCCGCGGCGAGCAGGCGCTCGGCACTCGGCCTGTGCGATCGCCTGGCCGGCGAGGACGACCTGCTGGCCGACGCCATCGCGTACGCGGGCGAGTTGGCCGCGGCGGGACCCCTGGCCGTCCGCTCCATCCGGGCCACGCTGCGGCGCGGCCTGGTCGAGGAGGCTCGCCTGGCCATGGAGCACGAATACGCGGAGCAGACCAGGCTGCGCGACACGGCCGACTTCGCCGAGGGCCGTGCGCGCCGCCGCAGAAATGCGCGACCCGGTGTTCCGCGGCGAGTGAACGTGGGCGAACCCGTCCGCGCACGAGCGCAACACCTCTTTCAGCTGGAGCGAACACGCGGGTCCCTTCCGCGCCGTCACGGCGGAGCAGGCGCGGCAGTACGACGAGGACGGGTTCTTCGTGCTGGAGGACGCGCTCGCGCCGGCCGAGGTGGATGCGTTGATCCGGGCGATCGATCCCTTCGAGGAGCGCCAGGCCGACGCGTTGCGCGAACTGGACGGCGGACGCTTCTTCATCGCCCGCGCCGACGAGATCACGTTCACCACGCACCTGGTGGCGCGGTCGCCCGCTCCTGAAGGCGTTCACGCGCTCTGCACTCCTGGCCGACGTCTGCGCCGACCTCATCGGGCCCGATGTCCGTCTCTACTGGGACCAGGCGGTCTACAAGAAGCCCGGGACCGAGTCGCCGTTCCCGTGGCACCAGGACAACGGGTACGCCTTCGTCGAGCCGCAGCAGTACCTCACCTGCTGGGTGGCGCTGACGGATGCCACCGAGGAGAACGGGTGCCCATGGGTGGTGCCCGGTCTGCACCGGCGCGGCACGCTGGCCCACGAGTACTCCGACATCGGCTTCGTGTGCCTGCGCGACCCCGACGATGCCGTCGCGGTGCCGGCACGGGCCGGGAGCATCGTGGTGTTCTCCTCGTTGACGCCGCACTCGACCGGTCCCAACCGGACCGGCGACGTCCGCAAGGCCTACATCGTGCAATACGCGCCAACGGGGGCCGAGGTGGTGCAGCCCGAGCCGGATGGCGGGGAGCGGCGCATTCCCGCCGCCGACAGCGGCTCGTCAGTACGAGGTGCTGCGCCGGGGCCGGCGGGTCACGCGCTAGGCGCACCACCCGACGGCGGCTTCCCGCCCTTGGCCGGGCCACCTCCCTCGCCCGACGAGGGCGGCCGGCCGATCGTGACGCTCGACGCGGTGACGGAGCCGTCGCTGTTCTTGGTGCCCTGCACGCCGACGAAGTCACCGATCTTCAGCGCGGCGGCGCTGGACGTCGTGCCCCCGCTCGGCCCCGGGTCGGCCTTGAACGTGGTGCTCGAGGAGGAGACGACGGTGACCGCGGCCTTGGCGTTCGTCTCCACTGTCACGTCGTCGCCGCTCAACGCGGTGATCTTCCCGACGACCGTGGGCCGGGCCATGCCTCCTCCCGGAGGGCGCCCGGGCACGCCGGCCCCACTGTTGGCCGACGTCGTGGTGGCGGCGCCGGCCTCGGCGCCGGCGGCGACGCCGAGGCTCAGGACGGCGGCCAGTGCCCCTCCCGCCACCAGGGCCCGGTGGGGCCGGGACCACCGCCAGCGGGCGCCGCGGCGCGGGCGGGGGAGTTCGGGACCGTCGTCGCCGGCGGGCTTCTGCGCTGTGGTGCGCGTCATTCCTGTGCGCTCCTGTTCTCCGTACAACCCGGCGATCTGCCGTCACCCCAGCGTGCGCGAGCCGGGTGTGGCTGCACTGCGCCGTCGCTGGGGGTCCGGTCAGAATGGCGGGCCCGACCGCCGGGAGGCCGTCGTTCCCGCAGTAGGGTGAGGTCCCGGGGTGACCGACACAGCATCACAAGGGGGTCCCATGCCACACACCGCGCCCGTGCAGGACTGGGCGACCGACTTCGATGTGCTCGACCCGCGCTATGTCGCCAACCCGTTCAGCATTTGGGACGACCTGCGCCAGAGCTGCCCCATCGCACACACCGACCGCCGCAAGAGCAGCTGGCTGCCTACCCGCTACGACGATGTCACCGATATTGCGCACGACATCGCGCACTTCAGCTCGCTCAAGGTGGCGGTCATCCCCGGCGACGAGGACGAGGACCCCAACGCCGACTTCGACGGGCCCAACCTCGAGTACGGCCTGCCTCCGATTTCGGCGGACCCGCCGCTGCACACCTGGACCCGCCGGCTGCTGCTGCCCTGGTTCTCGCACCAGCGGGTCGAGAGCTACGTCCCGTTGACCCGCGAGCTCTGTCGCGGGCTGGTGGACCAGTTCGTCGACGAGGGCAAAGCCGATGCGGCCGCCGACTACGCGCAGCAGATTCCCGTTCGGGTCATCGCCCGGATCCTCGGCGTGTCCCCCGAGCTGTCCGACACGTTCACGGGCTGGGTGCGCGACGTCCTGGAGTTCGCCGACGATCCCGAGCGGCGCCAGCATGGGGGAGAGGGTCTGCTCAATTACTTCCTGGGGCAGCTCGAGGAGAGCCGCCGGAACCCCGGCGACGACCTGCTGAGCGAGCTGCTCACGACCGAGGTCGACGGGCAGCCGGTCGACGACGGCATCGTGCTCGGCATGGCGGCCCTCGTCCTCATCGCCGGGGTGGACACCACCTGGAGCGCCATCGGTTCCTCGCTGTGGCACCTGGCGGCGCATCCCGACGATCGCAAGCGCCTGGTGGCCGAGCCCGAGCTCATGCCGACCGCCGTCGAAGAGCTGCTGCGGGCCTACGCTCCGGTGACGATGGCCCGAGTGGTGACGGAGGACATTGAGTACAAGGGGTGTCCGATGAAGGCGGGCGACAAGGTCCTGATGAACTTCCCGGCGGCCAACCGCGACCCCGAGGCCTTCGAGCAGCCCGACGTCGTCCAGCTCGACCGGGCCCACAATCGCCACGTGGCCTTCGGCTCGGGGATCCACCGCTGCGCCGGTTCGAACCTGGCCCGCATGGAGCTGCAGGTGGCGCTCGAGGAGTGGCTCGCCCGCATACCCGAGTTCGCACTGGCCAAGGGCCAGGAGGTCACCTGGGCGGGCGGACAGGTGCGCGGGCCACGTATCCTGCCCGTGGTATTCCCATGAAGATCCGCGTCGACCCCGAGAAGTGCCAAGGCCACGCCCGCTGTTACGGGCTGGCGCCCGAGATCTTCGACGTCGACGACTACGGGCAAGCCTCGGTCATCCTGGACGACGTGCCACCCGAACTGCAGGAAAAGGCGCGGCTCGCCGTGGCCAACTGCCCCGAGTACGCCATCGAGATCATCGCCGACTGACCTGCACCCCGAGCGGGAGCGCCTTCCGCCGGCGCGCCCGCCCGAAGGAGCGGTGCGATCAGAGCGAGGCGGCCAGCACCAGTCCCTCGTCCTCGGCCAACTCGGCCTCCGCCTCGCTGGGACGACCCCCCCGGATGAGGGTGACGGCGCTCACGGCGGCCACGGCCAGCACGATGGCGCTGAACATGAAGGCGGTCGTGTAGCCGTGGATGGAGCCGGCGGTGAGTGAGGCCGCCGACTTCCCGTGGGCCGCCACGTAGGACACCGTGGCGCTGGTGGCGATGGTGTTGATCAGCGCCGCGCCAAGAGTCCCACCGGTCTGCTGGGTGGTGTTCACGAGAGCGCTGGCCACGCCGGCGTCCGCTGGATTCACCCCGATCAGGGCCGTGCTGCTCATGGACACGAAGGAGAGGCCCATGCCGAGGCTCACGATCACCTCGGCGGGCAGCACCACGCTGATGTAGGCGGAGTGCACGTCGAGCGTGGTGAACAGGGCCAGTCCGGCCGTCGCCAGCAACAGGCCGCCGGTCATCACCATCCTGGGCCCGAAACGGGGCAGCAGCCGGCTGGCGAACGTGGCGCCCCCGATGATGCCGAGTGAGAACGGCACGAAGGCGAAGCCCGACTTCAGGGCCGAGTAGTGCAACGTGCCCTGGAAGTAGTACGTCAGCGACAAGAAGGTGCCCAGCATCGCCACGCCGACGAGGAGGGAGGCGAGGAACGATCCGCCGCGGTTGCGCTCGAGGACGACGCGGAGTGGGAGGAGGGGATGGCTCACGCGCTGCTCAATCAGCACGAAGGCCACGAGGAGCACGGCGGCCACTGCGAACAGCGTCACCGTGACGGATGCGCCCCAGCCGTCGGTGCCGGCCTTGGTGAACCCGTAGACCAGGGCCAGCAGGCCGCCGGTCACGGTGACCGCACCGGGCAGGTCGTAGCCGTGGTTCGACGAGGCCCGGCTCTCGGTGACGTAGCGGAAGGCAGCCACCGCGGCGACGATGGCGATCGGCACGTTGATCAGCAGGGTCCAGCGCCACGAGGCGAACTCGGTCAGGAAGCCCCCGAGGATGAGGCCGATGGCGGCGCCGCCGCCGGCGATGCCGCCGTACACGGCGAAGGCCCGAGCCCGCTCCTTGGGCTCGGTGAACGCCACGGTGAGCAGGGAGAGCGCGGCCGGTGCCATGACGGCGGCGAAGGCACCCTGCAGGGCGCGGGCTCCGAAGAGCATCGCCGAGTTCTGGGCCAGACCGCCCAGTGCCGAGGCACCGGCGAACCCGACGAGGCTGATGACGAACATCCGCTTGCGCCCGAAGTAGTCGGCGATGCGGCCACCGAGCAGCAGCAGCCCCGCGAAGGACAGGGTGTAGGCCGTCAGCATCCACTGGCGGTTGGCCGTCGAAATGTGCAGGGCCCGCTGGGCCGACGGCAGGGCGATGATCACCACCGAGGCGTCGAGGACCACCATGAGCTGGGCCACGGCGATGATGGCC
This sequence comes from uncultured Acidimicrobiaceae bacterium, assembly GCA_963744045.1. Taxonomy (GTDB): domain Bacteria; phylum Actinomycetota; class Acidimicrobiia; order Acidimicrobiales; family RAAP-2; genus Bog-473. The sequence continues at coordinate 388,624 of CAVUSB010000019.1, forward strand.
AGGGCCCGGAAGCGCTTGGGATCGAGGCCGTCACCCGGTCCGATGGCCTGGTCTGTGTGGTCGAGGGTCGTCGTCATAGTGGTCTCCGTGTCCAACGAGGTCCGTTCCGTCTGCCCGGCCCGCCGCTCTGACCTGGAAAGGTCTGGTTTTCTCGGCTGAGATGGCTTACAATCGGAATCGGAGTTCTGGTTCCACTTAGACTATACGGAACCTGAGTTCCGTTTGTCAACGGGGGAGGAGAGATTTGTGGAAAGAACTTTGAAGGGAGAGGCGGGGGTGACGAGACGGCCCGCGCCGGCACGCGCCCGCAGCGGGCGGATGCCCAGCGCAACCGGGCCCGGATCCTCGAAGCCGCCGAGAACGTTTTCGCCGTCGAAGGGATCGAGGTCCCGGTCGACCTGATCGCCGAGAAGGCCGGCGTGGGCGTGGGCACGCTCTATCGCCACTTCCCGACCAAGGAGAAGCTCTGCGAAGCCGTCCTGATGGATCGCTTGTTGGCCCTCACGGTGGATGCCCAGGCGTTGGCGGATGCCGACGATCCGAAGGCGGCGTTCTTCGGCTTCCTGACCCATTTCGTGGAGGAGGGCGCGGCCAAGCGTGACCTCATCGTCGCCGTCATGGGCGCTGGCATGGAGATGGACGAGTTCTCGCAGGCGGTGAAGAGAGACCTGAACGATGCGATCGGCGTGCTGCTGCAGCGGGCGCAGGCCGTCGGTGCGGTGCGCCCGGACGTGCAGCCGGACGCGGTGCTGGCGCTCCTCGGGGCCACGTGCCAGGCGGGGGTTCACTCCGACGGCGGCGCCGGCCCTCGATCTTCTGACCATCGTGTGCGACGGGCTGCGCGTGCAGGCCGGCGATCCCGACGGCGCGGAGTCCTGAGCGACTCGCACACCATCAGCTTGACGCACTCGCCTTTGGTGTGATGCGGCAGGTTTCAGCGATCCTCCTTGGGGGGCCGCGGCCGCACCATGGCCCCGTACGGGTCGGCAGGACTGTGGAGCGACAAGCCCCCGTCGCACTCGATCACCTGGCCCGTCACCCACTCCATGCTGTGCACGGCAATGATGGCCTGGGCGATGTCGGACGCTTCGCCCAGGCGGCCCAGCGCTGTGCGCCCGGCCACGCCGGCCAACCAGGGCGAGCCCTCGACGGTGGCCGAAGGCCCGTGCCCGAGCATCGGCGTCCGCGTCACACCGGGCGCCACGGCGTTGACCCTGATGCCGAGCTCGCCCCATTCGGCGGCGGCGACCTGGACCAGCATGGAGAGGGCCGCCTTCGACGCGCAGTAGATGCCCATGCTGCGGTCGACGAGGCGTGCGCTGACGCTCGAGACGGCGACGAAGGAGCCGGCCGTCTGCTCCTCTCGCATGGCGCCGACCCAGGCCCGCATGCACAGCCACGGACCGCGAGCGTTGACGCGCATGACCCGGTCGAAGGCATCGGGGTCGGCCTCGGTCAGCAGCCCGGCATGGCCGACGCCGGCCGTGACGGTCACGGAGGTCGGGACGCCCCAGCGCTCCCGGGTCACTCGCACGGCATCGTCGATGGCGTCGGGCTCGGTGACGTCGCAGCTGACGTCGTGGGAGCCCGCGATATCCCAGGTCACGGTCGTGGTGCCTCGGGTTCGGTAGGCGTCGGCCAGGGCGGCGCCGATGCCCGAGCCGCCACCGATCACCAGCGCGAGTGAACCGGCCTCGTCGCTCATCTGCCTCTCCTCCACCTCGTTCGGGCCAGACCGTACCCGGCCTGCGGTGCCAGACTCATGGCCTCGGATCCCCTGGCTCGGGAGGCTCAGTGGCAAAGGTGCATGCTCTGCGATGACGACGCGCGACGTCGAGACGACCACCGGTGACGGCGCGCTGCCCCATTGGGAGGTCGCGATCATCGGAGCGGGGCCGGGCGGCCTCGGCCTGGCCATCCAGCTGGTCAAGTCCGGCCGGCGCAACTTCGTGGTCTTCGAGGCGTCCGACGGGGTCGGCGGCACCTGGCGGACGAACACCTACCCCGGCGCCGCCTGCGACGTGCCGTCGCACCTCTACTCCTATTCCTTTGCCCTGAAGCCCGACTGGTCCAAGACGTACGCCAACCAGCCCGAGATCCTCCGCTACTTCGAGGACTGCGCCGACCGCTTCGGCATCCGCCCTCACCTGCGGACGAACACCCGCATCACTGCGGCGGCGTGGGACGCCGGGGCGCGGCGCTGGCAGCTCACCGATGCCGAGGGCGGCACCTGCGAGGCCGATGTGCTCGTCTCCGCCGTCGGCACCTTCACCACGCCGTCGGTGCCCGACCTCGAGGGTCTGGTCGAGCTTCGCCGGGCCTTGCTTCCACTCGGCGCGCTGGGAGCACGAGCACGACCTGGCGGACCGCCGCGTGGCGGTGATCGGGACGGGGGCCAGCGCGGCGCAGATCGTCCCCGAACTGGCCAAGGGCGCACGGTCGGTCTCCGTCTTCCAGCGCACGCCGCAATGGATCCTGCCCTCGCTCGGACAAGCCGTTCACGGAGGAAGCAGAAGCGCCGCTTCGCACGCAACCGCATCGCGATGCGGCGTCACCGCAAGGAGATCTACCTGGCCTACGAGAACAACATCGCGTTCCGACGCGGCGAGGAGGGACCCAGGCAGCTCGAGGCGATTGCGCGCAGCCACATCGCGTACCGGATCACGGATGACGAACTGCGGGCGAAGGTGACCCCCGACCAGCCGTTCGGCTGCAAACGCACCTTGGTGTGCAGCGACTTCTACAAGGCGCTGTTGCGGGACAACGTGGAACTGGTCACCGAGCGGATCGATCGGGTGACCGCGGGCTCCATCGTCACCGGCGACGGCCGTGAGCGGCCGGTCGACGCCATTGTGCTCGCGACCGGGTTCCGGGCGACCGAGTACCTGGAGGGGATCGACATCGTCGGCGTGGACGGCCGCCGCCTGCACGACGACTGGTCCGAGGTGGCGCACGCCTACCTGGGCCTCACGGTGTCGGGGTACCCGAACTTCTTCATGCTCTACGGGCCGAACACCAACCAGGGCGCCAACTCCATCATCGTGATGCTCGAGGCACAGGCCGCCTATGTCCTGGGCGCGCTGCGGGCCATGCGACGGTACCGGGCGCACGCCGTTGACGTGCGCCGGGAGGTGATGGAGGGCTACAACCGCGAGCTGGCCGAAGCGCTGGCGGGCACCGTGTGGAGTGACGGATGCCAGAGCTACTTCAAGAATGCCAACGGGAAGATCGCCACCCAGTTGCCCCAGACCGTCCGGCTGGTACGTCGAGCGGACGAAGCGCTTCCGGATGCGGGAGTATGTACGGTCATGAAGGCAGCGGTGTACTACGAGACCGGGGCACCCGAGGTGTTCCGCTACGAGGAGGTGCCCGACCCGCAGGTGGGTCCGGGCGATGTGCTGATCGACGTCGAGGCGGTGAGCATCGAAGGTGGCGACACGCTCAACCGGCTGGGGGGCGACCTGGCCCGCGTCCCCCATGTGGTCGGGTACCAGGCAGCCGGCACGGTGGCCGCGGTCGGCGCCGACGTCCGGGGCTTCGCCGTGGGGGACCGCGCCGTCACCGTCGGGTTGGACGGCTCGCATGCCGAGCGCCGGGCGACGCCCGAGGGGTTCGCCTGGAAGATTCCCGACAGCGTCTCCACCGACGACGCGGCCTGCGTGCCCGTTCCCTTCGGCACGGCCGACGACTGCCTCTTCGAGTTCGGCCACTTGCAGGCGGGCGAGACGGCCCTGATCCACGCCGGCGCGGGCGGGGTGGGCATCGCGGCGATCCAGATGGCGAAGCGGGCCGGTGCGCGCGTCTTCGCCACTGCTTCGAGCGACGACCGGTTGGAGCGGCTCAAGGAGCTCGGGCTCGACGAGGGCATCAACTACGTCACCCACGACTTCGTCGCCGAGGGACGTCGCCTGACCGACGGGCGGGGCATGGACGTGGTGGTGGACTCCGTCGGCGGCGTGACGTTGCAGGGAAGCGTCAACCTGCTGGCGTATCGGGGGCGTTGCGTGACGGTGGGCGACGCCGGCAGGGCGGCGGCGGAACATCTCGACATCTCGACCATGCGCGGCAACAACCAGACGTTGTCGGGCTACTTCCTGGGGGCGGAGCTGCTCATGTCGCCGCGGCCGCACGCCATGATCGCCGGCCACCTCGACGCCATCGGGCGCGGCGAGCTGAAGGTCGTCATCGACCGCACCTTCCCGCTCTCCGACGCGGCCGGGGCCCACGCCTACATTGAGAGCCGGCAGGCCTTCGGCCGGGTGCTGCTCGTTCCCTGAGGCGACGGCGAGGCCCTGTGGTCGGCCGCCTTCGGGAGCACGAGCCAGTCCCGTAGGATCTCTGTCCGGCCATCGGCGATTCGCAAAGGACGACATGAAGATCGCAATAGTCGGAACCGGAGCAATGGGCTCGGTGTACGCCGGCCTCCTCGGCAAGGCCGGCCACGAGGTGTGGGCCATCGACATCTGGCAGGAGCACATCGACGCCATCGCCGGATCCGGGCTGGCCGTGTCGGGGGCCAGTGGCAGCTACGTCGTCGACAACCTCCATGTCGGCGACGCACCCGCTGCTGCGGGGACCTGTGATGTCTGGATGATCGCCACCAAGGCAGCGGACGTCGACGCGGTGGCAGCGGAGATCGCACCGCTGCTGAAGCCCGACAGTGTCGTCATGGCGTTCCAGAACGGGCTGGGCGCAGGCGAGCGGGTGGCCCAGCGCATCCCGGAAGAGCACATCGTGATCGGGATCGCCGAGGGGTTCGGGTCGTCGATCCCGGAGCCGGGGCACGTGCACCACGAAGGCATGCGACTGATACGGATCGCCGAAATGAGCGGCGGCCTGAGTGACCGCGTCCAGCGGATTGCGCAGGCTTGGGACGAGGCCGGCTTCAACGTCCGCGCCTTCGCCGACGTGACGCTCATGATCTGGGAGAAGTTCCTCTGCAACGTGACCCTCAGCGCCCCCTGTGCCGTGTTCGACGTCACGGTGGGTGAGCTGATGGCGGAATCCAGAGTCCTGGAAGGTCGCCCTCGGCTGCACGGCGGAGGCCTACCGGCTCGGCGTCGCCATGGGGGTCCAGTTCCCCTTCGAGGACCCGCTGCACTACGTGACCGAGTTCGCGGCCACCATCCCGAATGCCAGCCCGTCGATGCGCCTCGACCAGCTGGCCCGCCGCCGCTCCGAGATCGACGTCATCAACGGACAGGTCGTCTCCTTGAGCCGTGAGATCGGGCTGGAGACGCCCTACAACGAGACGCTCTGCGCCGTTCTGCGCCGGCGCGAGTCGTTGTTCGACTGACGGCACGGCGCCCTGCCGCTCGACGCGGGGCCGGTGGGGATAGCCTCGGGCGGCGCGTGACTCCGAACGGCGCGCACTCGGGGGTTGGCGATGCGGAGCTGGGGGAAATCGGCAATGGGGCGAAGGCTGCCCAGGACAGTGGGCGCGGTCGCCGTCCTGGCGAGCGCGGCGGCTCTCGGTCTCGCGGCCCCGGCCGGGGCCGCCAGTGCCCCGACACCGGTCACCCAGGCCAGCACCAGCACGCGGGGCGTCTCGGCCGGCAGCCATCAACGTGGTCTTCCCGCTCATTTCGTTCAGCAGCATCGAGGGTGAGTTCGAGATCAAGTCCGACGCCGAATACGGCGAGCAGGCCAAGGCGATTCACCTCTTCGTGAATCAGATCAACGATGCGGGAGGGATCAACGGCCGCGAAGATCAACCCGATGATCGTGAGCTTCGACCCGACGAACCCGAACGAACAACAGGCGCTGTGCAAGCAGTGGACCCAGGGCAGCCCGCCCGTCTTCGCCGTCCTCGACGGGCTCGGGACGTGGGAAGGGGTCAACGAGCTCTGCGTGACCCAACAAGGGCACACGCCGATGCTCTCCCAATGGACGACGACCACGAACTGGACGGATCTCGGGGCGCCCTACCTGTGGTGGACGGGGGCGGACGATGCGTCCATCCTGGCGGCCACCGTGCAGTGGGGGCTGAGCTCGGGCCGCCTGGGACACGGCCACAAGGTCGGCGTCGTGGTCTCGGACGAGGTCAGCGATCAGGACGCGCTCAACTCCTACCTGTTGCCGGATCTGAAGAAGATCGGCGTCGACCCCCAGGTGGTGACCATCACGGCCGACGTCGGTGAGACCGCGACGACGGACTCGGACGCCACGCTGGCCGTCGAACGGCTGAAGTCGGCGGGCATCCAGGACGTGATTCCCCTCCTTCCGGAGAACGCGTTCACGCCCTACATCGGCGCCGAGACGTCCCAGGAGTACTTTCCCAAGCTCCTGCTGAGTGACTACCAGTCAGAGATTGAGGTCGCGCTCGGGCTCATCCCGATTCCCTACGACAAGGCGCTCAACGGCCAGGAGGGCGTCACCGCGGAGACCCTCGGTGGGATCGACCTCCCGGTCCCGAGTCGCAAGGCGGCTACGACCCGGGGGTGCGGAGCTGCTGGACGGTGTGGCACAAGGCCTATCCGCAGACTCCCAAGGGCAACATCAACGACGATATTGAAGAGCAGGGGCCGGTGCAGGCCTGGTGCCAGGAGATCCGCCTCTTCGCCAAGGCGGCCACCATGGCGGGGAAGAACCTCAACCGGCGGACCTTCGTCGAGGCGATGTCCCGCATCACGAACTTCCCCGGCGGGTATTCGCCCATCCTGAGTTATGGGCCGAACAAGTTCTCCGGTCCCACGCAGTACCGCGTGGTCGAGGTCCACGACAACCACCCACCGACGACTCAGTGCAAGCGGGGTCCGGCGACGTCACCGCCGGCGGGCGTCTGTTGGGTCGTCGAGCAGAACTGGACGCCGTTGCCGTGAACGGGGCGAAGGCAGCGCCCCCTTCGTCGGGTCGGGGCACCCCACCGCACCGTGATCTCGGCCGGCGCCCCGCCAACCGAGCTGCGGTGCATTCGCCCGGTCATGGTCGTCCTGGCCGCTCCAGCCGGTACGCCGTCGTGGTCTCCGCGAAGCCCTTCAATGTCAGGGGAGGGAGCCGCCCGAACCGGAAGTTGCCCTGCAGCGCCGCTCGGACGCTCTCGGACACGACTGCCGTCGACGGGTCGGCGGCGCCGACGAGCCGGGCGGCCAGGTTGACGTCGGGCCCGTAGAGATCGCCGAACACCGAGGCCATCTCCCCCGCGGCGAGCCCGACCCTGAGCGCCGGAAGCGTCCCTCCCGAGGCATCGAGCAGGTCGAGCGCGATCTGGCAGGCGTCCTGGGCGTCCTCGGTGACGAACATCGCCTCGTCGCCGATGGTCTTGACGATCTGACCGTTGTGGCCGGCCACGATGTCGGAGGTGCACTGGTCGAATTCGACCAGGACGTCCGTCAACTCCCGCAGCGACAGGGACGCCGTGGAAGACGTGTAGCCCACCAGATCGACGAACCCGACGGTTCGCTGCACGGTCACGACCGATCGCTCCGGGTCCGTGGACCACATCCGCTCGGCGACGGCGACGATCTGGCGGCGGAGCACGGCGTCGAGCGTCGAGACGAAGTTCGGGAGCAGGGTCTGCGTCAAATCGGCGTACTCCTTGACGACGTCGACGTAGGCCGTGCCGCCGCTCCGGCGAGGGAGCTCTACCTGCAGCCGGAAGACTCCGACGATGGTCTCGGCCAGCCGCGCCATCGTGCTGCCGGTGACCCGAGCCAGCTGCAGCGTCGCCTCTTCACCGAGCAGTGCATTGGAGGCTCCGGCGAGCAGCCGGATGGCCGCCGCCTCGCCGGCGGTGACGTGGAAGCCGGGCTCGGTGGGGAGGCCGGCGGCCGTCATGAGGCGCAGCGCCGCGGGCCAGTCGAGGCCGACGTCCGACAGCACCTCGCGTAGCGGGAGCGGCCCGCGTGGCCGCAGGGTCAGGTCGAGCGCCAGTTCCCCCAGGTTGGTCGACGACGCCACGTCCTCGGGGGTCGCCCCCATGCCCCGCACGAAGCGGATCAGTTCGGGCTCGTGCGCCTCGTTCAGGGCGTCCTGGTCGCGCCACGCCGGGCGCTCCAGCTCGTGCGGGTCAGGCCTCGGCTGGTCCTCGGTCATGGTTCCAGCTTGTCCCACGCCTTCGGGGAACCGCCCGAGGGGAGGATCAGGTCCGGGCCGGCTTGGCGGCCAGCTTCTCGTGCCGCACGGTGGCCCACCGCAGCATGACCAGTACCTTGATCGCCCACCAGCCGGGGTCGACCTCTCCCTTGGCCAAGGACATCCGGCTGCTCGTCGTGATTGCGTGGTGGTTGTTGTGGAGTCCCTCGCCGGCGACGAGCCAGGCCAGCCACTGGTTGTTCGTGGCCAGGTTGTCGTGGGGGCGCTTGCCCCACTTGTGCCCGATCCCGTTGATCGCACCCCCGCCCAACAGGTAGATGGAGGCATGGACCACCCCGGCGATCAGCCCGATCTCCCAACCGAACACGGCGACGAGGAGGCCGATGCCAAGCGCGAGGCCCAGCAGCGCGTGGTTGAAGAGCACCTTGTCCCAGCGGTCCTCGGGGAGATCCTTGGCGTAGCGGACCACCTGCTCTCGGTTCTTCGAGACCCTCCGGTACAGCACGGCATTGCCGAACTGGACGAGTGAGTAACCGAAGATCACGGGCGAATGAGGGTCGCCCTCCTTGTCGGTGTGGGCGTGGTGCTTGCGGTGCACCGCCACCCATTGACGAGGCCGGGTCCCCGTGGACATCCAGATGACGATGCGGCAGACGAAGGCCACCGAGGGCCGCAAGGTGATCGCTTTGTGCGCCAGAGCCCGGTGGAGGTACACCGTCGTGACGATGAAAGAGATCTGGGACGTCACCAGCCCGATAAGGAGGGCCTCGAGGACCGCGGGCACGACCTTCACAGTAGCCCAGACGACGACCCCCCTTTGCGCAGAGTCGGCCGCCATGCCGTTCGGGGCAAGCCGAGCCGTCGGCAACCCCAGGCACATCGGACCGATCCGCGCCAAGATGTGCTGTTTCTGGCGACGATTCGATGCGAGGTGCCTTTCCATGAGCTTCACGCCGTACGACCGACCGGTTCGAGCCGCCTTCATCGGCCTCGGGCGTATCTATGACCTGAACGTCCGGGCCTACCTCGGCAATCCCGATGTCGAGGTCGTGGCGCTGGTCGACCAGCTCGATGCGCGCCGGGACGAGCGGGGCGCCGACTGGCCGGAGGCCAAGACCTTCGCCTCCGCCGCCGAGCTGGCGGCGAGCGGACTGGAGGTCGACGCCGTGGAGGTGTTGCTCCCGACCCCTCTCCACGACGAAGCGGTGGTCGAGCTCTTGGGCTACGGCTGGCACGTGAACCTGCAAAAGCCGATGTGCAACGACCTCGGCGGCGCCCGGCGGATGGTGGAGGCGGCCGCGGCCGACGACCGCCTGCTCCGGGTCATGGAGAACTACGTGTTCTACGAGCCCCTCGTCAAACTGAAGGAGGTCGTGGAGTCGGGGGAGATCGGCCCCGTCAGCGGGTACCACATGAAGATGGTGGCGAGTGGCCGCGGTGGCTGGGACGTGCCGGCGAACAGCTTCGAATGGCAGTTCCGCCAGATGCAGGAGGGGCGGGGGATCCTGGTCTTCGACGACGGCTGGCACAAGATGGCGACCGCCCACTGGCTCTTCGGGCCGGTCAGAGAGGTGCGGGCCTGGCTGGGGGGCACCGAGGTGGTTCCCGGCATCACGATCGACGCGCCGGCGACCATCGTCTGGGAGCACGAGAACGGCGTGCGTGGGGTGTGGGACATCACCTTGGCGACGGACATGTACCTCCGCTCCGACTACTACACCAACGACGAGCGCTGGGAGGTCACCGGCCGCGCCGGGTACGCCAGGGTCAACCGCTGTACCGGGCGGGGCATTCAGCAGCCGAGCCTCGAGGTGTACCTCGACGGCGTGATGCGCTCCTACCACGCCCTCGACGACGACTGGGCGAGCAGCTTCCGCGACTCGGGCCTGCACTGGCTCCGCTACCTCAGGACGGGGGAGGGCCCCATGCTGTGGAGCGGCGAGGAAGCCGCGGACATCCTCCGGTTTGCCGTT
>CAVUSB010000020.1:0-19722 GCA_963744045.1 uncultured Acidimicrobiaceae bacterium
CTCGAGCGCCGGCACGGCGTCAGCCACGTGGACCCGCACCCGCTCGTCGGCCCGGATTTCGACACCGGCGGCGCCGAGCGAGTCTGCCAGCCGGGGCAGGAAGTCGGCCGCCACGGACGAGTGCACCAGGATCGTCTCGACCGCATTGCAGACGCCGAAGCGGTGTGTCTTGGCGTTGACCGCCAGCTCGTGCGCCATGGCCAGGTCGGCGGCACCGTCGATGTAGATGTGGCAGTTCCCGTCGCCGTCGAGGACGTAGGGCACCGTGGCCTGCTCGACGAGGGATGTGATCAGCGCCCGGCCGCCCCGCGGGATCAGGCAGTCGATGAAGCCGCGCAACCGCATGAACGCGATGGCCGTCTCATGGGAGGTGTCCTCCACCAGGGCGACCGCGTCCTCGGGCAGGCCGGCCTTCACCGCCGCCACGCGCAACAGGGCCACGATGGCCCGGTTGGAGTCGATGGCCGAGGAAGAACCGCGGAGGAAGGCGGCATTCCCGGCCTTGAGGCAGAGCCCGGCCGCGTCACTCGTGACATTGGGCCGGTTCTCGTAGATCACCCCGACCACGCCCAGCGGCACCCGCACCCGCGAGACCCGCAGGCCGTTGGGCCGCACCCAACCCTCGGTGACCTCGCCCACGGGGTCGGGCAGGCCCGCCACATTGCGCAACCCCGCCGCCATGGCCCGGACGCGCTCCTCGGTCAGACGCAGCCGGTCCCGGGCGGCCTCCACCATGCCGGCGGCCTGGGCCCGGTCCAGATCGGCCTGGTTGGCCTCGACCAGCGACGCCCATTCCTGCTCGAGGAGGTCGGCAGCCAGCCGCAGCGCGTCGTCACGGACCGAGCTCGGGGCCTTCGCGACCGCCCGAGCAGCCGACCGGACGCGGCCCGCGAGCTGCTCCAACGCGGGTGAGGTCATCGGGTCAGGTTACAAGGACCAGATCGTCACGATGGACGACGACCTGGCTCCGCCGGCCGATCCACTCGGTGGCCCGCTCCGCATACACCCGGACCAGGCCCTTGGCGAAGACTTCGCCGTCGGGGCCCGAGATCTCGACCGCATCGTCGGGGCGGAAGGCGCCGCTCGCCTCCGTGACCCCGGCAGCCAGGAGCGAACGCCCGCGGCCGGTGAGCGCCGACCGTGCGCCCTCGTCGACCGTGAGGCGGCCGCTCGATCCCAGCGCGAACGCAATCCACAACTTGCGGGCCGAAAGGCGACTCTCCCGGGCCCGGAACACCGTCCCGAGGCCGGCCTCGTTGGCCAGGGCCGCCGCCACCACGCCCGGGCGCCCGGCATCGGCGACCACCGTCTGCACGCCCGACCAGGTGGCGATCTTCGCCGCCGCCAGTTTCGATGCCATGCCGCCGCTGCCCACGGAGCTTCCGGGGCCACCGGCCAGGCGCTCGAGCTGCTGGTCGATCTCGACGACCTCCTCTATGAGCGAGGCTTCGGTGTCGCGGCGTGGATCGGCCGTGAGGAGGCCGGGTGTGTCGGTCAGCAGGACGAGAAGCTGCGCGCCGACCAGGTGCGCCACGAGCGCAGCCAACCGGTCGTTGTCACCGAAGCGGATCTCCTCGTCCGCCACGGCGTCGTTCTCGTTGACCACGGGGACGACTCCCAGAGCGGCAAGGTGGCGCAGTGTCTCGCGTGCGTGCAGGTACTGCGTTCGATGGACGAAGTCCAGCGGCGCCAGCAGCACCTGACCGGCCAGCACGCCATGCGGCTCGAAGCCGTCCTGCCACATCCGCATCAGGCGGTGCTGGCCCACGGCGGACACCGCCTGGAGCACGGCGGAGTCCGACGGCCGCTGTTTACCGCTGTCGAGGGTGTCCCAGCCGACGGCAATCGCACCGGACGACACGACGACAAGGCTGTGACCGGCGGCGCGCGCGGCCGCCAGCTCGCCGCACAGCCGTCCGACCGTCTCGGTGGTGACCGAGGAGGAGCCGACCTTGACGACGGCGATCACCGGTCGGCGTCCCACGTGAACGTCATGGAGCCGACCGTGATCTCGTCCCCGTCGTGGGCACCTGCCCGCGCCAGGGCGCGGTCGACTCCGAGTCGTCGCAAACGGCGCACTACCTCGGCCTGCGCACCTTCGTCGTTGAGGTCGGACAATGCCACGGCCCGCTCGGCGGCCCGGCCCTGGACGACCCACTCCCCCGCCCCGGCTCGGAGCACGGCGACTCCCTCCGGGATCGGCCGGTGCACCACGATTTCGCTCGAGGAGGCCTCCACGGCCTCGGCCCGCACCTCTTGGACCAGCGGTGCGAGGCGTTCCACCAGCGCCCGCACGCCCGTGCCTGCGGCAACCGAGAGCACCATGTCACACACGCCTTCGTCATCGGTGCCCACGTCGACCTTGCTTCCCACGACGAGCGTCGGGCGTTCCAGGAGCTCGGGCTGGTACGCGCCCAGCTCCGAAAGGAGCACGCGCCGCTGCTCGGCCGGGGACACGCCGCCGGCCTCGGGCGCTCCGAGATCGAGGAGCACCACCAGGACACGGGCGCGCTCGATGTGGCGCAAGAACTGGTGGCCCAGGCCCTTGCCTGCTGCTGCGCCCTCCACCAGGCCGGGGATGTCGGCCATGACGAACTCCGTGCCGTCGCGTACGCCACCGACCCGGACGACGCCGAGGTGTGGCTCCAGGGTCGTGAACGGATAGTCGGCGATTTTCGGCTTGGCGGCGGAGACCGCCGAGATCAGCGTCGACTTGCCGGCATTGGGGAATCCGACCAGGGCCACGTCGGCCATGAGCTTGAGCTCCATGTCGAGCCAGAACTCCTGGCCCTTCTCAGCCTGCTCGGCAAAGGCCGGGGCGCGGCGGCGGTTCGAGAGGAACCGTGCATTGCCGCGGCCGCCCTGGCCGCCCTCGGCCACCATGAACCGGGCACCCTCGACGGCGAGGTCGCAGACGACGGCGCCGCTGCGCTCACGCACGACCGTGCCGACCGGGACGGGCACGACAAGGTCCTTCCCTCGCGCCCCGTGCCTCTTCGAACCCGAGCCGTGCACGCCGTCGGTGGCACGTCGGAAAGGATGGTCACGGAAGCCGAGCAGCGACGCCTCGTTCACCGAGGCCACGAGCCAGACGTCCCCACCGTGACCACCGTCGCCCCCGTCGGGGCCACCGCGGTCCACATGGGCCTCCCTGCGCCACGACACCGCGCCGGCTCCCCCATCTCCGGCGCGTGCGTGCAGTTGGGCCTGGTCGACGAAGCCGGGCATGAAGATCCAGCTTACGGGGCCGAGCGCGACTCCCAGACCCAGCCGAGGGGACCGCCGCCGCCATCCGGGGGGACCGTCACGTCGAATTCTGGACACGGTTCCGCATCCGGGTGGCTCCTCTCAGGGAGCGACGTCGAACTCGTGGCTCGCGTTGTTCAGCGCATCCGAACTGTCCGTCGCACCAAGGACGTGCTCCCCTGCAGTGTTTATAGAGCAACCGTTGAAAGCGGCCACCCCGCCCGTGGTGGTCGACGTGCAGCCGGAGAGTGTGCCCGGACCCAAGCCCAAAGCCAAGGTGATGGCATTGGTGTCAGAGGTGACCGTATTGCCCCCGGCGTCTTGGATCGTCACGACAGGCTGGCCGGCGAACGCGCTGCCCGCGACCGCACCACTTGGCTGGGTCGTGAAGATCAGCTGGGCGGGCGGGCCCACCGTCACGTCGAACGACGAGCTCGTCCTCGTGAGGCCGTCAGCCGCGTCGGTGGCGGTCAGGACATCACCGGCATGGGCGACATCGACCGTGCAGCCCGTAAAGGTAGTCACCCCTACCGCTGTCGAGGGCGAGCAGCCCGACAGGACGCCGGGGCCCGTCGTCAGTGTCAAGGTCGGCACGGTCGTGTCGTCCGTGACCGCGTTGCCTCCGGCGTCCTCGACGGTCACCACGGGCTGGGTGCTGAAGGCGGAGCCGCCGGAAGCGCCGGCGGGCTCGCCGGTGAAAGCAAGCCGGCTCGCAGGGCCTGTGCTGACCACGATGGAGCCCGACGTGGCCGTCGCCAATGCGCCATCAGTGGCCGTGAGGGTGTACGTGCCATCGGTATTGATCGCACACCCGCTGAAGGCGACCACTCCTGCTGTCTCGCTCTCCGAGCAGTCCGAGATGGTCCCGCCGCCGACGTTGGCGGACAACGTCACCGTCGAACTGTCGGTGGTGACCGTGTTGCCGCCGGCGTCTTCGACGGCGACCCTTGGCTGGGTGGTGAAGGCGGTGCCACCGGAGGCGCCGGCGGGCTCGGTCGTGAAGACGAGCTGGCTCGGCATGCCGGTGTTGACGGCGAAGGGCGCGCTGGTGGCGCTGGAGAGTTGCCCGTCCGTCGCTACGAGCTCGTACCCGGTCCCCGCGGTGTTGATGGTGCAGCCGCTGAATGTGAAGACTCCGTTCTTCTCACCGGTCGACGTGCACGCCGACAAGAGTCCCGAGCCACCGCTCGTCGGGGTGCCGGGAACGATGCCGATGCTGACCGTCGAGTTGTCCGTCGTCACGGGCTGACCGGCGGCACTTTCGACCGTGACGACGGGCTGCGTGGAGAAGGCCAATCCCCCGCTTGCCCCTCCCGGCTGCGTGGAGAAGACCAACTTCGTGGCGGGCCCGGGGACCCCGCGGCTCAGCGCCATGCCCACAATGGGCTTGTTGATTGGCGTACCTCCCGTGGAGCCGTAGAAAGCAGCATCCCCGTAGTTGAAGATCCCGCCGTCGGCGGCGACGAGCCAGTAGCCCTGGCCGTCGGGGGTGGCCGCCATGCTGACGATGGGCCTGTCGATTGGCGTACCTCCCGTGGAGCCGTAGAAAGCAGCATCCCCGTAGTTGAAGATCCCGCCGTCGGCGGCGACGAGCCAGTAGCCCTGGCCGTCCGGTGTGGCCGCCATGCCCACGATGGGCCTGTTGATCGCCGTACCGCCGGTCGAGCCGGAGAACCGCGCGTCGCCGTAGGAGAAGATGCCTCCGTCGGAGGCCACGAGCCAGTAGCCCTCGGCGTCGGGTGTCGCCGCCATGCCCACGATCGGCTTGTTGAGCGCGAGGGAGCCGGTCGAACCGTAGAAGGCGGCGTCGCCGAAGCTGAAGATCCCGCCGTCGGCGGCGACGAGCCAGTAGCCCTTGCCGTCGGGGGTGGCAGCGATGCCCACGATGGGCCGGTTGAGGGTGAGGCCGCCCGTCGAGCCGTAGAAGGCCGCGTCGCCGAAGCTGAAGATGCCACCGTCCGACGCGGCCAGCCAGTAGCCCCGGCCGTCCGGTGTGGCCGCCATGGCCACGATGGGCTTGTTGAGCGCCATGCCGCCGGTCGAACCGGTAAAGGGTGCTCCGCCTTCGCTGAAGATCCCGCCATCGGACGCCACCATCCAATAGCCGGGTCCTTGGGTCGATGCATGCGCTTCCTCCGCGGGCGCTCGGCCGGATGAGGCAGCCGCCGCCGCGGCGGGCCCGCTCATCGCCATGCACAACAGGAGCGCCATCAGGCACAGGCACGCAAGGAGGAGGATGCGTCCGCCTGCAGCGGCGAAGCGATCGCGCCGACCATTCTCCTCCCTGCCGAGAACGCTGACCCGGTGCCTCGGTGCGCTGGCGTGCTCTGTTGGCTGGACCGTCGTGCTCATGTAACCCCGTCAGTTCGACCTCGGCCCTACACCTTCCCTCTCCGCCGAGCGGCGATACGCGAAACCTCACAAAATTCTGCACATCGTCCGCCGCAATGGGCATGTGTCTGTTGTCATGAGAGTTGCGCCTGGTAGGAAGCGGAACGTGCACACGGCATCGTGTATGTCGTCGCCGCGGGCGAGGACTCGCGCCACCCGGGTTCGTCGGTTCGAGCGACTGGGTCTAGGACGCCAGGAGTCGGCGGGCGCGCTGGCCCACCTCGGACCGAGCACGCGCACCGTCGACCGTGGTGCAGTGTCCTTCCACGACAACGTGCGCGCCGCCGACCCAGACGTCGGTCACCAGATAGCCGGCTCCCGCCCACACCAGGTGACCGAGGAGTTCGTCATCGTTCAACGCCGGGGTAAAGCGGGCGTCATCGGTGCGCAACCGGATGAGATCCGCCGGCCGTCCAGCCTCGAGTGCTCCCACGGCGAGGCCGAGCGCCTCTCCGCCACCCCGGGTGGCCAGGCGGAGAGCGCGCGCCGAGCTCAGAACGTCCGGATCGCCCGCGCTGGCGCGCGCGAAAAGAGACGCCAGCCGCATTTCGTCCCAGAGATGGAGGTCGTCGTTGGAGGCCGGCCCGTCGGTGCCCAGTCCGACCCGGACTCCGATGTCGAGCAGCGCCCGCAGGGGGGCGATACCCGACCCGAGCTTGCCGTTGGAACCAGGGCAGTGCGCGACAGCCACATCGTGCTCGGCCAGCAACGACAGATCTGCGTCGTCGAGCCAGACCGCGTGGGCGGCCAACACCCGGCCGTCGAGGACCCCCTCGGACGCCAGCAGCGCCGGTGCGCTCATGCCGTAACGTTCCTGGACGACCTGGCACTCGGCCGCCGTCTCAGAAACGTGGACCTGCAACAACGCGTCGCGCGCCCGTGCCTCGGCCGCAATCGCCCGCAGCCCCTCCGGCGGCACCGTATAGGCGGCGTGCGGACCGAAGCCCACCTGGACGAGCTCGTGCTTCCCGGTCGTGGCATCGGCCACGTCGCAGGCATCGGCCAGCAGCGCCTCCCACGTGCTCCCCGGGCCGGCATCGGGCACGTCGAAGATGGCCGGCGTGTAGATCGTCCGGATTCCGGCACGAAGGACTGCGTCAATGACGGCCGCCGGATGCCGGTACTGCTCGCACGTCGTGGTGACCCCGTTGCACAGAAGCTCGTGTGCCCCGAGAGACATGCCCCAGTACACGTCCTCGTCCCGTAGCCGCGCCTCGCGTGGCCAGACGGACTCGTGCAACCAGCGCTCGAGCGGGAGTCCGTCGCCGGCACTCCGCAGGAGTGTCATGGGTGAATGCCCATGACAATTGACCAGACCCGGCATCAGCAATCCACCAAGCCGCCGGACCTCGGTCCCGGAGCCCGGGGGAACCTGCCAGGGATCACCGACCCAAGAGATGAGGCCGTCGTCGATCTCGACCGCTCCCGGCGCCAGCACCGTGTCAGCGCTGTCAACCGTGAAGACGGCGTCGGCCTCGAGCCGCACGGTCACGGTGCGCCGATGTACAGCCGGTCGGAGGGGGCACGCGAAACCCGAATGGCCTCGCCACCGCCTTCCACCGCTACCTCCACGATGCCCTGGGGATCACGCTCGCCCATGTCGGCACGACGCCTGGGAAGAGGCCGCCCTCATTGAGATCGACGTGGCGGACCTCCCCGGCCGCTCCGCGATCCGGACCTGAATGACCGGCGCACCCTCCTGCGGCAACGACAGCATTGTTTCGAGGTACTCGACGGGTGGGTGGTACTCGCGGGGCTGGTGGGCGGTGCCGCTGCCCTCAGTCATGGCAATGGCCGGGAGACGGCGGCACGTCGAGCGCCGGGTTGCGATCGAAGAAGCCGAACGGAAGCAGCGTGAAGCCCGTGTACTCGACCGGCATGACCGGCCAGTCTTCTGGCCGCGGAATGTGGGTGACGCCGAAGGAGTGCCACAGCACAATGTCGGTGTCGACGATGGGTCGATCCTCTGCCGTCCAGGTCGGTAACCCCGCATGGCCGCGGTGCTGGTTGGGATAGTCGCCCGCGGCACGTCGCTCATCGGGATCGAAGGGCGTGACCCACAGGTTGTGTGATGCGAAGGCGGCGCGCCGACCGACGCTCGAGGTGGGGTCGGCCAGCAGCGTCGGTGTGGCGCCGGGCAGTAGTTTGTAGGCGGTCGCTTCCCCCACTCGGTTCCGTTGGGACGGGTTGGCGATGCGCCAGGTGCGGCTGCGCGACGCGTCGACGACACGCCGGGCCTCCAGCTCGCTCTCCAACAGCGTCGCCGTCGTTCCGAAGGCGTTCCCCCACGGATTCTCCATGCTCCCCGGCGCACCCGTGGGCACGGCATCGACCTCGTACACCTCGTTGTTGGGGCCGTCGACCTGCACGTCGAGCCGGACATTGAAGAGGTGCTGGTGGTAGGGCGCCGCCAGGCCCGGAGCGATCATGCGCGCGTGGTCTCCCGCATCGCCGTCGGCCACGGCCATGGTGGACATGATCCCCGTCAGCTTCACCTCGAGCTGGAGGGAGCCGTCGAGGTAGAAATACCAGTAGAACCCGTACTCGTAATTGCCCACCGTGGCGATGGAGCTCACCACCAGGCGTCGCGACCGCCGGACCTCGCTGCGCCCGGAGACCATGTCCACGTGCTTCCAGAGGATGCCGTAGTCCTCCTCGTGCATGCAGATGGCGTTGGCCCGTGTGTGCGGCTTGCCGCGCTCATCGGCGAAGACGTCGTCGAAGTAGCGGATCTCGCCGAGGCAGTCGCAGCCGAGGGTCAGTGAGTTCGCCATGCGTCCCAGGCCCCATTCACCAGCGTCGAATGCGCTCTTCCACGCATGCATGGGACCCGGATGCCCGTAGGGCACGACCATCTCGCTGACCGAGGCCCGGTACAGGATGGGTCGGATCCGCCCGCCGTCCTCGTACCCGACGGTCCACAGCACCAGACCCTCCAGGGGGTCCATGCCGATGCGCAATGACCACTTCTGCCAGCGCACGAGGTTGCCGTCCACCTCGAAGCTCGGACCCTCAGGCTGGATGATCTCCAAGGGCTTGAGATCCGTACGCAGTGGCCCGTGGTCTTCGGGGTAGTAGCTGCCGCTCTCGGAGGGGAACGGCACCACCCCTGTGTCCAGCACTTCGAGCACCTCGCCCCGACCCATGTCGACGAAGGCGATCAGGCCCTCGAGCGGGCGGGCGTAGCCGTTGTCCTCCTTGCTGTCGCGCAGGTAGGCCAGGCAGCGGGTGATGCGCCGGCCCTCTTCGTGACCGAGCCCGAAGGTGCCGGCCGGCCAAGGGTCGATCTGCACCAGCGACCGGTCGACCACGCCTCGACGGTCCAGTGCCGCATTCCAGTCAGGATGGTCGTGCAGGGCGGCCAGGACCATGATCGACTCTTCCATCTGGAGGGGAGGCCGGACGTCACGCACGATCTCCCAGCGATCGATCTCCCCCCGAGTCACCGACACGGTGGCTTCGACCACGTCGGCCTCCGGGCCTTCGAGCAGCACCATGCGAAGGCAGCGGTCAACCGCGACGTCCTCCCCCGCATCAACGGCACGCACGATGTCCTTGGGCGGCTCGAACAGGCCGATGTAGGCGAACCGCAAGAGCTCGTTGGGTACCGCGGCCCGGCCGCTGGCGAAGACGATCTCGCGGGCCGTCGTGATCTCTTCCCCGGTGAGGGGTGCAAGTGGGTGCAGGGTGGGGGCAGCGGGCGAAGACGGCATGTCAGGCTGATGTTACGCGCCGGCCGGCGGTTGAACCTCTACCATCAGCCCATGGAGGCCGCCGCCGACCGGGCGGAGCACAGCGCCCGCGAACTCGCCCGTCGCCTGGGCATCGACCACCACGACGTGCTTGTGCTCCTCGGGAGCGGGCTCTCCGGGGCGGCCGAGGTGCTGGGTGCAGGCGAGGAGCCGGTCCCGCTCGACACGCTGCCCTTCTTCCCGCCCTACACCGCAGGGGGGCATCGGGCCCATGCATGGTCCGTCGACCATCGGGGGGTTCGTCTCCTGGTCCTGGGCGGTCGGTGCCACCTGTACGAAGGCCTGACGCCCGCTGGAGGTCGTCCATCCGCTGCGGACAGGAATTGCCGCCGGATGCCGCACGGTCATCCTCACCGCGGCCGCGGGAGGCATTCGCGATGATCTCATGACCGGCTCGGTGATGGTCGTCGACGACCACCTGAACCTGACCGGGCGCAGTCCGCTGATCGGCCCCGAATTCATCGACATGGCCGACGCCTACGCTCCCCGCCTCCGCACCGTCGCCCTGGCGACGCCAGAACCGGCCGCCTCGGTTCTGGCCGCACGGCCCGGTGTCTACGCCCAGCTCCCCGGGCCGCAATTCGAGACGCCCGCCGAAATCCGGATGCTGCGCACCGCGGGGGCCGACGTCGTGGGCATGTCCATGGCGCTCGAGACCATCGCCGCCCGCCAGGCCGGGGCCGAGGTCCTCGGCCTGGCCCTCGTCACCAACCCGGCCGCGGGCGCCAACGCGACGATGGAGGTCGACGCCATCGCAGAGGTTGGCGCCTCCGCCGTACCGGCCGTGGCCGGAATCATCCGCCACGTCGTAGGCTCGGTGGTGTGAGCGATCCCGCCCGGCCGACCGGTGTGGACCACGTGGCCATCAACGTCAGCGACGTGCCCGCTGGCGTCACCTTCTACACCGAGACGATCGGACTGGTGCAGAACCACTCCCGCCCGGACTTCGGGTTCCCGGGTGCGTGGCTGGACACCGCCAACGGCCAGCAGGTGCATCTCATTGAGGCGAGTGTGCCGAACAACGTGGGCCAGCACTTCGCCCTGACCTTCGACGATCTGGGCGCCGCGGTCACCGAGCTGCGGACCCGCGGTCTCAAAGTCTCGGATCCGACGGACGTGGGGACGACCGGACGCCGACAGGCGTTCACCGTCGACCCCTGGGGCAACGCCATCGAGCTGCATCAGCGCGCCTGAGCCAGGCGGCGCCATTGGCTAGTCGGTGAGCACGCTCACATGCTTGCGACCCCGACGCTCGCCGAACTTCACGACGCCCTCTGCAGTCGCGAAAAGCGTGTCATCGCCACCGCGGCCCACGTTCACGCCGGGGTAGACCTTCGTCCCCCGCTGGCGCACCAGGATGGAGCCGGCGGTCACGGCAGTGCCGTCGAAGCACTTGACGCCGAGGCGCTGTGCGTTGGAGTCGCGTCCGTTGCGGGTTGACCCGCCGCCCTTGGTCTTTGACATGTCTCGAACTCCCGAATCTCAGCCGGCCGCCGTGATGGCGGTGATCTCCAGCGTGGCGTAGTGCTGCCGGTGGCCCCACCGGCGACGCTGGTTGGACTTGTTCTTGTAGGTCATGGCGTTGATTTTGGGGCCCTTCTCCTCGCCCACGACCTTGGCTGTCACCGACGCGCCGGCCAGCTGCTCAGGCGTTGCCAGCACGGTCGCGCCGTCGACCACGAGGACAGGCTCGAGCGACACCTCCGCCCCGACGGGCTGCCCGAGCAGCTCCACGCGGAGGCGCTGGCCTTCGGCCACACGCTCCTGCTTTCCTCCGGACCTGATGACGGCATACATAAGGGCGAGATCCTAGCGCAGGACCGAGTCGTCCAGGGTTACGCCCCTGCCCGCGCAGACGGCGCATTCGGTCGACAGCGTCTCGAGCAGGCCCTCGGAGACCCTCTTCCGGGTCATCTCCACCAGTCCGAGCTCGGAGATGTCGAAGACCTGGGTCCTGGTCTTGTCCCGGGCCAGGGCATTGCGCAGGGCGGCGGCCACCTTGTCCCGGTTCTCCCGGATCTCCATGTCGATGAAGTCGATGACGATGATGCCGCCGATATCCCGGAGGCGGAGCTGTCGAGCCACCTCTTCGGCGGCCTCGAGGTTGTTCCGGTAGACGGTTTCCTCCAGATTGGTCTTCCCGACGTTCTTTCCCGTGTTCACGTCGATGACGGTCAGCGCCTCGGTGCGCTCAATGATCAGCGAGCCACCCGAGGGCAGCCAGACCTTGCGGTCGAGTGCCTTGTGTAGCTGCTCGTGCACGTGGTACCGCTCGAAGATGGGCAGGCCCTCGACCTCGGGGTCGTAGTACTCGACGCGGTCGGAGAGTTCCGGGCTCACGGCCCGCACGTAGTCCCGCACCTGTTCGAAGAGCGCCAAGTCGTCGATCACCACGCCGCGGTATTCCGGGTTGAGCTCCTCGCGCAGGATCCGGACCGACAGTTCGGGCTCGCGGTAAAGCAGACCCGGGGCGTCCGACCTCTTGGCCTCGGCCTCAATGATGTTCCACTGTTCCAGCAGTGTCGTGACGTCACGCTGGAGTTCCTCCGCCGAGACGCCCTCCGCAGCCGTCCGCACGATCATGCCGTGGCCGGCGGGCTTGACCTCGTCGATGATGCGGCGCAGCCGACGCCGCTCGTTGTCGCCGAGACGCTTGGAGATGCCGAAGGCGCTCGAATTGGGTACCAGGACGGCGAATCGGCCGGGCAGCGAGACCTCCTGGGTCAGGCGGGCGCCCTTGGCCCCGATCGGGTTCTTGGTGACCTGGCAGAGGATGGTCTGGCCTGCCTTGAGGACGTCCTCGATCCGCGGCTGCTGGGAGGCTCCGCCCTCGATGTCCTCCCGGTCGTAGCGCACATCCCCCCGATACAGGACGGCGTTCTTGGGGATGCCGATGTCGATGAAGGCCGCCTCCATGCCGGGCAGGACGTTCTGCACCCGGCCCCGGTAGACGTTGCCGTCGATCTGGTTGGTGTCGTCGGCCGACCGGGAGACGTAGTGCTCCACCAACGAGCGACCCTCGAGCATGGCGATCTGCGTCATCTCCGGCTGGACGTGGACGCAGACCAGGTAGCGCCCCACCTGCTTCGACTTGCGGTCCCGGCCAGAGCGCCGCCGGCTGCGGGAACGCCGGCCCTCGCCTCGCCCTCGCCGTCGCCTTCCGGCCCTTCGACCTCGTGCACATCGGTGGTGCGCTGCTTGGGCGCGGCTGCTTCGGGCCGCTTGAGCGGCACCACCTGCGCGGCTGCCTTGGGCGGCGGAGGCGCAGCGACGGCCGGTGCGGGCCTGGTGTCCCCGATCTTTGGCTTCGGTCTGGGCGCGGCTCGCGGCCCGTCGGGGGGGCTAGTGCTGCCGCTGCCCTCCGGTTGCTCCGGAGGGTGACCCTCCGGGCTCTGGCTGAATTCCGTCTCGGACATGAGGGAAAGCCCTCCTCGCGTGCTGTGTCGCGTCGCCATCGGTCCCGGGCTCGCTCACAGGGAGCGGCTCGAACCGAGCGCCATCGCGTTCGATCCATTGATGCGTTCGACAGGCCCATCCGGGCACCGCGGGGGTGCCCAGGGCTGCTACCAGGTCACCTGGGCGGACGCCACGCGGGTGCGTGGCCAATTCCGCCCGGATATGACCGTTGGGGCTGGTCAAGGACAGTGTCCGGATGGCCGGGCGGATGTCGTCCTCTGTTTGACGACCCTTGCGCTCCCGCCTGACCGTGAGCATGGGAGCAGCGAGCATCTTTTCCAACCGCTCCTGCAGCTCCTCATCCCGCACTCCGAGCACCTCCAGCTCCCAATCGCACGATGCTACCTCCTGCTGGAGCGATCCCTCCGCGTCTGCGATGAGAGCCGCCGCCTGGACGACGACCCCTTCGGGCAGCAGCACGCTCAGGGCGGCCGGGAGCTCGTCGACGGGGATCTCGCCCGGTCCGGCCGGATCGAGGCGCAGGTCGAGGTACTCGCCGAGCGACTCGCACCCCGTGGGCAGGGCCAGGCCGAAGCTGACGAGGGGGTGCGGGACGAATCCCTGCGAGTACGCCAGCGGCAGCCGGCTGCGCCGCAACGCCCGCTCCCACATGCGGGCGACGTCCCGGTGGCTGGTGAACCGGACCTTCCCCGTCTTGGTGAAGCGAAGCCGAAGGCGGCGCTGACCCTCAGGGGACACGGCTGACCAGGCGGACCGGGATCCTGTCCCCGACGCTGAGGTCCTGGCCGGTGCCCTGGCTCCCCCCGGCGGGCGGAACCGGCGACGCCACCACGTGCTCGAGTCCGAAGCCGGTACAGGCGCCGCAGTCGTAGCAGGGCGTCCAGCGGCAGTCCTCGACGGCCACGCTGGCCAGGGCGTCCTGCCAGTCCCCCCAGAGGAAATCACGGTGCAGGCCTGCTGAGATGTGATCCCAGGGCAGGGCCTCGTCGGCCTCGCGGTCGCGATGGCACACCTCGTCGACGCTGAGCCCTTCGGCGGCGAGGGCGGCCTCCCAGAGAGACAGGTCGAAGCGCTCGGACCACTCCTGGAAGGTGCCGCCCGCCCGCCACACCCGCTCGATCACGGCACCCATGCGGCGGTCGCCCCGGCTGGCCAACCCCTCCGCCACCGAAGCCGCCGGCTCGTGCCAGCGGATCGTGAGGCCGCGGGTGCGCCGGGCCTCGTTGCGCAGCAGGGTCACCTTCCGCTCGAGCTCGGCGACCGTGTCCTGCCCGAACCACTGGAACGGGGTGTGTGGCTTGGGCACGAAACCGCCGACGGAGGCGACCACCGTCACCCCTTTGTGATACTTCCGGCCGATCTCGACGCAGCGCGCCCCGAGCTCGGCGATGCCGAGCACATCCTCGTCGAGCTCGGTGGGGAGGCCGATCAGGAAATAGAGCTTGACCCGCCGCCAGCCCTGGCTGAAGGCGGCGTCGACGGCGCTGTAGAGGTCCTCTTCGGTGATCAGCTTGTTGATCACCGTGCGCATCCGCCAGGTCCCACCCTCGGGCGCGAAGGTGAGCCCGGTGCGGCGCACCTTCTGGATCTCCGCCGCGGTCCCCACGGTGAAGGCGTCCACTCGCAGCGACGGGAGGCTCACCGAGACCCGCCCGCCGTGATCGGGGTCGTCGACGATGTCGCGCACCGTGTCCTCAATCCCCGAGAAGTCCGCCGACGACAGCGAGGTCAGGGCCACCTCGTCGTGCCCGCTCCACTCCAGGCCGCGTTGCACCATGTCGCGCACCTGGGCGGCGGGGCGCTCGCGCACGGGCCGCGTGATCATGCCTGCCTGGCAGAAGCGGCAGCCCCGCGTGCAGCCCCGGAACACCTCGACGTTGAGACGGTCGTGGACCACCTCGGTCAGGGGGACGAGCGGCCGAGCCGGGTACGGCCAATCCGCCAAGTCGCTGATCGTCCGCTTGGCCACCTCGGCCGGCACGCCTGGCGCGATGGGCAGCGTCGAGACCAGACGCCCGTCCTCGTACGACGCCCGATAGAGCGCGGGCACGTACACCCCTTCCACCCCGGCGAGCGCGCGCAGGAGGGCCGTGCGGTCGCGCGCCTCGGGCGGTGACACGTCCAGCCAGCGCCGCCATGACCTCGTTGATCTCCCCCACCACCTCCTCGCCGTCGCCGAGGACGAAGGCGTCGACGAAGTCCGCCAGGGGCTCGGGGTTGAAGACGCAGTGACCGCCGGCCACGACCAGGGCATCGGCACCGCCGCGGTCCGCTCCGTGCAGAGGGAGGCCGGCCAGATCGATCATGTTCAACACGTTGGTGTAGACGAGCTCGGCCGAGAGGTTGAACGCCAACACATCGAAGGCTTCCGCCGGAAGATGCTGTTCGACGCTGAAGAGCGGGACACCGGCCGCCCGCATGGCGGCCTCCATGTCGACCCAGGGCGCGTAGGCGCGCTCGGCCAGGGCGTCGGGACGCTCGTTGAGGATCTCGTAGAGGATCTGCAGCCCCTGATTGGGCAAGCCGATTTCGTAGGTGTCCGGGTAGAGGAGCAACCAGGCGACGGCGCCCGGCCGCATGGTCGGGACAGATGGACCCCTGTTCACCCCCGATGTAGCGGGCCGGCTTGGACACCGTGGGCAGGATGCGCTCGATCTGCGGCCAGAGGGAATCCATTCGCGCCAACCCTACGGGACGCTCAGCCTCCGCCCGTCGTGGTGGAGGTCGTCGTGCTCGCGCCGCCGGGCCGCCGGAGCGGTCGTCGTGGTGGTGGTCGGGTGCCGGCCGGGGGGTTGGAGGCCGGCGGCCGTCAGGCTGGCCGGGCTGGCCGGAGTCGGCGTCTTGACCGTGGGGGTCTCCGGGTTGGCGAGGAGGTAGTCGAAGATGTTGCGGACCAGCGGGGCGGCGGCATCGGCGCCGTAGCCGCCCTGGTCGATGACGGCGAGCACGACGTACTGGGGGTTGGGGTTGGGCCCGAAGGCGACGAACCAGCTGTTGGGCTCCTCCCCCGCCTGGTTCGATGCCGTCCCCGTCTTGCCCGCCAGGTTCCACGAGGCCGGGAAGCCCTGGAAGTCCGCGTAGGCCGTCCCGGTCCGGTTCGAGATCACGCCCTCGAGCCCCTGGAGGATGGCGCTGTAGTTGGCCGGCGAAATGGCGACGTGCCCGGTCACCTGCGGCTCGAGCTTCTTGATCACCTTGCCGGTCGTCGGATCGACGACCTCGGAGGCGACCTGCGGGGGCGTAGCGGGTGCCGCCGTTGGCGAAGGTCGAATAGGCCACCGCCTGCTCAAGGGGGGTCAGCACCGTCTCGCCCTGGCCGAAGGCCATCTCGATGTTGTCACCGGTGAACCAGGACGCCGCGTAGGGAAAGGCCTTGGGTGCCTCGGCGTGGAGCTTGGCCCGGGTCAGGTAGCTGTCGACCCGGCCCTGGCCCTCGCCGGGGAGGTCGATGCCGGTGATCGTCCCCTCGCCGTAGTCGGTCGCCTCGTTCTGGATCGGGGTCGTCCCGTACTTCGCCTGTTGCTCCCAGAACATCTCGCCCAGGTTGTAGAAGAAGGAGTCGCTCGACACCGTCAGGGCGCCGGTGACGTTGTAGTGGCCGCCGCTGTCGCCCGGGTCGTCGTGCAACGTGCACCCGGTGTCGTTGTTCACGCCGGGTGCGGGGCAGCCCTGGATCTTGAAGGTCCCGGTGTCGTCGTACGGCGTGGTCGGGGTGATCAGGCCGTCCTGGAGCGCGGCGGTGGCCGTGACCAGCTTGAAGGTCGAGCCCGGCGTGTACTGGCCCTCGATGGCGTAGTTGTTCTCGGCCCCGCTCTGCTGCAGCGCGGTGAAGTTGGCCGATGAGATGCCGCCGACCCACTCGTTCAGGTCGTAGGTCGGATAGGAGGCCATGGCGAGGACCTGGCCGTTCTGGGGGTTCATCACGATGGCCGCGCCGTTGGTGGCCGGCGGGCAGCCGCCCGCCGTCGACCTGGTCGGGCGTCTGGCGGTCGGTCAGGATCTGCGCCTGCAGGTCGTTCTGCACCGCCTGCTGGAGCCCGTTGTCGATGTTGAGCACCACGGTGTCACCCGATCTGCGGCGCCGTGGAGCTCAAGGTGCCCACGACGTTGCCGCTGGCGTCGACCGACAGGGCCTGGCGGCCCGGGCACGCCCTTGCAGGTACTGCTCGTACTGGGCCTCGATCCCCGAGACGCCGATCTGGCTGCCCTGGGTGTAGCCGTCGTTGGGGTGCGCCGCGAGGTAGCTGCTCGTGATGTCACCCACGTAGCCCAGGACCTGGGTGGCCGTGGTCCCGCCCTGGGGGTAGGTGCGCTGCGTGACGGTCTGGACGGTGACACCGGGGTACTCGCGACTGGTTGGTCTGCGAGGAACTGCACCGTGTCCTGCGACACGCCGACCGCAACGGGCACCGGCTCGTACGGGCTGTACTGGTTGTTGTTGATGGACGCCTGCACCTGCTTCGGGGTCTGGCCGACGAGGGCGGCGACCATGCCGACGATGCCGGGGTTCTGCGTCGCCTCCGCGCGCGACAGCAGGATCTCCTCCTGTGGGGTGTTGGTCGCGAGCACGGTGCCGGCGCGGTCGACGATCTCGCCCCGGGGTGCGGCGACGCTGACCACCCGCACCTGGTTGCGGGTCACGGCGGCGGCGTAGGTCTTGCCCTCGATCACCTGGAGGGTCCACAGGCGCAGGACGAGCACGCCGAAGAGGAGCAGCACGGCGACCCCGACGATCCGCAGGCGCAGGTTGGGCCGGGACGTCCTCGTCCTCGGGTGAGCCGACCATGGAGGCGACGTTGACGCTCTTGCGCGGGCGCATCCGCGGCGCGCGTGGCGTGCCCGCCAGCGAGCGCCGCTGCGGCGGGCGCGTCGACGGGCTTGGGGTGCAGCCGGTCGCCGCGGATCGGGTGGCGGAGGGATCGCTTCACCAGGCCCTGCTCGTCGGCCTGGGCCGAGACCAGGGAGCGGCGGTTGCTCTCCCCGGCCAGGGCCCAGCGCATCAGCCGGCTGACCGGGAGCACCAGCACCAGGCTGGAGACGCCGACCACGGCGAACGAGGGCCAGGAAGTTCGATCTGCACCATCTCTTGCTGTCCGAGGATGGCGCCGAGCACGGCGAACAGCATGTCCGCTGCGACGCTCCCAACGACCGCGGCCACCGGCTTGAGCCAGGCGGCCCGGGGGTCCGCCGCCGTGGTCAGCGACCCGACGGCGAAGCCCAGCAGGCAGCCCACCAGGGCGGACAGCCCGAAGGGGGTGGGCAGGACCAGGTCGAAGGCCAGTCCGGCCCAGAACCCGACGATGGCGCCCGTCTCGGGCCCATCGAGCAGGGCGGCCGTGATGGGCAGCAGCCAGAGCAGGTCGGGGTGGGTCGCCACCGACGCGGAGGGCCACCATCACCGTCTACTGGACCATCAGCACGACGAAGATGACCAGGCCAAGCGGACCATGGCGCGCGCGCTCACGTGCGCCGGCGCCCACTGCACGACGTCGACGTAGGCCAGCTGGCTCAGGTCGGCCGCCGGGTCGACGTCGATGGTCTCCTGGCTGGCCCCGGCCGCGGTGTGGAACGACTCGCACCGTGGCCACGGGGATGCCCGGCGGGAAGGCCGCCGCATCGAGCCCGCTGGTGAACATGATCTCGCCCTTGTGCAGCGCGGTGTGCGGCGCGCACCAGGTCGGCCGTCATGGCGTCGCCGGACCCTGGCCGTCGACGATCCCGGTGAGCCGGTTCGCCGAAGGTGACGCCGACCTTGGACTGCCCGTCGGTGACCAGCTGCACGACGCGAGGTGTGGTGGAAGGACTGGATCACCTGGCCCACCAGCCCCCGGCGCCGACGACCGGCATGCCGACGTCGACCCCGTCGGCCCGTCCCTTGTCGATGGTGATGGTCGGGGTGAAGTTGGACGAGTAGGTCGTCCTGGGTCTGCGCCGTCACCGTCGGCAGCGACTGCAGGAAGGGCAGGTTCTGCAGCGCCATCAGGTCACGCAGCTGGGTGTTCTCGAAGCCCTTCTCGGCCTGCTCCGCGCGCAGCTGGCCGATGGTGCGCTGCGAGTTTCTCGTTCTGGGCCTGGACCGAGCCGTAGTGCACGGCGCCGGCGAAGAAGTTCCCGATGGGACTGAAGATGTCGACCACTCCGTGGCGCAGGGGCGAGAAGACGCTGTTGGCCACCGATTTGATGCCCGAGGTGAGGCTATGGGTGCGCCCGTTGAGGTCCAGGGAGATGATGGACAGCGACACCACGACCAGCACGATGACCGTCAGCGTGCGGCGTGACCGCCGGGATTGGGCCACCCAGGAGCGACCGGTCGATCGGTCAGCGCGTCGAGGTGGTGATCAGCACCCGCTTGAGTGCCTCGAACTCCTCGAGGCACTGGCCGCTGCCGATGGCGACGCAGTTCAGCGGGTCCCGGGCCACCACGATCGGCATGCCGGTCTCGTGCTGCAGGCGGGCCTCGAGCCCGTGCAGCAGGGCCCGCCACCGGTCAGCACGATGCCCTGCTCCATGATGTCGGCCGCCAGCTCGGGCGGCGTGCGGTCCAGCGTCACCTTCACGGCGTCGATGATGGCGGAGACCGGCTCTTCGATGGCGCGCCGGATCTCCTCGGTCGAGACGACGATCGTCTTGGGCAGCCCGCTCACGAGGTCGCGGCCGCGGATCTCCGCGTGCAGCTCCTGCTCCAGCGGATAGGCCGAGCCGAGCGTGATCTTGATCTCCTCTGCGGTGCGCTCACCGAGCGCCAGGCTGAACTCCTTCTTCACGAACGAGACGATGGCTTCGTCGAGCTCGTCGCCGCCGATGCGCACCGACTGGCTCGTCACGATGCCGCCGAGGGAGATGACGGCGACCTCGGTCGTGCCGCCGCCGATGTCGACCACCATGTTGCCGGTCGGCTCGTGCACGGGCAGGCCCG
>CAVUSB010000021.1:0-17241 GCA_963744045.1 uncultured Acidimicrobiaceae bacterium
ACCGGCACCGCCCCGGGCTGCCATCATCGGGAGGCCGGACGTCCGGAGTCCGGGCTCGGAAACGGAATCAGTATACTGAATCCGCCGGCAGACGACCGAGGAGGGCACAGCCGTGGCAGAACCCTCGACCGGGAGCGACCAGAGCAGCAGACCCGTGATCCTCACCGACGTGGTCGACCACGTGGGCACCATCACCCTGCACCGCCCCGCCCGGCGCAACGCGCTCAACGGGGAGCTCATCGGTGCGCTCGACGGCGCCGTGCAGCAGATGGCCGCAGACCCCGACGTCCGCGTCGTCGTCCTGTCACCAGGCCGCGGCAGCCGAAGGTCGCCTCGGTGGCTTCTGCTCCGGGGGCGACGTCAAGAGCGGAGGCCAGGGCGCTCCGGGTAGCGAGAAGGGCGTCCCCCCGGACGCTCTCTCCGGTGACCTCTCCCGCCATGATCACCACGCCGCCATGCGGCTCCACCTCATGCCGAAACCGACCATCGCCATGGTCGGTGGCCCGGCCGTGGGAGCCGGCTACGGCGACCTGGCCGCGGCATGCGACCTCCGCTTCGCATCCGACGACGCCTCTCGGCAGGCTTCCTGCCAAACGGCCTCGCAGGCGATTATGGCGGCTCCTTCTTCTGGACCCGCATCGGAGGAACGGGGCTCGCCCGGCGCCTGTTCCCTGCTCAACAGAAGATCGAGGCTCCCGAGGCACTGGCGCTCGGCATGGTGCACACGGTCGTGGCTCGCAACAGCTCCGCTCCTACACGGACGGCATCGCCCATCAGCTCGTGCAGGCTCCCGTCAGCGCGCTCGCACTGGTGAAGGAGAACTTCAACCAGCCGAAGACGAGGTCGAGCGCGGCGCTGGCTGTTCGCGCACGAGGCGAGAACGAGATGGTTGCCGGTCATCTCCTGGTCGAGCGTGACGGGCCGCACAACGTGGGGCGGAATCAGAACGGCCTTGCGGAGGCCGTACTGCTCGCGGCGGGCTCGACCCCGCCGCGACCTCGAAGACCGTGACGCCGTCGAGTGCGTCGGTGTCGGTGCTGGCAGGTGCGACACCGCCGTGCCGCAGGCGAGCGAGGTCGCCAGATGCCGCGGCCAGGGCCCGCTTCAGACTGCGACCGTCGCAGCAATGCCGACAGGACGGTGCCGGCGATGACGCCACCTCGGACCTTCTTCATCCATCACTGTCGTCCCGCAACATTTGAGCCGTGCGAGGAAAGGATAAGAAGGATCGAAGAAGTCGCGGGCCCCGGCAGACGCCGACCCCGATGACCTCAGCCTTCGATGGCCGCCCCGCGCTCCGCCACGATCTCGTGGTGTCGCTCGAGCATCTGCACGGCCTGGGCTGCCAGGTCAGCCGGCGGGTCCGGCAGTCGCACCGGCCCGTGTTCACGGCTCGGGAGCGCGACCGTGGCCTTGGCCGGGCAGGTCACGGTGTCGCGCTGGTTCGTGCCGCGCATCTCGATGTCGACGACGCAGCGACCGTCCTCCTGCCGCTTGTCCACGACCTCGCCCGTGAGGACGTGCGTATCGCCGATGTAGTCGAACTTCCGGATCTCCGTGGACTGCGGGACCAGCCAGCCGTCGTCGCCCATGTAGTCGGTCATGAAGTGACTGAGCCAGCAGTCGCGCATCACGCCGTAGTCGTAGGCCATCGGGTTGCCGATGGCCTGGGCCCAGGCGTTGTCCCAGTGCACCCGCTGGGCGACATCGGGGATCCCGTACTCGTTCTTGACGTAGAACGGTGCGATGCGCTGCCGATTGTTGTAGGCGATGCGGTTGGCGCAGGCTCGTAGGGAACGAAGCCGTAGCCGCCGGCGTGGAACACGATCATGTCGGTCGTCGTCAGCGGGCCCTTGGCCATCGGGTTGAGCACGTCGCCGACGTCCACGTCCTCCCAATGCCGCGGTCGGCGCCCTGGACCTCCTCGGCGGCGTAGATCGCGTCGATCCGCTCCATGTCCTCGTCGCTGTAGACGGCCGGCTCAATGGAGGAGTACTTCCCCTTCTCGCGCGCCGTTTTGCGCTCGGTGTAGATGGCAAGCGTCCGCGAGATGGCGACGATCTCGGCCCGCTGGTTCATCTTCACGCTGGTGTAGGTCGTCAGCAGGGAGCGCTCGGCGAACTCGGACTTCTTCTCGACCACGGACTCGGTGCCGCCGAAGCTGTAGAGGCCGTCGCCCTCCTGGAGTGGGCGGAACCATTGCCAGGTGCTCCCGGAGACGAAGACGTGGATGCCCCGGAACGACGGCCGCTTCACCTTTTCCTTGTGCGGGTCGCCGTAGAGGGGACGGTTGAACGCGATGGCGATCATGGGCGGCGAGATCTGCCCACCCCAGCGGGTCATCGTCCCGTACTCCTCCGAGGTGAACAAGCGGGTTGTCGTCGCCGTAGCCACGGGCGAAGTTCCGCATGACGTCGGGCGTGGCCGTGGTCAGGAATTCCCTGCCGCCGACGGGTGACCAGCGTCCCACGAGCGCCTTGGCCCGCTCGATGTCCTCGTCCTTGAACTGGTAGTCGGTGGCCTTCTCGAACTCTGCGGATGTGCTGGACGCCATGGCTCCTCTTCTTGCGGCCCGGGCCTCGGTCGACCGCCGCGCCTAAAGAGGATACTAAAAGCCGGTCCAGGCGGCCACCCCCAGGGGGACCCACTCGAACCCGACCGGCCAGGTCAGCGCATGAGCGAGCCGAGCGCCTCCAGGTGCCGTCGCATGCGGTGGCGCGCCAGCTCGCGGTCGCCGGCAGCCACGGCCTCGGCGATCCCGGTGTGGGTGCGCAGGACCTCCGACTGGATCTGGCGCTGCATTTTGGGGGCGAGGCGCTCAATCTGGTGCAGGCGGCTGAGCCGGATGAGGACGAGCGCGACCAGGTTGAGCACCCGGTTCTGGGCTGCGGCCGCAACCGCCGCGTGCAGGTCGTGCACCGCCTCCACCCGCTCTGCGTCCGTGGCGTTCTCTTCTCGGGTCAAGGCGTCGTGCAGGCCAGCGATGCCCGCATCGTCGATGCGTTCCGCCGCGAGGTCGGTGATGGCGACCTCGACCCCGGTCCGCATCTCGGCCAGCTCGTCCAGCCGCATGCCGCGCCGGGCCAGGTAGATGGCGGCCACCTCGGTGACAGCGTCGGCACTCGGAGCCAGCACGAACAGGCCGCCGCCGGGGCCCCGCCGCATGCGGGCGACGTGGTGATGCTCAAGGAGGCGTACCGCCTCGCGGAGCAGCGCCCGGCTCACACCTTCGCGGGCGATCAGCTCGGGCTCGGTCCCGACCAGGTCCCCCGGCTGCAGGTCCTCGGCCACGATGGTCTGGGTGATGTGGCGGGCCACCGTCTCGGCGCCCTTGCCGAGGCCCGAGTCGGCGAGCACGACCGAGTCGGGCAGCAGCTGACGGGTCGAGCGGCGGCGGCGGAAGAACTCGGCCTCAGCCTGGAGATGCTTGCGCATCCGATTCCGGGCCAGTCCGCCATCGCCGGCCATCACGGCTTCGGCGATCATCGCGTGCGCGTGGACCGCCTCCTTCTCCACGTTGCTGCCGAGCCGCCGCCAGTCAGGTGAGTAGAGCTGGGCGACCTGGTTGAACACGTCGACGAAGAGCGCGAGACCGGCGTTGTGGCTGCTGGCAGCAACCAGCGCGTGCAACTCCCGCGGGTCGTGCTCGGGCTCGACCGGTTCGCTGTGGGCGAAGCGCCGCAACTCGGACAACTCCACCTCGTCGGTGCGTTCGGACGCGAGCTGCGCGGCGAGCTCCTCCAGAACGATGCGGGCCTCGAAGATCTCATCGAGCCGGGCGTCAACCCGGTGCAGATAGAGGACGACCGCATCGATCACCGCACCGATCGTCGGTTCGGTGACGACGAGCCCGCCGCCCGGACCGCGACGGGTGCGGGCGACCTGCTGGTGTTCGAGCAGGCGGACCGCCTCCCGGAACACGGCGCGGCTCACCTGGTAGCGCTCGAGGAGGTCGGCTTCCGACCCGAGGACCACTCCCACGGGCCAGCCCATAGCCATGACGTCCTCGATGATGCGGTCGGCCACCTTGGCCGCCCGCTTGGCGTTGGAGTCCGCCCCGGGCCGCGGCATCTCGCGATCGGCCGCCGGCATCGTCATCGGGCAAGCCTACCCGCCACCCCCTCCTCGCTCACTCCCCTTGACCTGCATGTTCACCAAAAGAGTGGACCGAAAAGCTGGGCTCGCTCCGGGGCGTGATTATGTTGAAAACATGATTTGCGAAGACCTACGGCACCGGCGACGCCCATGAGCTCGCTCCTGGCCCCCGCCCCCAATGACCCCGTCGCCACGCCGCCGGCCCGGCGCCCGGGCTCCGTCCGCCGCACGTCGACGATGCTGATGTCCTGGCCCGGTGGGCTGGGGACGGAACTGCACCTGAACGGTCGCGCCCGCGATCTCCTGACCCCCGTCGCCGGCGAGCCGGCCGTGCTGGCCACCACCTCCCTCGACGCCGTCACCGGCCAGACGCACGACATTCAGCGGATCGAGGCTGAGCCGGACGCCGAGGGATTGCAGCAACTCGTCGGCCGACGGGCCAGAGGCAACCTCCGCAAGGCCATCGCGGAGGAGCTCCCGGAAGAAGTGGAGGCCGGGACCCCGCTCTACCTCCTTCTCGACGACCTGGCGGGCGCCGCGCTGATCTCCGGCTTCGCCTTCTTCGTCTGGGCCGACGAGATCCCGGGGTTCCACGAACGGATGGCCGCCGCACCACCCGTCATGATCGGCATCTGTTCGGGGTTCCAGGAAGGATCGAGTGCGTTGAACCCGGACGGCACGCTCAAGGGCGTGAGCAAGAACACCGGGCGCCCCGGGCCGCTGGTCGATCCCGCTGACCCGCTCGGTTGGCACCAGCTCCCCGACCACCCCGAGATAGCCATGCGCAGGGCCCGCAGGATCGACGTGTGGGAGGAAAACGGAGAGATCCGCATCGACGCCATGTTCCGCGACAGCTGTTGGAACCCGGCGGGCGAGGAGGAGGTCGTGCACGAGTACGAAATCCTCGGCACGGCCGATCCGGAAACCGGGACGCTGGTCTCGGTCACAGCGGTCCCCCGTGTGCTGCCCTACCCCGAATGCCCAGGAGCGGCACCGAACGCCGCATGGATGGAGGGGACGCCACTGCGCGCCATGCGCCGCCAGGTCCTGGAGCGATTGCGCGACACCGACTGTTGCACGCATCTCAACGACGGGTTGCGCGCCCTGGCCGAGGTGCCGGTCCTGGCCGCCATGCTCGCCGACAGTCGGGCGAGCTGACCAACCGTGGGGAACGCCGACATCGCCCCTGCGGTGCATGCGGTGCGGACTGGACGGCCCCGACGCTTCGAGGCCGACGACGAGCTCCGCATCCTCCTCGACGCAGCGCTCGTGGTCATGGAGCGCAACGGCTACACCGAGGCGGCCGTGGCCGACATCCTTGACGAGGCAGCACTCTCGACCCGCTCGTTCTACCGCCACTTCGGGTCCAAGGATCAGCTGCTCTGCGCGCTCTTCCGACGCGAGGCCGATGCGGCAGCGGCACGCCTCCGCACCAAGGTCGATGCCGCCCCGACCCCCCGCGAGGCGCTGCGTGTGTGGATCGACGAGATCCTCAGCTTCGGCCACGACGGGGCCAAGGCGGCCCGCATTCGCGTGCTCGGGTCTCCGGGAGCCATGAGGGCCGAGGGCTACGCGCAGGAGATGCACCACGCGGCGCGGGTCCTGACGGCCCCGCTGCAGGACCTTCTCCGCCGGGGGGCCGCCGACAGCTCTTTTCCCCGAACGGATCCGGCGGCCGACGCGCCCCTGATTCAGTCGGTCGTCTGGGCCGCGGCGGGGCTCGACGCGGCCCGGGACACGCCTTCTTCACGAACCCAGGCGGCGCGCCAGGTGCGATCGTTCTGCGAGCGGGCGTTGGGAGTCACCGTCCCGACCTGACCGGCCCGACGAGCGTCAGATTGTGGCGCGCTCCGTCAACGACCACAGCGCCGGCTCGCCGTCGTTGACTTCCACCGTTCCGTCGATCTCGAGCACGCGGAGGTGGGAGACGGCCTCGCCCACGGCGGCCCGGCGCATGAACCCGGCGATGTCGTCCCAGGGCCGCGACCACTTCATGTGCTGTGCCACGTCCCAGGCGCTGTGGGGGCCTTCCCGCAGGATGGCGACGACCTCGCCGAACCGGTCACGGTGGTGCTGGCGCAACTCCTCCAGGCGGGTGTGCAGGTCGTCGAAGCGGTACTCGTGCGCCGGCAGGACCTCGCGCACGGCGTAGGGCTCCAGCTTGTCGAGTGACGCCAGGTAGTCGCCCAGCGGATTGGCTCCGGCCTGGGGGTGGTAGGGGATGTTCGGCGTGATGCGCGGCAGCACGTGGTCGCCCGAGAGCATCAGCTCCTGTGTCGCCTCGTAGAAACACAGGTGCCCCGGCGAGTGGCCCGGAGTCCAGATGGCGGTGAGGTCCCAACCGGGCACCTCGGGCTTCGCGCCGTCCTCGAACAGGATGTCAGGGACGACGGCATCGACCAGCTGCCGCACCGGCATCGCCGCGTTCTGCAACGGTTCGAGCTCCTCGTCCGGTGCGCCCATCCGTCGCAGAGCGGCTGCCACCCGCTCCAGCAGGTCGTCGGGCTCGTCGTAGCGGTCGTGGATGAGCTCCGCGTCGGCCGGGTGCAGCGAGATCCAGGCGCCCGAGGCCTCCCGTATACGGCCGGCCAACCCGTAGTGGTCGGGGTGGATGTGGGTCACCAGCACACCCTGCACGTCAGCGATGTCGCACCCGACCTCCTTCATGCCCGCCGACAGCGCGCCGAAAGCGTCATCGGTGTTCCAACCGGCGTCGATCAGGTAGGGCCCGCGGTCAGTCTCGAAGACGTAGACCAGGACGTAACGCAACGAGTTGTTCGGCAGCGGGACCGGAATGCTCCACAGCCCTTCCCGGACCTTCTCGACGCCGGGGAACGGATCATTGGCAGCGGCAGCGCCCCGTGCACGCTGGGCGTGCGGTGGCCCCGGGGCCCGATGCGAATGCGTGTGTTCGTGACGCGACGTCTCGGTCACGACTGGGATTCGGACGGCGACGGTCCTCGGGGCTCCCGGGGCAGGCCCAGCCCCCGCTCGGCAATCAGGTTGCGCATGATCTCGTTCGACCCTCCTGCAATGGTCCAGGCACGAGCGTAAAGGAAGGCGTCCTGCCAGCGCCCATCCTCCTCGGCCAGCTCGTCTCCCTCAACCGCCATGGAACGCGGGCCCAGCAGGGCCAGGGCCGCTTCCGTCGTCTCGAGGTTCAGCTCGCTGAACCAGATCTTGGCGATCGGCGCGTCGGCGGGCGTGATCTGGCCTTTCATCGCCTTGGTCGCCATGCGTTGCCCCAAATGACGCTGAATCCGGGACCGGGCCGCCAGGTCCCCGATCTGCTGGCGCACCGCACCGTCCTCGATCGCCGGCCGTCCGTGCCGCCGGGTGCGGCGAGCGAGCCGGACCAGCCGCTGCCCGGGGTCGTTCCCCCCGCCGCCACCGGCACCGCCCACACCCGTTCGCTCTTCGGCCAGGCTGGCGCCGGCGACGCGCCAACCCTCTCCCGGCGCCCCGATGACATTGGCGGCGGGGATGCGCACCTCGTCGAAGAAGACCTCATTGAAGTCGGTCGTGCCGGTCATTTCGCGCAGGGGGCGGACCTCGACGCCGGGGCTGTGCATGTCAAGGATGAACGCAGTGATGCCACCGGCCCCCTCGACGGGCTCGCTGCGCGCCAGCAGGTAACCGAAGTCGGCCCACTGGGCCCACGTGCTCCAGACCTTCTGCCCCACCACAATGAACTCGTCACCCACCCGGGTGGCCCGGGTCTGCAACGACGTCAGGTCGCTGCCCGCGTCGGGCTCGCTGAAGAGCTGGGTCCAGATGTGCTCGCCGCGCGCCATGGCGGGAAAGTAGGTGGCGCGTTGTTCGTCGGTGCCGAAGTGCTTGAGCGCACCCGCCACGAGAGGGTTGCCGAGCACAGAAGGGACGCCGGCCGCTCCGAGTTCCTGCTCCAGAATCCGCTGCTCGTACGGATCACTCCGCTCGGTCGACACGGAGAACCGGTCCAGCCGGTACCCCGCCTCGTCGAGATCACGGACGTACCGCCGCAGCAACGCCACATCGTCGGCGCTGTCCGGCACTCGCACGCCGGTGCGCTGCTTCCACGTCAAGGTCGGCCGGTGCGCCGCGATGAACGTCCGCAACGTCGCCCGGTAATCGTCGTAGTCGTCGGGAATGGGAGCGACGATCACGTCCATACGCTCACGCCTCCCCTCGTGCACCCGACGCCACTGCACCCTCGAGCAACCGCACCAACCGCTCGCGGTGCCAGGCCCCGTCGCCGTAGAGCACCTGGTTCACCTTGGCCCGGCGGGTGAAGAGGTGCACGTCGTGCTCCCAGGTGAATCCGATGCCGCCGTGCAGCTGGAGCGCCTCGCCACAGATCCGGGCGAACGCATCGTCGACGTACGCCCCGGCGGTGGCAACCGCCTCGGCCGCGTCGTCCAGGCCGTCACCGAACGCAAGGGCCGCATAGTGGGCAGCCGCCCGCATCGCCTCGAGCTGCAGGAGCAGGTCGGCCAGCCGGTGCTTGATCGCCTGGAAACTGCCGATGGTCCGGCCGAACTGCACACGCTTCTTCAGATAGTCCACCGTGGATTCGAAGACCACCTCCGCCGCGCCCACGGACTCCGCTGACTGCAGGACGATGGCGAGGCGGGTGCAGTAGTCCACTGCGTCCTGGCCGCCAGACAACAAATTGGCGGTGGGGGCGGTCACGCCGTCGAAGCTGACCTCCGAGAAGCGCCGCGTCACGTCGAGCCCGGAGAGGGTCCGTTCCGACAGACCGTGACTCGGGCGCGGAACGAGGAACGAGCAGACCGCAGCGTCGGGTCCGCGAGCGACGACCAGGAGCAGCGAAGCGGTCCCGGCGGCCTGCACGTAGCGCGCCACCCCGTCGAGCCGCCAGCCCCCGTCGCCCGCCGCTGTCGCCTGCACCTCGACCGAGTCCGGCTCGGGCGACCCGTCGCCACTGAGGCACCAGGCCGCCGTCGCCTCCCCGCTGGCCAACCGCGGCAATCGCTCGCTGGCCTGCGCCGGGGTGCCGAAGCGGGCGATGGCGCCGGCCACCACGTTGCAGGGGACGAACGGACCGGGGTTGAGCGCCCGTCCCAGCTCCTCACCCAGGACGACCAGGTCCACCAGCGGTTGCGCCGTCACACTGCCGCCTCCGTCGTCGGACGGGATCAGCATGGCCGTCCATCCGAGTGCGGCGCCCTGCTGCCAGAGGTCAGCATCGAAGACCTCGGTCTCTTCCATCGACCGCCGGATGTCGGCCAACGACTGATGATCGGCCAGGAACCGGCGCGTGGTCGCCCGCAGCAGCTCCTGATCCTCGCCGAACCCGAAGTCCACGGTTAGCGGATCCTGACCGGGTCCATCAGACCCTGCGCTCCGCCGAGGCCCAGTACTCGTCGCGCAACAGCCGCTTGTAGAGCTTTCCACCGTCCGTCCGGGGGAGGTGGTCCCGGAAATCCACGCTCCGCGGGCACTTGTAGCGCGCCAGACGTTGCTGACAGAACCCGATCAGCTCCGTTGCCAGCTCCTCACTTGGCTGCACGCCGTCGACCGTCTCGACCACGGCCTTGACCTGCTCGCCCCATTCCATGTCGGGGACTCCGATGACGGCGACATCGCCCACCGCGGGGTGCTCGGACAGCACGCCCTCCACTTCAGCGGGATAGATGTTCACGCCGCCACTGATGATCATGTCCTTGGCCCTGTCCCGAATGAAGAGATAGCCGTCCTCGTCCATGACGCCGATGTCCCCGAGCGTGAAGGCCCTGCCCCTGCTGACCGACGCCGTGAGCTCGGGGTCGTCTTTGTAGGCGAAGGTCGCTCCCCGCTCGGGCTCGAGATACACGTCACCAACCTCACCGCGTTGCAGCT
Source organism: uncultured Acidimicrobiaceae bacterium (assembly GCA_963744045.1). Lineage (GTDB taxonomy): Bacteria > Actinomycetota > Acidimicrobiia > Acidimicrobiales > RAAP-2 > Bog-473. The sequence continues at coordinate 9,937 of CAVUSB010000021.1, forward strand.
CGTTGCCGTCCTCGCCCAGAATTCTGACCTTCATGCCGGCGACCGACCGTCCGACCGTGCCCGGCTTCTCCAACCAGCGGTACGGCTTGGCGATGGTGGCGGCGCCCTCCATGCCCCCGTACGTCTCCCAGATCACGGGCCCCCACCATTCCATCATCTGCTTCTTGACCTCGAGCGGACACGGCGCGGCGGAGTGGACGACCACCTCCAGGCTCGACACGTCGTAGCGGTCCTTCACGGCTTGCGGCAGTCGGAGGAGCCGGACGAACTGGGTCGGCACCATGTAGGCGGTCGTGACCTTGTGTCGGTCGATCGCGTCGAGCGTCGCCTCGGGATCGAACTTCCCGAGGATCGCCACCGACTGTCCGACGTTGAGGGCGCCGAGATAGAAGCCCTGGCAGCCACCATGGTGCATGCCCGCAGAGACGAGGTGGGTGCCTGTCAACGGTTGGAACTGAAAGGCGTGGCCGAACGTCTTGGCGTGGTCGGCGGCCACCGACGGGTCGATCGTGTGCGAGCGCGGCCGGATCACCGCTTTGGGTTGGCCGGTCGTGCCCGACGAGTAGTTGATGGGGAGGCCCAGCACCCGCTCGGCCGGTTCTGTCGCGGGCTGACCCTCCACCAGCACTTCTTCGCTCGTGAATCCGGGGATGTCGCCACCCACCGAGACGCGCAGCGCGATCGATCCGGTCCCCGACATCTGGTCTGCCCGGTCCTCGTAGTCGTGGTGCAGGACCACGGCCGCCGCTTCGGAGTGGTCCACAATCTGCCTGACCTCGCCTGCCGACAGCGCCGGATTCAGCGCAATGGAGGCGAACCCACCCTCCTGGGCCGCCAGCTGCAAACAGAGCATGTCGACATCGTTGGGCAGCGCGTAGGCGACGACGTCGCCGGCACCCAGTCCGCGTGCTCGCAACCCGTGGACGAGTTGGTGGGCACGCGCCGCCAGCTCCGAAAAGGTCAGGGTGAGGCCCGACGGGCACGCCACGACGGCCGGCTGATCGGGATATTCCTCGGCGATGTACCAGAAGCCCAGCCGCCGATCCCAAGCGTGTTGCATGGCGAATAGAGTATACCAATAATGTCTTCCGATCGCCTGGCCAGCGACGATCCGACCCCGACCCCGCCATCGGGTCCGCAGCCGCAACTCGCTTCCTGGGTCTTCGACGTCGACGGCTGCCTGATCGACTCCCTCACGGGGACCTCGTTGCGCCCAACTGCCCGCGACATCCTCGAGCACCTGGCCACGACGGGCCGGCGGGCGATCCTCTGGAGCGCTGGCGGCGACGCCTACGCCCGGGGCCGCGCCGACCAGTTCGGATTGGCCGGCCTGATCGACGGCTTCTTCGCCAAGGACGGCCGGGATGCCCACGGCTGCTACCTGACCACCCACCTCCCGCTTTCCCACCCCCCGGACCGGGGTGTCGTATTCGTCGACGACCGCCCTGAAGACCTGGACCCCACCCTCGACGTGATCGCCGTCTCGCCCTATCTGAGCGAAGACCCGTTCGACCGGGGCCTGCACGAGGTCGCCAGGCGAGCCGGGCTGGCCGGATCCCCGGACCGGAAATAGGGTGTACCCATCTCTCGACGGCAGAGAGCAGATCGGGGGCATCGAGATCATGGCTGGCCCGTTGCAGGGAGTGCGCGTCGTGGAGGTGGCCAACTGGACCTTCGTCCCGGCGGCCGGCGCCGTGTTGGCCGACCTCGGGGCCGACGTCATCAAGGTGGAATCGCCCAACGGGGACCCGCAGCGGGCGCTGCTCAACATGCTCAACCTCGGCGGGGGCGGTCCCAACCCCTTCATCGAGATCCCCAACCGGGGCAAGCGCAGCGTCACCTGCGACCTGAGAACGGACGGCGGGCGCGAGGCTTTGGCCGCCATCGTCCGCAATGCGGACGTTTTCGTGACATCGAACCTGGCGCCCATCCGCGCCAAGCTGCGCATCGACGTCGACGACATTCGGGCCATCAACCCCGACATCATCTACGTACGCGGTACCGGCTGGGGTCCGGAAGGCCCGATGGCCGATGTCGGTGGTTACGACATGGCCTGCGGGTGGGCCAGCAGCGGCATGGCGTTCAAAATGACCCCGGGTGGCATTGAGCCGCTCCCGCAACCCCCCGCCTTCTTCGATCTCCAAGGAGCCAACACGATCGCCGGCGCCATCGGCTTCGCGCTCTTCAAGCGCTCCAACACGGGCGAGACATCGGTCGTCGATGTGTCGCTGCTGCACGTCGGCATGTGGGCGCTCTCGCCCGACATCACGGGCAGTCCCTACATGGGCGACATCGCGTCCTACGGCGATCGCACCCTGGCAGCGAACCCGCTCGTCAACGGCTACGCCACCAAGGACGACCGCTGGATCTACTTCGTCTGCCTGCAACCGGACCGCTTCTGGGACGAGTTCTGCACGCTCCTCGGTCGTCCGGATCTGATCACCGACACCCGCTACGACAGCGCGGCCCATCGCTACGAAAACCGTTCGGACCTCGTCCACGAGCTCGACGCGGTCTTCGGCACGCTGACGCTCGACGAGGTCAAGGAGAAGTTCACCGGCTTCAGTGGCGTGTGGGCCCCGGTGCTCCGTCCGTCCGAGCTCCACACCCATCCGCAGGTCGATGCCAACGGCTTCCTGCCCTCGGTGACGGCACACGATGGCAGCGACTACCGCATTGTGGCGGCACCGGCCCACTTCTCGGGCCACACGACCGCGCCCCCCGGGCCCGCCCCCGAACTGGGGCAGCACACCGAAGAGGTCCTTCTCGAGGCAGGGCTCGACTGGGACGCCATCACGGTCCTGCGGGAAGGCGGCGGACTGGGCTAGGCGCCCTCAGTCTGCAAGTTCGTCGACCAGGCCCCAGTCGAGAGCGGTCGCGGCGTCGATCGTCTGGCCGGAGAAGGCCAACCATGCCGTGCGCAAACGGCCGATCCGGTGCGTCAGGCTGACCGTCCCTCCCGCGCCGGGCACCAGGCCGAGGCCGATCTCGGGCAGCGCGATCTGGGTGTCAGTTGCGGCGACGACCCGGTCGGTGAAGGCGGCGAGCTCAATGCCCGAACCCATGCACGCGCCGTGCACATACGTCACGGTCGACTTCTCCAGCCCCGACAGCGTGCGCCCGACGCTGCGCTGCAACCGGATCACGTGTGCCGTCGCCGGATCCGACCTACTCCCGAACTCGTCGAGGTCGCCGCCGGCGCAGAAGGCCGTCCCCTCCCCTCGCAGCTCCACCCGTGACACGTCACTCGAGGCCGCCGCCAACGTGAGTGCCTGGCTCAGCTCGTCGCGCATCTGCGCGTCCAGAGCGTTCAGCCGTTCCGGACGGTTCAGCGTGATCCGGAGTACCTGGTCATCCCGCTCGACCTTCACCCGTGGTCCCGACCCGGTCCCGCCCTCGGCCCGGGCGGGACGACGCGCCCGCCACGCCGCGAACTCGGGCCCGGACTGGAGGACCGAGTACGCAGCCGACTCAGCCACGAGACCCTCGCCCACCGAGAGGTGGTCCTGCGCGCGCGAGCAACAAAGCCAACGTCGTCGCGGTGATTGGTTGGGCAGCGACGTTTGCAGCGATCCGGTCCAGTGCGGGGTCGCCCTCGTCGACCACCACATCGCACAGGTCGAGCCAGCGCCCGGCCACCGAACCGTGGGTGACACCGACCACGACGAAGGGCAGGCTCGCCCGGTTCTGCTGGGGCGTGTCACCGGGGTCCGCCAGGCCGTCGTGCAGATCGAGCAGGACTGCAGCGGTGCGCTCGGGCGTGATCGCGCTGCGCAACTCAGCGAGCAGGGCTTCGGTGCTCAGAGGTTCGAGGATCGCGAGACGTTACCCTGCCGTCGTGCACGAGCTGCCGGTGGAGCGCTGGGCCAAGAGCGGCGCAATGGCCCTGACCGGGCTGCCCGACGAGGCTCTCGGACCCCCCGCCGGCCTGGTCGAAGGCGTCGAGCGGTTGGGCCGGTACTTCCCCGGGCTCGACACACTCGCCCTTCTGGGCGAGCGCGCCGCGCTCATGGGGCTGTGGCGGCGGGGCGCGACGAGTTGTGGCGGGAGTTGCCGCCTGTTGCCCTGCGCCGATGGGTTCATGGCCGTCTCACTCCCTCGTGACGAGGACATGGAGATGGTTCCCGCCTGGCTCGAGCTCGACGCCACACCCAGCTCCACGCCCGCCGCATGGTCCGCCGTGGCCAGTGCCCTGCTCCAGCGCGACCCAGGCGTCCTTCGCGAGCGGGCCCTCCTACTCGGTCTCCCGGTCGCTCGCGTCGGCGAAGCAGCCCCACCCGGTCACGCCGGCGCTCGGCAACGTGCCGCCGTGATCCCGGCCCGGCTCGGAGAGGCACACCCCCGACCAGACGTCGCGGGCGCTCTCGTGATCGACCTGTCGGCCTTGTGGGCGGGCCCCCTGTGTGGGGATCTCCTGGCCGGAGTAGGGGCCACCGTCGTCAAGGTGGAGTCGACGCAACGACCCGACGGAGCGCGCCGTGGCGCACGGGCTTTCTACGACGTCATGAATGCGCGCAAGCGATCGGTCGCGCTCGACCTGGAGGCACCGCAAGGAGTCCGCATCCTCCGCGAGCTCGTCCGACGAGCTGACGTCGTGATCGAGGCGAGCCGTCCACGCGCCCTGGCAGCAATTCGGCCTCGATGCCCGGGACGCGGTCGCGGCCGGCGGCCCCCAGGTCTGGATCTCCATCACCGGATACGGCCGCTCGGGCGAAAGTGCCCACCGCATCGCGTTCGGCGACGACGCCGCGGCAGCCGGCGGGCTCGTGACCCGGACCGGGGCTGGTCCTCTCTTCTGCGCCGACGCCATCGCCGATCCGCTCACGGGTCTCACTGCGGCGGAAGCCTGCGTCGACAAGCTCCGCTCGGGAGGACGCTGGCTCTTGGACGTCTCCATGGCCGCGGTCAGTGTTGGGTTTGCTGGCGCCACGCTTCCCGTTCCCGCCGGGCTCACCGTCGCCGAGCCGCACTCCCGCCCCGTCACGAAGCAGGCACCGGAGCTGGGAGCCGACACGGCCCATGTCCTCGCCGAGCTCGGTATCGAACCCTGAGGCTCGCGTCCCGCAGACCAGCGAGATGCCGCGGCCCGACAGAGAGGAGAGCGAAGCAGCCCGAGGCCGTGTCAGCTCCAGGCCAGGTTCTTCACCTCCGTGAAGTCCTCCAACCCGTGGCGGCCCCATTCACGACCCAGCCCTGACTGCTTGTACCCGCCGAAGGCGCCGCTCTGTCCGATGCCGGTGAACGTCGAACCCCACCCGGGGCCCTGTCCGCCACCCGGGCCGACGTCAGCCAGCGGCTCGGTGCCGACCTTCTGCACCGTCACGAGTCCGGCGCGGATCTGTCGGGCGACGTTGAAGGCCCGTGAGTCCGAGGTCGACACGACGCCGCCACCCAGTCCGTAGACGGAGTCGTTGGCCAACCGCACCGCGTCCTCGTCCGAGCCCGAGTACGGCACCACCGTGAGCACCGGCCCGAAGATCTCCTCCTGGGCGATGCGCAGTTCATTGCCGCTCACGAAGACCGTCGGCTCGAAGTAGAAGCCCTTGTCCATCCCCTCGGGCCGCTTCCCGCCGCACAGGAGCTCGGCGCCCTGCTCAAGTCCTGAGGCCACGTAGCCCTCGACCCGGGCGCGCTGCTGCTCGCGGATCAGCGGTCCGAGCACGGTGCCCTCGGCACGAGGGTCGCCGATCGTGATCATCGGCCGCATCGCCTCCAGGCCTTCCTTGTAGGCGTCGAGCAGGTGCTCGGGCAGCAGGATCCGCGTGTGGATCACGCAGCCCTGTCCGCAGTGCATCAGGACCTGGCCGAAGCCGATGGAGCGGGCGTAGTCCTCTCCCACGTCACCGAGCACCACGGTGGCGCTCTTGCCGCCGAGCTCGAGTTGGACCTTCTTCACCGTCGCGGCGGCAGACCCCATGATGCGGCGCCCGGTGGCCGTCGACCCGGTGAAGGTGACCATGTCGACCATGGGGTTCGACGTCAGCTCGTCGCCCACCTCGCCGTGCCCCGTGATCACGTTGAGCACGCCCGGCGGAATGCCCGCCTCCGCCGCAGCCTCGGCGATCATCATGGCGTCGAGTGGCGTCCACGGGTGCGGCTTCAGGACCACCGTGCAGCCGACAGCCAGGGCCGGGGCCACCTTGACGATGTTCAGCATGAAAGGGAAGTTGAACGGCGTGATGGCCGCCACCACGCCGATCGGTTCGCGCACGATGGCACTGCCGCCCAATCCCGTCGGGCCGCCCGTCGGCATGGCGTTCTCGACCCAGGGGAACGAGTGTTCGACCAGTGCCGCATTCGAACGCAGCATCCCGATGGAACCCGCCCCTTGGACAGCGTCCGTCAAGAATCCCGTCGATCCGGTCTCGGCGACGATCAGCTCGCGCAGATCCCCCGCCCGAGCTTCGAGGATCTCGGCCATCGCCACCAACCGGGCGGCGCGCTCCGCCGGCTTCGTGTAGGGCCACGGCCCCTCGTCGAAGGCTCGGCGCGCCGCTTCAATGGCCCGCACCGCGGTTTTGGTGGAGGCCTCGGGAACGGACCCGATCACCTCCTCGGTGGCAGGGTCCACCACTTCAATGGAGCCCGACGCGCCTTCTGACGTCCATGCCCCGTCGATGAACAGTTCGTAGTTCCAGGTCATCCGATCCTCTCCATGTCCATGTCGATCTCCATCCGACTCACCCACCAACCCGCGCCGCTCAGACGGTCCAACTCAGCTCCAGCCGGTCGATCCCGTACAGACCACCGCCGTGCTCGGTGACGTCGACCCCGGGCGTCAGCCAGTAGTTCGGGATGACCCGGTGCCATTCCTCCAACGCCACCCGCAGCTCCCGCCGGGCAAGATGCGACCCGAGGCACCGGTGCGGTCCCGCCCCGAACGCGACATGGTTGTTGGCGGCACGATCGAACCGGACCGTCGCCGCGTCTTCGCCGAACACTCCAGGGTCACGGGTCGCGCCGCACAACGGCGTGAACACCATGTCGCCCTCCTTCAACGGGCACCCGTGGAAGTCGGCGTCCCGCATCACTTTGCGCGACGGAGCCACAAAGGCGAACTGGCGCAGGAACTCCTCCACCGCCGCCGGCACGACTGACGCGTCCGAGGCAAGCACCCGACGGTCACCGGGATGGGTCGCCAGGTGCCAGAAGGCGTAGCTCAATTGGATCGAGACGGTGTCGAGCCCAGCCATGAACATCAGCAGACACCAAGACAGGAGGTCTTCGTGCGCAATCGGCTCCCCGTCAATACGCCACGACAGCGATGCCGACAACAGGTCGTCGGCGGGTGCCCGCCGCTTTTCC
>CAVUSB010000022.1:0-10693 GCA_963744045.1 uncultured Acidimicrobiaceae bacterium
GGCGACGGTGTCCCACGTGTGGGCGTTCTGGGCCCCGCCGTGGACCAGGACGAGCTCGGGGGCCGAGGTCCCCCACATCAGGCTGCTCAGCTTGCGGCCCGGTGCGACCTCGACCTCGACCCGCCGTACCGCCGGAGGCCCGGCATAGGGGAGGCCGAACTCGGCTGCGTTTTCCGAGAACAGGCCGAACTCGTCGTAGGGAACCACCACGTTCTGCACAGTAATCGGACCTCGTGTCCCCCCGACGACCCCCCGGAGGCGTTAAGAATGGCCGTATGGAACAACGTCGGCTTTCCGCCGTGGTGCTCGCCGCCGGAGAGGGCATCCGCATGCACTCGGAGCGCCCGAAACCCCTGCATCTCCTGTGTGGCCGGCCCATGATCCTGCATGTCCTCGACGCCATGGCCGAGGTGGATGTCACCCGGGTCGTCGTGGTGGTGGGGCACCGGGCGGAGTGGGTCACCAAGACCTTGGTGCAGCACGCGCCGTCGGCCATGCAGATCGAGTTCGTCGAGCAGGAGACCCAGGCGGGCACGGGCGACGCGCTGGCGGTGGGCCTCACCGGCCTGCCCGATGACGACGACGAAGAGGAAGACGTCGTGGTGCTGCCGGGCGACACCCCGTTGTTGCGCCCCCAGACGCTCGCCGCGCTGGTGCGGTACCACCGCGCCGGTGACGCCGGTGCGACGCTGTTGACGGCGCACGTGCAGGACCCGCGGGGCTACGGACGCGTGGTGCACGGCAAGGACGACGTGGTGACCCACGTGGTCGAGGAAGTCGACGCCACCGACGAGGAGCAATCCATCACCGAGGTGAGCACGTCCATCTACTGCTTTCGCCGGAGCATCCTGGCTCCGGCCCTCCGCCGGTTGACGCCCGCCAACGCGCACGGTGAGTACTACCTCACCGATGCCGTGCGCGTGCTCTCCAGCGCGGGGTACCGGGTGCAGTCACTGGTCCTGCCCGATCCGATGGAGGCCGCCGGCGTGAACGATCGGGCGCAGTTGGCGGTGGCCGAAGCAGAGTTGCGCGATCGGATCAACGAACGCTGGATGCGGCGCGGCGTGACGATGTGGGATCCCGAGCGCACGTACGTCGACGCCGAGGTGCGGCTGGCGCCCGATGTCTCCCTTCTGCCCGGGTGTGATCCTGCGCGGTCATTGCGTGATCGGCGAGGGCAGCGAGATCGGTCCGAACTGCATCCTGACCGACACGAGCGTGGGTCGGCACGCCAGGGTCACCGAGAGCAGCGTGCGACCGGGCGGTCATCGGTCACGGCGCCGAAGTGGGCCCGTTCTGCGTGGTGCGACCCGGTGCGGAGGTGCCCGACGGAGCAGTCGTGCCGCCGCATACGGTGATCGAGGCCGTCGAGTCGTGACCGGCCCTGAGACGGGGTCCGCTCCGGAGGCAGTAGCGTTGGAGGGGTGGAGCTGATCCCGCATCGCCGGCTCGAGCTGATTTCCGGCCGTTCTCACCCGAAATTGGCGCAAGACATCGCCCGGCATCTCGGCGTCGAACTGGGCGAGGCGAACCTGCGCGAGTTCGCCAACGGCGAGATCCATTGCAAGTACGACATCTCCATCCGGGGTTGTGACGTCTTCATCATCCAGACCCACAGCGGCCCGGTGAACGACTCGCTCATGGAGCACCTGATCATGATCGACGCCGCCAAGCGCGCCTCGGCCAAGCGGATCACCGCCGTCTGCCCGTACTACGGCTATTCCCGGCAGGACCGCAAGACGAGCGGGCGCGAGCCCATCACCGCCAAGCTCGTGGCCGACATGCTCTCCGCCGCCGGCGCCGACCGGGTGGTCAGCGTCGATCTGCACTCGGGGCAGATCCAGGGTTTCTTCAACACGCCCTTCGACCATCTCGTCGCCTTCCCGGTGCTCGAGGCGTACATGAACGAGCACCTCGGCGGGCGACGTCGTCGTGGTGGCTCCCGATGCGGGACGGGTGAAGGTGGCGGAGCGCTACAGCCAGCATCTCGGTGTCGATCTGGCCCTGGTCCACAAGACACGTCCCCGCGGGTCGCACAACGAGGTCAAGGCCCTCCACATCGTGGGTGACGTCGAGGGCCGGCATTGCGTGCTGATCGACGACATGATCGACACCGCGGGCACCATCTGCGCCGCCGCCGAGCTCCTGGCGGAAGCCGGGGCGGCCGAAATCTCGGTCATGGCCACCCATGCCCTGCTCTCGGACCCCGCCGTGGACCGCCTCAAGGCGGCCCCGATCTCCCGGGTCGTGGTCACCGACACCCTCCCGGTGGCCGAGGACCGCTATTTCGACAAGCTCGAGGTCCTCTCGGTGGCCAAGATCATCGCCGACGCCATCGACGCCGTCTTCGAGGACACCTCGGTCTCCGAGCTCTTCGGTGGAGACAACCTGGTCTAGGGCCTGCGCGGGCCCCGTTGGTACCGGGCCCGAATTGGCGACTACGCTGGTGGGCCGTTCGCCGGAGGCCCTCGTGCCGTCCGCGCGCCACCGTTCTGCACCATTTTGAGGAGATCCGTTATGGCCGATGTCACCCTTGCCGCCGAAGTAGGGCGCACCCTTGGCTCGCGTGCCACGCGCCGCCTGCGCCGTGAAGGGAAGATCCCCGGCGTGATCTACGGGCACGGGACCGACCCGGTGTCGGTGGCCGTGCCCGCCCGCGAGCTCCGGATCGCCCTCAACGGCGAGGCCGGAGCCAACCAGCTGCTCTCGCTCGAGACCGGGACCACCACCTACCTGGCCCTGGCCCGCGAAATGCAGCGTCACCCGATCGCGCAGACCGTGACCCACGTCGACTTCCAGATCGTGCGGCGCGACGAGGTCATCGCGGCGGACGTGCCCATCGTCCTGGTCGGCGAGGCGCTCGAGGTGCACCACGGCGACGGCCTGGTCGACCAGCAGATGTTCACCCTGGCCATCAAGGCCCGGCCGGCCGACATCCCGACCTCGCTGGAGGTGGACATCAGCGAGCTGACCATCGGCGCCCAGCTGCGCATCTCCGACCTCACCATGCCGCCCGGCGTCACCACCGACGTCGACCCGGAGACGGCGATCGCCATCGGGCAACCGCCGCGCGTGGTCACGCTCGAGGCGGAAGGCGAAGAGGGCGAAGAGGGTGCCGACGGCGGTGGCGGCGGCTCCGGCCGCCGACACGCCCGCCGACGAAGGCTAAGCCCTGCGCCGCATCTTTCCCCGCTCCGAGCGACGGGGCACCGCAGCCGACCTGCTGGTGGTCGGGCTGGGAAATCCGGGACGGGAATTCGCCGGGACGCTGCACAACGTCGGGGCCGAGGCGGTCGAGCTCCTGGCCTCCCGAGCCGGGCACCGACCTGCGCGCCGAGAAGGGCGTGCAGGCCCGGGTGACGCTGACGTCGCTGTGCACGCCCGCCACGAAGGTGGCGCTGGCCGTCCCCACGACCTACATGAACGAGTCGGGGTTGGCGGTGCGCGGTCTGGCCAAGCGCTTCGGGATCGACGATCCGACCTCCATCGTCGTCGTCCACGACGAGCTCGACCTTCCGCCGGGGACGGTCCGGGTGAAGGCGGGCGGCGGCCTGGCCGGTCACAACGGGCTGCGTTCCCTGCAGGCGCACCTGCACTCCACCGACTTCGTCCGGGTGCGCATCGGCGTGGGGAAGCCGCCGAGCGCCGCGCAGGGCGCGGCCCATGTGCTGAATCGCCCGCCCAAGGGCGGTCCGCACGCTGCTCGAGTCGTCGGTGGCGTTGGCGGCGGAGACGGTGGAGCACATCGCGTGCGACGGGGTCGACGCCGCCATGCAGTGGTGCCACTCGCTCCCCTGATGCGGCCCGGCGCGCCTGCATGAGCCCGATGAGCTCGATGGAGCGCGCCGGTAGTGTGGACCGGGTGACCGGCGACCCCCTCGCAGAGCACCCCCCGGAACTCCGTCCTCCCTTGACCGGTCCGCGCCAGGGCGCACTCAGCGCCGTCTCCCCGCTCCTCCGCACCGACCCGGTCCTGCCCACCCTTCTGGGCTCGGCCGACGCCACCGTGGCGGTGGCCCTGCCGGCCCAGGCGGTCCTCGTGGCCGCGCTGGCCAACTTCACCGAGCGGTCGCCGATCGTCGTGGTGACGGCCACCGGGGTGGACGCCGACCGGGTGGCGGACGACCTGGCCTGCCTCCTCCCCCGCAGCGACGACGGGGGCGGGCCCGACACGGCCACCGTGGGGGCGGTGGGGGGGTCGGTCGCCGTGTTGCCGGCCTGGGAGACGCTGCCCTTCGAGCGGGTCAGCCCCGAGGTCGAGACGATGGGCCGCCGCCTGGCGCTGCTGTGGGGCCTCCGGCATCCCGTCGACGACCCGCTGTTCGTCCCGCCCCGGGTGATCGTGGCGCCGATCCGCGCCCTCCTCCAGCGGCTCGGCCCCGATCCCGCCCGACCCGCCGCTGACCGTGCGTCCCGGGCCAGGAGCTCTCGGCGGACGAGCTCGTCTCCCGGCTGGTCGGGGCCGGCTACCGGCGCGAGCATCAGGTCGAGCACCGGGGGGAGATCGCCGTGCGCGGCGGCATCATCGACGTGTTCCCTCCACGGCCGACGTGCCGGTGCGCATCGACCTCTGGGGCGACGAGGTGGACCGGCTGACCGCGTTCGCCGTCAACGACCAGCGTTCGCAGACCGACCTCGACGCCGCCGTGTTCTTCGGCTGCCGCGAGCTCATGCCGACGGCCGACGTGCAGGGCGGCCGCGGCGTCGCTGGTCCGCAGCCAGCCGTGGGGCGTCGGCCAGTGGGAACGGCTCGCCGAGGGCGAGACCTTCGACGGCATGGAGTCGTGGCTGCCCTACGTCCACCCCCGGGAGGATCTCCTGCCCGACCTCCTCCCCCCGGGGTCACAGGTGGTGCTCGTCGAGCCCCGGCGGATCCGTGATCGCGCCGTGCAGTTGCTCGACGAGGAGGCGGCGCTGGCCGAGACGCTGGCCCTGACCTGGGGGGTGGCCGACGGACTCCAGGACGCGTTCCCCCGCCTCCACCTGCCCTTCGAGCGGCTCCTGCAGAACAGCAAGGCGGGCGTGCTCGCCGTCCCGACGGCGCCGGAGGGGCCGGGCACGCCGGCCGTGACGGTGCGGGGCTTCAGCCCGGTCGCCGGGGACCCGGGCCGGCTGGCGGCCCAGGTGTCGCAGCTGGTCGGGGACGGGTACGCCGTGACGCTCTGCGCCGCCACGACGGCGGGTGCGGCGCGCCTGTCGACCGTGCTGGCCGAAGAGGGGGTGCATGCCCCGGTCGTCGAGGAGCGCTCCGGAGCACCGGGTGCCTTCGTGGTGACGGCGCCGCTGTCGAGCGGGTTCATCCTTCCCGACTGCAAGGTGGCCGTGCTGTCCGAATCCGACATCACCGGCCGGCGCCTGCCCCACCGGCGGGCGCGCCCGCGGGCGCGCGCCACCGACGGCTTCTTCGACGATCTGGCCGTCGGCAGCTTCGTCGTCCACCGCCAGCACGGCGTGGCCCGGTTCGAAGGGGTCACCTCCAGGACGATGGGCGGGACCACCCGGGACTATCTGATCCTGCAGTATCGAGGCAGCGATCGGCTCTATCTCCCGGTCGATCAGATCGAGGCCATCACCGCCTACAGCGGGGGCGAGACGCCGACCCTCTCCAAAATGGGGGGAGCCGACTGGCAGCGCACCCGGGCCAAGGCGCGGGCCGCGGCCGGCGAGGTGGCCGAGGAGCTGGTCGAGCTCTACCGGCGCCGGCTGGCGGTGGAAGGGCACGCCTTCGGGCCCGACACCCCGTGGCAGGCCGAGATGGAGGGCTCCTTCGGGTTCGTCGAGACCGAGGACCAGCTCAAGGCCATCGCCGACGTCAAGGCGGACATGGAGGAGCCCCGCCCCATGGACCGCCTGATCTGCGGCGACGTGGGATTCGGGAAGACCGAGGTCTCGGTGCGGGCCGTCTTCAAGGCCGTGCAGGACGGGACCCAGGCGGCCGTCCTGGCGCCGACGACGCTGCTGGCCAGCCAGCACGCACAGACGTTCGCCGACCGGTTCGCGCCCTACCCGGTCCGCGTCGAGCTGTTGAGCCGGTTCCTGTCGCCGGCCCAGCAGAAGAAGGTGGTCGAGGGACTCGCCGACGGCAGCATCGACGTGGTGATCGGCACGCACCGGTTGCTGGGTGCGGACGTGGTCTTCAAGCGACTCGGCCTCCTCGTCGTCGACGAGGAGCAGCGCTTCGGTGTGACCCACAAGGAGGCGGTGAAGCGGTTGGCCGAAGGTGTCGACGTGCTGACGCTCACGGCCAGCCCCATCCCGCGCACCCTCGAGATGGCGCTGACCGGCATCCGGGACCTGTCCATGGTCAACACCCCGCCGGCCGACCGGCGTCCGATCCTCACGTACGTCGGCGAGCACGATCCGGCCGCGATCAGCGAGGCGCTCCGGCGCGAGCTGCTGCGCGAGGGGCAGGCCTTCTACGTGCACAACCGGGTGTCCGACATCGAGGCCGTGGCCCGCCAGGTCAACAGCCTGGTGCCCGAGGCCCGCGTGGCCATCGCGCACGGGCAGATGGACGAGGGCAGCCTCGAGACGGTCGTCCTCGACTTCTGGGAGCGTCGCTACGACGTGCTCGTCTGCACGACCATCATCGAATCCGGTATCGACATGCCCTCGGTCAACACGCTGATCGTGGACCGGGCCGACCTGCTGGGACTGGGGCAGCTGCATCAGATCAGAGGCCGGGTCGGGCGCGGGGGCCAGCGCGCCTACGCCTACCTCTTCCACCCGGCCGACCGGGTGCTCAGCGAGCAGGCCTACGAACGCCTGCGCACGATCGGCGAGCACACCGAGCTGGGGTCGGGGTTCAAGATCGCCATGCGCGACCTGGAGATTCGTGGGTCGGGCAACCTCCTCGGGGCGGATCAGTCCGGGCACATCGCCGCGGTCGGGTACGACCTCTACGTCCAGCTGGTGGCCGAAGCGGTGGCCGAGGCCCGGGGCGAGGCCCGACCCACGCCGCCCACGGTGGCGCTCGACGTCCCGGGCGACGCCCACCTGCCCAAGGACTACGTGACGGCCGAGGACGCCCGGCTCGAGGCCTACCGGCGCCTGGCCTCGGTGTCGTCGGACGCCGACGTCGAGGACATCGGGGCCGAGTGGGCGGACCGCTACGGACCTCTCCCGGCGCCGGCCCTGGGGCTCCTGGCCCTGGCCCGGCTGCGGGTGGCGGCCATGGCGCGGGGCGTCCGCGAGGTCACCATGAGCAGCGTGCGCCCGGGTGGCGCGAACCAACCCGTGGCCCGGGTGGCGCCGGTGCACCTCGCCGCCAGCGCGGAAGTTCGGCTGCGGCGACTCGTGCCCGGTGCCGTGTACCGGGAGGACCAGTCCCAGCTTCTGATCCCGATCCGCCCCGGCGAGCTTCCCGCCGACGTGTTGCGTCGACTCCTCGAAGAACTAATACCGGCGGATGACACCGGGTCCCGTCCGGACAGCTTGTAACATGCGCGGCGCGTGAAGCGATTCATCGTTCTTCTCATTGTTCTGGCCGGCGGACTGGCGGCCGCGGCGTTCGCCGTGCCCTCGAATGCCGCCACCGTCAACGGCTCCGCCATCTCCCAGGATGCGGTGAACTCCGACCTTTCGGCCATTGCCAACAGTGCGGACTACCAGTGTTACCTCAATGCCGAGGAGTTGGTCGGGAGCCAGGGCCAGACGGGCCTGCCCCCCATCGCCGGGGTCGGGCAGCCCACCGGGACCGACGCGCATCCGACGGCGAGCGCGGCCTTCGCCTCGAACTACGTCGACACGCTGATCGGGCACGAGCTGGTGCTCGAACTGGCCGCCAAGCGAGGGTCTGCCGGTCACCTCGGAGGACCTGGCGACGGCGCACGCCCAGCTGGAGGCCCAGATCACCGCGGTCCTGCAGGAGGTGGCCGGGTCCCAGTACGCCTGCGCGGACGACACCTCACGGCGGCCGACGTCCTGGCCACCATGCCGACGTCGTTCGTCGACCGGCAACTGCAGTTCGACGCCACGGTCAGCCAGTACGAAAAACACCAGGCCGGTGTCGGTCCGACGACCGCTGATCTGGAGCAGCTACTTCACCTCGCACTCGCACGCCTTCGACACCGCGTGCTTCACCGTGGCCGAGTACACCAGCCAGGCCGATGCGCAAGCGGCGGCGGCGCAAGTCGCCGCCGGCACGCCGTTCTCGCAGGTGGCTTCCCAGGTCACGGGCGGAGGACCGCAGGGATGCGACATCCTCTACGGGATTGCGGCGTCGTTGCCCACCGGATCCAACCTGCAGGAGTTGCCGCTCAACACCGTCTCGAGCCCCATTGCGGTCAACGGCAACTACCTCCTGATCGAGATCACCTCGCGGACGCCCACGTCGTTCGCCAAGGCGAAGCCCGCGGTGCAATCCGCCGCCGAGGCCGCCGGGGCGGACAAGGCGCGCACGGCGATCAACGCGGCGGAGCGGAAGGCGACCGTGACCGTCGATCCGCGCTACGGGGCGTGGGCGCCGGCCAAGGCGCAGGTCCTGCCGCCCACCTCCCCGCCGGTGACCGACGTGCTGAACCCGGTGGCCAACAACCCCGCGACGCCAACGGCCACGAGCGGCACGGCATCCAGCGGACAGACCCCCTAACGCGGTGGGACGGAGCCGTCCCCGCATCACGGTGGTGGGGCTCGGGCCGGCGGGACCCGGCTACCTGACCGTCGAGAGCCCGGGACGTGATCGCCGGTGCCGCACAGACGTTCCTGCGCACGGCGCGCCATCCGGCGGCCGAGAGCTTGTCGGACTTCATCGCGCTGGACGCGTCACTACGAGTCGGCCGCAACGTTCGCCGAGGTCTACGCGGCGATCGTGGAGACACTGGTGGCGGCGGCGACCGCGCACGCCCCCGAGCCGATCGTCTACGCCGTGCCGGGTTCGCCGCTGGTGGCCGAACGCACCGTCGAGCTCCTGCGTCACGATCCGAGGGTGGATCTCACCGTCGTTCCCGCTCTTTCGTTTCTCGACCTGGCCTGGGAGCGGCTCGGCCTCGACCCGCTCAGTGCGGGGGTCCGCCTGGTCGACGCCGAACAGTTCGCCGCGGCAGGTTGCCAACGAGCGCGGGCCCTTCCTGGTCGCGCAGTGCTGGTCGCGGGCGGTGCTCTCGGACATCAAGCTGTCGTCCCTGTACGACGGCGACGGTCCGGTGCCCGAGGTGGTGATCCTGCACCACCTCGGCCTCGAGGACGAGCAGGTGGTCCGCGTCGGATGGTGGGACCTCGATCGCGCCCTCGAGCCCGATCACCTGACCACCCTCTTCATCCCCGAGCTGGTTGCTCCGGCTGCGCTGGAACACGAGATGGCGCGCCTGGCCCTTCTGGTGGAGACCCTGCGGGCCGAGTGTCCCTGGGACCGCGCGCAAACGCACAGCTCCCTCATGCCGCACCTGCTCGAGGAGTCCTACGAGGTGCTCGATGTTGGATTTCAGGACATAGGACACCGCCTCTGGGCATGTGTCAAGACATAGGAGACCGCTGAGTAGAGGGGTTCTCCTATGGACATGGGACGGTTCCTGATCGAGACGCATCTGCGGACCGGGCGACCGATCAAGGAGCTGGCGAAGGCCCACGATGTCAGTGCGGGCTGGCTGTTCAAGCTCCTGCGCCGCTATCGCCTCGAAGGTCCTGCAAGGCCTGGCGCCACGCTCGCGGCGACCACACCGCTCGCCGACCCGCATCGCCGATGTCTACGAGGACGAGATCGTGGCGGTGCACAAGGCGCTGGCCGACGACGGACTCGATGCCGGTGCGGCCACGATCCACTACCACCTGGCGCAGCGTTACGGAACGCCTCCGTCGACCTCCACAATCTTTCGGGTCTTAAAGGCCCGGGGGTTCGTCGCCCTCTCACCCCAGAAGCGTCCGAAGAGCTCGTTCAAGACGGTTCGTGGCCGACGCTGCCGAACGAGACCTGGCAGGCCGACATGACCCACGTCGAGTTCGGGGGCGGTGCAGGTCTACGAGGTGCTCAACATGATCGACGACCACTCGAGGCTGTGCGTGGCCTCGAGAGCCATGAAAGTGGTCAAGGCCAACGATGTCGTCCGGGTGCTGCACAAAGCGGCCGAGACCAGGGGGTATCCGGCCTCTTTTCTCACTGACAACGGGTTGATTTTCACCACCGAACGCCACCACCAGGTGGCTGGGGTGACCGAACAAGAGCTGTTCGCCCTCGGCATCGAGGCCAAGCATTCTCGGCCCTACCATCCCCAGACCTGCGGAAAAGTGGAGCGCTTCCACCAGACCATGAAGAAGTTCTTGGCCATGCAGGACATCACGAGCCCCAAGCAGCTCCAGCGTCAGCTCGACCGCTTCGTCGACTACTACAACGAGGTGCGCCCGCACCGGGGCATCGGACGTAAGACACCGGCGTCGGTCTACGACGCACGGGAGAAGGCGGTGCCCTCTCCTCATTCGTCAAGGTGGGCGAGCGCCGGCTGCGCTTTGACCGGGTGGACAGAGCCGGCCGGGTCACCCTGCGCCACCGGGGCCGCCTGCACCACATCGGGATCGGGAACGCCTACGCCGGCTGGCGGGTCGCCATGCTCGTCGACGGCCTCGACATCGAGATCGTGGGATTCGACGGCTCGCCGCTGCGCCGCCTCGTCCTCGATCCGACCAAGGACTACCAGCGGATCCCCTGACCAAGCGTCCAGGACTACGCTGTCCTGGACGCCGGTCTCCGATGTCTTGACAC